>NZ_JAJJMN010000001.1:2679490-4019235 GCF_020905335.1 Flavobacterium lipolyticum | reverse complement strand
AGCCAGTGCACCTGTAGCTTCCGATAATTGTGATAACGATGTGACCAATATCGTTAAAACCAGCGGTCAGTTTGTAGCTTCTCAGTCTTGTGGAAACTCCGGAACCTATACCAATACATGGACTATTAAGGATAATTGCGGTAATACTTCCGATACTTTTACACAAGTGATCACTATCGAAGATACTACCAAACCAACCTGGACGACTCTAATCGGAAGTTTGAATAAAACCATTCAATGTAGTGATACGGCAGGTTTAACTACTGCGCAAGCCAGTGCACCTGTAGCTTCCGATAATTGTGATAACGATGTGACCAATATCGTTAAAACCAGTGGTCAGTTTGTAGCTTCTCAGTCTTGTGGAAACTCCGGAACCTATACCAATACTTGGACCGTTAAGGATAATTGTGGTAATACTTCCGATACTTTTACACAAGTAATCACTATCGAAGATACTACCAAACCAACCTGGACGACTCTAACCGGAAGTTTGAATAAAACCATTCAATGTAGTGATACGACAGGTTTAACTACTGCGCAAGCCAGTGCACCTGTAGCTTCCGATAATTGTGATAACGATGTGACAATCGAGAAAACTACAGGACAATTTGTACCCTCTCCTACTTGTGCAAATGCCGGAACCTATACAAACAGTTGGGTAGCAAAAGACAATTGCAACAATATTACAGATACTTTCATTCAGGTGATTACGATCGAAGATACCAGCAAACCAGTCTTTAATGGAGCCCTTCCGGCGAATATTACAGTATCATGTGATAAAGTTCCTGCACCGGCTAATATAACAGTATCAGACAATTGTAATGCTAATGTGCCGGTAGTTTATACTGAAACAAAAAACAGTATTGAAAATGAATGTAGTACCAATTATATTCTAACCCGAAAATGGACTGCCAGCGATTGCTCCGGAAACACAACTTCCTTTACTCAGGTAATTACTGTTAAGGATACCACTCCTCCAACAGGAACAATTCCAGCAGATGTCACTTTACAAAACATAGCGGATATTCCTGTTGCGAATACGAGTGTCGTAACCAATACTGCAGATAATTGCAGTCAGGCTGTAACGGTAACAGTAAGTGATTCTAATAATGGAGGCACTGGCTGTGGAAACACTCCTTATATCTTAACAAGAACATACACTTTATCCGATTGTGCGGGTAATAAAACAATACTCGTGCAAACCATAACCGTTATACATGAAATTGTTTCGACAGCTCCTTTTGCAATAGAAGCCTGTAATGCCGATACTTCAACGGTTAGTTTATTAGGTCCGCTGCCTAGAAATACTTCTACAACCGGTACCTGGATTGATACCAATAATACCGGTGCGCTAAATGGAAGTGTTGTAACTACTTTTGGGCTTCCGATTGGTAACTATTCATTTGAATATCAAATAAAAGACGAAGCCTGTCCAAGAAGTTTAGTGGTAAACCTTACGGTTAATGATGATTGCAAAGTTTTGGCTTGCGGAACAATACTGGTTCATAACGCATTCTCTCCTAATAACGACGGTATAAACGACCGATTTGTTATCGACAATATTGACGCCACTAGCTGTTATCCTGACAATAGTGTCGAAATATACAACCGTTGGGGAGTATTAGTATTCGATACTAAAAACTACAACAATACCACCAATGCTTTTGATGGCGTTTCAAGAGGAAGAACAACAATAAGCCAGTCAGATGGCCTTCCAACGGGAACTTACTTCTATATTCTTAATTACACCTCCGTAGATGAAAATGGTGCAATAAAAGTGAACAAAAAAGATGGATATTTATATCTTTCTAGATAAGCAGATACCATCCTGATTACATATTTGATCAGTTATCAGGATGGTTTTCAATTGAAAAATTCATGTTCTAAATTCCAGAATTCAATGAACTTATCTTTTAAGATTCAAAGGGCAATAACAATACTTAAATAATATACCTACTATGAAAACAAAACTATTTTCTTTCGTTTTGGTGTTTACCGCTATAGTAAGTTATGCACAACAAGATGCACAGTTTACACAATACATGTACAACACCATAAATATCAATCCGGCATATGCGGGCTCGCGAGGAGCATTGAGTATATTCGGTTTATATCGTACCCAATGGGTCGGACTTGACGGAGCACCGGAAACCAGTACTTTTTCTGTAAATACTCCAATAAACAATAGTAATCTGGGACTTGGAGTTTCGCTGGTCAATGACAAGATTGGACCTATAAATGAAAACACTTTTTCCGCTGATCTTTCGTATACGATACAAACATCCGCAGATTTTAAACTTTCTTTTGGGATTAAAGGTTCTGCTAATTTTTTTAATCTCGATGTTACTAAATTAAACCCGGAAAGTCAGGGTGATCCGCAGTTTCAGGACTTGAACAATAAATTCTCGCCCAATGTAGGAGCCGGGGTCTATTGGCACTCCGATAAGGCTTACATTGGTTTATCAGTACCAAATTTTATCGAAACCAATCGGTATGATGATAATGATTATGCGATTTACAAAGACAGAATCAATTATTATTTAATCGCAGGATATGTTTTTGATCTGGACAAATACCAGTACATCAAATTCAAACCCGCCTTACTCACTAAAATGGTTCAGGGGGCACCACTTCAGGTAGACGTTTCAGCCAACTTTATGTTTATCGAAAAATTTGTGGTAGGTGTTGCTTACAGATGGAGCGCCTCGCTTAGTGCTATGGCCGGGTTTCAGGTTAGTGATGGTTTGTACATAGGATATGGTTACGACCGTGAAACCACAAACTTAAACAATTACAATTCAGGCTCACATGAAATTTTCTTGCGCTATGAATTCTTTAGAAAAAATAGTAAAATGACAACTCCTCGTTTCTTCTAAAATTTTTTATCATGAAAAAATATATACTCCTTTGCACCACCATAGTAAGTGTTTTTTTATCTAACAGTTTTGCGCAACAGGGTAAAATTGTTTCCGGAGACAAAAAATACGATAACTATGCCTATATCGATGCAATAAAAACGTATGAAAGGGTAGCCGAAAAAGGATACCGATCTGAAGATCTGTTTAAGAAGTTGGGAAACTCCTTTTACTTCAATTCACAATTTGAACAAGCTGCCAAATGGTATGGCGAATTATTTGCCATGAATACCGAGGCAGAACCTGAATATTACTATCGATACGCACAGGCATTAAAATCTACCGGAAATACAGCCAAAGCCAATCAGATAATGGAACTGTTCAATAAAAAGTCAAAAAATGATAATAGAGCCAAACTATATGAAACAGACAAAAATTATCTCGATAAAATAAAAGCCAATTCAGGACGCTATACGATCGAAAATGCAGGAATAAACAGTAAATACTCCGATTATGGAACAGCTTTCTATCAACACAAAATTATATTTGCCTCAGCCCGCGATACCGGTAATTTTAGTCAAAGAATTCATAAATGGACCGGTGAGCATTTTACAAATTTGTATCAATCCGATATCGATGAGAATTTTAATCCAAATGCTCCCAAAAAATTCAAATCCAAAATAAACACCAAATTCCATGAGTCGACTCCTGTTTTTACAAAAGATGGAAAAACCGTTTATTTTACGAGAAACAATTACATAAATGGTAAAAAAGGAAAAAATGAAAGCAAAATTACTTTAATAAAAATATACAAAGCTACATTTGAAAACGACGAATGGACCAATATAACAGAGTTGCCTTTTGATAGTAATAATTACAGCACGGCACATCCTGCTTTAAGTCCCGACGAAAAAACACTTTATTTTGCATCGGATATGCCGGGATCAATGGGACAATCTGATCTTTACAAAGTAAATATTAACAGCAATGGAGATTTTGGCGTTCCTGAGAATTTAGGCCCTGGTATTAACACCGAAGGAAAAGAAAGTTTTCCCTATGTAAACGATCAAAATGAAATTTACTTTGCTTCAGACGGGCATCCCGGACTTGGAGGTTTGGATGTCTTTGTGGGTAAACTAAGCGCTACGGATGTAAGTAACATTCAAAATCTTGGAGCCGACGTCAACTCTCCCAAAGATGATTTTTCCTATATAATCGACAGTAAATCGAGAAGAGGTTTTTTTACCTCCAATAAAGATGGCGGACAGGGTTCTGATGATATTTATCAATTTTTAGAAAGAATACCCTTGACCTGTATTCAGGAATTGTACGGTACAATAACCGACCTGGCTACCGGAGAAGTATTGCCCAATACCAAGCTAAGTTTATACTCCGACGGCTTTAAAGTAATAGCAACCGGAAACTCTGATGCAAACGGAAATTATACCTTTCCTGTCGAATGCGGACTAACCTATTTTTTAAGAGCTGAAAAAGAAAAATATTACACCAAAGAAGAAAATGTTACAATTGCAAAAGAAAACGGAAGAACTAACTTATCTATAGCGCTAGAAAAATCAGGCTGCGAAGTAACCATTGGTGATGATTTAGGCAAGTGTTTTGGTATTAAAATGATTTATTTTGATCTCGATAAATCAAACATTCGTCCGGAAGCGGCTTTAGACCTAGAAAAAATTCTTGATGTTTTAAACCAGTATCCAAAAATGAAACTAGACATCCGCTCGCATACAGATAGCCGTGCCACATTTCAATACAACGAAGCCCTATCTGACAGAAGAGCAAAATCTACCATACAATGGCTAGTTAAAAATGGTATAGCACCACAGAGATTAACAGGTAAAGGATACGGTGAAATTGAACTTGTAAACAAATGTTCGGATGGAGTGCCTTGTACCGAAGAAGAGCACCAAATGAACAGACGTAGTGAATTTATTATTACGGCTTTATAATAAAAATGTACCACCAATTAATTTTAGGTTCGATTTTTGTTTTACTTTAGATTCTTATTAATTTAAAATCATGAAATCACTAAAATACTTCTTTATTGCAATGACATTCATTGCCGTAAGCTCTTTACAGGCACAGGTATCTGTTAATGTAAATATTGGAACACCTCCGGCATGGGGTCCGGCGGGTTATACAGATGTCCGTTACTATTATTTACCGGATCTCGAGATGTACTACGATATCAATGCATCCATTTATATTTACATAAGTAATGGAAAATGGATCAGAGCTAGAAATCTACCAAGAAACTACAGAAATTATGACCTTTATAATGAATACAAAGTGGTACTAACCGATTACAGAGGCAATTCTCCATATGACAATTATAAAACTCACAAAGTAAAATATGGTAAAGGTTACATCGGTAAACCACAAAAAACAATTGGTCTAAAACCAGGGAAAGGGAACAACAAAGAATATAAAGATAATGGGCACGGAAATGGAAATGGACATGGAAAAGGGCATAGACATGGCAAACACTAAAACGTAAAAAAGAAAGGGGGTACTTGGCAAGTACTCCCTTTCTTTATATCATAAATCATTTTCCCTTTTAAACTTCAGCTAAAAAAAATCTTTTTAATCACACAAAAAAAATCCAGATTAACCAAAAGTAGTTTTATTCAAAACTTTTAATTTTTTTTCTGCTGTCCGGGAGCATCAGCTTTTGCACTCTTGCTTCCTGACATTTTTTTTGCTTGTGCGGGAGGAATTTTTCCGGAATTAGATGAAGAAGTATGAACCGTATGGACACTACAGCTTATGACAGTTGATGCTCATATAATTACAAATAAATATCTCATTTTTCTAACAGTTTTCAAAGTTTTTTTCAAAGTTACATCTTTTGCAATTACTGAATGAAAAACTGTTTGTGATAGGTATAATTTAGAATCCTTAAAAATATTATCTAGCTTACTTTTATCATTCCTTTTAAATGGAGTTGTCTCCAATTTTGCCGCAAAAGCTAAGGTCCTTAATTTTTCACATTTATCAAAAGGAATTGTCTATCTTTAAAACTATTGAAGAATTTAATAAATTAACTAATTACAAAAATGTAGCTTAACTTTTTCTTTCCTATTTGTTTGCAAATCCAAAATAGCTATACATTTGTGTTAATGGTTAGCCAATAACAACACACAAATATTCACTTAATAAAATGATTTCAATTAAAGAATTAAATAAAGACAGACTTGGTGACTTTTTTCAATACTTGAAAATTCATCTTTCTAAAAATGGAGAGAAAGGAACAACACTTTTTCAACCACTTTCGAAACAACAACCTACACTTTCGAACGAATGGAAAGCAAAGTTTGAGGACGGAATGAATGAAAAGGTTGGATGGAGAAAAATTTGGGTAGCAATAAATGAAGAAGAAAAAATTGTTGGACATATTGACATCCGTTCTCAAAATCAGTCACATGCAGAACATAGAGTTTTACTTGGAATGGGGGTTGACAGCAATTTTAGAAATTTGAAAATTGGTCAAAATTTGTTAGAATTTATTATTGATTATTGTAAAGATAATCGTAAAATTAGCTGGATTGACTTGCAAGTTTTGACAAATAATATTCCAGCAACCAGACTTTACAAAAAAATGAATTTTGAGGAATTGAGCATAACAAAGGATATGTTTAGAATCGATAATATTTCTTATGATTATACTTCTATGACCCTAAATGTTGAAAATTAAACCAAAACTGGAGTTACCTCCTATTTTGCAAAAAAAGCAAGGCTGTTAATTTTTTTGTTCTTATCAAAAAGAATTAATTACTTTTGATAAAACTAGAATTACATCGCTCATTTAAAAACAAGATAATGTTCTCAGAAATAGATTATTCTAAGTTTCGTGGCAAAATCGTGGCACAGTGATTAAAAAAATTAACAAATGCAGTATAAGCAAGGATTTAGACGATTAGGTTCGAATCCTGCTCTCCTTGAAACAGTTGAAATCGTGTCAAAGCAATTAATATTAAAAGGATGTTGTATTTTTCTTTAGATAACTTATCGCTTTGCACTAATTTTTTTTGATACTGTAATGGATTGAAATAAGTATTCTTGCGGGCTATTATCCATCTATTTATTTCGATTATGATTATATTTCAATACTTCTGATTCGATTTCCTGTATTGTTTTCTTTTTCCCTTTAGAGATCCATTCTAAAAGTTCTTCTTCAAAAAAGTACAGCTTTTTACCATATTTATAGCATGGGATTTTTCTCTGCCTTACAAGAGTGTAAATTGTAGGCTTTGCTTTTCCAATTAGCCGGCTTACTTCTTCAATACCAATAGGAATACTTTTTTCTTTAGATTCAAATACCTGTATATTTTGAATCAGAATTTTAATCTCGGTAATTTCTTTCACTAAGTGTGCTACTGCTTTGGGCAGGTTCTCAAAAGAGATTTCGTTTATGTCCATAACTAACATTTTTACTTGTTATGACACAAATGAAAAAAGTGTTTCTGCTGTGTGCTTCTTTACAACAAAAACACTTGAAAAACACAGTGTTTTATACCTATTGGTATTTAAAAATTAGTAAAATCTTCCATAATCTTTATAATCCCTTTCTGTTCATCATCTTTTAGATGCGTTTTAATGCTATTCTCTTCAACATCTTTTAAAGCATCGGCAAAAGTCAGTTTTAAAAATTGTGCGACTCTGTCCTGTCTGCTGACTTTAAAGCAATTCCAGATATTCCAGCCAAAATGATAAAGATCGAGATTAGACAGATATTTTACTTTTACCGGTCTAATCTTTTCGAAATTTATGCCTTCCGCATATATGATTATATTCTTGCCCAATTGTTTCAAATCATCATCTGACGTATACAGCGCGAATTCTTGCTGTGCATAACGGATGGCAGTATCAACTCTAGATTGTTTTTGATTTTTGACTGCAAGCTGTTGCTGCTCCCTTATCTGTTCAATATCTCCGGCTGAATTTTTATTTTCAGACAATCCGGGTTTAATTAAAACATCTCGTTGCCTCTCTTCTATTTTTTCAAGGTCTATGCTTGGAATCCAGCTTTCAGGTAATTCCTTTTTTTTAGCCTTCAAAAAACGATTCAGTATTCTGGCAGCCAATTCGTTTAGAAATAAGCTTAGAATTGCAAACATTAAAACTCCAAATCCAGTGCTGATCCAGAAAAATATGCCAGCCGTATATTCATCCGCACCTTTTTCCAGAAGTACCAGTCTTCCGATTATGCCGACAAAGACGCAGACTAAAAAAACAGACAGGTAAACTGCAATATATTCGAAGTACTTTATTTTCATTACGCTCTTTTCTTTAAAGATTCCAATTGTATTGCCTGCGAAGCTCTGTTTTTCTTCTCATCTATTACTTTGGCGTATATTTCAGTAGTTTTTACATTGGTATGCCCCAGCATTTTGCTGACCGTATAGATGTCTGTCCCGCTCGACAGCTGCAGTGTTGCAAATGTATGGCGGAAGCAATGGAAGGTAATGTTTTTTTTAATGCCAGCAGATTCAACCCATTTTTTCAGAGGTCGTGAAATCCACGACGGGTCCGGTAGATCCTCAAAAACAAGCTGCGCGGAAAGCCTAGGTTCTCCGCACAGCTGGAAAGCCTGCTGGGAAATAGGCATATATTCGACACCCTTTGTCTTTTTCTGCGTGAAATGTAGTTTAGCGATGCCATCTTCCAGGCTGATCTCTTTCCAGCGGAGCTTCTGAATGTCGGAATGCCGCAGGCCAGTAAGCGCTGAGAAAAGCGCGGCTCTTTTAAGGACATCTTTTTCGCAGGGCGTTTCGGCCAATGTATTCAATTCTTTAATGGTAAGATATTCGCGTCTTGATTCCTGCTCAGGTATGCCTTTTATTTTTGAAGATAAGTCAACGGTTAAATATCCATCAATAAAAGCCTGTTTCAAAGCGGCTTTAAATATGGAAAAATACGTTCCCGCAGTGTTGCGGGAAATGGTTCCTTTTTTACCTCCTCCGAGCGGCGCAACCAGCAGAAACAGTTTAAAATCTTCTGCCATTCTGCTATCAATCTGCGAAAACATCAGGCTGCCTTTGGAATAGCTTTTTAAAAACTCTCTGGCCCGCTCCCAATTGATCTGAATGGATTTTGAACTTCGGGCGTGTCTTTTAGCCGCCGTAGCAGCAATGTATTTAATAAAATCCTCTTTTCCTTTTTCTTTCTGTTGAGCCAATAGGTTCTCAGCATCACTGTACAGATCTGTATTATCGTATTCTTTCTGCCGGATATTACGCACTGCGTCAGCATAGAGCATTATTTCACGGTCGCTCTCGCTTCTGCACATTATTATTCCGTTATCGCTGCGTCTGGGTCTGTAGGATTTTATGCCCTCTGCATCTGTGCGGGCAGTTCTTTTCTTGTCCCACTCCACTGTTGTTACGGTTCTATTTAAATATTCACGGATTCTCTGGGGCGTTTTCTTTCCGGAAACCTCAACAGGATAGCTTTCTATGTAGACATACCATTCTTTTTGGTTTTCTGCTTTTCGAAGACGCACAGTCACCTTGGTTTTTGCTAATTGTTTCATATAAAATCATTTCCGTTATACAAATTATCAATTTCCATTTTGGGGGCATATACGTGCTTTCCGATCTGTCTGGTGGGGATTGAATATTTCCTGATATGATTGTAGACAGAACCTTCGGATATCTGAAATCTCTGGGCTATTTCGCCGATGGAATAGCAGTCTTCTTTTTCAAGACTGTATAATTTTTTCTTCGGGGCGCTTTGAGCCTGCGGAAGGGCGCGGGCAGGGCCGAATATCCCTTCCATTACCCTGAGGTCTATCCTTACAAGGCGGGTTCCCAGATTAACCGAAGGAATTTTTCCTTGGCCGACAAGCCGGTAAAGGGTTCTTTTGGCAATTCCAAAAAGCATGCCAGCTTCAGGGACAGAAAGAAATGCCCTGTTCTCGGGTATTTTATCTGCCAGTGCTTTGAGCTCAGCTTCATTTTTAAGCCCCTTCATCTTGACTTTGTATGCTTTTTTACTGCATATATGCGAGCAGTAAACAGAAGTCACTGTCTTAGGCAGAAATTCCTCCCCGCAGTTAAGACATTGTTTATTTATTCTTTTCATCACCTTTGTCTCCTCATTAAGGTACCATAAGTATACATAAGTGCCACTTTGTCTCCATTTAAGTGCCGGTACAAATATGATACAAATATATGGCAAAAAATGATTAAAAAACAGCAGAAACAAAAAAGAACAAAAAAGAAAAACCGCTATAAACATTTCGTTTACAGCGGTTTAATACTTATTATTAACTGATGTTAATCAGTATTTATTTGACTTCTTCGAATTCAACGTCTTCAACGTTGTCTCCTTGAGATTGCTCTTGTTGTGGAGCTGCTTGTTGCCCTTCACCACCTTGAGCGTACATTGCTTCTGTAGCTGTTTTCCAAGCTGCATTTACATTGTCTAATCCTTTTTGGATTGCATCAAGATCTTGAGATTGGTGCGCCATTCTCAATTCAGTTAAAGCATATTCGATAGCTGTTTTTTGATCGTCTGTCAATTTATCTCCCAATTCTTTCAATTGACTTTCAGTTTGGAAAATAGTACTGTCAGCTTCGTTCAATTTCTCAGCTCTTTCTTTTGCAATTTTGTCAGCATCAGCGTTAGCTTCAGCATCTTTTTTCATTTTTTCGATTTCTTCAGCTGTTAAACCAGAAGAAGCTTCGATACGGATATCGTGAGATTTTCCAGTTCCTTTATCAGTTGCAGAAACTTTGATGATACCATTAGCATCGATATCGAAAGTTACTTCGATTTGAGGAACTCCTCTTGGTGCTGGTGGAATACCATCTAAGTGGAAACGACCGATAGTTTTGTTATCAGCTGCCATAGCTCTTTCTCCCTGTAATACGTGGATTTCAACAGATGGTTGAGAATCAGCAGCAGTAGAGAATACTTGAGATTTTTTAGTTGGAATAGTTGTGTTAGACTCGATTAATTTAGTCAATACACCACCCATAGTTTCGATACCTAAAGAAAGAGGAGTTACATCAAGTAACAATACATCTTTTACATCTCCAGATAAAACTCCACCTTGAATAGCTGCTCCAATAGCAACAACCTCATCAGGGTTAACACCTTTAGACGCTTTTTTACCGAAGAATTTCTCTACTTCGTCAGCAATTCTTGGCATACGAGTAGAACCTCCAACAAGGATTACTTCGTCGATATCAGATGTAGATAAACCTGCATCTTTTAATGCTTTAGCAACTGGCTCCATAGAACGTTTAACTAATGAATCAGTTAATTGCTCAAATTTAGCTCTAGATAATTTTTTCACTAAGTGTTTTGGTCCAGAAGCAGTAGCCGTTACATATGGCAAGTTGATTTCAGTTTCTGAAGAAGAAGACAATTCAATTTTTGCTTTCTCTGCAGCTTCTTTCAAACGTTGTAATGACATTGGGTCAAGACGTAAATCAATACCTTCTTCAGCTAAGAATTCATTTGCTAACCAGTCAATAATTTCGTGGTCAAAATCATCTCCACCTAAGTGAGTATCACCATTTGTAGACAATACTTCAAAAACTCCGTCTCCTAATTCAAGAACAGAGATATCAAAAGTACCTCCACCTAAATCGTAAACAGCAATTTTTTGATCTGTTCCTTTTTTATCCAATCCATAAGCAAGTGCAGCAGCAGTTGGCTCATTGATGATACGCATAACTTTAAGACCAGCAATTTCTCCAGCTTCTTTAGTAGCCTGACGTTGTGCATCGTTAAAGTAAGCAGGAACAGTAATAACTGCTTCAGTTACAGTTTGACCTAAATAGTCTTCAGCAGTTTTTTTCATTTTTTGAAGAGTCATTGCTGACAATTCCTGAGCAGTGTATAAACGACCGTCAATATCCACACGTGGCGTATTGTTGTCACCTTTTACAACTGAGTATGAAACTCTTTTTGCTTCGTTTGTAGTCTCAGCAAAAGTGTGTCCCATAAAACGTTTAATAGAAGCAATCGTTTTTGTAGGATTCGTTACTGCTTGTCTTTTTGCAGGATCACCTACTTTAATTTCTCCACCTTCAACAAAAGCGATGATAGATGGTGTAGTTCTTTTTCCTTCTGCGTTAGGGATAACAACTGCTTCGTTACCTTCCATTACAGAAACACAAGAGTTCGTCGTACCTAAGTCAATTCCGATTATTTTACCCATTTTTTATATATTTAATTTTTGATATACATTTTATAACTCAGGTGGCATAAGTCAATCTTTGTGCCAATATAAAAAACCAAAGTAAATTGTCAGTTTTACTATTGGCACGACAATAATCATCTGACAACATGACATTTTTAATACCTGACATACGTGGCATATCAGTACTTTATCTGTCATTATCACGAGCTTTTCAATAGCTTTTAAGTTTTGAATTACCGAATAAGAAACAATAAAATTAAGCCGATTGCGGGAAGACGTACAATAATTTAAAAGTTTTTACTCATTTTAGCTAAAATTTTATGAGGTCCTGAAATCTCTACAACAAACCAGTTGTAAACGAAAAGTCAAATTAATCGGAAATTCTAAATAAAAAACATCTGATTTTTTAAATTTCAACTTTACAATTACTTGTACAAACAGAAGTAACCACAAATAATAAAAAGAGTACCCCTTTAATCCATAACCTTAGTGTTGCGCCACAACAGCAGGTATAAGTGCAAAGAAAACGGATAGAAAAATAATTTTAAACTAATATTGAGTAAGCATGAACAAACAAAATACCGACATAAAACACATTTCAGCTTATAGAGAACAAATGGGGCCTGAATATGAAAAATTGCACCCTGAAATACAAAAACGATTTGACTTTTCGACGACAAACAATATTGCCTTTATTGGTAAAGGAACAATGGATAACATTTGGAATGGAAACAAATTTGCTGTTTTTATTCTCAAACTCTTATCGAAGACCAATATTCTATTTCCGAAAGTTGGACAAAACATTGAATATGAAATTCACAATTACCCCTATTTAGATAAGTTCAATCGAGAAGTACATTCTATGAATAGAGTATTTTTCTTTCCTGACAAAGAACAACGCTTTGACGGAACTGCCACTTATAGTCAGACGAAGAAACATATTGTAGAATATTTAGGACTTGATCATAGAATGGTTTTTGAAATGGGTTTATCAGCTGAAGACGGAGCAATTAGGTTTACATCCGGTAGACAATTTGCTTTTGTTGGCGGGCTTAAACTCCCTATACCAAAATTAGTAAGAGGAGATATTGAACTCCTGGAATGGTTTGATGATACTGAACAGAAATTTTATTTAGACTTGAGTGTAAAAAGTAAACTCTTCGGACCACTTTTTGGATTTACCGGTTGGTTTAATGCAGAGTATATTGATTTTCGTGGACAAAAAATCCCAAACAAATTTAAACCGACAAGAGAAGAGATAAAAGAATAATCCGTATCAAAAACAACATCACCTAAAAGTCATGCCACAATTGAAGCCATTAGACTAAATTTGAAGATTATTTTGTTTCTAAAAATTTACTTCGTAATTCGTTATTGCATGAGTTTCTAAAAAGTAAACAACTATGAAAATCCCAACTATACACGGATATATTGACAGAAGAATTTTAATCAATTTTACGGCCGAACCAAAGGTAGTAGAGAAAATTATTCCGTTTCCATTTAGGCCAAAAATTTACAAGGGCAAAGCTATCGTTGGAATTTGTCTAATCAGATTAAAAAACATAAAACCAAAAGGATTTCCTGACTTTATTGGAGTAAACTCTGAAAATGGAGCACATAGAATTGCAGTTGAATGGGATGAAAATGGAGAAACAAAATCAGGTGTGTACATTCCTAGAAGGGATACTTCTTTAAAGCTAAACACAATTGTTGGCGGACGGGTATTTCCAGGTAAACATTATTATGCAAAATTTAACGTAAAAGAAAAAAACAGAAATTATCAAATTAATTTTAAGAGTTCTGACGGAACCATGACATTAATTGAAGCTGATGAGGCAAGTACTTTTAATGAAAAATCAATTTTTGAAACACTATGCGATGCCTCTGATTTTTTTGAAAATGGAGACCTCGGATATTCCCCAAATGACAACAAATTTGATGGGCTAAGGTTAAAAGCATATCATCATTGGGAAGTTAAACCGCTTGATGTTCTGAAAGTAAAATCAACTTTTTTTGAAAATGAAGAAATTTTCCCAAAAGGTACCGTGAAATTCGACAATGCATTACTTATGACAAACATCGAACACGAATGGAAAAGTGAAGCGAACAAATAATCAGTGACCATAGCAGTCTTGTTTCGAGAGCTCTCTTTAAGTCCGAATTTAAAGATGATTTGCACCTTGTATTCCTCAAAATATACCGAACTTACTAAACATAATCCAAAAAAAATAAAAACCAAACCACAGAAAAAATGAAAATTAAACTAACATTTTCTCTATACTTCTTACTATTAATTAATGTACAAGCGCAGAATAAAAGTGAATTTATTATAAAGGATATTAATTTGCTGCCAATGACCAATTTGGACATTATTAACAACAAAAGTGTTTTAATTCAAAATGGCAAAATAGTTCAGATTGATGACTTTAAGAACTTACCTAAGATTAGGAAAATCAAAGTAATACAAGGAAAAGGAAAATATTTAATGCCTGGATTAACCGAAATGCACAGTCATTTACCCGTTGAAAGTAAAGTTGACACCTTGCTAATCGAAAATATTGCTGCAGGGGTTACTCGTTTGCGTATTATGAATACGAAAACTCCTCAATTACAACTAAAAGAGCGATTAAAACACAGTCCAAATACAATTACTCCTAAACTATATTACAGTCATATTATTACACGTGACGTCAAATATAATGAAATACAATTTGACAGTTTGATGGCTGAAATTAAAAAAAATGACATTAATTTCATAAAATTATTCAGCATAGCAAATGAAACGGTTTTTGATAATTTAATGGCTTCTGCGAACAAAAATAATGTGATTGTTTGTGGACATTATCCAAGCGGGATAAAAATCGACAAAGTCCTAAATTCAGGTTTTAAAAGTATCGAACATCTGGCAGGATATGATAAAATAAAAGATGAAAATGAATTAAACAACGCAATCAAACTAACACAGGAAAGAAAGGTTTTTAATTGTCCAACCTTAGATTGGGACTTAATGGCATATGATTTACAATACCCAAACGAATATAAAAACCGACTCACCTATTCAAATTTACCAACTAAATATTTAAAAAAATGGGAAACTCAATATAGCCAAGCAATTGAGAAAGCAGGTTTGGAAAAAGTTTTGCTCAACAAAGAAAAATACCTCCCTACTTTTGCTTACAAACAGGAAATAGTAAGGAAACTACATAAAAATAATTGTTTATTGCTTTTAGGAAGCGATCCTGGAAATAGTTTTCAAATGAATGGTTTTAATATGTTTGAAGAAATGTATAATTGGTCTAAAGCAGGAATCGACAATTTAACAATCCTAAAATCAGCAACAATAACTCCTGCAATATTCTTTAACGAAGATCGCATTTGGGGCACAATCGAAATTGGAAAATCTGCCGACTTGATCGTACTTGAAAAAAATCCGTTAGAAGATATTAAAAATATCACAACAGTTGAAATGACAATAAAAGAGGGCGAAATTTATCTAAAAAAGGAACTTTTGAATAAACTGTAAACTCCGTTGAAAAAGAATTGTGAAAAAGCACAAACAATAAAATAATGGCTAAAAAAAGAAAAACGCTTCCAAAAAATTTTGACGAATTAATTAAAAAGAAAGACATTGAAGCTCTAAAAAAAGTATTCGACACTTGTGAATTAGACGCAAGAGGCGGTTACGGAAAAACAACAGCATTGAGCTTTTGGGGAATCCCAAATGAGCTTGTACACTGGTTAGTACAAAAAGGCGCACATCTCGAAGCTATTGACACTTATAACCGTACTGCACTGCACCAGCACGCTTCGATACGTAGTGGAGATATAGCCCCTTTTTTAGAATTGGGTGCCGATATCAATGTACTCGATTATAATGATAATACACCATTACACTTTGCAGCCGGCAGTGGTTTTAATGTAGCCGCAGTTAAAAAGCTGATTGAATACGGAGCAGCTACCAATGCTTTAAACAGAGACAAGCAAACGCCATTAGTATATGCTTTAAAACGAGCCAGTAATATCAACCTCATCAATTTGGCAGAAATATCAAAAATACTTCTGAAATCCTCCCTTGAAATAACACAAGAGATGAAAGACACTGTTACACGACGAGGGGAAGATTTTGAATTTCATCGGGAGAATTTCAATAAAGATTCTTTGAGTGATACAGATTTTGCATTAAATGAGCTTTACACTATTTTTGATGTTCCGCCAGTAAAAAAACGAATTCTGCACGATGGCATGTCTCCAATTGTTGTAAACGGTGGTACCTGGCAAAAACAATACGAAGAACTTTGGGAGCTATTGGTCCCATCAAAAGGCAGTGCAAAAACGATTCAGGGTGAAGTGGTCCGTATTTCAGGAAAAGTGAGAGACGAAATCTACCGTAATGGAGGCGGAAACTGGAATATTGATTTTAAAAAGATGTTAGATGCACTTTTTACCCACCTATCTTCAAACCATTGTCTGTCTGATCAAGAACTTGAAGAAGCCAATTCAATTATAAAAGATATTCGCAAAAACGGAGACGGAGAGTCTGATGAACTTATTTTTTTATGCGAACTGGCTACTAAATGGGTTCTGGCGAATACAACACCCATTTTACTTGATACACCCAATTATAAAATATAAATAAATTAATAAACAAACTGATGATTGAAATTGATAAAATTGCATTAATTAAAGTCGAGAATGGCCAAATTTTAAGCACTAAATCAAGAGGGAAAAACAAATATTATATTCCGGGCGGAAAAAGAGAAGCTAACGAAACCGATGAACAAACTCTAATTAGGGAAATCCAGGAAGAACTAAGTGTTGAAATCCTACCGGAATCTATCGAATATGTGGGAACTTTCAAAGCGCAGTCTGACGGACATGCAGATGGAATTACCGTAAAAATGACCTGCTACAAGGCAGATTACACCGGAACTCCAAAGGAAAGCAATGAAATAGCCGAAATTAAATGGTTAAATTATAAAGATCTCGACATCATTTCAGAGGTTGATAAAATTATCTTCACACATCTGAAAGAAAACGGATGGATCAATTAAACAAAAATTAAAGATGGGCGAAGAGAATTTTTTGTTTTGCAGTTTCAGAAAACCATAACGGAACCGACAAGGCATCAAAAAAAGCACAAACAATTGACGAACTGCAATATAAACAATTACCATTAATACTATTTGCATATTTAGTAAATTGCAGTACTAAAATTTCAGTACATCAATAACAATTGTAAAATATGGAAACTAAAAAAGCATATATCGCAGGAGGCTGCTTCTGGGGAATGGAAGAACTGTTCAGAACCCGTCCGGGAATTTTAAATACTGAAGTAGGTTACATTGGCGGACAAAATGAAAACCCAACTTACAGAAATCATCCCGGCCATGCCGAGGGAATAGAACTGACCTATGATCCTGAAGTTACAACCTTTAGAGAGATTCTGGATTACTTTTACCGCATTCACAATCCTACTACGATCGATCGTCAGGGCAATGATAGGGGTTCCAGTTATCGTTCAGCCATTTTTTATCAAAACGAAGAGGAAAAGGCCATTGCCAAAGAGGTCATTAATCTTGTAGATATTTCAAAAAAATGGGGAGAAACTGCAGTAACCACTTTAGAACCTTATAGTACTTTTTGGGCTGCCGAACCGGAGCATCAGGACTATCTGCAAAAACATCCAAATGGATACACCTGTCACTTTGAAAGATTTGAAGAAAGCTTCTTAATCTAAATATAAACCATTTTTTATCTCCAATAAAGAAGATCATAAAAATTTCAAAACTTTATTGGAGATCGTATTGGATCAAAATAGACTGGAATTAATAAGACCGTAATCAAATGAATACAATAGGTTTTGGAGGAGGCTGTCATTGGTGTATTGAAGCAGTTTTTGATTTTTTTAAAGGAGTAACCAATGTGCGGCAGGGCTGGATAAAGTCTGAAGCACCTGACGATACTTTTTCGGAAGCCGTTCTTGTTGATTTTGATTCCCGTATTATCCCGTTAGAAGTACTCATTGAAGCACACTTAATTACACATTCCAGCACTTCAAATCACAGTATGAGAGAAAAATACCGATCTGCTATTTACTTTTTCGACAACAATGAAGCTGCTCAAATTTCAGAAATACTCCAAAAACTGGATCATAAATTAGACCGAAAACACATTACCAAGATCTTACCTTTTACTGCCTTTAAAAGCAACGAAGAACAATTTCTACACTATTACGAAACCCGAAAAGAAGCTCCGTTCTGCCAGACTACTATTGTTCCAAAACTGAAAAAATTACAAGAGGAGTTTGAAAAACATAAAAAAAGCAGTTAAAATTAAAGTAAAATATTCTTCCGTTTTCCAAAAGAGATATAAATATTCGTAATTTCGGTTTTTCATTAAAATTACAATTACAAAATGGCTTCATTTATTAAAGAAATCTCTTTTCGCTGGTCGGATCTTGACCCAAACTTTCACGTTCGTCACAGTGCTTATTACGATTTTGGCGCACAGCATCGTATTGAAATCCTTGAAGAACTGGGTTTAACTTTAAGAGTAATGCAAACGCAGGGTTTTGGACCTGTTTTGTTTAGAGAAGAATGTATTTTCAGAAAAGAACTAAAACTTTCCGATAAAATATTTATTCATACCAAAACCTCAAAAATGAAAGCCGATGCTTCACGCTGGTCGATCATTCATGAATTCAGAAGAGAAGACGATACGCTTTGTGCTGTTATTACAGTTGACGGGGCCTGGATGGATACTAAACTTCGTAAACTAGCTTCTCCAACGCCGGAAATCGCCATCGAAGCATTAAGCATCTTTCCAAAAAGTGATGATTTTGTTGGACTTTAAAGCAAAATTCAATCTGATATAAATTACAAAAATCCAAAAAGCACATTCTGACAAAAGTTGTTTTTTGGATTTTTTTCAAACTTAAAACCTATGATCGACTACTTAAAAGACTTTAGAATAGGGATTTTCATTGCCGTTATAGCGATTACCACTGTAATTCTTGGCGCGATTACCGATAAGGTACTTCGTTATTTTTTGTATCGCAAACAGGCCAATAAAGAATATGATGCTACCGGCTTTAAGTTCCTGAAGCACCTGATCATTACTGTAATTTATATTTTAGGATTTGCCTTTGCGTTAATTCAGATTCCCGAATTTAAAATAATAGGTCACTCCGTTCTGGCAGGAGCCGGAGTAATCTCAATTGTTGCCGGTCTGGCTTCCCAACAAGCCTTAAGCAATATTGTAAGCGGAATATTTCTTGTTATTTTTAAACCCTTTCGCATCAACGATAAAATTACCATCAACAATTTTGTGGGTACTGTAGAAGATATCAATCTAAGACAAGTGGTCCTGAAAGATGCCGAAAACAACCGGATTATCATTCCAAATTCAGTAATCAGCGCCCAGATTATTGTCAACACCAACATGCACGATAGCAAATGTTGCAAAATCATCGAAATCGGTATTGGTTATCAGTCTGATATTGAAAAAGCCTTAGAAATCATGCAAGACGAAATTGCCAAACATCCGTTTTTTATCGATACCCGAACTGCCGAAAGTAAAAAACAAAACACACCTCTGGTTGTAGCTCGTGTAGTAGCACTGGCAGACTCAAGTGTAACCTTAAAAGCATGGGCATGGGCAAAAAACTCTACAGAGGGCTTTATCCTCTATTGTGATTTGCTCCAAAGCATTAAAAAACGTTTTGATGAAGGCGGTATTGATATTCCTTATCCACAGCAGGTAATAACACTTAAAAAGTAGTTTTGCTCTTCAAATCATTTCATGCCACAATTCAGGACTCCTTTATTGAAACTTCAGTCCAAAATTAACTTTATCAAAAGTAGTACTGCAGGAAACCGCAAAACGTCCCACATTAACCGTTCCGAAAATTCCTTCTTCTCCATGGCCGGAATAAAATCCTCCTGCCGAAAAACGAGCATTCTGATACTTCAGTGCAATATCATTAACCCTGCTGTTTAATTGTCCAAAAACAATAAGGTTGGGAACAATTTCATAACTCGCAAAGACTTTTGGAGCCAGTTTTTTATAATAGCCAAACCCCTCATCACTACCATTATGAATACTGGAAGAATGCAGATTTGCCAGACTTCCTCCAATGAAAGTATTCTCACCAAAATGCCAGGATACACTAAAACCCGTAAAGGTTCCGTCATATCCACTTCGGGATTCTACATAACCCACAGAGATTGTTGCACGAAACTTATCACACATCTTACCAATATAACCAACGTAGGTTCGGTCTAATTCAGTTTTATTAACACCTGCTCCAAAAATAATATCATCCTGACACATGGTAAGCGCGTACTGAAAATAAGCCGAATACTGATTTTTATTTCCCGCAATGACACTTCTCCCCTTATCCAGATCAATATTTGGCGAAATCACAGTCGAATTTATCACAGCAAAATCAAATGTATTCATTTCCTGCGCAAATACGGGAGAAGCAATTAGAAACAAAAGTAAGACTGTTTTCATAATGTCAAATTTAGGTGCAAAATTCTTTTACTAAATTACTGACAAAATGATACGCTGAAAAAGAAACTCCACAAAGTGATAAAATACTCGTTAAAATACAATATATTAAGAAAAATAGGAGAATTTCACTTTCTGCTATTTATTATTTATTGCATTTTCAATTCCATTTTAAAATCATAAATTGTATTTTTGAATCAATAACACAAATTAACCAAACCAATTATGTTAGTTCCCTTTTTACAAGTTTCCGGAAAAGAAAACAGACACACCTTGCTGCACAACTCAGAGAAAACAAGTAAAAAACACCACAATTATTCTTTTTAATTCACATCATTTAAAATTAAAATATATGTTTACAATAGAACAAATCAAAGAAGCACATGCCAAAGTACAAACCGGTGCTGACTTCCCTAATTATATTCAGGACTTAATCATTTTAGGCGTAAAAGGCTATGATACTTTCGTGCATGACGGACATGTGGAATACTACGGAGTAAACAATTATCATGTAACGGCTGACGAAAAATACGACGAGATAAAAGTAGAATCGGTTCCGAATAAAGAACGTTTTATCGAATTTTTAGTGATGCATCAGGATGGTCAGACCGATTACCTTACTTTTTGCCGTCACGCTGCTCAATGTGGAATAGACAAATGGAGAGTCGATATTATAGAAATGACCTGTACTTATTTTGACAAAGACGAAAATGAAATCCTAATCGAGAAAATTCCAGGTTAACCTTTTAATCCTAAAATAAAACGATCCAAAGAATCCTACTTAATGAAAAATACAATCGCCGTAGTGGGTCTCACACTATTACTATTTGCCTGCAATTCAAAACAACCGGAAGATAAAATAAACACTCCCGCCAATACTAAAAAAGAAAGTACACACAAAAAAACTTCAGAAAATAAGTCTGTTGGTTCTCCAAACTATGAGATCTCAACCTACGACAATCCTGAATTTACAGCCCAAATAACAGAGCATAAAAAGGACTTAAAGCAATTTTCAGAAAAAAAGCTCTTTTCAGTTATTCATGATAAATGGATTCAAAAACTAAGCAAAGAGCAACAGTCTTTTTTTAGCGAAAATCCTAACTACGAATTACTTTCTATGGCCAAAGGAAATCTATTTCAGGAAGACAGTAATGATTTTGTTTTTATCGTTTACGATAAAAAGAAGGTCAAAATTTCGATTTTACTCTATAACGGCCTAACTTCTGAATATGCTGAATTATACAAAGACATTAAAGTCAAAAATGGCTTTGCTGACACCGATTCTGATACTAGTTTTTTCAGAACACTTGACTATCAATTTGCAGATGAATTTTTATTTTACAATGAAGACGCTCTTAAAGAACATCCCGATAATTATTTAGAAACCTATGTTGCGGCTAAAATTACTGACCTTTCAAAAGACGACGATTTTGCATTAGACCATGGATCCTTTGCAAAAAACGTTTCGAGAACCAATCTGTCAAATACTCTTTGCCTTGCTACAAGTTCTGTTTATAGTAATTGGGATTGCTTGCGATATGATAAAACAAACCATACTTTTTTAATTTTTTATACACAGGCCTTCGCAGACTAAATACCCCGATTTTATATAAGAGTTCTAAAAAATAAACTTTTTTAAGATGGCCACTAAACTTTCACCGATCCTAAGCCCTAAAGAATTAGTACAACGCTCTAATTCACCTGAAATTATTCTCATTGACGCCAGAGCCGGAATAAACGCAGAAGAAAATTATCGCAGTGAACATCTTAAAGGAGCGCGTTATATCGATTTAAACAAGGACCTGGCAACCGTAGCGACCGATCCTTCAAACGGCGGAAGACATCCCTTACCATCCATAGAGAAATTTTCTGAGGTACTTTCTAAAGCAGGAATTTCACCTGAAAGTCATGTCGTAATTTATGATGATAAAAACGGATCAAACGCGGCAGCCCGCTTTTGGTGGATGCTTCGGGCGATAGGACATGAAAAAGTTCAGGTTTTAAATGGCGGTTTACAGGAAGCTGCAAAAGCAGGTTTTCCGGTAAATGCTGAAATCGAAACTTTTAAAACGACTGAAAGATATCCTATTTCAAAATGGACGTTAAAAACTGCTGACATTGAAGAAGTCGAAAAAGCCCGAAATAACAACGAAAACATTGTCATTGATGTAAGAGACAAAAATCGATTTGACGGTCTGACAGAACCTCTGGATTTGATTGCAGGACATATTCCGGGTGCGATTAATGTCCCTTTTAGCGAAAATTTAGTCGCTAACGGTTCTTTTCAATCTCCTCCATTTTTACAAGAGAAATATTCCCGAATCATTGGCGACAAAGAGCCTGAAAATATAATTGTACATTGTGGCTCAGGAGTCACCGCCTGTCATACTTTGCTGGCCATGGATTATGCCGGAATCCCCATCCCTAAACTATATGTAGGTTCCTGGAGCGAATGGTCGCGCAACGATCGTGAAATGGCTACTAAACCAATTGAATAATTACTTTAAGATACAGAAATGCAGCATTGGGACATACTTTTATCAAATCAGGTCAATAAAAAAGCTTTTATCGACACTTTACTTTTAGGAGAAGCCAAAGGAGAATTAGCCCTTTTTAACACTCAAAAAGGTATTTTGTTCTCAGACATCGCTATTGAGAAATTCATCGAAAAAGAATACCAATACGATACTGTTGAAGCAGCTCCTGAATCACACCGACAACTAAGAACTTTTTCTTCGGGCGAACGAAAGAAAGAGTTTCTGAAATATTGCATCAAGCAAAATCCCGATTTTATCATTTTTGATAATCCCTTCGATCATTTAGATCTGGCCTCACGTGCTGCTTTAGCAAAATCTCTGGAAAAATTAACCGATGACATTGCAATCATTCAATTGGTCAATCGCGTAGCAGATGTACTTGATTTTGTTCCGAATAAAGCATCAATTAAAGACAATTCCTTTGAACTGCATCCGATTTCAAAAAACGAAAAACATTTTAAAACTTTAAACACGGCAGCAATTCCCAAAGCGATTGAACCGCACTCTTTTCACGAAAGTGTTTTAATCAAAATGGATAAAGTCTCTGTAAGTTACGAGGAAAGAAAAATTGTCGATAACATCTCATGGACAATTAAACAAGGGGAATTCTGGCAACTGGTTGGTCCGAACGGTTCCGGAAAGAGCACCCTCTTGTCTCTAATCACAGGCGATAATCCAAAGGGATTCGGTCAGGATTTGTATCTATTTGGAAGAAAAAAAGGAAGCGGCGAAAGTGTTTGGGACATTAAAAAGCAAATTGGAATTTTCGCAACTTCTATGACCGACCTGTTTCAAAAGGGACATACTCTGGAAGAAATGATTCTTTCCGGTTTTTTTGATTCCATCGGATTGTATATCGAACCCACTACTTTACAAAAACAAACGGTAACACAGTGGCTCGAAGTAATTGAAATGAGCCACTTACGAAAAAAACGCTTCATTGACCTTTCTATAGGACAGCAAAGAGTCGCTTTAATTGTCAGAGCCGTTCTAAAACATCCTCCGTTATTGATTCTTGACGAACCTGTCGAAGGTCTTGACGATGAAAATGTTGACTTGGTCATTCAATTGATCAACACCATCAAACAAGAAACAAATGTGAGTATCCTATACGTTTCACATCGTATAGAAAATGGCCTCGCTCCTACCTCGGTATTTGAACTTTTGCCAACTCCAACCGGATCTATCGGTAAAATCAAATACCATTCAGAGCTAAATTAAAAACAAAAATGAAAATTAAACATCTTACTTTTCTAGCATCCACAATGCTACTGATTTCCTGTTCAGGTACTATTTCGACTGCGAAAAAAGAATATCAAATCACAAAAACTGCCGCGTTAAAATCCGCTTGGAATTTTAATCCCAATGAATGGAGACTCCAAAACGATACCTTAACCGGAAACGGAGGGCCAATGCATTGGGGTGTGATCGAATCAAAAAAGAAGCTTCCAAAAAATTACGAAATCGACTTTAAAGTAAACATCGTCAAAGAATCTTTGTTTGAAGTCATGCTTCATATCGATCAGGAAAACTACATTCGAACCTACTTATACACGATCGATCAGAATATCGTGATTGGAAGAGGCGCCTACAATAAAAACAGTGATGAATACTCGAAACGTGGCGGACCAACCCTGTTTAAAAAACCAATGCAACTGGAAAACAACAAATGGTATGCAGTAAAAATCAGAGTTTCAAACAATCAGCTGTACTTTACTGTCAACAATCAAACGTTCTTAGAATGTTCCATTGAAAAAAGTAATTTAAACCAACAAGGAAAGTTGGGGTTCATAACCAACGGACACGCAAAAATAAGCCAGTTAACCATTAAAACAATTCCATAAAAAAAGCTCCATCAGGAGCTTTTTTTCTATAGTAAATTATCTAATTTTCTAATGGACCAATTATCCAATTAATTTTCTTCTTCATCTACATTGTGCGTTTTCACGTAATTACGCCATTTCTCGATACAATCCTGAAAGTCCTGAGGCAGTTCCGTATCAAAACGCATCATTTCACCTGTATTTGGATGTACAAAACCAAGTGTTTTAGCATGCAGCGCCTGACGTGGTAATGCTTTAAAACAGTTTTCGATAAACTGTTTGTACTTGGTAAATGTAGTTCCTTTTAAAATCAAATGACCTCCGTAACGTTCGTCATTAAACAACGGATGCCCGATATGTTTCATGTGAGCACGAATCTGGTGTGTTCTTCCGGTTTCCAGTTTACAGGAAATCAAAGTCACATAACCAAAACGTTCCAATACTTTATAATGTGTAATAGCAGGTTTTCCTATTTCAGGATCTGCAAAAACAGCCATTTGCATGCGGTCTTTTAAATGTCTGGCAAGATTCCCTTCTATCGTTCCCGATTCTTCGGCTACATTCCCCCAAACCAGCGCAATATACTCGCGTTCTGAGGTTTTGGCTTCAAATTGTTTGGCCAAATGTGTCATTGCCGCTTCAGTTTTTGCCACTACCAAAAGCCCGGACGTATCCTTATCAATTCGGTGTACCAAGCCCGGACGTTCACTGCTGTTCATTGGCAAGTTGTCAAAATGATGCGCCAGTGCATTCACCAGTGTTCCGGTATAGTTTCCGTGCCCCGGATGTACCACCATTCCCGGCTCTTTGTTGATTAACAACAAAGCATCGTCTTCATATACAATATTCAACGGAATATCTTCCGGCAAAATATGGTTTTCAAAAGGAGGATGCGACAACATCACAGTCACCACATCAAACGGTTTTACTTTATAATTTGATTTAACCGGAATATCATTTACAAAAATGTTTCCTTCAGTAGCGGCATTCTGAATTTTATTTCGCGTCGCATTCTGAATCAAATTCATTAAATATTTGTCAATACGCAAAAGCGCCTGACCTTTAGGGACTTCAAATCTGAAGTGTTCGAATAATTCGTCTTCCAGATCTAAATTTTCAGTATTATTGCTCATCATTAGTTTTTTCAGTAGTTGGCGCAGCTACACTGTCTACAGCCTGCCCTTCATCTTCATAAGTTGCTTTTCCGTCTCCTAAAACCAAGTCAATTTTAGAAGCTTTCAGCACACGATCTCCTACTTTTAAGTTTCTTCCTTTATAACGCATCTCCAAAACCATATCTTTTCCTAAGTTTGGAATATAAGTAATCGTTCCTGCTTCAAGCCCTAAAGCTTTTAGCGTTGGAACTGCCTCACGATAGGTTTTCTCAATTAAATCAGGTACTTTAACAGAGGAAAATCCTGATGCATTAATTTTAATATATATTTTTCTTCCCACTTTTACTTTTGTTCCCGGCAGAGGATCCTGCTCAACAACACTGTATTTTGGGAATTCACTTCGGTAATCAACGCTGTCCAAAAGTACATAATCCAGATCCAGTTCATCCAGTTTTGACTCTACCTGCTCCTCCGTTAGTTTGGATAAATTCGGAACAGTAATTTCATTACCATGATCAGTGGTAAAAGTCAACCAATGCATAAACAGATAACCCAAAACGGCAATTATAGCTGCCGCACTTAATACTTGCACAAAAAATACCCGGCTCGTTAAATACTTACGTAAACTCATAAATTTATTTTTATTAGTCGCAAAGATAAAGCTATTTCGTTTCAAAAAAAATGATAATTTTGTTTTAGACAAGAAAGTCGTTTGATTGCCATTCTTATGGAAAATAAAGCGCTTTGCAATTTTAATTTTTAGAAGCTCTCTCCTGCTGTCCGCTGTATCTTTTGCGTCCGCTATCGCGTACACAAAAGGATGCCGCTCCCATCAGGGCTAGGGATTTAGGTTTTATAAGAACCTTTTCGATGTTACTTATCATCTCAAAAAATGAAGGGCATTTGTTACTTGCTTTTCAAACTGAGCGAAGTCGAAGTTCAGTAAAAAGGGCTTCGACTTCGCTCAGTCTAACAAACAAACGAACAAAGTAATTCGTGAAAATTATTGCAATTCGTGGCAAAAAAACGATTAAACGATTAAACAAATAAACAGTTAAACATATAAAAAATGAAAAACATAGCCATTATCATGGGCGGATATTCAAGCGAATATAAAATTTCGTTAATCAGCGGAAACGTGGTACATCAATATCTTGACAAAACAAAATACAACGGATTCCGTATTCATATTTTCAAAGAAAAATGGGTTTATGTAGACGAAAACAACGCCGAATTTACCATTGATAAAAACGATTTTTCAGTAACCGTAAACGATCAAAAAATTACTTTCGACTGTGTTTTCAATGCTATTCACGGAACTCCGGGCGAAGACGGTTTAATGCAGGCTTATTTTGAGTTATTAGGGATTCCGCAATCCTCCTGCGACTATTATCAGGCAGCATTAACCTTCAACAAACGTGATTTATTATCGGTTTTAAAACCATATGGAATCAAAACGGCGATTTCGTATTACCTAAATAAAGGCGATGTAATCCATACGGCCGAAATCGTTAAGAAAGTAGGTTTACCATGTTTTGTTAAACCAAACAAAGCAGGTTCCAGCTTCGGAATTTCAAAAGTAAAAACAGAAGCCGAACTTCCAATTGCAATCGAAGTAGCATACAAAGAAGACAACGAAATCATCATCGAAAGTTTCCTTGACGGAACCGAAGTTTCAGTAGGAGTAATCAATTATCAGGGAGAAATTAAAGTTTTACCTATTACCGAAATTGTATCTGATAATGACTTCTTCGATTATGAGGCTAAATATGAAGGGAAATCACAGGAAATTACTCCTGCGAGAATTTCTGACGAATTAACTCAAAAAGTAAGCGAAACAGCAAAACGTGCTTACGAAGTCTTAAAAATGAAAGGTTTCTCCAGAAGCGAATTCATTATTGTAGACAACGAACCTTATATGCTCGAAATGAATACCATTCCGGGTTTAACCACCGAAAGTTTGATTCCACAGCAAGCCCACGCAGCAGGAATTTCACTGGAAGATTTATTTACTAATGCGATTGAGTTAGCTTTGTAAAAGATGCTAAGAAACTGAGGTGCTAAGATTCTAAGATTTTAGCACCTTATTTTCTCAAAAAAAACTTAGTACCTTAGCGACTCAGAACCTTAGAACCTCTAAAAAATGCGAAAAGCCCTATTCCCCGGATCATTTGACCCTATTACACTGGGACACGAAGACATCATCAAAAGAGGAATTCCTTTATTTGATGAAATCGTTATTGCCATTGGTGTCAACGCCGAAAAAAAATACATGTTTTCACTCGAAGAAAGAAAACGCTTTATAGAAGAAACTTTTAAAGATGAACCCAAAGTTTCAGTGATCACTTATGAAGGATTAACCATTGATCTGGCTAAAAAACTTAAAGCTAATTTCATCCTGAGAGGCTTACGCAATCCTGCCGATTTTGAATTCGAAAAGGCCATTGCACACACCAACAGAAAACTATCTAAAATAGAAACTGTATTTCTACTAACAGCAGCAAGTACATCATTTATTAGTTCAAGCATAGTTCGTGATGTATTGCGTCATGGCGGAGAATATGAAATGCTGGTTCCGGATGCGGTTAGGGTGAAGAAGTAAAATCTTTGTTCTTTCTATTTTTACCTATATTTGTAAGAAATGAAGAAAAACCTCTACATAATCGCAGGTTGTAATGGAGCTGGCAAAACCACTACTTCTTTTACAATTTTACCGGATATCCTGAATTGCAAAGAATTTGTAAATGCAGATGAAATCGCTAAAGGACTCTCTCCTTTTCAACCTGAAAAGGTCTCATTTGAAGCTGGAAGAATAATGCTAAATAGAATAAATGATCTCTTAATCATTAAAGAAAATTTTGCCTTGAAACTACTTTAGCAACTAAAAGTTACAAATCAAAAATAATTGATGCCCAAAAGAATAATTATATCGTAACTCTCCTTTTTTTTCTGGCTACAAAATGTAGATCTAGCAATTGAAAGGGTAAGAACAAGAGTTTTAGAAGGTGGCCACAATATTGAAACCGAAACTATTCGGCGAAGATATCAAAATGGAATAAAAAACTTATTTGAAATTTATCTTCCAATAGTTGATGAAGTAATGATTTTTGATAATTCAGTCGGAAAACCCGAACTTATAGCTGAAAAAAATCTGGAATCTGAAATAGATATTCTAAACAAAATTAAATTCAATAAACTAAAACAATACTATCATGAAAGCCTATAAAAGAACAGAAAATCAAACCAAAATTTTAGAAGGGATGGATAAAGTTTATGATAAATTGATTGAATTCAAAAAAAAGATGAATAGCGAAATAATCATTTTGAAGGACAATAAAATAGTTCGAGTTAAACCCTAAATTTATAAAGTAATATTCATGACTAAGAAACAATGACACATAAAAGTCAAATACATAAACTTGCAAGCGAATACAATTAAAAGTAATTTCGCCTTTTTAAAACAAACAATAAATAATGAGTATCGAAAGAGAATTAAATAAACGCAGCGGATCTAAATGCGAACTTTGTGGAGCGGAGGAAAACCTAAAAGTATATCAGGTATTACCAACTCAAAAAGGCGGAATTGATGAAGCTATATTTGCCTGCAATACCTGTATCGACCAAATCGAAAATCCGGATAATGTTGACTTAAACCACTGGAGATGTCTTAATGACAGTATGTGGAATGAAAACGTTGCCGTACAAGTTGTAGCCTGGAGAATGTTAAGCCGTATGCGCAGTGCCGGTTGGCCTCAAGAATTACTAGATATGATGTATCTGGACGAAGATACCTTAGCATGGGCCAGCGCCACTGGCGAAGGCGAAGACGACGAAAATAAAATCGTTCATCGTGACAGTAACGGTGTTATTTTAGAACACGGAGATTCTGTAGTTCTAATTAAAGATCTTAAAGTAAAAGGATCGAGCATGGTAGCCAAACAAGGGACTGCTGTACGTAACATCCGTTTAGACCATGAAAATGCCGAATACATTGAAGGAAAAGTTGACGGTCAGCAAATCGTGATTATTACCCAATACGTGAAGAAAATATAGTTTTTTTTGAGGTGCTAAGCTGCTAAGGTACTGAGGTGCTAAGTTTTTATAGCTTTTACTCTCAAAACCACAACCTGAAACCTGAAACATGAAACTTGAAACCTGAAACAAATATAATTTTAGGAACAAAGGTTCAAAGTTACAAAGGGACAAAGGTTTCTTTTTGAGGTACTAAGGTTCTAAGATGCTGAGTTGCTAAGTTTTTTTGCTTTTACTCTCAAAACCACAACCTGAAACCTGAAACTTGAAACCTGAAACCTGAAACAAATATGATTTTATTTTAGGAACAAAGGTTCAAAGCTGCAAAGGGACAAAGGTTTCTTTTTGAGGTACTAAGGTTCTAAGATGCTGAGTTGCTAAGTTTTTTAGCTTTTACTCTCAAAACCACAACTTCAAACCTGAAACTTGAAACCTGAAACTTGAAACTTGAAACTTGAAACCTGAAACCTGAAACCTGAAACCTGAAACAAATATGATTTTATTTTAGGAACAAAGGTTCAAAGCTGCAAAGGGACAAAGGTTTCTTTTTGAGGTACTAAGGTTCTAAGATGCTGAGTTGCTAAGTTTTTTTGCTTTTACTCTCAAAACCACAACCTGAAACCTGAAACCTGAAACAAATATAATTTTATTTTAGGAACAAAGGTTCAAAGCTGCAAAGGGACAAAGGTTTCTTTTTGAGGTTCTAAGATGCTGAGTTGCTAAGTTTTTATAGCTTTTACTCTCAAAACCACAACTTCAAACCTGAAACTTCAAACCTGAAACAAAAATAACCTGAAACTTAAAACAACAAAAAAGGCTATTCAAAATCTGAATAGCCTTTTTTAGTGATTTACAATTAAACCTATTTTTGGAATAATTTATTGATCTGATCTTTTACAAATGGCTCAGAAACACTGCTTGTTGCAGAAGCAGCCTCTTTTGAAGAAACCATGAACTGAACCGTAGCTTTTTCCGGAACAACACTTCCTGTGTAGTGCAACCAGATATAGTTATTCGGTAATTCTAATTTGATATCATACAAAGGGCTTGCCGTGAAACCATTCATGATAATGTTGTAAAGACTTGCGTAATCATTGTTAACATTCTTAAATGTAAATTTTCTTAGGCTTGATGATTCATCATCGTTTTGAATACTGGTATAATACACAGTATACTCATCTCCAATTTTCTGAATGTAATTGTTATTTACTTTTCCTAATTTTTCAACCGGTACAGTTTCAATAACTTTAATTTGTGCAAAAGACACAACACTAAACAACAAAATAGCAATCGTAATAATTCTTTTCATAATTAATTTGGGGTTTATTATTTACGGGCACAAGAAACGCAGAAAATATGATAAATTAAAGTCTTCGTCCTTATTTTTTATCATCCAATAATCTCCCTTAACAAGACATTTTTAAAGAACAATAAAAACACAAAACAAACCACTGAAAAACAAATAATTAAAAACAAAAACACCTCAAAAAACAGGATTAAAAACATGTAAAATCCCTATTGATTTACGATAATTTCAGACTCAAAAATTTATTTAAATGTTGAACTCTTACAAAGATTGCCCTTAAAAAACATCCGCCAAAAAAGATAGAGCCGGAAAGATTACCTCTCCTCCTCTTTCTTGACCACTTTGCGGGCAACTTCAATTTTGAATTTCTTGCCCTTCATTTTTTCGTCTTTAATATTTTTTAGCAGATCTTTTACCTTATTGTATTTAACAGCCGCAAACGATACAAAATCCTTTACTTCAATAAGACCTAAATCTCCTTTTTCAAGTTTTCCTTTTTGAGAAAAGAAACCAACAATATCTATTTTATTCAATTTGGTTTTCTTTCCGCCACTAATATAAATGGTTTGAAATTGAGGTGGTTTTGGCAAAACTGTAGTGCTGGCAACCTCTAAAACCTCCATCCCATAATCAATATAATCCAGTTGTTTTTCACTTTCGTGAACAATAATATAGGCTGTTCCTGAAGCCTGCATACGTGCCGTACGACCATTTCGGTGCGTGAATTCATCTTCTTTTAAAGGCAGATGATAATGAATGACGTGTTTCATTTCCGGAATATCCAATCCACGTGCGGCCAAATCGGTAGTAATCAGATAACTCATACTCCCGTTTCTAAATTGAATCAGTGCACGCTCACGCTCCTCCTGATCCATTCCGCCATGATAATATGTCGCATAAATCCCTTTTTCGTTTAAAGTATCACTAATGCGTTCTGCCGCATCACGATGATTACAGAAAATAATAGCGGACTGTGATTTCAGTGAACAGATCAAATTAAACAAACTGTCCAGTTTATCCTTAGCGGGTGAAACCACCATTTTCATCGAAAGATTCGTCTTTTCCTCCTCTTCCGGAATAAAATCCAAAACAGTTGGATTGACGACCCTGGTATATCTTGGAATCTCAATATCTGAAGTCGCTGAAACCAAAACACGTTTGTTCAATTTCGTTAACTTTCCAATAATATATGACATTTGCTCATGAAAACCAAGCTGCAAAGACTTATCAAACTCGTCCAAAACCAAAGTCTGAATTTTATCGGTGCGAAAAGTATCGCGATCAATATGATCGGCAATTCTACCCGGAGTTCCAATCAAAACTGCCGGAGGATTGCTTAAATTTTTAATCTCAGTATCAATAGAGTGACCTCCGTAGCAAATATTTACTTTATAGGGAGTCCCCATTTTCTTCCAAACCTGCTCAATCTGCAAACCTAATTCACGAGAAGGCACTAAAATTAAACATTGAACCGAAAGAATTTCAGGCTGTAACAACTCTAAAATAGGCAGTAAAAAAGCTAGTGTTTTTCCTGATCCTGTTGGAGAAAGCAGTAAAACATTATTATCGTTCAAAATAGCATCCTGCGCTACCTCTTGCATTTCATTTAGACTCTCAATTCCTAAATTCGAAAGTATATTGTTGGAATGGTGTTTTTTATTCATTTTGCAAAAGTAGTCAAAATACTTTTTTGTTTCAGGTTTTGTTTCTTTCGGGTTTCAGATCTTAACTATTTGACAATTTAACCGCAAAGTACGCTAAGTTTTTTTTTAATTTAGAAAGCGTTGACAAGCGCAAGGAACGCAAAGCTTTGCGTTCCTTGCGCTTGTATAAAACCATGCTTTACAAAACTTAGCGTACTTTGCGGTTAAAAAAATCAATACATTACTGTTCTATTTCCTTTAAAATCAACTTAAACTCTTCAATTTCAGTTGCAGTTAATGGTTTTAGCGGGCTTCTTAAAAAACCACCCTCTATTCCCTGAATTTCCAAACCTGCCTTGATCGCTCGTGGCAAACCTTTGTTAACGATAAACTTCAAAAGATTCAATTGTTTGTAAAACACTTTTTGCGCAGTCTCTAAATCATTGTTCTCAATCGCATGATACAAATCCAGATTCAATTTCGGAATTAAATTGGGCGCAGCCGTACACCACCCCATAGCTCCTGCAGAAAATGCAGCCAGTGCCAATGGATTTGAACCGTTAAAAAAAGCAACATCATCGCCCAATTCCCGCTTTAAATAATGCATTCTCTGAACGTCTCCCGTGCTTTCTTTTATCAGGGTTACATTAGCAATCTCAAGAAGTCTCTTTAACAAAGCTGGCGACATATCTACTCCCCCGGTTGCAGGATTATTGTAAGCCATTATCGGAATCGAAATTTGCTTCGCTACTGCATCAAAATGCTGAACAATCTCGTCATCTGTAAGCTTCCAGTAACTCATCGGGATAATCATTACGGCAGCGGCACCTGCTTTTTCGCCAAATTTAGCATGATAAATGGTTTTCTCAGTAGTCAGGTTTGATACGCCAACCAAAACCGGAACTCTGCCCCTGACCTGTTCGATTGTTGCCACAGTAATAGCTTCTTTTTCCTCATCTGACAAATAAGGCATAACTCCGGTGCTTCCAAGCGGGGCGACAGCGTGACAACCCGAAACAATTAAACGTTCCAGTAATTTTTTATATAAAGCGATATCTACTTTTTCATTTTTATCGAATGGAGTAATCGGATAAGCAATAATGCCCTTGAATAGATTGTTTTTCATGTTTTTCAATTGTTTTAAATTAAAGATCCCTGCCTTCTTCTTCTCTTAATGCCACACCTAAATTCTGAAGCTGCGGTGCATTCTCGCAAGCAATATATTTCGCCGATGCTTCACTGCTTAGATTTTGATGCCTGTGCCACGCCCAACTCGGAATGTAAACAGCATCGCCTGCTTTCCACTCTACTTTTATATCCTCAATCTCAGTATACCCATGCCCTTCAATTACATAAATAACGGTTTCATACGTATGACGATGTCTGTTTGTCAATTGATCCGGTAATAAACCGCCAATTGTCATACTCACGTTTTTACTTGGAAGATCTACAAAGAAAACCGGGTGTTTTCGCTCGGTAGAAAATTGGTTGTGAACTCCGGCTTGCTCTACGTTTTTGTGAATTAATTTTTCAGGCATCACAAAAGTGGGTCTGGCAAAAGTTTCGTGAAAATCTTTTGAAGAAAATTGTTTTTTAGTTTCCATAACTTTAATAATTATTGTGTTTTGCATTATTGCTCCACAAAATTATCTTAACTTTGGACTACTCAACTGATACAGTTTTAACATAAACAAATAGTCCAGATGTTACGACCTTGGCAATTAGAAATTCAACTCAACGCAAATGATGCAAAAGCCATTTATCTGCAAATCGCTGATGCAATCATCGAAGCCATTCAAACCGGAATGCTCAACAGCGGGAATGCACTGCCCGGCAGCCGACAGCTTGCAGGCTTGCTAAAAGTGAACCGAAATACTGTTATTGAAGCTTTAGACGTCTTAATCGCTGAAGGCTGGCTCATTACATTGGAAAGAAAAGGAACTTTTGTAGCTGATATTCTGCCATTGGCTTCCAAAAGTATCGATCAAAAGCAAAAACCAAACTATACCGAAGAAGAAAAACAGCCTCTTATCATTTTTGATGATGGAATCCCCGATAGTCGAATTGCACCAATGAACGAACTCGCCAGAGCTTACCGACAGATTTTTAACCGAAAATCGCGTTGGCAGATCATGGGATACAGTACCGAGTACGGAAATCTGGAATTTCGAAAAGCAATTGTGCAAATGCTCAATTTTAAAAGGGGAATGAATGTCACTCCAGATCAAATTTGCATCACACGTGGAAGCCAGATGGCAATGTACCTAACCTCCACCTGTTTACTATCAAAAGACGATTACGTAATGGTCGAAAACCCGGGGTATCAGGCCGCTTGGGAAACATTTCAAAGCAGTGGAGTTAAATTACTGCCAGTAAATGTCGACAAAGACGGCTTGCTGATTGATGAGGTCGAAGCTTATCTGAAAAAATTCAGCAACATAAAAGCCATATACGTAACACCACATCATCAATTTCCAACTACAGTCACCCTGAGTCTCAAACGAAGATTAAAACTCATCGAATTGTCCAATCAATACGGCTTTACCATTATCGAAGACGATTACGATCATGAATTTCATTTCGGACAAAGACCAATTCTTCCTATTTCAAGTTACAGCAATGCCAAAAACACGGTTTATATTGGCACTCTAAGCAAAATTGTTGCACCCGCCTTACGAATCGGATATTTGGTAAGTGATCGCGAAACCATTTTAAAAGTGGGTAAACACCGAAAAATAATTGATGTACAAGGTGATAACATTATGGAAGAAGCCGTTTTACAGCTCATAAACGAAGGCGAGATTAAAAGACACCTTAAACGAACAACCCTTATTTACAAAGCAAAACGCGACTATTTTGAAACGATTTGCAACAAATACCTCAAAGACAAAACCACTTTTACCAAACCCGAAGGAGGCCTGGCATTTTGGATAATTCCCAACTCGTCAGTTAATATTTCTGAAATTGCAGACAAGCTCCTGTTAAAAGGAATCAAAATAATAACACCCGAGAAATTCAGTTTTAACCAGCCTGTGCAAGGATTTAGGCTTGGTTATGCCTCCTTAACCGAAAAACAAATCGAAGACGGCATAATCGAACTTGCGAAATATTTGTAATTATTAAATTTAACCGCAAAGTGCGCAAAGATTTAAGCAAAGTGCGCAAAGTTATGTACACAAAGCTTTGCGAACTTTGCGTTTATCAACACAATCCGATACAAAAAACTTTGCGCACTTTGCGGTAAAAATCAACGCAAAGCACAATCACACATCAAACTTGAAACCTGAAACAAACCAAAACTTGAAACTAAATTTAGCTATATTTGATTCTTGCTAACAAAACCAAAACCATGAAACTTTTTACATTTCTCTTTTCACTTTTCACCCTAACCCTTTTCGCTCAAAACAATAAAAAATACGAGACTTTTTTTGAAAAAGGAAATGGAAATCAGTCTGCTTCGTATCAAGAAACGATTCAGTATTATAAACTTTTAGCACGTGATTTCCCTACTATTCAAATTAAAGAAATGGGACTAACCGACTCCGGTGAGCCATTACACATGATTACTTACAATCCTGAAAAGGAATTTGACTTTGAGAAAATTCAAAAGAGCAAAGCGGTACTTTTTATCAATAATGGTATTCATGCCGGAGAACCTGATGGAATCGATGCCACCATGCAATTCTACAGAGATCTGGCAACAGGAAAGATAAAAGCCCCAAAAAATACCGTTTTGGTTACCATTCCGGTTTACAATATTGGAGGTGCTTTGAACCGAAATTCGACCACAAGAGCCAATCAGGATGGTCCGGAAATTTATGGTTTCAGAGGAAATGCCCGCAACTACGACCTCAATCGTGATTTAATGAAATCAGATACACGAAACACCAAAAGCTTTGTTGAGATTTTTCAGAAAATAAACCCGGACGTTTTTATTGACAATCACGTGAGCAACGGTTCTGATTATCAATACAAATTAACCTATATCATGACACAGCACAACAAACTGGGAACCGTGTTGGGTGATTTTATGAATAGCGAAATGATGCCGGCTCTGGTCAAAGATCTTCAACAGAAAAAAATTGAAACAACACCTTACGTAGATTCATTTAAAGATACTCCCGACAAAGGTTTTGGTCAATTTGTGGATAGTCCACGATACACAACGGGCTACACTTCACTATTCAACACCATTGGTTTTGTGGTTGAAACGCACATGCTAAAAAAATATGCCGAACGTGTAAAAATGACTTACGAATACACCAAATCTACTTTAGACTACACCGATTCCAATTACCTAAAGATCAAGGAACTTCGAGTAAAAAATCTGGAACAATATCAAGCTAAGAAAAACTATACTCTAAAATGGGAGTTGGACAGTACAAAAGCCACTACCTTTTCGTTCTTGGGTTATGAAGCAGCTTACAAAAAAAGTGAGGCTACAACCGGAAATCGCTTGTACTACGATCGAAGCAAACCGTATAAAAAAGAGGTTCCTTATATCAAAGAATTCAAATCAGTAAAAGAGGTTGTTATACCTTCTGCTTATATCATTCCGCGTGGTTACTGGAACATTATTGACCTTTTAAAGAACAATAATATCTCGTTTGCCCAACTTAAAAACGATACTATCATTGATGTGGAAAGCTACAAAATTGCCGATTTTAAAACTGTTCCCTCTGCTTATGAAGGACACTATTTACACCGAAATACGACCGTAACTTCTAAAATTGTTAAAATGGCTTTCGCTAAAGGAGATTACCTAGTTCCAACCAATCAAAAAGGTGTAAAATATATCCTGGAAGCCTTTGAACCCGAAGGAGTTGATTCGTTTTTCAACTGGAATTTCTTTGACACCATTTTACAGCAAAAAGAGCACTATTCCAATTATATTTTTGAAGATACCGCAGCTAAACTCCTAAAAGAAAACTCAACTTTAAAAGCCGAACTGGAAAACAAAAAACAGACTGATCCTGAGTTTGCTAAAAATCCAGAAGCACAATTGGATTGGATTTATAAACATTCAGCCTATTATGAAAAGGCGCATTTGCAGTATCCTGTTTATAGAGTACTGTGATGTTTAACCGCAAAGAACGCTAAGTTTCTTTTGAGTTGAAAAACGCTGAGATCGCAAAGCTTTGTATATAGAACTTTAATACAGTTGAACTAAAAAACTTTTCACATTAAAAATCATGACATACAAACTCTTCCTCGACGATATTAGAAATGTAAATATGGTTTATAAAAATCTAACTAATAATGATTTCGTTGTCGTTAGAAACTTTAATGACTTCAAAAATACAGTAATAGAAAAAGGACTTCCAGAATTAATAAGTTTTGATAACGACCTTGGGCTCGATGAAAACAATATGGTTGCTGAAGATGGTTAGGCTTGCGCAAAATGGCTGGTTTACGAATCCGAAATAAATTTGCAGAATTTAAAATTCAAGGTTCACTCTGCAAACCCTGTCGCGAGTCAGCAAATTCAAGGTTTGCTTGATAATTATATTAGACATTTGAAAACATCAATTTTATAATTCTAAAAATCATAACGAAATGGGCTTATTCAACAATCTTTTTAAAAAGAAAACAGAAAACACAGAAACAACTACTAATCAACAAAATGACACTAAACACTTTACATCTGAGAATGATTTTTTTGAAAAATATGGTGCCCTGGCTCTAGAAAAACAAAGAAATCTCTACACTGTAACTGGCGGGCTTTCCTGGAATGTTGACATGGATAAGGAAGAAATAACATTTGGAGACCATCTTACTTTTCCAATGCAGGTTTTGGGTTCATTTTCGCATTCTTCAGAAACCTGGCTATGGATTTGGGATAACAAAGCTGGCGGATATAATGAATCTGTTATGAAGCAAGCTCTTTTATTAAAACAATATGGAGAAGAAAATAATATTGATTTATTAACTATTGGAAAATTCGACGCTGTCTCTAACGATCTTCATTTAATAGGAATGATTGCTACTGAAATGTTCAATGGAAGCGGTTATTATCTTGGAAATTATGGCCAGGGCACTATGGTTGTTACCATTAAATCTGATCTAATAGATAAAGCTGAAAGTGAAGAGTTAGCCCGAATCTTAACTGTTTTTCCAGAGTTAATTTCAACATTTGAAATTCAAAACCACAAAAATGCTTTTACAAGTTATCTATCGCAAAAAGGTTATAAACTGACATCAAACGGAAACGAAATTAAAGCAGAAAAGAATGAAAATATAATTAATGCCGTTTTTAACGAAGGGAATCTTCTGGTAAAATTAAATGGGAATTCTTAAACTTAATAAATCAACATCTCTAAAAAACAAAAAAGCCTAATAAACATACATTTATTAGGCTTTTAAATTATAAAAAGATAAAACTATTTATCCTTTAATATTTTTTCTAAAAACTCAACTTTTTCTTTTTCAGCCTGAACCAAACGCTCGTAGAGTTTTTTATTTTCTTCTATAGATTCCATTAATTTATCTAATGGATTGAAAGCACAATGATTATTAAATGTTCCTGCACTGTTATCTGTAAAACTATTAAAATAATTAATTGCTGCTTCGTCTGAAAAATTTTTAAGCGCTTCAAGACTTACCCCCAAAGCTTTTGCAATTGGAGCAAGTTTTTCATCGTCTATAGTTTCACTATTCTCCAAAATTGAAATTGCCTGTTGGTTGGTTCCTAAAGCCTGTGCCAACGCTTCCTGTTTCATGTCTCTAAGTTCACGAATTCGGCTAATTTTTCGTCCTATATGGTTTGGTTTTGCAAGTGTACTCATAATTCAAAGATAATATTAACGATCATTACAATCAATAATGTAAAAAACATATTTTGCTATGTATGATACAGTTTAGATGCTTTTTATTATTGATTTGGATATCAAACAAAAGTACGATTTTTGAGACATGAAATAGTTAAAAATGAAAAATTATATAGATTCTAAAAAAACAGACTTTCTTAGTAAAAAATCCATAACATATGATAAATTTTTCCTTTGCACATAGTCTATCGCCCTTTCAGGGCTTAACTAAAAAAATCATTATTCATTCTTAGTGCTTCGCACTAAGCTATTGCTAAAGCTCTTTCAGAGCAAAAAAATCATACGTTCACACCAAACCATTACATAGAGCTCTTCTCGATCAAAGATTATCAAAAACGGGCTGAAAGCCCAAAAAGCAGTAGCGGAGTTCCAGAAGCAAAAAAAAAATGGAACTTTCTCAAAATACTTATATTTCGCTCCGCTGGAGCTTTTGATAACTGGAAACTACATTAGCTGGAAATATTTTGCTCTGCTGGAGCAATTCTTCAAAAAAAAGGGCTGAGAGCCCAAAAAGCAACAACGCAGTGCAACGCACAGCAAACGGAATAAAAAATAGATTCCGCCCTGAAAGGGCAAAAGCAAACAAACACAAAGTATATCCATAAAGAGAACAACTCACCTTATACGAAAACACCACACAAAACTTCGGAAATGTTTTCTCGTTGAGATGCGACTTTCCCTTCTGTAGAGAATACTATTTACACTTTCATTTATCCCCTTTTACACCACATTACTGCTAAGATTCTCCTAAAACAAGAAGTTTTAAGCATCGATGATTGGTCCTGATTAATCAAAAAACATTCAGATTATCAAAGAGTTCATTTATATTTGTTAAAACTATAACCATACCATTAAACCAATTTAAACCAAAAACCACAATGAATACCTCTTTTTATCTCGAGGGCTTTCAAAAAGCCGCCGACCGTCTCGATCAAAAAACATTAGACGAAAAATCAATCGAAGTTGCAGTTGGCCTATACTTAGACTCCGTATTCCTAAAACTGTACAAAAGATCATGGTCAACCAATCCGCAGGAAGCACTGACAGCCGAATCACGAATTTTCTTTTCAATTTGGGTTAATGACACTAGCATCGAAAAACAAAAAATGATGTATAACATCCACGCTTTAAAACTTAGAAAATTTAAAGTTTATACCATCGAGAGTCGAAAATTTGCCGAAGTCTTCAGAAAATCATTTAAAAAGTACGAAGAAATCTGGCCAAATGTAACTACAAATCATGGCCCGTTAACCCTAATGGAAGGCTGGGTAACATTAAACTCCGAGAACTTTCAGGAAGAGATTACAGAACTCACTCATAAATTCTTAAAAATTGAGTATCTAATCGACGACGCTTTCTATCAGTTTGAATAATCGATAATTACCAAAATTCTGCTCGTGAACAGGTTTATTTCAAAGTTTAAAACCCTAAAAAAAGAACGGCTTCACGAGCAAAAATTCAAATTTCAACTTTTACTTTTGTAATAGCTAAACCTTTTACTGGCTATTTTCGTCTTTAATACCTTTTAGTAAAGCATAAATTGCCATTGCATGACCTTGCCCTAATTCAAAATCTGCTTTAAGCCAGTTTACAATATCTCCGGCTTTTACTTCAGGCTTGAGTTTTCCTTCCTGAGTAAATGCTTTCTGTTCTGCCAAAGCTCTAAATTCGGCCGGACCATTGCCCGTTTTTTCTTTGATTGTTTTTAAATACGCTTGAAATGACATAAAAGTTCGTTTAATTGATTCATCGACAAACGAAAATACAATTAAAATCAAAACATTACCAAGATTATTCTTAGCTTTTACTACAAAACAACTATAAGTAGCGAATAGAACCCTACCACTGAAGTAGCTCGAAAATCCTACAGCATCCCAATAACAGAACGTATAGGCATATAGTGCCCTCCCCTCTTATGAGGATAATGGCACGCCTAATTAAAAGGACTAAAAAATTATCAGGAAATGATGAGGTAGTATTTTTTTTCCTTACTCTACTTTAATTTCGTTTTCCTCTTCAAATAACAGCTTAATGTTTTCGTAGGAGTTTTTCAAAGCTTCTTTTATTTGCTCTGGATTTAACCAGGCCACTTTTTCGATACCTTCTTCAGCCTGGCCATGAGGAATCCCTTCAAAGTCTGTATGCATTTCAAACCAATGCGTGATTTTAAGTTTGTATTTTCCATTACGCTTAAAAACATGATACGTTTTTTGAAGTTTATTGGTAATACGAAGCTGACTCACTCCTGTTTCTTCTTCCACCTCACGAATAGCCGTAGCCTCGATTTCTTCCCCCTTCTCGATTCCACCCTTAGGCAAATCCCACTTTCCATTTCTGAAGATAAATAAAACCTCGCCCCTTTTATTGTACACAAAACCTCCCCCAGCTTTACTAACAGGAATTTTTGCCTTTAAGGTCTTCATAATCTCCTTTTCGTCAGGATGATACAAATAAGCTTTTTGAATTTTATTTTGAAAGATTTTCACTATAAGCTGCTCGATATCAATACTCTCTAACAAGAATAATTGAAAATTAGTCTCTCTCGAGATTTCATTTGTCAAAAAAAGTGGTTTGTCGTTCACAAAAACTTTATACATTTGTACTATGATTTTTAATAAAGATACTGCCGAAAAAACAGCCGAATTGCTTTTGCAAATAAATGCAATTAAATTGAATCCCGAAAATCCTTTTACATGGGCTTCAGGTTGGAAATCTCCTATTTATTGTGATAATAGGTTAATTCTTTCATTTCCAAGCATCCGAAACTACGTTCGTGATGAATTTGCGAAAAATATAGAAAAACAATTTGGAAAACCGGATGTCATTGCCGGAGTTGCTACCGGAGCAATTGGAATTGGAATTCTTGTGGCCGAAAGCCTTGGATTACCTTTCGTATATGTGCGTCCTGAAGCTAAAAAACACGGAAGACAAAATCAGGTAGAAGGTTTTTTACAAAAAGGTCAAAATGTTGTGGTAGTAGAAGATTTAATCAGTACCGGTAACAGTAGTTTGATGGCTGTGGAAGCTTTACGCAACGAAGGAGCTAATATTAAAGGAATGGCCGCCATTTTTACCTATGGCTTTAATGTTGCCGAAGAAAACTTTAAAAATGCCAATATCGATTTGTATACCTTAAGCAATTACGAAAACTTACTGGATTTAGCGGTTCAAAAACAATACATCAGCGAAGAACAACAGTCTACCCTGCAAGAATGGAACGTGAGTCCATCAACCTGGGGACAGGAGTAATTTTAGATTTTAGATTTTAGATTTTAGATTTTAGATTTTAGATTTTAGATTTTAGATTTTAGATTTTAGATTTTCTTAAAGTCGCTACGCTCCTTTTGTAAATTATTAAAAAATCCAGCTTTGCGAACTTTGCGTTTGTAAACACAAAGAAAATCAAAATCCATAGCGCCCTTTGCGGTTAAATAAAAATAAAAAAAACAAATTAATATATGAACTTAGAAAGTCCAAAAGTTACCGTTCAGAAATCAGCTCAGGATTTATTTGACTTATTGACTGATGTAAAGAATTTCGAAAAATTAATGCCGGATAATATTGCTAAATTTGAAGTAATTGGCGAAGACGCTTTTATTTTTGGATTGAAAGGCATGCCGGAAATAAAACTTAAAATGAAAGACAAAACCGCGCCAAGCAAAATTGTTCTGGGAGCTGCGAGCGATAAACTTCCATTTACCTTAACTTCAAATATTGACAGCGTTTCTGATTCAGAAAGTGCCGTTCAATTGTTTTTTGAAGGCGAATTCAATGCTATGATGGCTATGATGATCAAAGGACCAATCAGCAAATTCATCGAAACTTTAGCAAACAATATGACTAAACTTTAATAATGATTAATTATTAATTGTGAATTATAAATGAAAGCCTGATTTAACGATCAGGTTTTTTTTATTTTTGTTTCCCAAAAAACCTCCAAACCTTTACACCTCTAAAAAAACTTAGAACCTTAGAACCTCAGAACCTCTAAAAAAACTTAGAACCTTAGCAACTAAGAACCTCAGAACCTCTAAAAAAAAACTTTGAACCTTTGAACCTCGAAAAAAAACCTTAGAACCTTAGCAACTCAGAACCTCAGAACCTTCTAATAAAGCATCTGAATCTCCTTAATATCAAACTCTGAAACAGAATCGTCTTCCAACAGAATTTGAATCCTGCCGACAGGTGACACCCCCTGAATGATTCCCATAAAGTTTTGATTCTCGAGGTTCCTGAATGGCATTGGAACACCTTTTCGGAACAATGAATTAAAATAAACAGACCATAAATGTTTAGAATTAACTTCCCATGCTCCTATCGTCTCTTTCATTTTCTCGACAATCAAATAAGGCAAAAGTTCTTTCTCAAAACTACTACCCGAAATCACTGCCAATGAAGAGGCATTTGGAAGTTCATCAAAATTAGTCTGATTGACATTTAAGCCCAATCCAACAACTGACACAATCCTGCCATCACTTTTGAGAGTATTTTCTATAAGTATGCCACCAATTTTCTTATTGTATGACATAATGTCGTTTGGCCATTTTATACTTAAATCAGGAATATTTAGAGATTTTAGTACCTCAATTACACTTAAAGACACTATAACGCTAAGGTTAAAAACATGTTCATTATTAAAGACAAAATCTCTCACCAAAACACTCATAATTAAGTTTTTACCCACCTCAGATTGCCACTTAGCTCCCATCTGCCCCTTGCCTTTTGTCTGATTTTCAGCCGTCACTACAGTAAAATTTTCCAGTTCATCCTGACTTGACAATGATTTAAGGAAATCGTTTGTAGAATCTATGGCATCGAGTTTGATTAGCTTCATTTAAGTAATTTAAATAACTTAATTTAATATTTTGTTAAGGTTCAAAAATAATCACAAAATTTGGTAACTTTACAAATTCATATAAAATAATTCATGGCGAAAAAGACTGTTAATAATGATGTTCTATTGGCGAACATAATCAAAGGGATTGAAGAAGTAAAAGGAAATGATATCGATATTCTTGACTTAAGAGAAATAGACACTGCAGTTTGTGACTATTTTGTCATTTGCAACGGAAGTTCAAATACCCAAGTTAATGCCATTGTAAATTCAATTCAAAAAACTGTATCAAAAGATTTAAAGGACAAACCCTGGCATGTAGAAGGAACCGATAATGCGGAATGGGTTCTTATGGACTATGTACACATTGTAGTGCACGTTTTCCAAAAACACATTCGAGAATATTACAACATCGAAAGCCTTTGGGGTGATGCCAAAATAACTACAATCGAAAACAAATACTAAAGAAAATTTCTTCTAATGGCTAAAGATAATAATCCAAATCCGAGTAAATTTAAAATAAGTCCCTGGTTAATATATACTGCAATACTTCTGGTTTTTTTATTTATAAGTTTTGCAACCGGTGGATCAAACTTAAGCGAACCTGCTCAATTAACTTCTTCTAAATTCAACACTTTATTAGAAAAAGGGCAAATTGAAAAAGTAATCGTTTATAACAAAGCTGAAGCTGAAGTATATTTAAACGCTGCGGCTCTTAAAGACGCAGCTAATAAAAAAGTAGCTAAAGATATTTTTGACAGACCTAATAAAGGTCCTCATTATACTTTAGAAATTGGTAACGATCAAATCTTCCAAACAAAGCTTGAAAAAGCAGTTGGCGAAGGTAAACTGAAAGATTTTAATTTCTTACAGAAAAACAACTGGAGCGACATTTTAATCAGTCTGCTACCCATCATCATCATTATTGGTGTATGGATTTTCATTATGCGCAAAATGTCAGGTGGTGCCGGTGGCGGTGGCGGACAAATTTTCAACATTGGAAAATCGAAAGCTAAGTTGTTTGATGAGAAAACCGATATTAAAACTACATTTAAAGATGTAGCTGGTTTAGAAGGAGCAAAAGAAGAAATACAAGAAATTGTAGAATTCTTAAAAAACCCTGAAAAATATACTAATCTTGGAGGTAAAATCCCAAAAGGAGCTTTACTAGTTGGCCCTCCGGGAACAGGTAAAACATTACTAGCAAAAGCAGTTGCAGGCGAAGCTCAGGTTCCGTTCTTCTCTTTATCAGGTTCTGATTTCGTTGAAATGTTCGTAGGAGTTGGTGCTTCACGTGTACGTGATTTATTCAAACAAGCTAAAGAAAAATCTCCTGCTATTATCTTCATCGACGAAATTGACGCTGTTGGTAGAGCAAGAGGAAAAAGCAATATGTCAGGCGGAAATGACGAAAGAGAAAACACATTGAACCAATTACTAACAGAAATGGACGGTTTTGGTACCAACTCTAACGTAATTGTTCTGGCTGCAACCAACAGAGCCGATGTACTTGACAAAGCTTTAATGCGTGCAGGACGTTTCGACAGACAAATCTTTGTTGACTTACCGGACATTCGTGAAAGAGCTGAAATTTTCGCAGTTCACTTAGCACCTATCAAAAAAGTAGAAGGTCTTGATCTTGATTTCTTAGCCAAACAAACTCCTGGTTTCTCTGGTGCCGATATTGCTAATGTTTGTAACGAGGCTGCTCTTATTGCCGCCCGTAACAACAAAACAGCAGTGGACAAACAAGACTTCCTTGATGCTGTGGACAGAATCATTGGCGGACTTGAAAAGAAAAACAAAATCATTACACCGGAAGAAAAAAGAGCTATCGCTATACACGAAGCTGGTCACGCTACCGTAAGCTGGATGTTAGAACATGCTGCACCACTAATCAAAGTAACGATTGTTCCTCGTGGACAAAGTTTAGGAGCAGCCTGGTACTTACCGGAAGAAAGACAAATCGTCAGAACCGATCAAATGTTAGACGAAATGTGTGCTACTATGGGCGGAAGAGCTGCTGAAAAAGTAACTTTTGACAGAATTTCTACCGGAGCATTAAGCGATTTAGAAAAAGTTACACGTCAGGCTCGTGCTATGGTAACGATCTATGGTTTGAATGATAAAATTGGAAATGTTACGTATTACGATTCAAGCGGTCAAAGCGAATACAATTTTTCAAAACCATATTCTGACGAAACTGCAAAAATCATTGACAAAGAAATCTCAGAATTAATTGAAGGTCAATACCAACGAGCCATTGAAATTCTTGAAGAAAATAAAGACAAGCTAAATCAACTAGCTGACATATTAATTGAAAAAGAAGTTATTTTCAAAGATGACTTAGAAGCTATCTTCGGAAAACGCACTTTTGATAAAAATTTAGAAGAAGTGGTTTCATAGATAATTCAATAAATATGTAATATTTTTTAAAATCTTAATTCAAAACACCCTTTTGAATTAAGATTTTTTTATCTTTGAACGTTTTCAATTAACATGTAAAGTATTTCATATAAAATGAATTTTTTCAAAAAAATATTTGGCTCCAGTGAGCCAGCTTCTGATGAAGAACATGAAAGTGAATACGGGGCAAACCAAGCTCCTGACAGTCATTTATCTATCGATGAAAGATTCATTTTTAATTTCAAAAAAAATGGAGGTAAGTTCTTGTATTGCGAAAACAAACAGGAGGTTGCAGAACAATTTGAAAACATTTTAGAAGAAAACGACTGGTTCGAAAACGAAGTTTTGTGTTATGAACCTGCTCTTTTTAGTTTGCTTGAAGAAAATAAACTCCTTTATCTTTCGCCAAGGAATCCAAAATTTTTACTTGCCACTTGTGAGAATCTGATTGCTGACGAAGGTTCTATTTTATTCTCATCTAAACAAATCAGACAGGACAAACCAAACGAATTACCTGCAAACATTGTTATTATTGCTACAACAAGTCAGATACTTTCCATCAAAAGCGATGGTTTAAGCGCGATCAAACGCAAATACGAAAGAGACTACCCTACTAATATTACCACAATAAAATATTTCGAAAAAGCAAAAGAAGAAGATTTTACGCAATACGGAAGTGTTGCCAAAAACTTGTATTTATTGCTCTTAGAAGATCTTTAAGATGAACGAAACACTCAAGAGAACCATTTCTGGTGCTGTTTATATCGCTTTATTACTAACTTCTATTCTGTTTTCTACCGAAAGCTTTATTATTCTTTTTGGCATCTTTCTGATTATCGCCACATATGAATTCTGTAATTTAGTCGGGATCAATAAAATTTTTTCAATTTTATTTGTTTCCCTGTTTTATAGCGCAGTCGCTTTAATCAGTTTTTATAAAACGGAAACTGAAAACTATATCAGTAAAACATTTAAAGAGAATATTATAATTACTGTGGATACCGAAAAGCTTTTTTCGGCACTGCTTATCATTACCTTAATTGTATCCGTAAAATGTATTGTATTTTTATTTGATGACACACAAATCATCAGCAAAACATCCAAATACGTTTATTTACTTGGATATGTAACACTCCCTTTTCTTTTCATCACTAAAATTTCATTTGGTATCAAGGATTACAATCCAAAAATCATCATTGGATTATTTGTTTTAATCTGGACCAATGACACCTTTGCCTATTTAGTTGGAAAGTCAATGGGAAAACATAAATTGTTTGAACGTATTTCACCTAAAAAAACAATTGAAGGTTTCCTTGGCGGAGTAGTTTTTGCTGCCTTTGCCGGATTTTTAATTTCCAAACTATACATACAGCCAAAAGCAGATTTTAGCACTAAATCTATTCTTATCTGGATGATTATTGCTTTAATCGTTAGCATCTTCGGAACTATTGGGGATTTAATTGAATCCAAATTCAAAAGAGTTGCCGGAGTAAAAGACAGCGGTTCCATTATGCCGGGTCACGGAGGTGTATTAGATCGACTAGATAGTGTTATATTTGTAGCACCAATTATATTTTTATTTTATCAAATTTTATATTATGTTTCATAAAGAAGGAGGCCCATCCATTTTGTTAGGTACTGTTTTCGCAGTAGCTGTACTTTTAATTGCTGAAAAATTCATTGATATCAATTGGCTAAGAATATTAGTTCAGCTAGCTGGTTTATTAGTATTAATTATCATTCTGCAATTTTTTAGAAATCCAAAAAGAATCGCAATCAGAAACAGCGATCACATTCTTGCTCCTGTAGACGGGAAAGTTGTGGTTATTGAAGAAGTTTATGAAGGAGAATTTTTTAAAGACAAACGTCTTCAGGTATCTATCTTCATGTCACCAATTAATGTACACGTAACGCGTTACGCAATGGATGGTATCATCAAATTTAGTAAATACCACCCTGGAAAGTTTTTAGTTGCCTGGCATCCAAAAGCAAGCGAAGAAAACGAAAGAACAACGGTTGTAATCGAAAATGAAACTTTTGGACAGGTATTGTACAGACAAATTGCAGGAGCTTTGGCGCGTAGAATTGTAAATTACGCTAAAGAAGGAATGCAGGTTGTTCAAGGAACAGATGCCGGATTTATAAAATTTGGTTCAAGAGTAGATTTATTTTTACCTTTAGGTACTCCAATCAATGTAGTATTAAACCAAAAAGCAATTGGTGGAAAAACCATCATCGCTACAAAAGCTTAATGACTGAAAAAGATTTAGATACTCGTTTTTCAGAGGCCGTTGAGACCGCTTTAAAAATGACTCAGGCTACACTGCCACAAGACGTGCAGTTGAGACTCTATGCCTATTACAAACAAGCAACTTTTGGAACAGCAGTTTACAATCAATCGGATAATTTTGATTTACGAAATGCTTTCAAAACAAATGCCTGGATGCAAATAAGTCATCTTACAGCTGAGGAAGCCAAAGAAAACTATATTGCAATCATTAATTCACTAACATCAAAATAACTAACATTATGAAGAAAAACATTGTTCGTTTTAGCATTTTGGCTTCATTCTTTCTATTATTTTCATGTAATGACAATAAGTTAACCGAAGTTGTAGAGGTTCCTTTGCCTACAAAAGAAGAAAAAATCACCATTGGATCTCCAAATGATGTAAAAGCAGACCCAGGTTCTTTTGAACTGACAAAACTGCCCTTTTCTTATGATGCTTTGGCTCCTGCCATAAGAACTCTTACTCTGGAAACACATTATTCAAAACATTATTTAACTTATACCAACAATTTCAACAAAGAAATTGTAAATACGGAGTTTGAAAATCTGCCTATAGAAGATATTCTTAAAAAAATGGACCTTAGCAATGCCAAGCTTCGTCAAAATGCAGGTGGATACTACAATCATACGCTTTATTTTAATATTCTAACACCAAAAGAACAAACTCCAAAAGATACTTTAGCAGGTTCGATCAATAAAGAGTTTGGTTCTTTAAGCAATCTAACCAGCCAGTTCAAAGGTCAGGCAACCAAACAATTCGGATCCGGATGGGTTTGGCTGATTGTCGACAGAGCCGGAAAACTTCAAATAACAACTACGGAAAATCAGGACAATCCTTTAATGAAAAACGCCCTGATTCCCGGAACTCCTATTTTAGGAATTGATCTTTGGGAACATGCTTACTATCTGGATTACCAAAACAGAAAAGGGAGTTATATTGATGCTTTTTATCAGCATATTAACTGGGAAAAAGTAAACGAAAATTACATCGAAGCTTTGAAAAAAGTCAAAAAAGTATAAATCATAAAAAAGCTGATACTACATTTTAAGTATCAGCTTTTTTTATCTATTTGCTTTTACCCTTTCAGGGTAATAATCACTTTTAATTTTTCTCATAGTGCGTTGCACCATGCTTTCAGGCTTTCAGCCCTTTAAGCAGATGTCTACAATTACTTTAATTCAAAAATAAATGACTCCGAAGGCATTATTTTCACCCTCACCACTCCTTCACCATTATTTACTTTTAATTGCACAATACTCTTCTCGTACAATTCATCTTTAAGATGGTAAACTCCATCTCTTAAGTTCCATTTTGAAATAATATCCGAAGGAATTTTCAAATCAAACTCACTTGTTTTTTCCGAAGAAAAATTAGTCACGATGATCAGTTTTTGATGCTCTGACCAACGTACATACGAATAAATTAAATCGTCGTAGCCTCTATTATTTTGACGATTTACACTTTGAATTTCCTGAAAACTCCCCATTAAAGCAGGGCTTTTAAGGCAAAAATTTAGCAATTTCTTATAAAAATCACGCAGCTTCTTTTCTGAATCTGAAAGCTGCCCGCCATCAAACTTCCCTTCATTCATCCAACGTTGATGATTTGGTACTCCAATATAATCAAATATCGATGTTCTGGAACGCGTTCCAAAACCGGCATTCTCATTCGCTGCCTCACCTACTTCCTGTCCAAAGTAAACCATAGTTGGAGCCGTACTAATTGTCGCAGAAACCACCATTAACGGCTTCCCACGTTCGGGAGTTCCTGCAAACTCAGAGCTAGCTAATCGCTGCTCATCATGATTGTCTAAAAAATGCAACATATTGTGCTCAATATCTTCCATTCCTTTCTGAATATCCGATAATCCATCTGGCAGTGATTTTCCGCGAATAATATCTTTCAGCTTATCATAAGTTTCTACTTTATCATAGAGATAGTCCATTTTTCCCAAACGAATATAATTACGATATTCCTTTGGATTGTAAACTTCAGCCAATAAAAAGGTATTTGGATTTTTCATCTTAATTGCCGAATTCATATAACTCCAAAATTCGTAGGGTACCATCTCCGCCATATCATAACGGAAACCATCTACCCCTTTGTCAATCCAATACAAAGCAATAGACCTGAACTTTTTCCAGGAATCCGGAACGTCTTTGTCCTGCCAAAAAGCAAAATGTTCCTGATACGATTTTTGATCAAATCCCGCAGGAAGTTCCATAAAATCCTTTGATCCGTCAGGACGAATTCCATAATTTACTTTCACCGTTTCATACCAGTCGTTTTGGTCGGGTTTCGCTTTTCGAGAACCGTTTCCAGTCCATTTTGCAGGATCTTCATTAAATACCCCGTCTACAAGTGCATTTTTTTCTCCATTTAACGGAATATCTCCACTCGGTATTTCAAAATGATTGTTTGGGATATAGTAAAAATTGTTATCCCGTTTATATTCCATATTCACATCATCATCGGCTCCAAAATCTCTTACTCCTGCCGGGTTACTTTTACCTTCATATTTTCTTGCAATATGATTGGGTACAATATCAATAATCAGCTTTAGTCCGGCTTTGTGCGTACGCCCTATTAACGCTTCAAACTCCTGTAATCTGTTTGCCGGATTCACCGCTAAATCGGGATTTACATTGTAATAATCTTTTACAGCATACGGAGATCCTGCACGGCCTTTTACCACTTCCGGATCATCATCTGAAATTCCATACGCCTTATAATCGCCCACCAATGCATGATGCGGAACACCTGTATACCAAATATGGGTAACGCCTAAATCCTTAATCTCCTGCAGCGCTTTGTTCGTAAAATCATTCAATTTTCCAACACCATTTTCCTCGATCGTCCCCCACGGCTTATTAGTGGTATTTTTATTTCCAAACAAACGCGTAAAAACCTGATAGACCACAATTTTAGCATCCTTACGAGTCTCTTCTTTACTTGTATTCATTTTTAGATCTTTGGTTTTACAGGCCGAAAATAGCAGAACCACAGCAAGTCCCGCAACAAAAAAATTCTTATTTATCATATTTTCTTTATAATCTGATTGATCTCCAAATCGGAAATAACATTCCTGATTCTGAAAACCATTTTCTAAATTTAGACTAATTTTTAAATTCACGGAAACCTAAAAATCTTTTTTGTTTGGATAGAAGTACAAAATCATCAACTACAACGTAAGAGTACTCCGTTTTGTTGATAAATTAAACTCAAAACCAAATGAACATTTTTTATCAAATTGATTTAGAATTTTTCATTAAAACCTATCCATCCATTCAAAAAATCCGTATTAATAAATTAATCTTAATATCCATAAAGGTTATAACCTTTTTCATAAATTTGACAAAAAATTAATCCATTGAAGAAATTACTATTTTTCATATCCTTTTGTTTGCTTTTTTTAAGCATACAAGATCTTTTTGCTCAAAAACCTAAAACAATAATTGTTGAAAATGCTGATTTTCAAGAAATCAACGAAAACGAAATCCCGGGTGCTTTACTGCTTACCGGAAATGTAAAAGTGAATCATGACGGGGTTGTACTGACCTGTAATAAAGCTTATTTCTTTCAAAAAGAAAATTATCTTAAAGCTTTTGGAAATGTGCAATTGGTACAAGGTGACACCTTATTTCTAAACAGTAAATATGCCGAATACAGTGGTAATGTAAAAAAAGCTTTTGCGACCGGTGACGCAGTCATGAGTTCACCTGATGCAACTTTAAGTACGGATACAATAAACTTTGACCGAAATATTCAGCAGGTATTTTACAACACCAAAGGAACTATCATCAACAAAGACAATACATTGGTTAGTAAATCAGGAAGGTATTTTGTGGCCGAGAAAAAGTTTCAATTCCTGACTGCGGTTACGATTACCAATCCAAAATATGTGATCAAATCCAATCATTTAGATTACTATAGCAATTCAGGACACTCCTATTTACTTGGCCCTTCAACGATTACCAGTAAATCCAATTATATTTACACGGAAAGGGGTTTTTATGATACCAAGAAGAATCTTGCACATTTTTTACGGAAATCTTACATCAAATATGATGATCGCCTCATAGAAGGGGACAGTTTATACTATAATCGAAATATTGAATTTGCCTCTGCCACCCGAAATGTAAAAATCACGGACTCCATCAATCGTGGCATCGTAAAAGGCCATTATGCTGAGATTTACAAGCTCAAAGATTCGATGTTTGTCACCAAAAGAGCCGTAGCCATTAATCTGGTTGAAAAAGATTCAGTTTATATTCACGGAAAAAAACTGATGGTTACCGGAAAAGAAGGGGAACGAATTCTAAGAGCTTACAACAATGTACGTTTTTACAAAATAGACATGAGCGGAAAATGTGATTCTATTCATTCCAATTCCAAGACTGCTTTGACAAAACTAATTGGCAACCCGATTCTTTGGAATGGAGAAAGCCAAATCACAGGAGATGTCATGCATCTTATTGGTGACAAAAACACCAAAAAGCTGGACTCTTTAAAAGTCCTCAACAACACCTTTATAGTCTCGCGGGATACCCTCGGAACCGGCTATAATCAGGTCAAGGGACTCAATTTATTTGGAAAATTCAGGGAAGGAAAACTACATGATGTCGACGTTATCAAAAACACCGAGGTAATCTACTACATGCGAAATGATGACAATGAGCTAATTGGAATCAATAAAAATGTAAGCAGTAAAATCAATCTGATTATCGAAAATAACGATATTGAAACCATCACATTTTTCAACAAAGTCGACGGTGACGTATATCCCGAAGCCGATTTACCTGAAAACGCCCGTAAATTAAAAGGCTTGCGCTGGCGCGGCGACGAACGAATAAAGTCGAAAGACGATATCTTTACAGCCGAAGACAATGAAATGAACGATAAATTAATCCAGGAGGGAAAAGACGAAGAGGCTAAAGATAAAAATGTACCTCTAAAAGTAAGGAAAGAAACCTTGGATTACGACAAAAAGAAACCCACAGTGAAGACCACCACAAACGCTAAGAGTAAGACTAAAAAATAGTTTTCAGTTTTCAGTCTCAGTTCTCAGTAGATAAAAACTGCGACTGCGACTAAAAACTGCGACTAAACTCAGAACCTCAAAAAAAATGAATCCAGATTTTATAAAATACCAGGCACAAACTTCACCATACCCATTGGGAATGGAGGTTTCACATGCCATTGGCTCGTACATTTACGACACTAACGATAAAAAATACTTAGATTTTGTAGCAGGTGTCTCTGCTTGTACACTTGGGCACCAGCACCCGAGGGTCAATCAGGCTATCAAAGATCAATTGGACAAGTATTCGCACGTGATGGTTTATGGCGAATACTCACAAAGTCCCGCTGTCGAATATTGCAAACTCATGGCTTCACTCCTGCCTGAATCACTAAGCAAAACTTACCTGGTAAATTCAGGAACAGAAGCGATAGAAGGAGCTCTGAAGTTAGCCAAACGAGCAACAGGCCGCAGTCAGCTTATTTCGTGTCATAATGCTTATCATGGCAATACTATGGGATCTATGAGTGTTATGGGCTTTGAAGAGCGCAAACAGGCCTTCAGACCGCTTCTTCCCGATGTTGATTTCATCACCTTTAACAACGAAGAAGATTTACAAAAGATAACGACCAGAACTGCTGCTATACTTTTAGAAACTATTCAGGGTGGTGCCGGATTTATTGAACCTCATGACAATTTTCTGCAAAAAGTCAGAAAACGCTGTGACGAAGTTGGCGCTATGATGATCGTTGACGAAATCCAACCTGGTTTTGGGAGAACCGGAAAACTATTTGGTTTTCAAACCTATGATGTTATTCCCGACATTGTAGTTATGGGAAAAGGTATGGGTGGCGGAATGCCGGTAGGCGCTTTTACAGCATCGGCAGAAAAAATGGATCTGTTAACCGAAAATCCTAAATTGGGGCATATCACTACTTTCGGAGGTCATCCTGTCATTGCGTCAGCATGTCTGGCTACTTTGCAGGAATTAACTGAAACAAATCTAATGGAAGAGACCTTAGAGAAAGAAAAACTCTTCCGATCGCTTTTGGTACATCCTTTGATAAAGGAAGTTAGAGGAAAAGGATTAATGCTTGCCGCCATGACCGAAACTGCCGAAATTACCAATCAGGTTATTTTGAACTGTCAGGACAAAGGGCTCATTTTATTCTGGTTGCTGTTTGAAGGATGCGCGATACGAATAACACCTCCTTTAACCATTTCTGAAGAGGAAATCAAAGAAGGTTGTGCCATAATCTTAAACGTTATGGATGAAATCCTGAAAAAGGAGCAAGAAGTTTAATTAAAACAAATCAGGATAGGAAATCCCTATCAGCAGATAAAATAACAACTCCCTAATCTTCTCATAAATCAGAAGATTAGGACTAAAAACAGAATCGAAATTCTGTCCATATTGTTAATTAAATTGTTCAAAACAATTAATTTCCTTTCCCCACAGCAATAATATGGTTGCCTAAATTTATAACAGGCTAATTTCAAATAAAGACAGTATGCAATTAAGCAACGAAGAAGAAGATTATAACCTATCCCTATCCAAATTTGAGTCAATGTTAAAAACAAACAAAGTACTCTTTTTTGATTCTGAAGAATTCGAAGAAATTATTCTTCATTATTTAGACATAGGTAAGGCTAATTTAGCAAAGAAGGCCCTGAAACTTGCATTAGACCAACACCCAAAATCTACAGGCTTAAAATTAGTACAAGTAGAAATGTTGGTTTACGACGATAAATTGGAAATCGCCGAGAAACTCTTAAATGAGTTGTATGCAATCGAACCTAACAACGAGGAAATTTACATTCAGAAAGCGAATATCTGTTCTAAAAGAGATCAACACGAAAAAGCGGTAGAATTACTTAAAATTGCCTTGCAATTTACAGATGACTACGCGGACGTTTACAACTTGATTGGAATGGAATATCTTTTTATGGATAACCTTGAGATGGCAAAAGACAGTTTCATCAAATGTCTTGAAGAAGATTTAGAAGATCAGTCTGCGCTTTATAACGTGGTGTATTGTTTTGAATTTTTAGATCAAAATCAGGAAGCCATTGTTTATCTAAACGATTATATCAACAAAAATCCATACAGCGAAATTGCCTGGCATCAGCTTGGGCGTTTGCATTATGGGGTAAAAGAATACGAAAACGCTATTCGTGCTTTTGATTATGCCACACTTATCGACGATGAGTTCCTTGGTGCCTTTATGGAAAAAGCAAAAGCCTACGAGCGTTTAAAAAAATACCATGAAGCGATCGAAAGCTACAACCGCACCATTGAGTTAGACGATGCAACTTCCTATGCTTTACTACGCATTGGAAAATGCTACGAAAAACTAGGAAATTTGGTAAAAGCCTTGCAATATTACAATCAGACAGTACATGAAGATCCGCTTTTAGACAAAGGATGGATTGCCATTACTGACTTTCATATGCGCCAGAAAAATTTTCAAAAAGCCCTGTTCTTTGTTAATAAAGCATTAGCGATCGACAATCAGAATCGTTTGTACTGGAAGCGTTACGCTACCATCAACAAACAAATGAACTTTTTTGAAGAGGCTGAATTTGGATACAGAAAAGCAGTAGAATTTGGAGATTATGCACTGGATACCTGGTTGTTCTGGGTTGACATCCTTCAGTTCTTAGGAGAATTCGACAGTGCAATTCAAACTTTATTACAGGCAACCGAATATTTTCCGGAAGAAAACGAAATCGAATACCGATTGGCCGGATTGTATTTTATGACTCAGGACACTACTAAAGCTAAATTTCACTTAAGCAATGGTTTACGCTTAAACTTTGAGAATTACATTCTAATCGAAGATTTATTCCCGGTAGTCTGGTCAAAGAAAACAGTTAAAAATTACATTGAAAAACACAGAAAACAATAATGATTGATACTTTAAGAAGACGTTTTGGCTTGTTGGGCCGTAATATTAGTTACTCTTTTTCAAAAGGATATTTTACAGAAAAATTCAGTGATGAGGTTTTCGCTGGCAACAGCTACGAAAATTTTGACATCTCTGAAATTAACTATTTCACAGAATTAGTAAAAAACAATCCCGATTTGAAAGGTCTAAATGTTACGATCCCGTACAAAGAACAAGTCATTCCATTCTTAGATAAACTTTCAAAAAAAGCAACCTTAATCGGTGCCGTAAACACTATAAAATTTACCAAAAGCGGAAAATTAAAAGGATACAACACCGATTACTACGGCTTTAAAAAATCGTTAGAACCGCTGCTCGAACTTCATCATAAAAAAGCACTGATTTTGGGAACAGGAGGCGCTTCTAAGGGAGTTGCATTTGCTCTTGATGAATTAGGTATACTCTATACTTTTGTTTCAAGAGAAGCCAAAGATAATATCATCGATTACAACTTAATTAACGCTACTACTTTTGATAACTTTCAGATTATCATTAACTGTACGCCTGTTGGAACAATACCTGACACCGATGCTTGTCCTGATATTCCATATGAGTTCTTTACAGACAAACATATTGCCTACGACCTAATTTACAATCCGGCAGAAACGGAATTTTTAAAGAGAGCCAAAGAAAAAGGTGCTGTAATAAAAAATGGTTACGACATGCTTATTTTTCAGGCTGAAAAGGCATGGAAAATCTGGAATAAGTAAAAAGACTACAACAGAACATTACTTTAAATATTTTAACCCGACAAGTTTCAAAACCTGTCGGGTTAACTATTTTATACAATTACCCACTCCATTTCTCTGTTTCAAATCAAAATAAAACGAACAAAAATGCCTTCCGATATCATTTTACTTTTGAATTTCTAAAAATTCCAGCAATTCATAATTTAAATTAACTTCAAGAAATCTCCAAAAAAGCCCCTATCATATCTTTAAATTAAAGCAATAATTAAGAATTTCACTGTAAAATAACGTATAAACAAACGATTTATTTTGTAGTTAGAAACACCTTTACTATCTTTCGCTCTCTTTAAAATAAAAACCTTATACATTAAAAATGTTAGAAGAAAAGAATGATAACCTGCAAGAAGCAGACGGAAAATTAGAAATCGACATTAACGATTCTACTGAGAATAATGCAATCGAAACGGCTGATACCGATGCAGTAACCAAAAATACAATTTCGAATGATGAGATTGAATCAGAAAGTACTGTTGAAACTACCGAAGCCAATCATCAGACTGCATTAGATGCCATAACCAATTCGAATGCCGAAGAAAGTGAAGATGAGACGCTTAAAGAGCGTCATGAAATTCCTATGCAGGATTATGATACTTTTTCTTTGGATGCACTTGTTGATGAACTAAAAAAACTGATCAATACAGACAAAGTAATGTCTGTGAAAGATCACATCGAAGAAATCAAGAAGTCGTTTTTATTACAATACAATCACTTTATAGAAGAGAAAAAAGAAGAATTCAATGCTTCCAAACAAGATCCGAATGAAGAATTCGAATACCACTCTCCTTTAAAATCCAAATTCGACGAGTATTATAATGTTTTTAGAGAAAAAAGAAATGTTCATTTTAAACATTTACAAACTAATCTTAAATCAAATTTAGACAACAGACTTGCCATCGTTGAAGAGCTTAAAGAGCTTATCAATCCGCAGGAGAACATCAAGGACACCCTTAAACATTTTAATGATTTAAGAGAAAGATGGAAGAATGCAGGTGCAATTCCGAAAGACAAATACAATCACGTTTGGAACAATTACCATTTTCATGTAGAGAATTTTTACGATTACCTGCATTTAGATCGTGAGGCGAGAGATTTGGATTTCAAACACAATCTGGAACAAAAACAAAAAATAGTTGCCCGTGTTGAAGAATTGGTTGATGAAACCGACATCAGCAAGGCATTCCGTGAATTACAAGATCTACACAGAATCTGGAAAGAAGATATCGGACCGGTTTCTAAAGAACACCGTGATACGATCTGGAACAGATTTAGTGAACTGACTAAAAAAATTCACGACAAAAGAGAAGTTTTGTTCGAAAGCCAAAGAGCAAACGAACAAAATAATCTTGAAATTAAAAAAGAGATCATTGCCAAAATTGAAGTTTTAGGAACCGAGAAAGTAAACTCTCACTCTCAATGGCTGGTACAGATTCAGAAAGTAGAAGCGCTTAGAAATGAGTTTTTTGCTGCTGGTAAAGTACCTTCGGAAGTAAATGAAGAAACCTGGGCTGCGTTTAAAACTGCTGTTAGAAATTTTAATGCTTTTAAAAATTCATTTTACAAAGACATTAAAAAGGATCAAAATGACAATTTAAACAAAAAAATGGCTCTAGTAGCAAAGGCTAAAGAACTACAGGAAAGCACTGATTTTACCGCCACTACTCCAATCATGAAACAAATTCAGGAAGAGTGGAAACAAATTGGTCACGTCCCTAAAAAATATTCCGATAAAATCTGGAAAGAATTTAAAGATGCCTGCAATCACTATTTTGATAAATTAAAAGAGCATAAATCAGAGGAAAACGTTGATGAAGTAGCCGCTTTCGATAACAAAAAAGCTTATCTGGACATCTTAAGAGCTTACCAGTTAACAGGTGATCATAAAACAGATCTGGATGCCATCAAAGCACATATCGAGATTTGGAAAGGCTACGGAAAAGTACCTTTCGCAAGACGTCATATTGAAGGGAAATTCAATAAAATCTTAGATGCACTTTTCGAAAAACTAAGTCTGAGCAAAAAAGAAACCGAAATGATGCGTTTCTCCAATCGAATCGATTCGTTATCCGACAGTAACGACACTCGTAAATTAGACAATGAGAAGATCTTCTTAATGCGTAAGATTGAAGAAGTACAGAACGAAATTTTCCAATTGGAGAATAACATTCAGTTCTTTACCAATACCAAAAATGCTAAAAAAGAAAACTCAATTGTTCTTGAGGTTCGCAAAAACATCGCAATCCACAAGGAAAGCTTAGAAGTTTGGAAAGAAAAACTAAAGCAATTGCGTAACTTAAATCAGGAATAATTATCCGGTTGAGTAAAAACAAAACCAGCTAAATACAGAAACTGCAGTGAAGAAATTTATTGCAGTTTTTTTTTAACCGCAAAGCACGCAAGGTTTTTTAATATATTAGGATTTAATAAAACGCAAAGTTCGCAAAGCTTTATCTAAAAAAGGCTTTGCGAACTTTGTGTTTATCAATACAATCTAAGTAAAAAAACCTTGCGTACTTTGCGGTAAAATCCGCTCCAACATTTACCTCATTTCAACTTAAAACTTGAAACTTGAAACCTAACCCCTAAGCTTAACATTTCCAATTCAACTTCATAAAACAATTCCGTAAAATATTGATTATATTTGATAAACACATTATTTACTGACAGTCAACAAAATACCAAATAAATTATTAATTCAAATCACAACACGATGAAATTTACAAGAAAAGCACATGCCAACTGGAAAGGAACAGGTATGGAAGGAAAAGGAACCATCAGCACTCAAAGTACAACTTTAGACAATGCACAACTATCGTTTAAAACCAGATTTGCAGATGGAGTTGGAACAAATCCCGAAGAACTTATTGCTGCAGCTCATTCCGGCTGTTTTACGATGCAATTAAGCTTTTTGCTAAACGAAGGTGGCTACACAGCCGATGATCTAACCACAGAAGCCACAGTAACCTTTGAAGACGGCTCTATCACCTTAATCCATTTAGACTTAAAAGGAAAAGTACCATCCATTTCAGCAGAGGAATTTGAAAAAACAGCAACAAAAGCAAAAGAAATCTGCCCGATTTCTAAACTTTTAAATACTACCATTACATTGTCTGCTACACTAATCGCTTAAGAAAATTCCAAATTTAAAAATCCAAATTCCAATAATTTCAAGTATCATTGGAATTTGGATTTTAAAAATATTGACTTTCATGTATCCTAATAAAAAAATTCCAAACTCCAACAATGCAAGGGCATCATTGGAATTTGGAATTTTAAACTATTAAGTACTAACTCTCGTTAATTACATTTTAGCTTTCAATGCTTTTGCTTCAGCAGTCATTTCTAACGCTTTGTAAACACCTAATAACGTTTTAGAAACATCTTCGTTTTTAGGATCTAGCTCATTTGCTTTTTTAAGATAAGGAATAACTCCTCTAAAAACGTTCTCTCTTTGTGCTTTCAATACATCATAACGCTTCATATCTTTAGCAGTAGTCCCCAATTTATTCATTTCATCAATGATTGGTTTTTCAGCTTCTAATTTTAATGCTGCAAGGTTAAGATAAGCATTTGCGTAGCTTGGATTGATTTCGATTGCTTTTAAGTAATATTTCTCAGCATCTGCAGTGTTTTTTGCGTTAGCACTAATTACTCCTAAATTGAAAACTAAATCAGCATTGTTTGGGTCTTTCTGCAAAGCCTCTCCCACTAATTTTTTGTAGGTGTCATAGTCTTTAGACTCAAGATAAAGGTTCGCTTCTGTTAAGATCAAAGAAGAATCTTCCGGATTTGCTTTTCTTGCATCCGCAATCGCTTTTTTAGCATCTTCACTACGTCCTTTTTGAACTAAAATTAAAGCCAAATTTTTGTAGATTTCACCTCTTTTAGAAGGGATAGCTTCTGTTTTAGGCTTTTCGTGAGTTCCTAATTTTACAGCTAAATCTCTATCTTTAGCATTGTTAAAACCATCTTCATTACCAGAAATTTTATTTACAGCTGTAAAACTTGTTCCTTTTCCTGAATAATTTAATTTTTTTAACTCTTCGTACATTGGTAAAGCAAGGTCAAAATCCTGAGCATTTACTGCAGTAGAAGCTGCATAGTATAAATTGATTGTATCTTTTTTGTCCAACAAATAAGCGTCATACAACTTTTTAGCTCCATCAGCATGTTTACTTGCTTGAGAATCAGCAATAGCAGCATTGATCAGCTTTCCTTTAATTTCAGTAATAGAAGCCGCCGCCTGAGTAGAGAATTTAACCTTTCCTGAAGTTTTTTCAGTATCAATTAGCTTCTGATAAGTCTCAGCAGCCAAAGAAAGATTTTTCCCTTCTTCTACTTTTTTATTTGCTAAATCTAAATAAGCGTTACCTTTTACAAAATAGTATTGCGCTTGTTCAACATCTTTGGCATTTACTACCATATTTTCAGCATCTTTTAATATCGTCAGTGCTCCCTGAGCATCTCCGCTTTTTAATGCTTTTTCAGCACTCTTTATCTGATCCTTTTGAGCAAAAGTAGCTACTGAAATCAATAATGCTGACGCAAGTATTACATATTTACTTTTCATAATATTCAATTTGTGTATTTAATTTTAAGTGGTTTATTTTCTATTATTCTTCAGATTCTTCGTCATCAGAATCGCCTTCTTCTTCAGATTCTTCTTCTGTATTGTCATCCTCGTCATCCTCATCTTCAACAACACCTTCGTCTTCAAGAACTTCTAAATCCGGTTTTACTCTTTCAATAACCGATTCAATAACATTACCGTCTTCGTCTACAACAACTTCAGCAACATCATCTTTCATCACTTTTGTTACAGCAGCAATAGAATCTTTACCTTTTAAGTTAATCAATCGAACTCCTTGCGTTGCGCGACCCATTACACGTAAATCTTCAATAGCCATTCTGATCGTTAACCCGGACTTATTGATAATCATTAAATCATCCGCATCCGTTACAGCATTGATAGAGATCAACTTACCGGTTTTATCGGTAATATTAAGAGTTTTAACTCCTTTACCACCGCGATTGGTAATTCTGTACACATCTTCACCATCATCGTCCACTAATTTGGTACGTTTTCCGTATCCATTTTCAGTTACAACCAAAATTTGTGAATCGTTAACATTTTCTCTATCGATAGTTACCATACCAATTACTTCATCGGTATCGTCTTTTAAAGTAATTCCACGAACTCCCGAAGCCGTTCTTCCCATCGGACGTGTTTTGGTTTCCTCAAAACGAACCAGTTTACCTGATTTCACTGCCAAAATAATTTGGCTGTCTCCGTTGGTTAATTTTGCTTCCAGTAATTCATCTCCTTCTTTAATCGTAATGGCAGCAACACCATTCACCCTTGGTTTAGAATATTTTTCTAAAGAAGTTTTCTTCACCTGGCCTTGTTTAGTTACCATCACAAGATTATGACTATTGATATAATCTTTATCTTTTAGGTCTTGCGTACAAATGAAAGCTTTTACTTTATCATCACTTTCAATGTTTACCAGGTTCTGAATAGCTCTACCTTTTGCCGTTTTACTTCCTTCCGGAATTTCGTAAACGCGCATCCAGAAACATTTTCCTTTTTGCGTAAAGAACATCATATACTGGTGGTTAGTTGCCACGAACATGTGCTCAAGGAAATCCTGATCTCTTGTCCCGGCACTTTTTTGCCCAACTCCTCCTCTGTTCTGCGTTTTATATTCGGTAAGGTTAGTACGTTTGATATAACCTGCGTGCGAAATCGTAATGACTACATTTTCATCGGCAATTAAATCTTCGATACTCACATCTCCTCCAGCATATTCTATTATAGAACGACGATCGTCTCCGTATTTTTCACGGATTTCTTCAAGCTCTTCTTTAATTAAATTAGTTCTTAAATTTACATCGGCCAATAAGGCTTTCAAATGTTCGATTAATTTCATTAATTCTTCAAATTCAGCTCTTAACTTATCCTGTTCCAGACCTGTTAACTGACGCAAACGCATTTCTACAATGGCGCGTGCCTGAATATCTGACAAATTGAATCTTTCGATTAATTTTTCACGAGCTTCTTCGGTATTTTTAGACCCTCTAATGATTGCAATTACTTCGTCAATATTATCCGAAGCAATAATTAAACCTTCTAAAATATGTGCTCTCTCTTCGGCTTTACGCAATTCAAACTTCGTTCTGCGAACGACTACATCATGACGGTGCTCAATAAAATAATGAATCATATCTTTCAGATTCAACATCTGTGGGCGACCTTTTACCAATGCAATATTGTTTACACTGAAAGAAGATTGTAGTGATGTATACTTATATAAGGTATTTAATACTACATTTGGTGTAGCATCACGTTTTAAGATATAAACGATACGCATACCATTTCTATCCGACTCGTCACGAATATTGGCAATACCTTCAATTTTTTTATCGTTAACCAAATCAGCTGTACGCTTGATCATTTCGGCTTTATTTACCTGATACGGAATCTCGGTAACGATAATACATTCTCTTCCGTCTACTTCTTCAAAACCAACTTTAGCACGCATGACAATACGTCCTCTACCGGTTTTAAAAGCCTCACGAACTCCTTCATAACCATATATTACACCACCGGTTGGAAAATCCGGAGCTTTAATATGCGTCATTAATTCGTCAACTTCAATATCATTATTATCAAGATACGCTAAGGTACCGTTGATTACTTCGGTTAAATTGTGTGGTGGCATATTAGTTGCCATACCCACCGCAATACCTGTAGCTCCGTTTACTAATAAAGTTGGAACTCTGGTAGGCATTACTTTTGGTTCGTATAAGGTATCGTCAAAGTTCAATTGAAAGTCAACTGTTTCTTTTTCGATATCTGCCATAATATCTTCAGAGATTTTGCGCATTCTGGCCTCTGTATAACGCATTGCTGCAGGGCTATCACCATCAACAGAACCAAAGTTACCCTGACCATCCACTAATAAATATCGCATACTCCATTCCTGAGCCATACGTACCATCGCATCATATACAGAGGTATCTCCGTGCGGGTGATACTTACCCAGAACCTCTCCTACGATTCTTGCAGATTTTTTGTGGGCAGATCTTGATGTTACTCCTAAGTCATACATTCCGTAAAGAACTCTTCGATGCACTGGTTTCAAGCCATCTCTAACATCTGGAAGCGCTCTCGATACAATTACTGACATCGAATAATCGATGTAAGCTGATTTCATTTCATCTTCTATGTTAATAGGAATTAACTTTTCTCCTTCAGACATAAGTTGTTATATTAAATAATTATATTAGTTTCAAAGCGTGCCAAGATACGTTTTTTTGAAATTTTTTCAGCTATTTACCTACACTTATTTCAATGATTTATTAACAACTTTATTTTACGTTTTAGTTAATAAATTAAGCGTATTTTAACGCTTTTATTGTTATTTTTTTTGTCACTTAGCTGTCAGGAGATCCTGAAGGGTACGGTTTTTGTTTTTCAAACAGTAATTCACTAAATTTACAATACCAATTATATATTATGGATGATAATTTTTCACCAAGAGTAAAAGATGTTATTACCTACAGTAAAGAGGAAGCCTTGCGTTTGGGCCACGACTTTATTGGTACTGAGCATCTAATGCTAGGCATTTTAAGAGATGGAAACGGAAAAGCTATTCATATACTTAATAACCTTGCAGTCGATTTAGATCATTTACGCAGGAAAGTAGAAATACTGAGTCCGGCCAATCAAAGCGTTGAAGTAAATGCCGAAAAGAAAAACCTTCATCTTACGCGTCAGGCGGAAAGAGCCCTGAAGACCACTTTTCTGGAGGCTAAAGTATTTCAAAGCTCGTCAATTAGCACAGCGCACCTGCTTCTATGCATCTTACGAAACGAAAACGATCCAACAACCAAGCTATTGAATAAACTAAAAATAGATTATGACATAGCTAAAGAACAATATTTAAATATGACTCCAAACGAAGAAGAATTCTTAGAAAACTTGCCAAGAAACGAATCGTATAATGACGATTCAGGACAAGATGACAGTCTTAAAGAAAGCAGTTTTAACAATCCCGCCAATAAGTCAAACAAAAAATCCAAGACTCCGGTACTGGACAATTTTGGGAGAGATTTAACAGAAATGGCCGAGGAAGGAAAACTGGATCCGGTTGTAGGACGCGAGAAAGAAATCGAACGTGTTTCTCAAATTCTAAGCCGTAGAAAAAAGAACAACCCTCTTCTTATCGGAGAGCCCGGAGTTGGTAAATCTGCTATTGCAGAAGGTTTGGCTTTGCGTATTATACAGAAAAAAGTTTCCCGTATTCTTTTTCACAAACGCGTGGTTACACTTGACCTTGCCAGCTTAGTTGCCGGAACAAAATACCGCGGCCAGTTTGAAGAAAGAATGAAAGCCGTTATGAACGAATTGGAAAAAAACGACGATATCATTCTTTTCATTGACGAAATCCATACCATTGTAGGCGCAGGTGGAGCAACAGGTTCACTTGATGCTTCAAACATGTTCAAACCTGCTTTGGCAAGAGGCGAAATCCAATGTATTGGAGCTACAACTCTTGACGAATACCGACAATATATTGAAAAAGATGGCGCCCTTGAAAGACGTTTTCAAAAAGTAATTGTCGAACCAACTTCTGTTGAAGAAACAATTGCCATCTTAAACAATGTAAAAGACAAATACGAAGATCACCATAATGTAACTTACACTCAAGAAGCTATTGAAGCCTGTGTTAAATTAACAAACAGATATATGTCTGAGCGTTTCTTACCAGACAAAGCCATTGATGCTCTGGACGAAGCCGGATCACGTGTACACATTACCAACATTGATGTTCCGAAGCAAATCTTAGACTTGGAGCGTCAACTGGAAGAAGTTCGCGAAATGAAAAACATGGTGGTTAAAAAACAGAAATACGAAGAAGCTGCCAAACTTCGCGATGATGAAAAACGCATCGAAAAAGACCTGGCTACTGCTCAGGAACAATGGGAAGAAGACTCTAAAAACAATAGAATTCAAGTTACAGAAGACAATGTAGCCGATGTTGTTTCGATGATGACCGGAATTCCTGTAAACCGAATTGCACAGACCGAAAGTAACAAATTAGCTCAATTACCTGAGCTAATTCAGAATAAAGTAATCGGACAAAACGAAGCCGTTTTAAAAATTGCACGTTCTATTCAGCGTAACAGAGCCGGACTTAAAGATCCAAACAAACCAATTGGTTCGTTTATCTTCTTAGGCCAGACTGGAGTTGGTAAAACACAATTGGCAAAAGTATTAGCAAAAGAATTATTTGATTCAGAAGATGCGTTAATCCGTATCGATATGAGTGAATACATGGAGAAATTTGCGATCTCGCGTTTAGTTGGAGCGCCTCCGGGATACGTAGGATACGAAGAAGGTGGTCAATTGACTGAAAAAGTACGCAGAAAACCATACTGTGTAGTTCTTTTAGACGAAATCGAAAAAGCACATCCGGACGTATTCAATATGATGCTTCAGGTTTTGGACGATGGCTATTTGACGGATAGTTTAGGTCGTAAAATCGACTTTAAAAACACCATCATTATCATGACTTCTAACGTTGGAGCGCGTCAATTGAAAGATTTCGGTCAAGGTGTCGGATTCGGAACTGCTGCAAAAGTGGCTCAGGCCGATGAAAACTCAAAAAGCATTATCGAAAATGCATTGAAGAAAACTTTCGCACCTGAATTCTTAAACAGAATTGATGATGTAATCGTATTCAATGCCTTAGAAAAAGCCGATATTGACTTGATTATCGAAATTGAACTTAAAAAATTGTACAGCCGAGTTTCAGAATTAGGATACACCTTAAGTCTTACCGATAAAGCAAAAGCCTTTATTGCAGAAAAAGGTTTCGACAGACAATTTGGCGCAAGACCTCTAAAAAGAGCGATTCAGAAATATGTTGAAGATCTATTAGCCGAGGAGATCATCACTTCAAAAATACATTCTGGTGATGAAATCTTAATGGATCTTAAAGATGATTCTCAGGAACTTTCTGTAGAAATCCATAAAGCTGAAGAACCAACAAATCAATAGATTAGTTTAAATTTATAACAAGAATAACATACCCGTTACGTTTTCATAACATAACGGGTATTTTTTTTAAATAATTTGCTACCTTTAATAAAAGCAAATAGCTATTTTTGGCCATTAAATTCTATAATAAAAAACAACGTATGCTTCAAAACAAAGTCATTTTAGGTAGCGAAGAATGGTGCTCATTTCCAGAACTAGGAATCCCGACAATTAAGGCTCGTGTCGATTCCGGTGCCAAAACTTCGGCAATGCACGCTATAAACATAGCTCCTTTTATAAAAAATGATGCCAATTGGGTAAAATTCGACATTAACCCAATTCAGAATAATATTAAAACCATCATTCACTGTGAAGCTCCGTTGGTTGACAAAAGAATTGTAAAAAGTTCAAGCGGATTTAGAGAACATCGTTATGTAATTCAGACGCATTTAAAAATTGGCGATATCAAATGGCCAATTGAAATGACACTAACTAACAGGGATTCTATGGGATTCCGAATGCTTTTAGGTCGTGAAGCCATGAGCGGACGCGTATTAGTTGATCCAGAAGAAAAATATCTTTTGGGACAACCAAGTCCTGAAGCCTTAAAAGAATTGTACCAAAATTCCGAAAAAGCAACCTCCGGATTAAGAATTGGCCTTCTGGCAAGTAATCCTGAATTGTACAGCAATAAAAGAATCATGGAAGCGGGTGAAATGCGCGGACATGAAATGCATTTTTTGAACATCAAAGAATGTTATATGAAGCTGGATGCCAAAACTCCCGAAATTCATTATCGCGGTGGTAAAATACTAAACCAATTTGATGCTATAATTCCAAGAATCCGACCAAGCATTACTTTTTACGGCTGTGCTTTAACACGTCAGTTTGAAGCACTGAAGGTTTTTGTACTGAACTCTGCGTCAGCAATCACTCAATCACGTGACAAGCTTTACTCTTTGCAGCTTCTTTTAAACAGCGGAATCGATATCCCAACGACCGGATTTGCTAATTCTCCGCTCGATACTGACAATTTAATCAAGATGGTTGGAGGTTCTCCTTTAATCGTAAAATTACTGGAAGGAACTCAGGGAAAAGGAGTTGTTTTAGCTGAAACCAAAAAAGCAGCAGAAAGTGTTATCAACGCCTTTAAGAGCTTAAATGCCAATATACTTGTTCAGGAATTCATTAAAGAAGCAAACGGAAAAGATATTCGCTGTTTTGTGATCGACGGTAAAGTGGTAGCCGCAATACAGCGTGAAGCGATGCCAGGTGAATTCCGGGCTAATATCCATTTGGGAGGAACCGCATCTGTCATAAAAGTAACTGCTGAAGAGAAAAAAATAGCCATAAAAGCCGCAAAAGCTATGGACTTAAAAGTAGCAGGTGTTGACATTATTCGTTCTTCTAAAGGGCCATTATTACTTGAAGTAAACTCTTCTCCGGGACTTGAAGGAATTGAAGGCGCCACCAACAAAGATGTAGCAGGCGAAATGATTAAAGCGATTGAAAAGAACTTTAAATTATAATCGATTCTTTTTCAGTAAAAATATTCATTTAGACCTAATGTCTAAGCATTAATTTAGCAACTTTGTTGAGGTTTTACTTTGACAAAGTTTTTTTTTTAATTCAAATCATAACGAAATGATGCTATCTCCCTATTTAGATATTATCTTAAGAAGTCTCTCCGTCTATTTTTTCATGACTATCGCTTTGAGAATCTTTGGAAAAAAAGAGCTTTCACAATTGAATACAGCCGATATTATTCTGATTTTATTAATTAGTAATTCCGTTCAAAATGCCATGGTTGGCCCGGACACTAGTCTTTGGGGAGGCTTAGTTGCTGCATTGGCATTATTTATCATCAACTACATCATCAAAAAACTAACACACAAATACAAAGGTCTCAGCAATTTACTACTGGATAAACCTGAAATCCTGATTCATAATGGAGAATTGGATTTTAAAATTTTGAGCAAACTAGACATTTCGCACGAAGAATTAAAAGAAGCGGCGCGCGAACATGGCCTAGAGCATTTAACTGATGTAAAGCTTGCTATGCTTGAAATTGACGGCACCATTAGCATTATTTCAAAAGACAAACAGAATCTTAAACAAACACATTACAAGCGAAAACACAATAGAAAGAATTTACAAAAATAACCCCTACCATACTTACATCTGTCACGGCTACTCTTTAGGCTATGCGAAGAGCAACAACGAATGTAATTCTTCTATGCTTGAAGAAAAATAGAACAAAGAAATACTTCTGAAACAGTACGGAAAAGATTATTTATTTTCAAAAGAATAACCCCTACTAAAAAAAGCTAGTTTCAATAAAGAAACTAGCTTTTTTTTCCAAAATTAATACAATTCCTTACCCTGGTTATCGGTTTCAAAATCAGTATTAATTTTCTTAATCGTTTTATTTGTCAAACCATACGCTTTTAATCTGTGATTGAGATTTGCCAGAATATAATCTTTTTCTTTTAGAAATTTTTCTGCAATCGCCTTATAATGCTTTAAAAGCCTTTTATCCTCTACCCCATCCAATGCCTGCAAAGTTGCATGAATAACTCTATTTGAACTATCTTGAAGCCCTTCGATAAAAACACTGAGATACTTGTTTTTATTACCCATTTGACCAAGTGCATAATAAGCACTCACTCGTATTTCTTCACTTTTATTAAACATAAACGGGACAATAATTTCACCATAATCCAACTTCGTTTCTTTTAACAAATAAGTACAAAATCTAAAGGTTTCATCATCTTCAATCGTATCAGCATTTGCTTTTATAACCTCTATCCAGTCCGCACTTTTGTCTTTTGCGTACCAAAATACAAACTGAAAGACAGCCAGTAAATTCTCTTTTGCAAAATCAAGCAAATAAAGTTTTGAACGCTCATAATCAAACTTAGCAAGTACCTGAAGTATTGTTTTTTGAATTTCTCCTGAGCTTACCTTATACTGCTCTTCTAAAACAGTAAGAATTTCAGACCCTACAGTGTTCTTTTTTAAAACTCCGTTCAAACACTCCATTTTAACTTCTTTATCCTCCGTAGAAAAATACACTTCTAAAATATAACCTGACAATCCTCCTAATGTATAGCGAAATAAATCCGGTTCCTTTGCCATTGTACTTTCGGGAATAATTTCATCAAGCCATCTTTCGTACCAATCTAAAAAATTAGATTCAAAAACAAAGAAAGGTTTCTGTCTCTCGATATCAACATTAACAATCCGGCCTTTCCATTCACCGTTTAAAACAAGAGCGTAATAATAAGTACATCCTTGAGTACCGATAGGCAATAATCCCGAAAATATCTTTCCTAATTCAGCATAAAAATCTTCATTCGAAATCTCATCATTTTCTTCTATGATCCTGTTTAAATCCTCCCAAAATGAGTCAGACATTGTTAGATCCAGCTTACAATCTTCTTTCAGGTATTTTTTTGCATTCTCAGAAACGAATTCGTCGACATTTTCTCCAAACGGAAATATCCCGTAACCAGGTCCTGCAGCGGAATTCTCATAGGAGATCCCTCCGTTGCCAACGTGTACTAAAAATGCTCTATAATCCTCTGGAAGCTGTACATCATACTCCTTCTCAAACGCTAAGATTTTATCTTTATTTACCGTTTCTTTTACAATATATTTATGACTGTCAGCCCCAAACACTTGCAAATCCTTGTCTGCATTTTTCGCCAGGATCAACTTCCTTTTTATTCTTTCTATCTGATTCAATAGCTCTGTTTCCAATCTGTATTTCTTTATTTTTGAGTAAATATAAATACATTATAATTTCAAAACAACCCATCATACCAAACAAAAAAGCCGATTTCAAATTGAAATCGGCTTTAAAATATATTAAGAAAATGTGATTTACATCTCACATTTTACAATAATCATTTTACTAAATAAACACACTCAATACAAAGTAAACCAAACCGGCTAATATTGCTGAAATTGGAATGGTTAGTATCCATGCCCAGATTAAACTAACGGTAACTCCCCAACGAACTGCAGAAACACGTTTTGTTAATCCAACTCCAATAATAGAACCCGTAATCGTATGTGTTGTACTTACCGGAATTTTTAAGTGTTCTGTAAAATAAAGCGTTAAAGCTCCTGCAGTTTCGGCTGCAACTCCTTCAAACGAACTTACTTTTGTGATTTTGGAACCCATTGTTTTGACAATCTTCCATCCACCACTTAAAGTTCCCGCTGCAATTGCAGAATAACAAGCCAAAGGAATCCATCCCGGCATTACTCCTTTTACCCCTAAATCATCGTTTGGCAAAACAACATCTAACCAGGAATCCATGTGTACACCAGGATTAGTGTTGATATAAACCGCTACCGCAGCTGCAATAATACCCATTACTTTTTGAGAATCATTCCCTCCGTGACCTAAACTAAAAGCCGCAGAAGATAATAATTGCATTTTTTTCAAAGCAGCATCTGCCTGATGAAGATTTAAACTACTGAATATCAAACAAAACAAACTTACGGTTAAGATGATAAAAGCAACTAAAAACCATTTAATATTATGCGGATCAAAAGCTACACTCCAAAAATGAGACTCAAAACGTGGTTTTCCATGCTCAACAATCTCTGAATAAGGAATCATTAAACTGCTCACCATCCAGATTGTCGCAATCATCAGTGCTACAGTAAATATTTTTGGCCCAATACTTTTACGTGAAGCATTCAACAACCAGATCGAAATCAAGTAAGAAGCCAATGCTCCCAATAATGGCGCCAATACAATAAAAGCGATAATAATAAGTACTCCTGAAGGCATTGCTCCTTCTTTACCAGCCTTGTACCAGCTTACGATTTCGTACCAGTAATGCGTTGTTCCGTCTTCGCCCACATAACCTGAAAATCCATGTACAGCGATCGCATGAGCAATTGCTGCTCCGGCAAAACCACCAATCAGCGTATGAGAAGAACTTGAAGGAATCCCTAACCACCAAGTCAATAAATTCCAACAAATAGCTGCTATAACTCCTGCGAGGATTACAACAAGGTTAATTTCCATGGTGTGCGCTGTTTTAGCAACCGTATCGGCAACACCAAATCCAAAAACCCAATAGGCCAGAAAGTTAAAAAATGCTGCCCAAAGAACGGCCTGAAAAGGCGTCAGAACCTTGGTCGCAACAACAGTCGCTATAGCATTTGCCGCATCATGAAAACCGTTGATGTAATCAAAAATTAAAGCTAATACTATAATAATTATAAGTAGCGTCATAAATTATAACTTCAGAATGAAATAAATTGAATTAAGAATGTTTTACAGAAATAGATTCCAGTATGTTCGCAACACTCTTACATTTGTCTGTTGCTGATTCTAAAACAGATAACACTTCTTTATACTTAATGATATTTTTTGCGTCTGTTTCGTTTTCAAAAATTTCAAAAACTGCTTTGTTATAAACGTTATCCGACTTGTTCTCCAATTTATTAATTCTGGCACAAGCTTCTTTGATAATGTTCATGTTTTTTAAGTTACTTAACTCTTTTACAGCACTGTCGATGTTCTGACAAGCTTCAAGGTTAATTTCGGTCATCTTTCTGATTGACTTTGTAATCTTATCTACCTGATATAATTTCATTCTACTTGCCGCACCATGAAGGTAATCGGCAACGTTATCAATTGAAGTAATCAATGTATGAATATCCTCTCTGTCAAATGGAGTAATAAAATTTCTACTCAATTCAAGATTGGTTTGACGTGTAATGTCTTCTCCTTTTTGCTCTAACTCATCAATTTTTTGAAAAAGAACTTCTCTTTCTTTCAATGGAAGGTTTACAGCTTCGTGTAAATTAGAAGCTAACTCAATTAGATTGCTTGAAGCCTCTTCAAAAAGTGGAAAGAATTTCTTGTCTTTCGGCACTAAAAATTGGAAAATACTGTTTATTGACATTTTTATATTTTTGATAGTGCAAAATTACTTCAATATTATTTTGCCATGTTAAGCCATTGTTAACAAATCGTTTTCAATTTGAAAACTGTCAAGGAATTCAACTGTTTTTTCAATATCATAATGCAGGATTCTGTCTTCTTTAACCAAAGGCACCACTTCTCTGTAACTGCTTAAGAATGTTTCAATAAAATCACTTGATTTCAAAGGTTCTCTGTAAGCAATCGCCTGTGAAGCGTTCATCAATTCGATAGCTAAAATACGCTCTAAGTTGTCCATAACACGTAATGCTTTTGTGGCTCCGTTTGCTCCCATACTTACGTGATCTTCCTGTCCGTTACTTGAAACAATACTATCTATACTCGAAGGTGTAGCCAATTGTTTGTTCTGACTTGCGATACTTGCCGCTGTGTATTGCGGAATCATAAATCCTGAATTCAATCCCGGATTATCTACCAAAAATGCCGGAAGATTACGCAATCCTGAAATTAACTGATACGTTCTTCTTTCAGAAATACTGCCTAGTTCTGCCAAAGCGATTGCTATAAAATCCAAAGCCAAAGCTAAAGGCTGTCCGTGGAAATTTCCTCCTGAGATAATCTGATCTGCTTCAATGAAGATATTAGGATTGTCTGTAACAGAGTTGATTTCGGTTTTGAATACTTTTCTAACGTAATCAATGGCGTCTTTTGAAGCACCGTGAACCTGAGGCATGCAACGGAAAGAATACGGATCCTGTACGTGTTTTTTCTCCTGAGCAATAATTTCGCTTCCTTCCAAAAATTCAGTAAGGCGCTGTGCCGTTACAATCTGTCCTTTGTGAGGACGTATAAAATGGATCAATTCGTTAAAAGGCTCAATTCTTCCATCAAAACCTTCTAATGAAATTGCTCCGATCAAATCTGCCAAATAAGAATATTTATATGCTTTTAATAAAATATGTGCTCCGTACGCACTCATGAACTGAGTTCCATTTAATAAAGCCAAACCTTCTTTAGACTGTAAAACAATTGGTTCCCAGTTAAAATGTTTTAAAACTTCGGCTGCAGTTGTTTTTTTACCTTCAAAAAGAACCTCACCCTCACCTAATAAAGGTAATGATAAATGTGCCAAAGGTGCCAAATCTCCCGAAGCCCCTAAGGATCCCTGAGTATAAATCACCGGAAGAATATCATTATTGTAAAAATCCACCAAACGCTCTAAAGTCTGCAATTGAACTCCTGAATGTCCGTAGCTCAACGATTGGATCTTAAGCAACAGCATCAATTTTACAATTTCGGCCGGAACCTCTTCTCCTGTTCCGCAAGCATGCGATTTTACAAGATTCTCCTGAAGTTTCGATAAATTTTCATTCGAAATTTTCACATTACAAAGCGAGCCAAAACCTGTATTGATTCCGTAAATAGGTTCAGAATGTGAAGCCATTTTTTTATCGAGATAATCACGACATTTTTGAACGTTTACCTTTGCTTCTTCTGATAATTCAAGTGTTTTTTGATTGACAATAATTTCCTGTAAAGCTTCTAAACTTAGGGTTTCTGTGCTTATATAATGAATTTCTTTCATGCTGTTTAAATTTTAAGACTTCAAAATTCAGCAAATCAATATTAAAAAGCAACATTTATTCCTAATAATTAAAAAATGATTCTCACGAATTCCCCGATTTTGCTCTTTTCACAATAGTAATCAGACAAAACCAAGGGCATCTTTTTATCATAAAAGAACTCCTCTGTTTTTTAACAAGAAAACAGCAAAAGCAATTAATTCCTACCGATTTTATAGACTAATGACGCTTTTCAATGTTTTTCGAGATTAAAAATCAGACTATTAATCATATCTCTTTTAAAGATAAGCTTCAATAATTATATGAATCCATCAATTTAATACACACAATTCTGACAAAAAGCTCAATATTGATTTGCTGAATTTTGAATTTTTAAAATATTCATAAAAAGACCGGAAAGATTTTTAACTTTTATAAAAAACTGTACTTTTGAAAAACCAAAATGAAAAGTAACAGCGTAAAATATCATTCTACACTAACAACTCAAACCAGAGTTGCAATCGCTGCTATTACAATTTCAACTACAACAATTACTACCCCTTAGGGGTATACATTTTACATATCACTCAGGTTACCTAGTACTTTTTTTCTAAAAAGAAGAGAGTTATTGGATACATAAAAAACATTTACAAAGAAAAAAATAGTCGCAGTTTTCAGTTTCGGTTCAAAGTTGATAACCTTTGAACCTTTGTTACTAAAAATCTTTGCGCCTTATTAAAAACATCAAAAATGAAAGTATTAAAATTTGGCGGAACTTCGGTTGCCAATGCACAAAATATAAAATTAGTTCTCGAAATCATAAATCAAAAATCGAAGCAGAGCCAATTGGTTGTTGTGGTATCAGCCTTAAGCAAAGTCACTGATTTACTGCAATTGGCAGCAGCAAAAGCAGCAGCAAATGACGAAAGCTTCAGAGAAATTGTGGGCGAAATTGAGAAAAAACACCTTGACACTTTAAAAGTACTTATCCCGGTCAGCGAACAAAGCAGTTTGTTGAGCCATGTAAAAAGAATCATCAATCATTTAGAAACTTTGTTAGACGGTTGTTTCTTACTGGGTGAGTTATCTCCCAGAACTGCCGACACTATTTTAAGTTTTGGAGAATTACTTTCGTCTTACATCATTGCGCAGGCGTATCAGCAAATTGATAAAAATGCGGTTTACAAAGACAGCCGCGAACTGATTAAAACCGACAATAACTTTGGAAAAGCGGTTGTAAATTTTGAAGTTTCCAACCAATTGATCAGAACGTATTTTGCCGAAAATAAATCTAAAATTAATATTCTTCCGGGATTTATTTCTCAAACTCTTGACGGAATCGCCACTACCTTGGGCCGTGGAGGTTCTGATTATACCGCTGCTATTGTTGCCGGAGCACTTGAAGCGGAACAATTAGAAATCTGGACTGACGTGAACGGAATGTTTACGGCCAATCCAAAAATCGTTAAACAGGCCCACCCTATTGCAACAATCTCTTATCAGGAAGCTATGGAATTATCACATTTTGGTGCCAAAGTGCTGTATCCGCCAACGATTCAGCCCGTTTTAAGAAAAAACATTCCAATTTTAATCAAAAATACTTTTGAACCGGAAGCTGAAGGAACCTTAATTTCAGATCAGGTTTTATCAAAAGATACGGTTGTAAAAGGAATCAGTCATATCGATAATATTTCAATGGTAACACTTGAAGGTCCTGGAATGATTGGAGTTTCAGGTTCGTCAAAACGTTTGTTTGAAGTACTGTCCCAGGAAAAAATCAACGTTATTTTTATCACTCAGGCTTCTTCTGAGCATTCCATTTGTATTGGAATCCTGAATTCGGATGCAGATAATGCCGAGGCTGCCATCAACAGAGCCTTTGAAGTCGAAATTTCGCAAAATAAAGTTGATCCCTGTATCGTCGAAAAAGACCTGTGCATTATCGCTTTGGTGGGCGAAAACATGAAGAATCATCAAGGTTTAAGCGGTAGAATGTTTAGCACTTTAGGAAAAAACAATGTCAACATCCGTGCTATTGCACAAGGAGCCTCTGAGCGTAATATCTCAACTGTAATTAACGAAAGGGATGTTAAGAAAGCATTGAATACGCTGCACGAAAATTTCTTTGAAGAAAACACCAAACAGCTCAATTTGTTTGTGATGGGTGTTGGAAATGTGGGTGAAAAATTCATCGAACAAATTCACAATCAAAGAAAGTTTTTAAAAGATAATTTGAAGATTAACGTTCGTGTGATCGCGTTGTCAAATTCCAGAAAAATGTTTTTTGAAGAGGACGGAATTTCGTTAAAAGACTGGCAATCGGCTTTAGATCAAGGTGAAAAGGCTAATAAAGAAGCTTTCATCGCCCGTGCAAAGGAACTAAACTTGCGTAACAGCATCTTTGTTGATATTACTGCAAGTGCAAGCGTGTCTGAAACCTACGAAAATTTCTTAAAACAAAGTATTGCGGTGGTTACCTGCAACAAAATTGCCTGTTCATCTGCCTATGATAATTATAAAAAATTAAAGAATTTATCCCTTCAGTACAATGCTCCATTTTTATTTGAAACCAATGTTGGAGCTGGATTGCCTATTATTGATACCGTGAAAAACTTAATCGCTTCGGGTGATAAAGTACATAAAATTCAGGCGGTTTTATCCGGAAGTCTGAACTTCATTTTCAACAATTTCGATAAAGACAATTCTTTTCACGATGTGGTAAAAGAAGCCGGAGTACAAGGTTTCACAGAGCCAGATCCGAAAATTGACTTAAGCGGAATCGACGTAGCGCGTAAAATCCTGATCCTGATTCGCGAAAGCGGTTACGAAATGGATATTGACGCCATCACCAACGAATCGTTCCTGCCAGCGGAATGTCTTGCCACAACTAACAACGAAGATTTCTTTGCTTCTTTAACACAACATGCTCCTCATTTTTCAAAAATCTACGACGAAGCAGTAAGCAAAGATTCCAGATTGAAATATGTAGCACAATTCGAAAACGGAAAAGCAAGTGTTGGTCTGCAATTCATTCCAAAAGAGCATCCTTTTTACAATCTGGAAGGAAAAGACAATATTGTACTTTTCTACACCGATCGCTACGTAGATCAGCCTTTGCTAATCAAAGGTGCAGGTGCAGGTGCAGCCGTTACCGCATCGGGAATTTTTGCGGATGTGATTCGAATTGGAAATATATAATTTTTTGTTTCAAGTTTCAAGTTTCAGGTTCCAGCAACTTGAAACTTAAAACTTGAAACCTGAAACAACTAAATAATGACACAAATAAAACTATTTTGCCCGGCCACAATCGCTAATCTCTCCTGTGGATTTGACGTATTGGGACTTTGCCTGGATAATGCGGGCGACGAAATGATTGTTCGAAAAGTAGCTCAAAAAGGAATTCGAATTACCAAAATTGAGGGAGCCGATTTGCCTTTAGAGACCGAGAAAAACGTTTCGGGGGTCGCAGCTTTGGCCATGTTGGAGACACTTGACGTAGATTGCGGATTTGAAATTGAAATTTACAAACATATCAAAGCCGGAAGCGGAATCGGAAGCAGTGCTGCGAGTTCTGCGGGAGCGGTTTTTGGAATCAATGAGCTTCTGGGGCGCCCTTATTCCCGCAAGGATTTGGTGCAATTTGCCATGCAGGGTGAAAAATTAGCCAGCGGAAACGCTCATGCCGATAACGTTGCTCCTGCCCTTTTAGGCGGTTTTACTTTGGTAAGAAGTTATAGTCCCTTAGACATTATCCGAATTGACAGCCCTGAAGAATTGTTCGCAACTGTCGTTCATCCTCAAATTGAATTGAAAACTTCGGATGCACGTTCGGTACTAAAACAAAACGTTTCGCTAAAAAGTGCCATCATGCAATGGGGAAATGTAGGCGGATTGGTCGCAGGATTATACACCAAAGATTACGACTTAATCGGACGTTCGCTTCACGACGAAATTGTGGAGCCTTTACGAAGTGTTTTGATCCCGGGATTCGACCAAATCAAACAAACAGCACTTGAAAACGGTGCATTGGGTTCAGGAATTTCAGGTTCCGGTCCTTCTATCTTCGCTTTAAGCCGTGGAGAAGAAACTGCAAACCAAATCGCCAAAGCCATGAGCGACGTTTACGAAAAAATGAATTTACCGTATGAAATTCACGTTTCGAAAATTAATCCGGATGGTGTCCGCGTCCTTTAAGACGGGACGCTTTAAGCAATAGGCTTTAGGCAATAAGCTTAAAACCATTGCGTAATTCTTTGCCCTGGCTTCGACTTCGCTCAGCCTGACAAAAAATGCGATTAAAAATATTTGAATAATTTAAAGGCTATGAATTGCAAACAAGACAAAAGCTTAAAGCTTATTGCCTAAAGCTTAAAGCAAAAAAGCCTAAAGCACTAAAAAAATGAAATACTACAGTTTAAACCATAACGCCCCAAAGGTTTCGTTTCAGGAAGCGGTAATACAAGGACTCGCCAGTGATAAAGGATTATATTTCCCTGAAAAAATCACTCCTTTAGACCCTTCGTTTTTTGATGAAATTGAAAATTTAAGCCACGAGCACATTGCTTTTGAAGCGATCAAACAATTCGTTGGCGATGAAATACCGGCAGACAAATTAAAAGAAATCATTGCGGATACTTTAGTTTTTGATTTTCCGGTAGTGAAAGTCGAAGACGGAATCTACTCCTTAGAATTATTCCACGGCCCTACGATGGCTTTCAAAGACGTTGGAGCACGTTTTATGTCACGCTGTCTGGGGTACTTCAACAGAGACAATAAAGACGCTAAAAACACTGTTCTTGTGGCCACTTCCGGAGATACAGGCGGAGCGGTTGCCAGTGGTTTTTTAGGCGTTGACGGTGTCGATGTGGTGATTTTATATCCGTCAGGAAAGGTGAGCGACATTCAGGAAAAACAATTGACTACTTTAGGACAAAACATAAAAGCCCTTGAAGTTGATGGTGTTTTTGACGATTGTCAGGATATGGTTAAAAAAGCCTTTTTAGATGAAACTTTAGCGCATAAAAACCTGACTTCGGCCAATTCGATTAATATTGCGCGCTGGTTGCCACAAATGTTCTATTTTTTCTTTGCTTATAAAGCTTTGAAGAGCCAAAACAAACCACTGGTTTTCTCTTGCCCAAGTGGAAACTTCGGGAATATCTGTGCCGGAATTATGGCAAAGAGATTAGGATTGCCTATCGAACATTTTGTAGCATCCACCAACGTAAACGACACGATACCAAGATTCTTAGAAAGCGGTAAATACGACCCAAAACCTTCTAAAGCGACAATCTCCAACGCTATGGACGTTGGTAACCCAAGCAACTTTATTAGAATTCAGGAATTGTACAACAACGACTTAAAAGCTTTCGAAAAAGACTTCTCATCTTATAGCTATACTGACGAAGAAACCCTTATTGCTCTAAAAAATATTTATAACACAAACGGTTATATTGCAGAACCACATGGTGCTGTTGGTTATCTAGGTTTAAAAAAAGAACTGGAAAAACACCCTAACACCATTGGTATTTTCTTAGAAACCGCTCATCCTATTAAATTCTTAGATGTGGTTGAACCGGCGCTAGGAATTACGATTCCGATTCCGGAACAGATTGAGAGTGTTATAAATGAGGAGAAAGTTAGTGTGAAGATTAAGGGTTATGAGGAGTTGAAGATGTTTTTGAGCTAAAAGCTTGTCCCTTTACAAAATTTTAAACTACAAGTTACACAAATATCTATGTGTGATTTGTGGTTTTTATATTTACATTAGACAAGTTTTAAAAAACGTGCATAATATCAATTTTTTTAAGATGAACATCTATCAAAAAGACCATACTCAAACGCCAGAAATTTTCACTCTTATCAAAGAACATCAAAATTCCGAAGCAATCCATTATTTAAAGAAAAACCCTGAAGAAATTCATTTAAAAGGCTGGATGGATGACACTCCTTTACACACTGCTGCATTAAGTGGTAATTTTGAAATGGTTAAATACCTGATTAAAAAAAATGCAAATGTAAATGCTGAAAGAAGTGGTGTATACGCAACTCCATTATGCTGGGCAGAAAATTACGAAATTGCAAAATATCTTCTCGATAATGGTGCAACGATGAATGATAAAGAACTTTTTGTCGCGACATCTAATGATAAAGTTAAAATAATTGATTTATTAATAACTAATGGAGCGCAAATTGATCAAAATGAACCTCAATATTTAAAATGTAAGTCAATTGAATCTATAATGATCTATTTAAATCATAAGATTGATCTAAATGGCTGCGATAACAACAACAGTAATTTACTCCATAAATTAGCTTGGCTTGATTTGCCAACTGTGTTTGATTTTGCATATAATAACGGATGTGAATGGAGAAAAGATAATAGTCAGAGAACGCCCTACTATTTGGCAAAACAAGGAAAATGCGAAAATATTTTAAATCATTTTAGAAACCATTATATTGAATTAATTTCTAATAAAGTAGAAAATATCGTAAAAGAGGATTATGTCTATCAAAGAATCTTTTTTATAAAACAAAGTTCGTTTAAATCAGATTGGTTTATTGCATTAACTAAAAACTCTAACCTTATACGATATCTAAAACAAGATGATAAATTAATCGTTGATCAAATTGTAAATATTGATACTTCAACAATAAGGAACTTTACTTTTGATGAAAGTAACCATGTTATTGTTCCAACAGGTGATAATCAATTACTCATTCTTGAACAAAAAACTTTTAATCTTACTCGTTCTATAAAATTACCAAATGATCTAGTTTTAGATCAAATCACATATCTTCCTTCAAAAGGTTTATATATTGGAAGTTCCCAAAATTGGGAAATAGTTTTACTATCAAAAGATTTCAAAATAATCAGCAGAACTAAAGCCGAAGATGGAACTCTTTTTCCAAAAATAAATCAGAATGAAAATTTAATTTCCTTTATGAGTTATGATCAAGAAACCTATTTTAATTTATATAATCTTAAAAATGATTTAAGCATTAGTTTTATCCATACCTTTTTTAAAGAATGGGAAAATACTTCTAGTGACTTTGCTTTTAATGACAATGAATTTATTGTATCATTTCCTAATGATTTAGAATATTATTCATTTGAAGATGGGGAAATCAATAAAATTTGGGAAATAGATATTTCACAATATACATCACAACATGCTTTAAGTTTTCTAACTTTTACAAATGAAAATATTATTCTTGTAGGCAAAGGAAAAATACTACTTTTTATCGATAAACGTGAACAAAAAATACTCCGAGAAGTTATAGTAGATTTAACAAGCGAAATAAGATCTCTATACCTTGACAAAGAAAAAAAGAATTTAATAGTTTATACCGATAGTGAATTAAAATTAATTCCAATAAATCAAATCGAATTAAAACAAGAAGAAACTAGCTATATTACAATTATTTCTAAAGCTAATAAAGAAGGTTTTTTGGCAAGAATTTGGAATAAAATTACATCATATTAAATACCATGCCCCCGCTAGCGCGAGCGTCCCGCTCGTGAACACAAAGAGAAGCAAGTTTCAAGTAGTATTTAAAATTCCTAAACTAAAATAGATTTCTGTAAAAAACAAATTAGCTATGTAAGATGCGCTTTTCAATAATTTATTAATCTTTAAAACCTAAAAACAATATCAAAACATGAGTAAAATATATAATTTTGAAAAATTTGAAGTCATTAAAAATCTAATAAGAATCTCATCTTGGTTTTTAATTTCAATATTATTGTTTGCTATAATTTTTACTTTACTTTCTAATGGATTTGAAAGTTATTCCATTAATTATTTTATAGTATTTCTATCTGTTTTCACATTGTTTTTCAATGCTATTATCTTATTTGTAATTTCTATTTTGTATAAATTAAGGGAAGAAAAAGTATTTTACAATATTAAAAAAGAATTAATCTTATTTCTGGCTTCTTTAGCTAGTCTGATGCTTTTAAGTTCTATAATACAATTAAAATATTAGAATAATTATTTCCCTTGCGCGAGCGTCCCGCTCGTGAACACAAAGAAATTCAAAAGCCAATTGAAGCGGGCACGAGCGAGACGCTCGCGCTAGCGATAGCAATGGCAATACTATACTTGAACACGAAACTTTCTAATTGCCAACATATTACCATTATCTACAAAAGAGTAATAACCCTGATCGCGCAGATTTATCTCCGCAACGATAGCGCGGATTTGCAATCCGTGCCCACAAAGCAATTCCCCGCTAGCGCGAGCGTCCCGCTCGTGAACACAAAGAAATTCAAAAATCAATTGGAACGGACACCAGCGAGACGCTCGCGATAGCGAGGATTTTCTGGGGTAATAGTATCTTTTTTTTAAAGAAACTTTGAAATTACTTACTTTTAAGGTAGAAGTTTATGCTTTTGACTAAAGATTCTTAGTTTATACCGCTTAGAATTTCCAAAAATTTAAAAAGTTCGCAAAGTTTGGTTTAAACTTTGCGAACTTTTTAATTTTACAGTTATTCCTTCTAATTACTTATAAATCAAATTCACTTTTGCATCCGAAAAAGTTTTAGTACTAGTCGTAGTAGTAGGACCGTTCTTTGAATACCTATAGGTAGTTCCTGACATTAAAATCTCATTTAATTCTCCGGATTTATCAAAATTTCTTTTTATGCTAATGTTTTTAAAATAGGTATAACCTACCATAAAAACGATATCTTCATTGTTATCAAATTCTATATCTACGATATTATTTTTACTCTTTTTACCTAACTTGTCATCAAAAAAAGTTGCAAATGCTCCACTAACACAGAAAATAGGAGTTTCAAAGTTAATATCTCCAAAATTAATATAAGCACTGTTATCGTATTTATATTTCATAATATTAACATTCCCTATAGAAATATTAGTTCTTTTAAGCTGAGTAATATTTCCATCTGTAACTTGAAAGTCAAATTGACCTCCTAAAGTATAGCTTTTTCCATTATCTTTACTTGAATAGTATTGAATTTTAGAAAGATAACGATCCGAATAAGCAAAAGTAACAGAATCTATCTTTGCACCAAATGCTTCATTTGTACTTTCGTTTAAAAAAGAGCTTCTCTCAATTATAGTGGTAATATCTCCATTTTTTAATTTCAGTGTTTTTTCTGAATAGTTTTTATATCCGGCGACAGGATCTTCTATCAAATTAATTTTTATGATATCAGAACTCACATAAGTAACACCATAAATCCAACCATCCATGCTAATTTTGCTAATTCTATTCAAATTATCAAACTCATGTTTTACTTCATTCAAAGTGTATGGTAAAGGATGCCCCCCATCATAGGAATATTTAGCTGTGCTTATTTTTTTAGTCACAGGATCTATAACCTCAGGATTTTTAATAGTGGGTTGTGGATTTTCAGAATCAGAAGAGCAGGAAACAATGCTAAAAAAAATAAGCGGTAAAAAGAGTAATAGTAATTTTTTAAATTTCATATTTAGTTTGTAAAAATTAATTAGTAGGGCTTTCCCCAAATGAGGCGCCAAAAGTAAGTATTTTGCTCTTAAAAATAAATCAAAAACCATTATTCTATTTAGTAATAATCCTTAGAGGGGAAGTTAGAAAATTGTTGATTTCATCCTGCTCCCGAACACAAACAAATTAAATCACAAAAAATTCGGCTAAAGCCATTTCCTATTCTCTTCTTTATTTTCTCCAGTTGAAGCTGGACGCTATTCAAAAAAAAATCTAAAAAATTAACTTCAATATAAATCACTTCAATAGCCCTCAACTTCAGCTAGGGGTTTTGTATTCAAAAATAAGAATTGGGCTTTAGCCAAATACTTATTTTTGGCTAAAGCCACAATGAAAACTTCCTAAAACCTCCAGCTAAAGCAGGAGGCTATTCAAAAAACATGGGGGATCCCTATCCCACTTAGACCTTCCTAAAATTACTTCTCCTCTCTTAGAGATTAAAAACCCTCACTTATGATTATTTTTATATCTTTAAAAATTCTAAATACAGCCACCTGTTTAGAGCATTAATTTCTATTAACACCCTACTTTTATGAAAAAAACATTATTTGTATTCCTTTTAGCCGGATCCTTAATTTCATCTGCTCAGGAATCAAAACCAAAAGCTCCCCAAGCCCCTGCAAAAGAAGAAAATTCGCCTTCTAATCTTACTTTCAATCCGGATGCTAGTGTGATCACCAATCACTCCGTTACCATAAAAGGACAAAAAGTTCCTTACAAAGCTACAACAGGTACGATGCCGGTTTGGGACGAAGACGGAAAAGCAATTGCCGGATTGTTCTACACCTATTATGAGCGTTCTGATGTAAAAGATCAGGCTTCGCGTCCGCTAGTTATTTCCTTTAACGGTGGTCCGGGCTCTGCTTCGGTTTGGATGCAGATTGCTTACACAGGACCGAGTCTCTTAAACATTGATGATGAGGGATATCCTGTACAACCTTACGGAATAAAGGAAAATCCATATTCGATTTTAGATGTTGCCGATATTGTTTTTGTAAACCCTGTGAATACGGCTTATTCCAGACCTACCAGCAAAGACATTCCTACTACAAAATTCTTTGGCGTAAATGCCGACATTAAATATCTGGCCGACTGGATCAATGGTTTTGTAACCCGTACCAATCGCTGGGCTTCTCCTAAATACCTAATTGGTGAAAGTTATGGTACAACCCGTGTTTCGGGATTAGCGCTTCAATTGCAAAACAGTCAGTGGATGTATCTTAACGGAGTGATTTTGGTTTCTCCAACTGAATTAGGAATAACACGTGGCGTGGTTTCTGATGCTGCTCTTAAATTGCCTTATTTTGCAGCTACTGCCTGGTACCACAAAATGCTTCCTCCTGATCTGCAAAACAAAGATTTAACGGATATGTTACCCGAAGTGGAAGATTTTACCGTCAACGAACTTCTTCCTGCATTGACCAAAGGAGGATCTCTGAACGAACAAAAAAGAAAAGAAATTGGCGCTAAAATAGCACGTTATTCCGGTATTCCGGAGAAAGTGATCCAGCAAAACAATTTGGACCTTCCTTATGATTATTTTTGGAAAGAACTGCTAAGAGATAAGGGCTATACGGTAGGAAGACTTGATTCGAGATACAAAGGAATTGACCGCAAAGACTCAGGCGAAAGCCCTGATTTTAATGCCGAACTTACTTCCTGGCTGCACTCGTTTACGCCTGCCATCAATATGTACCTGCGTAACAATCTGAACTATAAAACAGATTTTAAATACAATATGTTCGGCTCTGTGCATCCTTGGGACAGATCGAATGATAAAACAGGCGAAAACCTGAGACAAGCTATGGCACAAAATCCATATTTGCATGTCATGGTACAATCCGGATATTACGATGGCGCCTGCGATTACTTTAATTCAAAATACGATTTATGGCAAATGGATCCAAGCGGAAAACTAACCGATAGAATGTCATGGAAAGGTTACAGAAGCGGTCACATGATGTACCTAAGAAAAGCCGATCTGGAAGCTGCCAACGAAGACATCAGAACTTTCATTAAGCAATCCTTACCTAAAGCCGGACAACCTGCAAAATACTAAATAGAACCTCTTGGGTTTAATGAACAAAAATTGATTTAACACATAGAAACATAGATTTTTAAGCACAATCAAAGAGAACGAAAAAGAGAAACAAATTTCTTTCACATAGAAGTATATGTGAATTAAAATAAAGTGAAACGTCTTTTTCAAAAATACTGAACCTATGTCTCTATGTGTTAAAATTAATTACAGCCAATACATTAAAGCTAAATTACAACTACAATAATTCATGATTACAAAAGCTTCCTTACAGGACATTCCGGCGTTAACCGTTTTAATCAATTCGGCCTACAGAGGCGAAACCTCCAAAAAAGGCTGGACAACCGAAGCCAATTTATTAGAAGGAAAAAGAACTGACGAACAGGAAATGACCGAAATTTTTCTGGATCCTAAAAACACCATTCTAAAATACACCGAAAATGACCAAATTATAGGTTCGGTTTTACTGGTCGAAAAAGGACAGCAATTGTATCTCGGAATGTTAACGGTTTCACCGGAATTACAAAACAGCGGTATCGGAAAAAAAATGCTGGCAGAAGCTGAAAATCATGCGAAAGCTTTGGGATTATCCAGTATTATTATGACGGTGATCTCGGTTCGGGATGAACTTATTGCGTGGTACAAACGTCACGGCTACGTTGATACAGGCGAGAGAGAAGCTTTTCCAGTAAGTGAAATTCATGTTACTATTTCTGAAAAACCTCTGGAGTTTATTTACTTAGAGAAGGTTATTTAGTTTTATTTGTTTCAAGTTTCAAGTTTCAAGTTTCAGGTTTGAGGTTTGAGGTTTGAAAGTAAAAACTAAAAAAACTTAGTAACTCAGAAAAACCTTTGCCTCTCTGAACCTCCAATAATAAAAAAATGACCCTACACCTTTTACCCAAAGAAAATTGTAAACCCGCTGTTTGGAGCGGTGGATTGACGTATGAATATATGATCTATCCAAAAACAGCAAACTACGCTGATAGAGATTTCGCATTCAGAATAAGCAGTGCTACCATAGAGCAGGAACCATCGGTATTTACCCAATTTAAAGGTTATCATCGATATCTGGTTATGCTTGATAACGATTTGCATATTGAGATAAACAAACAAAAGAAGATATATGAGCAATATGAAATCATGGAATTTAACTCAAATGATGCCGTAACTTCTTTTACAAAAGGCATTGATTTTAACTGGATGGTTTCTGAAAAAATATCCCATCATCAACTGAAAATAACAGCTGTTAATCAAAATTGTAATGCTCAAATCGTACTTTTATTTTCTTTAGATACAACCGTTGTTCAAATTAATGAGAAGCCGTACGATTTAAAACCTTATGATTTACTGGTGATTGAAAATCCGGAAAAGAAAAACATAACACTTCACTTTTCTAATAAATGCCTCTTTGGAGTATTGGATTTTTAATTCTAGAATGAATTTAACCGCAACATTCGCGAAGGGTTACGCAAAGATTCGCAAAGTTTTTTGGGCAGGTATGGCATATGCTCGCAAAGGCGCAAAGTCACAGAGTTTAAGCTCTTCTTTGTTCTTGCCTCTTTCTTCTATTTATCAAAGCATACTACTAAAAAAAACTCAGCCCCTTAGCCTCTTAATATCCCATCACCAACTGAAAATAACAGCTGCTAATCAAAATTGTAATGCTCAAATCGTACTTTTATTTTCTATAGATACAACCGTTATTCAAATTAATGAGAAGCCGTACGATTTAAAACCTTATGATTTACTGGTGATTGAAAATCCGGAATGAATTTAACCGCAACGTTCGCGAAGGGTTACGCAAAGATTCGCAAAGTTTTTTTGGCAGGTATGGCATATGCTCGCAAAGGCGCAAAGTTTAAGCTTCTTTCTTCTTGCCTCTTTCTTCTATTTATCAAAGCATACTACTAAAAAAACTCAGCCCCTTAGCCTCTTAGAATCTTAATATCCCATGACCAACTGAAAATAACAGCTGCTAATCAAAATTGTAATGCTCAAATCGTACTTTTATTTTCTTTAGATACAACCGTTGTTCAAATTAATGAGAAGCCGTACGATCTAAAACCTTATGATTTGTTAGTGATTGAAAATCCGGAATGAATTTAACTGCAACGTTCGCGAAGGGTTACGCAAAGATTCGCAAAGTTTTTTTGGCAGGTATGGTATATGCTCGCAAAGGCACAAAGTTTAAGCTTCTTTCTTCTTGCCTCTTTCTTCTATTTATCAAAGCATACTACTAAAAAAACTCAGCCCCTTAGCCTCTTAGAATCTTAATATCCCATTACCAATGAAAATAACAGCTGTTAATCAAAATTGTAATGCTCAAATCGTACTTTTATTTTCTTTAGATACAACCGTTGTTCAAATTAATGAGAAGACGTACGATCTAAAACCTTATGATTTACTGATCATTGAAAATCCGGAAAAGAAAAACATAACACTTCACTTTTCTAATAAATGCCTATTTGGAGTATTGGATTTTTAATTCCGGAATGAATTTAACCGCAACATTCGCGAAGAGTTACGCAAAGATTCGCAAAGTTTTTTTTGGCAGGTATGGCATATGCTCGCAAAGGCGCAAAGTTTAAGCTTCTTTCTTCTTGCCTCTTTCTTCTATTTATCAAAGCATACTATTAAAAAAACTCAGCCTCTTAGAATCTTAGCAGCTTCTCTTAATCTTTGACAAAAACTCGTGAGAAACTCCCAGATAAGAGGATAAATTCCGGTTATTGATTTTATCAGCCTTGTGTGAATATCGTGCCATAAACTCCAAATATCTTTGCTTGGAAGTTTTGTTTAATACATCAATAAGTCTTTGTTGAATGGCAATATTAGCCCTTTCAACCATTAAAATATGAAACTGAATCAACTTGGGGACTTGTTCGAACAAAAGTGCTTTGTTTTTCTTACTGATCACCAAGATTTCACTTTCTTCTATTGCTTTGATATTATAAGTCGTAGGTTTTTGATGATAGAAGCTTTCAAGGTCACAAATCCATTCATTTTCGAAAGAGAAGAAAATGACACTTTCGGTTCCGTTGTCATTTAAAATATAAGTTTTAAAAGTACCTTTCAAAATAAAGCCTTCATAAGAACTCTTTGAATCCTGAATCTGCAAAAATTCGTTTTTCTTAAGTTTAATAAACTTTACTTTTTCAACTACAAAATTCCATTCCTCATCTGTTAACGGAATCTTGCGCTCGATACTTAATCGTAGGTCTTTGTACATATGGTATTTACTTTTTATTCTTACTCAGGGACGTAAGTAGGTGAATGAATGAAAAATAATGCAATCGATTACACAAAAATATACTTTTTTGTAATGTAACGACTACCGAAAACACATTTAACAGTAAATTATTTTCAAAACATTGAACTTGTTCAACTTTTTTCATCCTAATTATAAGCAGATTTGCACTATTAACTATTTAACCAAACTTAATTATTATGAAATTTAAATCAACAATCTCAGTGTTTCTATTGACATTGATTTTCGGTTTTGCAGCCTGTAATACCGAAGAAATTGCTACCCCGCAAAGTAGTGAAAATGCTACTATCGAAACCTCTCCAACAACTTCCGGTAATTTGACGGCAAAAATTGGAAACTGCGCCCAGGTTCCGGGATGGGCTTCTCAAAATGGAGGGACAACTGGTGGAGGTTCCTCTCCAGAAGAAGTAGTTTCGAATTATACACAGCTGAAATCGGCTATTGAAAACAGTGCTGTAAAAGTGATTAAAGTTACCGGTACCATTACGGTTACTACAAGATTATCACTACAGGATCAAAGTGGCAAAACCATTTATGGTGCAAGCGGTGCAAAACTGGTTTCGACTAACCAAACGAAAGACGGTTCGGGTATCATCAACATTAAAAGATGCACCAATCTTATTATCAGAAATCTTATTTTTGAAGGTCCGGGTGCTTATGACACAGATGGTTGGGACAATGCTATTTTAGATGATTGCCAAAATGTATGGGTAGACCATTGCGAATTCAGAGATGGCGTTGACGGGAACTTCGATATCAAAAACAAATCAGATTTTATTACGGTTTCGTATACAAAATTCGGTTATTTAAAAGCTCCTAAAGCCGGAGGTCCAGGAGGTTCTGACGATCACAGGTATTCTAATTTAATTGGTTCCAGTGATGGTGCAACTGCCGACCGTGGAAAATTAAGAATCACTTTCGCTCGCTGCTGGTGGGCTCCGGGATGCAAAGAAAGAATGCCAAGAGTACGTTTTGGAAGGATACATCTGGTAAACAACTTCTTTAACAGCACAGTAAGTAATAAATGTATTGCGGCAGGTTTTGAAGCGAATCTAAATGTAGAAAGCAACGTTTTTGAAGGTGTAAAAACGCCTATCGATCTAATGAGCGGTTTTACTGCTGTTACAGCAACAGACAATGTTTTCACCAATACAACCGGAAATCAAGCAGGAAGCGGTACTGCTTTTACTCCACCCTATTCGATCGTAAAACTGAACAAAACTGCTGTTAAAGCTGATATCTCTGCCAATGCAGGAGCAACTTTAGGAGGCAATATCTGCGGATCGTTTTAATCCGTTACAATTAATAAATACAAGTTAGTTTTATTTTGAAACCACGGATTACAGTTTTGTAGTTCGTGTTTTTTTTGTTTCAAGTTTCAGGTTTCAAGTTTCAGGTTTCAGGTTTCTTTTGTTTCAGGTTTCTTTTGTTTCAAGTTTTAGGTTTCAAGTTTTAGGTTTCAAGTTTTAGGTTTCAGGTTTCAGGTTTTAGCTTTGATGCAAAAACTACAATGCTTTTAATCTGTTGAAAATTTCATGAAATATAAAAGTTCGCAAAGCTTTACATTAAATCTTTGCGAACTTTGCGCTTAAGTTAACTTTCGTCGCTTCAAACCTCTGAATCTTTATGTCTCTCCAACTTTGCGAGATTTTTTATTTGTATTCGAAGATTACTTTTTCATCTGTAAAATTGGTAGCCGTATTGAATGGATTGCTGGTTACACAACTTCCGGATAATACAATTTCGCTAATTCTTCCGTATTTATCTACGTTTCTTCTGTAATTTACAGTTTTGTAAGATTTTTGAAAAGGTGTTTCTTTAAATACATTTTCCATTGAAACAACATTATTTACGTTTCTTTTTCCTAATTTATCATGTAATAAAATGTTATACCCTCTAATTAAAGATAGTGGTGTTTCATATGCAATATCTCCCATTAAAATATTTGGTGTACTATCATAAGTATAATTACTAACGACTACTTCACCATATTCAGCAGTTTTAACTTGTGTAATATTTCCTGCTGTAACCTGGAAATCCAATTGTCTTTGTAAACGATACTTTCCATCCCCGTCAACAGATTTCTTATGATAGCTTAAAATCTTAGAGATGTATTCATTCGCATAGCTATAAACAGTTGAATCTCTTTCGATACTGTAAGTTTCTCCCGTAGTTCTTTTAAAAACTGTGTTAGAAATGATACTGGTAACATTTTTATTCTTTAACACTATCGATGTTTTGTTTTCAATGTCAGCATTAGATACATTATCTCCTAATGTTTTGGTTTCAATCAAATCGTCTCCAACATAAGAAACAGATAAATAGCTCCCAATCACATTAATACGTTTAGAATTATCATATTTAAACTCCTGTTTATCCATCATATAAGCCAGATTATTACTTGAGGGATAAGCAATTGAAACTAATTTTTGTTCTGCCGGATTAATTACGGCGGGATCTGTTATTTCACCTGATGTTGGAGAATCTTCTGACGTACAGGAATAAAGAGAAAGTACCATTAAGGCCAATGGTAACAAAGGTAATTTTTGAAACTTCATACTTTTTGTAGGTTTACAAAGGGGATTTAAATTTAATTTGGACTGTTTTTTATGAAGCAAACTTAAAAAATTAAAAACAATAACAGGTATTTTCTTTCTAACAATTCCCGGCAAAAAACTGTCTAATGATAAGCATCGGAATTATAGAAATTTGCAAAAGAAGGTTTTACACAAAATCAAAAGAATTCAACATTTTTTAGTCTCACAAAGACGCTAAGTCACAAAGTTTTATATTATTTAGGTCTTAGCGTCTTTGCATTTTTTTTAAACATATCAGACAGTGATACCCTTTTCTACTAAAAACCTCTGAACCTTTGTATCTCTGCAACTCTAAACCTCCTCTAAAGAACCAATTCTTCAAATAATCTCTGAATCGTTTTTTCTAAGTCCTGACATAAGCCCGGATGGGGTCTTGATGTTTGTATTGCCGAACTTCTAATGGCCGTGAGCCATCTAAAACGTTCCGGAATCTCAAATTCAGCGATCGGACCGCCGTCTTTAGCCCCATTAACAATTTTTTCTAATGACGTTAAATTACATTCTAATTGCTCGATGTCAAAGTCGGCAGAAAGGGCTTGTATTCTTTCTTTATTCAGATGAAAAAGAACTTTTATGAATTTCTTTTTTTTGCAAAACAAAATGATTCCGATATTCAGAAACTCTTCGCGCTCTACTCTTGGCACCACGCGGATTACGGCATACTCATATAAGTGATTATCTTGCATTTTGCGCCTGGTTTACAAAGATTTCTGAATGATTTAATCGGGTCTGCAAGAACTGTAAATACACCTTTCGCAAGGTTTCCGGCTCTTCGTCGGTATCTTCCCATTGCAGCCATTCCAGTGGAATTGTATTTACAATTTCTTCTAATATTTCGTGCGATAAAAGCGCTTTAAATTCAGCATCTACTTCCTTTAAAAGCGAAGCTTGCGGCAATAAAACATGGTCTTTAATTAATGCAAACGGACTTTTGGCATGCTGTTCCCAATTGTTCCAGGAATGATGAAAATACAAACACGCTCCGTGATCGATCAGCCATAATTCTTTATGCCAAATTAACATATTTGTATTTTTGAAAGTACGGTCGACATTGGTAATATAAGCATCCAGCCAAACAATTTGCGAAGCCAGCTTAGCATCAACAGTAGTCACCACAGGATCGAATGTGATGGCTCCTGATAAAAAATGGAGTGCCAGATTTAATCCCTGGCTTCCCTGCAGTAAATCCTGAATTTCTTCATCAGCTTCCGTTCTTCCAAACGCTTCGTCAAGATTGGCGAAAACTAATTCCGGAAGCTGCAATTTTAAAGCTTTTGCGATTTGCCCACCCACCAATTCGGCAATCAAAGCTTTTACACCATGACCGGCTCCTCTAAATTTTAAGACGTATTTAAAATCGTCATCGGCTTCTGCCAAAGCAGGTAAAGAACCTCCCTCGCGCAATGGCGTTATATAACGCATGACGTTTACTGTTCTCAGATCAAAAGTATTTTTCATAGATACAAACTTAGCAATTTAGATTTTTAGATTATTGGATTTTTAGAATATTAGACTTACTTAGACTGCTTAGACTGCTTAGATTTTTTTTTCACAAAGTTCGCGAGGGTTTTGTCTTTAAGATTCTTATAAAGCATAAAGGTTCGCAAGGCTTTGTGCAAAATCTTTGCGAGTCTTTGCGTAAAACTTTGCGTGCCTTGCGGTTAAACCAAACTCAAAAAAGCTTTTCCAAAATACTTCATAACAGCACAAGACGTAAAAGATTCATTACTTGTTGTCGACAAAATAATACCAGCCGTTAGTCTGTGGAGGAAGTTTACAAAGCTATCTACAAAAACCTTGCGAACCTTTGCGTAAAACTTTGCGTGCCTTGCGGTTAAACCAAGCTCAAAAAAGCTTTTCCCAAATACTTAATAATAGTAGAAGCTGTAAAAGATTCATAACCTGTTTTTGGTAACGCAATATCGGCTGTAAGTCCGTGGAGAAAAACGCCTAGTTTTGCTGCGTATTTAGGTTCGTAGCCCTGAGCCAGTAAACCCGTAATGATTCCTGTGAGGGTATCTCCGCTTCCGGCAGTGGCTAAAGCTGCATTACCGGTGGTGTTTTCGTAAATCTCAGTCTTAATGATGATGTAGGTTGGTGCGCCTTTCATGACCATGATTACTTTGTACTTTTCTGAAAAAGCAATCGTTTTTTGAAACTTTTCCGATTCCGAATTCCACTTACCTATCAAACGCTCGAGTTCTTTCGGATGTGGTGTCAGAATAGTATTTTCAGGAACTAATTCGAGCCAGGTTAAATTTTCTGCCATAATATTCAGAGCATCGGCATCCAGTACTAAAGGAGATTTGTTCACTCTTAAAAACTCAAAAAGCGCTTTTTGAGTACCCAGTTCCACTCCTATTCCGGGTCCAATTCCGATGGCCTGAGGTACTAACGGAAGATGAATGCTGGTCAGGAAATTAGTGTTTTCATCGGTTATTACCATCACCTCCGGAATCGAGATCTGCAGGATTTGATAACCGCATTTGGGTACAAAAACCGTTACTAGTCCGCAACCCGATTTTAAACAGGATTTTGAGGCTAAAACTGCCGCTCCTACTTTTCCGTAACTTCCGGCAATGATAACGGCATGCCCCTGAAGTCCCTTATGCGTTATAGGATTCACCGGTTGGAGAAATTTTAAAACCTCTTCTTTTGTAATTAGAAATGGATCTTTCATCGGACAGATTTAATGATTTAGAGCCTGTTTAAAATTTATTTATTGGCTTTCTTATGATGATTTTCGGCTACAACTTCGTCAAATTTTTATACAATAACGCTGCTATTCTATAAAAATTTGCCTTGTTTCACTCGAAAATCCTTTGATAATAAACCTCAAAAATAAATTTTAAACAGACTCTTAAAGTTACATAAAAAATAAAGATGTAGACACTTCGTAAGATTCTAAAATCAGATTCTGTTGCCTCTAGCAGGTTTCTTTCATTCCTTAGAAAACCAAAACGTCAAAAACTATTCAAACTACAGGATATTGCTTCGTATGCATAAATTGGGCAAGAATATTGCGAATTTTATTAATTTAGTATATAAATCTTCGATATTTTTTAAATAAATTTGCGACACAATTTTATAAAACAACACAATGAAAAATACTGCGCTTACGCACATACATGAGAGTTTAGGAGCAAAAATGCTACCTTTTGCCGGATACAATATGCCTATTACCTATGAAGGCGTAAATGCTGAACACGAAACAGTTCGCAACAGTGTGGGCGTTTTTGACGTTTCGCATATGGGAGAATTTTTGTTGACAGGTCCAAATGCTTTGGCTTTGATTCAAAAAGTAACTTCAAATGATGCTTCGACTTTAACTATCGGAAGAGCACAATATTCTTGTCTGCCAAACAACGAAGGTGGAATTGTAGATGATTTGATTGTATATAAAATGAAAGAAGAAGAGTATTTACTGGTTGTAAATGCTTCAAATATTGAAAAAGACTGGAACTGGATTTCTTCGCACAATGATTTGGGTGTTGAAATGAAAAACATTTCTGATGATTATTCTTTATTGGCCATTCAGGGACCAAAAGCGGTTGAAGCGATGCAGCCTTTATCTTCTATCGACTTAGGAGCAATTACGTATTATCATTTTGAAGTGGCTGATTTTGCAGGATTCAACGATGTAATCATTTCTGCAACTGGCTATACCGGTTCTGGTGGATTTGAAATTTACTGTAAAAATGCCGACGCTGAAGCTATCTGGAATAAAGTTTTCGAAGCGGGTGCCGCTTTCGGAATTAAACCTATCGGATTAGCTGCTCGTGATACCTTACGTCTTGAAATGGGATTCTGTTTGTACGGAAATGATATTAACGATGCTACTTCACCTTTAGAGGCCGGATTAGGCTGGATTACTAAGTTTACTAAAGATTTTACTAATTCTGAAAATCTGAAAAAACAAAAAGAAGAAGGTGTTACCCGAAAACTAATTGCTTTTGAAATGCAGGAGCGTGCGGTACCAAGACATGACTACGAGATTGTAGATGCTTCAGGTGCTGTGATTGGTATAGTTACATCAGGAACTATGTCACCTTCTATGAACAAAGGTATTGGATTAGGATATGTTACGGTAAATAATAGTGCTGTTGACAGCGATATCTTTATCAGAATCAGAAAAAATGATGTAGCTGCTAAAGTGGTTAAACTTCCTTTTTACAAAAAATAGATTTTTATCTCTATAAAATTAGAAAATGCATTGCCTGATAAGTAATGCATTTTTTTTATACCCTGTTTTCTTTGCCACGAATTCACGAATGATTGTAAATAAAAAAGCCCGCCAAATTCGTGAATTCGTGGTGAAAACTCCGCAGAAAAAAATCATCTGAATGTAAGAATTTTTAGAAAAGAATAAGATTTTATAAAAAAATAAGCGTAATTTTAGTCTGAACGAAGATTTACATTTATGAAAAAAATAGCACTGGTGTTGATTCTAACCACAAATATTCTATTTAGTCAAAGTGGAAATCCCACGTGCGAAATAGTCAACAAAATAAATGCCGTTATTCAGGAAGAGCACATCCGACCAAAACCTGTTGATGATAGCTTGTCGATTTTTGTTTTTGATAATCTGATCAACGAATTAGATCCTTCCCGAAATATTTTTTTTAAAACGGAGTATGATGAAATGGCAAAGAAATACCGCACAAACCTGGACGATTTTATTCTTAGTAATGATTGCAGTTTTTTAGCCGATATTACTTCCAAATACAAAGAAAGTCTTTTGAGAACAAAAAAGGTTCTTGAAAAAATTCAAACTGAACCTATTGATTACAGCAAAACAGATACTATCCGATTTTATAAAAAATCATTTCCTTTTTATCTTAAAAAAGAAAACCTTGAAAAAGTATGGCTTAAAAAAATTCGCTACCAGATTTTGGATGAGATAGCCGAACTAAGTGACAATTTAGATTCAATTAAAGTCAATTTTCAGTCGATAGAGCTCAAATCAAAGAAACTAATTTTATCCAATGAAATATGCCGAATCAATACGCTTTTAGAGACAAATATTAGACAGGAAGAAAAGTTCTACAATTTCTTTTGTAACTACTTTGATCCGCATTCTGCCTATTTTAGTGACGATTCTAAAACGAGCTTTGTTGCTTCACTCTCTAAAGAACATTTATCTTTAGGAATGACTGTCAATTTAAATGAAAAGAATGAAATCATTGTAGCCGAAGTTGATCCTAATGGTCCTGCTTATCAAACAGGTCAGGTCAAAAAAGGCGATCAGATCATTTCAATATCCAATCAAAAAGAAACTTTACAAGTTTCCTGTGCTTCGCTGGAATCCATCTCAACTTTGATTTTATCGGAATCTAACAAAAGCATCACCCTAACTTTAAAACGAAACTCCGGTAAAAGCTTTGATGTTTATATCGAAAAAAAGGTGATGAAAGACGAAGAGAATTCTGTTTTTAGCTTTATTATTGGAAAGGAAAGTAAAATTGGGTACATCAAAATTCCAAGTTTTTACGCTGACTTAGAAGGCAATAGTCGCAAAGGTTGTGCTGATGATGTGGCTCGCGAAGTTATAAAACTGGAAAGAGACAATATTAAGGGACTCGTAATTGATTTAATTGACAATGGTGGCGGATCGATGGAAGAAGCGATAAAACTAGCCGGAATGTTTATTGACTATGGACCACTTTCTATAGTTGTAGATCGTAATCAGGGAAAATCGATTATTAATGATCCCTATAAAGGTTTGATTTATAAAGGTCCGATAGTCATTCTGGTCAATAGCAATACTGCCTCGGCAAGTGAATTCTTTTCCTCTATATTGCAGGATTATAACCGTGCTTTATTATTAGGAAGTACTACCCTTGGGAAAGCGACCATGCAAACGATTCTCTCGCTTGACGAAACTAAAAACACTGATTTTTTAAAAATTACAATCAACAAATTTTACAGAGTTACAGGTAAAAGTCATCAATATATTGGAGTAAAACCGGATGTAATTCTTCCTGAATTCTATGAAAATGTTTATCAACGAGAAAGCAATTTCCCTACCGCCATTAAAAATGATAGTATTACACCGTCTTTAAAATTCAAGCCTTACGTAAAAAGAGCCCTAATCGACAAACTGGCCCAAACTAGTACAACAAGATTGGCAGACAATTATTTTTTCAATAACATAAAAGAAATCAATCAAAAAATTGACAAACTTATCAATACTCCAAAAGCGGAAATTCCGATGACTCTAGATGCGGTCTTCAAACAGAAAAAAGTAGTGAACTCACTTTGGACCGAAATCACAACTTTTAACGATGAAAACAATCCTCTGGATGTGTATAACTCTACGGTAAATCAGTTTCTACTGGGGGTATACCCTAATGACAAAACAATCAACCAATATCAGATCGACAATCTAAAAACGAATCCCTATCTAAATGAAGCTGTAAATGTTATTAATGAGTTTAATGCTTGGAAATAGTTCTAGGCTATAAGCTTTAAGCTATACGCTATAAGCTGTAGGCTGTAGGCATTGGACGTTAGACTTTCTACTTTACAAAAGGGAATTCGGATAACCTTAAACCGTAAACTTTAAACTTTTTAACCTCTAAGCCCTAACTATCACTAAAAAAGAATTCAATTGATTTTGGAAAAATAAGGAATAACCGTATTTTTGCCACACAAAACTAAAAATTAGAAATGGGAAGAGCGTTCGAATTTAGAAAAGGAAGAAAAATGAAACGTTGGTCAGCAATGGCTAAAACATTTACCCGAATTGGTAAAGATATCGTTATGGCCGTTAAAGAAGGTGGTCCCAACCCGGAGGCCAATTCTAGATTAAGAGCTGTAATACAAAATGCAAAAGCCGCCAACATGCCTAAGGACAATGTGGAGCGTGCCATAAAAAATGCAAGTAATAAAGATACTGCCAACTATAAAGAAATTTTGTTTGAAGGATATGCTCCGCACGGAATTGCGATTTTAATTGAAACAGCATCTGACAACAATAACAGAACGGTAGCAAATATCAGAAGCTATTTTAATAAGTGCAACGGAACAATGGGAACACAGGGTTCTGTTGAGTTTATGTTTGATCATACCTGTAATTTCAGAATTGCAAAAGGTGAAATTGATGCCGAAGAATTAGAGTTAGAACTAATTGATTTTGGTGCTGAGGAAGTTTTTGAAGACGAAGACGGAATTTTAATCTACGCCCCTTTTGGAAGCTTCGGAGCTTTACAAAAAGAACTGGAAAACAGAGGTCTGGAAATCTTATCTTCAGGATTTGAGCGTATTCCTCAAATTACAAAAGAACTTACGGAAGCTCAAATTGCAGACGTTGAAAAACTAATCGAAAAAATCGAAGAAGATGATGACGTGATGAACGTTTATCACACAATGAAAGAAGAGTAAAAACTTACATTTTTTATTTTACAAATCAAACTCCTGAGCAATCTGGGGTTTTTTTTTGCCATAATGTGGAAAGCCGTAAAGAATAAATTCAGAGATTGTTTATGTTTGGCAAAAATTTAACAAAACCAACATTTGATACTTACATGAATGCAAATAAAAAGAGTCTTTTTCCTGTGGCTCTGTACCTGAAATCGAATGTTTTGAAAAGAAGTTATAGCCTCAATAAACCATTTTCTTTCTATTAAAAACAACAACAACTATTTGGTCCCCCTAAAGAAGTTGCTTTAGATCCGTTAACGCGCTACTATATTGCCTAATACCAACCAAACCTACTAAGACTTGAAAAAAACTACTCTTAAGTTATTTCCTTTTATCGTATGTATTATTTTATTTTTAGTCAGCATCAATTGCTTTTCTAATACTTACACCGATACCATCACCAATTCAAAGAAAGTTTTTATTTCTAAAAATCTTCCCAAAGACGAAATTGGTCTTCTCAACAATTCGCTTAGTTATTACCAAACTCCAAAAAGCGAATTCACCAATGAGTTTCTAAAAAAGAACTTCCCAGTTTCACAGGAGATCAATAAAGATCGTGATCTGGCCATGTCTGTTTTTAAGGAGATTGCCAAAAACGATAACCTTACAGATTTTTTAGAGCCTAAAAAATTATCGATGCTTCCTCTTGGTATAAAAAAGACCATAGGAGGAATCCAATATATGCTTGGCATTAGCAGCGCCAAATTTACTCCGGAATATACAGAGCTGACTGCTTTTGTGAAAATTGTAATTCCACAGCATGACTCACTTGGAAGACCAAAAGAGTTGTTTTTTGGGGCTAATGGTATTAAACTTTCTCACAAAGGCGGATTGGTTGGGGCTACGAACTTGGTTTTACTGGGTGACGTTCCCATTAATATAAATGGTCAAAACTCCTTACTTATTTTAAAAGGAGGCATGGAGATGTCTACAGGACTTGTAGAAAAAAAGACTTATGTAACGATTGACTGTAATGGTTTTAAGGAACTGGGAATTGCGGCGGATGTTGAATTTTCAAGAGCCTATCTTGAACCGGTTGATAATGATTACAGGCTTATTCCCGCTCCGACCCGCGTACGAGGTTCATTTCAAACCATAGTTTCCAATTGGAATGATATTTTGATTGAAATATCATTACCTAAATTTCAATTGACATCATATAAGGGCAAAGGCCCTGCTTTTGAGCTAAACAATGCTGTAATCGATTTAAGCGACATCAGGAACTCGGATAAAATTGAATGGCCGGATGCGGATTATGTCAAAGATTATCTGGTGCCCGGTAACGAAAAATTATGGAGAGGTTTTTATGTCAAATCCCTGAAAGTCGTATTACCGGAACAGTTTAATAAGAGAGACGAGAACAAGAGAGTTAAATTTGAAGCCGCCAATCTCTTAATTGACAGAATGGGGGTTTCTGGTAAATTTTCTGGTGATAATGTTTTTAGTCTTAAAGAAGGAAGTGCTTCGGGCTGGCAATTTTCATTGGACCATATTGAGATGGAATTTAGAGCCAACTCATTAACAGCGGCCGCCTTTAATGGTGAAATTGTTCTGCCGGTTTCTTCGGAAGAAAATACGCAATGTGATCCAAAATCGAGAGGAAGATTGGCTTACAATGCCATCATAAATCCTGTAGACAACGAATATATCCTTAAGGCTGATGTAACAAACAACATTTGTTTTCAGGCTTTTAAGGCAACCGCCTCTTTAGAAAAAAACTCCTATCTGGAACTAAAGGTAAAGGATGGAAAGTTTTTACCAAAAGCGGTTCTTTACGGAAGTTTAGCTTTAAAAGGAAGTAATAAAAATACCACCGCAGCCGAACTTGTTGCATCACCAACTAAATCATCCGGATCAACTGATGCAGAAGGCGAGAAAAAAGAAGCCATAAATTTTAAAGGAATTATTTTCCAGAATTTAACCCTGCAAACTGTTGTTCCCTATCTGACGGCAGACTATTTCGGTTACAAACACATTCAGGAAAAAGATGCTGCAGTAAGTAATTTTCCGGTTACCATTAACGAAATTGCTTTGGTCGCTACAGATGTATCAGCAAGTCTGAAAGTTGATGTTGCCATTAACATTATGCAAAATCAATTTAACGGTCAAACCAAATTTTATGTGGTTGGAAAATTCGACAGAGAGAAAGGAATCCAAAAATGGAAATACGATCATCTTAAGTTCGAAGAAATAAAAGTTGCTGCAGACTTAGGAGGTGTAAAATTTAAAGGAAGTATCACCATAATGGACAATGATCCGGTGTACGGAAACGGTTTCAAAGGAAGTGTATCGGCTGATTTTACAGGAGGTATCAAGGTTGAAGCTAATGCTATTTTTGGATCTACTACTTTTAGATATTGGTATGTGGATGCCATGGTAGACAATTTAAATATTCCTGCCGGGGCCATTACTTTTAAAGGTTTTGGTGGAGGAGCCTATTATCAAATGAAGAAAGACGGCTTTAGTTCTTCTTTTGTGGCCTCTAAGTCGAATTACGTACCTGATGCAGATTCAGGATTAGGCGTTAAAGCTATGATTAAGTTTGCGGGCACAGCTACGGCAAATGCTTTTTGGGGAGGTGCCGGCTTTGAAATTGCTTTTAATAAACATGGCGGTCTTAATAGAATTAGTATTTATGGTGAAGGTCACGTGATGCAGCCCTTTGAAATTCCGGGAGCAGACGAAATAACAAAGGCATTACAAACTGTTACTGAAAATGAATCTCTAATGGGGGCAGTCGCTTCAGAAGTACTTAAAACAAATAATTTATCGGCTGCTGCGGAACAGCTTTACCCAAACGATGTAAAAAACTCGATGGGTATCAATGCATTTGCAGCAATAGAATACGATTTTAGGGCAAAAACATTACACGGTACATTCGATTTATACATTGATACTCCGGGAGGCTTCATAAAAGGCCGTGCTTCTGGTAACAGAGCAGGTTGGGCAGTGCTACATTTTGGACCGGACAAATGGTACATCAGAGCAGGTACTCCTACTGATCGATTGGGTATAAAGCTGGCTATTGGATCTATCGAAGTAGAAGCCGGCGGTTACTTTATGCTTGGAGATGATATCCCAGGCAGTCCTCCACCACCGGATATTGTTGCACAGCTTTTAAAAGTTGATGTCGCTAAACTGAATTATATGCGTGACGAAAACAGCATTGCTTCAGGAAAAGGATTTGCCTTTGGTTCTGATTTTAGCATCAAAACCGGAAATTTAAGTTTCTTAATGTTTTATGCCAATTTTCAGGCCGGATTTGGATTCGACATTATGGTTAAAGATTATGGAGAAGCACAATGTAAAGGTTCCGGACAAATTGGTATAAACGGTTGGTATGCTAACGGCCAGTCGTATGCTTATCTACAAGGAGAACTCGGAATTAATATCAAATTGTTTTTTATACGAAAGAAAATATCTATTATAAAAGGTGGAGGAGCCGTTCTATTACAAGCCAAATTACCTAATCCGGTATGGATTCGAGGATATATGGCGGGTGAATTCAGTCTGCTTGGTGGTGCCGTGAAGGGTAGTTTCCGCTTTAAACTTGAATTTGGGGAACAGTGCGAATTCATATCCGCGAACCCTTTAGAAGGTTTAAAATCTATCGCAGATATTACTCCTGCTCAGGGAACAAAAGAGGTAGATGTCTTTACCATTCCTCAGGTTGGATTTAATATGCCTGTAGATAAAAACTTCAACATTGAAGGAGATGACGGGATTAAAACCTACCGACTCAAACTAGAAGAATATACCATCAAGAATGGCGGAGTTCCTGTAATTGGTACTTTAAGCTGGAATAAAACGAATGATTTGGTAAGTTTCAATTCATCTGAAATATTACCTGAAAAATCAGAACTAACCTTAACGGTAAAAGTAAGTTTCCAGGAATATAAAAACGGTTCATGGCAAACAATTCTCGATCAGGGTCAGGTTGCTATGGAAACTGAAACCAGAACTTTTACTACGGGTGTGGCGCCTAACAATATTCCGGTGAACAATATTGCTTACTGCTACCCTGTTTTTGATCAAAAATATGTTTATCAGAACGAGAGTAAAGAAGCTTATATGGTTCTAAAAACCGGACAGGCTTATTTGTTTAATCTCAAACCGGGGCAATCACAAAAAGCTTTTTATAAAACCGGAAATAAAACCGTAAATGGCACTATATCCTATAACACAGCTTTAAAAAAGGTCATTGTTAGTCTGCCGGTTTTAGAGCGAGTAAAATTGTATAATTTATCTTTAATGACATTAGAAACTCTAAAAGATGCCAATACCAATCTAAATGAAAGTTTTGAGAAACAGGATCTTGGTTCAAATGCTAATGTTGAGGTAAAAAGTAATAAACTGGGTGAAACTCTTACGGGTGGTCAGGGTGTTGAACTGTTACAATATAATTTCAATACCAGTCAGTACAATACTTTTCAGGAAAAAATAGCGGCAAAAAAACCGCGAAAAACTCATACAGAAATAATTGAAGCTGATCAGCATGCCTTAAATGCCGAAAATTCCTCAACTGAACCTTTTGATGAAATTGAGATCGCCGGTAGTCCAAAAACGTTAAATATTCCATTGGTGAATGTCGAGGCTATATTGGATGACAGTTATTTTAAAAATGATATTTATCCCTTGATATACAAAGGCTATCCATTGGAAGCTGATTTTACATTAAACAGAAATACAAACATATTAGGAAACCCACCAATTAGAGGAGTTGAAATCTTGACCTGGTATTTGGCTGATTTAACTAATAACCCGAAAAGCTCTGATTTAAGGGAGAGATTGCCTTATCGTTATAATCTCCCTTTTTACTATAAGGACGATTTTATAAAAATTCAGTATAAAATAATCAATAAGTATATAAACAGTCTGAATCAGGCTATGATCAGTAAGTACCATTACATTATGAACGGAACATTCCCTATGATAAAAGATGGGCCTTACAATGTTAGACTAAACTATACGCTACCAGGCGGACAAGCAGGTACCAGTTCAATTTTTACATTTAATAAAACAGATTAGCATGAAGCTTAAATTTTTAATTCTCCTTACTCTTATTACAATTGGTACTACCTATTCACAAGAAAAAAATAGCACAGGAGAAGCAAATCCAACCGAAATAAAATCGGAGATACAAGTTATAGCCAGAGTACAAAAAGATCGAATTTTGTTACGCTGGGCTGTCACCAATGCTATGGCCTGGAAAAAACTAAATACTTATGGGTATACTGTAGAACGTTATACCGTTACCCGTAACAACAAGACTTTGCCAGCTCCCGAAAAAGTGGTCCTGGCTGGTACATTGAAACCTGAGGCACTGGAAACATGGGAAAAACTAATTGAAAAGAATGACAATGCCGCTATTGTAGCGCAAGCCATTTATGGAGAAAATTTTTCGGTTACCGGAACAGATAAATTAGAAAATATCGTAAACCTTTCAGAAGAGAATGAGCAAAGATTTACATTCGCTCTCCTAACTGCGGACAAAGATTATGAAATTGCCAAAAAAGCGGGTCTGGGATTGGAAGATAAAACAGTTAAGCCTAACGAAAAATATGCCTATCGCGTAATTTCAAATGTACCTGAAAAAGAGGCTACAATATCTTATGGTGGAATTTTCGTGGGATTAAGCGATTATCAGCCACTCCCAAAACCAATGGATTTCACGGCTCATTTTACAAACAGCAGTGCCATGTTAAGCTGGAATTTTAAAATACTTTCGCATACTTACGCCAATTATTTTGTAGAACGTTCGACCGATAAAAAGACTTTCGAAAGAATTACTGATAAACCTTACACCAGTTTAAATCAGCAAAACACGAATAACAGTCAAATTTTCTATGTTGATTCTATCGCGAACAATAAACCATACAGCTACAGAATTCAGGGGATTTCGCCTTTTGGTGAATTAGGTCCCTATTCAAAGGTTGTTACCGGAAAAGGTGCTGAAATATTAAAATATGTTCCCCATCTGACTGTGAAGGAGTTTAAGGATGAAAATACTGTTACTTTAACCTGGGAATTTCCAACAGAAGGGGATAATGAAATCACAGGATTTGAATTAAACCGTTCTGATACGGATGATGATGGCTATACAAAAGTAGTAAAGAACATCCCTGCCAAGAGCCGTACAGTGACGTACAACAAGCTCTTATCTACAAACTATTTTACCATTACAGCCCTTGGAAAACAAGGTAGCAACAGAACTTCATTTCCTATGTTGGTACAGCCCGTAGACTCTATACCACCTTCTAAGCCTATTGGTTTAAAAGGAGTTATAGACAGCTTAGGTGTTGTAAAACTAACCTGGGACCCTAATAAAGAAAAAGATTTATTAGGATATCGTATCTATAGAGGAAACACCGCCGAAGAAGAACTTACACAGTTGACTGTAAGCCCAAGTGAACCTAACTCTTACCAGGACAAAGTACTTATTAAAAATTTGAATCCTAAGGTATACTATAAAGTTATTGCGGTAGATTATCACTACAATATGTCTGATTTCTCAGATGTTTTAATTATTAAAAAACCGGATGTAATTCCCCCTACTTCACCTGTTTTTACCAGTTTTAAAATTAAAGAAGGATCGATTTTTCTCGAATGGGCAAACAGTCAGAGTGAAGATGTGGCTGTACACCAATTGTACAGAAAAGAAAATGATCAAAAGGACTGGACACTGATTTTGGAAACCAAAAATAAGGAAGAGAAATTTCAGGATAAAACTGCCGTTGAAGGAAGTACTTACCGATATGCTGTTTTTGCGAAAGATGAGAGCAATTTAGTTTCTAATCCTTCACCGGAATTAACCTTATTTGTACCTAAATATTCTGTTATGCCAGCTGTGAAAGGTTTTTTCGCTCAGCCAAATAAAACAACCAATACCATCGATTTGTCATGGGATTACGCGAACAGTGAAGTAGATGGTTTTGAAATTTACAAAGCTTCAGATAAAGATCCATTGCAACTGATCCAGATTGTGACCGGAAAAACACGCTTTTTACCTGACCCGACTATTACCATTAATACGACGTACCAATACGGCATCAGAGCGATCTTTAAAGACGGAAGAACCTCTAAAATGGATTTTTTCACTGTAAAGTTCTAAACATATGAAGTGTTTCTTAGGTCTTTTAAAATTAATAACAAGAGAGAGATACAATATATTTATCGTATTGTATTTCCTAACTCCAAATATGGTTCATTCTCAATTATATATAATGGAATTCAATGGAGTCCGATCAATTGAAGAATGTAGTTGTCTCAGCTATAATTGGGAAGTAAAATCAAATGGTACTCATATAGGAGCAATTATAAGTAAAAATGAATACCTAATTTATGATATAAAGCCAACCTCTTTTGAATATATGGCATATCGTCCTGACTCTTATGCCTGCAGTGGCCCTTGTCGTGATGATTATTATGAAGCTTACGCTGATCATAATTTAAATGCAGACTGCTATCCTCCTTATTTTATAGGTAATCAGGTATTAACTAAACCAAACAATTTAACTAATTCTTTTTGTGACAGAGTCTTACTGGCGGCAGTGGGTTGTACCGGAACTCAAAAATTTTATTGGGAATATAGTACAAACGGAAAGGATTTTATTAAAACAGATATCAGTACTAATTTCAATCAAAATTATGACTTCGTTAAATCCAATTTTCCGGCATTAAATAACTACTATGGTACTATTCTCTTTAGAGTTTTAATAGATTCCAATCCTGATATTACAGAAGAAAATGTTTATTCTAACGTCGTTAATTATACCCTTATACCATGTTCCCCAAAACTAGATAATACTTCAACTTCAAACTATACCACCTGTAGTTATAGTAATGGTAGTGTGGTATTTACTTTTAGCAGACCATTAGAAAAAGATGAAAAATACCTTTTCAATCGCAATCCTGTAGGCGGTGGTGCAGTAACTTCTGCAAACTCAAATGATCCTGATATAGAAAAAGTAAATACGCTTAGCTATAAATGGAAAAATATACCTGCCGGAAATTACAATTTTAAATATCAGACACAATTTGAAAGCGGGTCCCCTTCAAGTATGTCCACTGTCACCAACTTTACCATCAGTCCAAGAACACCATTAACCTTTACATCGACAGCAGTACAACCATACTGCAGTACTGACCCAAAAGGAATATTGATAACTGCTACAGGCGGAACCCCTCCCTACTATTATCTTTTAGATGACGAGCCTCTGTCGCAAAAACATCTATTTTCAAATGGCTACATCATCCCCATAACAACAGATGGTGAACACAAAGTAATGGTAGTAGACAATTCTAATTGCATTGAAAACTAAAATAATGACCAAAAAATTACCCTTAATCTTATTCTTTTTAGGAAGTCTGTTTGCTTATGGACAGACCGATTATGGAATATTAATAAAATCTAAAATCACTTCACCTTCTGTCTGGCCTTCGAATGATTATAGCGGACTCCATCAAATTACGGCAGGAATGAACTCGTGTTCAATTGATTTTTTAGAAGACAATTACAAGAATGATTTGTATTGTTTTTTTTATGTGACAGGCAATCCTACGAAAATAGATTTTATGGAAGTTTTGGGTGGGTCGCCAACATGTGGACAAATAACACGAACTATTCCATACAATAAGGATACCTTTAAGGGCTGGTTTTTTAGCGGGTGTTTAGCAAACGCTGAGATAATGCCATTGCATATCACTCGACCAGACTCCAATCCAAAATGCAAGGAGGATCCTATAACTTTAAATAATGGGTGGAACTGGCAGTATCAATTTGATAGCGAAGGTTGGAAGAATCTTCCTGCACAATTCCAGGAACAACCATCAATTACCTTTAAAATAAAGGACTTACCTGGATACAACAGTCAGGCAAACGTTCATTTTATTGCGGGTTATGAAAAGTATGGACAATATACAAATACAGTCACTTATAGTATTATCGGCTGTTCACCCGAACTGGCCGAAAAAAAACCAACTGCAAATTCGGTTAAATGCAATAATACAGCCACTGGCAGTGTTACCCTAAAGTTTGAATCACCCCTAAAAAAAGATGATCAATTTCTTTTTAATCTATACCGTGTCAATCCGGTGGCACCAGACACCGGTTTTATAAAAAGCATTAAAGCATCAGAAAAGGAAACTGAAAATAAAACCTATACATGGGAAGGAATAGCAGCAGGAACATACACCATAAAATATCAGGCACAAAGCAAATTTGATAATGGCCAAATTGTAGGATCTAGTGCTATCGTTACCGATTCTTTTACGATAGAAAATAAAGACCAATTAACTTTTAGAACGACAGCAATTCAACCAAAATGCAGTGGAGATCCTGGTAGTATTGAAATTTCAGTAACTGGAGGTACCTCACCTTACTTTTATATTCTTGACAATGGGATTAAAACTCCGCTTACCAAAAATCCGGATACAATTAACGGTGTAACGGATGGCGCTCATACCGTAACCGTTCTGGATAGTCATGGTTGTATAGAAAACTAATAATATGAAGAAAAAATTACTCTTGTTTATATTCTTTTTAGGAAGCCTGCTTGTTCATGGGCAGACCGAGTATGGAATATTGATAAAATCAACCATGAAACCCAAAAATTCAAACGCATCAAGCACAAGATATACCATTTGTGGAGTTACAGATTATTCCTTAACAGGTCCTACAGGATCTATAGATCTGTACACTAAACGATTTTGCACTGATAATATCATTAATTCGAGTGGAGCCGAAAAGATTCAATACAATTTTTTTTATGTCAGGGATATTGATGGTCTATTTATTTTAGATCTTGAACTAAACAGCCGTGGCCAATCAATATGTGCAAAAGAATATGCCATTCCTTATAACAAAAACACATTTAAGGACGAGGTTTTAGGCGGATGTGTTGGCAGATCCAATGTATGGCCAATACATCTTACACAACCTGCCGCAAATAATGTTTGCAGTGACGATGTCATTAACTTAACCAATGGGTGGAATTGGCAATATCAATACGATGCAACGGGATGGAAACCAATGCCCGCTCAATTTCAAGGAAAAAGATCCATTACTTTTAACCTTAAAGATATTGGTAATCACGATGGTAAATCTCAAATTTTCTTTCAGGCAGGCTATGATAAACAATTTACAAATACAGTTGTTTACACTATTATTGGCTGTTCACCCGAACTAGACGAAAAAAAACCAGAAGCAACCCCCGTTAAATGCAGCAATACAGCAACAGGAAGTGCCACTTTAAAATTTAAATCGGAGTTAAAAACAGGTAACAAACTTCTTCTTAATCTATTTCGTGCCAATCCGGAGGCTCCGGATACAGGTTTTATCATGAGTATATCCGCATTAGAAAATGAAGTTATTAATAAAACCTATACCTGGAATAACATAGCGGCGGGTACATATAAAATAAAATACCAGGCGCAGAGTATTTCTGATACCGGGAACAAAGTGGGGTTAAGTGCTATTGTTACAGATGCTTTTACAATAGAAGAGAAAACACCTTTAACTTTTTGGGCAACGGCAATACAACCCGCATGCAGTACGAACCAAGGTGCGATAGAAATACGGGCTACCGGCGGAACAACTCCATACTACTATATTTTAGACAATCAAACTGAAGTTATAAATGGGGAGACAGTTCCTAAAAGAATACCGTTTTCCGGTTCTTATCAGATTCCCATAACAACAGACGGAGCTCATACCGTAAAAATCGTTGACAAATTCAATTGCGCAGAACAATAAATTCCCGAACAAGCCTATAATTATGAAAAAAATCTACACATTACTACTTATAACTTTATTGGGATATTCGCAGATAAATGCACAATCAACCAAAACAGTTACTATTACAACACCTAAACCAATTACAATTTTAGGTACTCCCAGTTATACAAATGCAACTGAAAATGGCAAAGCCGATGGCTCATTCTCTATTGGATTTGAGGGAGGTACAGGCAACTACGAATATATATATGCCAAAGACGGGCAGCCTTATACCCCGGTTTCCTTGTTTTCTATGCCAGCCGGAAACTACATCATGTATGCAAAAGACATTGGCAAATCCTGTAGAAGTGCTGATTTTTCTTTTACAATATATGCGCCTGAAAAAGTAAAAGTCACTGCCCCAAAACCAACTAATATAACATGTCCCGGAGGAAGGGGCAGTATAACAGCTATAGCCGAAGGAGGATTTCCTTACAGCCCAACGCCGATAACCCGAACTTACACTTATACCTGGTACAGCTGCGACAACTCTGGAACTATTATTGGTTCAAATCCAATTTCGGGACCCAATAGTAGTCCCACAATTACGGGACAAAATGCAGGCTATTATAAAGTTTTTGCTACTGATAGTAAAGGAGCCACTTCGGATGGATTTGTAGTACAACTAGAAGCCAATCCTCAAATAGAATCAACAGTACTATCTACAAAAGATGTTAGTTGTTTCGGAATAAATGATGGTGAAATTCAAATAAGCTTAAAAGGTGGAATTGCTCCACTATCCGTGCTATGGAATGACGGCAGCACTAGTGCAAACAGAACCGGTTTAAAAGCAGGTAGCTATTGGTATACTGTAACAGATGCCAACTCTTGCAAATTTAATAATAATGTAATAACAGAGATTAAACCATCACCTCCTTTATTACAAGTCAAACTTGATACAAAAATACAACCCTCCTCTCCCTCTGTCAATGACGGAACAATAGCAGTCTCTGTAATTGGTGGAGCTGGTAACTATACATATTCGTGGACTAAAAATGGTCAGCCTTTTGCTGCCAATACCAATGCCCGTGCCGATTTAGGGAATGGCAGCTACCAGATTAAAGTAGTAGATAAAAATGGTTGTGGTGCCACTACCAATACAATCGAACTAAAAGCTCTGACTATAACCCCACTTACTCAAATAGACATTAAATGTAAAAATGAACCAACCGGTAGTATAACTATAGAGGCAAGCGGAGGCACAGGATCTTATTTTTATCGTTGGTTTAAAATAGAAAATGGCATTGAAACACAAATTTCCGGACAAACTACTGCTACTATAGCAAATCTTGTTACAGGTACCTATAGAGTTGGAGTTAAGGACAGTAAAATGGAAATTTATAAGAATTTTTATCTTTCTGAGCCACAAAATGTGCTTACAGCAACCCATACTTCTACCAATGTAATTTGCAATGGCCGCAATGACGGTACAATTACGTTAGATATAAAAGGAGGAACAGCTCCTTACACAACTATTTTTAAAGACGTTAATGATTCCGCCAAAATAATAGATCCTGTAAAATTAACAGCAGGAACCTACTCTTATATCGTTACGGACCATAATAACTGTACTTATGGTAGTCCTGTCAACATCGAAATCACCCAAAATGCAGCTGTTACTATTGCAAGTACTACTAAAACACAACCTACCATAAATACGGCAAATGATGGTGAAATAATTGTGAATGCAGATGGAGGAACAAAAACGTACACTTATACCATAAAGAAAAATGGTATTAGTACCGGTACCATATATACTACAAATACAATCACAGGCTTAGGAGATGGCGTATATGAAATAATTGCAAAAGACAGTAATAACTGTACTTCTGCCCCTGAAACTGTTATCCTTAAAGCATTGGCTGTAGCCTTCGTAAATAAAATTGACGTAACCTGTAATAGAGCAAACACCGGTAGTATACAAGTCATTGCAAGTGGTGGAACTCCAAATAACTTAAATCAATACAATTACAAATGGTATTACAAACAAAAAGCGACGGATCAATATACTTTGTTAGTTGAAACAACAACAAACAAAATTGAGAACTTATACGCTGGTTTTTACAAAGTAATAGTAACTGACAATGTAAATATTTCGAGAGAACTTGTTATTGCAGAATTAACGGAAAGACCTGCTATCACCTGTATTTTTACTCAAACAAACGTAAATTGTTTTAGTGGCAGCGATGCAACCATTACCTTAAATATTCAGGGAGGAACCGGAGATTATCATATTTTATGGAATGATGGCGTTACTACAAAAGACCGTGCAGGAATTCCTGCCGGAGACTATTCTTTCACAATTATTGACGATAATGGTTGTTCTTATTCAACAGCACCTGTAATTGTTAAAATCACTGAGCCGCTAAAACCATTAACCATAGCTTCTTTTGAAAAAGTTGATGCAAGCGGCTATCTGTTAAAAAATGGCCATATCGATGTTTCAGCAGCAGACGGGACATTTCCCTATACCTATCAGTGGTATCAAGGAACCGGAAGTACCAAAATAATAATGACAGGTAAAACAAACCGTCTATTAGATGGCATTGGTTTAGGTACGTATAGCGTTATAGTTACAGATAAAAATAAGTGTACAACAGAGGCATCTTACATCATTAATCAACCGGATGAACTTTTAATCACTTCCATTATAGAAACCCAGTCTATCAAATGTTTTGCTAATAAACAAGCCATACTAAAAGCTACCATCTCGGGAGGGGCTCCTATTGGGGTTCCTGACGCAGATAAAAGATATCTTTATAAATGGTACAATAAATTAACTCCGAATGTAGTCGCTTCTACAACAAATCCTTCCGAGACATTACGCGCAGGAGATTATATTTTAGAAGTTTCAGACGGATTTGGTAACAGCTACACCTCAAATCCTGTAACTGTAACTGAGCCAAAACTTTTAAAAATTAATTATAATCAAAAAAATGTTTCTTGTAATGGCGGTAATGATGCTCAGATTACAATAAATATTACCGGAGGTGTCGGTCCATATAAGATCGTATGGAGTACTGGGAAAAATGCAGACCAAAATACAATTAAGGATCTTTTCGCATCAACCTACAATGTTACCGTTACAGATGCTAATTTATGTACAGATTATCAGGAAATAACAATTACAGAACCTCAGGCAATGGGAATACAAGTGTTAAAAACACCCCCATCTGCTTTAGGACAAGATGATGCAAGTATTAAAGTTACTGTCGTTGGAGGTACTCCAAATTACAATTTCGAATGGTTCGATAAAGATGGTAACTCCATTTTTATAGATAACGACAAAGAATCCAATAGTATTAATAACATCTATGTAGGGCAATATTTCATTACAATTATTGATGCAAATGGCTGTAAAATTGATAAAAGAGACTTAGACAAAGTAGATCCTCTCTTTATTAAATTAACTCAGATTAACATTGTAAAATGTTACGGAGATGCAACAGCCAGTGTGAAAGCAATTACTTCAGGAGGGCTTCCGGGTTATTATTACAAATGGTATGATGCAACTAATTCTGCACTGATCATTAGCGAAAATGAGACTTTAATGAATGCTAAAGCGGGAACTTATTATGTTATTGCAACAGATTCTTTTGGAAAATCGATAAAAAGCGAAACGATTACAATCACTGAGCCTACTCCGCTTGACAATTCGCTTTCCGCTGAATATACCCGTTGTGGTGATGGAAACGATTGGACAATTACCTCAGCCGCATTACAAGGTACAGCTCCTTACTCTTACTTATGGAGTACAGGCGCCAGAACTGCTAATTTAGTAGACGTTCCTCCAGGAAATTATTCTTTATTGGTAACGGATACTAATGGCTGTACCATTACAAAAACAATTACACTAATTGCTCCACCGCATCTGGCAGCGTCCGAAGTAATTAAGATCCCAACTTGTTACGCCGGTTCTGACGCTACCATTACTGTGACTCCTATAAACGGTATTGCCCCTTACACCTATTTGTGGAATACGGGAGAAACATCAAATATACTAAGCAATGCCTCAGCAGGAGAATATACCGTTGCTGTTTCCGACAGTAAAGGCTGTATCATCAATCATACCTATACCATTGTTAATCCACCGAAAGATGTTATTAATATCGGAGAAGATGTGACTTTATGTTTTGATCAGACTTTAACCATTAATGCCACAATTAATGACGATAAAGCGACGTATTCCTGGACCTCCGATAAAGGTTTCAAGAGCAATAAAGCTATAATTACGGTTTCTGAACCTGCAAATTATACCGTTGTAGTTACCAACAAATTGGGTTGTGAAGCTACAGATACCCTCAAAATTTCAAGTCAGAATACCCCAATTAGTGCTGAATTTGCCCTCTCGAGTCAGGTATTCAAAAACGAAAAATTCATAATCGTTGACATCAGTAATCCTGACGCCGATGAAATCGAATGGGTAATTCCTGCCAGTGCAACCGTAATCTCGAAAAACAAAGATTTTGCCGAAATCAGTTTCAGTCAGGCCGGTGAATATGACATCACGCTGAACACTAAAAAAGGAAACTGTACTGCTTTTCAAACTAAGTCAATCTTAGTGACTGAAGGAGAATATGAAGAAAACAATCCGGACGATCAGACTTTCAAGAAATTTGATCTGAAAATCTATCCAAATCCGTCAAAAGGAGCTTTTACTGTAGATGTACTGCTGGATAAAGTAATGCCGGCACATGTCAAGGTTTATAATTTGACCAACAACTTACTGATAGATTCAAAAACACAGGAAGGCAAAGGCAATTACCTGTTCAACTTTAGTTTAACAGGTCTTCCTTCCGGAATATATTTTGTCTTATTCGAGTCACAGCAAGGAAGTAAATTGAGAAAAATCATTATTCAGTAAACTCTAATTTATCCAGCAAGCCAAAATTATAAATTTCAAATACTAATGGAAATCAAGAAAACAATCTTGGTTTCCATTCCCCATAAAGAATGATTTTAAAAAGAATAATTTTAATTACACTACTGCTTTTCACCGGTACCTTTGCTTTTTCGCAAAACTTTAATGTACAGGAGCTAGGCAAAGCGAAACTAATAAATGTCAGTGGTGGTGTATCAGCCAATACGGTATTCTATTCCGGTAATGCCACACGAGAGCCCTTCAGTTATTTTTTGAACGGAAACATCAATTTCAATATTGCCAATCTGTACAACATTCCGCTTTCGTTTTCCTATACCAATCAAAAATTCGGATACAACAAACCTGTTTTAATGAATCGTCTGAGCATACATCCTTCGTATAAATGGATTACTGCTCATATTGGAGATGTAAGCATGACCTTCTCCCCTTACACTTTAAGCGGTCATCAATTCACAGGGTTTGGAGTAGATTTGACTCCACAAGGAAAATTCAAAATCAGTGCGATGTACGGGCGATTATTGAAAAGTAACGAATTTAATTCTGCTTATCCTGATATTCTGCCTGCCTATAAAAGATTCGGGTATGGATTTAAAACCGCTTATTCCCTGGAGAAAATAAACCTGGGGCTTACCCTGTTTAAAGCAAGAGATCAGATCAATTCTTTAAACAACCCTGTACCCTTTGAACTGGATGTTGCTCCAAAGGAAAATGCTGCCATTAGTTTTGAAACTAATTTTAAACTTTTTCAAAAACTACAAATCTCTACCGAATATGCCAGCAGTAGTATCACTGAAGATTTAAGAGTTGTGGCAAGTGGAAAAGCAAAAGGAGTTTCCTCTTTTCTATTGGGTAGAAACAGTACTACCACTAGTTATAATGCCTTTAAAGGACAATTGGCTTACCCGGCCGGAAAAGGAACTTTAGGATTAGGTTACGAACGAATTGATCCTAACTACAGAACTTTTGGAGGATACTATTTTAATAACGATTTAGAAAATGTAACCGTTAATGCGACCCAAAATCTGTATAAAGATAAAGTGTCGCTTGCTTTAAACTTAGGACTTCAGAAAGACAATTTAGAAAAGCAGAAAGAAAGCCAGATGAAACGTTTGGTCACCTCAGCTAATGTCGATTTGAGACCCAATCAAAAATTAAACCTGAACCTGAACTACTCTAACTTTCAATCGTTCACCAACAGCCGTAATCAGTTTGACTACATCAATCAGGTTTCAAATTACGAGTATTTAGATACTTTGAACTTCAGACAAGTGAACCAAAATTTAGGTCTGACGGTAAATTATCTATTAAAAAATGATAGACGCCTAAAAAAGGCAATTAGTGCCAATCTCTCTATGCAGGATGCTGTAAACCAACAACAAGGAAAAACAGTTGCGGGTGGAGCCTCTACCTATTACAACTCAGCCCTTACTTATTCTCTGGGTTATCCTCAAAAAGAACTAAGTTTCAACGGTTCCTTAAACAATACCTATGGACAAACAGACGGTGGAACGAATTTTATTATCGGACCAACAGTCGGAGCCACCAAATTATTTTTTGATAAAAAACTGAATGCGACCGCCTCGACCAGTTACAATACTAGTTATAACAATGGTCAGAAGCAAAACGACATCTTCAACTTCAGATTGAACGGATCTTACATTTATCTTGAAAAACACAATTTCAACATGAGTGTCATCACACTATTTAATAAAACTGCCACCAGTAAAAACAATGACTTAACCGCTACATTGTCTTATACCTATTCTTTCGACAAAATCAAAATGCGTCCGAAAAGAGAACCCAAAACCGACGAGGATATGAATCTTACTTCTATCCTAAAAATAAATCTTAACGGAAAAATTTTAGAAGGAACACGTGATCAGATTACTGCTCAATTAAAAGAGATGCAATTGGCACTAAACCCATTACCGGAAAAAGAGAGCACAAATTTAGAACATTTACTCACTCTGGCTTCCCTTACACCGGATGACAAACAGTTCAAAGAAAAAGTACTAGACTATCTCGAAGCTTACAACATCGAAGCAGAAAACGTAAAAAAATTCAACGAATACCTTCTTGAAGCCGCCAAAAAATTGGAGGCGGAAATGAAAAACAAAGATTCAAATCTGGAAAATGCTTACGTTACAGCCTTAGGAAAGGTAAACAGCCACAAACTGCATGGTGTGAGTGAAGAAAATAACACTGATAAAGCAGCTTTCAAATCCTATCAGAAATTAATGGAAAGAAGTAATAAAAATCGCGATCAGCTTACACGTCACCGATGGATGCTCAAAGAAATTTCGGTATTGACTAAACTGCCGGCTGCCGAAATACAGCAAAATCCCGCTGCAGTAGTTTTTAGCGCAGAACAAATTGAAGAAGCTTTTAAATCGATAAAAGACAAAAAAACCGGTCCTGAAATAATAGCCGCTATCGAAATCAAAATGATACCGTTTTATCATGATCTGGCTCTCAAAAATGCAAACATTGATGAAATCGATCTTAATCATATTCAAAAATAATAAGGAGTCAATACCTACTTACTAACCTGACAAAAAATGGATAAAATTCAATTACCCAAAATGCTGAAAAACTTACACCTGTACCTGCTGTTGCTCTGCTCCCTAATAGGATTTGAGGGCTTTGCACAAACTTTCCCAATTTCGGTTACGACTCAAATTACGCAGCCATCCCCTATTTACCTGAGCAAATACGCTGATGCGACTACTATAAACAGTCCCATTAAAATTCAGTTGCTGCTCAACGATTTGACCATTTCCAATCGTCAGGTTCGATTAAAAATATACTTTCAGGGTAACGGAGTTTCGTTCAGCAACAACGATTTTGTAGTAGGAGCAAAACCACTGTACCTCGAAGGAGGATTTCCATTGCAATTAACTAATGTTGATCTGGCTCCTTACTTTCAATACCAAAACCTTCTAGGATTAAATCCAAATCAATATGCACAGCCTTTACCCGAAGGAATCAGTAACTTTTATGTAGAGGTATATGATTTTGCTACAGGAAAAAAACTGTCCCGAAAAACAGGTACAACTACGGTTATTTTTCAAAACGAACCACCCTTCCTAAACCTGCCTTTACACAATGCTTCGATCATGCAGCAGAACCTGCAGAACATTGTTTTCAGCTGGACACCGCGAAGCATCAACGTAAGTAATGTGGAATACGAATTTTCATTGGTCGAGATTTGGGACAATTACACTCCGGTGCAAAATGCCTTTGCTTACTCGCCTCCGTTGTATACTACCACAACCAAAATGACTACGTTGCAATACGGCATGAGTGAACCTCAACTGATTCCCGGCAAAAAATACGCCTGGCGCATCAAAGCAAAAGCCATTCAGGGAGCCGAAGAAATTGGTGTATTTAAAAACAACGGTTATACCGAAATCTTTGCTTTTACTTACGAAATATTCTGTACCTCTCCCCTTGCCATTAAAACCGAAAGCATCGGTCAGGATCAGGCCAGGATCAACTGGAGCGGAAACATCGACAACTTTGACTATCAGGTAAACTATCGTGAGAAAAATTCGGGTTCGGAATGGTACAAAGCCGTAACTCCACGAGAAAATATTACGCTTAGTAATTTAAAGCCTAACACCGTATACGAATATACTGTAGGATCGTCCTGTGATGTCGGCAAATATATTCACAGTTCAATATATGAATTCACCACCATTGCCAGAGACGAGATTGTATTTCAAGGCTGTGGTATCAAGCCGGATCCGAGAGATCTTGCTAACCAAACCCCACTTCCCGAACTTTTCTCGAATGATGTCGTTACAGCGGGAGATTTTCCTATTGTAGTTTTAAAAGCAACCGGAAGTAATGGTAATTTCTCAGGAGAAGGTTATGTAACCCTTCCTTTCCTGGAGAAATTCAGAAAACTTATTGATGCTGCTGATGCCTTAGGTGCAAAAGATGAAAACGGAGTTTCAAAAGGAAACCTTAGCGAAAATACCCGAATCAGAATTACATTCAATAATATTGGTCTTAATAGCGATTTTAAATTAATTTCAGGAGAAATTATTGCGGCATATGATCCTACCTGGAGCGGTATCTCTGATTTAGATGGTGTCATCAATGACGCTTTTGGTGACGCCGGAAATGTGGTCAATCAGGACATCCAGTTTCCTATAAAATCCGTAGTAAAAAATCCTGATGGAAGCATTACGATAACAGGTCCGGATGATGTTAAAGTTAACCTGCCAAAAACGGTAAACGACATTATAATAACGGATAAAAACGGTAAACAATATGCCGTTCCTGCTAATGCTCCTGCCGGAAATATCGAAAAAACAGGACAACTCGCACCAGGAGGAATTCCAAATTCCAAGAATACAAACGGAATGGGATCTGGTGGAAGTATCACAGAAATTTCTTCTCCAGACGTAAATGTAATTTTCTCTAAAGGCAATGGATTTTATGCTTTTGATAATGCTCCAACAGCAGCAAACGGAAGCTTGGATAAAACTTACGAAACAATCCCTCTAAAAAGTGGCGGCACGTACAATGTAAATTTGAAAGCCATTTCAGACAGTCCCGCTAAAACGGATATTGTAATCGCAACCGCCAACTTCAAAAACGGAAAAACCAAAAAAGACATTGTCTTTAAAACTCAAAATGGTACCGCTATTGACAGTACTCAAATTGTTTGGAACAATAATGTCGCAACACTGACCCTGAAAAAAACTTTAGATTTTGCTAAAGAAACGGTTATTGCAACGGTTAAGGCTGCTGCATCAAAAGATCCAAAAGAAACTGTCGGGAAATACGATATTGCCGGAGCGATTGATTTATGGCATCTGACCAATAAAAAAGTAAATGTAACACTGGTTAGCGTTAATAATGCGCCATTACCAAGCAATGTAATCGGGCAGTTAAATGCAATTTACGAACCAGCCGGAATAACGTTTGACCTTAATACCATAAATGTAACTTTAGACAATACCTGGGGCGAGAGCATTGAAACCAGTGACAGCGACTTACTAAACACCTATACAGCTGACCAACAGCAAATCACCAATAATCTAAAAGCAAAATTAGGTTCCGATTATAAAAAAGACACTTATTATGTAATTTATACCGGAGCTCCTTCCGATAAATCAAACCTTCTGGGCTTTATGCCGCTGAAGCGACAATATGGTTTTATTTTCAACAAAACCAATACCGTTCGCACATTAGCGCATGAACTTGGTCACGGTGTCTTTGGATTAAAACATCCATTTACAGAATATAACACTTCTACAACCACAGATCTTTTAATGGATTATGGTACCGGAGTACTTTTAAGCCATAACGACTGGCAGGTACTTCACGCTCCCGGATTACAATTGTATCCGTTTATTCAGGGGGATAGTGATGGGGAAAACCGTGATGCAAATGAACTTGACTTATTAGGAAACATATTTAAGGTAACTGAAAACGAAGAAGCTAGTGGCAATAAATTAGTTGGAAAAGTTTCCCAAAGCAGACCTTATTTGATAACTGGATTTAATGTTTACCAAAATGATACTAAAAAGTTGTTGGCTTCATTTGATGGTAAAGTAGTTGGTAATGAAGTTATTTATGAGTTAACATTTAAAGATACTGATTATAACCGTGTTAGTAACTTAGGTGATAAAATGCCATATCCCGTTACTTTAAACACTAGCGGAAAAGCTGTAATTAAAATTTCAAATGATAAATGTACCTATAGCCATAAAGACATTTATAACTGGACGAAACCTAAAAATGCTACTACTGATATTGTAATCGGGGAGATTAAAAAAATCTTAGCGAAAGACAACACATTTATTACAGTTCCAATGTATGCTCCAGATCCTACCTGTAGTGTAATAAACTCTATCGCTGACTTAATAACTAACGATAAAAATAAATGTCAACCTAATATTATTACAGAAGATAAAAAGAAGTTAAAAACTTTATTTGATAAAAAAACATTCACTAATACAGAATTAGTTAACTTAATAGTTAAAGAGCACGTTTGTATTGAAGCCTTAAGAGAAGTTGGTTGGGAGAATTTAAAGAAAGTGTTTACACAATTAAGTTTATCAAGTGAAATAAAAAATGATCAGGAAATTGCTCTACTTCGAGTAATGGCAGCAATAGACTCTGGTAATCTGACTAATTTTTATGACTTAATTTCTCTAAATAATCACGAAATAATTGTCAACCTAAACAAAAACTTAAATGACCATTCTATAAATCCTTACGATACTAAAAATTATACTTCTTTCTATCAAGGTTTAATGGCCATGTTTTCTGTTAATAGTACTAACATTGAAGCATTAATTCCGTCAAACAAGACGGAGTCGTATAAGTTTATCAAGAATTTAATTCCTGAAGCTGTTACAGGATTTGACGAAAGTTATTATTATCAATATGTAACAAATCAGACTGTAAGTGAAAAATTTAAAATGATTCCTGTTTTCTGGAATAGTATTTCATATCACAAAAGAATGGCTCTGATACAAGATGCCATGAGTAATAATTCAGCTTTTGATAAATCTGAAGAAATACTTCTTAATCTTTTTATTCATGAAAAAGATGCTCAGAAAATCACTTCAGAATTAGGCAACAATAGCTATAAATTATTGTGGGACATTTACAAAGTTATAGATGGGAAAGAACGAAAATATTTCGTTCAGGACATTCTTTATAAAACATTGATTCATAAAAAGATTGGCAATAATTATGCTAATGACTTAGCTCTGGAAGTTAGAAATAAATACAATACAACTTCACCTTTAACCGGAGTAAGGACTGAACCTTATTTTATGTTTTACGATAAAGGAATATTTAATGTTGTTTCAAATGATGGGGCTGTATTAGAATATAATTTAATTGTTACCAGATCAATGGCTGACAACAGTAAAATTCAGTTTAATTGTAATCTTCAGGTAATCAATTCTAAAAATCAAAAAGATCCCGTACAACATCTTTTTAGTCTGTATCCATACGAATATGTAGTTTTAGAGATCCCTAAAGATTTTAAAGTAGATGGCAGGGATTTTAAAAAAGGGCTATTTGCAGTTCCGGCAATTTATGCATATTGGATTGCCAACGCGGTAGAAGATCGTAATGATGCTATACTATTTAGATTAGTAGCTGACGGTGTTGCGATAGCACTAGCTCCTTTTACGAGTGGTGGATCATTAATGGCATTAGAACTAGCAATGGTTTCAACTGATGTACTAATAACTGTTACGAACTACAATAATCCAGATGCAATAAGCCCTAAATACAATGCTTACTGGGATGCTATTTATGGCATATATAACTTCTCAAAAGCTGTTGCCGGATTATCAGGTTTAGGAAAGGGAATTTTTCAATTTGCTGTTAAAGAAGGTAAACATATTCAGTCCGTAAGAATAATAAGAAGTAATATAAAGAATTTTGTTAGTGATTTTAAAGGATTAGATGAAACAGAAAGACTAGTCCATTTAAATAAAATCGATAATTTACTAGAGACCTTATCTACAGGAATAAAAGGAGGAACTCTCAGCCCCGACGAAATTAGAGTTTCGAAAAAAATGTATGATATGATCTTTGAGGCAAGAATCAAATGTCAAAACATTGATCAAAGCCTTTCTTCAATTATTGATATAACTGTTGATAATTCTGGTTTATTTCTTAATAATGGTATTACAGCAAGTCAAAAAATTGCCGATGTTAGTATTTCTAAAAATATCACTAATTTAAGTAATATTACCTCTACCTCTTGGCAACCAGCTTCTATAGTAGCTAAAGATGTAAAGTTAATCAGCACTTTTAATAAAATTTCATACGTAGATAAGACCGGGCAAACTGTTAATGGGGCATTAAATCTTGTAGAAGATCTTAATAAAAAAGGAACTTTTTATATTGCTCCTAAATTAGAATCTGTCACCTTAGCTTCAAGATTAGAATCCCCGTCATTACTAACATTAAAAAATGAAGTAAATGCCTTAGATACATCTTTAAAACTTAGATTTTTTGAAGATTTTGCTAGTGCAAGTGATGCTGTCTTAAAAGAACTAGATGATATCGTTAGATTTAACAACGACTATTTAGCATTTAAAGAATTATGGAAAAATGCAAATACTAAAGATGTCAAAAGCTACTCAGACAATATTGACAAGTTTAAAAATTGGTGGTATCCCAATAAAGCAAAAGTTAATAACGAATTTTTCATCAATCAAAAAGCTTATGAATTATCCCTAAACACAGAATATCTAAGCAATTTACATTTAGAAAAAATATCAAGCAATGTAAGAGGTCAATACTGGAATTACTACAAACAAAGTCAATGGGACAAACTTGAAGCTTTAGCAAAAGAACATAAAATAAACTTTGATGTTAAAAGTAATGCATTATGGCCTCCTGCTAATGGTGGATATGGTCCTCTAGTGAAAAGAGCCCCAAATAAAAATGAAGTATTTGATAGATATGGAGGCTCTTTTGGAGATCTGCCAGATGGAACCCCAAATTTAGGTGGAGCCTATACAAGTCCAATGTTTAATGGAAAACCTTATGATTTTGATGGTAGGGCTTTAAATATGGAAAGAAACAAATACGATTTCTATTACAAAATAACGATTAAAGATCCATCAAAATTCGAAATTGAAACTAACAGGGCAATTCCATGGTTTGGAAAAGTTGGTAAGGCAGAACAATCGCGATTTATAATAAAAGATATAGATCCAGTATCTGGTTATCCAAAAACATGGTCACAATTAGCTAAAGAAGGATCTGTCGAAATACAAGTCATGGAATCTCCAAGTGGAAAATACTCAACATGGGTTGGAAAAGGAAGAACAATATCTAAAACTATTACAGACAATGGAAGTTCTCTGAGTCAACTTAAGGAGTTAGGATTTACGGATGATATTGTTACTAAAATTATTGCCAAAAATAAATCCTTAAATTTGTCAGAAACAGAAATAAAAACATTAATTCAGGATTTAAAAAACAACTCTGCTTTAATGAAAACAGTTAATCAAAACCCTGAAAATGGTGTTGAAGCCTGGAAGATATTTACAGATAATAAAAAACCCCTTTGCAACTAGATAACTAGATATGAAACAAATAAAGCAAATTGAACATCTAAGTTTGTTTAAAACTATAAATAAAAGAATTCAGCTAAAATATATGGGCTGGGAAGAGCCTAATAGAGGTCAGGAACTTGTATATTACTCTGTATTCATTGACGGTATTGATAAAACTGAGGAATTATTTTCAACAAAAAACATTCAATGTATATTAAATGAAAAAATTGAAATAGAACATCCAACAAAAAACTTCGCTTTTATTCCGTGTGTTGATCTTTATCTGCTTAATACTTTAGATTATACAAAAAAAAGTCTAAAAGTATACTTTAGAGAAAACGGAAACACAACTGTAGATAGCTTAGTAGGGAGCTTTTTTTATCCTGAAAAACACTTAGTAATTAATAAAAGAAGTTTGGTTTTAACAGATCTGTTAACTCTGGAAATAAAAAAAGTAAAATTTGAACACGATATTGATATAGAGTGGGCCTATTTAATTAATTCAAAGCAGATTCAAGTTATTCAGTCGTTTTCTAATTTATCATTTATATATGACTTGGATGAAGGAAAAATTACCGATAAAAAAAGTATAGTCGATGAGCTACTTTATCCCGATATTTTCAGATGGATTTATAGAGGACAAGATTATGATACAAATCAAGTAGAAATGGAACTACTTCAAAAAGCAAATAACGATTTTACAAGTACTTACTTTAAAATAAACTAAATGAAAAATATAATAAAAAGATTCCTTCTTTATTTATTACTATTATCGAGCCTAATCACAAATGCAGGTCCTGGAGATCCTTGTGCATTGGCAACTTTAGTAAGCGATCTATCAACTTCTGGCACTGAATTCAAAACCGTAGTCAAGGAGTCCGATGGCTTTAATGCATGGCTAATTCTAAATAAGGAAGTGCCTGCCTTGAGAACCAATATTGATGCGCTAAAACTAGTTTCAAAAAATTTAGATGAAATAAGTCAAGCTGGCGGATATTTAAAGTGGAAGGTTAGTACAGCGATTTCAAGACTGGAAAACTCATTAAAACTAAGCTGTAATGATGTTATACGCGCCGATGGTACAGTAATTGAAGATGGGAATTCTTTAAAACTCTTTAGTAAAAATGGAGATGAAATAGCTAGTATCAATAATGGAAAAATATTACCTAAAAAGTATGATTATCCATTAAACGCTACTGCAACTCCTATAGGACAACCAAGCAATGGTTATCAAATATTTAGATTAGGGGATGATCTAATGGTAAGAAGAATCCCAGACAAATCTCCTTATAACGCTACTGAATTACGTGAATTAACGCAACATCCTAAAGCTCATCCTCTAGAAAGACATGGGCATGACGTAACAGATGAAGCATTAATTAAAAGATCTAATGAAGGATTTGCGCCTGATGGATCTTATATTGGAAACAATCCCTTAGCACCCAGAAAACCACCGTATAGTTCAAAATTTGAAACACCTCAACAATTACAAAAAGCACTAAACAATACAAGACCGGGAACACCAGCATTTAACGCCGCACCTATAACCCAAAATAATACTAAAGTTGTTATTCATGAATTAACAGATGGCAGTGCATATGGAAAAGGAGTCCCTAAGGATGGAAACACATTCCAACAATCCACAAAAGTAAGAGCAGTATTTGAAGAGGTTAGTCCAAACAATTGGCAATTAGTAACAATGTTCCCAGACTTTTAATATGAAAAGAAATTACGAAAATTTAATCTTGGCACTAGCAAAATGTGCCGAAGATTGGTGGCTACCTTATGATGATAGTATTGGTATGATTAATAATGCTATTGATAATGGTATGATTAATAAAAGAGATCTGGTGAAAAATTTTATTGAGGCAGTCAATGATGTTAATTTTAACTGGATGGATCTAGCAAAAGAAAGCCAATTACTAATTACACCTGAAGCTTATAGGAATGTTGAAATAAAAAATTATGTAAAATTATTACTTTATGATTATTTAGTACCTGAAAAAATTATTACAAAAGAAGAACTAGATAATTTAAATAAAACAGTTGAAAATATACTTCAAAAATATACTTTAAATGATGGTTGGATATTAGCTTATGATTTATTTGATGAACTAAAAGAACAAGATCAATTCACAGACTTAGAATACTATAATCTTTGGAAATTATCCTTCTCCAAAAGACGAATATTACAAAAATATATTGAAGGTAAAGAAATCGAAATAGGATATTTAAAATACAATGATCTCGAAAAATTGGTTTAAACCATATGAACTTAGTTTTTTTAACAGCTAACGATAATACAAATCAAGTAAAAATGGAACTGCATCAAAAAGCAAATAAGGAGTTTACAACAACTTGCTTTAAAATAAACTAAATGAAAAATATAATAAAAAGATTCCTTCTTTATTTATTGCTATTATCGAGCCTAATCGCAAATGCAGGACCTGGAGATCCTTGTGCATTGGCAACTTTAGTAAGCGATCTATCAACTTCTAGCACTGAATTCAAAACTGTAGTCAAGGAGTCTGATGGGTTTAATGCATGGCTAATTCTAAATAAGGAAGCGCCTGCCTTGAGAACCAATATTGATGCGCTAAAACTAGTTTCAAAAAATTTAGATGAAATAAGTCAAGCTGGTGGATATTTAAAGTGGAAGGTTAGTACAGCGATTTCAAGACTGGAAAACTCATTAAAACTAAGTTGTAATGATGTTATACGCGCCGATGGTTCAATAATTGAAGATGGGAATTCTTTAAAACTCTTCAGTAAAAATGGAGATGAAATAGCTAGTATCAATAATGGAAAAATATTACCTAAAAAATATGAAGAATATCCATTAAATGCCAACGCAACTCCTATAGGGCAATCAAGCAATGGTTACCAAATATTTAAACTAGGAGATGACTTAATGGTAAGAAGAATGCCGGACAAATCCGCATATAATACCAGTGAATTAAATGAATTAACACAACATCCAAGAGCCCATGTGTTAGAACGACATGGACATGATGTTTCAAATGAAGCATTAATAAAACGTTCTGAAACACCAAGCATTGCCCCAGATGGTGAAATTAGTCAAAACCCACCATCCTTTAGTTCAAAATTTGAAAGTTTTGCTAAATTAAAAGAAGCATTAAATAATACAAAACCTGGTTCTTCAAATTTTAATCCTCCAAGTAATGGTAACTCATATGCTTTCGATTATCCATTGTCAGGTCAAGCAAATACTCCATTTGGATATGGCATACCAGCAGGTGGAGGAAATCCAGTTCCATTGTATCGAGTTAAAGTGGTTTACAAAAAACATGGAGGGGTATGGAAACTTATCACAATGTACCCTCAGTTATAAATTATAAGAAATGAATAAAATCAATTTATATGAAAAATTAGGGCTTAACCAATATTATTGGGGTGGAGCCAGTGAAACTAAAAATGCACAATTTGATATAACTTCGAAAATAGATGTACTAGATGCTGTGGACAAAATTTGTTCTGAAGAAGGTCTATCACCACTTGGAGATGAATGGAATCAAATAAATTACAATAATTTTAAAAAAATACTTACAAAAGCTTTACAATATAATTTAGGTTTTACTAATTTTGAAGTAATGCCACATAATAAAGCTATTGAAATTTACACTGAGCTTGTTAAAAATTTTAATGAAAAAGAATGCCTATGTTTTACAAATTGGTTTAACAATCCATGGGAGAAAAAGAATACAGGTTCTTCTTTTAACTCAGTTAGCGATAATACAATGGACATGGTAATTTGTATTGTTGATAATAAAAAACTTCTCTTTATATATTTCCTTTTTGAAGATTAAAGTCTGAACAAAAATTCTAAATAATCTTAAAACCAATATTTAAAAGCTCAAATTAGTTTCAAAAAATTTAGATGAGATTAGTAACGCTGGTGGGTACTCTAAGTGGAAGCAAAAAATAGGAGGAATAGGTTCTATAGTTAAAAATGGTAATAAAATTGAGTATACAAATCCATCCGGAAAATTACTTGAATAGTCTGAACAAGGAGTTAAAGATATTGATCAAGCAATTGAATCAATAAAAAGGTCAGATCCTTTGAATTCGAATAATATTGGTCCTATTACAGAAGGGAAAGAGGGCGCATTTGTGAAAACTAAAAAAGTTTTAACTGGATTTGGTCAGAAAATCAAACCTAATATAACGGATTTTGACGTCGCAACATTAGATGAAATAATAGAAGTAAAGGCCGCTTTTAGCTCAGTTAAAGAAGATCAATTTACAAAACTTCTGGATCACACAGCTCCTAACTTTTGTAATCCTACCCAGAAAAAAGTTATTCTTTATGTTGAAAAGCCACTTATAGAAACCACAGATGCGCAAATTAGAATAATTGAAAGAATTAAATCACAAGGAGTAACTTTTGTTAATTCTTTAGAAGAACTTGAGAAAATTTTAAAATAAAAAAAAAATGGGAACTTATGCACATATAATTAAGAATTGGGAAAAACATGATCCTGAAAAAGTTTTTATGGATGCTGCAAATATCTGTTTTAATATAAACGCTATGTTTTATTTTCATAATGACAAAACATTTTATGTCGATGGGAAATTAAAACATACATATGTGGGAGTAATCGATGATAAGATTTCAGTATCAGAAGATATTAACAATCAATTTATACTAAATATACAGGGAGTTAATAAAGATGATATTGTTATGGGATTAGATAAAGATTTAGATTATTTAGTTCCAAATGAAAAATTATGTAGTCTTGTTTATATAGAAAAGGTGAGAGATGAAAATACAGAACTAATTTTTCGTTTTGCATATGAATATTTAAAACTAAATCCCGATGAATATTTTTGGTTCGAATGGGAATACGCGTTTAGTTGGACAGATATGATGCGACTTAATAAAATTCCATTCAATAAAAATTGGTGCTTTACGAATCCTAAAGATTTGATGTAAGTTTTTTGTTTAGAAATGAAAAATATGATGTATGTTTTCTTCGACGATATAAAATCTCATAACGTAATTAACGAATATGATAATTGGCTAAACCTCTTATGGATTATTCTATATTGAGTAATTCATTTATACAGATAGGGAATAGACAAATTTATATTATGAAAAAGCGAATATTTTACCTACCAGTATAACAAGATCAGATGGGACATATAGTAGTGTGGATGTTTTGTTTACAAAATAGATGAAATATCACTATTACTATAGTAATAATTTTTAAAAAACAAAAGTAGGTCTTCAATATCAAGAGAAGATTTACTTTTGTCTAATGTAATACTGATGATATCATTGTCTTCAATTTTTTCGATTCTCCAAAAATCATTCTCATTTACTAATAAAAGAAAAATCCATTCATTAAAATACTTAGAACAAAAAGTTATTCTTTCCTTTCCGTCTCTCTTCTCTTTATTTGGAAAGGCAAAATTTGTAAATCCAATTATTAGAAATTTTTCTTTTATTGTCATATTACATCGTTAAAGTCTTTTTATTTCATTTCTTTGACATAGCTACAATTAAAAAAAGATAATTTACTTTTTACAATTACTATCTAATTTTAGAATGTATCCATTCTCTTTTCAAAAATGAAGTATTAATGATTTACAAGATTTAAGCTCTAATTTATGTTATTCAGCTTTTCTAAAATAGAATAAGAATACTAATATATTATATTAATATTTTAAAAATTAACAAACTGTACAATTCTCCCGGAGACATTGTTTTAATAGAACAACAAGAAAAAAAAATTATGATGATTGAATTTAACCGATGGAGTTCTGAAGCGCATCCTAGAAATGCAGGAGAAGACAGCTTAGGAGAAGACGTTACCTATATACATGGAATATGGGAAACTCCGTTGTTAACAGATGAAATAATCGCAAAAATTAATTACTAAAATGGAAATAAAAACTCTTCAAAAATATTTAGGGATGGCGGTTCATTTTATTTATTATCATCATCATAGATTGAATAATGAAAAAGTGTTTGAAGATGATTATTGGGAGCATTTATTAAAAATAGGAACATTGGAATATTGGGAAATGTTATATAAATGTCTTGACTTCGCTTTAACTCAAAATGATTACTGTTTATCAATAGTTGATTCACCATTTAAAGAGCGCTATTCTGAGGCTGATATTAAATTGTTTTTCGAGAAATTTCACGTTTATTTAAGAGTCTGTTTACAAGTTTAATTTGATAGTCTTACTCCATGATAGTAAAAACACTTTTTCTAGAAATGAATTTACTTTATAATCCACACGCTGACGCGAATTACATAAAATTTAAATTATTAAATTCCCGAGATGGTTCTTATATTGGAAACTTTTGAAAACTAATCAAAACATTTTATCTTCTATAAACATCAAAAAGCTCTGGAAACCCCAGAGCCTTTTCTATTCAAAAAACAACAAATCAATCAATTCTCTTTTAACACTTTTTTCTCTGTATAATTAAAAGTGATATTTTAATTATAAATATATTCATTGAAATAAAACAGTTCGTATTTTACAGAATAATTTAGATGGAGGTACGAGCGAGACACGTACACCAGCTGGGGCGAATACGAACACACTATAAAGATTTAATTAAAATGAAAAACATTACTTTTTTAAAAAAATATAAGATAATTAAAATTGTACTATTAATACATCTGGCAACTTCGCTTATTGTGACCATTACAATGACTGTACACGGTCTTATTGATGGAGATATTAAGAAACCTTTTCAGGAAAATTATGAAAATTATATCGCATTGTACAATCCTGAAGAATATTTGAAAAATGCTGTTTTTGTAATTGATACCGCCTATATTGAAACTCAGGCAACTTCAAATCAGGGATCATCCACAACTTTCAAGGATTACACTATAATCAGAGGACATTTGTTACACTCCAAAACTAAACAGGAGATTACTTATGAGTCCGTAAATTCAAATGTATTAGATAGCTTTTATCATCAAAAAGCAGAAAAAATATACGTCCTGAAAAACAGTATCAACGGTATTGCCTTTTTAGAAGACAAAAAATATATAACCTCCGAAAAGATGAATGCTGTTTCGAACTTGTATTTTAATCTTTCATTCATTCCGCTTATTATAATTTTACTCGTCTTAAAAGTTAAAACCAAATGAAAAAAATTTTTACTATTATACTTGTAATTAACGTACTAATATCTTTAGCAATAATTTTTAGTAATTTATTTAATTTAAAAGAACCTTTTCAAAACATTAAAGCGTTAAATCAGTCAGATAAATTTTTAACAAATGACGTTTTAGTTTTGGATACAATAATCAAAACTTCAAAAGTGAAAGATGGGTCGACAAGTTATAGTACAACAATTGAAGGTAAGTTAATAAATGAAAAAAAATCAAGAGAAATAAGCTATTTATATAAGGACAATAGTTATGAAAAAGATATTTTTAAGTTTAAATATAAAATGGTGTATCAAAAAGGTATAAAAGTATATAGAAATGTAATAAATGACAATATCTTTTTAAAAAACCATAAATATTTACAGAGTAAAAAGGCGGATGCACTTTTAAAAATCTACTTTATTTGTTCACTAATTCCTTCATTAATTTTAATCTTAGTTCTAATGAAAAATAAAAAATGAATAAACTATGAAAACATTTTGTTTACTACTAATATTTCTAGGTGTATCAATAATAGGAATTGAAATAGCCAATGACTTTACCAAAACTAAAATATTTTATGCCTCATTTAATCCTCAAAAATATTATCATAAAGATATACTATTGGTAAACGAAACAATACCTCCAATGAGTAGCAGCAGTAATAAAACTTCCTGGATATTTTATGGATACTGTAAATCCGATAATTTAAAAAGTGGCATTACAATTTCTAAAAGCATAATCGAAAATCAAAATACATCTGAAATTCCAATTTGGAGAATAAGCTCTGTAAAAAATAAAATAATATACCGACGAAAAAATGACACAATAAACAGTCCTTTTTCTTATGAAATGCGAGACTATTGGAGTACTCCGTTATTTATTTTGGCAGCAATATCAGCCCTATTTTATTACATTACTATCAAAAGAAAAGAACAAAAAAACACTGCAAAACAGACATAAAAGGAGCACTGAAATAACAACATGAAAAAAATTATAATCTATCTTATCATTATTTATTCAATCTTTTACTTAATCATTGAATTAACATATGATTTTCCAAAGATTAAGACAACTTATTCTTATTTATGGGCTAAAGAAGGAATAGTTCGTGATACTCTTTTAGTTCGTTCAGATGCCCCTGCTTCACATTCAGGAACAACCTCTACATCTGTAGTATATAAAGGGGTTTTAAGTTCTAATAATGAAACTGCGCAAATAACATTGTCTAACAGTGTATATCCCTATCTTAATGAAAGAAAAGACTACTCAAAGAATAAACCAAATAAAATAATTGTATATCATTCAAATCTATCCAGTCACTTTTTATTCATAGAAAAACCGGATAGTGCTTTAGCACTTGGATTGACATACTTTATAGATCCTGCCCTATTCATACTATCAATAATTTTGATACTATATTTATTAATTTTAAAAGCAAAAAAAAATCTCCCCTCGCGCTTTAAAGTATTCAATTATCTCACTAAAAAAATGAATAAAAACTCATAATACTAACATTATTTTTTACTTACACATTTCCAAGATAGTATCTCAAAAACAACTCCTCTACATACATCAAAAGCTCTGCCCCCCCAGAGCTTTTTTTATTCAAAAAACAACAAATCAATCAATTCTCTTTAATCACTTTTTTCTCTGTATAGTTAATCCCTAGTCCCCCGGCAATGTAAACTTTAATCAATTCCTCCGTATTGATCTTTATATTTTGATGAAGAACATTTCCTTTCACTTTTTTACTATCAAAAGGGATCATTTTAGATAAATAATAATCCCCGCTTGAGATTGTAATCATAAGGCCTTCACCGTTTTTAGAAACCAGGGACGTAATCGAAAAATCACCAGTTTTTGGGTTTATTTTCATAGGAGGCTGTGAATCATTGATACTAAGGATTAAATTCGGATAGATCTTGCCGTTTAAAGGCCTGTTTGTTTTTGCATCTAACAACTTCCCTTTGATGGTTATCGAAATTTCTTCCTGAATGGTTTGACTAATGGCTATTTTACCCAAAATATTACTTTTAGGTACTGATTCATTTATTTCAGTTTGAACCGGAGTTTTTTCCTGTCCTGTAACATTTGATGCTAATAGAATTGAAGCTGCTACTGCCGCATACTTCAGATTATTCATTTTAGAAGTCTCCTGGTGTACAAACTCCTCCTCTAACTGTGTTGTTCTTAATCGGGCACAAATGTTCTGATCTTTATTATTGGCGATGAACCGGGCCACTTCAGTATTCGTTTTTCGACTTAAATCAATTACATTCTTTGCACATGAATTACAAAACGAGCCTTGTGAATTAGGAATCATATTATCAAAATTTTCAGAACAAGGGTCGGCTATTTCTAAAGTGAATTTCTTTTTCATACGATACTATTTTTAGTTCAAATCGTTCAAAGACGATTATACTTCTATAGAGTGTATTTTAGATGAAAAGGTTGGGAAGACCCCAAATAAAAATCTCACTCTATCTTGCTATCGGTTTCAAAAAATAGATTTTGATTCAAATTATCTGTTATATTTACAAAAAAAATAAAACCATGAAAACATCAAAATACACCAGATATGCAATAATCCTTTTGGTTATTGTATTCGTTGTCCTAAGTGTGCTAAGCTAAAATGATAATCATCTGAAAAAAATCTACTTTAAGCTGACACGTATTCTATAACCGGTAACCTCAATCATGTTACCGGTTTAGTTTTATATTGGACCTGTTTAAAAACAGAGAATCGTTTAAAATTGATCGCTTCCAAAAAGTTCAGATGTAAAAAAAACTCCATCCGTAAAACGAATGGAGTTGTATAGTATAAAAGCAGTTTAAAGTACTACTTCACAAATTCAATTTTTTGAACTTCTTCTTCATTAACACTGTCAAAAAAGCCTTGTTCGTTCATCCAGTCATCGCTGAATACTTTGCTCATATAACGAGAACCGTGATCCGGGAAAATCGCAATAATATTACTGTCTTTTGTAAATTCTCCTTCTTCAGCATACTGCTTAATGGCCTGCATTACAGCTCCTGAAGTATATCCAACAAATAGCCCTTCCTTTCTGGTAATCTCTCTTGCAGAGTGAGCACTTTCTTCATCCGTCACTTTCATGAACTTATCGATGATATCAAAATCTGTAGCCGAAGGAATTAAATTTTTACCTAAACCTTCTATGCGGTACGGATAAATCTCTTTGTTGTCGAATTCTTTCGTTTCGTGGTATTTTTTTAATACTGATCCAAAAGCATCAACACCTAAAATTCTGATATTTGGATTTTTCTCTTTTAAGAATTTTGCAGTTCCTGAGATCGTTCCTCCTGTTCCGCTGCAGGCAATAAGATGCGTAATTTTTCCTTTGGTCTGTTCCCAGATTTCTGGTCCGGTAGAGTTGTAATGCGCATCAATATTCAACTGATTAAAGTATTGATTAATGTATACAGAACCTTTTGTTTCTTCGTGTAAACGTTTCGCTACATTATAGTATGATCTTTCATCATCTGCTGAAACGTGAGCCGGGCATACATAAACTTTAGCCCCTAAACTCCTCAACATGTCAATTTTATCTTTCGATGACTTTGAACTTACTGCCAAAATACAATTATAACCTTTTATAATGCTTACCATAGCCAAACTAAAACCTGTATTACCGGATGTCGTTTCGATTATGGTATCACCTGGCGACAGAATACCTCTTTTTTCGGCCTCTTCAAGAATGTATAACGCTATTCTATCTTTTGAGGAATGTCCTGGATTAAAAGCTTCTACCTTTGCGTAGAAATTGCCTTCTAACTCTTCGGTGATTTTATTTAGTTTAATAAGGGGGGTATTGCCTATTAATTCTAAAACATTATTATAAGCGTTTATTTCTTCTTTCATAAAAAAATAGTTAATCAAAGGCATTTTAAAATAACCTTGATAGGTTGCAAATTTAACAAAAAAAATCTAATTAGCTTTTAATTTTTTCTAAATCTAATAAAAAACTAAATTCCTTTGCTAAGTCTTTTAAAGCCTCAAAACGTCCCGAAGCCCCACCATGTCCGGCATCCATATTGGTGTCTAAAAACAATAAATTGTTATTTGTTTTTAAGTTTCTCAATTTGGCAACCCATTTGGCAGGTTCCCAATATTGCACCTGCGAATCATGCAATCCGGTAGAAACATACATATTAGGATAATTTTGAGCTTTTACATTATCATACGGCGAGTACGATAACATATAATCGTAATATTTTTTATTATTGGGATTTCCCCATTCATCATATTCTCCTGTGGTCAACGGAATACTGTCGTCCAGCATTGTGGTAATAACATCTACAAAAGGCACCTGAGCGATTATTCCGTTATACAGTTCCGGTGCTTCATTTGAGATAACTCCCATTAAAAGTCCTCCGGCTGATCCTCCTTCTGCATACAAATGTTTAGAAGAAGTAAATTTTTCGTTAATTACAAATTTAGAGCAATCGATGAAATCTGTAAAGGTATTTTTCTTTTTTAACAGTTTTCCATCTTCATACCATTGTCTGCCTAAATCTTCTCCTCCTCTGATATGAGCAATTGCATAAACAAAACCACGATCCAGTAATGAAAGTCTTGTAGAAGAAAAATAAGTATCCATTGTGATTCCGTAAGAACCATAAGCATAAAGAAGTAACGGATTTTTACCGTTTTTTTCCAATCCTTTTCTGTAAATCATCGAAATAGGCACTTTAACACCATCTCTGGCTATCGCCCAAACACGCTCTTCGATATAATTTTCTTTATCAAATTTCCCTCCTAAAACCTCTTGCTCTTTTAAAACTTCTTTGGTTTTTGTCTTCATATTGAAATCGATCACAGAAGATGGCGTTGCCAAAGATTGGTAACTGTAACGCAAAATATCCGTATCAAAATCAACATTTGTTGTGGTGTAGGCGTTATACGTTTCGCTGCCAAAAGGCAAATAATAATCGGGTTCACCATTCCACGGCATAATGCGAATGTGATTCAAACCATTTGAGCGTTCTTCCACCACTAAATAGTTCTTAAAAATTTCAATATCTTCCAATAAAACATCTTCACGATGCGGAATAAGATCTACCCAATTCCTTTTTCCTGTTTTATTTTCAGGAGTTTTCATCAGTTTGAAGTTAGTTGCCTTGTCTTTATTAGTCAAAATATAAAACGAATCTTCATAATGCGAAATACTGTACTCCAGCCCGCGAACACGGGTCTGAAACACTTCAAACTCCCCATCCGGGTTATCAGAATTCAAAATTCTGTATTCTGTAGTTAAGGTACTTCCGGAGCCAATTACAATATATTTTCTTGATTTCTCTTTGCTGACAGAAACATTAAAGGTGTCATCAGTTTCATTAAAAACCAAAACATCCTCTGTAGCAACTGTATGTAATTTGTGTCTGAAAATTTTATCCGCTCTTAAAGTTACCTGGTCTTGTTTGGTATAAAAAACAGTTTTATTATCATTAGCCCAAACCGATCCTCCGGTTGCATTTTCGATTTTATCGGGTAAAATTTCTCCCGTTTCTAAGTTTTTAAACTGAATCGTGTAAATTCTTCTTCCTACAATATCAACTCCGAAACTTGCCAATTTATTATCAGGGCTAATACTTAAACCTCCTAATTTAAAATAAGCATGTCCTTTTGCCAGTTCATTACAATTGAATAAAATTTCTTCAGCTGCTGAAAGGCTGCCTTTTTTTCTGGCAAAAATCGGATAATCCTGACCTGTCTCAAAACGGGTGATGTAATAATATCCGTTGTAAAAATAAGGAACAGAGGAATCATCTTCTTTAATTCTTCCTTTCATTTCTTCATACAAATCTTCCTGAAGCCCTTTTGTATGCGAAGTCATACTCTGGTAATAGGCATTTTCCTGATTCAGATAATCAATTACCTCAGGATTTTCGCGATCATTTAACCAGAAATAATTATCGACTCTGGTTTCTTTATGTTTTTTTAGTGATTTTGGAACTTCTTTGGCTATTGGGGCCACTATATCGTTTTGCATTGATTGAGCATTAGTTTTTAAATACGAAGCAGCAAAAATACTATAAACACAACAGAACCAAATTAATTTTTTCATAAAATATATATTGCTTTGATACAGCAATATACTAATTTTGTACGGAATAATTTAAAAATCAACAAAAATGGATTTAATGGGAATGATGGGTAAACTTAAAGAAACCCAGCAAAAAATTGAAGATACAAAAAAACGTTTAGACACCGTTTTGATTGATGAACAAAGCGCTGACGGATTATTAAAAATAACATTAACAGCCAATAGAAAAGTAAAATCAATCAGTATTGATGATTCTTTATTGGAAGATAAAGAACAACTTGAAGACTACCTTATTGTAACTCTGAATAAAGCAATAGAAAAAGCAACAAGCGTAAACGAAAGAGAATTGGATGCCGTTGCCAAAATGGATATGCCAATGATTCCGGGAATGGATAATCTTTTTAAATAAAAGCACTAAGACACTAAGGTTCTGAGATACTAAGTAACCAAGGTTGGATTTTAAATGCTAGTTGTAAAAAAAATGCTGTCCCTTTAGGACGGCATTTTTTTTAATACTTTTTCACTCAGAACCTCAGAACCTTAGTCCCTTTCATCAGAATTTCTGCAACGTCTCAATTACATAAGTATGCATTACTTCTTTGTAATCTAAATGTGTGACAATTCTAAGCTTATTATGTCCCATCGAGCTTATTAAGATATTTTTTTGTTTTAGCTTTTCAATCAAAAGCTGATCACTATATCCTTCTGCCAAAGAAAAAATCAAAATATTCGTTTCTACAGGCTCTATTGCTGAAACCCAAGATTTTGTACTTAATACAGCCGCAATTTCTTTAGCTCTTCTGTGATCTTCTGCCAATCTTTCAATATTATGTGCCAAAGCGAACAATCCCGCTGCTGCTAAATATCCTACCTGACGCATCCCTCCACCAAGTATCTTCCTTATTCTCAACGCTCTACGAATATCTTCTTTCGTTCCAAGCAGCACAGAACCTATTGGAGCACCTAATCCTTTAGACAGACAAACCGATATTGTATCGAAAATTGCTCCAAATTCTTTTGGGTTTTGTCTTTTAGCCACCAATGCATTCCAAATTCTGGCTCCATCCAAATGGAATTTCAGATTATTAGCATCACAAACTTTTTTTATCTCTCTTAAATCTTCCAATTCATAACAAGCCCCACCTCCTTTATTGGTGGTATTCTCTACACAAACCAAACTGGTTAATGGACTGTGATAAAACTCAGGATCATTGATTGCCGCAGCAACCTGACTGGCATTTATCATCCCTCTGTGTCCGTCTAACAAACAACAGGATACACCGCTGTTGAACGAAACTCCTCCTCCTTCATAATGATAAACATGAGCATATTTATCTGCAATCAATTGTTCTCCGGGCTGTGTATGTAATTTAATTGCGGTTTGATTTGCCATAGTTCCAGACGGAAAAAAAAGCCCGGCTTCCATACCAAAAAACTCAGCAACTCTAGTCTCTAATTCGATAACTGTAGGATCTTGCCTGTATACGTCATCCCCAACATGAGCATTAAACATATACTGCAACATTTCATATGTTGGTTTAGTAATGGTATCGCTAATTAAATTTATTTCCATATTCTAAAAACTATATCTTATTTTTGTACAGCAAAATTACGTATTACTGTTAGTTAATTTTGGTAAGTTTCAGTAAATTTTAACTTCCCGATAACGATAGAACCAAATTAACGTAATATTTGTAAAAAACATATAAAACTACTATTAATTTATGACAACGACCGAACAAATAAAAGGTATTGTGGAGCGCCTTGGTGCGTTGAGGAGGTATCTTTGACGTTGATGCCAAACTAATCGAAATTGCGAACGAGGAAGAAAAAACTTTTGCACCTGATTTTTGGAACAATGCAAAAGAAGCCGAAGCTATTGTAAAAAACCTTCGAAACAAGAAAAAATGGATCGAAGATTACAACAAAGCAATCGAACTTACTGATGAATTGCAACTTGCGTATGATTTTTATAAAGAAGGCGAACTTTCTGCAGCAGAGTTAGACGAACATTACAACACCACTCAGGCTCATATTGAAAACATCGAATTTAAAAACATGCTTTCGGATGAAGGAGACAGTTTAAGTGCCGTAGTACAAATTACAGCCGGAGCCGGAGGAACTGAAAGTTGTGACTGGGCCGGAATGCTGATGCGTATGTACATGATGTGGGGAGAAAGTTACGGTTACAAAATCAAAGAACTTAACTTTCAGGAAGGTGATGTAGCCGGAATTAAAACTGTAACTTTAGAATTCGAAGGAGATTATTCTTTCGGTTATCTAAAAGGCGAAAACGGAGTGCATCGTTTGGTGCGAATCTCTCCTTTTGACAGTAATGCCAAACGTCATACTTCGTTTGTATCTGTTTATGTCTACCCGCTTGTTGACGATAGTATCGAAATTGACATTAATCCTGCCGATATCGAAATTACAACTTCCCGTTCCAGTGGTGCCGGAGGGCAAAACGTAAATAAGGTCGAAACCAAAGTGCAATTAGTACACAAACCAACCGGAATTCAGATTCAATGTTCTGAAACAAGATCTCAACAGGACAACAGACAACGTGCTATGCAGATGTTACGTTCTCAATTGTACGAAATTGAGTTAAAAAAACAACAAGCACAACGTGCCGATATCGAAGCCGGAAAAATGAAAATCGAATGGGGTTCACAAATACGTAATTACGTAATGCAACCTTATAAATTAGTAAAAGACGTTCGTACAGGCTATGAAACCAGTGATGTTGATGGCGTTATGAATGGAAATATAGATCCGTTCCTAAAAGCCTACTTAATGATGATGGGACAGAAAGAGGAAGAATAAATTAGTAATCAGTATCCGGTCGCAGTTTGCAGTCGCAGTAAACTGAATACCGAGACTGAATACTGAGACTAACAACTGACGACTGAGACTGACAACTGACGACTGAGACTGACAACTGACGACTGAAAACTGACGACTGACGACTGAAAACTTAAAAAATATAGTTATGATAAAATGGGCAGATGTAATTCATTTTACAAATAAAGGAAATCCTATACCGGAAAAAAGAGTAGAAAAAACGGAGGAAGAATGGCAACAGCTTTTAACTCCTGAAGAATTTCAGGTAACCCGATTAAAAGGTACCGAAAGATCCTTCAGTTCTGAACTTTGCAGTTTGTTTGACCCCGGAATTTACGAATGTAAATGCTGTGGAACTTTATTATTTGATGCTTCTGAGAAGTTTGAGTCAGGAACAGGATGGCCCTCATTTACTCAGCCTTTAAAAGAAAATGCAATTGCATACCATGCTGACAAATCATACGGAATGATTCGGGTTGAAGTCGTTTGCAATACCTGTGATGCCCATTTAGGACATGTTTTTCCAGACGGTCCCGAACCAAGTGGCCTGCGATATTGTATTAATGCTGTTTCTCTTTCTAAATTAAAAGATTAAAAAAATTAAAAATCGATTCCTTTAACAAAGCGAATCGATTTTTTTTTATTACATGCTTTTTTTTAAATAAATTTGTATTACATTTGTAAACCACTACTTATCAATAAATTAATTATTGATTTTCCAATTCAAATCGAATTCCCCCTTATTCGTATCAAAAAACAGGAGTACTAACTTGAATACAAACTAAAAGACTATTAACAAATAAACCCTTAAACTGTTAATATTGTAATATTTAAGCTATTATTCTAAACATATTTCAATAAACCCATATATAATATTAGGTAATTAAAATCTAATTGATTTTATTTGGGAAAAATTAACCCTATAATCTATTACATTCATTAAATGAAATCCTATTCCATTCAAGAAATTAACGAAGTAATCAATGGCGTAATTTACGGCACTACTTCACAAAGCATTACAGCCACAGAGCAACTAGAAAAAGCGACAACTTCAGAAATTTCATTTATAGGAAACAAAAAATATGAAAAATACTGGTCAACTTCAAATGCATCTATTGCAGTAGTTAACGAAGATATTTCAATAGAGCCAGGGGAAAATCGTGCCTTTATCAAAGTAAAAAATGCCGATCTGGCCATGTCACAAATTCTAGCCCTTTTTGCCCCTCCTGCCCCAATATTCCATACTAATATTCACAAAACTGCTACTGTAGATGAAACCGCCATTATTGGAGAAGGTGCCAAAATTGGTGCCGGTTGCTACATTGGACCAAAAGTAGAGATTGGCTCCAACAGCACTATTTATCCAAACGTAACTATTCTTGACGAATCAACCGTTGGTAATAATACTGTTATTTGGTCCGGAACAGTTGTAAGGGAACGTTGTCATATTGGAAACGATTGTATCATTCATCCTAATGCAACAATTGGCGCTGATGGTTTTGGATTTCGTCCATGCAGCGAGAAAGGATTAGTGAAAATTCCGCAAATTGGAAACGTAATTATTGGAAACGGCGTTGAGATTGGTGCGAATACTTGTGTAGACCGCGGAAAATTCAGCTCTACTATTCTTGGTGATGGCTGCAAAATTGACAATTTAGTACAAATAGGACACAACAGTAAACTAGGTAAGTTTTGCATCATGGCAGGAAACAGCGGCTTAGCCGGTTCTGTAACTTTAGGTAATGGTGTTATCATTGGCGGAAGCGCTTCCATCAAAGACCATACAACAATTGGTGATGGTGCTGTAGTTGGAGCAGGCTCAGGAGTGATCTGTGATGTTGCTGCCGGAAAAACCATGTTAGGTTATCCTGCTGTAGAAGCCAGAGATGCCTTAAAACAATGGGCTCTTCTGAAACGAATGGTTTGCGATACTAAAAAATAATCTGGTAATTATAACCTTTGGAATAATTAAATTTAACACATAGAAACATCTTTTTAGTAGTCCAAAAAAGATGTTTCACTTAGTTAAAAAGCAAAAAGTTTGACTATGTGAAAGAAATATATTTCTTTTTTGTACTCTTTCTTTATACCCAAAAAACTATGTTTCTATGTGTTGAATATCATTTTTCACAATTACAACCAACGAGTTAAAATCAATATCAAAAAGACCGGAAGTTCGCTTCCGGTTTTTTTATGTCCGAAACAGGCACCTTACTTCTTCTAAAAGGTACTGAAAATTTAACTAGCAGAACCTTCATTTAATTTCACAACAGCACAATATTTATTATGTGGGTTTCAATTGATTTTGTAAATTAGCCAACACTATTTTGTTAAAACATTAAAATATTATGGATTTAAACTTCAATAAAAACGAAGATCACAATAAATTACTAATTTCTGAACTAAAACAAAAATTTACTAAAGTAAAATTAGGAGGAGGCGAAAAACGTATTGAAAAACTACATGCTGAAGGCAAAATGACCGCACGCGAACGTATTGACTACTTATTAGACGAAAATTCTAAAAGTATTGAAATCGGAGCTTTTGTTGGCGAAGGAATGTATGCCGAACACGGCGGCTGTCCGTCTGGAGGTGTTGTCATTAAAGTAGGATACATCAGAGGAAAACAATGCATAGTGGTAGCCAATGATGCTACCGTAAAAGCCGGTGCCTGGTTTCCGATTACCGGAAAGAAAAACCTGCGTGCACAAGAAATTGCCATGGAAAATCGATTACCCATCATCTATTTAGTAGACAGTGCTGGTGTTTATCTTCCCTTACAAGATGAAATTTTCCCTGATAAAGAACACTTCGGAAGAATCTTTAGAAACAATGCACAAATGAGTAGTATGGGAATCACCCAAATTGCCGCTGTAATGGGCAGCTGCGTTGCCGGAGGTGCTTACCTACCTATTATGAGTGACGAGGCTTTAATCGTAGACAAAACCGGAAGTATTTTCCTTGCAGGAAGCTATTTGGTTAAAGCAGCCATTGGAGAAACCATCGACAATGAAACTTTAGGAGGAGCTACAACACATTGTGAAATCTCAGGTGTTACCGATTACAAAGCCAAAGATGACAAAGATGCTTTAGAAAAAATAAAAAACATCGTAGACAAAATCGGTGATTTTGATAAGGCTGGCTATAGCCGTATCAAAGCTGAAAAACCAGCTCTGGAGCCAAAAGATATTTATGGAATCCTGCCAAAGGCGAGAAATGAGCAATATGATATGATGGAAATCATCAATCGACTGGTTGATAATTCAGAATTTGAAGCTTACAAAGAAGGTTACGGTCAATCTCTAATCACAGGATATGCCAGAATTGACGGCTGGGCAGTTGGAATTGTAGCCAATCAAAGAAAAGTGGTGAAAACTAAAAAAGGAGAAATGCAATTTGGAGGAGTTATTTACTCCGATAGTGCTGATAAAGCGACCCGTTTTATTGCCAATTGCAATCAGAAGAAAATACCTTTAGTCTTTTTACAGGACGTTACCGGTTTTATGGTCGGATCAAAGTCAGAACATGGCGGAATTATAAAAGACGGTGCTAAAATGGTAAATGCGGTAAGCAACTCGGTTGTGCCAAAATTTACGGTTATCGTTGGAAACTCTTACGGTGCCGGAAACTACGCAATGTGTGGAAAAGCTTATGATCCAAGATTAATTTTTGCCTGGCCAAGTGCTGAACTTGCTGTTATGGGTGGAACTCAGGCTGCGAAAGTACTTGCTCAAATCGAAGCTTCTTCTCTAAAAGCAAAAGGAGAAATCGTAGACGAAGAAAAAGAAACGGAACTGTTTAACAAAATAAAAGCGCGTTATGATGCACAAACCTCTCCCTACTACGCTGCTTCAAGATTGTGGACAGATGCTATTATTGATCCTCTTGACACCCGTACCTGGATTTCTATGGGAATTGAAGCTGCCAACCACGCTCCTATTCAAAAACCCTTTAATTTGGGAGTGATTCAGGTTTAAGTTTTAAGACATTCCCGTAAATGCGTTAAATAAAAAGTAAAAAACTTATTTTCAGTTACTTAAAAATAAATATATCATTAAAAATCAGTAACTTTAGTAAGTAATTTTTAATCACGTAATATCATGGAAAATGTAAAAAGCTTAAATAAATGGGCCAATTCGCACACTTATTTACCTGTAGATTTAGTACGTATTGTATTGGGTGTTTTTTTATTTATGAAAGGAGTTTCATTTGTAACGAATGTTCAGTATCTGCATGATTTAATTTCTCCTATTGATAAATTTGGTGGCGGAATGTTTCTGTTACATTACATCGCACCAGCCCACATGATTGGAGGTATCATGATTGTTTTTGGGCTCCTTACCCGTTGGGCAATAGCTGCTCAATTACCCATCCTTTTTGGGGCCGTGCTGATTAATTTTATGGGACACATGCATTCTGAAAGCTTGATTCTTGCCATTGTGGTTTTATTGGTTTGTGTGTTCTTTTTATTCTATGGAAGCGGAAAACACTCAGCTGACTATTATTTCAAAATGCAACAATAACTTTGTTTTATCCTCAACTGTACCAATTAAAAGTTGAGGATAAAATAATTAGCCCCTTTTCAAACGTTAATTAATGCTGTAAAATTTCCTTAATTGTCTTTTAAGCGTTAAATTCGCGACCATGAATTGGATTCGTAAGACTGTTGCTTTTATATCACTTTTGATCATCACTTTTTTTGCCACTCAGGCAAACGAGTCTGTTGTTGACAAAAGTGAAAGTAAAAAAACAGACACTACTTTTTCAATCGACTATACCGACTCTTTGGCTTTTATTCAGCCACAAACAGGTTATCATTTGATAGGGAATATCAAAACCAATCCTTCCGGTTTAATCAAATGGTTTGACTCTTTATTGGTCGCTGTTCCTCAGCATCAGACCGTAAATACTGCCTCAAACTTTGCCAATCAGTTTAACACTCAGAGCAAAAAGGTTCTTTTAATGCTCTACCCCTTCCATTTTTTCTGGTAGATTACTTTATGAATTTTTAGTCGAAAAGATCTTTCTTTTCCCCATTATTAAGCCGTTTTCAATCTGAAAACTGTTTACTATTTCATATCAATTTATCAAATTTTAAAACAAATGGAAACAAGTGTAACCATAATTGGTATTGTGATCGCCATCATAGTAGCCATTCCTATTTATTTTTCAGCACGTTCAAACGCTGCCAACAAATCTAAAATCCTAAACATAAAAAAGAGATTCAATCCAACACATCCGGAAGACTTTGATCTGACCGAATCTCAAAGCAATAAAACACTGACAATTGATCAAAAGAATAAAAAATTCATTCTGATGAATTTCAATCCCAATCAGGAAGAATCTACTTATGTTGATTTGAAAAATGTCTCTTCCTGCAAATTGGCACTAACGACCGATGGAAACTCGGATACCATTCTAAAAATAGATTTTGAATTTCTGGACAAAGAAACTTTAAAAAAAAATATAATTGCTTTCTATGATTTCAACGATGACCGTATTAAACAAATAAGCGCTTATCAGGATCATGTATTTGCAAAAAAATGGCTTAAAATCATTCAGGATTCTATTTAAATGTTAGTTATTTAATTCAGTAAAAGAGGCTCAAAATGGGCTACCGTGTGAACACAAATTCTACGAATTTGCACAAATTTTAATAGGTTAACCTTTTTAGTGAAATTAATTTCACTAAAAAATTGATGACAATTCCTGTTACTTTCTATACTTATGTCCACATCGTAGCTCAAAATGAGTCTCTTTTTTTTATATGATATTTGTCATTTTATTTTCGGCAGCAGTGCTCTAATTTTGAGGATCAAAAATCCTCTTTTATGAAAATTTCATTAACACAAAAATACAACGTTCCCGGCCCAAGATATACCAGTTATCCTACGGTTCCTTATTGGAATGAAAATAATTTTAACGAGCAAAATTGGATTGCATCATTCCAGAGGGCTTTTGCAGAGAGCAATTCTCAAAACGGAATCAGTTTGTACATTCACCTGCCTTTCTGTGAAAGTTTATGTACCTTTTGTGGATGTAACAAACGAATTACTAAAAATCATAATGTTGAAGAAACTTATATAAAAGCTCTTTTGAAAGAATGGAGTTTATACTGTAATTTACTTCCGGAAAAGCCAATTATAAAAGAGATCCATTTAGGTGGCGGAACTCCAACTTTCTTCTCTGTAAACAATCTGGAACAGCTTATCAATGGTATTTTTAAAAATGCCCGGAAAGCCGAAAACTACGAGTTTAGTTTTGAAGGCCATCCGAACAATACCACTTACGAACAGCTTAAAAAGTTGTATCATTTAGGTTTTCGAAGGGTAAGTTTTGGTGTTCAGGATTATGCGGAAAAGGTTCAAAAAGCAATTCATAGGATTCAGCCTTTTCATAATGTGGCAAAAGTTACCTTTTGGGCCAAAGAAATAGGATATACTTCAATCGGTCATGATATTATATTTGGTCTGCCTTTTCAAACGGTAGAAAATGTTATTGATACTGTTGAAAAAACGAACTCCTTAAAACCGGATCGTCTGGCATTTTACAGTTATGCCCATGTGCCCTGGATCAAAGGCAATGGCCAACGTGGATTTAATGACGAAAACATTCCGAAAGATGCCGAGAAAAGAAAACTATATGAAGTTGGTAAACAATTACTGGCACAAAACGGTTATCATGAAATTGGAATGGATCATTTTGCCTTCGCCTCTGACAGTCTATACAAAGCGGCGCAAAATAAAAAACTACACCGAAATTTTATGGGTTACAGCGCCTCAAAAACACAGCTTATGATAGGCTTAGGGGTTTCCTCTATTAGCGACAGCTGGTATAGTTTTGCTCAAAATACCAAAACTCTGGAAGAATACTACCAATTGTTGGAATCAGACCAACTACCAGTGGTGAAAGGCCACATTCTTGATGATGAAGATCTAATCATCCGAAAACATATTTTAAACTTAACCTGTGAATTTGAAACTTCCTGGAGTGATGAATCTTTATATTTCAAAGAAATTCCAGCGGTTTTATCCGATTTAAAAGAAATGGAAAACGATCAGTTAGTTGTAATTGAAGAGAATAAAATTAAGATTACCGAAGCAGGAAAACCTTTTGTACGTAACATTTGTATGGCCTTCGATCTGCATTTAAAAAGAAAATCTCCGGAAACAAACCTGTTTTCTATGACGGTTTAAATTGCTCTGGAAGAGCATTAACAAAAGCAACAAGCAGATCATTCGTAATGCTCCGGATAATTGTTTATGTCATCGAAAGGATAAAAATTAAAGCGTAACAAAAAACTTTTATACCGTTTTCATGAAATCCTCTAAGAAATTGTATTGCTTTTATCCAAATCAACATGATCCCTGGAGGCTCTTGCCCTTTCAGGGCAATTCTACCTCTATAATCAACTCATAGTACTTCGCACTATGCTGTTGCTTTTTTTGGGCTTTCAGCCCATTTCTTCCTAACTTTTCGGATCAGCTGAAAATCTGCGAACGGATAAAATTTATTGTGATTATAAAGGTTTGGTCATTAATGTCAAATGAAATATCATTTTAGAAGATCATATCTTATTCAGAGCCTTCTTTTCCTTACATAAATGTTCGAAACGCTGACAAAGGGCTGAAAGCAATTTTCGTCCCTTACAGATCCCAATAAAAAAAGTTTATATTCTTGAAGAATCTCACACAAAATATACCGGATGCTTTTCTTAGCGATCAAGCCTTTGTCCTTTCAGAGCATAACCTATAATTACCATCATCATTGATAACGCTACAAACAAGACTATTACCAGAGCTCTTTCATCGCAAATCCAACCAGATCTCTTCTATTCAGATTATGCAATCTTTTTACTTAATTCTTAACTTTTGCAACTGATCCCTGATTTACTTCAATGCTACACCATTTTTCGCATGATCTCGATCCCCTTTTAATGACAATTAGGAGTTGACTGAACAAACAAACTCATATTGGATGGAGAAATGTAAGGAATTCCGAGACCTAATCCCCTCAGGATAAATAATACTCCGATAATAACAGCAACATAGGGAATTGCTTTCTGAATCTTATTTCGGAATGGAAGTTTAATTAATGAATTAACATACACCACAACTGTCATTAACGGTATTGTTCCCACACCAAACAAAAGCATGTACAGCACTCCTAAACCGGCGCTTTGCATGGCTATAGCTCCAAATAAGGCTACATAAACCATTCCGCAAGGCAAAAAGCCATTCAACAGTCCTATTGTAAAGAGAGATTTGTAGCTTCTGTCTTTAAATTGATTCCCTAAGCTTGATTTTACCCGGGAGATAATTTTATAGACCGGTTTGGAAAAGTTGTATTTAGAAAAGACCTTTTCAGGAATTAGAACAATGGCTATCATCGCCAAGCCAATAAAAATGGACATATTTTGCTGAAGCCCGGCCAAAAAGAATCCTCTTCCTAATAAACCAAAAATAAGTCCAATGGTTGCGTATGCTGTCAATCGACCTAAATGATAGGTAATAATCTGAGTCACCTTTTTAGCTTCATTTTGTCGATCGACAGGCAACATCATAGCAATTGGACCGCACATTCCGATACAGTGTAAACTGCTGATTAATCCAAATATAAAAGCGGAATACAACATCTTTTTAGTTTTTTGATACAGCTTGCTTTACTATTGCTAAGCAAAAATGCTGTGCGAATAAAGACAAAATCAACTGAAAAGGAATCTTTTCAGTTGATCGGTCTTAAAATATTAATTTACATAGATTACCTCTTTAGACAGGTATTTTTTTCCTCCGTACTGCCATTCCATATTGACGTCCCAACGTCCTTTCACGAGTTTGTTTTTCGGAATTAACAATGCTGAGTTTGTTAAAGCAATTTGGGTATTAAAATCAAATTTCTTATTTGACGGACGGTATAACAATATGTTACCTTTGACTTTATCGTTTTCAAAAACGGCAGGAAAAACAATTTCAACTCCATCTTCGTGATAGGCAATTGAAGGTTTTTGCTGTAAATCCTGAGCGTTCTGAATACGTGCCATTTCTTCCTGAAAATGTGAATCATGCTTATAGTATTCTTCGACAACCAAATCATTGTCGTATTTACTATTCGATTGTACTTCAAAAACAAAATATAAAATGAAACTCATAAACAATGCAAATGCAATGACAATTCCGGTACCCCAATTTATTTTCATAATTGTATTTTTTAATTAAAACTTCGCGGACCTAAAAAGTTAGTCGTAGTGGTTTCCAGCAGCTCTTTGCCATTATAAACCCCTATTTTAACTTTCGTTTTATCGCTCTCCAGAAGTACTTCGTCTATTTCTATGAACAATGTTCCTTGCGAAATGCCTTCTTTACCTACTTTAAAATGCGTTTTTCCCACATTTTTAATTTCACCTTTTTGATCAATTAGCTCAAAATGGATATCCTTATAATCTTTCATCGTCTTATTGACAATTTTATAGGTATACACATTACTAATTTTATCTCCTTTGTGCTGAAAAAGCTGTCCTGGTAAACGTAGAATAATAGCCTGAACATCGGTTCTTAAAAACAACATTCCAACAAACACACTTAACAGAATAAACAAAACGGCTGTATATCCTTTCATTCTTGTGGTGAACTTAAAAGACGCTTTTTTCTCGATCTCGTCTTCAGACGCGTAACGAATAAGTCCTTTAGGCAAACCAACATTTTCCATGATGGAGTCACATTCATCAATACAGGCTGTGCAGTTGGTACATTCCAGCTGTGTTCCGTTTCTAATGTCGATACCCATCGGGCAAACGTGTACGCATTGATGACAATCGATACAATCTCCTTTTCCGGTTAAGGCTCTGTCTTCTTTTTTACTGAATTTAGCTCGGCCTTCCTCCTTCTCTCCACGTACAAAATCATACGCCACATTAATAGACTTATTATCCAGCAGTACCCCTTGCAAACGCCCATAAGGACAGGCAATGATACAGACCTGCTCGCGGAACCAGACAAATACAAAATAGAAGACTCCTGTAAAGATAAGCAATGCGATAAAATTACTGGCTTGCTGAATTGGCCCTTGCTCTACCATCAGGAAAAGTTCATCACTTCCCACCAGATAGGCTAAAAACACATTGGCAATTCCGAAAGAAATCAGGAAAAAGAGAGTCCATTTAGTGGTTCTTTTTCGGATTTTCTCCGCATTCCATTCCTGTTTTGCGAGTCGCATTTGTGCACCGCGGTCTCCGTCGATCCAATATTCGATTCGCCTGAAGACCATCTCAAGAAAAATAGTCTGTGGACAAATCCATCCGCAAAAAATCCTTCCAAAAACGACCGTAAACAAGATGATGAATACAACACCCACCAACATTGAGATCACGAAGAGATAAAAATCCTGTGGCCAGAATGGAAATCCGAATATATTGAAACGTCGTTCGATAATGTTGAACATCATAAACTGGTTTCCATTTACTTTTATAAACGGATTCGCGATTAAAATGGCCAACAAAACATAACTGACAATCTTTCGGTATTCGTAGAATTTACCAGACGGTTTTTTAGGAAAAATAAACTTTCTCTTACCGCCTTCATCAATGGTTCCAATGGTATCTCTAAAAGCTTCGTCTGGTAAATTTGACATGGTATTATTTTTTAACTTCTGTACTATCTTTTGTTTTATCTGCTGTGTCGCCTTTTTTAGGGGCGCTTTGGTCTACCCAAACTTCTCCTTCCGGTTCTTTTGGATCTTTTGGATTACTGCCTTGTAAAGACAAAATGTAACTTGCTACTTTTTGAATTTCCTTTGGCTTCATCCCATTGGTTTTCCAGGAAACCATTCCTTTTCCGTCACGTCCTCCATTGGTAATCGTATGGAAAATTTCTTTAATCCCGCCTCCTAGAATCCAGTGATCATCCGTTAGATTTGGTCCAATTTGACCACCACCGTCTGCTCTGTGACAGGCTGCACAATTGGTCATGAAGATCTCCTTACCGGCTGCTAAACTTGCATCATCTGTTAGTAAGACAACCGTTTTTTCATCCATCAAATCAGGAGCCGTTTTAAGATATTCCTCGACATCTATTTTGGCCTGAGCCATTTCTTTTCTCAGCTCAGTTTCCTGATCGTCTCCTCCAAAAACATCGTAACGAGCTACATAGATTACACCAAATATGATACAGATGTAGAATAGGTATACCCACCAAGGCGGTAAATTATTATCTAACTCTTTGATACCGTCATAATCATGATCCATCAACAAATCGCCTTCTTTTTCAATGGGTTCTGTTTGAGTTAGTTTATGCATCAACTCTTTGTACCAGGTACTTTCGGTCAGACTTAAACTCTTTTCATGATCAGCTTTTGCTTTTTCTTCCGGCGACATTAATTGGTACATTACCCTATTAACAGCACTCAACGTTATTTCGATTGCAATCAGAATAAACAGAAAAACAAAGAGAAAAATGGAAACCATTGGATACTTAATAAAAGCCGGCCTGTCACCTGAATCTATAAAATATTCCATGAGCGCAAAGACAATGAAAAAAATCAATGGCACTCTTACATATACTGGGAAAAATCTTTTCATTTTTATTTATCTTTTGAAATTATAATAAGCCCTTCATCCAAAGGTATCGCACTCATCTCCTCTATTTTTTCTTTCTTATAGGAGAACACCCAAAAACCCAGGCCTACAAAGAAGAAAAAGAAAATCAACAGAGAAAGTATCGGGTAAATTTCGATACCCGCGATGTTCTCCATATTGTGTTTTATTTGTTCAAACATGATGCTGTTATTTAGAAGGTTGTTTTACTTTGATGTCCGTTCCAAGTCTTTGTATGTAAGCAATTAGAGCGACAATTTCTCTCTCGTTCATCGGAACGAATTTTTCGCCTTTTGCAATTGCTTTTTTCTTACTGTCCTCGTAACTTTTTACATAATCAGGATCGTTTTCCAGACTTTTCTCAATCGCCATCGCCTGTGTTCTTAAAGTTTGAGGAGCATTTTTAATTTCTTCCTCGGTATAAGGAACCCCCAGTGACACCATTGCCTTCATTTTCTTCTGAGTCAGAGAAACATCCATTGCTTCATTATCAAACAACCATTTGTAACCCGGCATGATTGATCCTGCTGAAGTACTTTGTGGATTCCACATATGGTTAAAATGCCAGTTGTCATTATATTTTCCACCTACTCTCAACAAATCGGGACCTGTACGTTTTGAACCCCATAAAAAGGGATGATCGTATACAAACTCTCCAGCTTTTGATTGTGGTCCGTAACGCTCTACTTCGCTTCTGAACGGACGAACAGATTGTGAATGACATCCCACACAACCTTCTCTTATGTACAAGTCACGTCCTTCAAGTTCTAAAGGCGAGTAAGGTTTCACGCTAGAGATCGTCGGAATATTAGATTTCACCATAATAGTTGGTACAATCTGAATGACACCTCCAATTAAAATAGCAATCGTAGCTAAAATGGTTAACTGAATTGGTTTTCTCTCCAACCAGGTATGGAATTTCTCCCCATTAAGTCTTCCACTGCTGATTCTTTGTAATGCCGGAGCCTGAGCTAATTCGTCTTCGATTGTATTACCCGCTTTTACGGTCATAATAATATTGTAAACCAATGTCAGCATTCCAAGCAGATACAAACTACCTCCGATGGCCCTCATCCAATACATTGGCATAATAGCCGTAACGGTTTCAAGGAAGTTACCATAAACTAAAGTTCCATCAGGGTTAAATTGTTTCCACATCGAAGCTTGTTGAAAACCTGCTACATACAATGGAATTGTATAAATAATGATTCCTAAAGTTCCAATCCAGAAATGGAAATTGGCTAATTTTTTAGAAAACAAATCCGATTTGGTCATTCTCGGAATCAACCAATAAATAATACCAAACGACATGAAACCGTTCCAGGCTAAAGCTCCTACGTGTACGTGTGCAACGATCCAGTCCGTATAGTGCGCAATAGCATTTACATTTTTTAAAGAAAGCATTGGTCCTTCAAAAGTGGCCATTCCGTATCCGGTAATGGCTACTACAAAGAATTTCAAAACTGGTTCTTCACGCACTTTGTCCCATGCTCCTCTCAAGGTTAAAAGTCCGTTGATCATACCTCCCCAAGATGGAGCAATAAGCATTACTGAAAAAGCAACTCCTAAATTTTGCGCCCAGTTTGGCAAAGCTGAATACAATAAGTGGTGCGGACCTGCCCAGATATAAATAAAAATCAGCGACCAGAAATGGATAATTGATAATCTATAAGAATATACCGGACGATTGGCTACTTTTGGAACAAAGTAATACATGAGTCCTAAAAACGGCGTTGTAAGGAAAAATGCAACTGCATTGTGGCCATACCACCACTGAACTAGAGCATCCTGAACCCCTGCGTAAACGGAGTAGCTTTTTAAAGCTGAAACCGGAATCTCAATGTTATTGAAAATATGCAACACTGCTACTGTAACAAATGTGGCCAGATAAAACCAAATGGCTACATATAAATGACGTTCTCTACGACGCAGCATGGTACCAATCATATTAATCCCCATTACCACCCAAATAAGAGCAATCGCAATATCTATTGGCCATTCTAATTCAGCATATTCTTTTGAAGAAGTATACCCTAAAGGCAAGGTGATTGCTGCGGCGACAATGATAAGCTGCCAGCCCCAAAAATGCAGATTACTTAAAAAGTCGCTGAACATTCTGGCTTTTAGCAAACGCTGCAGCGAATAATACATCCCTGCAAAAAAGGCATTCCCAACGAAGGCAAAAATTACCGCATTGGTGTGCAAAGGCCGTAGTCGCCCATAACTAAGCCAGGAGATCCCATCAGTTATGTTGGGAAAAAGGTACATCACCGCAAGGGTAAGCCCTACTAACATCCCCACTACTCCAAACAGGATAGTGGCGTAAATGAATTTTTTAACAATTTTGTTGTCGTAATAAAACTGTTCCATTTCCATAATTATACTTGTTTTTCTTTTATTGGTAAATTGTTCTTTGGGCTGGTAATTTTGGTCTCATCATCAAAAAGCATTCTGACTGAGGGTGTATAATCGTCATCGTATTGTCCTGATTTAACAGCTACAATAAAAGCAACAAAGAATCCAATTGCTACGAAAATACTTACTGAAATTAATAGATAAATAACACTCATACCTTACGTTTTATACTAACAAAATTACTCGCTTATTGCCTGGCAAAATATGATAATTATCATAAGTGATGTTCTTATGTTAAAAATATAAAAAATAGTTTTAGAATTATTTATAATGATTTTAAACTACTACCACTGAAGTAGTTAGACATAATCGTAACAAAACTTACAATCGTAATTGTGCTTAAAGGCATAATAATAGCCGCAACCAATGGCAACAAATTTCCTGTAATTGCGAAAGAGAGTCCGACAATATTATACAGCAGTGACAAGACAAAACTCATTTTAATAATTGTAATCGATTTGTGTGATAATTTTAAAAAATAATTTAGTCTCGAAAACTCACTTGCATCCAGTATAGCATCGCAGGCAGGAGAGAAAACATTGACATTTTCAGAGATCGAAATTCCAACATTACTTTGTGCCAAAGCACCTGCATCGTTTAAACCGTCTCCAACCATCATCACATTACAACCTTCGTCTTGCAATTTTTTGATAAATTCTAACTTTTGCTCCGGCTTCTGATTAAAAATCAATTCTGTGTTTTTGGGCAAAATGGCTTCCAAAGTAGCGCGTTCTCCATCATTATCACCTGAAAGCACCTTTATTTGATACTCATGACTCAATGTTGAAAAAAGTTTTTCCAAACCATCCCTATATTTATTCTGGAATGTAAATTTCCCATAATAAGTACCATCGATTCTAATATGAAGACCTGTTTTTTCGATTTCAGACAGTTCCGTTACAGGGCTATCAACAAAGGCTGCGGATCCAATTTTGATTGTAGCATTCTCTGTAGAAGCCTGAATTCCTTTTCCGGTAATTTCCTGAAAATCATTAATTTTTATTCTATCTGAATCCGGCAGGAAATCATACAACATTCGGCTCAAAGGGTGATTAGAAGCACGAAGCACATTTTTAATAAGTATATAATTTTCTTCAGAGAGAGAGTTTCCCTCATACACAATATTCGATTTCTTGTTAGTGGTGATCGTTCCGGTTTTGTCAAAAACAATCGTATCCACTTTTGCCAGCTGCTCAATTACTAACGCATTTTTGAGATACATTTTTTGCTTGCCCATGATTCGCAGTATATTACCAAACGTAAAAGGTGCAGTAAGTGCCAATGCACATGGACAGGCGACAATCAGAACCGCAGTAAAGACATTAAAAGCGGTATTGGCATCAATAAAAATCCAATAACCAAAGCCCGCAAAAGCAACTAATAATAACAATGGTGTAAAATACCTACTAATCGCATCGGTTATTGTTTTGTGCTTTTGAAGCACTTTTTTCTGGAAGATTTCATTACTCCATAATTGTGTCAGATAACTTTGTGACACCGAATGCAACACTTCCATTTCGATCACTTTCCCAATATGTTTCCCTCCGGCAAAAACTTTATCTCCCGATTTCTTAGTGATTGGAACCGCTTCTCCCGTCACAAAACTATAATCGATTTCTGCCTTTTCACTAATCAGAATTCCATCAACAGGAATAAGCTCCTGATTTCGAATGAGCAATCTGTTTCCTTTTAAAACATCGTAAACAGGAATACTTTCTTCTGAAGTATCTGAATTAATTCTGGTCACAGCAATTGGAAAATAGGATTTGAAGTCTCTTTCGAAACTTAAAAAACTATAGGTTTTAATCTGAAACATCTTTCCTAACAACATGAAAAAAACCAGTCCTGTCAAGCTATCAAAGAAACCTGATCCATAATTCATGACGATATCAAAAGTACTTCGAACAAACATTACAATAATTCCCAATGCAATTGGAATATCGATATTCAGCATTCCCGATTTGATACTCTTGTAAGCAGAAACATAGTAACCACTTGCCGAGTACAAAAAGCTGGGCAAAGCCAAAATAAAAATCAGGATTCTGAAAAAAGGTTTGTAATTGTCCAGCCAGAATTCTTTTATTTCAAAATATTCCGGAAATGATAGTAACATGATGTTTCCGAAGCAAAAAAAGGCAACACCTAATTTATACGTTAAGCTTCTGTCGACATTATTTTTACCCGTTTCATAATTTTCCAGACTAATATAAGGTTCATAGCCTATAGAACTAAGCATATAAACGATAGTTTTCAAAGAAACGGTATCTGAATTAAAAGTAATCCGAACCCTTTTCTCCGGGAAATTCACCTGAGAAAGACTTATGCCAGGTTGAATTTTGTTTAAATTCTCTAAAATCCAAATGCAGGAACTGCAATGAATATAAGGAATGTTTAAGGAAACAATAGCGGTATTTCCTTCCTGAAATTCTAATACTTTCGAAAGAATAGCCTCATTGTCTAAAAAGTCATATTTACCTGTGATATCCTGTGGAGTAGCGCCGGGTGCATTTTCAAAATCATAATAACCGGTTAAATCATGAAGACTAAAAATTTCGTAAACCGTTTTACAACCGGCGCAGCAAAACTTCTTTTCATCAAAATTGATTACTTCATTTTTAGGAATCGTAAGTCCGCAATGAAAACAACTTTGTTCACTCATAATTTGTTTTTTTTTGATACCACAAATATTCAAAATAAGAGGTGACTTTAAATATGACATTTATCATACTACAAAGAAATCCGTTTCTAATTTAATGAAATAAATCCTTCAAATAGCGTTGTCAGATTTTTTATGTTTTTTTTCAGCCCGAACACTAGCTGCGAAAGCGAATATTGGTTAATTTTGTAATAAATATTTTTGCTATGAATAAATGTGACCAATGTATCGTAAGACAGCTTTCTTCTCTAAAAGCACTCAATAAAGACGAAGTTGTGAAACTGGCGAATAGCAAAACAACTTACACGATAAAAAAAGGGGATGCGCTTTTTGAAGAAGGTGAAGTTACGAATGGAGTTTATTGTGTAAAAGACGGTGTTGGAAAACTCTCTAAATTAAGTGCCAACGGAAAAGATCAAATTGTAAAACTGGTAAAATCAGGAGAACTTTTAGGTCAGCGTTCTATGATCAGCAATGAACCTGCTAACTTAACAGCCAAAGCCGTTGCTGATATGGAAGTATGTTTTATTCCGAAAGCCGAAATTCTTCACTTTTTCAATAACAACAATCAGTTCTCTATGAATTTAATGCAGTCGGTTTGTGAGGATTTAAAAGAATCTGAAAACGATAAAATTGCATTGGTACAAAAAACGGTGAAACAGCGTTTAGCCGAAACTTTGCTGCAGTTGCATGACGATTTTGGTGAGAATGCGGACAATACCCTGAAAGTTCAGCTTACAAGAGAAGAACTGGCAGGTATCATAGGTACGGCCACAGAAAGCTGTATCCGATTGTTATCCGATTTTAACAAACTAAATTTAATTGAATTAGTAGGTAAAAAAATCAAACTTAAGGACATCAAAGCCTTAAAAAAGCTGGCAGAATAATTACTGCTTTTTAGCTTCGTTCCAAAAAACATCCATTTCGGCCAACGTCATATCCATCAAAGGTTTTCCCATCTCAGCTGCTTTGCTTTCCAGATACTGAAAACGACTGATAAATTTTTTATTGGTACGCTCCAAAGCATCTTCGGGATTTACATTTAAAAAACGGGCGTAATTGATCATAGAGAATAAAACATCTCCAAATTCGGCCTCTATTTTGTCCTGATCGCCTGCTTTTACTTCAACTTGCAATTCTTCCAGTTCTTCCTGTACTTTGTCCCAAACCTGATGCGGTTCTTCCCAGTCAAAACCAACTCCTTTTACTTTATCCTGAATTCGACTGGCTTTTACTAATGCCGGCAAACTTCTCGGAACTCCTTCTAAAACTGATTTTTTACCTTCTTTCAGCTTTAACTTTTCCCAGTTTTGTTTTACTTCTTCTTCGTCTTTGACTTTGGTATCACTGTAGATATGAGGATGACGATGAATGAGTTTATCACAGATTTCGTTACACACATCTGCCATGTCAAAATCGTTGGTTTCAGAGCCTATTTTCGCATAAAAAACAATATGCAACAGCAAATCACCCAGTTCTTTTTTTACTTCATTTAAATCATTGTCTAAAATAGCGTCACCCAGCTCATAGGTTTCTTCAATGGTAAGATGCCTAAGTGTTTGCAAAGTTTGTTTTTTATCCCACGGGCATTGCTCACGAAGTTCATCCATAATAATTAATAATCTTTCGAAGGCCTTAAGTTGAAGTTCTTTGCTCATTTTTGAAATTTTATCCGGGTTGTAACGATTGGTGTAAAAGTAAAAAATCCTGTCAAGAAAACATCTCAACAGGATTAATATATTTTGAAGTATTTAGGTTCTGAGCTTCTAAGATTCTGAAGTTCTAAGATGCTGAGCCTAACCATTTTTTAACAATCTAAAACGAACTTAGTCACTTCGAAACTTAGTGCCTTAGAACCTTAAAAGAATGCTGTGAACTACTATTCTTCTTTTTTAGCTTTTGCTTTTTTAGCAGCAGGAGCTTTTTTTGGTTTTTCTTCAGCAACCGGAGCTTCTTCTTGAGCTTCAACAGGAGCAGGAGCTAAATCTGTTACCAAACCTTTAGACTGAAGAGTGTTGTACCAGTTTAATACTTTTTTAATATCTGAAGGATAAACTCTCTCTTCGTCATATTCAGGTAAAATTTCTTTAAAATAAGCCAATAATGTAGCATTGTCTTCTTTGTGCGAAATAGCCTGCCCTTTATTTTCTTTAGTTGCAATGCGCTGCATTACTTCTGTTAATGGTTTTTCGCCTTCGTAAGTATAAATTGAAATCTCTGATAATAAACTTACATTACTTTTTAAGTTTACTGTGATTTTTTTTCCATCTGCTAATGATTCTGCCACAAAACCTGTACGAGTTTGCACTTTCAATACATATAAACCTGGTTTCCCAGAAATGGCTAAAATTTTCTCTAAATTCATGTTTATTAAAATTAGTATTAAGAATTTGATTTATTATATTTCTTTGATTCTAAATTCATACTTTAGAATACTATCTTCCTTTTTTTGCAGCAAAAAATTTCATTCTGTATTCCTGAAATGTTTTGCCTTCTGTAATGTTTTTTAATTTTTTCTGGATCAGACGTTTCTTTAGAGAAGAGATTTTATCTGTAAACAAAACTCCTTCAATATGATCGTATTCGTGCTGAATTACTCTGGCTACCAACCCGTCAAAAACTTCGGTTTTCATTACGAAATCTTCCTCACAATATTCAATTGTAACGGTAGGCTTTCTGTAAACATCTTCGCGAACGTCCGGAATACTCAAACAACCTTCATTAAAACTCCACTCCTCACCTTCTTCTTTCAAAATCTTAGCATTGATAAAAGTTTTTTTGAAACCTTTTAAATCTTCCTGCTCACTTGAAGAAAGATCCTCATCATCACTAAAAGGAGTTGTATCAATAACAAACAAACGAATAGGCACTCCTACCTGAGGCGCAGCAAGTCCAACCCCTAAAGCGTTGTACATGGTTTCATACATGTTAGCTATTGTTTCTTTTAGGTTTGGATAATCTGGCGTAATTGCCTCACCCACTTTTCTTAAAACAGGATCACCATATCCTACAATTGGTAAAATCATTTGTAATATTTTAATGTATTATCTACTGAAAAAACACTGAATTTAATTCTCTTAATTCAGCTGGCAAAAATAGTAAAAAATAGTCAATGAATAATTCGAAAGGGCTATTATGTGTCATTTTTTGCAATCTCGCCAAAAACTCATCCATAATTATGCCAAATTAATTCGTACAATTCTTACCTTTGTTTGTAAACCTCCATATATGTTTGATCGTATCTCGAAATTTACCAACAGTACTTCTTTTTTAAATGCCTCAAAAGTAACTATTGCTTCGGTTGTTCCTGTCTTAATTTTGAACTTTCTCGGACACTTCGAAATCGGTTTTACTATCGCTTTGGGGGCTTTTTATACCCATCCCAGTGATATTCCGAGTTCTTTAAGCCATAAGATAAAAGGACTTATAGTGGCTTCCTTTATCGTTTCGGGAGTAAACTTACTGGTAAATCTTGCTTATCCGTATCCCTTTTTGTTTTATCCTTTTTTAGGCTTTTTACTGTTCTTATGTTCAATGATTTCAGTATATGGTCAGCGTGCTACTCTGGTTTCGTTTTCTGCTTTGTTGTCGATTTCCTTATCGTTTGGTCATTTGCATGAAGGCTGGGAGGCTTTTGAGTATTCGGGTTTTATTTTTATCGGTGGAATTTTATATCTGATTGTATCACTTGTTTTCCACTTTGTACAGCCGTACAAATATGTTGAACTTCAAATTGCTGAAGGCATAAAACTAACGGCCAAATATTTAAAACTCAGAGGGGATTTGTGGAGTCCCGAAGCCAACCGAACAGCCATCATCGAAAAACAATTAAGCGTTCAGGTCGAACTCAACCTGATTCATGAGGATTTGAGAAAAATGCTTATTGGCAATCAAAATACTTCGGGGGCTACCAGTCAAAATCGAAAAATGTTACTGGTTTTTATCACTTTGGTAGAAATTCAGGAACTGGCTTTGTACACCTCATTCGACCATAACAAAATTCATGAAAAATTTTCCGCGCATCCGGATGTACTGCGAACCTATCAAAATGTAGCTTATAAATTAGCCTCTACCTTAAAAAAACTGTCTAAAAATGTACACAACATCAGTGTATATGTTGACAAGAATGATTTAAAGAATGAACTTGATGCTCTGGAGTTTGCCATTTTTGACTATGAAAAAACTTTAGGCAAAGAAGAAGCTGCCGAAGGCGTGCTGATGTTGACCAATATGCTGAAGTACGCTAAAAATCAGGTGGGAAAAATCAAAACCATCCAGCGTGCTTTTTCACTTGCGATGCAATCTTATAAATTAAAGGATAAAGATAAAGAACTGGAGAAGTTCCTAACGCCTCAATATTATCCATTACGCACTTTGATTGAGAATTTATCCTACTCTTCTTCTATTTTCAGGCATTCCATACGATTGACTACAACTATTTTAATTGGTTTTGTGATTGGAAAATTTCTTCCGTTTCAAAATGTGTACTGGATTTTACTGACCATTGTGGTGATCATGCGCCCGGGTTACGGCTTAACGAAAGAGCGCTCCTATAACCGAATTTTCGGTACTATTTTAGGAGGATTGTTAGCATTCGGAATCGTTTCTTTGGTCCAAAATCACGTTGTATTGAGTATATTCTCTATTGTTTGTATGCTTCTTGGTATTTCGTTTACGCAAATTAATTACAAGATAAGCGCAACATTTGTTACGATGTACGTGGTTTTTATTTATGGAATTTTAGCTCCAAATGTGGTCGAGGTAATTCAATTTAGAATTCTCGATTCTCTTGCGGGAGCCATTTTAGCATTTTTAGCCAATCAGTTTTTATGGCCAGCCTGGGAATTTATCAATACTCCAATACATATTGAAAATTCGATTCGGGCCAATCGAAATTACCTGAAGGAGATTGCCGATTTCTACAATAAAAAAGGCGAAGTTCCTACTTCATACCGATTATCCAGAAAAAACGCTTTTGTTGAGGTTGGTAACCTTATGACTTCCTTCCAGCGAATGATGCAGGAGCCTAAATCGAAGCAAAAAACACTTCCATTGGTTAATAAACTGGTGGTATTAAATCATTCTATATTATCAGCGTTGGCCTCGTTATCAACTTACATACAATCGCATCAGACTACTTCTGCTTCGGAATCTTTTAATTACATCATTAAAACAATTCTTTCCAATCTGGATCACGCCATTGCTGTTTTAAGAAATGAAAAGATCATAAATGACACTTATTTTGATAAGGAAGACGTGACCTTACAATTTGAAGAACTCAAACGTGTTAATTTTAAACGTTTGGCCGCAGATGATGATCTGGACAAGGAAACCCGACAAGCCAAAATGCAGGAAGCTCAAATGGTAATCGAGCAATTGATCTGGATGAGCAATCTGGCTGAGAAGATTCTAAAAATTACAAAGGAATTTAAAGCAACAAATCCAGATTAATTCATCTGGATTTGTTATTTATTCTAGGATCTGAGTTTAACTATTTTTTAGTTTTAAAACTTCAGAAGTATGTTTTCTGAGCTCGGCTAAAAGTTCCGGTTTATCATTTAAAGTCTGACCGTAAGAAGGGATCATCGTTTTCATTTTTGACTGCCATTCCGGTGTTTTCACCTGATTGGCAAAACATCTGCTGATCAAATCAACCATAATACCCACTGCAGTTGACGCTCCAGGAGAAGCTCCCAATAACACTGCCAGGCTTCCGTCGTGTGTACTAATTACTTCGGTACCAAACTCTAAAACCCCACCACCGTTTTCATCTTTTTTAATTACCTGAACACGCTGTCCGGCTCTTTCCAGTTTCCAGTCTTTAGAACGTGCTGTTGGCAAATACTCGCGTAATGCTTTCATTCTGTCTTTAGGAGACTGACGTACCTGCTCAATCAAATATTTAGTCAAAGGAATATTATGATATCCTGCTGACAACATTGGAATTAAGTTGTTCGGTTTTATAGATAATGGTAAATCTAAGTAAGAACCATTCTTCAAAAAACGTGTTGAAAATCCGGCAAACGGACCGAAAAGCAGTGCTTTTTCGCCATCAATTACACGGGTATCAATATGTGGTACAGACATTGGAGGTGCTCCAACGCTTGCTTTTCCGTAAACTTTTGCCTGATGTTTTGCAATTACCTCCGGATTGGTACATTTTAACCATTGACCGCTTACCGGAAAACCTCCGTAGCCATCTCCTTCCGGTACATTTGCTTTTTCTAATAAAGGCAATGAACCTCCACCCGCTCCAATAAATACAAACTTAGTATAAGCTTTTCTCACATCACCGGTAGCAAGATCGGTGATTTTGATACGCCATGATTTATCTTCACGTTGTTTTAGTTTTTTAACTTCATGATTAAAGTGTAAAGAAACACCATCAAGTGTCGCTAAATAATTGAACATGCTTCTGGTTAAGGCCCCAAAATTCACATCGGTACCTATTTCCATATGAGTAGCTGCCAGTTTCTCGTTAGCATCTCGGCCTTCCATAACAAGCGGCATCCATTTATTTAACTGCTCAAAATCGGAACTAAATTCCATTTGAGAAAAAATAGGGTTGTTTTGTAATGCTTCAAATCTCTTTTTAAGATACTCTACATTTTTATCTCCCCAAACAAAACTCATGTGAGGAACACTTTTAATAAAATTATCAGGAGATGGTACCTTTTTCTGTTCTACTAAATAGGACCAAAACTGGCGTGAAATCTCAAAAGATTCAGCAATACTTATCGCTTTTTTCGGATCAATACTTCCGTCAGCCTTTTCAGGAGTGTAATTTAATTCACAAAAGGCAGAGTGCCCTGTTCCTGCATTATTCCATGCATCTGAACTTTCTGCGGCGGCAACATCTAATCTTTCGTAAATTTCAATTTTTATATCAGGTTGTAATTCTTTCAAAATTACTCCAAGAGTGGCACTCATAATTCCCGCTCCAATAAGCACTACTTCACTATTAGAACGTATTGTTTTGTCAGACATAACAGTATTATTTTTAAAGTGCAAAGGTACTTTTTATAATTGCAAAAAAAAACTAAAATTGCATGATAAAAGTTATGTTTTTCTAAAAAATAAAAAGCTAAAAGATTGGGTGCTAAAAACGTTTTGACGAAAGATAGTCCTGAAGCATAATTGTAGCCGAAATTTCATCGATCAAACCTTTGTTCTGGCGCTGTTTCTTGCTGAGTCCGCTATCGATCATCGTTTGAAAGGCCATTTTCGAAGTAAAACGTTCGTCGACACGAACTACTTTCATATCAGGAAAAATATTGGTAAAATGAGTTACAAATCCTTTAATAACTGAAGCACTCTCTGATGGCTGACCATTCATTTGTTTGGGCTCGCCAATTAAAACGGCTTCGACCTTTTCTTTTGCAAAATAATCTTTCAGAAAATCAATAAGGGTATTGGTTGGTATTGTTGTTAAACCCGAAGCAATGATCTGCATTTCATCGGTAACCGCAATTCCGGTACGTTTTTGTCCGTAGTCTATAGAAAGAATTCTTGGCATTTTATTTTATTTTTTTTTGCAAACTTAATTTAAAATAGTGCTCGATGCTTTAAAATACCAATAACATGAACAATTTCATTCTTAGAGTCAATTTTTACGATTGTAGTGTATCCTTTAAAAATATAATCTCTAAAATTTTCATCATCAAAATATACAGATTTTTTAAAATGAAAAGGATTTACCAAATCCTTCTTCAACTTTTTTACTAATTCATTTTTAAAATTTCTTGCTGCAATTGGTTTATCTTTTGAAATAAAATGCACGATATCATTCAAATCATAATTAAACTCAATCGTTAAATTAACTTTCATATTTTTTAATAGTCTCTTCAAGTAAAACATCTAATTCTTCAAACGTGCTATATTGTGCTGTTCCGTTTGCAATTTTTTCAGCTCTCTCTCTCAATTTCCTCTTATCCTCTTCAAATCCTGAATCTTCCGGAATTATTTTAAGTTCCTCTGAAGAAAACGAACTTAACAATTTTAATATTTTTTCTTTTATTTCCGGTTGAAACTCTAATCTAATTGCTTCCATAATACTTTCATTTACAATACAAAGATAGACTTTTTTTATTTTGATCATTTCACATTTAACTTTCTGTAAAACCTAACAAACAAAGCAACTGGTTTAAGATTCTTAAAGCAATCGACGTACATTTTACCTCATAAAAAATCCGTTCTGAGCTTTTGTTCAAAACGGATTTTTTTCCAAATATTCAAAACCTAAAAAAATAACTTCTATCTGTTAAACAGTCTTCTAAAAAAACCTCTTTCCTCCTCTTCATCATTTTCCTGCACTTCATATTGAGCAAACTTTGCCTGCGATTTCTCATGCTCGTAAATTAACTCCTTAATATATTCAACATAAGTCCTCTTCTTTTCCTCCAGAAATCCAATAAGGTACTTCTCACTAAACTCCATACCGCTCGCTGCTTCAATTTGCAACAGTTTTTTATACAATGGCTCAATATGCAAGGCTATTACCTCCTGCGGAACCGCTTGTCGTCTTCCAAAATAATTCACAATAACTCCGTTCTCGTCTTTTGCAATCTCAAAATCGGTAATAACCCAATAGTAACGCCCTGACTTTGCTAAATTCTTAACAATAGCATGAAAGTTTCTTCCGTTTTTAAGATTTTCCCAAAGTACTTTAAAAATAACTCTCGGCATATCCGGATGACGTATGATGTTGTGTGGCTGCCCCATTAACTCATAATCTTCATAACCGCATACATCCACAAATACTTCGTTGGCATACTCAATAATACCAAAAGCATTTGTTTTACTCATAATCACTTGTGTTTTATCCCACGTGACTTCTTTATCGATTACTGCAACAGGCGTTCGGAGTTGATTTTCTTGATTCATTTTTTACTGATTAAATATTTTTGTTTTGGAATGGTATTTCGCAATTCCTCTCTATATCTTTCGGGAATTATACCGCGAAATTAATGAGAAGTAAAAATGCAAAATCTGATTTTTATCATGTTTTACCATCAAAAAAAAGCGTTTATAGATTAACCGCATTCTTGCGTTTTCCATAAGCCTTGTTTTATTTATCAAAATACAAACAAAAAGTTACACTTGTAACATTTTACAATAGCTTTACTTTTCTGCTTTTCCGCAAATACCTTATCTTTGCCAAAAATTAAAACTTATGAATTCTTTACAGACTATAATAGAACAAGCTTGGGAAAACAGAGCTTTATTACAAGAAACAACCACTACTGATGCTATCAGGGAGGTTATTGAATTGATTGATGCAGGAAAATTACGTTGCGCTGAACCTGTTGGTGACAAGTGGCAGGTAAACGAATGGGTTAAGAAAGCTGTTGTAATGTATTTCCCGATTCAAAAAATGGAAACATGGGAATCCGGTATTTTCGAATACCACGACAAAATGTTGCTGAAAAAAGGTTATGCTGAAAAAGGAATTCGTGTAGTCCCTAATGCTGTAGCCCGTTATGGAGCTTATATTTCAAGCGGTGTCATTTTGATGCCAAGTTATGTAAACATTGGTGCTTATGTTGATGAGGGTACCATGGTTGATACATGGGCAACTGTTGGAAGCTGTGCCCAAATTGGTAAAAATGTTCACTTAAGCGGAGGTGTTGGTATTGGTGGTGTTTTAGAGCCATTGCAAGCTGCTCCGGTTATTATTGAAGATGGTGCTTTTATTGGTTCTCGTTGTATTGTAGTAGAAGGAGTCCACGTAGGAAAAGAAGCGGTTCTTGGTGCTAATGTTTGTTTGACTGCTTCCACAAAAATTATCGATGTAACAGGTGACGAACCTGTTGAAATGAAAGGTTTCGTTCCTGCCCGTTCTGTTGTGATTCCGGGAAGTTACACTAAAAAATTCGCTGCAGGTGAATTTCAGGTACCATGTGCATTAATCATTGGTACTCGTAAACCATCAACAGATTTGAAAACTTCATTAAACAATGCACTTCGTGAGTACGATGTTGCTGTTTAATTTTAAGTCTCTATAAAAAAACAAAGCGGAATGAGTGATCATTCCGCTTTGTTTTTTTATAAAACTATTTTTTTTATTTATTCTGTTTTTGAAGTTTCAAAAGCTTGGCATATTTCATATAGGAGAAGAAAGCCTGAGTCATTGAAAAGGTGAAACCGTCTAAACCATGTAAAAAGCCTTTTTTAAAAAAATAACATCTAATAAAAGAAACTGTCCCGTTTAATATCGGTTTAAAGCTGTTTACCCTTTTATTCTGATCGTAAAGCTGCTGGGCATGCCAGGTAGAATATAAATTTTTCTTACTGATAAATTGCCCGAAACAGTCCCAGGCGTAATGATGAATATGAACTTTTAAGTGGGTCTTATTAGTACCACAAACTTTTTGATGTACACTATCTTTTGAAGGAGAAGCGGTTTGTTTGTTAAAAAATCGTGAAGTTTTATCAGGGTACCAACCTGCAAAATTAATCAGCTTACAGCCCATATAATTGTACAGCGAAAAGGCATACACATCAAAATTCTGTTTTTCGTATTGGCCCGATAATATAAATTTTTCAGCATCTTCGGCCAGAATCTCATCAGCATCTAAATTTAAAATCCAGTCATTTTTACAATAAGGAAGACCGTGAATTCTCTGAGGTCCGTCGCCTAAAAAGCTCTGCAAAACAACCTTAGCCCCTTTTTCTTCGGCAATTTTCACTGTATTATCTGTACTTAACGAATCTACAACAATTACTTCGTTACAAACTCTGAACAGCGCATCTATACATTTGCCAATATTTTTTTCTTCATTATACGTTATTACTAATCCACTAATTTCCATAGCATTTTTTAAAATAATTTAAGCTTACCTATTTTCAATTTTAATTTAAATCTAAACAAACTATCTTCCCCTTTTATATCTATTCTCTTTACCAAATAGTTATTTTTAAAGGGAAAATTATTTACTCTGTTGCCTATTCTCAAACCGTATTGTATACCGTTATCACGCATCATATTTTCAAAAACAGCAAACTCAGAATGTTTCTTGGCATAGTTTCCAAAAGGATACGCCAGAACAGGTTTTATATCTAACTGATTATCTAAAATAAATTTATTAGACTTCGCAAAATCAGCTTCTAATTCTTCTTTAGACAACGAACTGTATCTTTTATGTTCAAAAGAGTGATACCCCAGCTCAATAAGATCAGGATTTAACCCTTTTAGCTGTTCGACACTCATGATCTTTTCTTTCCCTTCGATCCAGTAATCAAAATTCCCAACGTAAGAAAATGGTATAAAAAAAGAGGCTTTTAATTGGTATTTTTCAAGCAAAGGCACAGCATACAACAACTGGCACTCGGTAACATCATCAAAAGTGATTATGATGCTTTTTGAAGGAAGTTCTTTGAAATTTTCCAGATCTTTAAAATGAAATGTCGTGTAATTGTTATCGTGTAAAAATTTAAATTGTGATTCTAATTTTGCTACAGAAACACTTAAATCCACAGACTTTGCTTCGTCTTCCACAACATTATGATACATTAAAATTGGCAGCTTTGACATTCTCTATTTTTTTAGCAAATCTATCATTAATAGTATTATTTTTCACAAAAAAAACACTTTTAAGCAAAAAAAAAGAAATGAAACAAAAAACCTTATTATTGTTAAATAAAACCTGATGTTATTTATTTTTAAATATAAGAAAAAAACCACGTGCACTAATTTTTAAAGCAAAATTACCACTAACTATATTGCGAAAAATATATCTGACACATGCAACAATCGAAAAGCTAAGAAATAACACAGCGTGAAGGACTATGTTAATATCTTAAAAACTGATACTGTAATTGAGATTAGCACCTCCGTTTTTATCAGATTTTATTTTAGCTTCTTTTGAAGTTTTAAAAGCTTAGCATATTTCATATAAGAAAAGAAACTCTGAATCATTGCTATCGACAAGCCGTCTATACCATTAAAAATACCTTTCTTAAAAAAGTAGCATCTGATAAACGCAACAGCCCCATTAACAACCGGCTTAATTGCGGTTATTCTTTTCCCCTGATCAAACAGTTGTTGCGCATGCCAACCGGAATATTGATTCTTTTTTGCAATAATTTGATCTAAAGAATCCCAACCATAGTGTAAGAGGTGTACGGAGACCTTTTTCTCATTTTGAGTAATTATCTTCTGATGCACCTTAGAATCAGACGGATGTGCTGTTTGTTTATTAAAAAAACGGACTTTTTGATCCGGATACCAGCCCGAAAAATCGATAAGTTTATCGCCTAGAAAATTTTTTACTCTGAAGCTAAAAGCATCATAATTTCCTTCAAGATATTTTTTATCTGTTATAAATTTCTCTGCATCTTTATCCAGAAACTCATCAGCATCAAGATTTAATATCCAGTCATTTTTACAATAAGGTAAACCATGTGTACGTTGCGGGCCGTCGCCCAAAAAGGTCTGTTCAATCACTATTGCGCCTTTTTCTCTGGCAATTTCAACAGTACGATCTTTGCTAAACGAATCTACTACAATTACTTCGTCACAAACTCTTAGTAAAGCATCTATACATTTACCAATGTTTTTCTCTTCATTGAAAGTAATAATAAGACCACTAATTTGCATTTTGTTGGGGGGAATTTATTTTTTTACAAAAATACGGCTTTTTATTTTAGTTACCTTATCTTAATCGTGCGCTTGCACACTTTATAAAATTATTACTAATTTAGCCCACAAATTGAATTTTATATAAATGAGAATATTAGTCATTCAGCAAAAAAGAATTGGAGATGTATTAACGAGCACCATAATCTGTAATAATCTAAAAACCAAATACCCGGATTCGATTATCGATTATATGTGTTACCCAAATTCTGTCGATGTACTAAAAGAGAACAAGAATATTGATAACATTATTCCTTTATCCAACAAGGTTAGAAAATCAACTCCTTCTCTGTTTAAATTTATTTTTCAAATCCGACGTAATAAATACGATGCTGTTATTGACGTCTATTCTAAGCTGGAAACTAATTTAATTACGTTGTTTTCGGGTGCAAAATATAAGGTTTCATATCGTAAATGGTACACCAAAATATTCTACAATTACACTTATGAACGTTTAGATGCCGTAGAATCAGAACACGGATTGGCCATTGAAAATCGTTTGATGCTTCTAAAACCGTTTATTCCTGAAAAGATTACAGATGTAAAACCAAAAATATTTTTGAAAAAATCTGAAATTGATGATGCTAAAAAACTTCTGAAAAGCTATCAGGTTGATACGGAAAAGCCATTAATCATGTTCGGAATTTTGGGAAGCGAAGTTTACAAGACGTATCCTTTAGAAGGAATGGCTAAAATCATTGATTTTACAGTTGCCAAAACCAATGCCACTATTATTTTCAATTATATTCCAGATCAAAAAGAACAGGCCCTTGAAGTATACAACCATTGTAGTGCCGAAACTAAAAAACACATCGTCTTTGATTTGTACTGCACCGAACTAAGACCTTTTCTGGCTTTGCTTTCACAATGCGAAATGCTGATTGGAAATGAAGGTGGAGCCGTGAATATGGCCAAAGCACTTGAAATTCCAACCTTCTCCATATTCACACCATCTGTTAGAAAAGAGACCTGGCAAATATTTGAAAATGAAGCCAAGAACTTCTCTATTCACTTAAAAGATTTAAAACCGGAAATATACAAGCAACACACCGAGCAATACATAAAAGATCATACTTTTCAGTACTACGATGAGTACCCTTTAAGTTTAATGCTTGAAAAACTGGATACTTATTTTCAGGAGTATAAAAATTGAAAATGAGTGAAGAACTTATGAATACTACTGACAGGGAAAAACTATCCGTTTTGATTATTACGCTTAATGAAGAAGGGCATATAAAATCATTACTGGAAGATATCGATTTTGCCGATGAAATTATTGTGGTAGACTCGTACAGTACCGATCGGACGCTGGACATAATTGAATCTTTTAAAAACGTAAAAGTAATCCAGAATCCGTTCGTTAATTACACTTCACAACGTAATTTTGCGATTGATCAGGCAAAAAACTCCTGGATCTTATTCATCGATGCCGATGAAAGATTAACTCCGGAACTAAAACTGGAAATCGCAGCCACCATCAATCAAAAAGATACAGCAAGTGCCTATTTCATTTACAGAACTTTTATGTTCCAAAGCCGTAAGCTTCATTTTAGCGGCTGGCAAACGGATAAAATTTTCAGACTTTTCAATAAGACTAACTGTCGATACAATCAGGACAGAATGGTACATGAAAAACTGATCGTGAACGGGTCTATTTCAACTTTAAAGAATAAGATCATTCATTTCTCGTATACTTCTTTTTCTGACTACAAAGCAAAAATGTACAGTTACGGGGTTTTAAAGGCCAATGAAAAGCAAAAAAAAGGACAGAAATCATCTCGTCTATTGATGATTTTCCATCCTGTTTATACTTTTTTGTATCAGTTTTTAGTTCGTTTGGGCTTTTTAGACGGAGCCAAAGGAATCACGATATGTTATCTAAATGCTTACAGTGTCTTTATCCGCTATAAAGAGCTTTTCCGAATTACTTCTTCCAAAACTTAAGCTTCTTTTTTAAGCGCTTTTTCCTGTAAAACTTCTCCTGAAAATCAGCGGTATATTTCCACAAAGTTTCAAATATTCTTTGCTCCGATTCTTCTTTATAAAACTTTGCATACTCATTACTCATAACCGCCACCATCTCTTTTAAAGGAGTCAGACGGCATAAGTTTTTCATACGCATTTCAAAACTCATTGATTCATGAAACTCCATTCGGTTTAAATCGACCAAAAAGAAATCGTAATTTCCGTCTTGCTTCTTCTTAATAAGCGTATTTCCAGGTGAGTGATCCAAAAATTCAATTCCTTTCTTATGAAGACCAAAACTAAACCTTGTAAATTGCCTTAAGATATTGTCACGATCCGGGTAATCCGGAATTTCTACAAGTTCTCTATAGGTTAAATCAGTTGTCAAATGCTCACTTGCATAATAACTGTCTCTCAGTCCTACAAAATTAAAGTTCTCTAAAAACGCTATGGGCTGTGGAGTTCCAATACCTTTTTCTAATAAAATGGTAGCATATTCGTACGAACGTCTTGCCTTTGATTTTCTAAAATAACGGTAAGCCACTTTATTAATTAGATTTGGAACTTTAAACGATTTAATGTTGATTTTTTTCTCCTCAAGATCAAACAATTTAATAACATTTCGGTCTCCATTCCCAAACAACTCGCCTGAAGTATTAAAATTTTTAATAAAAGTCAGGATATCTCTGGAACTTTTTACTGCTGTTGAAAATCTAAATTTTGAGATCATTAACTATAACTTTGATATTAATTTATTACCCATTTCCAATGCTCAATGATTTATTTTATTCAAACCAAAGCATCAAAAAGCAGTTCAATAGTCTGCAATTCTAAGAGGTAAATGGAAGGAAGCAAAAATAACCTTAATAATTAAGAAAAATCAAATATGAGAGCAAAAACGAACTAAAAATTACCTTATGCCTTTTTTTTCTTCAATGAATATTTCAGCCACTGTCCGAAATTTTTAAAATAGAGATTGAACTTAGGCACATTCAGTCTTTTTTCTTTCTCAATAATCTCTTTTATCTGAGGGATACTTTTAGTCGAGAAGAATCCTAATTTCTTCCATCTTTTAGGCTGTAAATAGTAAAAATCTTTGTACTCTTTATAATTGTTTTCATTCACAACAAGCCATTTATCCAAAAATCCCTTATCTACATCAACATTATGCCCCCAATTGTCAAGCTTAAAACGCAAATCGGCTTCTGTTCTTGACAAGGATTCATGCAAGACAATATTATTGGTATAAATCTGACGCTCTTTGATTCTGCGTCCGCTTTTATAATTAGGATAGTTTGTCGCAAAAATTGCTTTCAGCGGTTTATCTACATATAAAATACCCTGATCTGTATATTTATAAAGCATAACCCAGAAAGCACATATCTGTATAGGATGTTTTTCGGGATTAATTAGATAGGAATCGTATCGTCTTAAATCTGAAACGAACTTTTTAAAGTCAACAAAATACTCGTCGCAATCTACCTGAACAATCCAATTCCCAATTCCCATTTTTTCAGCGAGCATTTTTCGCTCTCTGACTTCACATTCCATTGTAGTTAAAGTTGGAACATAAAAATCATCTTCATAAATCACTACCTTCTTATCAACGTCAAAATCCTTAATCCAATCAAAAAAAGAATCATCGATGGTAAAGCTTCCGCCATTCCAGGTATTTCTATTTTTATCAATGGCGACAAAAACCGCATCTGCATCTTTATACACTGTTGGAAGTGATGTTTTTAACAACTCATAATCATACGAAACCAGATATCCTACTTGTATTTTTCCTGCCATTTTTACTTTTGTAATTTGTTGCAATTTACTAATTAATCTCTACTTTTGCATCATGAAAAAGCAATATGACTATTTAATAATTGGATCAGGTCTCTATGGTAGCGTGTTCGCTCATGAAGCAAAAAAAGCAGGAAAAAAATGCCTGGTAATTGACAAAAGGGACCATATAGGAGGAAATGTATATTGCGAAAATATCGAAGGAATTAATGTTCATAAATATGGTGCACATATTTTTCATACCAACGATAAAGCGATATGGGATTATGTGAATCAATTTGTTGAATTCAACAACTTTACCAATTCTCCGATGTCACTCTCTAAAGGTAAGATGTACAATTTACCTTTTAACATGAATACTTTCTACCAGCTTTGGGGAACTAAAACACCTCAGGAAGCCAAAGCAAAAATAGAGGAACAAGTAGCTGCTTATGGAGTAAAAGATCCTAAAAACCTGGAAGAACAGGCACTAAGCCTTGTCGGTAAAGACATCTACGATTATTTTATAAAAGAATATACTGAAAAACAGTGGGGAAGAAAAGCCACTGAATTACCCGCTTTTATCATAAAAAGACTTCCCGTTAGATTCACATTTGACAACAACTATTTTAACGACACTTATCAGGGAATCCCTATTGGCGGTTACAATAAACTAATTGACAAACTATTAGACGGAATTGAAGTGGTAACCAATACCAATTACTTTTCAGACCGAGCCAAATTTGACGAACTTGCCGATAAAATTGTGTACTCCGGAAAGATTGATGAATATTTCGATTACAAATTAGGCGTCCTGGAATACAGATCTCTACAATTTGAAAACGAAGTTCTTGATACTGACAATTTTCAAGGAAATGCTGTCGTTAATTACAACGATGCCAGCTATCCTTTTACCAGAATAATTGAGCACAAACATTTTGAATTTGGCAAACAAAGCAAAACTGTTATTACAAAAGAGTATCCATGCGAATGGAATCCTTCTAATGAAGCATTTTATCCGATAAACGATGCCAAAAATCAAGCCTTGTTTGAAGAGTACAAAAAACTGTCTTTAGAGGAAAAGAATGTAATATTTGGAGGAAGATTATCAGAATACAGATATTACGACATGCATCAGATAATCGCCATAGCTTTAAAAAGATCTAAAACAGAACTGAATAATGATTAAGATTTTTATCGTAACTCATAAAGAAAACCCTGTATTATCCAATGATATTCTGGTTCCGATTCAGGTGGGAACAAACGAATCTATAACCAATACCATTTTAAGAGACAATACACAGGACAATATCGGAAACAAAAACAGCAACTATTGTGAATTGACTGCTGCTTATTGGATTTGGAAAAACGAAAAAGAAGCTGATTACGTAGGTATTTGTCATTACAGAAGATACCTTAACTTTTACAACGACTGGTACAACTTAAAACCTTCTGCACAGAAAAAGATCAAAAACGAAGATTTCAAGAATACTAAACTATACAACGTATCTTCTGAAAAACTGGAAAAAAAAATAGCTTCTATTCTTTCAGAATATGACGTAATTCTATGCCGCCCGTACAAGTTCAAAAAAGGATCTCTAACCCAAAATTACTGTGAGGATCACCGAAAAGAGGATTGGGACTTAACCAAACAGATCATTTTGGAAAAATATCCGGAATACAAAGACAGTATTACCCAATTTTTGGACGAAGGAACCCTTTTTCACATGGGAAATATGATGGTCAGTTCAAAAGAGAAATTCGACAACTATTACGCCTGGCTTTTCTCCATTTTATTTGAACTTGAATCCAGAGTTACAATCCCGGAAGATGCTTATCAGGCCCGAATTTTCGGTTTTATTTCAGAAAGACTAATCAATCTTTATATGTATCATCATAAGTTTAAAATTAAAGGAATTCCATCATACAAAATAATTGACTTGTAATATGAACGAAGAAATAATCAAAGCGTACGAAGTCATAAAAGAAGGAGGAATCATACTCTACCCTACTGATACCGTGTGGGGAATTGGCTGTGACGCAACAAATCCTGAGGCTGTTGCCAAAATATACAAACTCAAACAACGTGCTGAAACACAAAGTATGATTGTATTGATGAATGGCGAAAAAATGATGTACAATGTATTTAAAAACATCCCTGAAGTAGCCTGGCAAATTTTAGATTTATCTAAAAAACCAACCACTTTAATTCTGGATGAACCACGTAATGTCGCTCCAAATATCATAGCTGCCGACAATTCGCTTGCTGTTCGTCTGGTAAAAGAACCGTTCTGTTTTAAATTATTGGAACGAATGAAAAAACCACTGGTTTCGACTTCAGCTAATATTTCGGGACAGCCGACCCCTATTGGCTTCAAAGACATCAATCCGGAAATTGTGAAAGGCGTTGACTATGTAGTAAATCTGTATCACGACAGGATTGCCGGAAAACCTTCAACAATCATAAAACTCACTAATGATTCACAGGTAAAAGTGATTCGTAAGTAATTGTAGATTTTAGATTGCAGATTTTAGATTGCAGATTTTAGATTGCTTAAAATCTGCATTTAACAACTTTAAATAGTTTCAGGTTTCAAGTTTCAGGTTTCAAGTTTCAGGTTTCAGGTTTCGGGTTTCGGGTTACATCACTCACAATGTACATTTTACTTGTCCCTACAGACCTTTGCTCCTGTACACCTCAGAACCTTAGTCCCACTAAAGACCTTTTAAACTCTCAATCAACCAGTCAATATCTTCCTTGGTATTGAAATGACTAAATGAAATTCGGAGATTTGGTAATTTTAAATCAGTCTCCGAAAGCATTTCTTTCAAAACATGTGACGGTTTCACACTCCCTGACTGACAGGCACTGCCTCTGGAAACAGCAATTCCTTTCATATCTAAACTAAACAAAAGCATCGAAGTTTTATCTGCTGAGAAAGGCAGAATAACATTGATGATGTTGTAAAAATCATCCTTCTTTCCATTGATTCTGAAACCCGGAAAATGAGCTTCAAATTGCTCCATAAGATAGGTTTTCAAGCCGAAAATATAACTTCTTTCAGCATCTAAATTCTCATACGAAAGAGACAATGCTTTTGCCATTCCGGCAATCTGATGCACAGCTTCTGTACCGGCACGCAAGCCTTTTTCCTGCTCTCCTCCAAAAATCAAAGGCTGTACTCCTGAATTTTTTCGAACAAATGCAAACCCAACTCCTTTTGGACCGTGAAATTTATGCGCACTTGCTACAATAAAATCAACAGGGATTTTTTGCAGATCGATCTCCGTTTTTCCAACAGACTGAACAGTATCCGAATGAAACAAAGCATTATACTGCTTACAAATTACACCAACTCTTTCCAGATCCAAAATGGCTCCAGTTTCGTTGTTTACATGCATCAAACTGACAATTGTCTTTTTGTCTTCGGCTAATAAATTGGATAAATGAGTTAAATCTATACCTCCATCAGGATTTACATTTACGTAATCCACCTGAACGTTATATTCAGATTCTAAAACCAATGCGGTATGCAATACGGCATGATGCTCGATTCTGGTTGTAATAATGCGTTCTGCTTTAAGATCTTCCACCGCCGAACGAAGAATCCAATTATCAGCCTCAGTTCCTCCTGAGGTGAAAATAATCTCCTGTGCCGTACAATTTAAATATTTCGCAATACTTTTTCTGGAAAGCTCTAAAATGGTCTTTCCGTTTCTTCCGAAACTGTGTGTAGAAGAGGGATTTCCAAAATCTTCAGTCATTACTTTCATCATTTCCTGAATCACTTCAGGGCGCATAGCAGTTGTAGAGGCGTTATCGAGGTATACTTTTTTCATTAATACAAAGTTATGAAATATCAATTGTCAAATCTAGAATATCATTTGCCAAATTTTTCACTATTTTTGACCTCAAATAAAATTACGATGAAAAAATATGCAAGCCTTCTCTTCTTAGCGCTTTTATTAAATGGCTGCGACGATGGGGATTTAGTAGTAGATACAATTGATTTTAGTGACCCTTCCATTACAGCCGCAACCTGTAACACAACAACCAATAATATTATATACAAACTTAAAAAACAAGAGTCACTTTTAATTCAATTACCTCCTAACAGCCTTACTAATGATGCAACGGAACCTGGAAAACCTAAAACTTTTGACATCAACAATACCGATATCCGGGTAGTATACAGAGCCTATAACGGTCTTATAGGAGTTAACAATATTTGTGGCGCAATCCCTCCAACAACACCGGCTGTAACTGAGGAATGGCAGGCCACTGCCGGAAAAATTGTAGATGTTATTACAGCAGCTGTAACCGATAACACTGATGGAAGCTCTACCATTACAGGTTACAATCACAATATCTTTTTCCAGAATATTACTTTTCTAAAACCTGCAGGCCCACAAGTAGAGGCCGAATATTCATTTGGCCTTTTTAAAACCACATACAATGCTCCGAATACTGTTTTCCAAACAGTTGTCAGACAATGTCCAACCTCAAAGCAATTATTTAATTTCACACCTTCAAGCGCTTTAACAATTGACAGCATCGATCCTAAACTGCTTGAAAATGTTGTTACGCCTTCCAACCAGCCTAAAACAGGCTTAATTGGTTCTTCAACCAATAAAGTTTTATTGCGCACTTACAATGGTACTTCTCTAACTCAGGATTATTTTTGCGCTACGCCTTTACCGACTACTCCAACTGTAAACGAAATATGGACTGCAGATAATGGCGTACAAAATGTAAGTGGAATTATCGAAGTCAGTACAACTCTTGTTGGAAGTACTTATTTCCACAAGATCGTTCTTAAAGGGGTAAAACTCACAAGAACCAACAGTAGTTTTAAATTACCAACTATTTACAATTACGGAATTCTTGAGGTATCGGCTACACCATAAAAGGTAATTTCAAAACAAGTTCACACCTGTTTACATTCCTACAAAAAACGTCCGTTTTTCTAAACTGATTTCATTAGAAATTCAGAAAGAAAAACGGACGTTTTTTTTATGTCCTAAACCCAATATTTTACGACAGAAATAAGATCTTATTTCTGATTTTGTCTAAAATAAACTTCGGTTGCACCTAAGCCATATTTTTGATAATTAGCATCCTGAAAATCTATTCCGTCGTAACGACCCAATAAAAAATCAAGTTCCGCTTTTAGAATTCCTTCACCAACGCCATGAATAAAAACAATTTTAGGAATACGATTTCTGATCGCAAATTCAATATGCCTTTTGGCTGTTTCGGTCTGTAAAGTCAAAATATCATAATTAGACATTCCGCGTTTATTGGGAACCAGTTTTTCGATATGCAAATCAAACTCAGGAGCCGAAATTTCACGTTTATCTTTCTTTTCTTTCACAAAACTTCGCGGTTTTGGCTCTGTTTTCTCTTTTGAAATCTCATCTAAATCAATTCTTTTGATAGAATTCATTAAATTACTGGAATCTTGTACTTTAAGTAGTTCATTGACAAAAAATGTCATCATAAAACCGTCCTCGGTTTCAATTAAAACTTCCTTGTTTTTCACCGAAACTACTGTTCCGTTTATCGCTTCGTCTAAGACCGAAACCTTATCTCCTTTAGTCAACATCCTGCTCTTCTTTATCTTGGTTTTTACTAGGTGTTTTTGCACTCAACTGCATCATTCCATACATGAAAACCGCAATGGCAATTACCATAATATAGATGTTTTTTTCCGCTGAAACCTGCTCGTATAACGCAACCGAAATGGCAAGAATCATTATTAAAATTTTAAACGCTTTCATTTTTTATAAGTATTGAAAGTTCAAAAATAGGAAACTTTAAAATAGCAACACTACCCCTGTCCAACTGTCCTTACTAATTCTGGTTTGATTTTAGAAAAAAGAATTTTCCTAATTTAAAAAAAACAGTGTTATTGTCGTATATTAAATCTTGCTTCTTTTGCACTAGAAATCAAAAGCCTCCCTTTCTATTCCATTCTTACTTTTTTAGTATTAGATTTTTAATACAATTCTAAACACAATCTAATCTGAAAGCCTCTCCTTTTTTCTATAAAATTTTTTCCTCTCTGCATCAAAAAAATAAAATTCAATTACCCTAAACACTTTCAACTATAAAACCTTTTTTCAGTCTTTCAAATCCTTTTTAACCTCATTACTTTTGTAAGAATCATTTCTTGATCTTATCCAAAATATCGTTCATCATTTCGATTTGAACTTTTTGAATTTCGATCAACTCCTGTTGTTGATGCATGATCAAATGATCGATTTTATCATGAATCATTCTGATCTCCAACTCCGATTTAAGATTGATCATATAATCTTTTTTGGCTCGATTTCTGTCCTTCTCTTCCTGACGATTCTGACTCATCATGATTACCGGTGCCTGTAACGCAGCTATACAGGACAAAATCAAATTGAGTAAAATAAACGGATACGGATCAAAACCTTTGTTGACCAAAATAAAAACATTCGCTCCAATCCAAACTACAATAAAAATCAAAAAAGAAATAATAAACGTCCAGCTTCCGCCAAAATCCGCCACCTGATCTGCGACTTTTTGGCCTAAATTTCTGGTTTCCGGCTCATCTTCAGCAATACTAACAATCGACTTATCTTCTTTTAACGCAGATAGAACACTTTGTTCAAGATCCGAAAGCACTCCAATTTCAGTTGATAAATAGTTCGAAATATACCTCTGACGGTATTCATTCAATTCTTTCACGGCAATACAATCCTCATCGCTAAAAGAGGGATGATCTTTAATAATCAATCCTAAAATAGGGTCATGTATCGATTTTCCATAAATTTTATCGCTTTCAGGAAAAGAAACATCAGAAATAGCGCTTTTAAAAGTGGAGTTGTTTTTCATTTTCACAATTTTTAACTGCTAATTTACACATTTAACAGCTTAAGAATTACATAAAAAAAACAGCCGTTTATATTTCTTTTATTTATCACAAATACCACTTTCAAAAGAAAATTTCTTTGTAGAATTCATGCCTTTATTTACAAAAAACACCTTACTTTTAGCGTTTCTAAGTATTCATTCAATTTTACCATTTTGACAAAAGATTCCATCATACAAAATATAAAAGCTTTAAAAAGTCATTCAAGCATAAATTACGGCATCAAAACCAAAACAGAAGATTTTACCGAGAAGCTTTTTTACACTCTTTTTGATTCCAATGCAGCTTTAGACGAAAGTATCCAAGAACTGGAGATTCGTTTCAAAGAAATTGCTGTTTTGGCCTGTAAAAAATCTGAAAATTCGTGTGATGCAATGTGGGATCGTTTTTTGGAAAAATTGCCCGGAGTTCTGGAAAAACTAAATCAGGACGCCGAATACATCCTTGAAAATGACCCGGCATCAAACAGCATCGATGAAGTTTATTTGGGATATCCCGGATTTTACGCGATCGCCATTTACCGACTAAGTCACGAATTGTATCGTCTGGATCTATTACTTTTCTCAAGATTGATGAGCGAGTACGCACATCGAATTACAGGAACCGACATTCATGCCGGAGCTGAGATTGCTTCTCCTTTTTTTATCGATCACGCTACGGGAATTGTAATTGGAGAAACTACTGTAATTAAAAAACATGTAAAAATTTATCAGGGTGTTACTTTAGGAGCTCTGAGCGTTAGTAAAGAAATGAAAAACGCCAAAAGACACCCGACTGTAGAAGCAAACGTTTGCATTTATGCCAATGCTACTATTTTGGGAGGCGAAACCATTATTGGAAAAAACAGCATTGTAGGCGGAAATGCATGGATCACCAAATCTATCCCTGAAGATTCAATCGTTTTAAACACCACTACAACTGAAGTTAAAATAAAAGAAAAAAAATAAAATGGGTCCACAGAAATTGCTTAACCTAATTGGAAACACTCCATTGATGGAAACCGTCAATTTGGTTAAAAATAAAAACGTAAAGCTTTTACTGAAACTTGAAGGTAATAACCCAGGAGGAAGTGTAAAAGACAGAGCGGCATACAATATGATTGCTTCGGCTATTGAAAGAGGTGATATTAAAAAAGGCGATAAACTCATTGAAGCTACCAGCGGAAATACGGGAATTGCTCTGGCAATGATTGCACAATTGTTTCAAATCGAAATCGAATTGGTTTTACCTGAAGATTCCACAAAAGAGCGAACTCAAACGATGCGTGCTTATGGCGCCACAGTCATTTTAACGCCCGCTAGTGAAGGAATTATTGGCTCGAGGGACTATGCCGACAAAAAGGTCGCTCAGGGCGGTTATTTGATGCTAAATCAGTTTGCAAACGATGACAACTGGAAAGCACATTACAAAACCACAGGTCCGGAAATCTGGAACGACACGGAAGGAACGGTAACCCATTTTGTATCAGCAATGGGAACTACGGGAACTATCATTGGGACTTCAACCTATTTAAAAGAGAAAAACACTAACATTCAAATCATTGGAGCCCAACCTAGTGATGGATCTCAAATTCCGGGAATTAGAAAATGGCCGCAGGAATATTTGCCAAAAATTTTTGACGCCTCGAAAGTAGATACTGTTATCGATGTAAGCGAAGAAGAAGCCAGGCAAATGACTAAAAGGCTTGCTCTTGAAGAAGGTGTCTTTGCCGGAATGAGCAGCGGAGGATCTGTAGCTGTTGCCTTAAAAATTGCTGAGCAACTGGAATCAGGAGTTATTGTTGCCGTGATTTGTGATCGTGGCGATCGTTATTTGTCTTCTGATTTATTTGACTAAAAACAACTTTATGGTTCTGAATTGAAATACTTTTAATCGAAAACAGAATTCGTTCAGAGCCATAAATTATAAATTGGGCATAAGAATATCGCAAATTGAAACGCGGATTAGACGGATTCGCTAAAGCGAAAACGCTGATTGACGCTGATTTATTTTCTTTAAATCTTGTGAAAAAGCTTTTAAAATTGAGCACCGAAGGAGCGAAATAACTACAGACAATTTCTCCTTGTAAGAAAACAGCTCCGGAGGAGCGTTATATTCAAGAGAATATCAATCAGCATCATAGAGCCTCAACAATAAACAATAAACAATAAACAATAAACAATAAACAATAAACAACAAACCAAAAACAACAAACTACAATTCAAACTCAATTCTAAATTCAGCACCTTTATTTCTGCCCTCACTAGTTGCTGTTAATTTGCCTTTATTCTTCTCAATTATTTTTTTACAGAGATACAATCCAATTCCGGTTGAAGATTCATTAGCGGTACCCAATCTACTCATTTTTGTGAATTTTTTAAAGAGCTCGTCAATCTGATTTTTATCAAAACCAATTCCATTGTCCGTAACTGTTACGATGAATTTTGACTCTTCGGTATAAATTCTCACTTTAACCTCACTATCAAAATAAGAGAATTTAACGGCATTGCTAATCAAATTCACTAAAACCTGAACCAGTAAACCTTCGTCAATTCTTAGTTTTGCTTCAACAAGCTCTAAATTCAGACTTAATTTAATATTCTTATCAATCAGGCGCTGTTCAACCTGTTCATTGATGAAAGGTAAAATATTAGGGAAGGTTATCATACTGATCTCCAAATTTCCTTTCACTACCCGATCTTGTTCTTGTAATAATTTGATGAAGTTTTCAATATATCGAAACTGCAGATTGGTAGATTCGCAAATCAATTCTGCCAATTGTCGAACTGATTCTGATGGTTTTTCACTTATAATGAGTCGCGCCAGTCCCTGAGGATTTCCTGCGAAATTTTTCAAATCGTGCGAAAGCATATAAATCAGATCCTGTTTTTCATTGATAAAACTTTCTGATTCATAGATCGATTCCTGAATATTACACAAGAGTAAACCTGCCTCATCACTATATTCTGTAGGCAAAATAGATAATTTCCTATTGTGTCTGTAATCGTCTAAGGCTTTTGAGGCTATTGAAATGGGTTTTATTAAGTGATTTAAAACTAAAAGCGTCACTAATGTCGCCAATAATGTCATAACCAAAGAAAAAATCAAAATTGAAGTCGCCGAAACACTGTGATTATAATACAGCACAAAAAATAAAATTCCTATTAGAGGGATATGAATACCTATAAAAGCAACAAACAAAAATTTGAAAGCATAGCTTTTCTTTAAAAAGCCAATTTGAGACAGATTATGATACAACTTCATAAAGGACAACAATACTAATAGGTTATAAAAAAGGCAGTATTCAGGGCGCTTGTTATAAACAAAGTTAACTTTTAAACTTGATTAAACCACTAAATTAGGCAATTTGATAAAATATTTTAAAAATTAAATTTATAAAAGTTTACAAACCCTTATTTTTGCGCTATGGGAAGAAAAAATACAGACAAAATTGTCTTTCATCAAATTCAGGTTCTTGATGCAGGAGCAAAAGGAGTATCAGTAGCAAAGGCTCCTGACGGAAAAGTAATCTTTATTCCGAATGTCGTTCCTGGCGATGTAGTAGACGTACAGACCTTTAAGAAAAGAAAAGCCTATTATGAAGGCAAAGCCGTAAAATTTCACGAATTATCAGAGCATCGTATTGAGCCAATCTGCGATCATTTTGGTGTTTGTGGAGGATGCAAATGGCAAAATATGAAATACAGCCAACAGCTGTATTACAAACAAAATGAAGTAAAAAATCACTTACAGCGTATCGGAAAAGTAGAGCTTCCCGAATTTGAAACCATTTTGGGTTCTGAAAAACAATTTTTCTACAGAAACAAAATGGAATTTTCATTTTCTAACAGCCGTTGGTTAACCGAGAAAGAAATTGGAAGTACGGAGGATTTAGGAAACCGAAATGCTTTAGGATTCCATATTCCGAAAATGTGGGACAAAATTCTGGACATTCAAAAATGTCATTTACAGGAAGATCCTTCAAATGCCATCAGAAATGAGATTAGAGCTTTTGCTAACGAACATAACATGGCTTTCTTCAATCCAAGAGAGCATTCCGGTTTGTTGAGAACGGTAATGATTCGTACAGTATCTACCGGTGAGATTATGGTTTTGATCCAGTTTTTTGAGGATGATCAAAAAAACCGCGAACTGATTTTGGATCACCTTTACGAAAAGTTCCCGCAGATTACCTCGTTACAATACGTGATAAATGCCAAGCAAAACGATACTATTTACGATCAGGATATTAAACTATACAAAGGAAGAGACTATATACTGGAAGAAATGGAAGGTTTGAAATTTAGCATCAACGCTAAATCTTTCTACCAGACTAATTCAGATCAAGCCTACGAGTTGTACAAAATAACACGTGATTTTGCAGGGCTTACAGGAAACGAAACAGTTTATGACTTGTATACCGGAACGGGAACTATTGCACAATTTGTCTCAAAAAAGGCGAAAAAAGTAATTGGTGTAGAAAGTGTTCCTGAGGCTATTTTAGATGCTAAAGCAAATGCAGAGCGCAATAATATTACCAATTGTGAGTTTTTTGTTGGTGACATGAAAGTTGTTTTCAACGAAGCCTTTATCGCTCAGCACGGAAAACCGGATGTTATTATTACCGATCCGCCAAGAGATGGTATGCATACTGCGGTTGTTGATCAAATTTTGAAGATTGCTCCTAAAAAAGTCGTTTATGTGAGCTGTAATTCAGCAACTCAGGCACGTGATTTGGCTTTAATGGACGAAAAATACAAAGTAACCCGTGTCAGACCTGTTGATATGTTTCCACAAACACACCATGTCGAAAATGTTGTGCTTTTAGAACTTCGATAACAAAATATCTAAATGAAAAAAATAATCTCTCTTTTACTAATCTTTACTTTTGGTTTGTCCAGCTGTGAAAAAGATGACATTTGTGATGCCAGTACACCTACTACCCCGCGTCTGGTAATTACCTTTTATAAAGATGCCGAACCTACTGTAAAAGAAAACGTAATAAATCTAAAAGTAACCGGAGAGGGAGAAAGTAAGGGAATTGTTTTCAACAAAAGCATAACAGACGAAGATAATCCTTTAAGATATGTAACCAATTCGAATACAATCTCGATACCTTTGAGAATAGACCGAAATACCACCACATATGATTTTGTTTATAACTCTCAGAGCACTAATCCTGCTACCAGAAACAGCGATCGGATAACATTTTACTATACTCGTGAGAATGTATATGTATCAAGAGCCTGTGGATTTAAGACCGTTTTTGATCTTGATCCGCTAAAACCCAACGACCTAATCGACCCGGCTGGCGATGGGTTCTGGATAAAACAAATTTTTACAGACATAAAACACATTGAATCTGAAAATGAAACACATATTAAAATATTTTTATAGTTTTTGCTTACTGTTTTCAATGTTCTTAGGTCAGGCTCAGGAAACATCGGATACAGCTGCACCCAAAGAGATCGTAAAAACAAAACCGAAAGCCCAAACTGCTAAACCAGCTGTTAAGGAAACTAAACAGGATAGCATCAAAACGGATCGTTACGGACTTCGTGTGGGGGTAGATTTGTACAAATTAACCCGTGGATTATATGACAAGAATTATAAAGGTATTGAAGTTACCGGGGATTTTCGTCTGACCAAAAAATACTATCTGGCTGCCGAACTTGGTTTTGAAGACAAAACTACCGACGATGACCGATTAAATTCAACAACAACCGGAACTTACATCAAAGGAGGTTTTGATTACAATTTGTACCAAAACTGGCTGGATATGGAAAATTTAATCACCATTGGACTTCGAGGTGGTTTCAGTACTTTTAGTCAGCAATTGAATACCTATAAAATTTACAACCCAAATCCATACTGGGGAGAACAGCCGGCAATTGTTTCCGGTCAGAAATACAATGGTCTTACTGCAGGTTGGCTTGAAGTGGCAATGGGTGTAAAAGCAAAGGTTTTTAACAATGTGTTTGTTGGTTTTGGCGTTCAGCTTAAACTGCTGGCTTCTAATAAAAAACCTTCCGGATTTGACAACCTTTATATTCCAGGCTTTAACAGAACGTATGATGGTAGCTTCGGAATCGGGTTTAACTATACCGTTTCTTACTTCATTCCACTTTATAAGAAGAAGACAATCATTCCTGAAACCATAAAAAAGGAAACTATTAGAAAGTAATAAATTCCAAATTTTAAAAATTCCAAATTCCAAACCGTGCAATAGGTACTGTTTGGAATTTGTTTTTAAAGCTAAAATCTGTCTTCGACTCCGCTCAGACAGACAGCTTCGACTCCGCTCAGACCGACAGCTCTGATTCCGCTCAGACAGACAGCTTCGTCTCCACTCAGACAAACAGCTTCGACTCCGCTCAGACAGACAGCTTCAACTTTGCTAAGACTGGCTGCTTCGACTCCGCTCAGACAGACAGCTCCGACTCCGCTCAGACAGACAGCTCCGACTCTGCTAAGACTGGCTGCTTCGACTCCGCTCAGACAGACAGCTCCGATTCCGATCAGACAGACAGCTTCGACTCGATCAAGACAGACAGCTTCAACTTTGCTAAGACTGGCTCCTTCGACTCCGCTCAGACAGACAGCTCCGATTCCGCCCAAACAGACAGCTTCGACTCTGCTCAGACAGACAGCTCCGATTCCGCTCAGACAGACAGCTTCGACTCTGTCAAGATAGACAGCTTCAACTTTGCTAAGACTGGCTCCTTCGACTCCGCTCAGACAAACAGCTTTGGCTTCGTCCAAACTGATACTACGGGAATTAAAAAAGATAAATTCCAAATAATCTATAATACTATTTGGAATTTATCTTTTTTAAAAACTGTTTTTTCTACCTTTTTATGACAATTGAAATTCAATAGCAGCAGTAGAATGAATTAAAGTAGTATCAAAAACCGGGACAGAAACATCTTCTGGTTTTATCACCAAGGGAATCTCGGTACAGCCTAAAACAATCCCTTCAGCGCCTTCTTTTATCAATTGATTGGCAATTTCCAGATAGCGCTTTTTAGTGGCCTCAGTCACCAAACCTTTTCCTAATTCTTCAAAGATTGTGGTGTGCATAAAATCGCGGTCGGCATCATTTTTAGGAATGATAGTCTCGATTCCTTTTTCGGCTAATTTATCTTTAAAAAAATCAAGTTCCATGGTAAACTTCGTTCCCATCAAACCTACTTTTTTCACTTCTTTCTTCTGAATCGCCAATGCCGTTTCAGTCGCAATGTGAATAATTGGCAAATCAATCGCTTTTTCAAGTCGGTCAGCAATCAAATGCATGGTATTCGCACACAACACAATAGCTTCTGCCCCGCCCTGCTTAAGAAACTGACACCCTTTTAAAAGCAAATTAAAAGTCGCCTCCCAATCATTGGCATCGTTATTCTTTTTAATGTCGGCATAATTGAAAGAATAAATCAGACACTCTGAGAAATTAAGCCCTCCCAGCTCATTATTAATCCCCTCATTTATAAGTTTGTAATAATCTGCTGTAGAAACCCAGCTAATTCCGCCTATAAGTCCAATTATCCTCATATACAATCCATTAATTATCCAATTTCTCTAATTCCTTTTATAAAAATCCATTTCATGAAAAGCTTTTCTCCATCTTTAGTCTTTACGGACTGAAATTTAGGCGAAATTAATGTAGCGACAATAAAAGCGGTCATCGGAATCCAAAATCCCGTTAATCCGGTATAAGAAGCTACTAAAAATCTCCCTAAAATAAATAGAATCGCGAAACATCCTAATTGGTATAAAAAAGCTCTTACTTGTAGTTTTGTCATTTTTCTTTAAGTTGCTAAGGTTCTGAGGAACTAAGATTCTAAGATTATACTTCGTAGATTCCTTTGTCCTTTTTTTTAAACCTTAAATTATTATTGTTTTTTGAGGTGCTAAGACGCTAAGACTCTGAGGTTCTAAGATTTATTTTAGTACTTCAATATTGAAATAAAAAATAGTACAAAATAAATTTCTCAAACCAAATCTCTTAGTGCCTTAGAACCTTAGACCTGAAATTTCGTTCTCTTACTTCCCTCGTACATCTCGTATTTTACCAAACGTGCTTCAAGACTTCCGTTGAAAAGTTTAATTTTTCGGGATGGTTTTAAACCTACGAATTTCAGAGCTTCAAGATTGGCCGTAATAAACCAGGCGTTTGTACCCGGGTAGCTTTTCTTTAGAGTATCTCCGATATTTTTGTAGAATTCTTCCATATGGATATCCAGACGCTCATCGTAAGGTGGATTGAAGACCATATGTAACTTTCCTTCTACCGCTTTTTCACTATCAAAAAAGTTATCCTCACTTACGGTAACATAATCTTCCAAGTTGGCGTTTCGGATGTTGTCTTTGGCTTTATTTACAGCACTTGGCGCTTTATCAAACCCTTTTATAGTGTAATGAAATTCTTTTGTTTTTTTCATCAAGCTGTTTACAATCTGATCAAAAAGATCGTTATCCCAATCTTTCCATTTTTCGAATGCAAACTCTTTACGATTAATATTCGCCGGAATATTGCAGGCGATCATAGCTGCCTCTGCCAGAAAAGTTCCGGAACCACACATTGGATCTACAAAATGACTCTGTCCTTCCCATCCTGATAACAGTAATACTCCCGCAGCCAAAACTTCGTTAATTGGCGCAATATTCGTTGCAGTTCGGTAACCACGCTGATGCAGTGAATTCCCTGAAGTATCCAACGCAACAGAAACCTGGTCTTTATCGATATGAACATTAATTCGTAAATCCGGAAAAGCTTTATCGATACTCGGACGCTGTCCTGTTCTTTCTCTAAACTGATCCACGATAGCATCTTTACATTTTTGAGAAACAAATTCAGAGTGGTTGAAATAAGTGGAGTGTACAGTCGCATCAATTACAAAAGTCTGATTGGCATTTAATAATTTAGACCAGTTTACTCCCGAAATTCCTTTGTACAGTGCCTGTTCATTATTTGCTCTGAACGAATAAATAGGTTTTAGAACTTTAAGTGCAGTACGAAGCGATAAATTAGCTTTATACATGAACCCTTTATCTCCTTTAAAGCTTACCATTCGCACTCCTTTTTCGACATCCTGAGCACCAAGAGTACGCAATTCATTCTCTAATATTTCTTCAAAACCAAAAAAACATTTGGCTATCATTCTAAAATTTTCTTCCATCTTTATTTTTGAATTATTTCAAATGTACTGCTGTTGACCTCTGCATCTGCATATCCGTACACCTGCTGCATTTCCGCAAGGATTCATAGAGGTATCGTTGCGAAATAGTTATTTTTCGGCAAAAATACACTAAATTTGCCGGACTTTGAATTAATTGAAATAGAATAAATGTCTGAAGCAGCAAACTCATCCTCACCAAATCAGGAACGTAATACCGAAAATTGGTTTACTTCATGGTTTGATACTCCCTATTACCATATTCTTTATAAAGACCGAAATTATCGCGAAGCTCAGATTTTCATGGACAATCTAACCCATTATCTGAATTTGCCTGAAAAAGCGAAAGTACTAGACCTGGCTTGCGGAAAAGGGCGTCACTCTATTTATTTAAACCAACTAGGCTTTAATGTTTTAGGTGCCGATTTGTCTGAAAACAGTATTGCAGAAGCTACAAAAAACAGTAACGAAACACTGCATTTTAAAGTGCACGATATGCGTGAACCTTTTGAAGAAAAGTTTGATGCAATCTTTAATCTATTTACCAGTTTTGGGTATTTTGAAAGTGACGACGATAATTTAACCACCCTTAAAGCCATTAAAGAAAGTTTATCTGAATACGGTTTTGCGGTAATCGACTTTATGAACGTTACTCAGGTTATCGAAACTTTGGTACCTGAAGAAGTAAAAAGTGTGGACGGAATTGATTTCAAAATCAAAAGGTATGTGGAGGACGGACATATTTTTAAAGAAATAGATTTTGAGGATCAGGGACAAAATTACCATTTCACAGAAAAAGTAAAAGCCTTAACTTTAAAAGATTTTGAAGAACTAATGGCAGAAGCCGGAATTTTCCTGTTGGATATTTTTGGAGATTATAAACTCAAAAAATTCCACAAAACCGAAAGTGAACGATTAATCATGATTTTTAAATAAAATGGGCAATCGTTTAATTGTTTAACCGTTTAATCGCTAAACAAAAACAATTAAACGGTTAAACAAATCAACGGTTAAACCATAAAAAATGAATTATCTACTCCCCTTATTCTCTGTACTTTTAGGTTATATGGTGGCTTTGTTTTTAAAACCAAAGAGCAAAACCAATCTAAAGCTGCTGCTTGCGTTTAGCGGTTCATTTTTATTGTCCTTAACCGTAATGCACCTGTTACCTGAAGTTTATGAAACACATAAGCACAATATTGGTATCTTCATCATGCTTGGAATTTTATTCCAGATTATACTGGAGTTTTTCTCTAAGGGAGCCGAACACGGTCACGTTCATGGGCACGCCAAGATGTCACAGATTCCGTGGCTGCTCTTTACCAGCTTGTGTATTCATGCTTTTCTGGAAGGTTTTCCGGTAAGCCATCATCATGGTCTGGCTCTTGGAATTGCAATTCATCATTTACCAATTGCCGTAATTCTGACCACCTTTTTTATCAATGCAGAGCTGAATAAAAAAGCCATTTTTGCTTTCATGCTTGCCTTCGCAGTTATGACACCATTGGGTACCGTTGCCTCTGAATATTTACCCGTTCTAAGCAAATATTACACTGAAATTACAGCCATCGTTATCGGAATTCTGTTTCACATTTCCTCAACCATTATTTTCGAAAGCAGCGAAGGACATAAATTCAATGTTGCCAAAGTCTCTATGATTGTTTTAGGGATTCTTCTTGCTTTTATTTTATAGTTTTTACACCTGGAAACATAGATTTTTTTATGTACAGAAGTGGCATTTCAAATATTCCAAATACACTTAGTGCAAAACTTACAAAAAAAATATCTACCCTTACTCATACCCAATATAAGTCCACGAGACATTCGAAAGAAGGCTGAAAGCCCTAAAGCACAAGCATAGTGCAACGCACTATAAAAAAAGTGATCGTGAGTATCGCCCTGAAAGGGCAAAAGCAAATTAAAAATCTTATAAATTCAAATAACGAATAACATAGTCGCTAAACCCCTTACAAATTAAAATTAATATTCTTCTTTAACATTAGGCTTACGCCCTTTCAGGGCTTAATCAATAATCATTATCTTTCATAGTGCTCCGCACTATGCTGTGGTTAAAGCTCTTTCAGAGCAAAATGTTTCGGGCGGATATTTACACCCATAAAACCAAACCTGCTATATCTTTTTACAAATAAACCTTTAGAAAACAAAACTTTCGCCTCTGCTTCTCACATCTCACTTTTTACATTTCACATCTCACATTCTAAAACCTAATTCCCCGTTCTGTTTTTCTCCTCCTGATTTCCAAAATCACGCTGTTTCACGTTTATTTTTTTGTTCCCAAAATTATAAACAACAGACAAACGTAAAAATCGGTTGGAGAAGTTCTGACTGTATACCTGCTTTACACCATTTACAACCGAAACCAAATCTTTTAAATAAGAAGTATTAAAAATATCATTGGCCAGAAAAGCAATCTGCAAGGATTTATTCAGCACCTCCTGTTTAAAACCAACATCAAAACTCGACATATACCCCGTTTTGTACAAACCACTTCGAGAAGGTGTATTGTAATTAAAATCAATTTGAAGTTTAGAATTTTTACCTAATGAAAAGGTATTGTTCGTCGAAAAATTGATTTCCAGACTATTTGACGGTGTGGCATTAATAGCTGCAATAAACTTCGTTTTTGATCCTAAAAAGTACAAGGTATTTTCACTCTGCCACCAGGAAGCTAAGGCAGCCGAATAACTTTCTCCAACCCCATACTTTAGATCTCTGAAATAATTCTCTCGAGTTACAATTTGCGTATTGGTTTCGGGAATTGAGGTAAAAATCACACCATAACCGTCATTGATCACGTTAAAGAAAACATTGGTTCGCAAAACTCCTTTATACGAATGAGTCAATTCAAAATTATCACTAAAAGAAGGTTTCAAAAACGGATTTCCTTCAGAATAACTGTTGCTGTTAATGTAATTACGAAATGGATTCAGCAAATCAAACTGAGGTCGGCTGATTCTTTTTCCATAATTAAAACTAAAATTGTTACTGTCATTTTCTTTGTATGAAACATAAACTGTAGGAAATAATCTCAAATAATTATTTTTTGTTTCCTCGTTTAAGGTTTCTGAAAAACCACTCGTTTGAGTATTTTCAAGTCGCAATCCCAATTGAAGATTCCATTTCTCACTGAGTTTTTTATCTCCGTTAACGTACACTGCCTGATTGTTCTCCGTATACCTGAATCGGTTGGACTGATTGGGATCCAATTCCGGTGTTTCTGTAATCGTATTGTAGTAAAGTACATAACTCTTACTGTTTGTAAAACTCATTTTTGTACCATATGACAAATTGAATGCTGTAAGCGGATGTTCCATATCTGCCTTAAAACTCCAGTTATCAATATCCTGATCGGAAATATTTCTTGCCGACTGATTAATCCCTGCAAATGAATGATCCGGTCTGTAATTGTAGGCGATCGCATTTCGGTCGAATTTTGAATTGTAATTAAAATAATCCACATCAAAAGACAATTTTCTGCCTAAAGAATCCAATTTTGCAATCAAATGCCCGTGATAAGTCTGGTTGCCGGACTGCTTATCCACAAAACTATTGTTCAGGATATAATTGTCCAGTTCATTTTTAGTATTGTAATTATTAATTCTGATATCCGACTTAAAATCCGGATTACTTCTGTCTTTTAAAACCTGAAAACCTATGGTTATGCGATCTGAAAAATCATAATCCAAAGCTAATTTTCCGGACAAACTCTCATCGGTAAATTTTGTATTGATAATCATCTCAGAAAGTCCGTCAGGAAAATACATATCCAGAAACTCATCCGCATATTTATGTCCTTTCTTTCCATTAATACTGGCAGAAAACCTAAACTTATTTTTGTTGTAAAAGAAATTATCTCTTAAAGTCAAAGCCCCGTATTTATTCTGATCATAAGTTGCTGTGGAACTGTTCTTCCAGGAATTTCGGGTACCTTTTTTCAATACAATATTAATAAGTCCTCCTGTTCCTTCGGCTTCGTATTTTGCGGGAGGTGTACTGATAATTTCAATGTTCTTAATATCTGCTGCCGATATCGATTTTAAATAGTTGTTTAGTTCTTCTCCGGTTAACTCAACGATACGTCCGTCAATCATCACGCGAGAAGTCCCTTTGCCTAATATACTGATCGTCTCTTTTTGAACCACAACACCAGGTGCCGTATTGATCGCGCTTAAAGCATCACCACCAACATTTGTGACATTATTTTCGAGATTGTACACCAAACGATCTGTTTTTTGCTCGATGGTATTCTTTTTAGTTTTAATTACTACTTCTCCCAGCTGAGTAGTATTCTCTTTCAAAACTATGGTTTCTAAATCGGTATCTTTTTTAATCGCGATCTGCTTTTCGTAATCAACAAATCCCAGCAGACTTATTCCTATTTTATAAAAGCCTTCTTTTAAATTAAGTTCAAAAGAACCGTCCGGCTTACTGGTTGTTCCTTCAATAATTTTTCCTTCTGAATTGAATACGGAAACATCTGCCCATTCTAATGCAGTAGTTTCACTGGCTATTTTCCCTTTTAATTTTGCAGTTGTTTGTGCTAAACCTAACACCGGTAATACTAAAATAATAAGGAGGTAAACTTTTTTCATGATTTCTGGTTTTAACTTGTTCGATTAATTATGAAGCAAAGTTGTTGCAGAAATTTTCGGAATTCGACCGACAAAAAAAAGTCGAACTCATTTTCTCAACAGAAATGAGTTCGACTTTTTTCGTCACGAAGTAGTACTTTATGCAAAGCCTTTATTATGAGGCGTTCCGATAAGCTGTAGGGGTTAGATTTGTATATTTTTTAAAAGACGTATTAAAAGAAGATTTTGAATTAAAACCTACTTCATACAAAATTTCCAAAACTGTAAGCTGACTTTTGGACTGATCTTTCAGTAAATTCATTGCTTTTTGAATGCGATATTCATTTACAAAATCAAAAAAATGCTGATCGATATGATGATTGATTAAAACCGATAAATCCCGAACCGGAATATTGATTTGATTCGAAAGTTCCTGAATGGTTAATGACGGGTCCAGAAAAGGTTCTTTTTCGGTCATGTAAAGCTTCAATGTCGCAATTTGATCTGAAATCACTTCGTTTTGATGCTCCTTTTCTCCGACATTATTATTCTGTTTAGGAAGAATATCTTTGGCCAATTGCAGTTTAGAATCGATACCACGAAAAAGATCCGGATGATTCAGGGCTTTTAATACAAACCAGCAGGTTATTACCAAAACCATAAACTGCAATATTACATTAGACCAAATCCATAACGAATCATAATTCACATATCTTAAAGCATTCTTAATGATACATAAATAATACAAAACAAAGAATATAGCCGCTATCTGAAGCAGCCATTTAAAAACAGAACTTCTGGGATTGGTATAATTTTCCTCATATATTGCTTTGTATTTTTTTAAGACCAAAGCTACTCCAATGCTGTAAAATACAATTTGCAAGGCCAAAGCGAGAAACAAAAAGAACATCTCCGACGACTGATCACGCTGGTTGTAAAACACCATTTTTTCGGCGTTTGTTAAAAAGTAAAGCCTGAACATATAAAAGACGTTCAGGAGTACAAATGGAATTGCGTGTAGTAAATGTTTCGATCTCAATCTAAAATCCGTGAAACAAACGGACAAAACGTACAGATAGAAAAAAGGCAAAACCAGAGAACAAGCCGTCCATCTGAAAAATTCTAAATTAAAATGGGCTTTTATAAACTGATCATCAATAAAAATACCGCTGTTATCAAGGGCAAAAAATATTAAATAGAAAGCAAACAGTCGGTTTGTCAATTTATTCTTTGTTTGCACTGTGAGTAAAAAGAAGGCCAGTAAAAAAGAAACAAAGACTGATATTTTTGCGATACTCGTTAAAAAGCTAATTATATCCATTCCAAATTTTTAATTATTTAACAAATATAATGTTTTAGTTGTTTTAATAAAGGTCCAACAGAGCAATCATTTCATCAGAAATTACAACAAAAAATTATTCTAAATCTTCATGACTTTACGCTCCAAATTTCGGGATTGCAAGAAAAAAGATTAATTTTGACCCAGTTCAATTAACACGAAAAAATGACCTTTACAAAAACAACAGAACAGTCCTCAAAATACGAACATTTAGAAAAAATGTCGGTTCATGAACTTCTGGTTAACATCAATCAGGAAGACAAAACTGTTCCTGATGCAGTCGAAAAAGCGATTCCGCAAATTGAAACTTTAGTAGCACAGGTAGTTTCTAAATTAAAATTAGGCGGTCGATTATTTTATATTGGTGCGGGAACATCCGGACGCTTAGGTGTTGTTGATGCTTCAGAATGTCCTCCAACTTTTGGTGTTCCTTTTGATTTAGTAAACGGAATTATTGCCGGTGGTGATACTGCCATTCGTCGTGCCGTAGAAAATGCCGAAGACAATGCAACCCAAGCCTGGATTGATTTGCAGGCGAATCATATTGATCAAAACGATGTAGTAATTGGTATCGCGGCTTCAGGAACTACACCTTATGTGATTGGCGGTTTAGAAAGCTGTAATCAAAATAATATTCTTACGGGCTGTATTACTAACAATGCAGGAAGTCCTTTGGCGCTTACTGCTCAATTTCCGGTTGAAGTGGTTGTAGGTCCGGAATTTATCACCGGAAGCTCCCGAATGAAAGCCGGAACAGCTCAAAAATTAGTGCTGAATATGATTTCGACTGCTGCAATGATTCAGCTTGGAAAAGTAAAAGGCAATAAAATGGTCGATATGCAATTGAGTAATATCAAATTGGTAGATCGCGGTGTAAAAATGATAATGGGAGAAATTCCAGTTTCCTACGAACAAGCCAGTGAATTATTAAAAAAATACGGCAGCGTACGAAATGCTGTGGACAATTATAATCTTTAATGTGTGATGTTTTTTGGTAAAATGTTTTTGGTAAGATGTGAGATGTAAAATGAGATTATACCTATCTAACCGCAAACTTCAATAGGTTCCGAACCTGAAACTTGCAACCTGAAACTTGCAACCTGAAACCTGAAACCTGAAACCTGAAACTTGAAACCTGAAACTTGAAACATTAAAACCTGAAACTCTCAAAACCTGAAAACAAAAAAATGGCAACAAATAAAGAATTATTAGGAAAAGGAATTAAATATTTATCGGGTTCATTGCCTTTATTGTTTATTGGGCCATCGCTCATTTATAACGCTTTTATGAATCAGCATACCAACTGGCATTATCTGGTTTTGGGAATTGGAATTGTGGCTTGTTTAAGCGCTATGTTTTTGATTTTTTACGGATTGAAAATCATTATGAAAGGTTTATTTAATGACTAATTTGTATCTTTACTCAAATTCTTTATTATGGATATTCAAGCAGAACTAAAGTGGATTCATCAGGAAATTGATAAAGTAAAAGACCCTTCATTTGTCGAGAAGCTAAAACATCTTTTACAGTCTGTAAACAACAGTACCCTTGATTCAGACAAAGCCTATAATTTAGACATTGAAGACGCCCTGGAAAACATCAAAAAAGGCAACTTTTATACGGAAGATCAGGCTAAAGAGATTGCAAAAAAATGGGGAAGAAAATAATTTGGTCCAGCAATGCTTTGAATCAATTAGAAGACATTCATTTTTACATTTTCTTTGAAAGCAAATCAATTGCAATCGCTGATAAAGTTGTCAATACTATTTTTGACAGTACCGAAATTCTTAAAACTCAACCCGAAATTTATAAACACGACACTCAAAAAACCAATAATGATGGTAGTTTTAGAGTTTATACGGTTTACAATTATTCGGTTTCCTATCAAATAACAGAGGAAATCATTTATATCCTTAGGGTGCGTCACAATGCACGAAAATCCAAAAAACACTCATGGAAAGTCTAATTCACATTCAAAAAACCTTCGAAAAAGTTACTTATATTGACAAGAAAATAAACAATCGGGAGTTTGAAGATTGTGTTTTTAAGAATTGTGATTTTTCGAATAGCAATTTTGCTTACAACACCTTTTTAGACTGTGAGTTTATCGATTGCAATTTGTCGATGACAAGTTTGTCCGGTACCAGTCTGAAAAATGCTACATTCAAAAATTGCAAGCTTCTTGGAATTGCTTTTAACGAATGTGATGATTTTCTATTCCAGGTTTATTTTGAAGAAAGCACATTAGATTATGCTGTTTTTTCGAACAAGAAAATGCCTAAAACTAAATTTATCAACTGCTCTTTGCGTGAGATTTCTTTTATAGGATGCAATCTAACCAGTGCTTTATTTGACAATTGCAATCTCGAGGGAGCTATTTTTAACGATACACAACTGGCAGGCGTCGACTTTAGAACTGCCTACAATTATAAAATTGATCCTGAATTTAACCCTATGCGAAAAGCACAATTTTCAACTCAGGGTATTGTAGGGCTATTAGACAAATACGATATTAAAATTGTATAGTTTTTTGCCACGAATTCGTGACAAAAAATAAAAACTTATTTCCGCTAAACCAAATGTATCACTATGAAAGCAACTGATTCCTATTTAGAAAGCGTTAAAAAACAGTTTTTGTACTATAAAATGCTGGGAGAAAAAGCCATTGCACAATTAGAACCCGAACAGCTTTTTGTCACCCTTAATGAAGATACCAACAGTATTGCTACGATTGTAAAACACGTTTCAGGCAATATGCTCTCACGTTGGACCGATTTTTTAACGTCTGATGGCGAAAAAGAGTGGCGCAATCGCGATTCGGAATTTGAAAATGATCTAAAATCTAAAGAAGAAGTTCTGCTGATCTGGGACAAAGGCTGGGATTGTTTACTGAATGCCTTAAACAGCTTAAACCCGGAACAACTTTCAGACATCATTTACATCCGAAACGAAGGTCATACCGTTATTGAGGCAATCAACAGACAGCTGGCACATTATCCTTATCATATCGGACAGATTGTTTTTTATGCCAAACAATTAAAAAAGGGTGACTGGGACAGTTTATCCATTCCTAAAAATAAATCCGGAAATTACAACGCCGAAAAGTTTGCCAAAGAAAAAGAAATCAAGAACTTTACAGATGATGAATTGAAACGATCTTAGACTTTTGATTTTTGATTGACGATCTCAGATTTACATTCCGAAATCTAAAATCCAGACCCCTAATGTCAGACAGAGCGAAGTCGTAAGACTAAGCGAGGCCGTCAGGCTTAGCAAGGTCATCAAGCTGAGCGAAGTCGTCACAATGAGCGAAGTTGTCAGACTGAGCAAAGTCGTAAGACTGAGCAAAGTCGTAAGACTCAACAAAGTCGTCAGGCTGAGCGAAGTCGTCAGACTGAGCAAAGTCGTCAGACTGAGCAAAGTTGTCAGACTGAGCAAAGTCGTCAGACTGAGCAAAGTCGTAAGACTCAACAAAGTCGTCAGACTGAGCAAAGTCGTAAGACTGAGCAAAGTCGTCAGGCTGAGCGAAGTCGAAGCCCCCCCCCTCTCAATTATTACTCACAAAACAATTAAAACTTAAAATGAAAAAAAGTTTATTCCTTTTACCGCTACTGACATTATTCTCCTGTTACAACGCAGAACACAACTGCAAAGATTTTAAAAATGGAAAATTCAAATTTGAATTTGAAGTAAATGGTATCAAAAAAACCACTGTTTTTGAACGTAAAGACAACATCGAAATCGAAACTTTTGAAGGTAAAACAGACACTTCAACCATCAGATGGGTAAGTGATTGTGAATACATTTTACAAAAAAAACATCCTAAAAATATGGCTGAAGAAAAAGCTATCAGCATGAAAATTCTAACCACTTCTAAAGATTCTTATACTTTTGAATTTGGAATGGTGGGTTCTGACCAAAAACAACGTGGTACAGTGGTAAGAGTTGAGTAAATAATCTATTTAAATGTTATAAAACACCTTTAGTATGGAAGTTTTTCTAAACCCCGATGCCTGGATTGCCTTACTGACATTGACTTTTCTGGAAATTGTCCTGGGGATTGACAATATTATTTTTATATCCATCGTCACGGGGAAATTGCCTGAAGAAGATCGAAAGAGAGCCACCCGAATTGGTTTGTTTTTGGCCATGTTTATGCGTATCGCCCTGTTGATGGGAATTTCGTATCTGATTGCCATGAAAGCAACTCTTTTCAGCATTCACTGGGGCTGGTTCGAAGGAGATTTTACGGGGCAGGCGGTCATTTTGTTTCTGGGCGGTTTGTTCCTGATTTATAAGAGTACTAAAGAAATCAGCGAAAAAGTGGACCATCCTGCAGAGGAGGAAAAAACACTTAAAACTGTTGCCAAAAAATCATTTTCGAATGTCATTATGCAAATCCTGCTGATCGATTTGATTTTTTCTGTCGACTCGATCTTAACGGCTGTCGGTATGACAAATGGTGTTCATGGTGCTTTAACAATCATGATTACAGCAGTAGTCATTTCGGTACTGGTTATGATGTTGTTTGCTGTTCCTGTTGGAAATTTTGTCAACAAGAATCCGTCCATTCAAATATTAGGACTTTCGTTCTTGATTCTCATCGGTTTTATGCTGATTACGGAAAGCATGCACCTATCGAATGCTGCACTTGCTGGCGAACATATTGGAGCGGTACCAAAAGGTTATTTGTACTTCGCCATTTCGTTTTCGCTTGCTGTGGAATTTATCAATATGCGAATCCGAAAAAAACATTCGTCAAATTAAATGAGTTTCTCTCTTTGGCGTTTAGCTTTCGCCCTTACAGGGCTAAAACAATAACACCTTTTTATTATTCATAGTGCTTTGCACTATACTATTGCTGAAGCTCTTTCAGAGCTGCCAGTTTACATCAATTTCGTTTCGAAAGTTGGGTCAAAAAGGGCTGAAAGCCCGAGAGCGCTATGAACTAAATTAATAATGTATATTGCCCTGAAAGGGCAAAAGCATTTTTTACTCCTTACAAAATCCTATAAAAAAAACACTCCCATTCTTATAAAATCTCACACAAAATATGCCTGTTGCTTTTCATTGCGATCAGGCTTTTGCCCTTTCAGGGCGTAACCCATAATTGTCATCATCATTCATAGTGCTACGCACCATGGCTATTGCTGCAGCTCTTTCAGAGCTATGTTTTTTTTTGTCAATTTCGTTCCAAAAGTTCGCTTCTTAACAAAATGTTTACGGTAAGAGAATTAGTTAGAAAACTACAGTCTTTTGTCACAAAAGAAAGAGGAAGTTCCAAAATTTTGAAACTTCCTCTTTCTTACTTTCTATTATTCAAGAACCAGACCTATCTGACCATCATCATCTAATTCTGTTTCAACGGCGTCATCATCGTCTGCGATTACCCGCTCCGGAACTTCTTCAACCGGTTCTTCATAAGGCAGCGGTTCTAACAGATTTACTTGTTTTAGCTTATCACTCGTCAGTTGATTTCCGAGTGCTTTAAAACCTTTTACAGCAATAAAATCTTCAACATCAATATGTAAATCTTCTTTCTGAACTCCTTTTACTTTTGCAAAAACCAACTGGGCTAACGGACGGTAATCTGTTGATACAATTTCTAATTGCGAGTTCGGGTGATCTGTAATAAAACTTTCTTCTTTACCTTCATTTTCCACAAGGAAACGTTTTAAGAAATAACGTTCTTTTTCTCCATCGTAATAAATCGCCGAAATTGGTTTTTTAGGTTTCCATTTTTCCAAAACAATCATATCTTCCTCAAAATGAGTCGATAATTCCGGAATAATTACCTTCAACTTACCGGCCTGACTTATGATCAGAATTTTATCGCTTGGTTTAAACTCTCCCAGCAATTCTCCTCTGGCATCAACATTTAAACGTTTAACGGTATCATCAAACCAGACTTTTCTTGGCAGTAAAGTCGAAATTCCTTTTTCTTTTAATTCTATTTTCTTGATTGGATATTTGGTAACCAAATTTCCTTTTGATCCACGGCCTTTGATGGCCAGTTTAGCAAAATCAATATCGAATTTCAGTTTTTTAATGGTTCCTATTTGACGCAGTAAAATAGTAACCACCTCTGCTTCTCCATTCGGATTATGCGAAAAATAAACCACCTGCGAACCATTTGTCCCGTTAGTCAGATCATACGCTTTATCACGTGTAACTCCGGTAACATTAAAACGTTTTATATACGAAGGTCCGGATTTACCATCACGATACATCATGTTGTAAATCGTACGCTTATCGCTCTTATCAAAAACAGCGACGTGTATAATATCTTTTCCTATAAATGTTTTAGCATCAACTTTTGAAATCATCATTGTACCATCACGCAGGAACACAATAACATCATCGATATCCGAACAATCGGCTACGTATTCGTCTTTCTTTAAACTGGTTCCTACGAAACCTTCTTCTCTATTTACAAAAAGTTTTGTGTTACGCAAAACAACTTTTGTAGCTTCGACATTATCAAAAACACGAAGTTCAGTCTGACGCTCGCGCCCTTTTCCGTATTTCTCTTTTAATTTAGTGAAGTAGGCAATAGCAAAATCCGTTAAATTTTCCAGATTGTACTCTACCTCCTTCATTTCATCTTCTAACTTCGCGATAAAATCATCGGCCTTATCAGAGTCAAAACGGGTAATACGAATCATCGGTATCTGAGTCAATCGCTGTAAATCTTCATCGTTGATTTCTCTGACGAATGATTTTTTGAACGGCTCAAAACGGTCGTATAAATATTTATAAAGTGATTCTCTATCCGAATACAATTTGAAGTCAATGTACATTTCTTCACGAATGAAGATTTTTTCTAAAGTCGAGAAATGCCATTTATTTTTTAATTCCTCTAACTGAATTTCCAGCTCCTGACGAAGTAAATCAACTGTTCTGTGCGTCGATATTTTCAACATCTCAGAAACTCCGATAAACAAAGGCTTATTGTCTTCAATCACACAGCCTAAAGGTGCCACAGAAGTTTCACAAGCTGTAAAAGCAAACAGCGCGTCTATGGTTTTATCCGGAGAAACTCCCGGGAAAAGATGAATTAAAATCTCTACATCGGCCGCGGTATTGTCTTCAATTTTCTTGATTTTGATTTTACCTTTTTCATTGGCTTTCAAAATACTGTCAATTAAACTCGAGGTATTGGTCGAAAACGGAATTTGCGTAATCACCAGTGTATTTTTGTCCAGCTGAGCAATTTTAGCACGCACACGCACACGTCCGCCACGAAGTCCGTCGTTATAATTAGACACGTCAGCAATACCCTGCGTCATAAAATCAGGATACAGCGTAAAAGCTCTTCCTTTTAAAATTTTAATCGAAGCATCAATTAATTCGTTGAAATTGTGAGGCAAAACTTTTGTCGAAAGTCCTACTGCAATCCCTTCTGCTCCCTGTGCCAAAAGCAACGGAAATTTTACCGGAAGATTATTCGGTTCTGCACGACGACCATCATAGGAAACACCCCAATCGGTAATTTTTGGAGAATACAAAACCTCTAAAGCAAATTTAGACAAACGTGCTTCAATATAACGCGAAGCTGCTGCTCCGTCACCTGTTAAAATATTACCCCAGTTTCCTTGACAATCGATCAATAAATCTTTCTGTCCAATTTGCACCATAGCATCACCAATACTTGCATCCCCGTGCGGGTGATACTGCATGGTGTGACCAACAACATTGGCTACTTTGTTATAACGACCATCATCCAGCTCTTTTAAAGAGTGCATAATACGACGCTGAACGGGTTTAAATCCGTCCTCGATAGCAGGAACTGCACGTTCCAGAATTACGTACGAAGCATAGTCCAAAAACCAGTCCTTGTACATTCCGGTAACTTTCGTAATTACGTCTTCACCTTCCTGTTCCTGATTTTCGTAAAAATGCGCTCCTTCAAAATGTTTGGCATCTACATCGATAATTTCATCGTCATCTCCTTCCTGAATGTTATCCAGGTTTTCTTCTGAATTATTCTCGTCGTCGCCCGGAATGATGTTATCGTCTTCTTCGTCTTTCATTTTTATGCTGAATTTATTTCAGTACTTCTATTTAATATCAATATTTTAAATATCCTTTTTTTTCTAAAATCTTGTATTCTTTCTTTTCATCATCATAGTCTACAAAAAGTTTAATTCCAAACTTCCTAAACAATATTTCCATATCTGAATAACAGTATTTTTGAAAATTATCCAGGCTAGGTGATGTTCTGCCTCCAACACAACTTAGACAAAACTCATTATAACCAATAATTCTATTTTTATTATCTCTGAATAAAATCATATGCCTTGGATTATAACAAGCTGCCGAAACCTCTTGGGGAACACAGGTATCACAAACCATTAAATTTAAAAGTTCCGTCTCCTGACTTTTATTCAAAATCACTCTTTCCTCTATCATCGTACTGTCAAAAGTTAATCTGTAATTGTCAACTAATACTTTTGAGGAAGGAAATTTGCCTTTATAGTTTAATGTATCCCAATAAATTCTGTTATAATAAGAAACTAACTCAATTTTTGAAAAGTTCTTTATCGGAAAATCTCTTTTCTTAATTATTTTACTTTCTGATTTAACCATTGTAATTCCTTCGTTTTCTTGCAAAACCTTTGCTTTTTTATTCTGACACGAAACTAAAACGAAAACAACTATCAATAAAAATACTTTCCTCATTTGTCAAATTTATTTACTTTCAAGAAGTTCCTTTAAAACCTCTACACTTGGTAATACTGTTTTGTATTTACTGGCAAAAATTTGCTCATTGTTCTCGGGCAAGGTATATTTTACTACAGCTTCGCTTTTATTCTGGCAAAGTACAATTCCAATAGTTTTGTTCTCGTCTTCCAAACGCATTTCTCTGTCATAGTAATTAACATACATTTGCATTTGTCCTAAATCCTGATGTTTAAGCTCTCCTATTTTTAAATCTATAAGGACAAAACATCTTAATATTCGATTATAAAAAACCAAATCAATTCTGAAATGTTTATCGTCAAAAGTGATTCTGTTTTGTCTGGCAACAAAAGTAAAACCATGTCCCAATTCCAGTAAAAAATGCTCTAATTTATTGATAATTTCTTCTTCCAGTTGTGATTCAGAATACTGATTTAATTCGGGCAATCCCAAAAACTCCAATATATAAGGATCTTTAATAATATCTTTCGGTTTTTCAATAATCTGACCTTGTTCTGAAAGTTCTAATATTCCTTCTTTATCACGGCTTAAAGCTAATCTCGTATAAAGTGCTGTATCATATTGCCGTTTTAATTCACGAACACTCCAATTGTATTTTTCAGATTCAATTTCATAAAAACGTCGCTCTTGTTCATCTTCAATTCGCATTAAGAAAATATAGTGAGTCCAAGTTAATTTGAAAAACGAAGCCAATGACTGCGCTTTTTGAGATTGAAATTCCTCAGCAACTGACTGTGATTTCTTTGTTTTCAATTCCCCAGTCAGTGACTGGGAAATTCTATTTTGCAATTTCGTCATCGGTGATGACGAAATTGAATAAATTTGATAAAATTTCCGCATACGATCCAAACTTTCAACAGAAAATCCCTTACCAAATTCCTCTGTCAATTGTTGAGAAAGGCCTTTTAAAAGCTGTTTTCCGTACTCGGCCCTGTCTTTTCCATTCTGCTCTTCTTCAACAATTATTCTTCCAATTTCAAAATAGGTAATGGTCATGGTAGAATTTACGGTACGCAAAACCTGTTGTCGCGCATTTTGCAATAACTCGGCAACTTGCTGAAAAATGATTTTATTTTGAAGACCGTCTGACAATAGTATCTTTTATTTAAATCTTAAACTTCTTCTTCAACTGCATCTAATTCCACTTTCAAATTCTTGATAATAAACTCTTGCCTGTCCGGAGTATTTTTACCCATGTAAAAAGATAATAATTGCTCGATTGAGGTATTTTTATCCATCATAATTGGGTCAAGACGAATGGTGTCTCCGATGAAATTTTTAAACTCATCCGGAGAAATCTCTCCTAAACCTTTAAATCGGGTGATTTCCGGTTTGGGTTTAAGCTTTTCGATTGCATCTTTTCGTTCTTCTTCAGAATAACAATAGATCGTTTCTTTTTTGTTACGAACCCTGAAAAGCGGTGTCTGCAAAATATATAAATGTCCTTCTTTGATTAACTCCGGAAAAAACTGAAGGAAAAAAGTAATCAACAGCAAACGAATGTGCATACCGTCGACATCGGCATCGGTTGCGATCACGATATTGTTGTAACGCAATTTCTCCAGTCCGTCTTCAATATCCAGGGCTGCCTGCAATAAGTTAAATTCCTCATTTTCGTACACAATTTTCTTGCTCATTCCATAGGAATTCAAAGGCTTACCGCGCAAACTGAAAACTGCCTGTGTATTCACATCACGCGATTTGGTGATCGATCCGGAAGCCGAATCTCCCTCTGTAATGAAAAGGGTACTTTCCAGATTTCTTGGATTCTTTGTATCGGGAAGATGCGCACGGCAATCTCTTAATTTTTTATTGTGAAGATTCGCCTTTTTAGCACGATCTGTAGCTAGTTTACGAATTCCTGATAATTCTTTACGCTCTCTCTCCGCTTGTAGAATTTTGCGCAATAAAGCTTCGGCCGTTGGCGGATTTTTATGTAGATAGCTGTCTAATTTGTTTTTGATAAAATCATTTACAAAAGTACGAACCGAAACCGGAGGTGTTCCGTCATCAGAACCCATATCAGTAGAACCTAATTTGGTTTTGGTCTGAGACTCAAAAACCGGTTCCATCACTTTAATACTAATCGCACTCACTATCGACTTACGAACATCAGAAGCTTCAAAGTTTTTATTGTAAAATTCACGAATGGTTTTAACAATGGCTTCTCTATAGGCCGCTAAGTGCGTTCCTCCCTGTGTGGTGTTTTGTCCGTTAACAAAAGAATGATATTCCTCGCTGTATTGCGTTTTACTGTGCGTTAAAGCAATTTCGATATCATGATCTTTTAAATGGATAATAGGGTATTCTAAATCTTCTTCGTTGATGGTTTCTTCTAATAAATCACGAAGTCCGTTCTCTGAATAATATTTTTCTCCATTGAAAATAATTGTCAAACCATTGTTCAGATAACAATAGTTCTTGACCATTTTGATTACATATTCTAAACGGAATTTATAATTTTTAAAAATCGATTCATCCGGCGTAAAAGTAACTTTTGTTCCTTTTCGCTTCGTTGTTTCAATTATATCTTCTTCAAGAACCAGATTTCCCGCAGAAAACTCAGCCCCTTTTTGTTTATCGTCACGAACCGATTCTACACGAAAATAGTTCGACAATGCATTTACCGCTTTTGTTCCGACACCATTCAAACCAACCGATTTCTGGAAAGCTTTTGAATCGTACTTTCCTCCCGTATTCATTTTTGAAACGACATCCACCACTTTCCCTAACGGAATTCCACGTCCGTAATCACGAACCGAAACCGTTTTATCTCTGATAGTCACTTCAATAGTTTTCCCTGAGCCCATTACAAACTCATCAATACAGTTGTCCAGTACCTCTTTTAGAAGAATATAAATACCATCATCAGGCGAAGATCCGTCTCCCAATTTCCCGATATACATTCCGGGACGCATACGGATATGTTCTTTCCAATCGAGTGATCGAATGTTATCTTCGGTATATTGATTTTGCTCTAGCATAAAGTGAATTGGATTTTTGGCTAATGTACCATTTATAGTCAAAAAATGAAAGCGTATTTTTTTTTTGTTACGAATAATAACAGCTTTAAACCCTATTTACATTGATTTTAAAATAATCCGCAAACCAAAAATATAAAAAATCAGCTTTTTGGTAAAAAATACTATTTGATTCCCAGCACTTCTTTTGCCAAAGCAATCATTTCAGGCGTTCCGGTATTTTTATTTTTTTCGTCAGAAAGTTTTACAACACCTTGCCACTGGTCATTATTCAACTTTACTTCTGTCAGTTTTATCACCATATTCATCGAAGGCAAACCGGCATCGTTGGTAAAATTCGTTCCGACACCAAATGACATTTTGATTTTATCTTTACAAAAATCTGCAATTCTTTTCACCTTCTCGTAATTCAACGAATCCGAAAAAACGATCACTTTCGATTTCGGATCAATTCCCATTTGGGCATAATGCGAAATTACTTTTTCTGCAAATTCAATAGGATCTCCGCTATCGTGACGTACTCCGTCAAAAAGTTTCGAGTACTTTTTATCAAATTGCTCAAAAAATACCGCTGTAGTATAGGTATCCGTCAGAGCAATTCCGAGGTCACCATCGTATACCTGCGTCCAATGTCCCAAACCCATCATATTAGCCATTTTAAAACCGTATTGGGCTGCATGAAACATAAACCATTCGTGGGCATGAGTACCCAACGGCCGCATATTGTTAGTCATTGCAAAATGAACATTACTAGTTCCTATAAAACTATTCGAACCAAATTTTCGAAGTGTCTCATTCACCAAGGCATGTACATCATAAGAATGACGTCGTCGGGTTCCAAACTCTAAAATCGAAACTCCTATTTTATTGTAATTGTCAATCTTGTCTTTGGTTATCCTTTTCAAAGCTTCATCATCCAGTCGAATGGATTGACCAGTCTTATAAAACAGCTCAGAAATCAAGCCCATCAGGGGTACTTCCCATAAAATAGTGCGATACCAATAGCCCTGAACGGTTACTTTTAACTCAGAACCTGTCTGAGTAATCTGAACCTCGGACGGGTCAAAGGTATAGCCTTGCAAAAAATCAAAATAAGTGGGATCCAGATAAGAACAATGATGCCACAAATATTGTTTTTCTTCTTTTGTCAACCGCAGGTCCCCCATTGCATCTACCGATTTTCGAAGTAAATCTCCAAATCCAGGCGGAAAAAAATGATTTCCTCTGTTGATAAAGCCGTAACGAACCTGAGCCTTTGGAAAAAGTTTGATTACAGCATGCTGCATTGTAAATTTATAGAAATCATTGTCTAAAATTGATTTCAAATAAGTTGTTTCCATAATCCGGCAGTTAAATTAATTTTATAACTGTAATGGCTAAGATACGCCAATTTAACCAAAGAAGGAAGCTCTTTAAGCAAAGATCATGCTTCGTTTTACTTTGAAAGTATCTTAAATGACATTATACCGTCACGAACAAGAAAAAAAGTAATATACGAGCCTATTTTTTTATCATAAATGACTTCAAATTCTAAAGCTCCATTTACTGCTTTAGAGTCTTCAATTCTGACAGGTTTTCCATTCTTCAAATAATAAAAAAGATCTGTCTTTGCAATATTCTTTATTTTAAACCGGATTTTGTCTCCTTCATTAGCCTTAATAATTCCTGAAGCCGGTGCCAAAATCTCATGATCTCCTTCTATTGCAGCATCAAAAAGTAATGGTCCGTTCAGAAAATCCTCTTTGTTTAATTTTTTCCCCAGATAAGTTCCGGAATCCGGAAAATGCTTAGCAAAAAAGTATTTGGGATCAGTGTCAAAATAAACGGGTGAAAAATGACTAACAGCCGCTTTTTTGCCACTGTCATAATATCCCTGCCCCCAGGTTACATCAACCAAAATCCATTTTCCATCCACCTGAACCATATTCCAGGAATGATTGGAAAACGAATTTTCACGTCCGATATCACTCAACGCTCGTTTAGAATCTCCTCGGATCACCTCACATTTCAACCCCGTTAAAGAGGCCAATTCCTGATACAAAAGTGTAAAACCTTCACAAACCGCTTTTCGGGATTCGAAAGTGTTCTGCCATGTTTTTTCCTTTAAAACTGCAATTTTCGCTTGTTTGTCCGCTTCATTAATATAGGTAAATCGAAGCGGTTTTGGCGGATTCAGATAGGCTTTGTAATCGTATTTTATGTTTAAAGCAATCCAGCTGTAAATAGCCCTCGCTTTATCATAATCGGAAGTAAAATCTTTTTGTATTCTTTCTGCCAGACTTTCTACTGAAGTAAAATTAGCAGGATACTTTAACACCGTATTATCAATCGTATTGTACTTTTGCGCGTTGACACGAGGCAGAAAGATGAAACTCAGGAAGAAAACAGCAAGGACAATCTTTTTTGGGATCATAAATTAGAAACTGGACTTAATAATGTCTTTTAATTCTCTATTTAACTCTTCATTTGAGATTTTATTTTCCTCCAAGTCAAAATTCGCATTAAATGCCGGCAATGAAAAAGTAGCTTTAATTTGTGCTCCGTATCTTGGCAAAGCGTTATTGGCGATTTCCAAAACCGAAGCTCCTCCTCTTGCTCCCGGCGAAGTAGCCATTAAAAGCATTGGTTTTTGCTGAAAAATTTCTTTCATGATCCTCGAACTCCAATCAAACAAATTCTTGAAAGCTGCAGAGTAATTCCCGTTGTTTTCTGCCAAAGAAATTACCAAAAGATCTGCATTTTCAATCTTTTGCAAAAATGTTTTTGCCAGCTCATGCTGACCAATTTCTTTTTCTAAATCGACACTGAACAAGGGCATGGCAAAATCATTAAGATCTAAAACCTCAACTGTTCCATTGTCGAATAAACTTGCCGCATAAGTCGCCAGCTGTTTGTTTATCGAATGCTGACTGTTACTCCCTCCAAAGGCTACAATTTTCATATTTGTTATGGTTTAATTTCAAAAACAGCTTTTTCAAATAGCTTTTATATAATCATTATTATCTCTTCAGGACTAAACAAGCTTTATCCCAAAACATAAAAGTACCTTTTTATTTTATCAATCCTTTTGTCAAAAGATTATTTCTTAAAATACATCTTTAATTTTTACTTATAATGACAAAAGATTCCTTTATCATAAACCGTCCATAAACTCGCTTTTTGATTCGCCGCTTTTAACGCGCAGTTTGCCCAGGTGTTACACGTATAAAACAGACTATAACTTCCTTTAGCCTCATAAAAAGCATCCTTTTTCCCGTAACTATGGCCTTCAATCCATTCAGGATTCTCCGGATTATTAAAACTCTCTGAAATATAGTTTACTAATTTTTGATAGTTTTCTTTAGAAACCAGAATACGTTTGCAATCTTCTCCTTCGCGTAATTGCTTAAAAAATGTGGTATGCATGGCTGACGAACTTACACCAAAAATAGCTTTTAAAGCCGTACTGGCTTTTAAATCTGACCATTCAGGTGTATCGAGATAAAAACCTTTATCACCCCAGCCAAAAGCTACAAATTTTGCCAATGTATCGTTGGATTCTGTCTGATCAAACTGAATTTCCTTTCTCCAATCTTTGACTTCACTAACGATCGGAACCACTATATCGGTGTGCACTCCGTTGGAAAGAATATAAATCGGGATTGCGTTTTGTTCGTCAATTTTGTCCATAGTGGAGTTAACTGTAATTCTGGAGATCAATAATACAGCTGTCACATATAAAGCAAGAAAAGCAAAGATTCCGAAAAGTGTCCAGCCCAGAAATTTGAAAGATTTTTTTAGCATTTTGATTGGTTATTTTTAGATTGATAATTGGTTGATTTTTCTGTAACCAATTTTTGAGCCAATTTTTTTTGCTTCTTACAAATTACAAACCGACTATACAGATTCGCGCACGCGAAAGCGCGGATTTAAACGGATTTTTAAGTTCATTTTTTTTTATTTCGAGGAACGAGACTCGAAATAAAAAACGATGCGAAGCTTCGACTTCGTACAATCTGACAATGGCTTTCTTCAACCTCAAAATACAACTAACAATAACTTTTGTGCATAAAAAAAACTGCTGAATTGCTCCAGCAGTTTTAGTCTATCTTCTTTGTTCTCTATTCTATCTTCTCTAAAAAAGATTAAACGTTGAAACGGAAATGCATTACATCACCATCTTTTACGATATATTCTTTTCCTTCAACTTTGAACTTACCTGCTTCTTTTGCTTTTGCTTCAGAACCGTACTGAACGTAATCTTCGTATGAAATTACCTCGGCACGAATGAATCCTTTTTCAAAATCAGTATGAATAACTCCGGCAGCTTGTGGTGCTGTAGCTCCAATATTGATGGTCCAGGCACGAACTTCTTTTACACCTGCTGTAAAATAAGTTTGTTGTTTTAATAATTTGTATGCTGCACGAATTAGTACAGAAGCTCCCGGCTCAGTCAATCCCATATCTTCAAGGAAAACCTGACGCTCTTCGTAGCTTTCTAATTCTGTAATATCCGCTTCTGCTCCTACTGAAAGAATGATAACTTCAGCTTCTTCGTCTTTTACCAATTCACGAACCTGATCTACATATTTATTTCCGTTTACAGCTGAACTTTCGTCAACATTACAAACGTATAATACCGGCTTAGCCGTAATCAATTGAAAACCTTCCATCAAAACTTCTTCGTCGTTGCTTTGAGGAATAATAGTTCTGGCAGATTTTGCCTGCAATAACGCTTCTCTGATACGGTTTAACAAAGCTTCTTCCGTCTGAGCTTCTTTGTTTCCGGTTTTAGCGGCGCGTTTTACTTTCTCCAAACGTTTCTCGATTGTTTCCAAATCTTTCAACTGAAGTTCAATATCAATCGTTTCTTTATCACGAATTGGGTTTACATTACCATCAACGTGAACGATGTTATCGTTATCAAAACAGCGTAAAACGTGAATAATAGCATTACACTCTCTAATGTTTCCTAAAAACTGGTTTCCAAGACCTTCTCCTTTACTAGCACCTTTTACCAAACCTGCGATATCAACGATATCCACAGTTGCCATTTGTACACGCTCTGGTTTAACTAATTCTTCCAGTTTGTTAATTCTTGGATCCGGAACGTTTACAACTCCAATATTGGGTTCGATTGTACAAAACGGAAAGTTGGCACTCTGCGCTTTTGCATTAGACAAACAATTAAATAATGTTGATTTTCCAACATTTGGTAATCCTACAATTCCTGCTTTCATCTGTTGATTCTATTTGTTTTTTATGTAACCCTTTTTCTTTCGAGTCTTTTTTATACCGGTTTTTCAGTATACCAAAGTCGTTTTTAACAGGTTATAATTTTCGTATTCCTTTTGTACTTGTGCCGAAATAGTATTTTTTGGCTTTAAAATTTTGCAAATATAAGATTTAATAGCTCGCAATTGAAGTAAAAATGACGATTAATGTTTTTTAAGGTTACCTCATTAAAAAAAATAAACTTCTTATTAATTTTTTGTTAAAAATAATTACTTTTATAACAAACGAACAAAAACCAATAAACCAAACTCAATTAACCATGAAAAAGATTGCATTATTAATAATACTGTTCAACACAGCATTTCTATTCGCCCAAAAAGAAGTATCAGGAGTTGTGAGAGATAAATCAGGTAATCCGCTTCCGGGAGTTAATATCCTTGAAAAAGGAACTACAAACGGCGTATCTACCAATTTTGAAGGAGGTTACCTTATAAAAGTAAAAGAAGGTGCCATCTTAATTTTTAGCTACGTTGGCTATACCAATGTAGAAAAATCCTCTTCAAATAGTAAAACTGACGTTATTTTAGACGAAAACGGAGGTCAGGTCCTGAATGATGTCGTAATCGTAGGATCAAGAAATACTAAGAGAACCGTGGTGAATTCGGCCGTTCCGATTGACGTTATTAGCGTAAAAGATGTCACGACACAAAGCGGTAAAATAGAGATCAATCAATTGTTACAATATGTTGCTCCTTCGTTTAATGCCAACAAACAATCCGGATCTGATGGTGCCGATCACGTGGACCCTGCTTCGCTGAGAGGTCTGGGACCGGATCAGACTTTGGTTTTGATTAACGGAAAAAGAAGACATCAGTCATCCTTAATCAATTTATTTGGTACCCGCGGACGTGGAAATACAGGAACCGATTTAAATGCCATACCTGCTACTGCCATCAAAAGAATTGAAATCCTTAGAGATGGCGCCGCTGCCCAATACGGTTCGGATGCCATTGCCGGAGTTATTAATATTGTACTAAATGACAATGTCGACGAATTAACGGGATCTGTAACTTACGGAGCATTTAATACCAATGCAAAAGGTGATTTTCTGGATGGAACTCCAAATACCAAAAACTTCAGACTGGACCAAAACGGAAACGGAAATACTTATGGCAAAAACCAATCGTTTGACGGTGGATCTGTAAAAGTAGCCGCTAACTATGGTGTTGCGATTGGTGACAAAGGAGGTTCAGCCAATTTTACAACAGAATACATCAACAAAAACAAAACCCTAAGACCTGCTTATGATTTCAGAAAAGGTTTTGGAGATGCTTCTATTCAAGGTTTTAACTTATTCGGAAATTTATCGCTTCCGGTATCTGAGAAAACGCAGTTTTATGCTTTTGGAGGCCGAAATTACAGAGATACAGATGCCTATGCATTTACCAGAAACGGAGGAGAAAGAGTTGTCGAGTCTGTTTATCCGGGTGGCTACACTCCCAGAATTACTTCTAATATTATAGACAATTCTCTGGCAGCAGGATTTAGAACTAAAACAGCCAGCGGATGGAACATCGATTTAAGCAATACTTACGGTAAAAACCTTTTTCATTACTACATCAAAGGAACTATAAATGCTTCCTTAGAAGGGAAATCTCCAACAGAATTTGATGCAGGAGGGCACAGTCTGACTCAAAATACAACCAATTTTGATTTTTCTAAAAACTACGATTCGGTCTTAAGCGGTTTAAACCTTGCTTTTGGAGCAGAGTACAGAACGGAAAAATTTACTATTTTCTCAGGAGAAGAAGGTTCTTATGCGACTTATGATACTAACGGAAGACCTATAACCAACCCTACAACCCAAAGCGCGCCAACTATTCCAAATCCGGATTACGACCCTACAGATCCAACTTCGTCTCCAACCATTTCAAGACCGGGAGGTTCACAAGGTTTTCCAGGATACAGCCCTTCAAATACGGTAGACAAAAGTCGTACGAACTTATCTTTATACACTGATGCTGAGCTTGACATCACAGAGTCTTTTTTACTGAGCGGTGCGGTTCGTTTTGAAAACTATAGTGATTTTGGAAGTACCTTAAACGGAAAATTAGCTGCAAGAGTAAAAGCCGGACAGCATATTAACTTCAGAGGATCTGTAAGCACAGGCTTCCGTGCTCCTTCACTCGCACAAATTTATTACAACCTGCGTTTTACAAATTTTAATGCAGGAGGAGCTACCGAAGTGCTACTTGCTCCAAATAACAGCCCGGTTACCAAGGCTTTTGGAATTCAGAAACTAAACGAAGAAAAAGCGGTAAATGCCTCTTTGGGCTTCACGGCTACCTTTGGCGATTTCACCGCAACAGTTGATGGCTATTACATCAAAGTAAAAGACCGTATCGTTCTTACCGGATATTTTGATGCTAAACCCTTAAACCTTGGTGTCGATAAAGCTCAGTTTTTCGTGAATGGTGTAGACACCAGTACTCACGGTTTGGATATCGTTTTGGCCTGGAAGAAAAAATTCGGAGAGTCCTTGTTTAGTGCGACTTTGGTTGGAAACATCAACGACATGAAAATTGATAATGTAAAAAACGGAACTTTAGACGAGGGTACTTTCTTTGGAAAACGTGAAAAAGCATTCCTACTATCATCAGCTCCGGATAACAAATTTGGTTTAAACCTTAACTATGCTAAAAATAAATTTGATGCCGGTATTGCATTCACCAGATTCAGCAAAGTAGTTTTAGTAGATTATACTGATGAAAATGATGTATACAATCCAAGACTAATCACCGACTTAACTGTTGGATATCAATTGACTAAAAACCTGAAATTAAGCGTTGGAAGCAACAACTTATTCAATGTTTACCCAACGAAACAAGATGAGACAGGCAACACTGAAGCAGGTGGTTACTGGGATGCCGTTCAGATGGGATTCAGCGGAGCATACTACTATGCAAGACTTGGGTTTAATTTTTAAGTAAGTAACCCATTAAAAAAACATGTAACACATAGAAACATAGATTCTGAGGCCATAAAAGAATCTAAAAAGAAGCCCGTTTCTTACGCATAGTCGCCTCTGTTCGCCTAAAATAAGTAAAACGCCTTATTTGAGTATATCAAACCTATGTTTCTATGTGTTTAAAAACAACTACCCCAACAGTTTAAGCAGTTGGGAACTTTATGCAATCAGACAAGTCAAAAAAAGCTCTTATCTGACTAAACAAAAACAAAAAATCCTGAGCGTTAACTCAGGATTTTTTGTTTATATCTAATACATCATTATTTCATTATTCACCGTGTAAAAACGCTTGTCTGTTCAACAAGGTTTCTTCGTCTTCAACGTGATTATCATCTGGCACACAACAATCAACTGGACATACGGCAGCACATTGAGGTTCATCGTGAAAACCTTTACACTCGGTACATTTTCCAGGAACGATATAATACACCTCATCAGAAATTGGTGTTTGTGCATCTTCTGCATCAACCTCAGTTCCGTCAGGTAAAATTATTTTTCCGGAAAGACTGGTTCCATCTTTGTATCTCCAATCATCAGCACCTTCATAAATTGCTGTATTTGGGCATTCCGGTTCGCAAGCCCCACAGTTTATGCATTCGTCAGTTATAATTATTGCCATTGTTTTATTAGTCTTAGAGTTAAAAGTCTTAAAGTTGCAAAGTCAAAAAAAAGACATCCCTCGCTTTTGACTTGATGACTTTTGACTTTCGACTTATTTATCCTTATTTTTGTGCAAAATTACAATCAAAACCTTTCATAAACAAATTACTTATGTTACAAAACGAAAAAAAACAGTCTTTTATAGCACTAGGTCGATTTTTAAGTCAGTTCTCTGAAACAGAAAACGTACGAAATGAATCGGTTTTAGGTAACGACCTGTTTTTTGATGATTTCATAAAACTGATTGCTCTTTCTCAATCACACAATGGATGGTATACTCCTGAACAGGTGCATTTTGCAATACATTCATGGGCAGAAGCTTTAACGGAAGAAAACATTGAAAAATGGCTTTCGGCTTACAGTTCAGCATTCGAAAAAGCAGATAAAACTGAAAAAACAGTTGCTTTAATCCTTGCCGGAAATATTCCGTTAGTTGGATTTCATGACTTTTTATCGGTTTTAATCACTGGAAATAAGGCCTTAATAAAAACTTCTTCAAACGATCAGCATTTATTGCCTTTTTTAGCCAAATACCTCATTTTTGTCGATGAAAATCTAAAAGATAAGATCACTTTCGTAGAAGGTAAACTCGAAAATTTTGATATCGTTATAGCAACCGGAAGCAACAATACGGCACGTTATTTTGAATATTACTTTAAAGATAAGCCGTCGATCATTCGCAAAAACAGAAATTCGGTTGCAATTTTAAACGGAAAAGAAACTCACGAAGAACTAGAAGCTTTGGGCGAGGATATTTTCAGATATTTTGGACTGGGATGCCGCAATGTGTCTAAACTTTTTGTTCCGAAAGGATATTCTTTTGATGCATTTTTCCAAGCTATTTTCAAATATCAGGATGTTATTCATTACGAAAAATACGCTAACAATTACGACTACAATAAAGCTGTGTTTTTGATGAGTAACTTTAAACTTTTAGACAATGGCTTTTTAACTCTAAAAGAAGATCCGAGTTACGCCTCTCCTATTTCGAGTGTCTTTTATGAATCTTATGAAAACATCGAAGACTTACAAACTCGTTTAGAAGCTGATGCTGAACAAATTCAGTGCATAGTGAGCAATGATTTAACTCAAAACAGTATTTCTTTTGGGCAAACCCAAAAACCACGTTTGTGGGATTATGCAGATAATGTAGATACTATAACGTTTTTGTTAACAACAAATTAAAAATATGTTCAATTATTTCGAATTATTTATCGCTTTTTCAGCTCCTATTGCCGAAATTTGCGTCTTTAAATTTTTCGACTATTAACAAAAACCATGAAAAAACACAACTACAGCGCAGGACCTAGTATTTTACCTCAGGAAGTTTTTGAGAAAGCATCAAAAGCCATTTTAGATTTTAATGATTCAGGATTATCTATTCTTGAAATTTCGCACCGAAGTAAAGACTTCGTTGCTGTTATGGAGGAAGCTCGATCCCTTGCTTTAGAATTATTGGGACTTCAGGGAAAAGGGTATCAGGCTCTATTTTTACAAGGTGGTGCAAGCACAGCCTTCTTAATGGCCCCTTATAACTTAATGAAAGAAAACGGAAAAGCCGCTTATCTGGATTCCGGAACCTGGGCAACTGCTGCTATAAAAGAAGCAAAATATTTTGGAGAAACTGTTATCGTAGGTTCTTCAAAAGAAGCTAATTACAATCATATTCCGAAAGGATACGAAATACCAACTGATGCTGATTACTTTCACTGTACCAGCAACAACACTATTTTTGGAACTCAAATGAAAGAATTCCCGGCAACAAATGTTCCTGTGGTTTGCGACATGAGTTCTGATATTTTTTCACGTGAATTGGATTTCTCTAAATTTGACTTAATCTACGCCGGCGCTCAAAAAAACATGGGACCTGCCGGAACCACTTTGGTTGTGATTAAAGAAGAAATACTAGAGAAAAACGGAAGAACAATTCCAAGTATGTTAGATTACGCTAAACATATTAAAGCAGAGAGTATGTACAACACTCCTCCTGTTTTTGCTGTGTATGTTTCGTTACTAACTTTACAATGGATTAAAGAAAAAGGAGGAATTGCTGCAGTTGAAAAATTAAACAATGCAAAAGCAGAATTACTTTATGCCGAAATTGACAGAAATCCATTGTTTAAAGGAGCAGCAGCAGTTGAAGACCGTTCTAAAATGAACGTTACTTTCTTATTAAACAATGCCGATCACACTGCTACTTTTGACGCTTTATGGAAAGAAGCCGGAATTTCAGGATTACCAGGTCACCGTTCAGTGGGTGGTTACAGAGCTTCAATCTACAATGCGATGTCTATCGAAAGCGTTCAGGTTTTAGTAGATGTCATGAAAGCTTTGGAAACTAAAATTTAGTTTACAGTCGCAGTTTTTAGTTTGCAGTTTACCAAAAATGTGAATTGAACACAGGATTCCTAGCCCCGATAGAAATGGAGATCCTTTTTTGTTTTTTCTTTAAAAACAAAAAAGATCATAACGGATAGCGGGATTAGCTCCTAAACAAAAAAGAAAAAATTATAATATTATGTTTATCTTCTAATCTGTACGATTAAACAAATAAACAAATAAACACATAAACTAAGATGAAAGTATTAGCAAACGACGGAATTTCAAAAAGTGGAATTCTTGCTTTAGAAAAAGGTGGTTTTGAAGTTATTACAACAAAAGTAGCTCAGGAACAAGTAGCTAATTTTGTAAACGAAAATAATGTAGATGTCGTTTTAGTACGAAGCGCTACTAAAGTTCGTAAAGACATTATTGATGCCTGCCCGGGATTGAAAATTATTGGTCGCGGTGGTGTTGGTATGGACAACATCGATGTTGATTACGCAAAAAGCAAAGGAATTCATGTCATTAATACTCCGGCTTCTTCATCAGAATCTGTTGCCGAATTGGTATTTGGTCACTTATTTTCAGGTGTTCGTTTTTTACATGATTCAAACAGAAATATGCCTCTTGAAGGGGATTCAAACTTTGACGGTTTGAAAAAAGCATACGCTAATGGTACTGAACTAAGAGGTAAAACTCTAGGTATTGTTGGTATTGGGCGTATTGGTCAGGCTACTGCAAAAATGGCTTTAGGTTTAGGAATGAGAGTAATCGCGGCTGATAGCTTTATTCCTTCTGTTGACGTTAAAGTGGAGTTTTTTGACGGTCAGTCGATCACTACAACTATCGTTTCTCAATCTTTAGAATCATTGTTCAAAGAAGCTGATTTCATTACCTTACACGTTCCTGCTCAGGACGGTTACATCATTGGCGAAAAAGAACTGGCTATTATGAAAGATGGTGTTGGAATAGTAAACTGCGCTCGTGGTGGTGTTATCGACGAAGTAGCCTTAGTGAAAGCTTTAGATTCAGAAAAAGTTGCATTTGCCGGATTAGACGTTTTTGAAAGCGAACCAAAACCGGAAATGGCTATTTTAATGCATACTAAAATCTCATTGACTCCTCACATTGGGGCTGCCACAGGAGAAGCACAAGACAGAATTGGTACAGAATTAGCTTCACAAATCATTTCCATACTGAGCTAATAAACTAAAAATAAATTAATTAGGAGGGATTTATTAACATCGTTTAATAAATCCCTTTCTTTTTTTGATTAAATTTGAGTTTAAATTCTAACCTAAATTCTTTAAATCATGTTTGAACAATTAACACAATTAGTACAACAATACGGAGGAGATGCAGTGGTAAACAACGCTGCTGTCCCAAATGAGCATAATGAAGCGGTTATACAGGAAACTAGCTCTTCAATATTTTCAGGATTGCAAAAAATTGCTTCAGAAGGAGGTGCAGAACAATTGGCTGGCTTATTTAACGGAACTTCTAAACTGGACAGTTCTAATCCCGTTGTACAGCAAATAACACAACAATTAAGCGGGAGTCTTGGTGAAAAATTCGGATTAAGCAGCGCCGATTCAGCTGGTGTCGCTTCAGGTATGATTCCGCAGGTTTTGAATTCTTTAGTCAACAAAGCAAAAGATCCCAACGACAGTAGTTTTAATATTTCAGATATTATAAGCTCAATTTCAGGAAATAGCGGACAAGCTTCCGGTATTATGGACACTATTAATAAATACGGAATGCAATTCGGTCTGGACCAAAACAATGACGGAAAAGTAGATGTAGCCGATGCTGTAAGTCTTACTAAAAGTGGAGGATTAGGAGGGCTATTGGGGAAATTGTTTGGAAAATGATTTTTTTTTAAGGTGCTAAGATGCTAAGGTTCTGAGGCACTAAGCTATTCCCATGGTAACTTTAAATTTAAGTATTAAACCTTTTACCAAAAATATAAAGGCTGTTTGTTGAACTCAAACAGCTTTTTTTATTCACGAAAATCAAAAACCTTAGCGTCTCAGAACCTTAGTAACTCAGAACCTTTCTATGCAAACAGCCTTTTTTTTATTGATCAAAACCAAAAATCTTAGCATCTCAGAACCTTAGCACCTCAGAACCTTTCCTCACAAACAACCTTTCTTTATTGATCAAAACCAAAAATCTTAGCATCTCAGAACCTTAGGACTTCAGAACCTTTCCTCACAAACAACCTTTCTTTATTGATCAAAACCAAAAACCTTAGCATCTCAGAACCTTAGCATCTCAGAACCTTTCTATACAAACTGTTAAATACCTAAAACCTCTCCTCATTTATTCGTAAATTTAAGTCTCAAACAAAATTTATGAAAAAATCCCTCTTTATATTAGGCCTTCTCTTTACCATAATAGCCTGTTCGACAGCTTCAAAAAATACGGCTGCTACAAATACAGGCGGCAAGTCTACTGCCGCAGTAAACGATACGGTACGAATTGCCAACGATTCTTTAGAGTACGAAGTGATCATTATCGATAACGGCTTTAGTACCTGGCTGGCATCAAGAGCACTTCCACGAAATTATTACTCTTTAAGTTATCTCGAAAACAAAAACAATCTGTACGTAACCGAATGGAACAATCGTGTTTTACAGCCACAGCGCTACAGTCCGAATTTATATGAAATGAGAATTGATTATCAGCCAACGATTCATTATGGTTACGAAGTAAATTACCTTATTTATAACTATATGATTTATTTTCAAAATACTTACAAACAAAAGCTCGGAGGCTATGTTCCTATAAGATAATGTTCTTATATTTGTAATCGTTATAAATAAAGAATGAACAGACTAAAAAAACGTTGGGGCATCACCTCAAATGTACAAGCCATAATCATACTAATTGTTTTTGCCATCACAGGATCGGCATCTGCATGGCTGTCTAAACCTTTTTGCGTCTTGCTAGGCATTACCAAAGAGGATTTCGGAGGCTGGTTTACTCTAATACGACTGTTAATTATTTTCCCGATCTATCAGGTTTTACTGGTTGGTATCGGTACCATATTCGGACAATTCCGTTTCTTTTGGAATTTTGAAAAGAAAATGCTTAAAAATATGGGACTGGGATTTTTGTTCAAAGATTCAAAACCTCAGTCTTAATTTACCATAAAAGAGGTAAAATCGATTAAAAAAGATTTAAGATTGCTGATTAACGATTTTTGATCTCGTGTTGTTAAATAACGAAATAGTCGATTTTATAATGTCGTAACTATCTGAAATCAGCAATCAAAAATCTTAATTCGCATTACTCTTTACCCCCTTTTTGAAAAAAAGTAAGTATAAATCCAGGTTATGGTAAAGGATGGAATAATATCGGTTCCCGGAAGTATTTCTTCTATAAAAGTTAAAACACTCGCTACTTTCCCTACTCTTCCCGGATACATTTTGGTCATTATAAAAGCTGCTATTGGTGCCCAAATCAAATCGGCGGGCTCAGCAAAACCTAGTATACTGTAAGTCAGCATTCCAATTGCATCCAATGCCAGACCCAAAAGGAGTTTCTTTGTTCTATCGTCGTTCATTACTTTGGCTTCCTGCATTTTCATTGTATTTAGATATTCGAATTTAAAAAGAATTCTTTAAAACAAACTTATTTTCTAATGGTAATTTGTTTCTTAATTCCCATATAATAAACCTTTTAATTATTCTTTTTTTTCTGTTACTGCAAATAACGCACCAAAATTTCCGTCGGTCTGAATCCAATTTTCTGAAGGCACATACGCACGCGATACAAATCCATCCAGATACAACGCATTTTTACAACCTAAGCTTTTGAAATAATTTGCAAAATCATAAAAATTTATTTCCTTTTTCGACAATACAAAAATTACTTTTCCATCTGGTAAAATCCCTACTCCATTTCGAATATTCAAATTACTCGAAGCTTTATTAAAATCAGGATGAATTTTTCCGTCAATAACCAACATTGGGCCGGATTGAGTTGCATATTCTATTGTATTATCATTGCGAAAATCTTCTGTTTTACAAATTCTGGCAATTCTTTTTGTTGTCAGATAAAAAACACCATTTGGTTTTAAGTAGAAATTACCCGCTGCTTTTAAGGTATCTAAAGCAACCAGAATCTCTTGTTTTTCGATATAAAGACCTTGTGGCGAATTATCCCTTTTATACATTCCGCCATTCATGGCAAATTTTAGCGTTGCCTTGTTTTTCTCCAACCAAAGTTTGAGGTTCTCGATGCTTCCAAAATTTCCTCCTTTATCATTCTTCCAATATAATCTTAAATCTTGTTCTTTAAGATCGGCTTTATACACCACAAATTGATCATCAGCATATACTTTGACACCAACAAATAGCCCCAGAAGTATAATTATCAAAACTAATATCCCAATTTTTGTTTTCATCTCGCTAAATAATTTCTCATAAATGTAGCATAAAATTTCAATACCCATTTAAATAGCTTTCTTCATAAAATTCTGTTACAACCCATTTTGATATCGGAAGAATCTTTGTTTCTTTGTAGAAACAGTTTCAAAATGATCCACGCAAAAAACATACATAAGTTCTACGACAAATTAGAAGTTTTAAAAGGAGTCGATCTGCACATTAAAAAAGGTGAAATTGTTTCGATTGTGGGTGCGTCCGGTGCGGGAAAAACAACTCTTTTGCAAATTCTGGGAACACTTGACAAGCCTTCAGGATTAGAAACCGAAACTTCCTTAACCATAAACGGTCAGAATATTTTAGAGCTGAGTGATAAAGCATTATCAAAATTCAGAAATCTGAATTTAGGATTTATTTTTCAGTTTCATCAGCTTTTACCTGAATTTACAGCATTAGAAAATGTATGTATTCCTGCTTTCATTGCCGGAAAAAAAAATACTGAAGTAGAAAGCGAGGCCAAAAAACTTTTAGATTACTTAGGGCTTTCCCATAGAATTCATCACAAACCCAATGAACTTTCAGGAGGAGAACAGCAAAGAGTTGCTGTAGCAAGGGCGCTAATCAACAAACCCGACGTTATTTTTGCAGATGAACCTTCCGGGAATTTGGACACCCATTCTGCCGAAAATTTACACCAGTTATTCTTTCAGCTTCGTGATGAATTTGGACAGACTTTTGTAATTGTAACTCACAATGAAGAATTAGCCAATATGGCGGATAGAAAGTTAGTAATGGTTGATGGATTAATTAGTAATTAAAAACCTTCAACAATTAGGTTATCTCTTTCCTTTACATTATGACACAAAAAGAACTCAAAGAATTTCTTGACGAAAAAGTCACCCAATACAACAATCTCGATTTTATCGAAAGTGATCCTGTGCAAATTCCACATTTGTTTTCTCAGAAAGAAGACATTGAGATTGCAGGTTTTTTGAGTGCCACAATTGCCTGGGGAAATCGCAAGATGATTATCAAAAATTCACATCAAATGATGGAATTAATGGGTAATACTCCTTATGATTTTGTGATGTCACATACTGATGAAGATCTGGAGCGTCTTGAAAACTTTGTACACCGTACTTTTAACGGAAAAGACTTTAGCGGCTTTATAAAAGGATTACAGCACATTTATAAAAATCACAAAGGTCTTGAAGCTGTTTTTGCCAAAAATCAAGAAGTAGACGGCTTACAGAAAAGCATCAGTGAGTTCAAAAAAATATTCTTTGAGATTGATCATTTGCCCCGAACTCAAAAACATATTTCGGATCCGTTAAACAATTCCGCAGCAAAAAGAATCAACATGTACCTGCGCTGGATGGTACGCCAGGATACCAAAGGTGTTGACTTAGGTATTTGGAAAACCATTTCACCTTCATTATTGTCGTGTCCGCTCGATGTACATTCCGGTAATGTAGCCCGTAAATTAGGGATCCTAACCCGAAAACAAAATGATGGAAAGGCCTTAACAGAACTCGATCTTAAACTCCGAAAAATGGACCCTCAAGATCCGGTAAAATATGACTTTGCTCTTTTCGGATTGGGTGTTTTTGAGGGATTTTAATCCCCAGGGAGTGACCTTTCATTAGTTTTATTGCGTTTTTTTTCGTAATTTCACTCTATAAAGCAATATTTATGGAGCATTTTATAGGTTATATAAAACACTACGCCATCCCATTATTTGTATTTACAAGTTTAGCTTTAGCACTTGCATTAATACTCAAAAGAATTCATTATCAATACACTCTTCCTTACCGGCATCACATTGTACGAAAGTCCGAAATTTTCCTTACAGAAATCACACTCTCAAAACCGGAGGAAAGCATTCTGAAATACAAAATTGCCAAATTCAGATCTGAAATTCCCATCCATAAAACCTGGTGTAAAGAAATGCTTATCGACGATATGATTCGGATGAAAAGCAATTTAAAAGGTAAAACCGCCAAAAACATTCTTATTATATACAAACAACTGGGTTTAAACCATTATTCAGCAAGTTTACTTCGGGATTTTAGAAAATATAAAAAATGTGATGGCATTTATCATTTTCAAGCCTTGGGATATAAACCCGGAATTGCTCTAATCAAAAAATATTTGTTTCATCCCAATAAAATTATCCGGTCAAACGCCAATATTGCTTACCTGATTTTAACCAAAGGAGACTGGCAGGCCGTTAATAAAATTCCGGTAAAAGTATCCATCAGTACCACCATAAAAATAATGGATGTATTGCATTCGCAAAACATACCAATTCCACCTGATATCGAACTTTGGATAGAATCTGATAATCCTACTACTCTGAAATTAGCCGTAATGACTATGGTTTTTTACAATTACAGAAACAGATCACAGGATATTATCAAATTGCTCAAACACGAAAATAAAAACCTTAGAACCGATGTGATTATTGCCATTCGCGACTTGTACCTGTATGAGGCAGAAGAGGATTTATTACTGCAATTTAAGCAGGAGAGTATCGAACTTCAATTGGAAATTCTGAATGCCCTTGCCATTGTAGGCTCAGAAAAAACAATCTCATTTTTAAACCATCAAATTCCGAGAGAAGAAATCAAAGATCTTAAATTAAAAATGGTAGCTGCTTTAAATGGTCTCGATTCTGTATGTATAGATGTATTGGGAAGACAGGATTCCGATACGCAAAAAATGATTAATCACATTAGAGAATTACAACTATGATAACTGATTTTCTACATTATATTATTCACTGTTACAATCTCTTTGTGATCCATTTTTCAATCGGGTATATTCTGTTCTACATCTTCCTGTCTGTCCTTTCTTACTGGGCGATCGTAAAACATTTAAAATATCAAAAATACCTGGAAGAAGAGGTTTTAATTCGTTCGAACCATATACTGGGCGTTTCCATTGTGGCTCCCGCTTTTAATGAGGGGGTAAATATCGTTTACAATGTTAAATCCCTACTCTCTCTTACCTATCCGAAATACGAAATCATTATTGTCAATGATGGAAGTTCTGACGATACACTGGAAAAACTAATTGTCGAATTTGATCTGGTTAAAATTGACTTTTATTATCAGGAGAAAATAGCTACGCAGCCCGTTCGGGGGCATTATAAATCAAAGAATCCTGTTTATTCGAAATTACTGATTGTCGACAAAATAAACGGAAAAAGCAAAGCTGATGCCGCAAATGCCGGGATAAACTCGTCGCAATATCCCCTTTTTTTATGCACTGATGTAGATTGTATTTTAAAAAGAGATACTATTTTGAAACTGGCCAAACCCTTTATGGAAAATGAAACTCGTGTCATTGCTTGTGGAGCCGGAATCAGGATTTCAAACTCCTGCGATATCAAGGAAGGCTTTTTGTTTAAAGTTCATTATCCTAAAGAATGGTATCCGCGTTTTCAGGAATTAGAATACGTACGCTCTTTTTTATTTGGAAGAATGGCATGGAGTCAGCTAAACGGTCTGCTTTTGGTTTCCGGAGGTCTCGGTATGTTTGATAAAGACATTGTGATTAAAGCGGGTGGATACTGGCATCAGTCCTTAGGTGAAGATATGGAACTGGTGACGCGCATGCGAAAATACATGCACGATACTAAAGAAAAATACTTAATCAAATACATTCCCGAATCACTCTGTTGGACAGAAGTTCCCAGTACGCGAAAAATATTCTTAAGACAACGTATTCGATGGGCTCGTGGACTGGTTCAAACCTTGTATTTACATCGAAAAATGTTTTTAAATCCAAAATACGGACGAACAGCCTTTCTGGTATTACCTTTCTTTTTCAGTTTTGAGTTTTTAGTTCCTATTATAGAATTTATTGGTATTCTGACTCTAATTTTCAGTTTTATATTTGGAATGATCGACTACCAGTATTTACTGATTATAAGCTTATTAGTCTATCTATTCTATCTCTCCATAACCATAATATCCATATTGATAGATGAAATACTATATAAAAGTTATGCCAATTATAAAGAATTAATGGTTCTTATCGGGATGGCTGCACTTGAGCCTTTTGTGTACCATCCGATAACGATTTACGCCTCACTGAAAGGCTATTGGTTCTTCTTTCGAAGAAAAGAACAAAACTGGGGCGTAATGGTCCGTAAAGGATATGAAAGTCCAACTAAAAAATAAGCTGATCATGAAACATAACAGAACTATAGCTCTAATAAGACTGCTTTTTTGTTTATTTCTATTGACTTGCCAAACTACAAAAGGTCAAAGAAAAATAGACACTGACAGCCTTTTGACTGTTGTGCTTCAGGACATGAGAAATGCCCGTCCGGACTACAAAGCAAATATTCAGAGAGCTCAGTTAGGAAAAAAACTGGCTCCGGACTACCTGGATTTCTATTTGGTATTGGGGCGAAATTATGACCTGACAAAAGCAAAAGACAGTGCCCGATTTTACTATAACTATGTCATTGATAAAAACCCGGCCTATGAGGATGCCTATCTCTATCTGATCAATATCGATTTAGAGGCGAAAAATTACGATGAAGCTCTGGTCTTAACCAATAAAGCAATTGACCAGTTTCCCGACAACAAAACCTTCAGGCTAAAAAGAATTGCAATTTATTCTCTGCAGAATGACACTAAAAATGAGGAAAAAAATCTCAAATCGATAAGAACAAAATACCCCAATGATGCCGACATCGAACAGCGTCTTTTTGCCTTGTACTCCAGAACTAATATGGATCGGGGGGGTGTTTATTACAACTTCACCACAATTGATCGCGACGGTGTTGGCCCGTGGCATCTGGCAAGTGCCGATTATACGCATCAACGTACCTGGGGAAGTTTAATTGGAAGAGTTAGCCATGCTGAAAGACGATCTTCCAGTCAGGTCATGGCCAGCGGACTTCAATTTGAAGTCGAATCTTACCTCTCGGGAAAGAAGAACAACTATTCCTACATTGATGTCGCCTACAGCAGTGACATCGCTTTTCCTGAATGGAGATTAGGGTATTGCTATTTCTACAATTTCGCCAAAGGCTGGGAGGCAGATTTAGGCTTCCGCTACATCGAAATGCAGGACAACAGTAATTTAAAAACTTTAAATGTAGGATTAGGAAAATACTTCGGGGCATACTGGGTCAATTTAAGATCTTACATTCAAAAAGACGCACCGTCCTTTACCCTTACCTCCCGCTACTATTACGGAACTAAGTTTGATTATCTTACCCTAATTGCAGGTTATGGAACTTCACCGGACGATCAGACCAGAGCAGCGGAATATGAAAACAGAGCTTCTTTAAGTTCGTACAGACTGAGTGCCGGCTTTTATAAATTAATCAGAACCCATTATATTTTTGGAATATTAATCACCAACAACCAACAGGAATACACCCCTAAAAAGTTTCAAAACGAACTTGATTTTGCTTTTTTACTGCAATATAAATTTTAAATCGTATGAAAAAAAAGCGTCTTCAATATTTGCAAATATTTATTCTCACCCTGCTTAGTTTTAAGATGATGGCACAATCTGAAATTACAATATCCGATAAAACCAAAATTATTGCTACCGCTGAAAGTACTCAGGCTGCGGCAGGAATACTAAAATTATATCTGGAGAAATCCGTGTCGAAACCATTTGAAATTACTACAAAAAGTCAAAAAGAGAGTGATGCTTCCGAAATCATACTGGAAATTTCCAATGATAAAAAACTCAAAGCAAATGAATTCAATGTCAAAAGCGATTCAAAATCAATTTATATAACGGCTCCAAATCAGAAATACCTGCGCTATGCCGTTTATACTTTACTCGAAATCTGGGAATTTAGGAAATTTACCGCAACAGAAACTTATATTCCAAAAGTAACTCAGTTTACTTTTGCAAAAAACACAAGTAAAATCTATCAGCCCTCTTTTGATTACAGAGCTTTGTTTTTCCCTGATTGTTATGACGAAGATTTCAGGGACTGGCACAAACTCGACTGGCACATTGACGATTTTGGTCTTTGGGGACATTCTTTTAGCATGCTTGTTCCGCCAAAAGAATATTTTAAAACTAATCCTCAACTTTTTGCTTTGTACGAAGGAGAACGAAATACAGAATCTTTGTGCATGACCAATGACACTGTTGTGAATCTGGTAGAGGAAAAAATGACTGAAATTATCGCAAAAACACCCCATGCGCAATTCTATTCTGTCAGCCAGAATGATGACGTCGTGTATTGTGAATGTACGCAATGCAAAGCCATGAACACTAAATATGGTGGTCCGCAAGGTTCGTTTTATTACTTTCTAAATAAAATCGCCGCTCACTTTCCTAAAACCAAAATTACAACCCTAGCCTATCTTCATACCTTCAAACCTCCTGTAAATCTGAAAATAGCTCCAAACATTTATACGATCTTATGCCCTATTGAACTGGATCGCGGCAAACCCATTACCAATCAGAACAATCCATCATTTATCAAAAACCTTGAGAACTGGAGCACAACTTCACCACAGCTATTTTTATGGGACTACACCGTTCAATTCTCTAATTTCATGTCCCCTTTTCCTAATTTTGAATCTTTTCAAAACAACTATAAACTCTTTCAAAAAAACAAAGTAAAGGGATTATTTGTACAGGGATATGCTGATGTTCCGGGAGATCTTTCGGAATTGCGACAATATCTCCTGGCAAAATTAATGTGGAATACTGATATTGACATTAAAGCTGTTACTGCTGATTTCCTCAGAGGTTTTTATGGAAAAGCAGCGCCCTATGTCGCAAAATATCTTGACCTCATAGAAGCCAATCAAAGCAAAAGTAAAGCTTATTTAGATATTTATTCTGGTCCTGTACAGGCGCGAAATACGTTCTTGACGCCTGAAGCTATGGATCACTACGATCATTTTCTGGAACAGGCCAATAATACCGTCGAAAATGATTCCATTTTAAGCTCACGCGTTCATAAATTACGACTGGCTTTAGAATTTGTTTATTTTGAGCAGGCCAAATTTTATGGAAAAAACCAGCACGGAATGTTTGTTGTAAATAACCAAGGCAAAAAAGAAGTAAAACCGGGTTTAACTGAAAGAGTTCTAAAATTCTCAAAATCCTGCAATCAGTTTGGAGTTTATGAATTGAGCGAAGACGGAATTTCTCCTGATAATTATTATAAAGAATGGATTGAAATTGGCAAAAACACCACTACTCATTTAGGCGAGGACCTGAAAGTTACCTTTATAATACCTCCATCTGATGAGTTTAAAGGCAAAGGAAGTTATGGTTTGGTTGATGGAAACATAGGGTACAAAAACTTTAATATCAACTGGATTGGATGGTATGATGCGAATCCGGAAATTGAAATCGAAACCAAAAATCTTGATTTCAACCTCTTAAAATTAAATTTCCTAAACGATCAGAGACATTGGATTTTTACACCAAAAAAAATAAAAATCTATGGTTTTAAGAATCAGAAATGGGAACTTATTAAAGAGCAAATTTGCAACAATTTAACAGAAGACTACGAAATTACAACACAATCATGGGAAGTCGAAAATCAGAGATTCAGTAGTTTTACCAAGATCAAAATCGTAGTAGAAAACCAGAAGGAATTGCCCGTCTGGAGAAAGCGAAAAAACAAAAAAGCAATGATAATGCTGGACGAAATAGAGTTGTATAAAAAATAATAGTCGAAATGGATACTACCAATAAAAAAATTATGATCATCGATAATGATGATATGACTGTTGAGATTTTAAAATTCATTCTAAAAAAAGAAGGCTTCAAAGTAAGTATCGCAAAAGATGGTATCAATGCCATGGAGCGGCTTCCTGTTATTATGCCGGATTTGGTGATTACCACGATTACCGTACCTCTTAAATCCGGTCTGGAAATTATCAATGAAATCAAGCAAAATTACAATGATATCCGTGTTATTGCACTTTCTTCACTGGGAGAAGAAGAAAACACTGTTGAAGAAGCTTTTCAATTGGGTGTAGACGATTTTATTGCTAAACCCTTTAATCCAAATGAACTTTTACTGCGAATAAAACGATTTTTATAGTTTTTTAAACTGCATTTTTAAGAAATTCGAAGCCCACAAACTGTCGTAATTTCTAAGAAACAACGATTTTCAGCTATTTATAGCTATATTTGCACAAAATTTAATGCAAATGAGCACTTTCGAAAAATTCAATCTCCCAAAATCAGTACAAAAAGCCATCGACGAACTAGGTTTTGTTACTCCTACCCCAATTCAGGAAAAATCTTTTTCAGTGATTATGTCTGGCCGTGACATGATGGGAATTGCACAAACCGGTACCGGTAAAACATTTGCTTACTTATTACCCCTTCTAAAATTATACAAATTCACCAATACCAATACGCCTAAAATTGTAATTCTGGTTCCAACCCGTGAATTAGTCGTTCAGGTAGTAGAAGAAGTAGAGAAATTAACCAAATACATGTCGGTTAAAACACTGGGGATTTTTGGTGGAGTAAACATCAATACACAGAAAAAAGCAGTGTATGAAGGTGTAGACATTTTAGTTGGAACACCTGGTAGAACAATGGATTTAGCATTGGATGCCGTAGTACGTTTTGATGAAACTCAGAAATTAGTTATTGATGAGTTTGATGAAATGCTAAATTTAGGTTTCCGTACGCAATTGACTGCTCTTTTGGCGATGATGAAAACCAAACGTCAAAACATTCTATTCTCAGCAACCATGACCGATGAAGTTGATGCTGTACTGAATGACTTTTTTGACTTTCCGGAAGAGGTAACACTTGCCGCTTCGGGAACACCTTTGGAAAAAATTACACAGATTACTTATAATGTTCCGAATTTCAATACCAAAGTAAATTTGCTAAAACATTTACTGGAAACCAATGAAAGCATGGAACGTGTTTTGGTTTTTGTGAACAATAAAAAGATTTCGGATATGCTTCATACCCGAATCGAAGAGGATTTTGAAGATCAGTTTGGAGTAATACACTCTAATAAATCTCAAAATTACCGTTTGAGTACTATGGCAGAATTTCAGGAAGGTAATCTTCGCGGATTAATCACCACCGATATTATGGCCAGAGGTTTAGACATTTCGAACATCTCCCACGTTATTAACTTTGAACTTCCTGAATTCCCTGAACTGTACATGCACAGAATTGGTCGTACAGGACGTGCAGATGCTACAGGAACTGCCATTAGTTTTATCACGCCACGTGAAGAAGAATTCAAAATTGAAGTTGAAGTATTAATGAATCAGGAACTGGAAATTGCCCATTTCCCTGAAGAAGTTGAAATTTCAACCAAATTAATCGAACCTGAAAAAGACAAGCAGCCTATTAAGTTTTTAATGAAAAAACCAAAACTTGAGGGTGACGGTGCGTTTCACGAAAAATCGAAAAAGAACAAAAAAGTCAATCTTGGAGGTCCGTCGAAAACCAAAAAGAAAACCCACGGATCTGTCAATCGAAACATGCTGAAAACGAGAGATAAGAAAAGGAAGGATAAGGATAAATAGATACTAAGGCACTAAGGTTCTGAGGTTCTAAGATACTAAGGATTAAACAAAAAGCTTAAAATATTGAATTAAGAATAACTTAGTTCTCTATTTTGAGCTTTTTTATTGTTCGAAACTCATAGTCTTAGCTCCTTAGAACCTCAGAACCTTAGCACCTCAATAAACTATATCCTCGTAAAAACCAACCCCACCGGAGAGCACAACCCGATTCTCTTGCCTGTATCGGTTAATTTTCCAGTTGTTTTATCTCTTTTAAAAATAATAATATCATTCGTATATTGATGTCCTACTAAAAGAAAATTACCCGTGGGATCAATCGCAAAATCTCTTGGGCCTTTTCCCAGAGTACTCACCTGCTCCACCAATTCAATCCCACCATTTTTCTGAATCTTATAAACGGAAACAGCATTCGCATCGACACGATCTGAAACATACAAAAATGCTCCGTCAGGTGAAATTTTGATGGCTGCCGCTCCGGTTCCTCCTGTAAATCCTTTTGGCAAAATACTGGTCTCTCCAATAACTTTCAGACTTCCGTTTGGGTCAAAACTAAAAGTCGTCAGTGTACCGTCTAATTCCTGAACCAGATACACAAATTTACCGTCTTTACTAAAAGTCAAATGCCTTGGTCCGCTCCCCGGTTTTACATCTGCAGACCCTTTTAGCGTTAAGATTTCGTTTTTAGAATTCGGATTGTATTTATACACAAAAACTTTATCCAGACCTAAGTCATTAGACAAAACAAATTTTTTATCAGGTGAAAAGGCCACCATATGTACGTGTGCTTTCTCCTGACGCGCTGCATTAATTCCTTTTCCTGCATGCTGAACTAACTGCTGTGCTTCAGAAATACTTCCATCGGCATTCTTCTTAAAAACGGCAATATTTCCTCCTGAATAATTCGCGACAAGCACATTTTTATCATCATTAATCAAATGACAAGGATCGGCACCCAACGCATCATTTTTATTTAGAAAAGTTAATTTTCCAGATCCTGCGTCATAACCAAAAGCACTAACAGCACTGTGAGTCCCGTTTTCATTTACGGCATACACAAACTTATTGTCTGCTGAAACCGACAAATAACTTGGGCTTACTACATTTTCTGAGGAACTTTTCAATTTGAAATCACCGGAATCGGCATTAAAATCATAAACATAAATTCCGTTACTCTGACAGGTATTCGTGTAAGTTCCTACCAGTAAATTAAATTTGTTCTGAGCCTGTAAACCTGCGCAGGACAAAGCAGAAAAAAGCAGTATGTATAATCTTTTCATAATCCTTGAATTGTTTTAGATACGCTAAAATAGCGAATAATATCTTCTCTAATCCTATTTTTTTGTTACAAATGGGATCCCAAAAGTTACATTTTTCAAACGATGCAAATCGTTTCTTCAACAAAAAAGGATCTAAATTCATCAAAAAAAATAGCCAACGGCGTTTACTCATAATCTGCTTTATAACTGATAAGGTTTGAGTAAAAATTTGTATTTTTGACCAGTGTCTTCGCGAAAAATAAAACGTAGTGAAGTAAATCGAAGCCCGAATGCATTTTAAACATCCCGAAATTCTATACTTTCTGTTCTTGTTAATTGTTCCAATTCTGGTTCACTTATTTCAATTACGACGTTTTAAAACCTCTTTTTTTACTAATGTTCGCTTCCTGAAAGAGATCTCTGTTCAGACCCGAAAGAGTTCGAAAATCAAAAAACGATTGTTATTAGCCACCCGCTTACTGTTGTTGACTTGTATTATTCTGGCTTTTGCCCAGCCTTTTTTTGAGGCTAAAGACAGTAAAAATGCTGCCAATGAAATGTATATCGTTCTCGATAATTCGTTTAGCATGCAGGCAAAAGGAAAAAAAGGAGAACTGCTAAAACGTGCTGTGCAGGAACTTCTCGAAAACACGCCTGAAACTTCCTCTTTTTCGCTGTTGACTAACACTGAAAACTATTGGAATACCGACATTAAATCATCCAAAAGTGCACTACAAAACCTAAAATACAGCGCTACACCTTTTGAACTTCCATCGATAATAGCAAAGATCAAAGCGCACAAATCAGCTCATAAAAAAGATATTGTCATTATTACCGATGCGGTAGGTCTTGCCGAAAAGGACATAAAAAACCTTGACACCGAAGAGAAACCTTATTTTATTATTCCGGAAGCGGAACAGAAAAACAATATTGCCATTGACAGTGTTTTTATCAATCAGACTCTGGAGAATTTCTATGAGATAAGCGTTAATCTGTCTGCTTACGGCGAAGATTTCAAACCCGTTTCAATGGCCTTGTACAATCAAAATAAACTGATTGCCAAAACCATTATCCATTTTGATGCAAAGAAAAAGAAAATAGACTTTACCATTCCAAAAGAAGCTTTTCATGGTCATGTTGTTATTGAAGACAATGGATTGACGTACGACAACAAGCTTTTTTTCAGTATCCTGAAAACAAAGAAAACAAACATCATCAGTATTGGTGAACCCGAAAAAAGTAATTTCTTATCCCGAATTTATACATCGGCAGAATTCAACTACAACAACTATTCGATCGGCAACCTGGATTACAACAGTTTAGACAAACAAAACACCATTATTCTAAACGAACTGACAGAAGTTCCTCAGGCATTACAAACTACCTTAAAAGCATTTGTCGCTAAAGGTGGTAATTTAGTAGTGATCCCTTCCGAAAAAACATCCCTTTCTAATTTGAATTCTTTCTTGGGTAATTTTGGAAAAATTCAGTTTACCACTCTTGAAAACAAAGCGAAGTTAATCACCAAAATCAATTTTGATCATCCACTATTCTCCGGTGTGTTTGAGAACAAAATCACGAACTTTCAATATCCAAAAACAAACAGTTCTTTTGGTATTTCAAGTCCATACCCAGCCGTTTTATCCTACGAGGACCAAAGCGTATTTGTAACAGCCATTCAAAATCCGGTTTCGGGAATTACTGTCTTTACGGCACCTATTAATGCCACAAATTCAAACTTTCAGCAATCTCCTTTGATTGTCCCTTTATTTTATAAAATGGGGCAGAACAATCAAAAAACCGGGGTTAACGCTTTGATTATAGGCAGTAATCAGCCTTATTTTGTAGATGTATTATTAACAAAAGACGCCATTTTGGAAGTAAAAGGAAATGATGATTCCTTTATTCCCATTCAGCAAATACTAAATAACAAAGTTAAACTCACCTTTAATGATTTCCCTGAAACGGCAGGAAATTATAGTGTTTTTGACCGAAAAGAATGGATCGAAAACCTAAGTTTCAATTACAAAAGAAGCGAAAGTGACCTGAGTCAGGTAAACACCAATGTGGTTTCTGATTTTAAAACAGCGGACACTATTTCAACCATTTTTAACACCTTACAAACGGAACGAACAGACAGCCAAATTTGGAAATGGTTTGTTATCTTTGCACTGTTATTTTTAGCATTAGAAATAGCAATAATAAAATTTGTAAAGTAGTTTTTTTTTAGCTTGTATGTCATTTCGACGTAAGAAGAAATCACACTCGCTGAGAACGCACTGCACGGAATATTGAAATGCGATTTCTCCTTACGTCGGAATGACAAACGAGAATCTGAAAAATAATAAATAAATTTCTCTACATATGAAAATAATCATCAGAAGCGCCAAAATAATCGATTCAGAGAGTCCGTTTCACAACCAGACCGTTGATCTTTTAATTGCAGATGGTTTAATTGAAAAAATAGGAACTTCACTTCCTGAAATTGATAATGCAAAAGAGGTAAAATTTGATCATTTACATCTTTCTCAAGGTTGGTTTGACAGTAGCGTTTCTTTTGGAGAGCCGGGCTACGAAGACAGAGAAACAATCACCAACGGATTGAATGTTGCCGCAAAAAGTGGTTTTACAGCCGTTGCTCTTCAACCCAACTCCTTCCCTATTATTGACAACCAATCACAGGTAAATTTTGTAAAAAATAAGGCAAACGGTTTTGCTACTGAACTTTTGCCAATTGGAGCTTTAACTAAAGCCAGCGAAGGAAAAGATATGGCAGAGCTTTACGATATGAAAAATGCCGGAGCCGTTGCTTTTGGAGACTACAACAAAAGTATCGACAACGCTAATCTTCTAAAAATTGCTTTACAATATGTACAGGATTTTGATGGATTAGTAATTACTTATGCACAAGATCCTAATTTAAAAGGAAACGGTGTTGCAAATGAAGGAATCGTTTCAACAAGATTAGGACTTAAAGGAATCCCTGCTTTGGCAGAAGAACTACAAGTTGCAAGAAACTTATTTCTACTAGAATATACCGGTGGAAAGTTACACATCCCGACCGTCTCTACTGCAAAAACTGTCGCATTGATTCAAGAGGCCAAAGCAAAAGGCTTGAAAGTTACTTGCAGTGTTGCTGTACATCATCTGGTACTAACCGATGAAAAACTGGAAGAATTTGACACCCGTTTTAAAGTAACTCCACCACTACGAAGCGAAACAGACAGAAAAGCTCTTTTAAACGCAGTTTTAGACGGGACTATTGATATGATTACTTCCGATCATAATCCAATTGATATTGAATTCAAAAAAATGGAATTCGACACTGCCAAAAATGGAACAATTGGTCTGGAAAGTGCTTTTGGTGCTTTATTAACAGTTCTGCCTTTAGAAACCATAATTGAAAAATTAACGTTGGGTAAAACGGTTTTCGGAATTGAAAAAAGCATCATAGCGGAAGGCTCAAAAGCGAACTTCACTTTCTTTACTCCGGAAGGAAAATCAACTTTTACCAAAGAAAACATTCTCTCCAAATCTAAAAACTCTGCTTTTTTAGGAGCAGAAACCAAAGGAGCTGTGTACGGAATATTCAATCAAAATCAACTTGTTACCTCTAAATAATTACAATGAACAATTCAATTGAAAAAGGAAAACCAATCGCTATCACCAGTTATATTTTGATTATTGGGGTACTAATCGCAATGTCTATGAACTCAGAAGACAAAAACAGCTTTGCTTCTTTTCACATTCGCCAGGCATTAGGATTGTCTTTAACCTTTATTTCATTCGGAGCCATCATCAGCAATTTTGACAGCTTCTTTATTACTTTCCCAATGTGGATCTGTATTTCGATTTTATGGACTTACGGCATTTTTACCGCCATTCAGGGACAAACAAAACCAATTCCGTTAGTGGGAGCGCTTTTCCAAAAATGGTTTCAAAAAATAGGGTAAATTTTAAATTACAATTAGAAAAATTCCAAATTTTAAATTCCAATAACCCTGGTTTTAAGATTTTAATCGCATTTTTTTATCAAGCTTAAAGCTTGTCAAGCTGAGCGAAGTCGAAGCTTGTCAGGAGCAAAGATTAAAGCTTGTCAGGCTGAGCGAAGTCGAAGCCCGACAAGCTTTATCTTAATACATCTTACATTTCACATCTTATATTTCACAATTCACATCACATCTTACAACTAAAAAAATGAATCTATCTCTAGAATATAAAATACAAAAACCAAAAGTTATCTTAGACAAAAATCCTGTCTTAATTTTATTACACGGATACGGCAGCAACGAAGCCGATTTATTCTCATTTGCAACCGAACTCCCTGATAACTATTATATTATTTCAGCCAGAGCACCTTATGATTTACAATATGGCGCTTATGCCTGGTATGCGATTAACTTTGATGCAGATCAGAATAAATTTTCTGACAACGAACAGGCAAAAACTTCCCGTGATGTAATTGCTGGCTTTATTGATGAATTAACGACTAACTACCCTATTGATGCTAATAATGTAACTTTGATTGGTTTCAGTCAGGGGTCCATTCTGAGTTATTCCGTTGCACTTTCATATCCTGAAAAAGTACAGCGTGTAGTGGCTATGAGTGGTTATTTTAATGAAGATATCATCAAAGAAGGTTATGATAAAAATGACTTTAAAAACCTAAAATTCTTTGCCTCACACGGAACTGTCGATCAGGTAATTCCAATCGAGTGGGCCAGAAAAACGCCTGCAATTTTAGAACATTTGAATATTCCAATTACCTATAAAGAATACCCGGTTGGACATGGCGTAGCTCCTCAGAATTTCTTTGATTTAAACAATTGGCTGTTGATATAATTAACTTTTTCAATTACAGCACCGAATCTTAAATCTTTTTCCATTAAAAAAACAATATAATTCTTACAACAAAAATCAATTTGCAAAAAAACATTTGTATTTTTAGAGTCTAGATTTTATAATTTAAATCATCAAAAACAAAAAATAAGCAAAAGTTTCCTTTCATGGAAACTTTTGCTTATTTTTGTAAATGGAAAAATGAAATGGAAAAACTTTTTGAAGTTCAGTTTCTTGAAGAAGCTTATTTATTTTTAAAAAACATGGAACCAAAACATTCTGAAAAGATTATTTACAATATACATAAAGCACAAATCAAAAACGATCCGGAGCTTCTTAAAAAACTAACAGATGATATTTGGGAACTCCGAACACTCTATCAAGGAAATCAATATCGATTGCTCGCTTTTTGGGATAAAACCAATATAAAAAGCACCTTAGTAATAGCAACACATGGTTTTATAAAAAAACAAAGTAAAGTTGCTTCCAAAGAAATACTAAAAGCAAAAAAAATACAATTGAATTATTTTAAAGAGAAAGATTAATCTACTTTATACAGTAATGAAAACATATACATTAGAAGTCGTAACAGATGAATTAGTTGGAAAAATAGGCACACCAAACAGAGACAAGTTCGAATATAACTTGCAACTTGACTTAATTGCCAATGCTATCAGACAAACCCGAAAAGAACGCAATCTGACTCAGGAAGATCTGGGCAAGCTCATAGGGGTTCAAAAAGCGCAAATTTCAAAATTAGAAAATAACACTGGAAATGTAACGATAGAAACGCTAATTAAAATTTTCACAGCCTTAAAAGCTAAAATTACATTTGAAATAACACTGTAACATTAGTAATTGGCTAACAAAAAGTAGTCTTTCGAGATGAAATTCAATCTCAATCCTCAAAAATGATCAAAATTAAAAAAACTAATCTTATGAGTTTAAAAAAATTAGACAACCCGGCGCTACTTTTAATTGATATTCAGAAAGGATTTAATGATATTGTTTACTGGGGAGGAGAACGAAATAATCTAGCTGCTGAACAAAGTGCTGCTGAACTTTTAGAAATCTGGAGAAACAAAAAAATGCCCATTTTCCATGTACAGCATTGTTCTTCTAATCCAAACTCTATTCTGAATGAAACCCATCCGGGAAATGAATTTCAGGATATTGTAAAACCACAAGAAGGCGAAACAATCATCAGGAAGAATGTCAATAGCGCTTTTATCGGAACTAATTTAAAGGAATTACTTGACGATGCTAAAATCAAAACTGTTGTTATCGCTGGTTTAACAACAGATCACTGCGTTTCTACAACCACTAGAATGGCGGGAAACTTTGGCTATAACGTTTACCTCATTTCTGATGCTACCGCAACTTTCAATAAAAAAGGTATCAACGGAGAGGAATTCTCTGCCGAAATCATTCACCAAACCGCTCTTGCCAGTTTAAATGAAGAATTTGCACAGGTAGTAACTTCTGAATTTATCAAAAGAATTGTCTAGTTTTCAGTCTCAGTTTTCAGTCTTACTTTAAAACTGAAACTGAAAACTGAGACTGAGACTGAATACTGAGACTGCGACTGAACACTAAACTATTCTCCCGTATAAATAATTTTCCCGTCTTTCTTTAAAACATAACCTTTCCAGGGAATTAACTGCAGATCACCTTTAATCCAAGGCTCTCCTTCTGATTTTCTCTCTAAAAGAATTGGTTCTTTTTGAGTGTCCAGAAAAAGTTCCGCTTGGTTTCCGTCAAAGATAACATAAGCTACGGTAGAATACGTTTTCCCATCTTCGGCATGAGCTAGTTTTGTACCGACTTCAAAAAGACGAACACATTCTTTCTTAAGAGCCGACCAGATGTAACCCGCAGAAGGTTTACATCCATGGGCATCTGAATCTCCTCCAACAACAGCTGGTTTAACTTCTTCTTTCTTTTCAGAAGTTTTATTTTCTTCAGCAACTTTCTTCCCGCAAGAAAATGAAAGTCCCGCAACAATAGCAAGTAAAAACACCTTTTTCATAAGTCGAATATTTAGTTAAACCCGTTTAGAAATAAGAAAAGAGCTTCTTACTTTTGATACAGCCAGGTTTGGTTTACTTCAAAAGTAATACTTTCGTCGTCATTAACAAAGTACTTCAACAACACTTCACCCCACATTTCACCATTGCTGTAATCCGCAATAATCCATCTGTGATTTAAAATTTTCACCTTATTGATAATAAATTTATTCGGACCAATTTTGTCTTGTCCTGTATAAGGATTCCCATTTGGATTTGCATTTAAGTCCAATAATTTCTCTGTTACCAGTGGGATTAGTTTTTCATATAAAATAACTTTTCCTCCAGTTGCACTATTATCAAAATAATTCTGTGCATTTTCATTGTGTTCTAAAGAAAAATAATCTGCTTCCGCCAATTTTGTTGATACCAAATTGATACTGTCTCTCAGCTTTTTGGTCGTTTTTACATATCTGTCCTGCTCAAATTTCACTTCGCTGCTGTAAAACATATAGGTAAAAACATTCATTAATATCGCAAGGATAAAAAGGTAAAGCATTAAGGATTTTTTCATTTTTGTAATATAATTAAATTGTAATTTCTAAATTATCATAAGCCAGAAAAACATTTTCGGGCAATTGTTTTTGCACTTCTTCATGAAAGCCTAAAACGTGACTAATATGCGTTAAATAAGCAACTTCAGGTTTCACTAAATCGATAAAATCCAATGCTTCCTGAAGATTAAAGTGAGTATCGTGCGGTTCTAGACGCAAAGCATTTACAACCAGTACCTTTAAATTTTTAAGTTTTTCAACCTCTGCTGTATCAATCGTTTTAACATCCGTCAAGTAAGCGAAGTCATCGATGCGATATCCAAAAACCTGCAAGTCACCGTGCATTACATTAATTGGAATTGCTGTTTTATCGCCAATGCTAAAAGGCACGTCATTCACTACCTCAATCGTTTTAACGCTGGGTGCTCCCGGGTACTTGTTTACAGTTTCAAAAACATAATCGAAACGACGTTTTAAATTGTCGATTACACGCTGATGCGCATACACAGGAATCTCGCCCTGTCTGAAATTATAGGGACGAATATCATCTAAACCGGCCGTATGATCAGCATGTTCGTGTGTAAATAAGATAGCATCGAGTTTTCGGCAGCCACAGGAAAGCATCTGTTGCCTGAAATCAGGACCACAATCGATCACATACGAGTGATCGTCCCATGTAATCCAAATGGAAACACGAAGTCTTTTATCCTTAGCATCAGTGCTTTTACAAACAGGATGATCCACTCCGATTATCGGAATGCCTTGAGAAGTACCAGTACCTAAAAAATATACCTTCAATTGAACTTAATTTTTTTACAAAAATAGGATTATTTCTCTTTCATTAGAAGGCTAATTTACTAACTTTGTAACAAATCTATTTAAAATAAAATGGGTACAGAAATAAAACTCAAAGGTGACAGGGTCATCGAACAGATTCCTTCTATAAAAGACAAAGCATTACGCATTAATTTAAACGAGAATATTTACGGGACATTTGCTGAAATAGGCGCCGGACAAGAAACGGTAAGGCATTTTTTCAGATCCGGAGGTTCATCGGGAACAATTGCAAAAGCGATGTCTGCCTATGACAAAGATTTTAGTGATGCCGTTTATGGAGCTGAAAACGATGGACGTTATGTAACTGAGGAACGGTTAAAAAAAATGCTTACCCATGAAGGGCAAATCATCGAAGAACGATTAAGCAGAGAAAAACATCCAACAAAGCTTTTCTTTAGTTATGCCAACACTGTTGCTACCATAGATTTCGCTAAACAATTTAAAGGTCATGGCTGGGTAGGAATCCGCTATCAAATTGAACCGGATGAAGCATACAACGAAATTATTCTACACATTCGTTTTAAAGAAACTGATGCCAGACTACAACAGGAAACACTTGGAATTTTAGGAGTTAACCTAATTTATGGTGCTTTTTACAAATACAACGATCCAAAACGATTACTTCGTTATTTATACGATCACTTAGACAAAGACCAACTGGAAATCGACACCATTAACTTCTCAGGGCCTCGTTTTGCTCATGTTGACAATCGTTTAATGAGTTTGCAGCTGGTTAAAAACGGAATGACTGATGCCGTAATGTTCAATCCGGAAGGTAAAAACATATTACCGGCAGCTATTTTATACAAAAAAAATCTTCTTGCTTTAAGAGGAAGTTTCCGTCCGGTTACAAAAGTAAACATGGACATGTATGAGAAGTCGCTTAAGATGTTTTTGGAAGAAAACAAAGTAGAAAAAGACAATACACTGGTTATTTTCGAAATTACACTTTCTAACTTACGTTCTGATGGCGAAATTGACGAGCGTGACTTTATGGACAGAGCCGAATTACTTTGCTCTCTGGGGCAAACTGTAATGATTTCAAATTTCCAGGAGTATTATAAAGTAGTAGAATATTTTGCTAATTACACCAAAGCCCGTATGGGACTAGCCATGGGAGTTAACAATTTAGTCGATATTTTTGACGAGAAATACTACCGTCATTTAAGTGGTGGAATCTTAGAAGCCTTTGGAAAACTATTCTACAGAGATATGAAAGTTTTCTTATATCCAATGTTGGATGAAAATGGCGTTTTAATGAACTCAAACAACTTAAAAGTACACCCAAGAATGAAAGAATTGTATAAATTCTTTAAATTCAACGGAAAAGTAATTGATATCGCAGATTATGATCCGCATAACTTAGAAGTTTTCTCTCGTGAGGTACTAAAAATGATCAATCAGGGAAAAACAGGATGGGAACATATGCTTCCAACCGGTATTGCCGAAATCATCAAAGAACACCATCTTTTCGGATACCATCCGCAGAAAGAACTGGAGCAGAATACCTAAAAAAAAGTCCCCAACAAGAAATTTTCTTTTTGGGGACTTTTTTTAGTTTGCAGTCGCAGTTTACAGTCGCAGTTATTACACTGTATACTAAAACTTGAAAAGTGAGACTGAGACTGAGACTGAGACTGAAAACTGAGACTGAAAACTGAGACTGAAAACTGAGACTCTTTTTTACTTCAAAATCTGTGCAGTGTGTTCTTTCGTTTTCACTTTTTCGATTACCTCGTCAATAATTCCGTTTTCGTCTATTACAAAAGTGGTTCTGTGGATTCCGTCATACTCTTTCCCCATAAACTTCTTAGGCCCCCAAACCCCAAACGCATTAATTACAGATTTATCTTCGTCTGCCAATAACGGAAAAGGAAACTCGTACTTATCTTTAAATTTTAACTGTGCTTTCTGACTGTCAGCACTAACACCCAGAAGTTCGTAATTATTCGCCTTAAAACGCTCAAAATTATCTCTTAAATCACAAGCCTCAGCTGTACATCCGGGAGTACTTGCCTTTGGATAAAAGAAAACGACCAATTTCTTTCCGACGTAATCTGCCAGTTTATGTGTTTTCCCATCCTGATCTACTCCTGAGAAATTTGGTGCTTTATCGCCTTTTTGTAATGTTACCATTTATTTAGATTATTAGATTGTTAGACCTCTTAGATTATTAGATTATTCGATTGTTCGATTGCAACTTAAAAATAATTCATTCCCCACAATCAACCATTCACCTATCACATTTTACAATGTACATTTTACAATTCACAATTAAAATAATACTATTTTTACGGGATTAAATTTACGGAAATGAATAAAGAAGCCCGAGTAACATTTGTTATAAATACGTTAAAAGAACTCTACCCCACTATACCTGTACCATTAGACCATAAAGACCCTTACACCTTATTAATTGCAGTTTTACTTTCGGCACAATGCACTGATGTTCGTGTAAACCAAATTACCCCTATACTTTTCGCAAAAGCAGATAATCCGTATGACATGATTAAAATGTCGGTTGAAGAAATTAAAGAAATCATTCGCCCTTGCGGTTTATCTCCAATGAAATCTAAAGGAATTCATGGATTATCACATATTTTGATTGACAAACACAATGGTGAAGTTCCACAAGATTTTGAAGCTTTGGAAGCTTTGCCGGCAGTTGGACATAAAACAGCAAGTGTAGTGATGTCACAGGCTTTTGGTGTTCCTGCCTTTCCAGTTGACACACACATCCACCGATTAATGTACCGATGGAATCTTTCAAACGGAAAAAATGTAGTACAGACGGAAAAAGATGCTAAAAGATTATTTCCTAAAGAATTATGGAATGACCTGCACCTACAGATTATCTGGTACGGACGTGAATATTCCCCGGCAAGAGGATGGGATTTAGAAAAAGATATTATTACCCGAACTGTTGGTAAAAAATCGATATTAGAAGAAGCTGCTAAAAAGAAAGTTTAGCAGCTTCCCTATTATTTTTACATGCTTCCTTTAAGAGCATTGTATTCTTTTGTCATATTCAACGATCTGTAAATACCTAAGAGCGATTTTACAGCATTTTCATTTTTAGGCTCAATCACCAGTGCTTTTTTAAGATACGGAATGGCACTTTTTACCACTTCGTCTTTCTGAGCATCTAATTTATCAAATTGTTTCATTTCATTGACACTGGTCCCCAATGATGACATCTGATCCTGAATTTCTTTTCTAAACTGCACTTTAACATAAGCCAAATTTAAGCAACAGGTTAAACAATCCTGATTGATTTTTAATCCATCTTCATAGTATTTCTCCGCATTGCGAAAATCATTTCTCTCCAGATAAGAAAAGCCTAAAGAAACCAGAATCTCTTCTTTCTTAGAAGGCGGATTAAAATTTCTTGGTTTTTCATATAAACCTTCATTAATACTAGATTCTCTTGCACTCATCGAAATAAATACTTCTTCCTGTTTTGTTTTTTTATTTGTAGCATAAAAAACCATCCCTTTTCCGGAATAGTTTATTTTTTTCAGCTCCTCAAAATACTTTATGGCAGCGTTATAATCCTTACCTGCCAAAGAAGAAGAGGCCGCATTAAACAAGTTTAAAGTATCTTTTTTATCAAACAAATATACTTCGTAACTCTTATCGGCACTTTCCTTAAATTTTCCAATTTTATAATCATTATAAGCACCATCAACCAATTTAAACTTCATTTCTTTCAACGCAGAACTCGCTTTAAAAGCATACTTATAATTTCGGGATTCGTTTTCATACAATAACACATCCTGATAGGCTGCTGATGCCAATGCAAAATTACTTGCAGCATCGACATTTTTTGTTGCGAGATCCTTATAAACATTACCTTTTGTAAAAAAATAATCCGTCTTTACCTCGTCCGGTGCATTTAATATTTGATATTCTATTTTTTTTAAAACGGCTAATGCTTCCTGGTTTTTCCCTTTAGCATAATAAGATTGTGCCTCTTTTAATTCTTCTTTTTGAGCAAACACTCCAATACTTATCATTAGGAATAATGATACTATTTTTAGATTCTTTTTCATTTTCGGTTTGGTTTAGTTGTTTAATAGATTTTAGGGTAATCCAATGAGACACTATCAAAAACATCCAAACGAAGGCAGTAAAGATTAATACTACATCCGCTTAGACACCTGACAACAACTCATCATTCTTGCTATTCTTTACAAAATACCAGCAGAAACAACAAACGAAACAAAGTGTGGGTAGTTTTTCTTCATCAATTTTTTGGTTTTTGGTTAGACTTATAAAAGAATCCTCTTAAATGAACTTTTCTATATATTGAAAGTTTTTTAATACACAAATCATCTATATAGAGCAAATTCATTGAATAAAAATCCGCTTTTTAACTATAATAAAGCTAAATATAAAATAAATAAATGAAATTCAAACAAAACACAGAAATTTAACAAAATACCCGACCAAAATCTGAAGGCTTCTTTTTACATCAATCAAAAGACACAAGCCAAAATACAAAGCTTTACAACCTGAATATCTGACCCTTACTGTAAGTTAGGTTTTGTAAAAAATTACTGATTTCAAACTCAAAAGAATTCCTCCCATTCTTTGCCACGGACCAACTGAACAAAAAAAAAAAACTCACTACCTGCCTTTACATGCAAATAGTGAGCTTTTAACCAGAACGACCATCTGGTTTTTTCTTTCGAAACAAACATCCGACAAATGTAGTGGGCTGTTTAATTAGCTATAATTTCAAAACTCTTATCTTCAATTTTCACAACTTTCAAGGCTTGTGAATAACTAAGTAAAAAAGAAATAACTTCTTTTTTTGGTTTTAAATCTTTAGAAGCTAATGCCTTTTTAGAGTAAATTTTCGCCATACCATCAAAACGTTTTATACTAGTATAACGAAGCAATACCTGAATTAGTATTAATTGGTTAAAATAATTTGATGTTTATCAATTATTTTTCTCAAATTCATCAAAGCATACCGCATTCTTCCTAATGCTGTATTGATACTCACATCTGTAAGCTCTGAAATTTCCTTAAAACTCATATCCTGATACATACGCATCACCAACACCTCTTTCTGATCTTCCGGCAACTCTTCGATGATTCTTTTTAAATCAACCTCGACCTGATCAAAAATCATTTTATTCTCAATAGTCAAAGAATCATCAGACATGACAGAGAATATCGAAAACTCTTCTGTTTCTCTGTACATTGGCATTTTTTTGGTTTTACGAAAGTGATCCACAATCAGATTATGGGAAATACGCATCACCCAAGGCAGAAATTTACCTTCTTCATTATAGGAATTACTTTTTAAGGTTTTGATTACCTTAATGAAAGTGTCTTGAAAAATATCATTTGAAATATCTCTATCCGCAATCTTTGAATATATAAATCCATATATCTTAGACTCGTGCCTTTTAATTAATGTTGCAAGGGCATTTTCGTTGCCTTCAACATAATTTTTTACCAATAGAGCGTCAGGAATATGCACATCAGCCATAATACTACTTTTTTAGTTTCTATTTAAAATTTGGAGTAATTTTATAAAAAGTAGTTTTATTTTATAGGCGTGGCTTTTGGGTTATGGACTAGTGTTAATATTTTGATCAAATTTAACAAATTAATATTTTAAAAAGCAAACAAAAAGGCGAATAATTAACAATAAATTGTTAATTATTGCAGGACACACTTCGTTTTTGTTCTATCTCAGGCAAAAACACCCCTAATCCAATACTCTTTTAACTCAAATAACAACAACTAAAAACCTAACAAACAAGTAGTTACATATATTTCACATGTTTTTTTTATTAATTTAGAAAGAAAATTCTATCGCTAATTTTTTCTCAAATTGCCTTTATTATTTCTCTCACATCGATCTGATCAGTTTTGAATTCTAAATCTTTTGATTTTGTACATCTGAATTCTGTTAGAATTTGGAACAATCTGATTGACAAAATTGCAATCAAAATTGATTACTTTTGTAGAAATTGACTTTTTTTATGCAAATTGATCTTTCGACACTCGACCCAAAACATAATATTATCATTAAAGGCGCACAGGTACATAATTTAAAAAATGTAGATGTAGCAATACCCCGAAATAAACTAGTTGTTATTACAGGCCTTTCAGGATCAGGTAAGTCGAGTCTTGCATTCGATACCTTGTATGCCGAAGGGCAGCGTCGTTATGTCGAAAGCTTATCTTCGTATGCGCGTCAGTTTTTGGGGCGTCTGGACAAGCCAAAAGTAGAATACATTAAAGGTATTGCGCCTGCCATTGCAATTGAGCAAAAGGTTAACACCACCAATGCGCGTTCTACTGTGGGGACTTCAACAGAGATTTACGATTATATGAAATTGCTTTATGCCCGAATTGGTCGTACCTATTCACCTGTTTCAGGTCAGGAAGTAAAGAAAAATACGGTAACAGATGTGATTGCCGATGTAAAAACTTTAGAATTGGACAGTAAATGGCTCCTCCTTGCCCCTATTCATCTTGAAGAAGGCAGACAATTGGAAGACAAACTGAAAGTACTGCTTCAGCAAGGTTTTGCTCGTATTTTAGTTCATAATGAAATGGTTCGTCTGGATGATTTTACATCTTCAGACATTCATCAGTTAGACAATAAAGATATACTGCTCATTATTGACCGAATTGTGGTTAAAGAGGAAGAAGAATTCTACAATCGCCTCGCCGATGCAGTACAGACCGCTTTTTTTGAAGGAAAAGGCATTTGTTTTTTACAAGAACTGAACTCCGATAAAAAATTCTCTTACTCGAATAATTTTGAGCTTGACGGAATTACTTTTTTAGAGCCTAACGTTCATTTATTCAGTTTCAACAACCCCTACGGAGCCTGTCCGGTTTGTGAAGGCTACGGAAATATTATTGGCATCGATGCTGATTTGGTGATTCCAAATACTTCTCTGTCCGTTTTCGAAAGCGCCATTTACCCCTGGAGAGGTGAAAGTATGAGCTGGTACAAAGACGAACTGGTCAAACATGCTTATAAATTTGATTTTCCTATTCACAAACCTTTCTTCGAACTTTCAGAAGAACAGAAAGATCTAATCTGGAAAGGAAACCAATATTTTCAAGGTCTAAATGATTTTTTTAAAGAACTTGAAGAGAAAAACTATAAAATCCAAAACCGCGTAATGTTGTCCCGCTACCGTGGAAAAACAAAATGTCATGCCTGCCGTGGCAAACGCTTGCGCGAAGAAGCATCTTATGTAAAAATAAACGGTAAAACGGTCTCAGATTTAGTCGATTTGCCCATCAAACATTTAGTTACTTTTTTCAAAAACATTGATCTAAATGTTTACGAACAGCAAATTGCAAAACGATTAATGGTCGAAATCAACAATCGTTTGTCTTTTTTAACTGAAGTTGGTTTAGATTACCTGACTTTAAATCGAAATTCGGCAACACTTTCAGGCGGTGAGTCGCAACGTATCAATCTTGCTACTTCTTTGGGAAGCAGCCTGGTTGGATCTATGTACATTCTGGATGAACCCAGTATTGGTCTGCACCCAAAAGATTCTGAAAGGTTAATTAAAGTTCTATTGTCACTTCGTGATCTGGGCAATACGGTAATCGTAGTTGAGCACGACGAAGATATTATGAAAGCCGCCGATATGATTATTGATATTGGTCCCGAAGCGGGTACATTTGGTGGAAAACTGGTCGCTCAGGGTACATATAAAGAAATCTTGAAATCAGATTCACTAACCGCCCAATATCTGAACGGTGATTTAGAAATTTCTGTTCCGAAAAGAAGACGTAAATTCAAAAACCATATTGACATTGTAGGAGCAAGAGAGAACAACTTAAAAAATATTAATGTCACTTTTCCATTAGACGTTTTAACGGTCATTACCGGAGTTTCCGGAAGTGGAAAAAGTACATTGATTAAAAAGATACTGTTCCCGGCCATGCAGAAAAAACTGGACAGTGCTGCGGAAAAAGCAGGTCAGTTTAGTGAACTAAAAGGTTCGTTTTCGCAAATCAAACATATCGAATATGTCGATCAGAACCCAATTGGAAGAAGTTCAAGATCCAATCCGGTAACTTATATCAAAGCCTACGATGATATTCGGGACTTGTATGCTAAAGAAAAACTCTCCAAAGTAAGAGGATATCAGGCCAAACACTTCTCTTTTAACGTCGATGGCGGCCGTTGCGAAACTTGCAAAGGAGAAGGCTCAATAAATGTCGAGATGGTCTTTATGGCCGATGTTTCACTACCGTGTGAAACCTGTGGAGGAAAACGTTTCAAAAAAGAAATTCTAGAGATTAATTTCGATGAAAAAAACATCAACGATATTCTGACGATGACCATTGATGATGCAATTGCTTTTTTCGACAAGAATAAACAATCCAAAATTACTCAGAAGTTACAGCCCTTGCAGGATGTAGGCTTAGGATATGTACAGTTAGGACAATCCTCTTCTACTCTTTCGGGCGGTGAAGCACAGCGTATTAAACTGGCTTCTTTTTTAGTCAAAGGAGCTACAAAAGATAAAGCCTTATTTGTTTTTGATGAGCCAACAACCGGCTTGCATTTTCATGACATTAAAAAATTAATGACTTCCTTTGATGCCTTAATCGAAAAAGGACATTCTATAATTGTCATTGAACACAATCTTGACCTCATAAAATGTGCCGACTGGATTATTGATTTGGGACCGGAAGGTGGTGAAAATGGCGGTCATCTACTAGCTGCAGGAACTCCCGAAGATATTGTAAAAGTAAAAGAATCGGTTACTGGAGTGTACTTGAAAGACAAACTTTAACCTTAACAAAAATTTCAATATAAAAAATCCAAACCTCAATATTACAATTGAGATTTGGATTTTTTATTTCATATTTAAGCTGTTATGCCACTAAACATTTTTCTTCAAAAGGAAAACCATCTTCGTCAATGGCAACTAATATTTTCTTTTGCTTGGTGGCTTCTATAGTCAGATAAAGCCATGCAAACGACCACAATCCGAGGGTAAGGCAAAAAATCGTAAAGTTTAAACTGTGATTTACTACTTTTCCGCCTTTACTCAAAACCGCGAATAGCAATTCATCGTTCCTTTCTTCGAGTATAAACCCACTATTAACTTTACTTGATATCATACTAGAAAATACTTGTAAGCTTTGTTCTTGACTGAGTTGGCCGTTCTTCATAATAATTCCTTAAAAATTAATCCAAATACTACTACAATTACCTCACTATTATAAATTCCTAAAAAACATTCTAATTAAAATAAACACTATAACATGTACTTTTATTGTCAGCTTTTCATAAGATATTTTTACCCTATAACAAAAAGTGTTGCCATATTCTTAGCTAAAGTTAATTTTTATAAAATAAACCACAAAACAAAAGACTGTTAAAATTTCAAGATTACCTACAGAAATTCAAAGCTTTACCCTTTATTCTTAACATTAAAAGGAGGTGCTTGATAGTCATTGTTCAGGTAATTTGCAGGAATTGTCGTCGCATTACCATCGCGAAGTGCTCCGTAATGTGGAGACATAATTTCTATTCCGGCAGCATTAAACGAATCCTGAATGTTTTGATGCAAAGACGAATAAATCCTGGGCTGTTTCGTAGGTTCTTTAGTGTAAACGTTGATCTGATACGAAACATAAAAATCATCCAGACTCGTTTGCAAAACAAAAGGACTTGGTGTCTGCTCTACCATTTCCGTTTTTAGAGCAGCTTCAATCAATGCTTTATAAATGTCTTTATACGGCACATCATACCCAATCGTAACGGTAGTATGAATCAATAAACCATTATTGGCATGTTTTGTATTGGCTGAATAATTAGTCGAAGTACTTGATAAAACAGTTGCATTAGGAATCGTAATATCTTCAAATTTAGGTGTTCTGACACGGGTTACCAAAGCCGTTTTTTCAATAACCTCTCCGCTAACATCACCAATTTTTATAAAATCACCAATCTTAAACGGACGCATATAGGTAATTACCAAACCCGCCACCATATTAGCAATCGCATTAGAAGAACCCAAAGAAAACAAAACCCCAACAAATACCGAAACACCTTTAAATATTGGAGAATCTGACCCTGGCAAATACGGAAATATAACCACCAGCATAAAAGCAAGCATCAGAAAACGAATGATGTTAAAAGTAGGCATTGCCCAATCGCTGTAAAAACCATCAATTTTAATATTCTCTTTTTTTATCTCATCAAAAAAGAACTTGATCACTCTTATGGAATATTTAAAAATGACAATGATAACCACTATAGTGACTAAACTTGGCAGAAAGCCCACAAATCCCATTACCGCAAGTTTTGCAGGCGAAAGAATCCAACGCAGCAAAGTAGTTGTATAAGCTTCGGTAGCAGGAAAAATACTGAACAATAATGGTAATGAAAGATATACTATTAAAATAAGTGTTATTACTTTAATAGCACTATACAATCGCATGAGTAAAAACTGCTGCTTTTGAGGTGAGAGAATATTAATATTATTATACTTGAATCCTTTAAAGTGTCGGTCGCTATTTTTTAGGATGTACAGCTTTACCCTGCTGAATACTTTACCAACAAAGTACAAAACAAATCCAATAATTAAAACCAGTAATGCTGTATACCCCAATCTTTTTGGAAGCATGGAGTAATTGTCATTCTGATACAGAATCGCTCGTTTGATCAGGTGTAAATTTCGCTTTGCAATGAAATCTGCAGTTTGATTCTCCGCTTTTGCATCTGCATCTAAAACAGACATGATGACAAAATCATTCTTATAAACAATGTCCTGAGAAATATCTGAAGGTACAACCGAAATCGAATCAGCTATAAAGAATGAATCCTCGTATAATTTTCTGATCTTTTCTGCAATTGCATTTGCTCTGTTTTCGGGCGAAAAAGAACCTACTTTATTGTAGACATAAAAAAGTGTGTCTTTAAACGGTTTTACGGGATATCCTTTTGATTTTACTTCTTTAACAGTCGTTTTCGATGTTTGAGAACTGTCCTTCTGAGCAAAAGCCAGAGAAGAAAACAAAGTCATAAAAAGTGCTAAAAAACAAACTATTTTATTTTTCATATACTGTCAGCAATAAGTTAGTTATCTTTTCTAACAAATATAGAGACAAAACAGTTTCAAATTAAAATTACTTTTACTCCCTTTTTAGAAATCTACTAAATTTTAATTCTTATCTTTTTTAATATAGTATCGATTACTTTATTGATATCAGGAGAAATCGCAAATTTATAATTTAAATAAACATATAAAATGGTTACTAAAATTGACTTTAAAGCAATACTAACCAATTGATAAAAAGGGAATTCCCAAAAGTAAAACAATAAAAACAATGCAAATGTAATTAACATCGAATATATTGTCTGAATAGTAAAAGGATACAAATGAAGCCTTTTCACCACAAAAAGCAGTTTTGCCAAACTATATAAGGTAATCGATAATAAAGTAGCAAAAGCAGATCCGAAAATTCCAAAAATTGGAATAAAAATCATGTTTAAAATTACGGTCAACGCAACCAGCATTAATCCTAAATACAACACCATACGGTAATATTTAGTATTAAAAATGATCGCATTATTGTTTCCTAAAATTAAATCAAAGTATTTAGACAAGCCAATCATAAATACAACTGCAATTCCACCACTGTATTCTTTTGGAACCAACTCGTATAACTGACCGATATTTACAAATATGCAAAGCATTACAAAACCACCCACAATCTGTAGGTTAATTGACGTTTTTTTGTAAAGTTGATTCAACTCATCATGTTTGTTATCATGCATTAATTTTGCTGTAATTGGATATACAATCTGATGCATAGCGCGGCTTGGAACCGAAATAACCAGTGCAATATAGGTAGCAACAGAATAGAAAGCAATATTTTCTATCTGCATATATTGATTTAATATCATTTTATCCCCATCCAAAAGCAAATTAGCAACACTTCCGGATAAAATAATATAAAAAGTATATACCAGTATATCTTTTGTATTTGCAGGTATTGTAAACTGAAAAGTTGGCTTCTGAATACTAAATGCATATAACATGGTTATCAGGAATGCCAAAAAATATAAAATTGCCGTCGCATACACAAAACCTTCAACGCTAAGCCAATTATAATAAACACCTATTAATAGAAATAATGAAAATAATCGCAGCCCCACTTCCTTTACAAAATTTCCAAAAACGGAATGCATATTTACCCGCAACCAGGCATAAAAAATCTCAAAATAGGCCATGCACAATCCAATAAAAGGTATTAACCATATATAGCTTCTAACAATCGCATTCTTTTTTGACAAAAAAAACAGAATCTCATCATAAAAAACAAGACCTATCAGTAAAAGCGGGATTATTAATAACAAAGGAAATAAAACCGTAAAGGATAGAAAACGGGATTTTTCTTCCTCAGTTTGATATTGCGAATAAAATTTAACCAAAGTATTTTGCATCCCAATCGCAAATAAAGGCATAATCACATTGGCGCAAGAAGTCACATAATTAGTTAAGCCATAAAAGGTTGCACCCAAAAAAACCGGATACAAATAAAGTGTATTGATGGCTCCAATACCGAAACCTATATAAGTGATAATTGTATTCTTGAAAGACTGATTTAAAACAATACCCATTTTTGGATTTCTGAATTTAGATTTTAGATTGCAGATTAGCTTAGTTAATCAACTGTGCTAATTGCTTGGTTAGATTCTTTCTGGAATATTGTTGTAAACCAACACCATTGGCCTGTAGTTTCCCTTCTAAAAACTGATTATAAAAGTCCAAAATTACACTTTTTAACTTCGCTTTTTCAGAATAATCAAAAAATACTCCCGTATTGGTTTCTTTTATAATATCGGCAAAATCAGAACCCTGAGGTCCGATGGCTATTATTGGTCGATTGGACACCATATATTCGAATAATTTACCCGGAATTATACTTTTAGTATCTTCGGAATTAATTTCGATTAAAAGCAAAACCTGTGATTTCTTTTGGTGTGCTATCGCTTCATGATGCGAAACGTATCCTAAAAGATTCAAATAATTTTTCAAATCAAATTCAGTGATAGCATCCAATACTTCCTGACTTACTGCTCCAATTAATTTGATTTCTAAATGTGATTTAAACTCAGGAACTTCCTGAAGCAGTTCTACGAGACATTCCCATAAAAATCGAGGATTTCGATCGGATAAAAAAGATCCGATATGTGCCAACGTAAATTTTGTATCTAATGTTTGTTTCTCTACATTTTCGATGTCATAACCATTGGTAATCACTGAAATTCGCTTGTTGGTAATGGCCTCAAACTCTACTTTTGTTGTTTTACTTGTGACAATAATGGTATCGGCACTGTTGAGTACTTTATGTTCGAGGTTTTTATGCTTTTTGGCGGCATAACCCGACAAACGCAAAGCTTTATGATATCCAATTGTAGTCCATGGATCACGAAAATCAGCAAACCATTTTACATTTAATTTTTCTTTTAATTCCAGACCTATTAAATGTAGACTATGTGGCGGCCCCGAAGTAACAATCGTATCAATATCATTCTCCTTGATGTATTTCTCAAGATAAGCCACTGACGGTTTTACCCAAAAAACACGGGCATCCGGAATAAACAAATTACCACGAACCCAAAGAAAAGTTTTGTCTAAAAAGGTTTGTTTCTTCTTATGTGGAAAAATTCCCGAACTAATTTTCTTTGTTTTATTCTTTGAAAAAACAGAAGCCAGCTGATAGGGCTCCCAAATTCTGTTTTTAAGGATTACTACTTTATCGGAAATCTCATTAACCAGACCTTCATCAACAATTGGATAGGTTGGGTTTTCTGGAACATAAACTATCGGCTTTATGCCAAATTCGGGTAAATACTTTACAAATTTTAACCAACGCTGTACACCTGGTCCTCCAGCTGGTGGAAAATAATAGGTAATAATTAAGAGTTTTTTTTGTTCCAATTTATGCTATGCTATGAAGTAAGTTTATACAACTAAATATTTTTTCCTTTTTCGTCATTCAATTTTCCAAGCTCCTCAATATCTAAAATATCTTTCGGTCTGTTAGCGGCTTTTTTAGCAACAATTAAATTATCATAATCAATAAAATAAACTGGGGTTTCACCTATCATTACAACTGTAGCATCTTCTAATAAAGAAGTAAAAGATTTATCCTCTAAGCCTTTAACAGCTGTCATAATATCTAATCGCAAACCAAAATTTAATGTAAAATCACTCCATCCAGGAATAAACTGCATAGTTTCAATGGTCTCAAAATCTCCGAGATTAATTGATTTTAGTGCTTTCCTTAAATTAATTCGATTTTCAACAGTATCTTCTAAATAAATATCAATATCTCCAGTATTCCTATTATATCCGTAGATATTTACAGCAAAGCCACCAATAGTTATATATTTAACTTTGTTTTCAAAAAAACTACGCCAAATAGCTATTATTTGCTCATTCATTACTTTTTAGATCGAATAATTCTAGCTGTCTTTATCGTATAGGAAACTTCAATAATAGCCATTAGTCTCTCCAATCTTTCCAGATAAGAAAGCTTCTTGATTTCCGCTATTCTTTTAGCTTCTAACTCTTGTGGAGTACCAAACCTTAACACGCTATCCTTCATTGTTTACTTTCTTTCTAATACACAGCAAAGATACAAAAATGATATTTCAACAATATTTTAAAACGATTTTAAGCTTTTGCCTTTTTCCTTTCAAAATAGAGCCCGCCAATCAAAAGCAGTAACATTCCGATGCAACTTGCCAATGTAATTACACTTCCTGTTTTAACAACCTGTGGTTCAAATTTAAATTCGATAGTATGTTCGCCACCCGGAATTTCCATAGCTCTTAAAACATAATCTACAGGGAAATGATCCGTAAGTTTACCATCAATATAGGCATTCCAACCATTCTTATAATAGATCTCAGAAAAAACAGCCAAACCATCTTTTCCGTTATTTGATTTGTACTTAATGTAGTTAGGCTTGTACTGTACTACCTGGATAGTTCCTGTAGTATCCCACTGTTTTTTCATTCGGGCATTTCTAAACTTACCTTCATGCTCACGAACGTTGAAAACCGCTACCGTTTTAGTATCGATATGATCCAATGCTTTCATTACATCATCCGGTTTATTTACCAGTTTAACAGTGCTTACAAACCATGCATTTCCATTAGCATTCGGATTTACTGTTGGAAACTCTTTTCCTTCTTTATCCGTTTGTATGATATATTTTACGTTTAACATGTCTAAAACTTCGACATTGTTTTTTGCAATCTGATAGTCAAAAAGCTGCTGTATTCTTCTTGGTTTTGCGGCATGATATCCGCCTAAAGAGTGGTGAAAATAAGAAGCACGTGCACTTGACATGTTTCCGCTTACTTCAAAAACTCTGTAATGAGTCGTATCTTTTAAAATCTGAGCATCAGAAGGTGTTTCCTGAAATGGCGCAGCAATTTGTACCGGGCTCACAAAATCTTTGGCTGATACATATTTTTTATCTACAAAAAATAAATCAAAAATCATTAAAAGACCAACGATAATCAAGGTCGTATTCTGAGCCAGTTTATTTTTGATGAACAACCAAAGGATTCCAAAAGTAATCACGATAAAAAAGCCGGATCGCAATAAATCAGCAGAATACAAACTCTTTCTGTCTTCTTTTAAAGCATCTACAAAAGCAGGCCCGTAACTTTCTAAGAAATAATTATCACTGCTGCCCGTAAAATGAAACATGCTTTTAGCCAATACTAAAATCAAAACAACACCTAATCCGAAAACACCAGTCTGTACCAGGGCTTTCTGTTGCAATTTAGGCTCTTCTTTAGCTTTGAAAAAGGATTGTAATCCCATAACAGCCAAAACAGGAAAACACAATTCAAGAATAACCTGAATCGAAGACACTGCTCTAAACTTATCATACATTGGAACGTAATCGATAAAGAAGTCTGTCAGTAACGCGAAGTTTTTCCCCCAGGAAAGTATTAGCGATACTAATGCTCCTGTGAAAAACACATATTTTATTTTTCGATCATCAATAAATAAAGCTAAAACTGCTAAAAAGAAAACCACAACTCCAATATAAGCCGGAGCTGCCACTATAGGCTGATCTCCCCAATACGTCGGCATTCCCGACACAAAATCCTGTGCCTGTTCTGACGGTACTCCCTGCTCAATCATAAAGGAATACATACGACTGTCTGTTCCTACATTTTCATGGTTTGAACCACCAAAAAGTCTTGGAGCGATTAAATTAAAACTTTCAGCAATTCCGTAACTGTATTCTGTAATATATTCACGGCTTAGTGCATTTTCATTGGTCTTTTTAGAACCATCGGGATTAAAAGTTAATTCGCTGTTACTACGGGTACTAAATTTAGCGTATTCACTGGTTGCCAACAAATTAGTAGCATTGGCTCCGATAGCAAAAATTCCGGCTACGGACAAAACACCGATAGCAGTTAAAAGCGATTTATATTCTTTTTCTTTGATAAAATTAAAAGCAAAATAAGCTGAAAGGATCAATAAGAAAATCAGTAAGTAATACGTCATTTGAAAGTGATTGGCATTCACTTCTAATGCAACCGCAAACATGGTAAGCAGACCTCCCCAAATGTACTTTTTTTGAAAAACGAGTATGAATCCGGCGATAACAAGCGGCATGTAGGCAATAGCATGAGCTTTTGCATTATGTCCAACACCAAGAATGATAATCAGGTAAGTAGAAAAACCAAAGGCAATTGCCCCGATAAATGCTTTTAAAGGATCGGTTTTTAAAACCAATAAGAGTCCATAAAAGCCTAAGAAATATAAAAATAAATAATCGGCAGGACGAGGAAGAAAACGTAAAGCATCGTCTAATTTACCCACAAAATCATTAGGATAATTAGCTCCCAGCTGATAAGTTGGCATACCCCCAAACGCAGAATTTGTCCAATAAGGTTCAGAATGTTCTGTAGCTCTAAAATCGTTTTGCTCTTTAGCCATTCCGGTATATTGAGCAATATCCGATTGGAAAATTTGTTTTCCTTGTAAAACCGGGTAAAAATAAATTAAAGAAACGAGGATAAAGCCCAGAATAACAAGGGCATGCGGATAGAACTTATTTACTATTTTCAATTTAGGCTGGTTTGGGTTAAATGATGAATCCTATAAATTAGGTCACAAATTTAATCTATTTCTTCGTAATCAACATAATCGCCAACCTTTTTGGTTTCACGAGGATTTTTTGCATTGGCGGTATTGATAATAATTTCATCGTTATTATTACGTGTTTTTTGCCATGTATTATCCTGACTATATTGTTGTTGTCTTTGAAAATTCTCTCCAGCTTTTTCTACTGCTTTTTTTACCAATACCGGCAAAAAGATTCGTGCTAAAAATTTAAAAATATAATAAAACGCAACGATCCACATTATCGTTTTAATCAGATTTACAAAAGATGCTTCTTGCATGATCATATAATTTTTTTTCAAAATTAATAAATCCATCGTTTAAAATTAAAATATCAATCTTAAATAAATAATAAAATATAGTACATTTGAAATGCGTTATTACTTTTTAATCCAAAAACACGTTTATGTTAAAAAATAAAAACTTTGTTACTGCAGCTCTTTGTTTATTACCTCAATTATTTTTTGCGCAGTACACTGATGTCATCAATTCAAACCGTCCTGGTGAAACGATGTCAGCCTATGCCGTTGGAAAATCAGTTATACAGGCAGAACTTGGTGTATATGGCATCAAAGAAAAACACAATCTGCTGGATTATGACGCCAATGGTTTTGGTACAGACCTGACCATTCGTTATGGTGCTTTTTTAGAAAAACTGGAACTTATTGCGGACATACAGTACCAAATGGAAAATTTTGATACGCCCTACACAAGTTATAAAAAAAACAATTTCAGACAAACGGTTTTAGGAGCCAAATATCTGATTTATGACCCCTATAAAAATTACAAAAAAGAAGCCAATATTTACAGCTATAAAGCCAATCGCAGCTTTAACTGGCACGAGTTAATTCCTGCCGTTTCGTTATTTGCCGGTGCTAATTTTGTGGGTAAAGACAATCCTTATTCTTTCTCTCCACAATCGAGTATTTCTCCAAAAGTCATGTTAATCACTCAAAATCTATTTGGCGGTGGAAAATGGGTTTTCGTAACCAATATTATTGCCGATTATATTTCAACAGACTACCCGAGCTACGGCTATGTGCTTACTCTTACACGCGGATTTAATGACAAATGGTCCGGCTTTATCGAAAATCAGGGTTATAAAAGTGACTTTTACAGCGATGCCATTGTTCGTGGCGGAGCAGCTTACCTAATTAACCCTAACCTTCAGGTGGATGCATCTGTAAGTACCAATTTCAAAAATACGCCTTCTATATTGTATGGAGGAGTTGGGGTTTCCTGGCGCTATGACGGACGTTATAAAGAAAATCAACTGCAAACTAAACGTGAAGACAGAGCCAAAAAGAATAAAGACAACAAAATGGAGCAAAGAGAAATCGATTACCAGGCAAAAGAACGAAAACGTAAATCGAAATATGAATAATCAAAAAAGTAAGAAAAAAATTACTTTATATTTTTAAATAATGTAAGAAAATAATTATATTTGAAAAATTATACGCCAATTTTTCAAATATGAGACATTATCTGCCAATCAACTCAGATAGATCAAAGTTACTATCTGCCCTATTTTTATTACAATACCTTATTTTTTTTTCTTCATGTGAAAATGAAAAACATGGCTCATTACACAAAACTCAACTAACAGAAAATGAAATCGAAGTAAAAGATGGAAGACTTTATTTTCGGTCTAAAGAATCTTTTACACAGTACTACAATAAGTATGTTAGTTTACCTGAAGAAGAATTAAGTAACTTATTAACCCCTTTCTACAAAAAGGGGTTTCTGTCACTAAAACCAATTGTTACAGAAAAAAACGAAGACAAATTATTTAACCTTTACAAGGAAAAATTAAATTTGCAAGTCCCCCGAGGTACAACATCAAAAAGTACATTCGCTTATTCTTCCGTTGAATCCCCCATAAATGACGATCCTTTTGAATCAGTCGACGAACTGATTGGAGACGAAACTTTTGCTGCCTATTTAAATATAAATGGAGAAATACAAATAGGCGAATCAATATACAAATACACTGACGTAGGCTTGTTTATTACCGATAAAAAAGCTTACACTACCCTCAAAAATTTTCTGGAGTCAAAAAATATTTCTGAAAATCCATTTAGTAAAACTGATCTGACAGTTAAAGAAAATTTGGTTCCGTCACTACCGGAGGACTTTCCAACACCAATTGGAAACAATAATCAAATTGTTTATTACAGACCAGCGAATAGTAAGTTAACAGCTTCAAAATCAAAAACTAACTCTGCTAAACCAGGAATCTATAACTCAAGTGACCCCAACTACAATTCTTTTTTCAACTCACTAAACAGCTGCAATCCTGATCATGGACTATTTGCCAACTTATTTGGAGATAACAATGTATGTATCGATCAGTATGAAAGAAAAAGACGTGTAAAAACAAAAGCTTTTAATTACAACTATTTACTTGTATTTCATTTAGGTGTCAAATGTGTACATCAGTTTAAAGGATGGACTGGTTTTTGGCGTGTAGAAGCAACTGACGAAATAAAGCTTCTAGTAGAAGCTGCTCAATTTGAATACAATCGAGATGCGCTTTTGGGCAACAATATCATAAACAACCAAACCAAAGAACGGGCCTATTTCATGAATAACAAAAGAGCTTTTTTCACAGGACCCAATAATATAAATATCTATAATGAGTGGGGACAACCTCTGATATCTTATGTCAATCTAACTAGTCTGCCTCAAGTTTTTCAGGACGATTTAACCTTTGAGTTCTTTGGAACGGGATTAAGTAGTTTAGATAATCTTATTCAAAATGGAATTGATAGTAGTTTAAACGCGACTAAACTTAACGAATGGTTTTATGGCGGACTTTATACTACAGCAAAATCACAGCTACAAACTGCATTTGGAAACACTACAGTCCCACCAACGAACAGGACATTTGCTGCAAAATTCCCTCAAAATGGAAATATTATTGTACAAAAATCGGTTTCATCGCAAGGCTATGACATTGGAGTAAGAGAAAAAACATTTGACTATGGAATTAGACTTTGTTTTAACAGTGGAGATAGCTCCAGCTGGTCTATACGACCGGAGATAGGATGTGATATTCTGGTAAAACCATCTAATTTTAGAGTTAAAATAATAGGTGCCGCACGTAAAGGAAATGAGTGGCATGGCAGTAAATTTAACGTTGATATTGACTGAATATGAAGAAAGAAATAATAATCATAGTAATCATTTTACTGAGCAATTTCATTTTTGGGCAAGAACAAAAGAAAAAATTGCAATACATCAACATGTCTTCCTTCTCTCAGGCTAAAAACACAGAATCCTATTTTAATAAATATACTAAAAACAACTCTAGAGAAAGTAATGGTGGAAGCCTTGAGATAAATACAATTCAGGGCATTAAGTTTTTCGAAGTTTTCTCAATTTCAGTCGGTATTAGCGTAGATTGGAACATTGATAAAACTTTCTTATCGACTCCATTAATAATAGATCTTAGAATCTTCTCCAGCAAAAATAACAAACCTGGATTTTTTACGTATATCCAAACGGGTCAAAATATAAAATGGTCAGATTCCTTTGCCGGAAATGGTGTAACTGCAAAATTAGGAGCCGGCTACATTTTTACAGAAAATAATAACGCATCATTTTATTTCGATCTCTTCAAAAAATCAAAACAAATTAAAACTTCTGAATTTCAAAACAATGGCTACTATACTCTCACTGGTTTTGGTATCTCGTTGGGAATAATATTTAAATAATCATGATGAAAATAAAGTACACTTTACTAACACTGCTTATTAGCTGTATGCCTGTAGCGTCGCAAAATACCGGAGTAGAAAAAGACATTTACAACCTACAAACCGGCTTTTTGGGAATATGGTTCAATCACGAACATCGACTACTCAATCAAATAAGTTTACGAACCGAAATTGGTTTTGACATGGGTTTTCGCGGATGCTCTGACTGTATTACTACATATGCAATAGCTCCTGTAATTAATCTGGAGCCAAGGTGGTATTACAATATCAATAAACGGACTGCTAAAAATCAAAAAACTAATAATAGTGCCAATTTTATAACTCTACAAATCCACTGTTATCCTAACTGGTTTGTTATTTCAAATCATGACAATGTCTTTGTTTCCAATCAAATTGCGCTAATTCCTAAATGGGGAATAAGACGAAATATTGGAAATACTAATTTCAATTATGAAGCAGGCATTGGAATTGGGCGTAAATTTTATCTGGATGAAAATTTTTCGGATACTACTGCCGACCTCCACCTCCGAATCGGCTACACTTTCAAATGACGCATCAAATCCATTAATTCGGGCTTTTTTTACACAATTCTTTTTTGTTATTTCAAAGATAGCTATATTCGTTTCTTAAATCGTAGCACCTAATTTAAAGCAACATTCTTAACAAAGAAAATCTTAATGATTACAATTAAAGAAGCCATAACCAAAAAGGAATTAACTGACTATATCAAATTTCCGTTTTCAATCTACAAAGACAATGCATACTGGGTCCCCCCTATTGTGGCAGATGAATTAGAGTCATTTGACAAAACTAAAAACCCTGCTTTTGACAATGCCGAAGCTTATTTTTATCTGGCTTACAGAAACAATGAAATAGTAGGGCGAATTACAGCTATCATCAACTGGTCTGAGGTAAATGACCAACATAAAAGAAAAGTTCGATTTGGATGGTTTGATGCAATAGACGACATCGAAGTCACAAAGGCCTTGCTGGATAAAGTTTACGAATTGGGAAAAAAACACAATCTGGAGCACGTTGAAGGCCCGATGGGATTCTCGAATCTGGACAAAGTTGGTGTTCTTACAGATGGTTATGATCAAATGGGAACTATGATTACATGGTACAACCATCCCTATTATGTGACACATTTTGAGCAGTTAGGTTTTCAGGTTGAAAAAGAGTACCTCGAAAGCATCTTCCCTTTTTCAAATGTGAAACCTGAATTTTTCCTTAAAGCACAAGAACTTATCAAAAAAAGGTATGGCTTACGCTCATTGACTTTTACCAAAACAAAAGACATCATGCCTCATGTCGACAAAATGTTTGATTTGTTTAATGATTCATACGCCAAATTAGCTTCGTTTGTAGCGATTTCGGATGTTCAGAAAGAATACTTCAAAAAGAAATACATCAGCTTTATCAATCCGGAATACATCAAGTTTGTGGTTGACAAAGACGATAATTTAGTTGCCTTTAGCATTGTAATGCCAAGCTTTTCTGAAGCTTTACAGAAAGCAAAAGGAAAATTATTCCCGTTTGGATTTATTCATTTACTAAGAGCCCGTAAAAAGAGTAAAGATGTTGTTTTTTACCTGATTGGGGTACACCCCGAGTATCAAAACAAAGGAGTTACCGCTATTATTTTTGATGAATATTACAAAACATTTTCAGAAAAAGGAATTCAAAACTGTATCAGAACACCTGAATTAGCTGATAACACAGCCATTCATTTACTTTGGAAAAATTTCGACCCAAAAGTACACTGCCAGAGAAAAACGTATTTAAAATACTTGTAAGTAGTTTTCAGTATCAGTCGCAGTTAACAATTTTACCCATAAAAAAATCCATTCGTTACACGAATGGATTTTTTTATATAATTCCTATATCAGGAATTTATTTCTTTAAAGTTTTACGAAACGTCAACAGTGGTACGTTCAGCGATTTCTTTATAAGTTCCGTTTACTAATTTCTCTCGAATGGCTTCAAAAGCAGTTAAGGTTTCATCAATATCAGCTAAGGTATGAGAAGCTGTTGGAATCATTCTCAACAAAATAATCCCTTTTGGAATTACCGGATAAACCACAATAGAAAGGAAAATACCATAATTCTCTCTTAAATCGTTTACCATTACCATCGCTTCAGGAATACTTCCTTCCAAATAAACCGGAGTAATACAAGTATTCGTATCTCCAATATTAAATCCTTTTTCTCTTAAACCGTTTTGCAACGCGTTTACGTTCTCCCAAAGTTTATCTTTAATTTCAGAGGAATTACGCAACAACTCCAAACGTTTCAATGAACCAATAGTTTGAATCATTGGTAATGCTTTAGCAAACATTTGTGAACGTAAGTTATATTTTAAGTAATCAATTACAGTTTTATCAGCCGCTACGAAAGCTCCTATATTAGCCATCGATTTTGCAAAAGTAGAGAAATAAACATCAATTTCATCCTGAACTCCCTGCTCCTCTCCTGCTCCGGCTCCTGTTTTTCCAAGTGTACCAAAACCATGTGCATCATCCACTAACAAACGGAAATTGTATTTTTGTTTCATGGCAACAATTTCTTTCAATTTTCCTTGCTGTCCACGCATTCCAAAAACACCTTCAGTAATAAATAAAATACCTCCACCCGTTTCCTGAGCCATTTTTGTAGCACGCTGAAGATTTTTCTCCATGCTTTCAAGATCGTTGTGTTTGTAAGTAAAACGTTTTCCCATGTGTAAACGAACACCGTCAATAATACAAGCGTGCGAATCTACATCGTATACAATAATATCATTTTTAGTAACCAAAGCATCAATGATTGACACCATTCCCTGATATCCGAAGTTTAATAAATAAGCCGATTCTTTCATTACAAAAGAAGCCAATTCATTTTCTAATTGCTCATGATAAGTAGTGTGTCCGGACATCATACGAGCTCCCATAGGATATGCCGCTCCATATTGAGCTGCTGCATCAGTATCTGCCTTACGAACTTCAGGATGATTAGCCAAGCCTAAATAATCATTTAAACTCCAGTTTAGAATATTTTTTCCGTGAAATGTCATTCTAGGACCCAACTCTCCTTCTAACTTTGGGAAAACATAATAACCTTCTGCCTGAGAAGCCCATTTTCCTAATGGTCCTTTATTGTCCTGAATTCTTTCGAATAAATCTTTTACCATAATATATTGTGTAGTAATATTTTTATTTTATACAGGGTGCAAAAATAAATATTTATTCTGTGCAATCATAATAATTTAAAAATGATTCTGACCAAAATTGTTCTTTGATAAATTTTCGCCGCAAAACCACTAATTAAACACTACTTTTCTTAACAAAAAACAATACACCTCCAAAAAACTGCAATTTATACCGGTTATAAATATAACCAAAAAGACCTCAATCATTTTATTTTTATTAATTTTAAAGGGCATTTAAAAAAATGAATTACAAATACTAAAACCAAAATAATGGCTTTAAGCACTTCAAAAGATCTAAAACTCGCTGTTCTTATTGATGCCGACAATGTACCTTACAGCAATGTAAAAGGAATGATGGTAGAAATTGCGAAGTTTGGGACTCCTACCACTAAACGCATTTATGCCGATTGGACAAAACCAAACTCAAACGGCTGGAAGGGCGTTTTACTGGAACACGCCATTACCCCCATTCAGCAATACAGCTATACCGTTGGAAAAAACTCTTCTGATTCTGCTCTTATAATCGATGCAATGGATTTACTTTACTCCGGAAAACTAGACGGTTTTTGTATTGTTTCCAGCGACAGCGATTTTACACGCCTCGCCATTCGATTGAGGGAATCCGGTATGAAAGTAATTGGTATTGGCGAAAAGAAAACTCCAAATTCTTTTATTGTGGCCTGTGACAGATTTATATACATTGAAGTTCTGGACGGCGCTATTCAGAAGAAGAAACCCAAAGTTGCAACTACAACCGACACTAAAAAACCGGCCGAAAAACCGGCTGAAAAAGCACTGCATAAAATTGACAAACAAACCATCGAACTTATTGAAGCCACCATTGAAGATATCGAAGACGATGATGGGTGGGCATTTTTAGGAGATGTTGGAAATCTTATTGTGAAGAAGAAACCTGAATTTGACCCAAGAAACTATGGTTTTTCAAAACTTACTCCTATGCTAAAATCATTGACCGATATTCTTGAAATCGACGAAAGAGAATCGGACAAAAAAGGAATTAAGCACGTTTATGTACGCCTGCGATTCAATTGATTATAAATTATTACTCTTTAAATACTTGCAAACATGAGAAAAAAATTCTTCATCTATGGATTCTTATTGTTTCTAATTGTTTTAGCCATTTATCTTTATACGAAACGAGGTTTTTTACTAGTGATTATTCTGCCTATATTATTAGTGGTAGGTATTTACAACGCTACTCAAAAAAAACACGCTATTTTAAGGAACTTTCCGGTTTTGGGCTATTTCAGGTATTTATTTGAAATGATTGCACCCGAAATCCAGCAGTATTTCATTGAACGATCAACGGATGGAAAACCATTCTCCAGAAACCAGCGCTCTATGGTTTATCAAAGAGCTAAAAACATCGATTCAAACACGCCTTTCGGAACGCAGCAAAATCTGAATCATGACAGTTACGAAGGAATAAAACATTCTATCTTTCCCGCAAAAGTTAATGAGGAATTACCTCGTGTACTGGTGGGCGGAAAAGACTGCAAACAACCTTATCTGGCGTCACTATTTAATGTTTCAGCGATGAGTTTCGGTTCGCTAAGTGAAAATGCCGTTCGTGCCATAAATATTGGTGCTCAAAAAGGAAATTTCTATCAGAATACCGGAGAAGGCGGTTTAACCGAATTTCATCTTGCCGGAGGCGGCGACATTACATGGCAGATAGGCACCGGGTATTTTGGCTGTCGGGATACTGAAGGTAACTTTAGTCCTGAAAAATTTTCAGAAAAGGCGAATCTTCCCAATGTAAAAATGATCGAAATCAAACTTTCCCAAGGTGCAAAACCTGGTCATGGCGGAGTGCTTCCAGCGAGAAAAAACACGGAGCAAATTGCTAAAATCAGAGGGGTTCAGCCTCACACAATGATCCTGTCTCCTCCCGGACACCACGCTTTTTCAGACAGCAAAGGTCTTATTCATTTTATTGCACAATTGCGTGAGTTATCCAATGGAAAACCTATTGGTTTTAAATTGTGTATTGGAAATACAGCCGAATTTGAAGCCATCTGTCACGAAATGATCGCAGAAAATATTTTTCCCGATTTTATCACAGTAGACGGTGCTGAAGGAGGCACAGGAGCTGCTCCACTGGAATTTGCCGATGGTGTAGGAATGCCGTTTGAGCCTGCCCTGATATTTGTAAACAAAACATTAATTGGTTTAAATATCCGTGATAAGATTCGCATTATTGGAAGTGGGAAAATCATCTCGGGATACTCTATTTTACATGCGGTGGCTCTGGGGGCAGATATGTGCAACAGCGCACGTGGGTTTATGTTTTCTTTAGGCTGTATTCAGGCATTGCGTTGTCACAATAACGAATGCCCGACCGGAGTAGCCACTCAAAACAAAATGCTGATGAAAGGTTTGGTTGTAACCGATAAATCTGATCGTGTGTACCATTTTCACAAAAACACCCTACATTCGGCTAACGAACTTTTAGCGGCAGCAGGTAAAAAAAGTTTTAGCGAAGTCGATATTAATATTTTCATGCGTGGTGATGAATTTGGCAATTTATCTGACAACTATTTCCCGGACAACTTAACAAACGTAACAAAACATTAAAAAAATACCTATAAAACAGAAGTTAATACATAGCTTTTTTATTACATTTGTTTAGATCTTATCTTATTTAACCACTAAGATAAATCGTTAATCTTTTAACCTAACTAAACAAATTAATCAATGCAATTAACACCCAAAGGCTATCGCATAGAAATGCTTGATCACCATCAAAAAGAAAATCTTGCAAATGATTTTATTCACGGATTTAAAAATGTTTCAGAATACATCAATGGCGTTTGCTACGAAACCGTTGCATACGTTCAGTATTTACTACATCCCACAAAAATTTCACTCCGCGAAATGGAAACCATTACAGGTAAACACTGGGTGGAGAAATTCACTACACAGAGAGAGTGGACAGGTGAAACAATTCCTGCAGGAACTGCTATTGGCTTTTATCGTATCAATTCAAGCGGTTTCTTTCATTTTGCATTAGGAGCCGGAGGAACTCAAATTCGTGCCGTTAACGGATTAACACTTGGATCAAGCTGGACATTTGAAGTAAATCTTCCATCTGTTCTTGGCCCAAGAAACGAGGATGGTACCTACAACTATGACAATAGCAAAATCAGAGTATATCTAATGTACCTCTAAAAATAAAAGCTTTTAAAGAAATAAAAGCCCTATCCACTATTGTTATTATTTTAACAAGATCGGAAGGGCTTCTTTATTTATAACCTCTTTTGCCAAAACTGTATTGTCATCAGCCAAAAAGTAAGTATCAAACCTTACGCCTTCTTCGATCAATTCCTGAGGAATTTTGTTCTCTTTTATCATTTTTTTCAACAAAATTGGAAATGACGAAACAGCTGCCGATTTATTAGATTCATTTTCTTTTAGATTGGTTTCAAACCTCAATTCAATTTTACCCTCTTCAAGATAACCTCTTGCCGTAGTAAGCGTTATGTTTTCTTCATGAAAACTCTTGGCTGTACTCTTATTATAGGTAACTACATATTCCTGGAGTTTTTGCTTGGTATTTTTACAACTAACCAATGACATTACTAAGGCCGCAGCAAATAAGGTTGGTATTATTTTCTTCATCCTGTTTTTTATTTTTTTTACAATTCATTAAGCTCTAAAAGCATCTCAAGATAATAATAATCTCTCTAATTTCTAAAACTGGAAGAAAACAACCCTATTCAAACTCTTCAATTGTCCAAAACGCTTACTATTTTCCTCCTTATTCCTATCTTTGTTCCACTCAAAATACCATGTCAAAATTGAAAAAGCCAAGAATCTACTACCTATTTGCATTTCTTTGTGTGATTTGCTGTGGAATTCTCTCCAGAAAAATTGCAATCATTCCACTCTATTTTGGAGATGCGCTGTATGCCGTCATGATGTATGTATTAGTCAGAATCTTCTTTTTTAACCAAAAAAACTTCGTGACTGCGATAATTTCACTGGCCATTTGCTACGGAATAGAATTTCTTCAGCTTTATCAGGCAGATTGGATTATTATGCTTAGGAAAACTCTTTTTGGCAGATATGTTCTGGGACAAGGCTTTTTATGGAGCGACCTTCTTGCCTACACATTAGGAATTGTAACTGCTTTTATCATCGAAAAAATTATTTTAAATTATACTACCTATGAAAATCGTATTCGCATCAAACAACAAAAATAAAATCCAAGAGATTCAAAGTATTCTTCCTGAAAGCATAAAAATAGTAAGTCTTGAAGAAATTGGCTGTTTTGAAGACATAGAAGAAACAGCAGACACCATTGAAGGAAATGCCATTTTGAAAGCCAATTACGTAACTGAAAAATACGGATACGATTGTTTTGCTGACGATTCAGGCTTAGAAGTGACTGCTTTAAATGGTGAACCAGGAGTATATTCAGCCCGATATGCAGGCAAGCAACGCAATGACGATGACAATATGAATAAACTTTTAGAGGCCTTAAAAGACCAATCGGATCGCAGCGCCCAGTTCAAGACCGTTATCACTTTAAACTTAAAAGGAGAACAGCATCTGTTTACCGGAATTGTAAAAGGAAGTATCGCTTTGAAAAAAACAGGAAATGAAGGCTTTGGGTACGATCCAATTTTTCAACCTGAAAATTATACCAAAACATTTGCTGAATTACCACGAGAAGTAAAAAATACCATAGGTCATCGTGGAAAAGCAACTCAGCAACTAATTGATTTTCTGAATTCAACCAAATAATTGTTTAAAATACAACATTTTAGAGTACAAAATTGATATTTCGTGACGTTTTTTTTTGAAGAATTATTCTATTTCTGGTAAAAATGATTTTACACTAAACATAACTTTTTGATAATCAAATCATAACAAATACATAATTCTTAAAAGAGCATTAGTTTATCTGAATAATTAACAGTAATTTTGCACCCTATTTTAAATACACATATGAATAAATTTGAACAATTAGGATTGAATGAATCGTTACTGAAGGCGATTTTAGATCTAGGATTTGAAAATCCGTCAGAGGTACAGGAAAAGGCGATTCCCCTATTATTGGAAAAAGACACAGATATGGTTGCGTTGGCTCAGACAGGGACAGGGAAAACGGCAGCTTTCGGTTTTCCGCTAATTCAAAAGATTGATGCTGACAATAGAAACACACAAGCATTAGTTTTATCGCCAACACGAGAACTTTGTTTACAGATTACCAACGAACTTAAAAACTACGCAAAATACGAGAAAGGTATTAATGTTGTAGCAGTTTACGGCGGGGCTAGTATTACAGAGCAAGCAAGAGAAATAAAAAGAGGAGCACAAATTATTGTGGCTACTCCGGGAAGAATGCAAGACATGATTAACAGAGGATTGGTTAACATTAAAAACATAGATTACTGTGTGCTTGATGAGGCTGACGAAATGTTAAACATGGGATTTTATGACGATATCTGCTCTATTTTATCAGATACTCCAGACGAAAAAAGCACATGGTTGTTCTCTGCAACAATGCCACAAGAGGTTGCCAGAATTGCAAAACAATTCATGAGCGAACCATTAGAAATTACAGTTGGAACTAAAAATTCAGGTTCTGCAACAGTTTCTCACGAATTTTACTTAGTAAATGCACGTGACCGTTACGAAGCTTTAAAACGTTTAGCCGATGCTAACCCGGACATTTTTTCTGTGGTTTTCTGTCGTACTAAAAGAGATACTCAGGCTGTAGCCGAAAAATTAATTGAAGATGGATATAGCGCTGCTGCGTTGCACGGGGATTTATCTCAGGCACAACGTGACGGTGTAATGAAATCGTTCCGTGGAAGACAAATTCAGATGCTTGTTGCTACTGACGTTGCTGCACGTGGTATCGATGTTGATAACGTAACACACGTTGTGAACTACCAATTACCTGATGAAATCGAAACGTACAACCACCGTTCAGGTCGTACCGGTAGAGCTGGAAAATTAGGAACTTCTATTGTAATTGTTACAAAAAGTGAGTTGCGTAAAATTTCTTCTATCGAGAGAATCATCAAACAAAAATTCGAAGAGAAATCTATTCCATCCGGAATCGAAATCTGCGAAATTCAATTATTACACTTAGCAAACAAAATTAAAGATACTGAAGTTGATCACGAAATTGACAACTATTTACCAGCAATCAATAATGTTCTTGAAGGTTTATCTAAAGAAGAATTGATTAAGAAAATGGTATCGGTAGAATTTAACCGTTTCATCGCTTATTACAAAAAGAACAGAGACATTTCAACTCAATCAGGTGAAAGACGCGAAAGAAACGACTCTGAACCAAGAGAATTCAACAACAACGGAGCTGTTCGTTATTTTGTAAACATCGGTTCAAGAGACAACTTCGATTGGATGACCCTTAAAGATTACCTGAAAGAAACATTAGACCTAGGTCGTGATGATGTTTTCAAAGTTGATGTAAAAGAAGGTTTCTCTTTCTTTAACACTGATCCTGAGCATACTGATAAAGTAATGGAAGTATTAAACAACGTACAATTAGAAGGACGTCGTATTAATGTTGAGATTTCTAAAAATGACGGTGGCGGAAGACGTGATCATAACGGACGAAGTGGTGGTGGACGTAGTTCTGGACCAAGACGCGAAGGTTCTGGAGGTTTTGGCCCAAGACGTGAAGGTTCTGGAGGCGGTGGCTTTAGAAGTGACAGAAACTCTGCTCCAAGAGAAGGTGGTTTCAGAAGCGACAGAAATTCATCTGGCCCAAGAAGAGAAGGTGGTTTCAGAAGCTCAGCTCCAAGAAGCGAAGGAAGTTCAGACAGAGCTCCAAGACGCTCTGAAAGCTTTGGTGATTCTTCAAGACCAAGAAGACCAAGAAGAGATTAATACTTTAATATCTTAAAATACAAAATCCCAAATTCCGAACATCATTGGAATTTGGGATTTTTTTTATTAAATCCTGCCTCTCTACAGATGAGTTTTGCCACCCTTAACCATGTAATCTAATCTTCCCTATCCCTTTTTATTTAAATACCAAAGTCACACCGTTGCCTTTGTTAATTTTCTTATAATTATATTCGAAGACTACAAAATATTTAATCGTGATTTACTACTTTTAGAACTTTAAATCAGGATATGAAATATTTCGCAGTTTTCTTTTTCACACTATTATCAGCCATCGGTTTTGCGCAGGACACTGAGTCTGCCGTTCCACAAAGAGTTTCAGGCTACATTATCAACGATAATAGCAAACAACCTCTTTCTAATGTAAATATCATCAACACAAACAAAGTACGTGGTGCAAAATCTGATGCTAAAGGGTATTTTGAAATTGATGTTCAGCTTAACGACACTATTCACTTCTCGATTTTAGGTTTTCAGTCTTTAAGAGTCCGAGTAACCAATGACTGGATTAAAAATAAAGTAACCCGAATTCAGCTTACCGAAAAAGCAATTGCCCTGGAAGAAGTAATTATTGCTCCTTTTAATTTAACCGGTTACCTTGAAGTCGATTCAAAATTAATTCCAACCAAAGAAAATTACCGTTATAGCATTTCCGGTCTTACACAGGGATATGAAGCTGGTGAATATTCTCCAAATGCCTTCGGCAAAGTATTGGGCTCTATCTTCAACCCCGCCGACATGCTCTACAATTTTTTTGGTAAAAATGCGAAAGAGCTCAAGAAGCTGAAGGAAATGCGAAAGGACGATACCGTTCGTACGCTGCTAGAATCAAAATTTGATCGTGAAACCGTCTCTGTACTTTTAGGAATCAGCAAAGACGAAATCCCCGAAATTCTACAACGCTGTAACTATTCAGATTCCTTTATACAAACAGCAAATGATTTACAGATTATGGATGCTATTAGCGGATGTTACGAACAATATAAAGTATTAAAAAGGAATTAAAAAATTACTCTTAGCTTAAAATATACCAAATCCTCAATTTTAAAAATTGGGGATTTTTTTATTCTATAATCGGGTCAAATAACTTTGCCAACCGTAGTTTCTTCAAATAATTGAAGGTTTTCATTGTTTTTTTGAGTAAATTGGACATTCTACTACTATTAAGGATCCCGTTTACATCAAATAATACCGTGAATACCATGACAGATATTACCCAGAAAATTTTAAATTTTATCGATCTTCAGAAAGGAGAAGAAAATAAAAAATCGGTAATCGAAAACATAACCGGCGCGGTTTCTTTTAGAGGATCCAACATCTGGATTCTTGCCTGCGCCATTATTATTGCCTCTGTGGGACTAAATGTTAACTCTACAGCGGTTATCATTGGCGCCATGCTTATTTCGCCTTTAATGGGGCCTATTGTTGGTGCCGGTTTTGGTTTGGGAATGTATGATTTTGAACTCCTGAAAAAGTCAATGAAAAATCTGCTGATTGCAACAGTTGTAAGTTTAACCACTTCGGCTATTTATTTCTATATTAGTCCATTTAAAGAAGCACAATCCGAATTACTAGCCAGAACTTCTCCAAATATCTATGACATTCTTATCGCCTTTTTTGGTGGTTTAGTAGGTGTAATTGCCGTAACCAGAGTAGAAAAAGGAAATCCAATTCCGGGTGTAGCAATTGCGACAGCCCTTATGCCACCACTTTGTACAGCCGGTTACGGACTGGCACTTGGAAATTATGCGTACTTTTTTGGTGCCCTTTACCTCTACACCATCAACTGCGTATTCATTTGCATTGCCACTTTTGTGATTGTAAAGTTCTTAAATTATCCCGTTACAAAACAACTGGATCTACAACAGCAAAAGAGAGTAAAATATGGTATTACACTACTCATTTCACTATTAATTGTACCTAGCATCTATTTTGCTTATCAATTGTATGTTCAAAAAAGCTACACTTCCAGAACCGAGTTTTTTATACAAAAGGAATTCCTCGATAAGGACTATCCTATTATTTATAAAAAAATCAAATACAGCACAGCTCCTAAAAGAATTGAGCTGGCTTTTTTAGCCAAAAAATTCACCGATAATGAAATCATCGATCTTAATAAAAAATTAGCCGAATATGATCTTCCAAACACTAAATTGATTATCAGACAAGACACTGTCAATCTAAGAAAAGACATCATGAATCAAATTAACAGCAATCAAAGTGTGGTCGATCAAAAAGACATCTTGATCAATAGTCTTCGAAATCAATTGGCACAATACCAATTCAACACTACACAGATTAACAACGAAGCAAAAATACTTTTCCCCGCTGTTACGTCTTTAAAAATTGGCAATTACAATTTTGAAGAAGAACCCAATAAATCGAAAATAATCCCTGTAGTTCTTTTTCAAAGCAAGAAAAAAATGGACTCAGATACCAAACAGAAAATGAAATTGTGGCTAAAAGAAAGACTTACCAAAGACTCTGTTGAAGTATATCAGCAAAACAACTAATAAATAATAAAAATAGTTCTTACTTTTATCAATGTATCAATCAAATAACTAAAACAGAAAATTATGTCAAAAGGTCAGGATGCTAAGAAAACAGCAAAAAAAGAACCGCTAAAAACGGCTAAAGAAAAGAAAGAAGAAAAAAGGGAAAAGAAAAATTCGCCTAAGCGAGATTAATTTTTAGTCGCAGTTTGCAGTCACAGTTTACAGTCTCAGTTTGCAGTCTCAGTTTGCAGTCTCAGTTTGCAGTCTCAGTTTACAGTCTCAGTTTACAGTCTCAGTTTGCAGTCTCAGTTTGCAGTCTCAGTTTACAGTCTCAGTTTGCAGTCTCAGTTTGCAGTCTCAGCTTACAGTCTCAGTTTGCAGTCTCAGTTTGCAGTTCTTTAAAACTGAATACTGAGACTGTGACTGAATAACTATAACTTACTATTTAACCGGAATATTCGAAAGGATTTCCAATACAAATTTCCAGTATTTCTGAGCCGATGAAATACTCGCTCTCTCATCAGGAGAATGCGCCCCGTGAATAGTCGGGCCAAAAGAAATCATATCCATATCCGGATAGTTTGTTCCTAAAATTCCGCACTCCAAACCTGCATGACAAGCTACTACTTTAGGTTTCTCGTTATTTTGTTTCTCATAAATTCCAACCAAAGTATCTAAGATTTCAGAATTTACGTTTGGCGTCCAACCTGGGTAAGAACCCGAAAGTTCCACTTCACAACCTACCAATTCAAAAGCAGAACGCAAAGCATTAGCCAAGTCAAATTTTGAAGTCTCAACAGAAGAACGTGTTAAACATCCAATGGTTATTTCACCATCTTTTACAATTACTCTCGCAATATTATTTGATGTTTCTACCAAATCGTCCATATCGGCACTCATTCTGTATACTCCGTTATGAGCCGCATAAATAGAACGAATAATACCTTCCTGAACCCCTAAATCCATTACTTTCTCCGGTAAGTCGCATTTTACGATTTCAATAGATAAGTTAGGTTCAGTCGTTTTGTATTCTGTCTTAATATCATTGATGATTTCCTGCATATCAAAAATATACGCCTCATCAAACATTTCAGAAATAATTACTTTGGCAACACTTTCTCTCGGAATTGCATTTCTTAAACTTCCTCCATTAATCTCCGCTACCTGCAATCCAAAATTTTCAAAAGCATCAAACAGCAAACGGTTCATAATCTTATTTGCATTCCCTAATCCTTTATTAATATCCATACCTGAATGACCTCCATTAAGCCCTTTTACGGTAATGATATGCCCTACTGATCCTTCCGGAACTTCTTCTTCATTATAAGTTCTTGTAGCAGTTACATCAACTCCTCCAGCACAGCCGATATCAATCTCATCATCTTCTTCTGTATCTAAATTCAAAAGAATCTGTCCTTGTAAAATACCTCCTTTAAGATTTAAAGCTCCGGTCATTCCGGTTTCCTCATCAATTGTAAACAAAGCTTCTATTGCCGGATGCGGAATATCTTTGCTTTCTAAAATTGCCATAATTGTCGCTACTCCCAATCCGTTATCCGCACCAAGTGTTGTACCACGCGCACGAACCCAGTCACCATCAACATACATATCGATTCCCTGAGTATCGAAATCAAAAACAGTATCTGCATTTTTTTGGTGCACCATATCCAAATGCCCCTGCATTACAATTGCTTTGCGATTTTCCATTCCCGGAGTTGCCGGTTTTCTGATGATTACATTTCGAATTTCGTCTTCAAAAGTTTCTAAACCTAAGCTGTTTCCAAAGTCTTTCATAAATTCAATTACACGTTCTTCTTTTTTTGACGGACGTGGAACGGCATTTAAATCGGCAAACTTATTCCATAGCGCCTTTGGTTCCAGATTTCTTATTTCCTGACTCATTATATTTTTGTTTGTAGTTTAACAATTAAGTGCCCCAAAGTTACAAAGTTTAAATGCTTTTTTCGTCACAAATTTCACGAATTAGCATTAATCTGATGGCTAAAAAACAAATTCCGCAAAACGTCTCTTTTTTAGTTCTAATATTGTATTTATATTTACGTAATTCAAAACTAAAATTGTGAAATCGAAATACATCTTACCCCTATTTCTTGTTGTTCAGATTATCCTTTTAAAAATTCTCCCCTTCTTTCCTGATTTTGTGGAAGGGTTCTACAGCAATAACTTATACGTTAGAATCTCACATTTTTCCAGAATGCTTTTAGGCAAAATTTCATTCTCCGTAGGCGATTGTATTTATGCTATTTTAATTTTATCTGCGATAAGCTGGTTTTGGAAGATTAGAAAAACATGGAAAACAAATTGGAAAGATCATGTTTTAACGATGCTGGGTAAAATTTCAATTTTTTACTTTTTTTTCCATCTCCTTTGGGCTTTCAATTATTATCGCGAACCTCTATTCGAAAAAATGGAAATCACAAAAGAATATAGTGACGCCGACTTATTAGTTTTTACAAAGAAATTAATCTCAAAAACAAACGAAATTCAACTTCTTATAACTAAAAACGACAGCGCTAAAATTGTCTTCCCATACACTCAAAATGAAGCTTTTAGAATGAACTTAAACGGATATGAAAATCTGGCAAAAGAATACCACTATTTCAGCTATGAGATTCCCAGCGTTAAAAAATCGCTCTTTAGTCTGCCATTAACTTATATGGGGTTTGGAGGTTATCTTAATCCGTTCACTAATGAAGCTCAGGTCAATGATTTATTACCTCTGTATAATTTTCCTGTAACGACCTGTCATGAAATGGCACATCAAATGGGATTTGCCAGCGAAAGTGAGTGCAATTTTATTGGGGTTCTGGCTTCGGTTAAAAATGATAATTTGTATTATAAATATTCCGGCTACAGCTTTGCTCTGCGCTATTGTTTAGGAATCTGGCAGGTTAAAAATGAAACTATTTTTAAACAATTAAAAAAACAAATCCATCCGGGAATTCTAAAAAACTATCAGGAAAGCCAGGATTTCTGGAAACAATATGATACTTTTATTGATAAGGGTTTTCACGTTTTCTATGATAATTTTTTAAAAATGAATCATCAGAAAGACGGCTTGGAGAGTTATAGTAAATTTGTAGATTTGATGGTGAATTACTACAAAACCAGAGCATTGTAACGTTTTACCATGAATTATATCAAAGTTTGCAGCCACTGTTTACCGGAATTAAAAAACCTTTTTTCAGCTGCCCTTAATTCCAGACAACCCTAACCCCAGATTTAAGACAAGGATCCATTTAAATCTTTATAATCTGTGGCAACCAAAAAAAAATAAACAGTACCTTGTAACAAAATAGATTGCAACACTACTAATACATTTATGAGCGAAAATCTAGAACAGTCATTTGTTGCGCAATTGCAGGCAAATCAGAATATAATCCACAAAATATGTAGATTATATACTGCCGGCGAAGATGCTCACAAAGATTTGTTTCAGGAAATCACCATTCAGCTCTGGAAAGCGTATCCAAAATTTAGAGGCGACAGCAAATTTTCGACCTGGACGTATCGAGTTGCCTTAAACACCGCTATTACCTTATACCGAAAAACTAAACGAACCGTATCAACCGTAGAATATGAAAGTCATCAGCATTTTATAAAAGATGTTGATTACAATTATGAAGAAGAAGAACAGATTAAATTGATGTACAAAGCGGTTTACCAGCTTAATGACATCGAAAAAGCATTAGTTTTTATGTATTTAGAAGACAAAGATTATCAAGAAATAGCAGAAACCTTAGGAATCAGCGAAGTGAATGCTCGTGTGAAAATGAACAGAATTAAAGGGAAACTTAAAAAAATACTAAATCCTTAAAAATTATTATGAAAGAACTGGATTTATTAAAAAAAGACTGGAAAAAGAACTCGGATTCTTTTGAACAAATATCGGAAAAGGAAATCTACAAAATGATTCACAAAAAGTCGTCTTCAATCGTGAAGTGGATTTTAATTATCAGCATTTTGGAAGTATTGTTTTGGACTTTGTCAAATTACTTTTCAAATGTGGACGCTGATTTAAAAAAGATGAATCATCCTGAGATTATCTTATTTATGGACATTTTAATGTATTTTAATTATGTCGTGATTTTTGTTTTTATTTACTTCTTCTATAAAAACTATAAAACCATAACTACTACTGTTTCTACCAAACTACTAATGAGCAGCATACTAAAAACCCGAAAAACGGTTCAATATTATGTTTGGTACAATTTAGGCATGCTTGTCGTTTCGTCTATCCTCAGCTTTTTCATCGGGTACGTTTACAATCCGGATATGGCAATTATTAGAGAAAAATTAGCCTTAAATGGAAAAGCAATGCTGTTCTCAATCGGCGCACTGGTACTGCTTGTACTGGTTCTTTTCGGAATCTTCTGGGGGATTTACAGATTGCTTTACGGAACGCTGCTGCGCAGGTTATATGCAAATTATAAGGAGTTGAAGAAAATTGATTTCTGATAAGAGGTGCTAAGAAACTAAGGCTCTAAGAAACCAAGTTACTAAGTTTATTTTGAAACTTGAAACCCTGAAACAAAAAAAAAGCAATCTAAAATCTAAAATCAGAAATCTAAAATATCTAGTAATCCCATCTTCTCATTTTATTAAGTTCTTCCTGTACTTTGATTTCTTCGGTTGGAATAACTTTTAAAAATGAAGGATGTTGTTCAATAGCATACTCTACTTTTTCAACAATTTCTTCGATGGTATCGTTCTCATAATCAATCTCAAGAGGTTCTTTGATGATGAAAGACTGTAAAATTCCTTTCTTTTTCAGTCGTAGTCCTTTTTTATCAAAAGAACGACGGAAACCATCAATAACAATTGGAATTACTACAGGTTTGTGCTGTTTTATAATATGTGCCGTACCTTTACGAACTGGTTTAAATGACTTCGTGGTGCCTTGCGGAAATGTAATTACCCAGCCATCTTCGAGTGCAATTCTGATATTTTCGGTGTCATTTGGGTTAACATCACGTTTTTCGGTAACGTCAACACCTTTTGCACGCCAGGTTCTTTCTACTGTAATTGCTCCAACGTAAGCCAAAATTCTTGGCAATAATCCAGCCTGCATGGTTTCTTTGGCAGCAACATAATAAATATTCATTTTCGGCTGCCACAAATATCCGATATTCTTAATAGTATCCTGACGTCCGCTTAAACTTGCGTTAAACACATGAAACATCGCTACAACATCAGCGAAATAGGTTTGGTGATTCGATATAAACAAAACATTTGTATCCGGAAGCGTTTTAATTATTTCCGATCCTTCGATCTGCAATTCATTAAAACCTCTATATCTTCGGTGAGTCATGGCTCCCAAAATACGGATCAACCATTTCTTGATGAATAATATATGTCCGAAAGGATTTCGTTTAAACAATCCCATAGCTGTCAATTGTATTATTTTATTAGGACGCAAACTTACAAAAATTATTCTTTTACCGATCCTCCAAAACAATTTCTAAAATAAACCGGTAGCACTATGAATATCAAATTGTTAATTTTTATTCTTTATGTTTTTTTGTCAAAAGTCGTTTTTAAAACATCTCTCAGTTCACTCAATATCATGGCAGTTGCTCCCCAAACGATATGATTTTGTATGTTAAATGCGGGAACTAAAGCGTTATTTGCGTAAGAAGTTGATAATGTGACTTCAATAACAATTTCATCATTCAAAAAAACAGAGAGCGGTAATTCTATAATACTCGCTACTTCTCTGATATCCGGATAAAATAAAAGCTCTTCTTTGGAAATACCTAAAAAAGGATGCACCAGGAAGTTGCTTGGCGGAATATACATAGGTGTAAATTGTTTGATTAGCTCTATTCTTTCAGGTGCAACGCCTACTTCTTCATGTGTTTCGCGCAAAGCAGTCTCTTCATAATTTGCATCAGTCGTTTCATATTTTCCTCCGGGAAAAGCAATTTGAGACGAATGAACTCCATTATATGCATTTCGGACAATCAATACGAGATGTGTTTTATTGTTTTTTGGATAAAACAACATCATGACCGCTGCAATACGCGGATTTTTATCTTTCAAATCAAGATTCTTCAAGGCTTCGAGGCGTTCTTTTGGAGCCATTTTAATATGAGCCAATTCCGCCGGCAATACTGCCGGAATTAAATCAGGAACATATTCTAAAAAGTCTTGAAAATCCATAAGCAAAGTTTATTTTTGTACTTTTAAATAAAATATAAATATAGTCTAGAAAACGCGGTTCTACAAGTTTTCTAAAATCAAGTCTTAAAAATGTACAGTAAAGAAGAATCACAAAAGATAAAAAGAGAATTCTGGGTGGCATTCGCCGAAAAATATCCTCGTAAATGGGTACTTTACGATACCAAAATTAAAGATTTTTCCTTTAAATTTTATGTAGATAATAAAAAAGCACAGGTTCTAATTGATATCGAACAAAGAAGCGATGAAAAACGAAATGCTTACTTTGAAAAAATTGAAGCATTAAAAAATATACTGGAGGAAGAATTCATTAAAGATTTGGTTTTCGAAAAAAACTACACTCTTGAAAGCGGTAAAACGATCAGTCGAATTTGGATCGAAAAATTAGGGGTTGGATTTAGTAATCGCAATAACTGGGATACTATTTTCGATTTCTTTAACGAAAAAATGCATGCTTTGGAAATGTTTTACCTGGAATATGATGAGTTTATTAAGGATATCGATTCTTAAGAGAAAGATGCTAAGGCTCTAAGTGGCTAAGGCTCTAAGTGGCTAAGGTTCTAAGTTGCTAAGGTTCTGAGATTCTAAGCTGATAAGACTCTAAGAAAGTGTACTAACTTAGTAGCTTAGAACCTTAGCCACTCAGAACCTCAAACTACACACTAACCATATTATACACAATAATGAGGTCGTCGTAGTTGATATAAAGCTGTTTGCGGAAGTCCTGTTTTTTTTTCGGGTGATGATAAATAACTTACAGGCTTTGCCATCATCGTTTTCTCAGAAGCATGATGAGTTTATTAAGGATATTGATTCTTAAGGAGAAAGATGCTAAGACTCTAAGTGGCTAAGGTTCTGAGAAAACATATTAACTCTTGAGATGTTTTATCCGGAATATGATGAGTTTATTAAGGATATTGATTCTTAAGAGAAAGATACTAAGACTCTAAGTTGCTAAGGCTCTAAGTTGCTAAGGTTCTGAGATTCTAAGCTGATAAGACTCTAAGAAAGTGTACTAACTTAGTAGCTTAGAACCTTAGCCACTCAGAACCTCAAACTACACACTAACCATATTATACACAATAATGAGGTCGTCGTAGTTGATATAAAGCTGTTTGCGGAAGTCCTGTTTTTTTTCGGGTGATGATAAATAACTTACAGGCTTTGCTATCATCGTTTTCTCAGAAGCATGATGAGTTTATTAAGGATATTGATTCTTAAGAGAAAGATGCTAATGCTCTAAGTTGCTAAGGCTCTAAGTAACTAAGGTTCTGAGATTCTAAGCTGATAAGACTCTAAGAAAGTTTACTAACTTAGTAGCTTAGAACCTTAGCCACTCAGAACCTCAAACTACACACTAACCATATTATACACAATAATACGGTCGTTGTAGTTGATGTAAAGCTGTTTGCGGAAATCCTGTTTTTTTCGGGTGATGATAGATAATTTACAGGCTTTGCCGTCATTGTCTTTACACATAAAAGAATAGACAATATCGGTATCATTCTCTTCCCTCTCCATGTAATCCAAAATACTAAAAAGCTGTATTTCCTGCGAGTAGACCACAATTCTGTGTTTATTGGTATCCAAAATTACCGAAAGGTTAACCAAATCAAGATCGGACCATTCTCCCCATTTGCCTTTTTCATTTTTCTCCAGGACACTAAAACCCGATGTTTTGAACTGGTAAGACTGACTAAAAGTTTGCTGTAAACCAAGTCCCAAAAAAGATAAAAGTATAAAAGTGCGTATAGAATTCATATTGTATTTCTTGGGGGTAATTTAGAACTCAAATTTAGCCTTTTCCTGGCAGGCAGCTTCAAAATCGGACATCATTTGTTGAACAATTTGCTCTACCGGCAAAATTTCATGAATTAATCCTGCAATTTGACCTATTTCAAGTTCTCCTTCTTCAAGATCTCCTTCAAACATTCCTTTTTTAGCTCTGGCTCTTCCTAAAAGCTGTACCAAATCATCCTTTGAAGGACATTTTTCATACAATTCCTGAACGTCCTGATAGAATTTATTCTTAACCAATCGAACAGGTGCCAGTTCTTTTAAAGTTAGTTGTGTATCTCCTTCTTTAACCTTAACGATCGTTTCTTTAAAGTTATCATGTGCCGAGGATTCGATCGAAGCTGCAAAACGACTTCCCACCTGAACACCATCGGCTCCTAAAATCATTGCAGCAAGCATTCCTCTGCCTGTTGCAATTCCACCTGCAGCAATAAGAGGTATCAGAACTTTCTCTTTCACCATCGGGATTAAAGTTAAGGTTGTCGTTTCGTCACGTCCATTGTGTCCTCCTGCTTCAAATCCTTCGGCGACAATAGCATCAACACCAGCCTCCTGCGCTTTTAAAGCAAAAACAGTGCTGCTCACTACATGTACGACTGTAATTCCTTTTTCTTTTAAAAACGAAGTCCACGTTTTTGGATTTCCTGCCGAAGTAAAAACAATTTTCACTCCTTCTTCTACCACAATATTTATTATTTCTTCGATATTGGGATACAGCATCGGAATGTTAACTCCAAATGGCTTACTGGTCGCTTTTTGGCATTTCTGAATATGTTCACGTAAAACTTCGGGATACATAGAACCTGCTCCAATTAAACCTAAACCTCCCGCATTACTTACTGCTGCTGCTAATTTATAACCGCTGTTCCAGATCATTCCTCCCTGAATAATTGGGTATTTGATCTTAAAAAGTTGTGTAATTCTGTTCATTCAAAAATGTAATTATTGTTTAATTATCTTTCCTGTTTTATGAAGACCATCTGCATCAAAAGTATAAAAATACAATCCGCTTTTTAGTCCTTCAACAGAAAGAATAGGGTTTTGATTTGTAATTTGTTTTTCGATTAGCTTTTGCCCCAGAACAGAGTACACAGAAACAGAAGCGGTACTGTTTTCAAACAAAAAGGAAATCGCAGTCTTAGTTGGATTTGGAAAAACAGAAAAAACTTCCCCTAAAGACTTGAAATCTTCCACTCCTAAAGTGGCTCCAAAATTAGGAATTCCGTAACCATAATTATTATTTGGTGCCGTATATCGATCAGAAGACTGCAATATCATCTGCCTAATTTCCTTATTCGTTTTGGATGGGAAAGCCTGCCATAAACAAGCAATCATTCCCGCCATAATTGGACAAGAAAATGAAGTTCCATTTATTGTTGTAATATTCCCCCCGCTATCAGATACAACAGCAGCCGTACCTTGTGCCATAACATCCGGTTTAATTCTTCCGTCATAACTTGGTCCTATCGAACTAAAACCTGATCTAACTTTTGAAGAAGTTACAGCACCTACTGTAATTACTGAAACAGCATCTGCAGGTCCTCCAATATGAGGTTCAGTTGTAGCTCCTTCATTTCCTGCCGAAGCCACCACGATTATTCCTTTATTAAAAGCCATTTCGGCACCACGGGAGATAAAATTAGTCACCCCGTTCATATCGCTATACGCATGCGTGTAGTTTGGATTGTCAAATTCAAAATACCCCAAAGAAGTTGTAATAATATCAGCTCCTACACGGTCTGCTTCTTCTGCTGCCTCTACCCAATACGATTCTTCTACCGGATTCTCAGTAGGATCATATTCGGTGATGTATAAATAATACGAAGCATCAGGAGCAGTACCTACCAGAGCATTTTCTTTATAACCGCCCATTGTCGAAAGTACCATTGTTCCGTGGCTGTCTCCTGAATAAAAATTGGCATTTCGATTGACATAATCGTACCCTCCTAAAATCTGATTATTATCGATTAATTTCTTAAACGGTAAAGTTGTATTAACTCCCGGAAAACCTGCATCTAAAACGGCAATTACTTTTCCTAAGCCGGTTTTATTCTGTTGGTGCAGCACTTTTCCATTCAGCATTTCTATCTGCCCTCCTGAAGTTCCGTACGCATAATCCGTTTTTGATTTCAGTTTGTCTTTTACCTGACTTATCTTATTCTCAGTTACTTTTTTAGCAGTTGTATTCAGATTTTTATTGGCAAAAAACACTTTATCGACAAATGACAGCGCTGTAAGTGCTGTAATATCGGTTTGAGTTCCTCTAATATGAAGTGCATTTAGCCATTTCGATTTTGCCATAATAGTTATCCCCGAACTCGATCTAACCTGATTGATATAAGAGTCCTCTACAGGTGCATCGGTAAGATCTAACGCAATATTTTGATTGGCTCTTCGATCTAAGGCACGCTGTGTCAAAATTGTAAGCGGAGCATTAAGAGATGCCTGTGCGTTGGGTTTGTTTTTAAAGTATACCCATGCCTCTTCCTGCGAAAACACCGCGGAAGAAAAAATCAACAACAAAAAGACAAAATAGTGCTTCATGATTACTTTTTTAAAGGTGAAACCTCCGTAAAAAAGTATAAAGCTAAGAAATTACTCCCGAACCAACTAATTCATTTTCTAAATACCACGCTACAAACTGACCTTCAGTAATGGCGGACTGAGCTTCCTCAAAGCGAACATACATTCCGTTTTCAAACTGATACAAGATTGCTTTCTGTAGTGGCTGACGGTAACGAATTCTTGCCATCACTTCCATTTGCTCACCTTCCTTCAATTTCAAATCTTCGCGAACCCAGTGTACTTCAGAATTCCCCACAAACAATGCCTTTTTGAATAAGCCCGGATGATTACTCGTTAAACCGGTATAAATGGTATTCGTATCAACATCCGTAGCAATTACAAATAATGGATCTGTAGTACCGCCAACATTTAAGCCCTTTCTTTGTCCGTTTGTAAAATAATGTGCTCCCTGATGTTTGCCCATTATTTTACCCATCGTTGGAAGATAATTTAGTTTTTGAGATTCTACTTTCAATTCGTCTTCCAGAGAAATTCCTTCCGGCTTTTCAATCGTATAGATTGGGTCGTTTTTATCAATCTGAACAATAAGACCTTCTTTTGGTTGTAATTTTTGCTGCAAAAACTCCGGCAAACGTACTTTACCAATAAAACAAAGCCCTTGTGAATCTTTCTTTTCGGCCGTAACCAATTCCATTTCAGCAGCGATTTCCCTAACCTCAGGTTTAGTCAATGCTCCAATTGGAAATAATGCTTTGGATAATTGTTCCTGAGACAACTGACACAAAAAGTACGACTGATCTTTGTTCACATCATTTCCGGCAACTAATTGATAAACCGTTTTTCCGTCGACTTCAATTTCGCTTTTTTGGCAGTAATGCCCGGTCGCCACATAATCGGCTCCAAGACTTAGAGCGATTTTCATAAAAACATCAAACTTGATTTCGCGGTTACAAAGCACGTCCGGATTTGGAGTTCTTCCTTTTTCGTATTCGTTGAACATATAATCAACGATTTTCTCTTTGTATTCTTCGCTTAAATCAACAGTTTGAAACGGTATACCGAGTTTTTCCGCTACCAATAAAGCATCATTGCTATCTTCTAACCATGGGCATTCATTAGAAATCGTAACCGAATCATCGTGCCAGTTTTTCATAAAAAGGCCAATAACTTCATATCCTTGTTGCTGCAATAAATAGGCAGCAACACTTGAATCTACTCCTCCGGAAAGTCCAACAACTACACGTTTCATTCTAAATTGTTTATGTTTTTACAAGGCTGCAAAGATAAGCCCTATTTTTGAAAATCGCAGTAGTTTTTGATTAGTTTATACAATGCCGCTGTAAATAAAACTTATTACTTTCTAACAAATTTATGCGTGATTAATTTGCCCTCTCTCATTTCACTCAGAAAATAAATACCGCTGGATAAATTTTCAACATTTAGTATGTCCTCTATATTAGCCTTCACTTTAAATGTTGTTATAGTTTTCCCCAATATCGTAATGAGGCTTAAAGTCGCATCGTGATCCGATCTAATCGTTATAATCTTATTACTTGGATTGGGATATATCACAAAGTTTAAGTTTTTATCAAATGATACAGTGTTCAGGTTATTGTTTGGAACAGTTCCGGAAATAGTATAACTTCCGATAGAACCATATGCTGAGTATCCTCCATTGGTTGCATCTCCGGCCCCGATACCATTAATACTAATAAAATACTTGCCTGCCGTCAGATTTACATCCATTGAAGCATTTAACTTTAAAGGATCAGAATCCCAATATTGTCCCATTTCTACACCTTCGGAATTATATAATTTAATTGAAAGATGGAGATTACCAACATTAGTCTTTGCACTTGTATTGGCGGTAATACGAACATTTCCTCCTGTAGTAGTAAATGCAAAGAAATCATTATCTCCTTCTTTTTCGATTATACCTTCTTTTTGAGTAATCTTTCCTTTATTATCCAAAGTTAAACTAAATGCTGAAGAAGGACCATTACCATAGTCATCGGCTCTATACGCTGCTACTCCAAATCCAACAAAACCAGGGGGAGAGCCAAAACTAGAAATTATAGCAACGTCATCTTCATTATTATTTGCACTATTATACTCTCCTTTGCTCCATTGTGTAATAGGTCTGTTATAACCAGCTCCCATAATTGGCGCCCAAGAAGTTCCATTTATTCCTGCAAAATACTCTTCCTTTGGAGAAATGCGCCCATCATGCTCTAAACCAAAAGTATGACCTATTTCGTGCGAAGCAGCTTCTCCCCCACGTTTAGCACTAGAAACATTAAAACACCAAGCCGGAAGCCCATAACCAAAGGATCCTATATAGGCTACACCTCCACTTCCCGGAGCTGCTGTATTTGTCGGAGTTACTACTACACGCAGCCTTAAACTTTCTTTATACTTATTGTATACTTCTTCACTTGTTGTTATATTCAAATTAAACGGTTTATAATCTTCTGAAACTATTTCAAAAAATTGCAATATATCTGCATCACTCATTCCGGATGGAGCTGCATCAATTGCGTTACCATTATTCCACTTATTTCCCGCGGGCAAGTAATGTCCGTCAAAATCTAATAATACACAACTGCGTCCACCCGGCAAGCTCTCTAAATTTAATAACGCAGCACTAATTTTACCTGAACTGTTTTTTGATGTTTCGCTTCCTCCCTGGAGTATATTTTCGTAATCTATACAAATCAAAGAATTGATATCAACTTTTGACACATAAGCTTTTCCCTGAAAATCAGAAGAGTACTTATATGCTTCTCTTTCTTTTTTTAAAATAATGTGTCCTTCCAGAAATTGATCTGTTACTTTGATAAAAAAAGAGGATTCTGGCACATTCTTGATTTCTCCAATCAAAAATTCACCTGAAACTGTTGATTCCTTATAATTCACTTTTCCGGTAAACTTTTCCGAACCAACAATTTGAAGAGAAATGCTTTTCATTTCACCTTTTTTATTAGAACCATCAGAATGATTCTTCGTAAGCTCTTTTTTGAGATTACTCATAAAACCATCACATGTACCCAAAGAAGTCTGGGAAATAACAACATTATTAAAAAGAACATTTAACAATAAAGTCACTACAATTTTGTACCTATTATTCATACTTAATTATTTTTTCACTACAGGAATTTCAAAAAAACTCTAAATCAATTACAACCTTATCTAGCTACAATCGATAATACAAATGTAGTCTTTTATTTACAATAAACCTAAGAGATCAAAAAATTAACTCCCTATAGACAACGCAACACTAAAAAGTTCTCATTGAACGAAACCTATTTAAATTGAAAGATTACTCCCGGAACTTTCCTCAAAATGAGACAACAAAAAAGTCCGCAAAGCGGACTGATATAACTTACTCGGCCTTAGGTTTTGAATCGGCCTGATAACTACTTTTAGGATCACTCATATTAACTTCCTTCGTTAATTTTCCTTTAAAGTAAAACTGCCACATTCCGGATTTCTTCCCTCTGGTAAATTTTCCTTTAGAAGCTACTACCCCATCAGAGTCATAAAAAATAGCATCGCCATTGTATTCGTTATTCTTAAAAGTACTTTGTTCCAATAGAATTCCGTTTTGCCCGTACTTCTTATAAACACCCTCTTTCAAACCTTCTTTATAAGTCATTTCCTCGGCAATTTTAGAATCTGCATAAAAAACAGTTCTTACTCCTTCTAATTTTCCGGCTTTGTATTTTTCAAGTGTCATAATTGCTTTCGAAGCCTTATGATAGTACTTCCACTCACCTTCACGCGATTTTCCGATTTCCTTACCTTCGCTCACTTTATTTTTATTCTGATCGTAAAAAATAGTATACGAACTTCCATCGTTTGCTGTAAAATCTCGAGTTGCGACAACATCTCCTTTTTTAGTATCATCAAAAAATTTAAACACTCCGGTTTCTTTTCCGTGACTAAAAGTTCCTTCATAACGAGGACGTTTAGAAACTTCATAAATTCCTTTCCAAACTCCGTCTTTTTTCCCGTTAGCATCCGATTTATTAACCTCCTGCGCTACTGCAAAAAAGGTGTTTAATAAAAGTAATCCGGCTATTATTTTTTTAGAAATCATATCTATTATATTCTATTTTAAACTTTAACGATTCTGACTTTGATTAAGTATATTTCAGATATAAAAAAATCCCGAAGAATCGAGATTTTTTTATTGGTGTTATTTCTTTTTATTCTGAGCTTTCGCAGCTTCTTGCTGTTCCATTACTTCCTGAAGACGTTGTTGAAACTTACTTTGCTTTTTAGGCTCTTTTAATTTATTTTCCTGAATCTGAGCGTGAATTTTATCACTATCCACAATGTAATTTTTAATTACATACATGATTCCGATTGTAATTAAGTTTGAAATAAAGTTATACAAACTCAATCCGGCACCATAACTATTGAAGAAAATTAACATCATTAATGGCGACACATAAATCATGATTTTCATCATTTTTGCCATATCCGGCATACCTTCTTGCTGAGGCGCTGCCATTTGCTGATCTCCGGATGTCATTTTCATGTAGAAGAAAATCGCAATTGCTGCCAAAATTGGGAACAAACTGATATGATCTCCATACAACGGAATGTAGAATGGCAATTTTACAACAGCATCAAAAGAAGACAAATCGTCTGCCCAAAGGAAACCTTTTTGTCTTAACTCAAAAGCTGAAGGGAAGAACTGGAATGAAGCATACATAAAAGGAAGCTGAATCAATGCCGGAATACATCCTGCCATTGGGTTTACTCCTGCTTTGTTGTACAGTTTCATCGTTTCCTGTTGTTTTTTCATTGGGTCTTTTTTGAATTTTTCTCCCAATTCTGTAATCTCCGGACGTAAAACTTTCATTTTTGCCTGAGACAGGAATGACTTATAGGTAATTGGCGACATCGCCAATTTAATAATAATCGTAAAGATGATAATCGCAATTCCTAATGATAATCCAATTGTCGAGCTTAAGAATCCAAACAACGGAATAAAAATCAATCGGTTGATCCAACCAAAAATACCCCAACCTAATGGAATGATTTTTTGAAAATTCTTATCGTATGATTTTAGGACTTTATAATCTGCCGGTCCAAAATACCATTGCATTTTATAATCAATTTCCCCATTAGAGAATGCTAAAGGAACATTTGTTTTAAACTGTTTCGTAAAAACAGTATCTATCTTTTCATCATTCACTAAATTAGTTGATTCTAACTTTGATGTTGTGAATGGTTTATCCGTTACTAGTATAGAGGTAAAGAAATGTTGTTTATAAGCTATAAAACTAACTTTTTCAACGGTTTCTTCTTCATGTTTTCCTAAACCTGCATAGTTTATTTTACCATCTTCATGCTCATAATAAATTTCAGCATAACGGTTTTCATACGAAATACTTTTTTCGTTTCTATACGTTTTTAAATCCCACTGTAAATCTAATGGCTTTCCAGTGTTTAAAACTTTGTTTAATCCCTGAGAACGAACATCAAAACCAATTAAATAATCATTTGGTTTAAGAACATATTTGTATTCTAAGAATTCATTAGCACCTGCTTTCAAACGCATTGTTAAAATTTGATCTGCACCATTTTTAGTTAGCGTCGGTTCAAAAAACAAATCTTTAGAGTTTAAAGTTCTGTTATCCGCAGTTTGCAGCTGAATGTTTAAATTAGCATTATTGTCTTTAATCAATTCAACTAATTGTCCTGAATTTTTTTCAAACTTTTTGAACTCTTTCAACGTAGCTTCTACTATATAACCACCTTTGTTAGCGATTTTAAGTTTAATCTTTTCGTTTTCAATAGTTGTAAAACCTTCTTTAGCAGAAGGTAGTGTAGCTGAATAAGCAAAACCACCTAATGTTTTTTGTAATTGTGCCAACTGCACTGTATCACCAGGAGTTGTAGCTGCAGCAACCGGTAAAACAGCTGTTTTAGTTTTATCCGCTTTCGCTTGTGCTTCTTGCTTGGCAATTAGTTCTTTTTTGGCTTTTTCAGCAGCAATCTCTTTATCAGAAGGCTGATTTTGGTACATAATCCAAATCAAAATTCCAAATATCAATACAAAACCAATGATTGAATTAAGATCAAATTTTTTTTCTTCCATTACAGTTTAAAAAGTTATTCGTTAAAAAGGTATTAGTGCTGAATTAGATTCAAACGTTACACTTTTCAGAATATTAATTATTATTTTTTATGCGCATTCACTGCAGCAGCCACAAAGTTTACAAAAATCGGATGTGGATTTGCTACTGTACTTTTGTATTCAGGATGGTATTGTACTCCAATGAAAAACGGGTGATTTTCAAGTTCTACAATTTCTACCAAACCTGTATCCGGGTTTACCCCTGAAGCTTTCAAACCTGCATTTTGCAGTTCATCAGCATATTTGTTATTGTATTCATAACGGTGACGGTGACGCTCTGAAATTGTTTTCTGACCGTAGATTTTATACGCCAGCGTATCAGGTTTGATATCACATTTCCACGCTCCTAAACGCATGGTTCCGCCTTTATCTGTCACTGTTTTTTGCTCTTCCATTAAATTCACCACCGGATGAGGCGTTTTATCGTTCATCTCAGTAGAGTTCGCCTCTTTGTAACCCAAAATATTTCTTGAATATTCGATTACAGACATTTGCATTCCTAAACAAATTCCGAAAAACGGAATGTTGTTTTCACGTACATAACGTACGGCTTCGATTTTACCTTCAATACCTCTTTCTCCAAAACCAGGAGCTACCAGAACTCCATCCAGACCTGCTAATTTTTCTACAATATTTTCAGCATTAATATGTTCTGAATGTATCGAAATTACATTTACTTTCGTTTCGTTTGCTGCACCTGCATGTATGAATGCTTCTAAAATAGATTTGTAACAATCCTGCATTTCTACATATTTTCCAACCAAACCAATATTTACCGTATGTTTTGGATTTTTCAGTCTTTTCAAAAAGGTATTCCAGTTTTTAAGATCCGGTAATGCTTTTTTAGGCAGATCTAATTTTTTCAAAGCCACTACATCTAATCCTTCTTCAAGCATTAAATTTGGAACTTCATATATGGTTGAAGCATCAATGGACTGAATAACCGCTTCTTTCTTAACATTGCAAAACAAAGCCAGTTTTTGACGCAGTTCCTGAGACAATTCATGCTCAGTTCTACAAACCAAAATATCAGCTTTGATACCACTTTCCATCAAAGTTTTTACAGAGTGCTGTGTTGGTTTTGTTTTTAACTCACCCGCAGCAGCCAAATATGGAACCAATGTTAAATGAATAACGATTCCGTTATTTTCACCCAACTCCCACACCAACTGACGAACAGATTCTATATAAGGTAATGATTCGATATCACCAACAGTTCCACCGATTTCGGTAATTACAATGTCATAATCGCCGGATTTACCCAACAATTGCATTCTGTCTTTGATTTCGTTTGTAATATGAGGAACTACCTGAACTGTTTTTCCTAAAAACTCTCCTCTTCTTTCTTTTTCGATTACAGAAAGATATACTCTTCCAGTTGTAACGTTATTCGCCTGAGAGGTAGGAACGTTCAAAAAACGCTCGTAATGACCTAAATCTAAATCTGTTTCAGCACCATCATCCGTTACATAACATTCTCCGTGCTCGTATGGATTCAACGTACCCGGATCGACATTGATATACGGATCAAATTTCTGAATAGTTGTACGGTATCCTCTTCCTTGTAACAATTTTGCTAAAGATGCCGCGATAATTCCTTTTCCTAACGAAGAAGTCACACCGCCTGTAACAAAAATATATTTTGTTTGATTCATTCTGTTGTTGTTTGTATGTAGTTGTGTAAAAAACTTGGCAAAAGTACAAATTTAATTAGACAATTTATCAATTCAGGAATGAGATAATTTTTAATTTTTTAAGCACATTTTATTTTAAATACTTTACCAATCAATTATTTTATCAAAATGAGTGTTTTTTATCACTACTAACTAAAAATCCATAAGTAAAGCCTAAAAATACAAACTAATTAATTTCTAGTATGGAAGTATCAAATTATAAAAACAAAAAAGAAAAGAAACTGCACTTACCGAAATATCAAAGACTAATACGATTTTAAATAGGGAAAAAGAAATGATGCCATTGATAAAAAATCTCGCAATCAGCTGAAATAAAAAGAAACCAAAGATTTTTACACTAAATTGATTGTAAATAATCGCTTCTCGAAAATGAAACCGAAGTATTTGAGAAAAAGCCCTTGTAAGTCCTCGACTTTTACAATATACCACTGGCAATCCTTCGCAGGATGAACGTAAACCAAAATTTAAATATGGGAGAAAAAAGCAATAAAAAAAGATAAACATAATTATGACGATCAAAATTACGTTTATCTTTTTATAAGAATCAATTCCTTGATAAACCATCATTTATACAAGAAATTATTTTACAGTAGCCTCTATTGTAGTAGTATCTACCTGTACTTTTATATTCAAAGAATCATCTGTTTTTATTTGTTCCACTTTAGCAGAATCTAAAGCTCTTTTAATTTCATCTTTATGTTCTAAAGCAAGAGAACCTATTGAACCAACAAAAACAGCAATCCAGATAATAACAAAAACTGTTGCTGCAATTCCCAGATATAATCCGGCTTTTGGTAAAGAAGTTGAGGCATTTTCTTTTTTTGCCTGGTTTAAAGCAATTGCTCCAAATACTATTGCAAGAATTCCAAATAAAACTGCAATAAAACCAAAGCAAGGAATAAATGCTGCTAATACACCGATAATACCAAAAATTAAAGCGATAATACCTAATGACTGACCAGCATTTGAAGAAGGTGAATTGTTTTCCATAAAAAATTGTTTTTGTTAGTTCTGACAAAAATAGAAAACGACTTACACAAACTGTAACTTACCGACCTAAGTTATCAACAATTAAATTAACCTGCTTTTTCTGTATTTATTGATTTAAAAATACTGGCTTATTTCCCAACTATTTAATAGGTTTTGGATATTGTTTTTTAATATTTCGAATCAGTTCTTCCAGTCCATTCAGCTTTAACTCATATATAAGTTGCAACTGTTGTCCCAATTCTCCTTTTGGAAATCCTTTGTTTTGATACCAAACGACATAATATTCGGGTAAATCAATTAAAAAGTAACCTTCGTATTTTCCGAAAGGCATTTTGGTATGGGCTAATTTGATGAGAAGTTTTTTGTCTGATTCCATTTTTTTTAAAGAAAAAAGAAGCAAGAGAAAAGAATATAGACTCATTCTCTTTTCTTGCTTCTTGTTGCGCAAAGCTATTATTATTTTTTTTCTTTTGCCAGAGATTAAAAAATAGTTTTCAGTCGCAGTTTTCAGTCGCAAGACCTTAACCTCTTTTTAAAACGTACTGCCAAACTAACGATTAATAAAAGACAATTATTCGGGTAAATGATTTCGCCACGAATTCACGAATTATACTTAGAATAGTTCGTGAATTCGTGGCGAATATTAAAACTTAAAACCTTAGTGACTTAGCACCTCAGAACCTTAGCCCCTTTTAATATTTTCTTTTGCCAGAGATTAAAAAATAGTTTTCAGTCTCAGTTTTTCAGTCTCGGTTTCAAACTTACTGCCACTGAGACTGAAAACTGCGACTGATAACTAAAACCTTAGCACCTCAGGACCTTTGCTCCTTTGAACCTTAGTAATGCCATCTCACGAAAGCTTCCATCGCAGCATAGGTGGCTAAACCTAACTGTTGGTATAAAGCAGCTGTTTCGGCATTTCGGTCTTCGGCTCTTTGCCAAAATTCTCTGGCATCGGTTCCCTGGAAAACAACGCCGTCTTTTTGAGACTGGTGTTTGAAGATACCGTGACGTTTTGCTAAAACCTGATCAGGGCTCATTGGTACCGCCATTTCCACTTCGTCAATTCCCCATTCCTGCCATGCTCCTCTGTATAACCATAACCAGCAGTCGTCCATGAATGATTTTGGTTTCAATGCTTTTACAGCTTCAAAAATAGCATCCAGACACACTTTATGTGTTCCGTGTGGATCTGCCAGATCTCCTGCTGCGTAAATTTGATGCGGTTTGATTTTTTCAATTAAATCCATCGTCAATTGAATATCTTCTTTTCCGATTGGTTTTTTCTCGATGGTTCCGGTTTCATAGAATGGTAATTCCATAAAATGAATCTGATCATCGGATAAACCAACAAAATGACTGGTTGCTCTCGCCTCTCCTTTTCTGATCAATCCTTTGATGTAACGAACTTCAGGAATATCAATTTCACTGTTCTTTTTATTGATTAAGAAAGTCGCTGCTTTTTGGTAAATATGGTCTGCTTCTTCGCTTTTGATTCCGAATTTTTCATTGTAATCAATTACGAATCTTGCAAAACGCAAAGCTTCATCATCGGCTACAGCAATATTCCCGGAGGTTTGATACGCCACGTGTACTTCATGACCCTGCTCTTGCAAACGCATGAAAGTCCCCCCCATACTGATGATATCGTCATCGGGATGCGGACTAAAAATCAATACTCTCTTTTTAGCCGGTTCTGCTCTTTCCGGACGGTTGGTGTCTTCCGCATTCGGCTTACCACCTGGCCATCCTGTGATTGTATTTTGAAGTTTGTTGAATATTTTAATGTTAATATCGTATGCAGGACCTGAATCAGCTAATAAATCGCTCATTCCGTTTTCGATATAATCAGCATCGGTAAGCATTAAGATTGGTTTTTTAAGCTGAAGTGCTAATCCCAAAACGGCTTTACGAGTCAGTTTATCCGTCCATACTACTTTTTCTACCAACCATGGTTTATTGATTCTGGTAAGTTTTGAAGAAGCTTCTTTGTCTAAAACAAATACCGCATTGTTATGCTCCTGCAAGAAGGAAGCCGGTACACGATTGGTTACTTCATCCTCTACCGATTTCTTTACAATATTTGATTTTCCTTCTCCCCAAGCCAATAAAATTACCTGCTTGGCTTCCATAATCTTTTTTACTCCAAGTGTTATAGCTGTTCTTGGCGTATTACTCAATCCGAAGAAGTCTTTACTTGCTGCAACTCTGGTAATATGATCTAAAGCTACTAAACGTGTTTTAGAGTTTTGTAACGATCCCGATTCGTTGAAACCAATATGTCCGTTACCTCCAATTCCAAGAATCTGCAAATCGATTCCGCCAAGAGCTTCAATCTTTGCCTCATAATCGTGGCAATAATCAGCGATTTGTTCTTTGGTCAAAAGTCCGTCCGGAACGTGGTAGTTTTCAGGTAAAATATCGACATGATCAAACAGCAATTCTTTCATAAAACGAACGTAACTGTTGATCGAATTTGGCTCCATTGGATAATATTCATCCAGGTTAAAACTAATTACATTTTTAAAGCTCAAGCCTTCTTCTTTGTGTAAACGAACCAGTTCAGCATAAAGCCCTTTTGGAGAAGAACCTGTTGCTAATCCTAAAATACAAGGTTTGTTTTCTTTTTGTTTGGATTGAATTAAAGCCGCAATTTCCTGAGCTACTTCTTTTGATGCATCGCCGGAATTTTCAAAAACGACCGTATTGATGTTTTCGAAACGTTTTTCGAACCCTGTTGCTTTGTCGATTTTACTTTTTAACATGATATAGTTTTTTAATTTTACTCGTTACATCTTACCACTTACGATATTTATGTCCTTTTACTGCGTAAAAAAGGATCATTAAATAGGATGGCAGCAGCATTAAATAAGCAATCTGATTCCCGCTTTTTGAAACTCCCACGGTACCATTTGCCGTATTTGCTGCATTTATATTTTCTGTGATCATTCCGTAGAACAAAGGAAAAATTGCTCCTCCGATGATCCCCATGATCAAAATTGCACTTCCAATTTTTGTATAACCTCCCAAATCTTCTAATGCCATCGGCCAGATTGCCGGCCAGCAAAGTGCGTTTGCCAAACCTAATAACGCTACTAAAAGTATCACCACCGGTAAGTTTGGAATCCCCGGTAACTGAATCATTATTTTTGGCGAAATCAATACTATGGCCAACACTAAAATGACTCCCAAAACTCCGGATCCTTTCAAAGCTGTTACTTGTGAAAGGTATTTTGGAATTAATGTGATCCCTAATATATACCCTACAACCATTGCCGACATGGTAAACGAAGTTAGTTTTAAATAAAAATTCCCTTCGACTCCATATACGCCTAGTTGTTTCCCGAATCCTCCAATCGAATCTCCCGCCAGAACTTCGGCTGCTAAATACAGCATCAAAGTAATTACTCCTAAAACCAATTGCGGGCGTCTGAAAGCATTTCTAATTTGCTTAAAAATACTCAGATGCGCTACATTTCCTTCTTCATCCAAATCAATTTCCGGAAGTGGAGACAGTTTTACCAAAAGCGCTAAAACCATTATAATCAATCCCATATAAAGATAGGGTCTTTGCAATTGTAATGCAAGTGAATTTAAAGCATTTGTTTTTGAAACGGCGTCCAAAACGGCAATCTTATCTGCTGTAAATTCCTGCATATTAGACAGTACCAATGCTGTTAATAGCAATGGCGCTACAAAACCTGCCAGTTTATTAGCGATTCCCAATACACTAATTCTGGCTGCTGCACTTTCTCTTGGTCCAATTACTACTACATAAGGATTGGAAGCCGTCTGCAAAATTGCCAGACCGGTTCCCATCACAAACAAAGCAATTAAAAACAGTAAAAAGGTTCGGCTTTCGGCGGCCGGATAAAACATAAATGCTCCGGCTGCAATGATTAATAATCCTAAAGAAATACCATTTTTGTACCCTACTTTTTCAATGACCCACGACGAAGGAACTGCCATTACAAAATAGGCAATATAAAACGCAAAAGTTACAAAATAAGCCTGAGAAGAAGACAACTCGCACGCTAATTCAAAAAAAGGAATTAAAGGTCCGTTTAACCAGGTGACAAATCCCAATATAAAAAATAACGCGGTAAGAATAATCATCGGAATGATTGAACTCCTCTTTTCTATATGTATTGCAGTCTCAATTTTTGACATAATTTTATTGGTTGATTGTTAATAGATTAGTTGTTTGATTCCTCTAAAATAACATCAACACTTTTTGCAAATATATCGCAATTTACCCGCAATTAAGTGCGTATTTTTTGCAATTTTAAAACAAAAGTAGTCTAATAAGTTATACTTATCTGTAAATTAGATATCAATTTTTTGTTAATTTTTCCTAAATACTCCAATCTAAAACCGGATAATATTGCTTCAAATACTCCTTCACATCAGCAATATCTTCTTTAGCCGTAAGGTCCGGAACATGCTCTGAAAACGGAATACCTATTGTTGTATTTGGATTTTCTTTTACAGCATTTAACAGCACTGTAGGCAGCTCTTTTTCGTCGCGCTCAGGATGAACAGGACAATTTTTCAAATGGGTATATAAAGTGCTTCCGTTGAATTTAAAAGCATTCATACTCACTCTGATTTTCCCTTCTACATCTTTATAGTCGGCTAAGACATCGGCTGAAGGTTTTTCTAAAATATCCAACAACTGATTGTTCTGATCTAATTTAGCAATGGCGAAACGCGAAATTCTTTCAGAAGGAAATTCCAAAGCTTCACGATCGTAAGCAATAAACGCATTTGGACTGTTGGTCTCTCTAAGTGCCAATAACGCTGCTGCCGAATACAAGTTGTCGCTGTTGCAAACCGAATACTGCTGTGTGTTTAACTCCGGAAACTGTTCTACCGCCTGAAACAAAGCATCGGCAGTACCAAAGGGCTTCACTCTGCCTTCGGGAATGTATTGTACAGCAAATGAAATAGTAAGTCCGTGAAAATCGTTATCGGTATTCTGACTGCCGTAAAACTCTTTAAAAAGCTCTCCCTGCTCACCAATAATAATGTAGATGTTTTTATATCCTGCTTTTTTAGCGTTCAGCAGAAGATAATCCAGCAAAGGTCTCCCGCTTGCTCCAACTCCAATTAGCCCTTTACTTCTTTCATTTGCCTGCGCAATTTCTTCCGCAGATAAATTGTTTGAAATAGCTTCTTTTTTCATGCGCGAGGATGCTCCACCCGCAAGAATAACTAAATTGTTATGCATATTTATGTATTTTCATTTTTAATTTTCTTAAATCTATTTAGGTATGGAATTGTTTCAAGTTTTAGTTCTCGGTCTCAGTTTTCAGTTTTCGGTCTCAGTTTTCACTGTGTACTGCGACTGAAAACTGCGTATTGTTTCAGGTTTCAAGTTTCAAGTTTTAGGTTTCAGGTTTCAAGTTTCAGGTTTCAGGTTCTCACCTCTCACCTCTCACAACTTAAACCTCACAACTTAAACCTCAACATTTTCAATAACCCTTACACCCGGATCAACCGCTACGGCATAGGCTTCCTGAGCTCCTGCTTCGAGAATGGCTTCGATCACCAAATCTTCTTTTTCCGGATTTGCGATAACGACTATACTTCCTCCTCCGCCTGAACCTACAATTTTTGCTCCGTAAGCACCAGCGCGCAAAGCAGCATTGACCATAGCATCAATTCGCGGTACAGTAATTTTTAATAAATCGCGTAAAACTTCATGATGCTGGTTCATCAATCCGCCTATTTTTTTAAGATCTAAAACCGGTTTTTCAAACTCTTTCAGAGCTTCTTTGGTATAATGATAGTTTTTTAATGCGGCTTCGAAGAAAGGAATCAATCGGTCCGGCAAGCAATTTCGGTAACGATCCAGGTCTTCTATTTTGGAAGCATGCAGATCAAAATCCGGGAAATTTTGCTTTACGATATCAATAGAAATTAAAGCATTTCCTTTTAACTCCCCCAACAAACCGATCGTTTCTTTTGGAACTCCCGAAACTCCTGTTATCAGGCCTTTCAAGCTCGTTCCTATTACTTTATACGAAAAGGGATCTTTGGTATTGATGTACACAATATTCCCCACCCCAATACTAAAATGATCCATCATTCCACCCGGTTCTCCATGTTCCAATACTTCAGATTCATAACCCAATTTGGAAATAAACTCAGGAGTAACTTCACGATCAATACCATAAGCATCGATCAAAAAACGAATCCATGCCATCAACAAAGCCGAAGAACTCGATGTTCCGGAGTTTATTGGAATATCTCCCGTAATAGTAATGTCGTATCCAACGTTTGGCACACAGCCGTACCTGCGCAATACACGTAAGGAGGAGGCAAAATAATCTCTGGGTTCTAATTTGTCGAAAGTGGCGTCAATATCAATGGTACGAATCTCATTAATATCAATCATATTTAAAACAAAGGTCTGAGTCAGATTTTGTTCGGCAATTAGTTGTATATTCCGATCGATTGCACAGGCGATAACCGGCAATCCTAAATAATCCTGATGATCTCCAAAGAGACAGGTTCTGCCCGGGGCTAATGAGGTAATTTTTTTCACTTGAAAATTTTATAATAAAACACTGTAAAACAAAACATTACAATGAAACTTGGTTAAAAATTGGTCTTATTCTTTTGATTTTGATTCTACGAAACTATTGATTATATTTTTATAAAACAAGAAAAAACAAAAAAATGTGCTCGAACACACTATTAAAATGTTCTCGAGCACACTAATTAATTCTTACAGGATTTTTAAATAATCAAATCAAAGTTTCTATATTTGCCAATATGGATAAAAAGTACACCATTAAGGATATAGCAAAAATGGCCGGAGTTTCGAAAGGGACTGTCGACAGGGTTTTGCATAACAGAGGAAAAGTTTCTCCTACAGCACTGGACAAAATAAATGAAGTTTTAAACGTCATTAATTACGAACCGAACTTAATTGCACGAAATTTAAAGAACACCAAAGTTTACAGAATTTGTGTTTTACTGCCTGATCCGGAAATTGACCCGTACTGGCTTCCCTGCATTAATGGAATCCAGGATGCTAAAACCGAATTTAAAGCGTATAGTGTTATTATTGAAACACACTTCTTTAATCCGGAAAGTACCAAATCGTTCTTAAGTGCTCATGATATTATTATCCAAAAATCGCCTGATGCTGTTTTAATTGCTCCATTGTTTCACAAAGAAACGGTAGAAATTGTAAAGCAATATGACGATTTAAACATCATCGTAAACACCTTCAACAACCAAATTGAAGGTGAATCCATAAAAAGTTTTGTTGGACAGGATTTGCATAAAAGTGGTCGTGTAGCTGCCAGCCTAATGAATCTGATTTTAACAGAAGGTCAGATCGCCATCATACATATTGACGAAAGCCTTAAAAATGCGGTACACATGCAGGAAAAAGAAAAAGGCTTTAAAAGTTACTTTGATGAGAAAAAGATCAGTGGTTTTTCACTTACCACTCTAAAATTAAAACATCAGAATGTGGAAACTAAATTTTCTGCATTTTTAGACGAAAATCCAAATCTGAAAGGTATTTTTATCACGACCTCAAAAGCGTACCAAATTGCCTCTATACTGTCTACGGTAAAAGATAAAAAGATTGCGATTATCGGTTATGATTTAGTGGAAAAAAATGTGAATTTCCTGAATCAGGGATTGGTTCATTTTTTAATTCATCAAAATCAAAAACGACAGGCTTATTTAGGCGTGAGTACTTTGGTTGAACACTTTTTATTCCGAAAAGATATTCCGGAAACGATTTTACTTCCAATAGATATTATTAATGTGGAGAATGCTTCTTTTTACGTTTCCTAAATAACACTGGATTGTCGGTAAATTCCACAGAGTTACACATAAGGTTACACAGAGATACACAAAAAATGTTTTAAAAATCTTTGCTGACTAAGCATTTCACAGAGTTCTTAAAAAGCAGCGAGCTATTTCAAGAACTCATAAAACAAGCAAAAAATCCGTGTTAATCCGCGTCTTCGCAAAGCGAACCAGTGTCATCTGTGTACTGTTAGGCTTACCGTATTGAATCTTTGTTTTTTCACGCAGATTTGACTGATTTAAGCAGATTTACGCGGATATCCCTTAAATCAAACTAATGATTACAAACAAGTTACAAGTTTTTTTTCATATCGATTCTTTACAATTTTCTTTCCAACAGATCTGGCAGATTTTATAGATCTTTCTTAATCTAAAACAATATAAATTTGTTAAAAACGAAACTTCGTACTATAAAAATTCCACAGGAACGAAACATATAAATAAAAACAACAAGCATCACGTATAAAAAACTTTGCAACTTAGTGCCTTTGCGTGATTATTTTTAAAATTCAACTCATCCTTAAAAATTTAAATTAACCGTCACAAGACTCCTTGCTTCAGCAAACTCACACAGAGATACACAAAAAAAGACTTTAAAATAACTTCGTGAAGCTTTGTGATTCCTTTGTGTAACTCTGTGGAAAAACCATTTCATCCTGTAAACCCCTATTCCATTAAAATAAATTTCCCAAAAGAAGAAGCAATATGAAAATTAGGAGTTTCGGTATTAGGATTTACCCAGGAAATCCAGGTAGGTTCATACTCCCGATTTTCATTCTCCAAAAACTTAGCTCTAAAAACACCCGCTTCTATAGTATTGTTGTGTATTAAATTCAATTCTTCTAAGGATTTTATACTGATTCGTCCTTCAACTGTAAAAGAAATTTCATCTTTTGAGGTTTTGATTTCGAAATCGGTTTTAGGCCATTTCCAGTCAAAATCAAATTCTTTGTTGGGACGAGCTCTAAAATCCATTAAACGCCCGGCTGTATCCATTTCCAGACAATAATAAGGATCTAAGGATTCATTACTTCTAAAAAACAATTCTACACGATCTGAATTTCCAATACTGTCAAAACTATCGTCTTTTTGATCGATATAAATTTGGGTATCAAAAACTCTGAAATTAAAAAAGAAATTTTCAAGATCCCAGAACGCTCTGAATTCTATTTTTGAAAATGGGTCACTTTTCCATGGCGAGCAAAAATCAGTGAAGCAATTTGCGTTTTCCCAAAATGATACAATAGGATTTTGCACTTCTTTTTCCTGACTTTTATCTTGTAAAACTACCTGATATTCTTTCACTCTATTTTATTTTTATTTTGTTAATTTTTTTAACATTTTAAAACTTTGAAAATGACTTCAACTATGGTCTGATTTTTATTTTTTTCGAATTATGAATGTAGGTTAAAATTTAATAAAATAAAATATCTCATTTTTTATCATAAACAGACCTTAAAAGTCATTTTCAGCTCTCAACAAACAAAGGACCTTACTAACAATTCAATATATATTTTAACAAAAACAGAATAAATATATCAACAAAAACACATTTAACTAAAAAATACATCAAAATTACAAATATCACAGCCTCTGCCCTATTCCATTAAAATCACACAAATTTAAGTAAAAAAAAATGTTTTGATCAAAAAAATGTGCTCGAGAACATTTTTTTAATGTGTTCGAGCACATTTTTATTCATTTTTCTTGTTTTATAAAAATATAATCTATAGATTCGTTTCATAATAATCTTAAAACCAAGTTAATTAATACATTTTTCAGTCGTTTTTCACCTCCCCAAAAAAACAGAAAAACTAAAAAAATACCACATACAAAAAGAGTAAAACAGAACGGCAGTTGTTTTTAAACCATTTCGTCAGAAGATAAATTATAAATCAAAAATTATCTCAAAAAAGAATTCCAAAAGCTTACAAACGAAAAAAAACAAATAAACATTAACCAAACTCAATTTTTAAGTATGAAATTTTTAACCAAAAAAAGACCCGAAGATTTTAGGCTAAAAAATCTTCACGGTACAGAGATTAAACTCACCCTTTTTTTAGTATTCGTTTTTACCGTCCAGGTTTCAGCAACCTCAGCCGTAAGAATAAATCGCAGAACTGATATTGCATTCTTTTTTGAAAAAACAGTCAAGGGTAAAGTAACCGATCAAAACGGACTTCCTATCGCCGGAGCAAATGTTGTTGTAAAAGGAAGCCGTACCGGAGTGCAGACAGATGCAGACGGAAGTTTTGCCATTACTGTCGCTGATAATGTAACGAAACTTATCATTTCCTACGTTGGTATGGAAGATCAGGAAGTAACCGTTGGAAGTTCGCCTTTAAAAATTGTTCTCAAAGAGGCGGGACAAAAATTAGAAGAAATAGTTATAGGATACGGAAAAGCCAAGAAAAAAGACCTTACCGGTTCTGTGAGTTCTATTGGCAAAGACAACTTAAACTTAGGAGGTACTATTTCGAATGTTGGTCAGGCTCTGCAAGGGCGTGCTTCGGGAGTTCAGGTACAGCAAAACAGCTACGCTCCGGGAACCAATCCTTCGATTGTTATTAGAGGTGGAAATTCTCTTAACAATTCTAATTCGCCTTTGTATGTTGTAGACGGTTTCATTACCAGCACAGGAGCCTCTATCAGTCCGAACGACATTGAAAACATTCAAATTCTAAAAGATGCCTCCTCTACCGCTATTTATGGTTCGAGAGGCGCAAATGGAGTTATCCTGATTACGACTAAAAAAGGAAAATCAGGTAAAATGCAGATTGAAGCCGAGATCTCAGATGGTTTTCAAAGCATTATCAAGGAACCTTCTCTTATCAACGGACAGCAATATGCCGACATTCAAAATGCTATTGCGAAAGAGAATGGTCGACCTCCTGTTTTTTCTTCCGATTTCCCTGTTGCCAATACCAATTGGTTTAAGGCCGCAACACGCCCCGGAGAAGTACTAAACAGAACCATTACTTTTAGCGGAAGTGACAAAACCTCTAAATTTTTCCTTTCCGGAAACTACATCAAACAAACCGGAGCTATCGAAAATACTGATTTTAAAAGATACAGTGTGAGAATGGGAGGCGAAAAAAGATTTAATGACAAACTAAACGTTGGTACGAACATTTACGGAGCTGCCAGTGAGGGAAATAACAGCGATTTTGGAGATAATATTTTATCCCCGCTGTTTTCTATCCAGACCGCCCCACCAACTATTCCAATTTACAATCCCGACGGTTCTTATTACAAATTTCAGGGGAAAGACAATGCTTTGGCACTTTTGTTAGAACCAACCGATCATATTATCAACAGATTGGTCAACGGAAATATGTTTTTGGACTATGAAATTATTAAAGGACTAACCTATCATTTTGGAGCGGGTGCGGAATGGCAGGAAAATATTGAAGGAAGATACACCCCAAGAACGTTGGTGGCTGGAGCTGCTTTAAAAGGATCAGGATCTGAGGAAAACAAAACTTATTTCAGATGGAGTACAGAGCAATACCTAACTTATAAATTCAATATTAAGGAACATTCGATGAGTGCCATGATTGGTACGTCGAATCAAAAAGATACGTATGAGTTTTTGAGAGCGGCCGGAACCGGTTTTTCTAACGATGCATTAACCTATCACAACCTTGACGCGGCAGCGGTTTATTTGAAACCTGAGACTGAAAAAATCGAAACAAAGCTGACTTCCTATTTTGGAAGGCTAAATTATTCTTTCAGTGATCGATATCTGGCTGCATTTACCTTAAGAAAAGACGGTTCTTCCCGTTTTGGAAGCAATAACTCTTTCGGAATATTCCCTTCAGGAGCAGTAGCATGGAAAATATCTAACGAATCTTTTATGCAAAACTCCAAAACGGTCTCTGATCTTAAGTTGAGAGTTAGCTATGGAGTTACAGGAGCTGATGGTATTGGAGATTATGCTTTCATGCCAACCTTAAGAGCCTGGGGAGTAACTATTGGAGATGGAAATTTTGTTAATGGTACGGAACCTGCCAATTTAGCGAATAAAGACTTAAAATGGGAACAAACCACTCAGACTGATATTGGGTTGGACATGGGGCTTTTTAATGACAGAATAACCGCAACAATCGATGTGTATAAAAAAAGAACTACCGATGCCCTTATCAGAGTCCCTATTGGCGGATGGTGGGGTTTTAATACACAAACCATCAACTCCGGAGTGATTGACAACAAGGGTATTGAATTGGGAATTACCAGTACTAATTTCAGAAATGATCATTTCTTGTGGACCACTTCACTAAATGTGGCTTACAACAAACAAGAAGTCGTTTCACTTGCCGATAATGTGTCTATCATCAGTCAGAATACTTCTAATCCAAGCGGAACGGTTTCGGGACGCGAATTTACCAGACTGGAACCGGGCAGAGAAATGGGCGTTTTATATGGTTTTAAATATGCCGGAGTAATCAAAACCGGAGAAGTATATGCTCCGCAGCCTTTGTCTAAACCGGGTGATCCAAAATATGAAGACTTAGACGGAGACGGTGCAATTACCGTAAACGACAGAACTTATTTAGGCAATTCAACACCTCATTATACTCTTGGGCTTAACAATGATTTTAAAATTGGAAACTTCGATCTGAACATCTTTTTTCAGGGAGCTTTTGATTATTCGGTTTACAACATGACCCGAATGGTTGGAGAATCAACAACCAGTACAGATGCTTTAAACCGCTGGGTAGCCGGTACGAATGAAAATACAGATGTTCCAAGAGACGGCTATTACAAAAGTACTTATGGAAGTTATGTCAATTCAAAATTTGTAGAAGAAGCCTCTTACCTGCGCCTAAAAAATCTTTCTATCGGATATACTATTCCTGAAAGTGTTTTAAAACCACTCAAATTTGTAGACAATATCAGATTGTATGCCATTGGACAAAACTTATTGACCATTACGAATTATTCCGGAAATGATCCTGAGGTAAACGGACATTTCACCAACGATACTACCAAACAAAACTTAGGAGGAGGAATCGATTTCAATTCATTCCCGGCTTCACGAACCATCATTTTGGGTATTAAGGTTGCCATTCATTAGTCTAAAAGCTTTTTTAGTAACATAAAATTTATTAAAATGAAAAAATATACAATCATATTCCTCTTACTGACAGCAGGTTTGCAATTTTCATGCAATGATGATCTTGATCCTACCGTATACAGCAGTTTGACCGATACTAATGGATTTCAAACCAAATCGGATGCTATCGCTTCTATTAATTCTATTTATGGAAGATTAAAAGGCCCTTCTGTGGGAGACAACTTCTCGTATTGGGCAACAAGGCATTTTGCTTTGACTGATATTGCCACAGATTTAGGACACTGCCAGTACGGTGGTGACCCCGGGCAATTATCTTTAGGGCTTTGGAATTCTGCCAACGGTCTGCTTCTGGAAGACTGGAATGCCATGTACAAACTGGTAGCCAACGCCAATTTTGCGATTTTTAATATTTCAAAAATGAGCGGCATTACAGAAGCTGAAAAAACTCAGTTTATAGCCGAGGCTAAATTTTTAAGAGCTTCTGCTTATATGGATTTAACAGACGCGTGGGGACCTGTTATCCTTGTAACAGAAGCCAACTTAGACAATCCAAACTATCTGGAGCAAACACCGCCTTCTTCTGTTGAAACTATAGAAGCGCTTTTAATTAAAGATTTGAATGATGTTGCTGCCGTTTTACCCGTTAACTACAAGAAAAATGCAATTTATGAAAGTAACGATGTAGGTCGTGCTACAAAAGGAGCTGCCTTAACGTTATTGGCAAAATTATATTTGCGAAATCGTGACTGGCAAAAAGTAGCCACTCTTACACAGCAAGTCATGAACCTCAACGAGTACAGCCTGTTCCCTACTTATTTGGGGCTTTTTAAAGAAAGTAACAAATGGTGCAGCGAAAACATCTTTTCTTCTCTGAGTGATGCCAATGTAAACGGAACGGAACTTCTGAACCACTTTGGTCCTATCGATCATCCGGTTGTCGAAAACAGATGGCAGTATTATACCGTAAACTGGGACTTCTACAATACTTTTGGAAATGAAGACGATCGAAAAAAATGTTTCTTCCCGGAGTTTATGGGTACTGATAAATTACTTCACAAACAAGCCCCTTCCTTAGGAGCACAGCCACCAAAAGGAGAGTTTTATATGCCTGACGTATCGACCCGAAAATATGCCGATGATGAAACCACTACTTATTATGATGGTCACAGCGTAAACATATTGCGTTATGCTGATGTATTGCTGAGCAGAGCCGAAGCCTTAAACGAAATAAACGGCCCAACTGCCGAAGCCATAGACCTCATCAATCAGGTAAAAGGAAGATCACATGCCAAACTGCTGGTTTTATCCGATTATAATAAAACTTCGTTACGAGATGCTATTTTACAGGAGAGAGGATGGGAATTGTTCTATGAAGGAAAACGCCGTCAGGATCTAATCCGAATGAATAAGTTTGATGTTCTGGTAAATGCCTATCACGTAAGAGTTGGAGAAACCGCACCTATCACCATGCCTAAAAACAAATATTACACCTATCCGCAAAGTCAGGTCGACTTAAATCCGAACCTGAGTAATGCCGACAGACAATAACAGAAATCAGATCAGGAACAGCGGGTTTTGAAATACCTGACTGTTCCTGATTTTTAACTATAAACAGTATAATTTATCTGTTTCATAAAAGAAGCCTTTCAGATGATTAAAAATGTAATAGCAAAAGGAGTATTTATTTGGATCCTGCTTATTTTGGTAAGCTGTTCTAAAAAACAGGGAACTCCTGTAACGAACATCAATATTGGCATTCATGGCAACAACGAATTGAAAATTCAGATCGATGTGACTACGAACGAAAATGTTCAGGTCTATGCCGAGTATTGGCCTGCTCAAAAAGACACAAAAAATAGAATAAGCTCTCCAGTTTCAAAAGCTGGTCTGTCTCATTCTTTGGTCCTTTGCAACATTACTCCTGAAACTCAATATCATTTTCAGTTAATTACGAGCAATGGGCAGGAAAAAGACAGTAGTAAAATATATACCTTCAAATCTAGAAAATTACCGGAATGGTTACAAAAACAATTCAAAGCAAACTGTCCGAAACCGGAACTGGTGCCGGAAAATTTCAAAAAAGGTTTTATGCTTTTAGCCAAAAGAGAAACACCGGGCGTTGCTTATATTGTAGATTATAAAGGTAACTTAAGATGGTATCATACCGTTGAAGGAACAGGGTTTAAAGTTACTCATTTTACCCAAGAACAAAGTATCATTGCCATTCTGGGAAAAAATGATGAACCCACAAGTTATGGAAGTGAGATACTTGAAATCAACTTACAAGGCGATACTCTAACCCATATCAAAAAGGGACAAGGCGATTTAAAACAGGTAATTCATCACGAAATCATCAAAAAATCGGCTAACGAAATTGTCACTTTATTTGTCGATCAAAGAATAACCGATCTAAGTTCTATTGGCGGAAAACAAAAAGATACGATTAATGGCGACGGGATTCTGATTTTGGACAGAAAAGGAAAACAGCTTTGGAAATGGAGTGTTTTTGATGATTTAGATCCCATGAAAGACAAAAAACTACTCAAAACCAAGAAAGACTGGATGCACGCCAACAGTTTAAACTATGATAAAGACGGTAATTTCCTGATCTCGTTTTACAACAACGGTCAAATCTGGAAAATAGAGGCTAAAACCGGAAAAGTACTCTGGAAATTAGGACGGGGAGGAAATCTTAAAATGTCTGGAGACAACGATTTCTCTCAGGCACACGCCGCCCACATCAATCCCGAAGGCAGTCTGATGTTTTTTGATAATGGAGTCGACAAAAAGCAATCTTCTGTTTTTGCACTAAAAGTAGATGAAACGAATAAATCTGTTCATCTGGATTTCCACATCCTATTGCCAAAAGACGTTTACAACGACAGAATGGGAAGTGCTTATATGATCAATAAAGAACTCATTTTGGCTTGTTGTTCCAAGAGACATATTACGGTTTTAACCAATAAAAAAGGGGTTTTATTATGGGCATTAGAATCTGAAATTCCGCCTTATCGCGTACAATTCATTCCTGAAGAAAACTTAAAACCATTGCTATTGAATTAAAGACAAGATCTTGTTTGAAATGACAAAACGACTATTAGATTAAAAAATTATAAACACATAGAGACATAGATTTTAGGTGCAAAAAAGAAAACCATTAGCAACTCGTTTCTTTCACATAGTTGACTTTGTGCATTTAAATAAGTGAAACGCCTTTTTTAAGTAAACAGAAGCTATGTTTCTATGTGTTAAAATAACTGGAACCAGCTAGTTAATACTATAAAAAAAAGGAACAGGCTCATCTCAAGGTTTTGGGATTGTTAAGATACAAAACAGGTTAAAAATTTTACGACATGAAAAAAACAATTCTTATCGGACTTTTTTCAGCATTGCCAATTGTCGTTTTCAATTCGTGCAATACCTCTAATTCGCAGACATTAGCAAACAAAATGGCTCATGATGATTCGTATATTACCATTGACACCTCAAAAATTCCGGACGATCCATTTGGAGAATCTGTTCGTTATGGTAGAGAGTTAATGCTAAAAACCGCTTATTATATTGGTCCAAACGGCATCAAAGGAAAATACTTAGGCAACAAGATGAATTGTACCAACTGCCACCAGGATGCAGGAACAAAACCTTATGCCTTTAATTTAATGTCCTCACACGACAATTATCCACAGTATCGCGGACGTGAAAATAAGGTCCTTACTCTGGCCGAAAGGGTTAACAATTGTATCATGCGTCCGCATTCGGGGAAACCGCTTCCGCTGGACAGCAAAGAAATGGTCGCTTTTTTATCCTACTTTAAATGGATCAGCAAATTTGTTCCGAAAGATGGAGGTTTCAAAGGCGCCAAAAATCTGGAAATTGAATTTCCGGATGTAGCCGCAAGCCCTGAACGAGGAAAAGCCCTGTTTATCGAAAATTGTGCCCGCTGCCACGGAAACAACGGTGAAGGTCGGTACAATGCCGACCAATCAGGCTACACCTACCCGCCGCTTTGGGGACAATACGGCTATCAGCCCGGTTCAAGCATGCACAGAGTAATCAAACAGGCACAATGGCTAAAAAGCAATATGCCATACGATAAAGTCAGCCTGGGAAAACCATATCTTACCGACTTACAGGCACTCGATATTGCAGCCTATGTAAATGATGATTCCGTACACGACAGACCTAACCCCAAAACATTTGATTACCCTAATAAAATGGGGAAACCAATTGACTATGCACACAGCCCTTTCAGTGATAACTTCTCAGAAGAACAACACAAATACGGCCCCTACAAACCCATAATTGCCTATTGGAAAAAAAATGGATGGAAAGCGGTATATTAGTATGGTTAATCGGTTAACTGTTTAATCGTTTAATTGTTTAACCGTTTAATTGTTTATGGTTTATGGTTTATTGTCCGAAACCCATAACTAATAACTAATAACTAATAACTAATAACTAATAACTCATAACTCATAACTCAAAACTCAAAACTCATAACTCAAAACTCATAACTCATAACTCATAACTCATAACTCAAAACTCATAACTCAAAACCCACAACTCACAACCCACAACCCACAACCCACAACTCACATAATAAAACAATGAAAACAAACCTAAAAAACAAACCTATTTTGAATAGATTATTGATGCTGTGCCTATTCGTTTTCAGCATTTCGTTAACCGCGCAAATAAAATACTCAGACGGTAACGACAGTTGGAACCCTAACTTATTAGGGAATCACAGAGTTGCAGTAAGCTTTACCGGTACCGGAGATGTTGCCAAAACTACGATCGAATGGCGCAGAAGAGACGAAAAACCCGAACTGAAAAAGATCATTGTTCAGGATGCTTCAGGCAAAACCATTTCAAACATAAAAACGGCTGACATCAACAGAGAAAAGGGTACTATTTTCTTTGAACCAATTTCAGGAAAAGGAACGTATTATGTGTATTATATGCCATACCTTGACGAAGGTGACGCTAACTATCCAAAAGGAGTTTACGCTAAACCTGAAGATAAAGCAGACGCGCAATGGCTTGCTAAAATCAAATCCAATTTAACTGACAATTGTACGGTTACCGAAATTCAGAGTGTAAATGCGTTCAACAGTTTTTATCCGATGGAAGTAATCGCAACTGCAGCCGAAACTAAAGATCTTATCGCCAAAAACAGCGGCAGTTCCTTTTTGGTATTCCCGGAAGACCGCTTGTATTCCATCCGAATGAAAAATGATTTGCCACAAAGATGGATTCAAAAAGGCGTTCAAAATACCTTTTCGGACACAGCGCTAAGAGGTGAATATCTGGCCTTTCAGTTAGGCGTTTATGCCTTGCAGAATCTTGACAACGTAAAAGTTACCTTTTCGAATTTAATCAGTTCTACCGGAGCTATCATCGAATCGAAAGACATTAACTGTATCAATACTGACGGAACAAAATACGATGGAGCTATTTTTACCAATACCGTTTCGGTTTCAAAAGGAAAAGTACAAGCCCTATGGTGTGGCATCAATGTCCCGGAAACTGCGGCGGCAGGAACCTACAGCGGTAAAGCTGCCGTAATTGCTGATGGAAAATCAAAAGACATTGTGCTTCAGATAAAAGTAACCAATGAAATTACTAAAAACGGCGGTATCGATTCTCCTGAGAAAATGACACGTTTGAAATGGCTGAATTCTACTCTGGCACAGGAAAATACGGTTATTGCTCCTTACACCCCGTTAACGGTAAAAGATACCGAAATCTCCTTATTGGGCAGAAAGTTAGTTTTGGGTTCCAATGGTTTTCCAATACAAATTCAAACTTATTTCACGCCCGAAATGACAACAGTTGGTTCAAAAGCCAATGACATTTTAAGTGCTCCGTTAGCTTTTCATTTTTTGGATGCCTCTGGTAAAGAAGCGTTACAATGGAAGAACACAGGCCTTAAATTTCTTAAAAAAGAAAGCGGAACGGTTTCCTGGGAAAGTATTTCTACAGCAAAATCACTTCAGATGGATGTACATGCTTCCCTAGAATTTGATGGTTTTTTAACGTACACCGTAAAAATCACGGCACTTGAAGATGCTGTATTTAATGATATCAATTTCCAAATGCCAATTCAGCCCTCTTCTGCAAAATACATGATGGGATTAGGTCAAAAAGGAGGCGATCGTCCTGCCAATTTTGACTGGAAATGGGATGTTGCACACAAAAATCAGGATGGGGCCTGGATTGGAAATGTAAATTCAGGATTGCAATTTTCTTTACGCGACGAGAAATACAGTCGTCCGTTAAACACCAATTTTTACCTGCAAAAACCTTTATTGCTTCCCACTTCCTGGGGGAACGAAAATAAAGGAGGAATTACCATCACTCCTAATTCAAAATCGGTTTTGGTCAATGCGTACAGCGGCGCCCGAAACATGAAAAAAGGAGATGTTTTGTATTATAATTTCAATTTACTAATTACCCCTTTCCACACCATTAATACCGATTTTCAGTGGGACACTAAGTTTTATCACAAATACAGCGATATCGATACGATTGCCAAAACCGGGGCAACAGTAATCAATATTCACCATGCCAATGCTATCAATCCCTATATCAACTATCCTTTCATTGAATTTAAAAAAATGAAAAGTTATATCGATGAAGCACATGAAAAAGGACTAAAAGTAAAAATCTACAATACCGTCAGAGAGGTTTCAAACAAAGCTTATGAAACTTTTGCTTTAAGAAGTTTAGGACATGAAATTTACTCTCCGGGTAAAGGAGGCGGATTCTCCTGGCTGCAGGAACATGTGGGTGACGATTATATTGCGGCCTGGTTTGTACCTGAAATTAAAGACGCGGCAATTGTAAACAGCGGCATGAACCGTTGGCACAACTATTATGTAGAAGGAATGAACTGGCTGACACAAAATGTGGGTATCGATGGCGTTTATCTTGATGATGTTGCTTTTGACCGAATTACCATGAAACGAATCAAAAGAGTGCTTACCAAAGACGGGCATCCTGGAATTATTGATCTCCACAGTGCCAATCAATACAACAAAAGTGACGGATTTAACAACAGTGCCAATTTGTATATGGAGCACTTTCCATACATCAACAAACTATGGTTTGGAGAGTATTTTGATTACGAAAAAAACAATCCTGACTTTTTCCTGACCGAAGTAAGCGGAATTCCTTTCGGGTTAATGGGTGAAATGCTACAGGACGGAGGAAACCCTTGGAGAGGAATGGTTTACGGAATGACCAACAGAATGCCATGGAGCCACAATGCCGACCCAAGACCGGTATGGAAATTATGGGATACTTTTGGAATTAAAGGTTCTGAAATGATTGGATACTGGAGTGAAAACTGTCCGGTAAAAACATCAAACGACAAAGTACTGGCAACAGTTTACAAAAAAAACGGAACTGCTTTAATTTCTATTGCAAGCTGGGCCGATACGGATGTAAAAGTGAAACTTAATATCGACTGGAAAAAATTAGGAATCAATCCGGCAAAAGCTACTATTACGGCTCCTGAAGTGCTAAATTTCCAACCGGCACAAACCTTCACCGCAAAAGACGAAATACCGGTATCAAAAGGAAAAGGCTGGTTGTTGATTGTTAAATAATTTTCATTTTATAACGATTACACACCTTGTTTGTCATTCCGAGGAACGAGGAATCACAGTAGTAATTCGACAAAGATTGGCGACATTCTGTACGGAATTTCCTGTGCGATTCCTCGTTCCTCGGAATGACAACATTGCACAAACAACAAACCAAAAACAACAAACCATAAACAACAAACCATAAACAACAAACCATAAACTATAAACCATAAACTATAAACCATAAACCATAAATAGCTCTCCACATGAAAATTAAACCCTTTTTATCCGTTTTACTTTTTGGAAGCCTGTTTGTCAACGCACAAAATAAACCCACCATAAAAGAATACAAAAAAGTATTCACCACTTATCCGTTTTCAGACCCTGATCCCATTCCGAAACCAGACACAAAAGTCTATCCTTATTTTCGTTTTGACGGTTTTACGGATAAACCTGTGCAAAAAGAATGGAAAGTAATCGAACTTGAAAATGATTACATCAAACTCATGATTCTTCCGGAAATTGGTGGAAAAGTGTGGTCGGCCATTGAGAAATCAACAGGAAAGGACTTTATTTACAACAATCATGTGATTAAGTTCCGGGATATCGCCATGCGCGGCCCCTGGACAAGCGGTGGTGTCGAGGGCAACTATGGCATCATCGGACACACTCCTAACTGTGCTACCCCTGTGGATTTTATCACCCTTACTCGTGGAGACGGAAGTGTAAGCTGTGTAATTGGCGTATTGGATCTGCTCACACGAACGTCCTGGAAACTGGACATTAATTTACCCAAAGACAAAGCGTATTTTACTACCAATTCCTTCTGGTTCAATTCCACCGAAACCGAGCAGCCTTACTATACCTGGATGAATACCGGTATAAAAGCTGCTGAAAGTCTACAGTTTATTTACCCGGGACAAAGTTATATTGGTCACAATGGTGAGCACAATTCATGGCCCATTGATAAAGAAAATGGCAAAGACCTTTCCTTCTACAAAAACAATGATTTTGGCGGTTACAAATCGTATCATGTTTTTGGCAAATACGACGATTTCTTTGGCGGATATTACCATGATGAAGATTTCGGAATGGGAAGATATGGCAATCACGACGACAAACCCGGCAAGAAAATATGGATCTGGGGATTGTCTCAGCAAGGAATGATCTGGGAAAAATTATTAACCGATACCGACGGTCAATATGTAGAAGTTCAAAGTGGAAGACTGTTCAATCAGGCGAGTGAAAACAGCAGTTTAACTCCTTTTAAACAGCGCTCTTTCACCCCTTATCAAACGGATTTATGGACCGAATACTGGTTTCCGGTAAAACAAACCAAAGGATTTGTAAAAGCAAATAACTATGGAGCCGTAAACGTTAAAAACGAAAACGGCTGGTTGAAAATCTATTTTTCTCCACTTCAAAAACTAAACGAAAAACTGGAAGTCTTTGACAATGGCAAAAAAATCTATTCCAAAGATATTTCGGTAAATACATTGCAATCCTTCAAAGATTCTATTCAGATTGTTGTTGATCCAAACCAACTAAAACTAACAATTGGCGAAAATAAACTCGTGTGGAATTCGGCACCGGAAGATGGAAATCTGAATCGTCCGTTAGAAACTCCAAAAGATTTTGACCACAACTCCGTGTACGGATTGTACCTGCAGGGAAAAAATTACCTTAGTTTTAAAGATTACGTAAAAGCGGAAGAAAAACTAACGGCCTGTCTTCAAAAAGATCCCAACTACGCTCCTGCTTTGGCTGATTTAGCGATTTTACAAATTCGTAAATTTCAATACCAGGAAGCTGTAAATTCGGCAGCTAAAGCTTTATCCATCGATACCTATCATCCCGCTGCCAATTATTATTACGGATTAGCCAACCTGCATTTAGGCAATACTACCGATGCCAAGGACGGTTTTGATATCGCAGCAGCAAGCGTTGAATTCCGAAGCTCTGCCTATACTGCTTTAAGCAAAATTTACTTTAGGGAAAACAATCTTGCAAAAGCAGCTGAATATGCCGAAAAAAGTTTACGGAACAATCAGGATAATTTAGAAAGTCTGCAATTACTTGCCGTATTATCTCGTCTGCAAAATAATAAAAGTAAAGCAGTCGAAATTCTCAATACCATAAATAACGTTGATCCTCTTAATCATTTTGTTGGTTTTGAGAAATATCTTTGGGATTCGTCAGAGGCATCAAAACAGCATTTTACGGCTTTGATTCAAAACGAAATGCCACAGCAAACGTATCTGGAGTTAGGAATATGGTATACACAATTAGGCCGTAAAGAAGAAGCTTTAAAAGTACTTTCACTTGCCCTTCCAAATGCTGAAATTGTATATTGGAAAGCTTATTTAGAAAACAAAACTGTTGATTTAAGCAAACTCCAACCCGACAATAGTTTCCCTTTCCGTGAAGAAACAGCACAAATTCTGGAAAAACTAATCAAAACGAACAGCCAGTGGCAATTGAAATATCATTTGGCTCTAATCGAATGGAATCGCGATAATGTATCAAAAGCAAAAGAATTGTTTTTGCAATGTGCCAATCTGCCTGCTGATCCGGCTTTTTATGGGGCCAAAGCTTCGTTATTTAAAAATGAGACCCAATTGGTTCTATCCAGTCTGCAGCAAGCGATTAAAATAGACGGTCAAAGCTGGAGATATCCTAAACTTTTAACTGAATACTACATTGCCCAAAAACAATTTGATAAAGCACTGGCAACCGCAGCACCTTTCTATAAAAAACATCCTCAAAATTATTTAATAGGAATGCTGTATGCCAAAACACTGCTCCTGAACAAAAAATACGCTGCCGCCGATGCTTTCCTGACCCAACTGGAAATCCTTCCCTTTGAAGGCGCTACTGCAGGACGTCAATTGTATCATGAAGCAAAACTGATGCAGGCTTTGACCGAAATGAAAAACAAGCAATACAAAAAAGCATTACAATTGATTTCGGATGCTAAACTATGGCCTAAAAATTTAGGAGTAGGAAAACCTTATGCCGAAGATATTGACGAAAGGCTCGAAAATTGGCTCAATTATCAATGTTACACGAGCTTGGGCGATACCGACAAAGCCAAAAATGCTTTACAAAACATTATTGCTTTTAACCCCAAAGTTGACAATACGGTTATGAATTTTCTTCCGGCAAACCAACTCATTACGGCCTGGGCAATCGAAAAAAATGCTTCGGCACAAAAAGCAGAGGAATGGTTGCAAAAACAAGCCAGGTTATACCCTGACAACAAAATTGTACAATGGACTTTTGAAACGTATAGTAAAAAACAATCCAATATTTTAACCGAAGAGGAGAAAGATGGTGAAGTTCGAATTATAGAAAAACTATAAAAATACTTCGGTTAAAATTGTATTTTTCGAAATAAAAATACGAGTTTTATGGCAAGTAAATACTTTTTTGAAACCTTAAGAATTATATTTCAACCGCTTTAATAATAGCAACTCGTCGGATATAAAAAAGATTCAACACATAGTCCCGATGCATCGGGATAGGTGCAAAAAGAGAACAGAAAAGAAATAAATTTCTTTCAAATAGAAGATTATGTGTATTTAAATGAAGTGAAATGTCTTTTTTATGTGTGCAGAGCCTATGTTACTATGTGTTAAAATGATTTACGTCCAACAGAGAATAATAGTTTAAAACAATAATCAATCAAAATAATCATTCTAAAAACCAAAAAATGAACAAACAATTTTTAAAGTATTCTCTTTTTAGTCTTTTCCTTGTTGCCGGGCAAAATACGATGGCCCAAAACAGTGATCAGACCAAAAACCCATTATCTGTTTATCAGGTTACCCCGCTAAAAGTAAATGACCTTGTGCACACCAAACTAGACGTATCTTTTGATTATGGAAAACGTTATTTATACGGAAAAGGATGGCTGACTTTAAAACCTCATTTTTATGATACCGATTCTCTTAGACTGGATGCCAAAGGAATGGATTTCAAAACTATTGCTATGGTTGATGGAAAAAAGACAATTCCGTTAAAGTATACCTACGACAATGAACAGCTTTTGATCACCTTAAACAGAAAATATAAAAGCACCGAAAAATACATCATTTTCATCGATTATACCGCAAAACCGGACGAACTAAAAGTCAAAGGAAGTGCTGCCATAACGGATGCGAAAGGTTTGTATTTTATAAACCCTGACGGAAAAGACGACAAACCGATTCAAATCTGGACACAGGGTGAAACAGAAGCCTCATCGGCATGGTTCCCAACCATTGATAAACCCAATCAGAAAACAACTTCTGAAATTGCGATGACGGTTGATGCCAAATACACTTCACTTTCAAACGGAAAACTAATCTCCCAAAAAGTGAATAAAAATGGTACACGTACCGATACCTGGAAAATGGAACTGCCGCATTCACCCTACCTCTTTATGATGGCTGTAGGTGATTTTAAAATTTACAAAGATTCTTATAACGGACAAGAAGTAAGTTATTATCTGGAACCAAAATATGCGCCCTACGCCAAACAAATTTTTGGGAAAACTCCGGATATGATGAAGTTTTACGGCAAAATGCTTGGGGTAGAATATCCATGGGGAAAATATGCTCAGATTGTAGCAAGAGACTATGTTTCGGGTGCCATGGAAAATACTTCGGCAACCTTACATGGTGAGCACGTACAAAAAACCGAAAGAGAATTATTAGACGATAATCAGGAAAGTACTATTGCACACGAACTTTTTCACCAATGGTTTGGAGATTATGTAACTGCCGAATCCTGGTCGAACTTAACCATGAACGAATCTTTTGCTACTTTTGGTGAAGTCCTTTGGCACGGGTATGATGAAGGACAGGATGCCGAAGACCGTTCTCGTTATGAAAAACTACAAAACTGCCTGCGTTCTTCCAAAGATGGAGTTAGTCCGCCATTGGCACGTTTTCATTATGGAAACAAAGAAGATATGTTTGACAACATTAGCTATTCCAAAGGTTCTATCATCCTGTATGCTTTAAAAAATCAAATGGGTGACGCAGCCTTCTTTAAATCTTTAAATAAGTATCTTACCACCAATGCCTTCAAAACAGGAGAAAGTCATCAATTGCGTTTAGCAATGGAAGAAGTAACCGGAAAAGACTGGAGTCCTTATTTTAACCAATGGTACTTTCAGGGCGGAAATCCTATTTTAAATATTGAATACGGTTATGCCGATGGTAAAGCAACAATGGCAGTAAAACAAGTCCAGGAAAGTTCCGTACAAACCTTTACCTTACCGTTAAAAGTAGATTTTTATGTTAATGGAACCAAAGTCAGAAAAGATATTTTAATGGACAAAAGAGAGCAGGATTTTAGTTTTGACCTGCCTTCAAAACCCGATTTCATAGATCTTGATCCGGACAAAATTTTAGTGGGTAAGGTCATTGACAATAAAAAAATATCCGATTATCTATATCAATACAAAAACGTTCCTACCTACTACAACCGAGTTGAAGCGATAAAATTTGCGGCAAAAGACAAAAGTCATGAGGCACAGCTGATTCTTTTAGCTGGCCTACAAGACCAGAGAGACGATTTAAGAACCCGCAGTATCCGTGCCATTGATTTGGCAGACAATACTATAAAAGAAGCTGCACTTAAAACCTTATTGAACATTGCCCAAAATGATAAAAAAACTTATGCGAGAGCTTCAGCCATTATCAAACTTGCCGGAACGGGTGATGCTGCTTACAAAAATTTAATGATTGAAAGTACTAAAAACCAATCTTACAATGTAGCCGCAGCAGGAATCTTAGGATTGTCGAAATATTCCCCGGAAGAGGCTGATAAAATAAAAGCAGCTTTAGACGAAGATACCAGAAATCACATAACGCCTTTGCTTACAGAATTTAACAATCAAAAGTAAGCATCCAATAGCTGAATAGTCGGCCTTACTTAAAATAACAAAGAAACAAGGTTTTATAATTAGTACTTAAAAATATTGTTTCTATAGCCTCTCTAATTTGATTAGAGAGGCTTTTTTTTATCCAGAAGAAAAAATATGCTCTTTAAATTAAAATATTATTAGAAGACTTTCATTGCATCTTTTTTTTACAATCAAAAGCTCTTTTAAACCTTCCAAAATTCTCTGTTCCGAAAAACCCAGTTTCGCTGCCCTAAATCAGCTAAAAAAATAGGGATTTTATAGTTTTTTTACTTCATAACAAAGTAATCCAAAAAAACATTATTTACATAAATAAGACCTGTTTTTAAACGAATTAATTCTTTTTACAAAGAACAATTACAATTACCCATAAAATTCTCACTTTTTAGTTCAGTCTTTATTTTTTGCTCCCTACGCAGCTCATCTATTTTTAGGGTCAAATTTAGGCTATTCTGCAAAAAAATGTGCTCGAGAACACAAATTTTGTGTGTTCGAGCACATTTTTTGTGTTTTTTCTTGGTTAATAAAAATATAATCAATAGTTTCGTCAGGTAGTTAAAACTACCTATCAGATTTTTCCTTCTTAAAAAAGCTTTTTTAGGTTAAAAAAGAATAAAAAATCAACATCATAATTACAACAAAAAATAACCGCAAAAAACAATCATTAACCAAAAACCAAACAGAAGTATGAAAGAAGCACTTTCAAAAAATCCTAAGATTTTAAAGTTGCAGACAGTACTTGATAAAAGTTTAAAAACAACATTGTGTACCTTGTTGTCCGTAACTTTTCAAATTACAACTGCTGCTCCCTCAAAAGAGATTTCTTTAAACAAAACCAGTTTACTGGCCTTCCAAAAAATAGTGAAGGGTAAAGTTGTAGACGACAAAGGAATTCCGATTCCAGGTGTAAATGTTATTATAAAAGGATCCAAAACGGGGGTTCAGACCGATATCGATGGAAGCTTTGCCATTGAAGTACCCAATGCTAATACGATTTTAGTATTCACCTTTTTAGGAATGCAGGATCAGGAAATTCCTGTTGGAAACGGCACTATTAAAGTGACAATGAAAGAAGCCGGACAGCAGATGGATGAAGTTGTTATCGTGGGGTACAGCAAAGTAAAAAAAGAGAGTTTAACCGGATCGTTACAAACTTTAGACAACAAAAAGTTATTGGATGTTACTACTCCAACTGTTGAAAACTTACTGGCTGGAAAAGCAAGTGGAGTTTTTGTCAGTACCAGTGGAGGTGAGCCTGGTGGTGCCTCAAAAGTGATTATTAGAGGTAAAACTACCGTAAACGGAAGCACTGACCCGCTTTGGGTAGTAGACGGTGTGATCGTTGGAAACAGTTCTCCTCCTATGAATCCTTCTGATATCGAAAATTTAACGGTTCTTAAAGATGCTGCTTCTACGGCCGTCTACGGTTCACAAGGAGCCAATGGGGTAATTGTAGTTACTACAAAAAGCGGGAAAGCCGGGAAATCAATCATTAATTTCTCTTCAAGAACAGCACTGTCTACCATAAACAATGGAAATCTCAAAATGATGAACGGATCTGAGCTGTATGATTATTACAATTCTTTCGCCAACAAACAAGATTTTCAAAATGTTTGGTGGTGGACTCCTGAATTAAGAAACAAAAACTACGACTGGTGGAAAAATGGTACTAAAACAGGGATTGCTCAGGATTACAACTTATCGATTAGTGGTGGTGGAGAAAACTTTAAAAGTTATGTTTCCTTAGGAGTTTATGATGAAACCGGAGCTATAAAGGGCTACGATTATAAAAGGTATAACGGTTTGATGAAATTTGAATACAAACCAATTTCATGGCTTACCATAAAACCACAGATCAATCTAACGCGAGAAAAAGTATACAACCAGCAACATGATGTTGGAGCAATGTATCGTAACCTGCCTTGGGACAGTCCTTATTTACCGGATGGATCATTAGTAGGAAATGCACCAAACCCAACTTGGGTAAATACGACCGGATCTAACTATTTGTATGATTTACAATGGAATTATTCTGAATCAGAAAAATATACTGTTCGTGCCAATATGGATTTCGATGCAAAATTAACAAGCTGGCTGACGTATTCCTCTGTAAACAATTACATATTTGACAATTACAATTCAACATCTTATTCGGATCCTAGATCGTCTTCAGCCTTAGCTGTAAAAGGTAGAATTGAAGATCAATTTGAAACTTATAACAAGCTATACACCAATCAACTGTTAAGGTTTAACAAATCGTTTGGTGTACATAATGTGAATGCGGTAGCCGGTTATGAATGGAACGAATATAATTTCAAAAAAACACAGGCAATTGCAACAGGTATTCCTCCCGGAATTAGTGTAACAGACCCGGCTGCCAAACCTGAAGCTGTAAACGGAAACAAGAGACAATGGGCCGTGCAATCTTTACTATCAAATATCAACTATTCTTATGATAATAGATATTTGGCACAATTTTCTTTTAGACGTGATGGAGCATCGAATTTTGGTAAAAATGCTCAATACGGTAATTTCTTCTCTATTAGTGGTGGATGGAATATCCATAAAGAAGCTTTCTTTAAAGCAGATTGGGTAAACAACTTAAAATTAAGAGCTAGCTATGGTTCGGTAGGAAATCGCCCAAACAGTTTATACGGCCACTTGCCATTATATACTTTTGATTATAGCTATGATGAAAACCCAGGTGCCTTAATTTCACAATTAGCAAATCCCGATCTAAGCTGGGAAAAAACATTTACTACCGGTGTCGGTCTGGATATAAGCCTCTTCAACAGAGTAAATATTACTTTAGATTATTACGATAAAGATACTTCTGATTTATTGTACCAGGTTCCACTTCCGGGTGTTATCGGAGTAACTCGTATTTGGAGAAACGTTGGAGCTGTAAACAACAGAGGATTTGAGGCTTCTGTTAATGTAGACATCATCAAAACTAAAGATTTGGTTTGGTCCTTTGACGCCAATATTGGGTTTAACAAAAATAAAGTAACTGGTCTTTATGGTGACAAACAGGAAATAATTGTTTCCGATCGAAGCGGTGTAGAAGGTGCTGCTAAAAAATTACTAAAACCGGGATACGATGTAGACAGCTGGTTCTTAACCGAATGGGCTGGTGTTGATCCTGATAATGGGAAACCGCAATGGTTTACTACCAATGCTTCGGGAGAACGTGTAAAAACTTATAGTTATGGTGAGGCGTCTAAATATCAAAAAGTAGTTGGCTCTTATACTCCTGACTTCTTCGGAGGGTTCTCTACCAGTTTAAACTATAAAAACTTTGATTTTGCAGCAGTTTTTAGCTATTCTGTTGGAGGTGAAATCTATAACTATGCGAGATCAGAATTTGACTCGGATGGTGCATATTCTGACAGAAACCAAATGAATCTAAATAACGGGTGGAGTCGTTGGGAAAAACCGGGTGATATCGCGACACATCCACAAGCCATTTATAACAATCCTAGTAACTCTCAAAAATCATCTTCCCGTTTCTTAGAAACCGGAACTTATTTAAAAATGAGAAGTCTTTCTTTGGGGTATAACATACCGTTACAACACTTACACATTACCAACTTAAGATTATTTATAACCGGAGAAAACTTATTTACCATCTCCCATTTTTCTGGTGTATCACCTGAGTTGTCACCAAATTGGGATGCCTCAACTGAAGAGTATGTAATTTCTGGTGTCGCCAGAGACATGTACCCGCAAACACGTAAAATTACACTAGGTCTCAACTTAACGTTATAAAATAAAATCATGAAAAAGATATTACTATTAGGTATTGCAATTAGTGTTCTGAGCTCATGTGAGTTAGACAGAGAACCATTTTCTTCCTATACAAAAGATAAAATACAACAAGATAAAGAAGCTTCGGTAGAAGTATTACTAAACGGCTGTTATGCCCAATTAAAAACCTGGTCAGATGTGATGCACCGCGTTGGTGAATATCCGGGAGATAATATCATGATTAGAGGAACTTCTACGGATCACTTTTACTCTTTTATTTCCTATCAGCATGTTCCTGACAATAACAGATTATCTACTTTCTGGAACAATGGTTACAAAATCATTTCACAATCAAGCGATTTGATAACATCCATTAAAGAAGGTGAAAGCCCCGCTATCGACCAGCAATTAGGAGAAGCCTATTATTTAAGAGGCATGATTTATTTTTACTTATGCCGTACGTATGGAAGACCTTACGCACAATCCCCTGAGACTAATTTAGGTGTACCAATTGTAAACGGCTTACCAGCAGATTTGAACAATCTTAGACTTCCGGACCGTTCTACTGTAAAAGCAACCTATGACCAAGCGATTAACGACTTGAAAAAAGCGGAAGCTCTAATGTCTGTTGGAAAATCTGCTGCTTATGCTACTAAAGAAGCGGCACAAGCCATGCTTTCAAGAGTGTATTTGTATATGAGTGGTACCTATGAAACGCCAAATCAGGAGTATGCCTCACTTTCTATTGATTATGCCAAAAAAGTAATCATGAGTGGCAGATACAACTTATTAAGCCGCGCGAATTTCATGAAATACAATACTTTTGCACCGGACTCAGCTGAACAAACAGAAACTATTTTTGCAGTAAAAAGAGTTGCTTCAGAATATTCAGGATTTGATCATTATTATGGAATTGGAGGAATGTATGCCAATATTCAGGGACAAGGATGGGGAGAAATGTATGCCAGTGGAGAATACCTTGACTTGTTGAGAAAATCCGGACTCAAAAAAGATGCGCGTTGGGCTTTTATTGATCCGCAATATACCAAAGATGCCAGTGGAAATAAAACAGAGGCTTTCCGCTTTATAACGGATGTTTTCAATGCCGGTGGTACACAAACCGGATACAATTATGTGCAACAACCATTAAAAACAAAAGCTGACGGATCCTATTTTATCACAATTGGAACAACAGATTACAACCTTACAGTAGTAAATGCAGCCGAAAATCAATACTCCATCTCTTATCAGGGAAAAACCTATACCGGAGAAAAGGATTATATGATGCTTTTAAACCGTGTGTATCCAATGTTTTACATCACAAAATGTTCTTTACAAAATAATGATTCGCACCTGCACTCCCCTATCATCTCGAGATTGGCTGAAATGTATTTGAACATGGCAGAAGCTTATGCAAAAAAAGGAGATTACTCTAATGCTTTGACTAACCTGAACATTATTCGCGAAAGAGCAATTGTTGGTGGAGGCTACACCTCTCTTAGCAGTACAAATGCTTCACAGCGCATTGATGAAGAACGTCAGTTAGAATTGGCTTTTGAAGCACATCGTGGTTATGACGTCTACAGAAACGGACAAACCATGACACGCCGTTACCCTGGTCCTCATTTACCAATGAATGATGTTCCGGCAACAAGCCCTCGTGTGGTACAATACATCCCACAATCTGAAGTCAATGCTTATCCGGGAACTTTAACACAAAACCCATAGTTTTTTATTTATTGTTTGTTTTGAAACCTCTCTAATTTGGTCAATTAGAGAGGTTAATTTAAAAAAGAAGAATACATTTATAATAACTTAATCTCAACAAATGAAAAAAATAGTATACCTGTTTTTTGCTTCTTTTCTAGTTTCGGTTTCCTGTGTTGGCAGCAATGATGATGTACCATCGGAAAATGAAACCATAGAAAATCCAAAAACAACAATTTCTCTGCCCCTTGGAGGAAATGCGTATAGTTCTAAACATTTAGACGGAAAAAATACCATTACAGACAATGGTATCGAAAACTGGACAGATTCCAACGAGTTTTTCACCGCCTATTTCAGAATTTCTAAACCCGGAACCTTTCAAATTACCGTAGAAGGATCTGTTGAAGTTTATGGGAAATCTGAACTGGAATTTTCGATCAATAACGAAACTAAAAAAGTAAACTTCACCACCTCAAAAAAGGCTGTTATTGCAGGAACCTGGAACCTTAAAAAAGAAGGATATATTGCTGTTAAAATAAAAGGAATCAGTAAAACCGGCGATCGTTTCCCGTCTATTAGTCGTTTAACGATTGCAAGTGCTGATTTTGACGGTAAAATCTCGTATGTACCCAACAATGAAGGTGATTTCTATCACTGGGGACGTCGTGGACCTTCTGTTCATTTAAACTATCAGACTCCAGAAAACACCAACACCGAGTGGTATTACAACGAAATTACCGTTCCTCAAAACGAGGATAAAATTGGATCTTATTTTATGGCAAATGGTTTTGGCGAAGGTTACTTTGGAATTCAGGTAAACTCAGCCACCGAAAGAAGAATTTTATTCTCGGTTTGGAGCCCGTTTACCACTGACGATCCTAACAGTATTCCGGAAACTCATAAAATTAAACTGCTGAAAAAAGGTGAAAATGTACACACAGGCGAATTTGGCAACGAAGGTTCAGGTGGACAGAGTTATTTAAAATACAATTGGAAAGCTGGAAACACCTACAAGTTTTTACTTCGTGGATTGCCTGCCGGTAATAACACCACCAACTATACCGCTTACTTTTATGCTCCCGAACTGAATAAATGGTTATTGATTGCCAGTTTCAATCGTCCTCAAACCAATACCTATTTGAAAAGATTTCACTCCTTTCTGGAAAATTTCATCCCGGAACAGGGAGATCTGTCACGCAAAGTCCTGTTCAATAATCAATGGGTTTGTGATGAAAAAGGCAACTGGTTCGAAATTAATTCAGCACGCTTTACAAACGACAACACTGGGGCAAAAGAATACCGAATGGATTTTGCAGGAGGAACGGAAGAGGGTTTCTTTTATCTAAAAAACGGAGGTTTTTTTAATGACTATACCACTCCAAAAACTATTTTTACAAAACCATTAACGAATAAAAAACCCGAAATAAATTTCAATACATTACCATAAAATTATGATGAACAACCATGGCAATGCTAAAATGATAAAATTAGCCACAGATTAGAAAGATCCGCACAGATTTCTTTACTAATTGCGTGTAAAATCTATGTGAATCTGTAAAATCAGTGGCAAAAAACATTCTCGTTATGCATTTCACCCAACGGTTTACTAAAAATACAACACAACAATAATCCCCGATAATCGGATTTTAGATTATCAATCATTTCAAATCAAAATAATACATTATGAAAACTAGTATTTTAAAATTCATGTTAGCCGCCTGTATTCTGTTTGGAGGAACAAACGCATCGGCACAAATGATTAAAACCAAAACACCTGCCCGCGCAAAAGGCCAGACCGATGTTTTGCGTTTGGCAACAGCACCAATACCTACTGTTCGTGTTGCCTTTATAGGTCTTGGGATGCGTGGTCCCGGAGCAGTTGAGCGCATGACACATATTCCGGGTGTAGAAATTGTCGCTTTGTGCGATATGACACAGGAAAACACTTCTAAAGCAAACGAAACTTTAACCAAAGCCGGATTTCCTAAAGCTCAGGAATTTTACGGTGACGAAAATGCCTGGAGAAAAGTAACTGCTTTACCTAATGTGGATTTAGTATATATCGCTACCGACTGGAAACATCACGCAATTATTGGTGTTCAGGCCATGAAAGACGGTAAACACGTAGCCATAGAAGTTCCGGGTGCAATGACAATGGAAGAAATCTGGCAACTTATTGATACTTCCGAAAAAACCCGTAAACACTGTATGCAGCTTGAAAACTGTGTGTACGACTTCTTCGAACTTACTACCTTAAACATGGCGCAGCAAGGTGTGTTTGGAGAAATTCTACATGCTGAAGGATCTTACATCCACGGACTTCAGCCTTTCTGGGGAGAATACTGGAACAACTGGAGAATGGATTACAACATCAAACACCGTGGCGATATTTATGCTACGCACGGTATGGGACCGGCTTGTCAGGCTTTGAACATTCACCGTGGTGACAAAATGAACTTTTTAGTTTCTATGGACACTAAAGCAGTTGGAAATCCGGCCTACATCAAAGAAAAATCTGGAAAAGAAATCAAAGATTTTAGAAATGGAGATCACACCATGACCATGATTCGCACCGAAAACGGAAAAACAATCCAGATTCAGCACGATGTTACCTCTCCACGTCCGTACAGCAGAATGTACCAATTAAGCGGCACAAAAGGTTTTGCCAACAAATACCCATTAGAAGGATATGCTTTAGACGGCAAAGAACTAGGTGACGACGTAAAACCAAATCACGAAAAATTAAGCGCACACTCTTTTGTTCCTGCAGAGGTGAAAAAAGCATTAATGGAAAAATACAAACACCCGATTGTAAAAAATATCGAAGAGCAGGCTAAAAAAGTCGGCGGTCACGGAGGAATGGATTTCGTAATGGATTACCGTTTGATTTACTGTCTGCAAAAAGGGCTTCCGTTAGACATGGACGTTTACGATTTAGCCGAATGGTCTTGTTTAGGGCCTTTAACAGAGATTTCTCTTGACAACGGTTCAGCTCCTGTAGAAATTCCTGATTTTACACGTGGCGGATGGAACAAGTTGAAAAAATTAGAATTTTCAGAATAAAAATTTATTGGTTAGTTAGTAGAAACAAGAGGGCGCGATTTATAGTGCTCTCTTGTTCATTATAGTCAACACTAATTACAATTAAAGATGAAAAAAATATACCTTACCTTTCTGTTTCTTTCTCTCACCCTTTCTGCGGCAGGACAAGAGAAGCAAAGTTTTGCTATTGCCAATGGAAATTTCCTGTTGAACGGAAAACCCATACAAATTCACTCCGGAGAAATGCACTATTCCCGCATTCCGCAACCTTATTGGCGCCATCGTTTAAAGATGATGAAAGCCATGGGTTTAAATGCTGTGGCCACCTATGTATTTTGGAACTATCATGAAACGGCACCCGGAATCTGGGACTTTAAAACCGGAAATAAAAATCTGGCCGAGTACATTAAAACGGCTCAGGAAGAAGGTTTATTTGTGATCTTACGTCCGGGACCTTATGTTTGTGCCGAATGGGAATTTGGAGGTTATCCGTGGTTTTTACAAAATGTTCCTAACATGGTCATTCGCGGAAATAATGCGGCCTATCTAGGGGCTACAAAAGCTTATTTTACCGAATTGTACCATCAGGTTAAGAATTTACAAATCACCAAAGGAGGCCCGATTATTATGGTTCAGGGCGAAAATGAATTTGGATCCTATGTAGCACAACGCAAAGACATCCCACTTGAAGAACATAAAAAATACAGTGCAGCCGTTTTTCAGCAATTGAAAGATATTGGTTTCGAAGTTCCTTTCTTTACTTCAGACGGAAGCTGGTTATTTGAAGGCGGAGCGTTACCGGGTGCTCTCCCAACGGCAAATGGCGAAAGCGATATTACAAAACTAAAAAATGTGGTCAACCAATTCAACAACGGACAAGGTCCGTACATGGTGGCCGAATTTTATCCGGGTTGGCTGGATCATTGGGCAGAACCTTTCCCGACACAAACTCCCGAAGAAACTGCAAGCCAAACACAAAAATATTTAGACAATCAGGTTTCATTCAACTACTATATGGTGCATGGCGGAACCAACTTCGGTTTTACTTCCGGAGCCAATTACGACAAAGAACATGACATTCAACCCGACATGACTTCTTACGATTACGACGCTCCAATTAGCGAAGCAGGTTGGGCAACCCCAAAATACAATGCGTTAAGAGCCCTGCTTAAAACCAATGTAACTCCGGCTGTTCCGGCAAAAATGCCTGTGATCACTATTTCGAACATTGCCTTAACAAAAGCCATTGATTTAGCCGATTTAAAGTCTAAAATCCCCCCTGTTACTGCAGACCATCCTTTAACCTTTGAACAGCTCAATCAGGGAGACGGTTATGTTTGGTACAGCAAAAGATTTACACAGCCTATTAGTGGGAAACTAGAATTAAACGGACTACGTGATTACGCCATAGTATATGTCAACGGAAAAAAAGTAGCAGAGCTAAACCGCTATTACAAAAAATACGATTGTGAAATTGAAGTTCCTTTTAACGCGACACTAGATATTCTGGTAGAGAATATGGGACGTATCAATTACGGTTCTCAAATTAATGCCAACAATAAAGGAATTATTAGCCCTGTAATAATCAATGGCGAAACCATTACCGGAAACTGGAAAATGTACCCATTACCAATGGCTCAGGAACCGGATATAACGGCTTACAAAAACTCAGGAAAAACAAATCGTCCTACGGTATATCAGGGAACCTTTAACCTAAGTAAAACCGGAGATACCTTCCTGGACATGCGCGACTGGGGTAAAGGAATTGTTTTTGTAAACGGAATCAATATTGGACGCTACTGGAGTGTTGGTCCTCAGCAAACATTGTATGTTCCGGGCTGTTGGCTTAAAAAAGGTAAAAACACCATACTGATCTTTGAACAGAAAAACGGAAAAATTCAGAAGGAGGTAAAAACAATTAGCACTCCGATTTTAGAGGATTTAAAACCCGAAAATGGCTAGTAAGCCAGAGGGTTTCTGAAAAGTCACTCGCTCACTATTTTCTTTAAACTACAAATCCTTTTAAAATTGCTTTTTTTAGAGAATCACCTGAAACTAGTGGCTGAAAAAAATGTAAAAAAAATGACCCATTTTGAATATCAAAAAGGTCATTTTTTTATTTTTTAATATAAAGAGAATTACTTCTTAATTTATTTTTTCACTTTCAATTTATTAAAAAAGCACATCATCTATTTTAGAAAACCGATACAGAAAGTACTATTCTTTAATAAAACGCTTGCTCCTATTTTTTATTTTAAGGATATATAATCCTGTACACAGGGCACTAACATATTTGGCTCCCATAGTTTTTATATCATCCGAAGAAATTTTATAATTTAGTAGACTTCCCTGATTGTAATAATATATAGACCATAAATCATTGTGGCTGCTCCCGTCTGTTCTTGGATTTGTCGACCAAAAAACCTTCTCCCCTACTACCTTTACATCACCCCCCGGATAAGTAACATTTCCTGTGTTTCCACTTAGCTGACCATATACAGCCGGAAAGAACATACACTACTATAAAAAAAATTGTCACAATCTTAATCAATTAAAATGATACATCATCTTGTCTAATCACATTCCTAAAAAACATATTACAGCGGAGTCATAGTAAAATTTCAAACTTTGCATTATTTTTAATCGAATAATATCAAGCTACTCTAATTGACCATCACTTATTCAGAACCAAATAGAGCTTTTACTTTGCAAAAACAAATCTAAAAAGAAAGAATATCACTACTTAAAAGTGGTAATAAAAAATTAGATCATCAAAAAAAAAACCTCGTAAAAAATTGGGCTGTCCATTTATAAATTCAAGAATTAGGCTAGATTAAAAAAACGGATCAATCATTATACATACACCTAAAAAAAGACCTCATTTAAGTTTATGGATAAAACACCAAGCTTTACACGTAAAAAAAACAGTCAGCAAAACCTGACTGGTGAATGTAAATTATTAATGTAAAGCTATTATCCTGCTTTAGAATTGCTTATTTCAAACTACTTTCGGTTAAAAATAATTTTCTTTTCGATTTCACTGTTTCAACTTAAAAATTACTTTGAGATCTATCTAAAGAGAAATTCCGTCAAAAGTTAAACCACAAAAAAAACGCTCTTCAAATCTAAAAACCATCACCTATTAATAACCAATCTGTACCATCACTTTGAAGATTAATGATTCTATTACCCGCTAAAGCAGTACTACTGGTCCCATTTTTATCCAAATAGGCAGATATGGTAATATCCGTACCCGAAATATTCTTAATGACATAAGTCCTTCCCTTACAAATACTCGCTGCAGGCAATGTTACTGCTGTACCTGAATACGTTCCGGATTTTAAAACAACCGTGTAATCATTGTCGGCTAAAGTTGTACTAGCCGTTACTGCCCTTATGGGTAAAGAAAATGACCCGCCAACCTGCAAAACAGAATTGGCAACTCCATTTGTAGACACTCCAACTCTAACGGTACTGGTTGTACCTGTTCCCTGTCCTTGTATACGCATCATCTCACAGAAATTGCCATAATAATAAAAGTAATTTTGAAATACAATTGGCTCATTACCATTGTCTCCGATAATAAATTCTAAAGAACCAGTATTGGTACCTGCAGATCCTATTTCAAAAAAATCACTGCCAGCAGCACATCCTTTCATCCTAAAATTTCCATCAGTGTTCGTAAAAAATATAGGTTTATAATCAGTACCTGCGGGAACTTCAAATTGCAAGGCCGAAACTCCTCCGGTGCCTTTAAGATAAGCCATATATTGATCTGCATTATTGTAATCTGGTTTAGTCAAAGTTAGTCCTAATGTACCACGCTTTCCCAATTCCAAAATAGGAGTATTATTAGATGCCAGAGTTACTTTTGTGTCAGTGGTTGTTCCCAAAAAATTTGTTGCCACTGCATTTGAATTACCATTTAAGTTCCAATTTCTTTCACTTTCACTCTCCCTTCCCATTCCTATTAAAAAAAGGGTACCATCACTTAAGCCAATATACAATTGATTGGTATCGGCGGTTTGGTACAAATCACCTTGCCCCGCATTGGTAATCGTTGGAACTAATGCCGAATTGATACTAATCTGGCAAAAAGTAATATTACTTATGAGTACTGCTAAAAATATAAACTTAATCTTCATTCTTGCTTTAAATTTATTTATTTATTTTTTGCGATTAAAAAAGGTTCATTATTGACCGTGGTTCCCCATAAAATAGAAGCTAAAGCCCCTATATATGCCCCTTTAATGACATGACAGTGATGCGTCGGCTGTTATTGTTATTTAATTATTGTAAATTTATTGGGTAAATTTATTTAACACATAGAAACGTAGGTTTTGTATCCCTAAAAAAGGTATTTCATTTGATACACCTACCCTTCTATGAGAAAGAAATAGTTCTTTTTTTTAGTTCTCTTTTTTTACAACTAAAATCTATGTTGCTATCTGTTACATTATTTTTTGGTCAATTATCTCCCAACGCGTTAAACGTAATGCTCTAAAATCTATAATAAAGAGATAAATTCTATAAAACCTAATAATTATCACTTAATTTGCTGCCAATCAACATTATCACTTTGAAAACTATAGATAGTATTATTCGCTAAAGTAGTGCTACTGACTCCGGTTCTGCTTATATATGCGGATATGGTGATGTCAGCACCCGAAAAATTCTTAATAACATAAATTCTTCCTTTACAGGTACTCACCGTAGGTAACGTAACCCCGGTACCTGAATAAGTTCCGGATTTTAAAACAACCGTGTAGTCAGTGTCGGTTAAAGTTGTACTAGCCGTTACTGCCCTTATGGGTAAAGAAAATGAACCACCAACCTGCAGAACAGAATTGGCAACTACTCCACCTGTAAATATACCTACTCTCACAGTACTTGTTGAGCCACTTCCCTGACCTTGTATTCGCATCATCTCAGATGTACCATCAGTAACACTATTCTTTTTAAATATAATTGGCTCATTACCTTTGTCTCCGATAATAAATTCTAAAGAACCATCTGAACCATCTGAAGCGCCCCCTGCGCCTAAAGCCCCAATTTCAAAAAAACCAGTGCCGGCACCTGCTTTCAACCTAAAATTTCCATCAGTATTCATAAAAAATATAGGTTTATACTCAGTACCTGCGGGAACTTCAAATTGTAGTGAGGGTGAAACTCCTCCGACTCTTCTAAGGTAAGCCATATATTGATTTGTACTGCCGCTATTATAATTTAGTCCCAATGTACTGCTCCTTCCTAATTCAAGAAGAGAATTGTTATTAGATTTTAGGGCTACTTTTATATCATTAGTAGTTCCTAACAAACTTCTTGCCGTCGCATTTGAATTACCATTTAAGAGCCAACTTCCACTTCCTATTAAAGAAAGGCTACCATCGCTCAAGCCGATATACAATTGATTCGTATCGGAGGTTAAATATAAATCCCCTAGCCCGGCATCGAGAAACGTTGGAGCTAATGCCGAAGTGGTAGTAATTTGAGACCGACTCATGTTACTGATCAGCAGTACTACTAAAAATATAAACTTAATCTTCATTCTTTTCTTAAATTTGTTTAATTCTTTTCGCGATTAACAAAGATCTACTATTGATCGTGGTTCGCGATAAGACAGAAGCTGTAAAAGCTTATGTACTCGCTTTAATGACAGTGCTACGCCACTGTTGTTGTTATTTTATTTACCGTAAATCCGCTGGGTAAATTCATTTAACACACCGTAACATAGGTTCCGTATCCATAAAAAACACCTTTCACTTCATTTAAATACACCTATCCTTTTTCTATGAGAAAGAAATATTTCTTTTTTTTCTTTCTACAACTAAAATCTATACTTCCAGGTACTACATCATTTTTTTGTTCCTTACATCCAGAGGATTATTGCAATGCTTTGAGGTCTATAAAAGAGAAATTCCATAAAACCTAATAATCATCACTTGTAAGTTGCCAATCTGTAGCATCACTTTGAAAACTATAGATTCTATTATTTGCTAAAGTAGTTCTACTGACTCCAGTCCGGCTTATGTAGGCAGATATGTTTCTGTCTGCACCTGAAATATTCCTAATAACATAAATCCTTCCTCTACAGCTACTTGCTGGAGGTAATGTGACCTCTGTGCCGGAATAAGTTCCGGATTTTAAAACAACCGTGTAATCAGTGTCTGTCAAAGTTGTACTGGCCGTTACTGCCCTAATGGGTAAAGAAAATGAACCGCCAACCTGCAAAACAGAATTGGCAACTGCTCCACCTGTAAATATACCTACTCTAACATCTCTTGGCCATACGTTACGATCATAATTTTCTTTTTGTAGCGGACGACCTTGTACTCGCATCATCTCAATAGTACCATCGGCAACACTGTTCTTTTTAAATACAATAGGCTCAACACCAGCATCTCCCGTAATGATATCTAAAGAACCATTATCATTGTAACCTCCAGTTCCAATTTCAAAAAAATCATTGACACCATTAGTCCCCCTCCACCTAAGATTTCCATCTGAATTCGTATAAAACCTAGATTCATATAAAACAGAAGTTGATTTTTCAAATTCCAAGGCCGAAACTCCTCCTCTGCCTCTAAGGTAAGCCATGTACTGATCTGCATTGTTGTAATCAGGTTTAGTCAAAGTTAGTCCCAAGGTACTACGCTTTCCTAATTCCAAAATAGAAGTATTATTAGATGCCAAAGTTACTTTTGTATCAGTCGTCGTTCCTAATAAACTTGTTGCTGCTGGATTTGAATTGCCATTTAAGTTCCAACTTCCATTTTCTCTTCCTAATAAAAAAAGGGTACCATTGCTTAAGCCAATGTACAGTCGATTTGTGTCAGAGGCTCTGTATAAATTACCCAGTCCGGCATTGGTAATCGTGGGGGCTAGTGCTGAAGTAATACGGATTTGAGCACGGCTAATGTTACTGATCAGTACTACTAAAAAGATAATTTTAAACTTCATTTTTTTTCTAAAATCTATTTAATTCTTTTTACAATTAATGAAGACCCGTTATTGGTCATACTTAGTGACAAAACAGCTGCTGTCGAAGCATACGTACGCCCTTTTATCTTAATCACGGTAGCTGCTGTTGTTACTATTATTTTAGTCACTGCAACTGAATTTTTATCCACAAGGCTGTTTCTGGTATACGTATACGCTCTTGTACCCGGTGCTTCTGTACCTCCAACCTCCAGGTAGAACTCTCCTCCGGATATTTCATTATTAGTAGTAGTTGTACTTATTCTATAGGTTATTTCATATCGGCCACTTTTACTAATCGTAATAGAACTTCCATCTACAGAAAAGTCTGAAGTATCAACAATACCGCTACTAGCAAAACTAATGTCTGAAAAGGTGCCTGCAAGCGTTTGGGGAGTCGCTGGACTGCCAATATATAGTTCAGCAAGATTTCCTATTCCCTGTTCGATATTTCTCAAAGTTCCTTTATTGTCAAGCACTTTAATCGTTTGTGCATAACCCAAATTACAAGCTGCAAAAAAAACTAACATAATATTGATTTTAAGAAACATAAGAAGGGATTTTAGAAGAAATTATTTAATATACTGAATTTCAATAACATCACCAGCATACATTGGTAAATTAGCCGCACTATAGGTAATGGTAACTTTATCTGCTGCCGCCACAAAATCGGTGCCTGTTCTTAATTTAATACCGTTTCTAAAAACAAACAATTTAGCATCTGTAGTTCCGGCTGCCAAAGCTGGTAAACCAACTACGGGAACATCTACATTCGCAGCAGCATTGGCTACTTGTGTGTACTCTACTCTGATTCCGCTCACTAAACTTTCTGCTTTCATTTTTTTGGTAGCACCTGTAGCTTCATCTCTTACTAACAAAGTCCAGCCTGTACCCGTTCCGCCATGGACTGATGCTGTTGTTGCATTGGTAGATGCCGCACCTGTTTCTAAAGCAAGACCATCAAGACCAAATACTTTTCCGCTAGCATCTATATAAGTGTCATTGGTCAGTTGCCCTCCTAATTGCCATGTGGTTGTGGTGACATCAGCAGTTGTATTTACAATCTGAGTAATACCGTTACTGGATTGAAAGTACTTTATCGTACCTTTATTATCAACCACTTTTACCGCTTTCGCCCCTTTATTGACGTCCGCAGTCGCTTGCGCATTTGCTGCGGTAACTCCCAAAAGAACTGTTGCACAAAGTGCAAATTTTAAAGATTTTGTTTTCATCATTTTTCTGTTTTAATTATTTACTTATTTATTTACTTATTTATTTACTTATTTATTTACTTATTTAGGTTTAAGTTTTTTGTATTAGTAAACCAATACGATCCGTATTTCATCGTTTTGGTAACAAATAGCACCGGACTCTAATTTTATAGTACCAGGTTTTACTATGGAAAAATCCACTCTGATACCGTTTCTATATACGTTTACTTTTTGCGGATCATTAATCGGAGATACCGTTGTAAATTCTTCCTGACCTTCTTTGGCGATATACAACTCCTGTTTTTGCTGCAGAAATGAATCTTTTGGGACTTTTTTCAGGGTTCCATTCGTTTTATCTACGACTACAATTTCATCGGTTTTGAGATCTCCCGCTTCCAATCCGTTTATGGCCAATGTATTTATCGCTGTTGTGGTTAGGGTAGTGGGTGTTTCTAATGTACCTCCCAATTGCAGTTTACCGTTAGAAAATGTCAGACCGTTACCTGCTGTTACGGATAGAGTGTCATCCGTGGTCGCTATTTTATTCCATTTATTCTTTGACCAATAATAATATCCGGGTGTGATATCTGAAACGGTGGCGGTGTTGTAAATCAATAAACTTTCAACATTACCATTTGAAATCGTCGTTAAGTCATTACTTCCTGATAATGCAATTCTGGGAATAACAACCCCTTTGTTAGTTGAAACGATATCAAGCATCGCGGAATTATCCGGTTTAGAATTCCCTATCCCTACCTGACTATACGAGACACCATATAACATTAGTAAAATCGAAATAAATAGTAATCTGTAGCTCATTCTATTTTTTTTTATGTTTCAGTTCCACAAAATCGTTCATTTATTTTGCAATATTAATCCTAAGAAAACCATAAATTTAATAAGAAGAAACAAATGGTATATCTGCTGTTATATCTGGAATATATCGGCTTACAAATGATTTAATACTCTTCATATAACATTATGAAGTGTTATAAGTGGGTCAGCTCAAAAAAAATGGAGATGGATTGTGCCGGAGATGTACCCGGATAGGTAAGAACAAACACAACAGCTTTCGTTAGAATACTACCAATAAGAATGGATGTAAAATGTTGTGAACAAAAAGATTGATTTAAACAGTACTCCAAAGTTTGAGAGAGTTTATAATTAAACCAATGGGCATAAATTAACTCCAAAATGGGCAAAATGCCTTTTTTAGGAATACAAAACCTATATATAGGTGTAAAAACAAATTACCCCCAAAGAATGAATTAAGTTTGGGAATAAATTGAACCGGTGGAAATCTTACGAGTTTTTCCACTTATTACTTTTAGCATCCAAAAATACCCCTAAATACTCCATCAGTTACTTATCATTTATATAAGCTAAAAATATGAGGTAATATTGCTTGTAATTTTACCATAGTTGTTTAGTAATGAGAGAAAATCTATTCCTTTAATAATGTTTTTATCCGATTTTGATTTAAACACAGGTTTAGGAATTCGAACGGCATCTCTTTATTAAAAATTGCACGAAATTGGTAACATCCTGACATCGGCTAGTGCTACCCGACCAGAAATCAGGGGTAAAAAAGATACAAGTGAATAAGCTTTGAAATTTATTCAAAAAAAAGAAATAGAGCAGTAGTAAAATAAAATCGAATTTTTTTAAGATGAGAATATTAAATTTAAAAAGCAGACTGGTCCTTTTATTGATTCCATGTTTTGCCACTTCGCAAATAATCAATACAGGAGAGCTTTTTGTGGCATCCAATACTCCCGTAAGTTTTGTAAACGCCTTCGATAATAAATCTAAAGCTGTTTTAATTAATGATGGTGAATTATTTTTATACAGTCATATAAACAATGAAGGTTTGATCAGTTTTAGTTCTGGTAATTCCAAAGGTATAACACGATTGAGAGGAGTCTCAGGGCATCAGAATATATCCGGAAATATCCCTATCGAACTCAATAATGTAGAATTTAACAACAATAGTAATGGTGGTAATGCTGCAACTTTTCAGGTTTCTAACTATTTAAGCATTTCCGGAATGGCCGACTTCAAAGAAGGAATTATCGACGATGATTCTTTTGGAGGTTTGGTTATTTTTGAAAATGGCTCAGGCTGCGTAAATGTTAGTGACAAAAGTTTTGTAAATGGTGAAGTAATGAAAAATGGAAATAATGACTTTACCTTTCCGGTTGGAGATGAATTAAAATACCATTCTGTTGGGATTTCTGCTCTTAAAATGAATACTGATGCTTTCAGTGGAAAATACTCTCAGAAAGATGCTGGTATTTTGTATCCTTTTAAGAATAAAACAAGCAATATTCTGGTTGTAAATGATAAGGAATACTGGACCGTTAAAAAAATGGGAAGTACTTCAGATCTTATCCTCACTTTAAGCTGGGATGAAGCGGTAACTCCGGCAAGTATTATTGAATCGCCTTCTGAGATCCGTATTGTGCGTTGGGATAGTGCTAAAAATAGCTGGCTTGACGAAGGCGGGGTAGTAAACAAAGACGACAAAACAATCTCTTCTCCTGTTAGTGTATCCGGTAATGTTATATTTACTACTGCTAAAGTAAAAAAAACAGATTCTTTTGTAGTGTATAATGCCGTTTCTCCAAATAAAGACGGACTGAATGATTATCTAAGAATTGAGGGGTTAGACGGGACCGAAAATGAACTTGAAATATACGATAACAGAGGAATTAAAGTATTCCGAACAAGAGAATATGGCTCCAATGAAAACGTTTTTAATGGATTTGCTAATGTCCAAAATGTTTTCTTAAAAAATGAAAGACTGCCTGACGGAACTTATTTTTATATTCTATCCGTTACTAAAGATAATTTTACAACGAAACAAGTCGGGTATTTATATTTAAGTCAATAAAAAAGGGGGATTATTTTACTTTTCACACCATAAAATGCCCCCAAATAGTGTTTCACTTTTTTGGGAGCAATGTAATTAATGGTCTTTTAAATTTCAGATTACTTCCAGTTAAAAGTAATTTTCTTTTCAATTTCAGGGTTCAGACTTAAAAAAACCGGACAGGTCATTGCAGCGCGTTCCAGAATGGTTTTGCTTTTCTCATCAGCATCCCCTTTCATTTCAAAAGCGATTTCAATCGCTCCTATACGTCTCGGTTCTGCGTTCATAATCTTCGTTACTTCGGCAGTTGAATCGACTAAATTTACATTAAGATCACGGGCTTTTATCCCCATAATCGTCATCATACAACTTGCTAAAGCATTGGCAACCGTATCTGTGGGAGAAAAAGCTTCTCCTTTTCCGTTATTGTCTACCGGGGCATCCGAAATGATTTCACTTCCGGATTGCACATGGATTGATTTTGTTCTTAAATCGCCTAAATAGGTTACTTTTGATGTCATTAATTTGCTACTTTTAAAGTTAGATCATTATCGTAATATAAGATGTAAACACCTTTGTTTGCGTGTCCTCCATCTTCTTTTTTGTAAAATTGAAATTTATTATCAACCTGTTCTGTTGTCATTAAGTCGGCTGTTTCCTGATAGGTTTTTCCCTGAACCAAACGCATCATAGTATCAAAAGTAACATCAAATCCTCTTGTAGCATAGGTATTTGGATTTACTTTATTTTTCAATCGGTACTCTTTTTCGAAAATCAAAACAGAAGCTTCGTCACTATCACGGGTAACCGACGGATACATCAATTTCAGCTTAATTAAACTATCAAAGCTAATCTCATCCGAATCCAGCGTATTGTTTGGCTCTAAAACTACCAACTGTATCTGACAGGTTTTTTGAGCATCTGTCAAAGCTTTTATAGTCGTTCTAACCATTGCTGTATTGGCCGATTCCATAACTACATAGTTCATTCTGTTAGGCAATAACAAACTTTTTAAATTGGCCACATCCAGAGCTCCGGTTTCAGTCAAATTAGCAAACACAACTCCTTTTTGGTTTTGTTTGATGTAACTGATCACTGATTCTTTCTTTTTGTCTACCACCGCAACGATGTTTCCGTTCTTCCCTCTCATATAATCAAAAACGGCATTTCGCACCACGTCGTTTGATGGGATCGTTTGATACAAATTATCAATTGGGTTCGCTTTGTCTTTTGATAATGGAGAAATCACAGGAATATTATACAAACGCAATGTATTGGCCGTAGATTCGGCATTACTTTGATAGAAAGGTCCCACTACGGCATTGGCATCCTGTAATTTATTCTGAGTCATTAAACCTGAAACATTGGAACTATTTTTCGTTTCCTGAGAATCATAAATGGCAACATCAATTGGCAGCTTTAAAGTTCTTGCCGAATCGATTGCCATCAAAGCTCCCGAATAAAAATCAAGCGTCATATTCAAAAATTTATCACTCTTAATTCGACTGGCAGCACTGATCGTATCCCCCTGCATTTTCGCTAAATTGAATGGCAATAATAAAACCAGTTTTTTACGATCGTTCTCCCCTCTTTTTTTAGTCAGTTCCACCACTTCCGGATTCGCGGAAACAGTTTCGGATTTCACTTTATCTACCACTTTAATTCCTCCTGTATTTTCAACTGGCTTTTCAATGGTCTTTTCAATCGTTTTTTCAACTTCTTTTTCAGCAGGCTGTTGGTGTACGATAATTGGCGTTGGTGCCACATATCCTGCCGGAACTTTTAAAACCATTCCCTCTTTTACGCCTTCAGAAAGTGCCGGATTTAAGGCCGTTAATTCTTCCTGAGTAATATGGAAAGTATGCGTTAAACTATAAAAAGTTTCTTTTGGTTTCACCTGATACTCCATATAAGAAGTTGCTTTTTTCGAAGTTTCCACTGCTTTTTTTGCTTCAGCCGGTTTTACAACAGCAGTCACAGGCGGAGCAGAAGTTTCTGCTTTAGGAGCAGTTCCTTTTATTGTCAGACGATACCCTACCGGTAAGTTGGAAACAATTGGAGGATTTCGTTTTTCTAATTCGTCAACAGTCATTCCATATTGTTTTGCAATTGAAAACTTAGTTTCTTTTGCCACCACATCATGGTAAACATACTTTTCCGGTGCTGCCGACTTCGGTTTCGCTAAAGTTGAAACAGTTGTTTTCACCGCACTTCCTTTTGACGGAATCTCAAGAGTTTGTCCAATCTGCAAACCGTCTTTCACCAAAAAAGGATTAGCAGCTTTTAAAGCTTCATCCGTAACATTATATTTTTTCTCAATGCCAAACAAAGTTTCTTTTGGCTGTACTTCATGCGTAATTGTTTTTCCTGAATTTGAACTTTTCACCGGAGCAACATCATTTTTAACTGCTGTTTTAGCACCGCTTGTCGGAATTAATAAAACGGTATTGGGTTTAACTCCATTTCTGGCATCCGGATTTAGAGAATAAATATCATAAGGCGTAACCTTAAATTTAACAGCAATCTGGTTAATAGTTTCTCCGCTTGAAACCGTGTACTTCACCACCTTTTCTTGTGAAAATGCGGAACTGGTTGCAAAAAAAATCAGAGACAATAATGTTGAATAATATTTCATAATAAAGCTTAAAACAATTTAATTCCTAATTCAAAAACAAGTTACAAAATTCTCTGTAAAACAAAATCCCTGCCACTTGTTTTTCTGCATTGCTTATTCTCTAAGATCAATCTCGACCTTAGCAATACTCACCTCTTTATATAACTCATCTTCTTCTTTTTTCTTGCATTGATATAGTACTTCTTCCATGTTTTGGTACTTATCGGAGTACACATAGTACGAAAGACTATTAATATTAAAAAAGAAACTGGCGTTAAAATCGCCGGAATCAATGAGTTTCATAATAAGCTTATCCCTTAGCGTTGCGTCTGTAAATATACCTAAAACTAAGTAATAGCCGTTTGAAACTCCGCGAAGATTATCAAAAACTTCCACCTTTATCGTTTTGTCCCTTTTAAGCGGATTTTCCTTTAACTCCTGTTTCATTTCTTCCGATGAGATCATTTTTGAATCCCCAATGAATCCGTTTTTTTTCTGATTTTTAATCGCCTGATCCTGATACTTTTTCAATTTCAGCAAGGCCACTTTATCATCAAAATTTCGGGCTTCCATGCTATAGTAAGATGCTTTACTAATATGTCTCTTCACTTCGATCTTCTTCTGATTATCCAGTGAGTCAATTTTGGCAATCAAGAGCTGGTTCTTTGCATCACCCTGCTCCTGCTCTATTTTGTACTGCTTTATTTCTTCAAGCGAAAGACGTTGCTGTAAGGAAACCGGATTATTATTTTTTTCGCTTTCGCGGATTTTTTTCTTGTATTCCTGGTTTTCGGCTACAGCAATTTTTTCGACTTTATGCATTAAACCGGCATATACTTTTCGGTTTTCTGCCAACTCTTTTTTTAACTGAGACGATAATTCATTCGTTTTCCCAATACTTTCGTAAGACTGTTTTTCCAGTCTTTTTGATTCGTCAACATTTAAAATATCTAATCTTTTCAAATCGACCAGATCATCATTCATAGTACGAACCAGCGAATCCAGTTTCGCCATTAAAACATCCTGCACATTTTTATTAGCCTCCAGCACCAATCGCAATTTTTCAACTGAATTTTCTTTTGAGCCATTCATATCATTCAGATTGATTTTCAAATCATTAATTTTTATAATTTTCTGATTCATTTCTTTCTGAACAACCAAACGGTCTTTCAAATCTTCCAATTCCACTGTTTTGGCTTTTGTTTTTTCCACCACTACCTGTTTTTCGGCCAGAGCAATCATCAGTTCTTCGCTTTCATTTGTTGGCTTTACACCTTTTGTATTAATGGCCAGCTTATTTCCAACAATCAGTCCGTTTACGATTTCAGGATTCTGCGATTCCAGCTGATCAATCGAAATTCCATATTTTTTAGCGATCGAAAACTTCGTTTCTTTAGGCTCGACCACATGAAAAACAGTTTCCTGATTGATGACACGAACTCGTCCGTCTAAAGTTTTTCGTTTATTCGGAATCGCAATAGTCTGTCCAACTTGTAATCCATTTTGAAGAAGATTTTTATTCCCGTTTTCCAAATCCAAAACCGAAACATTGTACTGTCTCGCAATACTAAACAAGGATTCTTTTGCCACAACCTGATGGCTGACTTTTGAAGAAATTGTACTTTCATTTTGAGAAAGGTCTCCGGAACCTTGCGGAATAATTAGTTGCTGACCAATCTGAAGTCCGTTGGAAAGAATCGCCTGATTGGCATTCTGAAGAGCTTCCACCGAAATGTTATAGTGTTTTGCTAAACCAAAAAGAGTTTCTTTTGCGCCAACAATGTGAGTAATCTGCTGACTGGAATTTGGTTTTTCAGAAGAACGGACAGGAATCTTGATCAGCTGATCGTCCTTGATTCCGTTTTGTGATTCGGGGTTGAGTTTGTAAATTTCTTCTACCGAAACCTTGTACTTTTGGGCAATAAAGTAAGCAGTTTCCCCCTTTTGAATCCGATGCTCAATAATTGAATCTTGCGCAGTTATTTTGTTAAAAGACAAAACAAACACAAGAGAAATCGTTAAAAATTCTCTCATAAATAGTAGGTTTAAAAAATTAAGGCGTTACAAATGTAACGCCTTAATTTTAAAAAATAGTACTATTCCCACTCAATTGTTGCTGGTGGTTTTGAGCTGATATCGTAAACCACACGATTCACGCCTTTTACTTTATTGATAATATCGTTAGACACTTTCATTAAGAAATCATACGGTAAATGAACCCAGTCTGCCGTCATACCATCTGTTGATTCTACAGCTCTAAGCGCTACTACTTTTTCGTAAGTACGCTCATCGCCCATTACACCAACACTGTTTACCGGAAGCAAGATTGCTCCTGCCTGCCAAACTTTATCATACAATCCCCAAGATTTTAATCCGTCAATAAAAACGGCATCCACATCTTGTAAAATCTGAACTTTTTCCGGAGTAATGTCTCCTAAAATTCTAATTGATAATCCTGGTCCCGGGAAAGGGTGTCTTCCTAATAACTCAGGATCTATTCCTAAAGTAGCTCCTACTCTTCGAACTTCGTCTTTGAACAGCATTCGAAGCGGCTCTACAATCTGTAATTTCATATAATCCGGCAATCCACCTACGTTATGGTGCGACTTGATCGTTGCCGATGGTCCTTTTACCGAAACTGACTCAATTACATCAGGATAAATAGTTCCCTGTGCCAGCCATTTTACATCTTCGATTAGGTGTGATTCATCATCAAAAACTTCGATAAATACACGGCCAATTGTTTTACGTTTGGTTTCAGGATCACTGATTCCTGCTAATTCTGACAGAAAACGATCGCCTGCATCTACTCCTTTTACGTTCAATCCCATTCCTTTGTATTGATCCAATACATTTTCGAATTCGTTTTTACGCAAAAGTCCATTATTAACAAAAACGCAATATAAATTTTGTCCAATTGCTTTGTTTAATAGCACTGCAGCAACAGTAGAATCTACTCCTCCTGACAATCCTAAAACCACTTTATCATTTCCTAATTTCTCTTTTAACTCCGCTACCATTTCTTCTACGAAAGCTCCTGGTGTAAAGTTTTGAGGAACATCAGCGATATCTACTAAAAAGTTTTTCAGCATTTTTGATCCGTCAGTAGAGTGAAAAACTTCAGGATGGTACTGAATAGCATAAGTAGTTTCACCTTCAATTTTATAAGCAGCAAATTCTACATCATGTGTGCTTGCTAATTTTACAGCATTAGTTGGTAAAGCTTTGATACTATCACTATGGCTCATCCAAACCTGGCTGTTTTCAGAAACTCCGTTGAAGAAAACTTCATTCTCTTTAATATAAGACAAATTAGCTCTTCCATATTCTCTGGTGTTCGAAGCTGCTACTTCACCTCCACTAAAATGAGCTAAGTATTGTGCTCCGTAACAAACCGCTAACATTGGAAGCTTGCCTCGAATTTGAGATAAATCAGGATGTGGAGCATCTTCTGCACGAACAGAAAAAGGACTTCCTCCTAAAATTACGGCTTTATAAGGTGATAAATCACTAGGAAAGTGATTGTAAGGGAAAATTTCGCAGAATATATTTAATTCGCGAACTCTACGCGCAATAAGCTGAGTATATTGCGATCCGAAATCTAAAATAAGTACGTTGTGTTGCATGCGCAAAAGTACTTTTTATATTCGAATTTGAAAAATGGAATTTTGATTTTTTTTCTTTAAAGGTTCTAAGGGGCTGAGTTACTAAGATTCTAAGGCGAATTTTTACTATAAAAATAAAAACTCAACATCTTTACAGCTTAGTACCTCAGAACCTTAGTAACTTAGTATCTTCGCAAAAAAAATCCAAAAACCAATTTATTTCGTACGTAACGAAAAACCCAAATTAAAATTTAACTATGAAATCAAAATTAATTGCCCTTTCTCTCTTTTTGTCTCTGTTTTTAAGCTCTTGTGATGCTGTCGATAATTTATTGACTTTTACGATTTCAAACGAAACTTCTATTCAGATAAAGAGTACTTCTCCTATCAATTTGCCTTCGGAAATTATCACTCCCGATGTCACTACAAATTCTTCTGCCGAGTTTGAGAACAACAAAACCAAAGCCAGTTTAGTAAAAGATGTTAAACTGAAATCCCTTAAACTAATGATCACAAATCCAACCGATAAAACCTTTACGTTTTTAAAATCGGTTCATTTGTATATCTCTACGACAGATTCTGATGAAATCGAACTTGCGTATCAGGATAACATCAATTCCTCTGCCAACAGCATCGATTTGATTTGTACCGATGCAAGACTGGACCAGTACATTAAAGCAGATAAATACAAAATTAGAACAAAAGTTACTTTGAAAGAAACACTTACTAAAGATGTAACCGTAAAAGCAGAAATGAAGTTTAGAGTGACTGCGGATCCGTTCTAGGAAAGGTTCTGAGATACTGAGATACTGAGATACTGAGATACTGAGATAATGAGATAATGAGATAATGAGATAATGAGATAATGAGATAATGAGATAATGAGATACTGAGATAATGAGATAATGAGATAATGAGATAATGAGATAATGAGATAATGAGATAATGAGATACTGAGATACTGAGATAATGAGATAATGAGATAATGAGATAATGAGATAATGAGATACTAAGGTTCTATGTTTTTTTTCGAAAGACTTAGAGCCTTTGTTTTTTTGATCTCCTAACACCTCAAAAAAACTGTTACATGGTTACCCGATAATCAAGTAGTTATCACTTTTTAGAAAACTTAGAACCTTAACATCTCAGCCCCTTAGTATCTTAAAAAAATCACTCTTTCGTCACAACAATCGAAGCCTTAAATCCAGCGGCAAGGTTATCCCAATGATCACGTAGTCATCATATATTAAAAAACTTAGAACCTTAGCATCTCAGCCCCTTAGTACCTTAAAAAAAACTATTGCAAGGTTATCCCAATGATCACTAATTATCATTTTTTGAAAAACTTAGAACCTTAGCATCTCAGCCCCTTAGTATCTTAAAAAACTGTTGTAAGGTTACCCCAATATTCATGTAATTATAATGTATTAAAAAACTTAGAACCTTAGCATCTCAGCCCCTTAGCACCTTAAAAAACTGTTGTAAGGTTACCCCGATAATCACGTAGTTATCATTTACTAAAAAACTTAGAACCTTAGCATCTCAGCCCCTTAGCACCTTAAAAAAATCACTCTTTCGTCACAACAATCGAAGCCTTAAATCCAGCGGCAAGGTTATCCCAGTAATCATTGGTTACTAATTGTCCTTTATCATCATAGACTTGGATTTCTGCAGTGTTTCCGCCCAATGTACCGATATTTAAAGCTTCAAAATCTAATTTATTAAACCCTGCTGCGAGGTTTATTTTTACTTCTTTAAAATTGGACCCCAGTAGTATCTGACTGGCGATTACGGCATCATTTGATGAAACTTTGACCAAATCGCCATCAATGGCTCCAAAATCTCTTAATTTTATGATGAAATATTGCGATTTTGTTCTAAAATCTCCCAAAGAGATATTTCTTTTTATCAACGTTCCGCGTCCTTCTTTCAAACCGGCATCTCTTAAAGCTTTGTCTAAATCTTTCTCCATTTTGGGCACGTAACGATCTCCCGGATTGGCAAAATCAGTTTCGGTAGACATGGTGAACTTACTTTTCTCTGCCCCAATCTGAAATTGAGATTTTGGAGTAATACTGGTATTGTCAAAAACATTAGGCGTTTTAATTCCTGGCATGTCCAGATTTTCACCCTGAGGATCTTTTATTTCCGGAATTGGAGTCTTTTTGGGTTTTGCTCCAAATTTAGGTGCCGCAATAGGCTTGAATTTAGTTCCAAATTCCTTTTGTGCCGATACGGTAACAGCAGTAAAAAATAATATGAAGAATAAAATGTGTTTCATTGAAAAAGTATTATCGAATCGGCTTTTATATTTGCTTTAAAATCAGGATCTGGAATCACAAAAATAACATAATATAGTTAAGCACTACAACTTTAAGACTTTTATAACACTATATTATGCCTTTTTTTGGAATCAAAAAACCTGCCAAAAACTGCAAATCTGATGAGATTAATTTCAATTTCAAAACTTCAAATTCCAAATCAATCGGGGGCTTCTGAAACTATGTAAATGTTATTTTTTTAATATTCGAAAAACATCGTTTTGATAATTAGCAACTTATTCCTAACTTCAATCTTTTTAAAAGCAGCACTAAAGATCACCTTCTGCAAAAAAAATCAACACATAAAAACATATTTTTTTATGCGCAGGAAAAAAATATCTGAGAGAAATCTATTTCCTTCCCATAGGGCTCTGCGTTTTATTTAAAATGGAACGTCTTTTTTTCAGAGAGAAAATCTATGTCTCTATGTGTTAAAAACAATGACACTTATAAAACATACTCTTATCTCTTTATAAATACCTGATAAAATAGCTAATTTATTAAATTTTCAATCCATGGATTATATTGATTATTACAAAGTATTAGAAATCACAAAGTCTGCAACTGAAGCTGAAATCAAAAAGGCATATCGAAAACTGGCACGAAAATACCATCCTGATTTAAACCCCAACGACAAGGAAGCGGAAAGAAAATTCAAAGAAATAAATGAGGCCAACGAAGTCTTAAGCCATCCCGAGAATCGTAAAAAATACGACAAATACGGGAAAGACTGGAAACATGCCGATGAATTTGAAAAAGCAGGTTACGCTCCTAACCAACAGCAATATTCCCGACAACAACAAGGCAATCAAGGCTACACTGATTTTGGTGGCGAAAACTTTTCCGAAAGTGATTTCTCTGATTTCTTCAATTCTATGTACGGTTCTTCAGGAAGAAGTTCCAGAGGTCAGGCAAAATACAGAGGTCAGGATTTTAATGCCGAATTACAGTTAGATTTAGCATCCGCTTACACGACTCACAAACAGAACCTAAGTGTTAACGGAAAAAATATCCGAATCACCATTCCGGCCGGAGTCGAAAACGGACAGATTATCAAAATTCCAAATCATGGTGCACCCGGTGCAAATGGTGGTCCAAATGGCGATTTATACATCACTTTCTTAATTGATAATGATTCCGATTTTAAGCGGGAAGGCCATAATTTATATGCCGATGTTGAACTGGATTTATACACCGCTATTTTAGGAGGAGAAATTTTTGTAAAGACTTTTGACGGAAAAGTAAAAATAAAAGTCCCAGCCGAAACTCAGCCCGGAACTAAAGTAAAATTAAAAGGCAAAGGCTTTCCGGTATACAAAAAAGAGAATCAGTTTGGTGATTTATACATTACCTACACTATAAAAATTCCAACCCAACTGTCTGCAAAAGAAAAAGAATTATTTGAAGAACTAGCTAAACTAAGAAATCATGAGCAGTAAAAACTTAATCCATATCAAACAATTTTGTGTGTATCACGAAATTGAGAACACCTTTATAACGGAGTTGCATAATTACGGTTTAGTCAAAATTATACTACTTGAAGAGGACGAATATTTCCAACCGGAACAATTGCCAACTGTTGAAAAAATGATACGCCTACATTATGATTTGAAAATTAATCTCGAAGGCTTGGATGTCATTGCAAATCTATTAGGCAAAATAGAAGAGCTTCAGCAAAACCTTACTGCTACCCAAAATAAACTTCGTCTTTACGAACAGCATCAAATCGAGTAACGAACAATTTGACGCTTTAAAATATCACAAAAAAGAAGGAATTCCGAAATGATTTCAATTCAATCGTACTCTTTTTCATTGCATATTTTATAAATTGCGACTCTATTAACCAATCCGAATTTACCTTAAAAACAAAGAAGTAAATTCAATAAACCAAAAGAAATGAAAAGAGAAAACATCTTAACAGGATCTCCTTGGGAAGACAAAATGGGATATTGCCGTGCTGTAAGAATTGGCAACATCATTGAAGTTTCAGGAACTGTAGCTATTGTTGATGGTGAGAAAGTAAAAGCTAATGATGCTTATGCTCAAACTTACAACATCCTGGAACGTGTTGAAAAAGTTTTAGAAGACTTAAATGTTGGAATGAAAGATGTGATCAGAACGCGAATTTTCACTACTGATATTTCGACTTTCGAAGAGGTAGCAAGAGCGCATTCCTCCTTTTTTAAAGATGTAAAACCAACAACAGGGTTCTATGAAATCAGTAAACTGGTTGCTCCTGAATATCTAGTTGAAATTGAATTTACAGCTGTTGTACAATAATTTTTTAGTCCCGAATTCACGATTTTTATTTAGCCACAGATTAAGGATTAAAAAAGATTATTTTTGTCTCAATTAAAATTCGTTTTATTCTTGAATTCGTGGCTAAAAAACTTAGTTTATTAATGGCTTTTCAAAACCTAAAAAAAACACTGCTTACTATTTTCAAATGGATTCTCATTTGTGTTCTAATAGGTGTTTTGTCCGGATCTGCTTCTGCACTTTTCTTAGTTTCACTTGAATGGGTTACGCAATTTAGAATTCAGCACGACTGGCTAATCTGGCTTTTACCTCTTGGCGGATTACTTGTTGGATTTAGTTATCATTATTGGGGAGAATCTGTTGTAAAAGGCAATAATTTATTACTCGAAGAATACGAAACCCCAAAAAAAGTCATTCCTTTTAAAATGGCTCCTCTCGTGCTTTTAGGAACCTTACTGACCCATTTCTTTGGAGGCTCTGCAGGACGTGAAGGCACAGCAGTACAAATGGGCGGTGCTATCGCCGATCAATTTACTAAACTTTTCAATTTGGATAATACCGAACGCAGAGTTCTGATTATCCTCGGAATCAGTGCCGGTTTTGCTTCTGTTTTTGGGACTCCGCTTGCAGGTGCCATTTTTGCCTTGGAAGTTCTGTATTTTAGTAAAATTAATATCAAAAGCACTCTTCTGTCTCTTTTAGTTGCATATGCTGCTTATTTCACCGTTGAATTCTGGCAGGTAAAACATACCCATTACAACATTCCGGTTGTTCCTGAAATTAGTCTAACCACTTTATCTTATGTGATTTTAATCGGTCTCTTATCCGGTTTTGCAGCTCTGCTTTTCTCGAGAAGCACCCATTTCTGGGGTTCTCTTTTCTCCAAAAACATCAAATATCCACCCTTACGTCCTTTTATTGGCGGAATTGTTTTGTCTATTGTCCTTGCAGGTTTCGGACTCACAAAATTCTCCGGACTGGGAGTTCCGGTAATTGTCGATTCTTTTACAAATGCTAATCCGTGGTACGATTTCCTGCTTAAAATTCTATTCACCGGATTTACTCTCGGTGCAGGATTTAAAGGTGGCGAAGTAACTCCATTGTTCTTTGTAGGGGCTACTTTAGGGAGTGCTTTGTCTCTGGTGATTCCATTACCCATTGCTTTTTTAGCGGGTTTGGGATTTGTAGCAGTGTTTTCAGGAGCCACACACACTCCTATTGCCTGTACCATCATGGGAATGGAACTTTTTGGAATTCAGCCCGGATTATTCATCGCGATTGCCTGCCTTATAGCGTATTTCTCCTCCGGTTCTGTCGGAATTTACAAATCACAAATTGTAAAAGGAGCTAAGTATAAGTTGTATCAGAAGTGGCTTTGATTTAGTTTTCAGTACTCAGTGACAGTTTTCAGTCTCAGTATTCAGTCTCAGTGTTCAGTCTCAGTGTTCAGTCTCAGTGTTCAGTCTCAGTGTTCAGTCTCAGTGTTCAGTCTCAGTGTTCAGTCTCAGTATTCAGTCTCAGTATTCAGTCTCAGTATTCAGTCTCAGTATTCAGTCTCAGTATTCAGTCTCAGTATTCAGTCACAGTGTTCAGTCTCAGTGTTCAGTCTCAGTGTTCGATTTTCAAAACAGTTATTTTCCATAGGGAATCGATAGATTTTTGCATATCGAAAACTGTGATTGCGTCTTTGTATGACAATCTACAAACTGAGACTCGCACTGAAAACTACGACCAAGACCCAATGCTGAGACTGAACACTGAACACTGCGACTGAAAATTGAATACCAAATAAAATCATTTCACATTACATTAAAAAAATGTAAATTCGCACACTATGAAAATACAAGACATTCAAGCGATACAGTTATTACTCGCAACCCCAAAGAAAATTGCCATCATTCCTCATAGAGGACCTGACGGTGATGCTATGGGTTCAACCTTAGGGTTATACCATTTTTTGTTAAAAAACAATCATCAGCCAACAGTAATTGCTCCTAATGATTTTCCTAACTTTTTAGCCTGGCTTCCAGGTTCTGAAACGGTTAAAATATTTGAAAAAGATACTGAAAACTGTACCAAAATATTAGAAGAAGCTGAGCTTATTTTTACACTGGATTTTAATGCTTTTCATCGTACAGGTGAGATGGAACATACACTTGTGAAGCTAACCGCTCCGTTTATTATGATTGACCATCATCAAAAACCGGATGATTATGCACTTTATACGTACTCTGACACTTCGTTTGGATCTACCTGTGAAATGGTCTATAATTTTATTTCTTTCTTAGGCAAAAAAGAAGATTTAGACAAAACCATCGCCACTTGTATCTACACAGGAATATTAACAGATTCCGGTTCGTTCCGCTTTCCGGGAACAACAGGAAATACACACCGTATCATTGCTGAACTAATCGATTTAGGTGTCGAAAATACTCAGATACCCGTTTTGTTGTTTGACAACAGTTCTTACAGCCGTTTGCAATTGTTAGGACGTGCGTTACAAAACATGAAAGTTCTGGAAGAACACAAAACCTCTTATACTTCGCTTACTCAGGACGAACTGGACGCATTCCATTATGTAAAAGGCGACACAGAAGGTATTGTTAATTACGGATTAAGTATAAAAGGTATTGTTTTTACTGCTATTTTTATCGAAAATAAAGACGAAAAAATCATTAAAATCTCTTTCCGTTCACAAGGAGGATTTGATGTAAACCAGTTTGCAAGAGATCATTTTAATGGCGGCGGACACAGTAATGCAGCGGGAGGAAAATCAGAGACTTCAATGGAAGAAACTTTGAAAAAATTTGAAGATTTAGTAAACAAACTAGAAATATAACCCAAATATGAACTACTTAAAACGAAGCAGTTGCGCCCTACTTTTTGCTGTTTTATTGGTTAGCTGTAAACAACATGAAGATGCCAGAAGACCTATTTCTCAGGCCTCCGGTACTTTTATGAAAAAATCAGCCGATCGAAATAAAAAATTAGTAGCCAATGAAGAGGATGTTATCAAAAAAATAATCAAAAGCAATCCGAAAACAAAATACTATGCCACCCGAAAAGGATACTGGCTGTATTATGACGAACGAAATGAAACTGATCTTCAGACTCCTAAAAAAGGAGATATCGCTTATTTTAATCTGGAAATAAAAGATATCAATGGCAAAATAATCTATTCTGAAGCCGATCTGGGTCCACAAACCTATTATGTAGACAAGCAAGACATTATGATGGGATTGCGTGACGGTATAAAAATGATGCATAAAAACGAAACCGTGACTTTCTTATTCCCTTCGCATATCGCCTACGGATATCATGGAGACAATAAAAAAATAGGACCCAATCAATCCTTAATGTGTACTGTTACACTTCGTAACTTTGTACCGGATCCAGCTGCTAATCCAACAACTACAGCTGCACAAACCCCTAAAACAACAGCTCCTAAAACTGTAACCCAAGCTAAAAAAGATACCTTAAACCCATAAAAACAACCTTTTAAAAATGAAAAAAAGTATTCTACTAGTATTACTTGCCGTTAGTTCATTATTCTCTTGTAAAGACGAACACAGCAACCTGCCTGATGGTTTATATGCGGATATTGAAACCAATAAAGGACACATTATTGTTGAATTGGATTACAAAAAAGCACCTGTTACAGTAGCTAATTTTGTAACTTTAGCCGAAGGTAAAAGCGAGTTTGTTACTAAAGATTACCTAAAAGGAAAACCTTTTTACGACGGATTGAAATTTCACAGAGTTATTGAAAATTTTATGATTCAGACCGGAGATCCTGAAGGAACTGGTTCTGGTGATGCAGGATACCGATTTAAAGATGAGATCACCGATTTAAAATTTGACAAAGCTGGTGTTTTAGCAATGGCGAACAATGGTCCGGCTACAAACAGCAGTCAGTTCTTCATCACACATGTTGAGACTCCATGGTTAGACGGGAAACACACTATTTTTGGTCATGTGGTTGAAAAAGGACAGGAAGTGGTAAATCAGATCAAACAAGACGACAAAATTGTTTCGGTAAAAATTATCAGAAACGGTGAAGCTGCCAAAAAGTTTGATGCCATAAAAGTATTTCACGATTATTTCTCTGAAATTGCTAAGGAAAAAGGGAAATACGCTGGTGTACAAAAAGAAAAAGTAGCGTATTTAGCCTCTATTAAACCTAAAGCGACCAAAACCAATTCAGGGCTAGAATTTGTAATCACTGAAAAAGGAACAGGTAAAAAACCGGCTACAGGAGCTCAGTTGTACATCAATTATTCAGGCTTTTTAGAAGACGGTACTTTATTTGATTCAAGCGTAGAAGAAGTTAATAAAGCTTTCGGAAAATTTGATGCTGCAAGAGCCGAAGCACACGGATACCAGCCAATTCCTTTCCAGGCAGGCCGTAAAGACGGAATGATTCCCGGTTTTATTGAAGGAATTGAGCAACTTTCTTTTGGAGACAAAGCAGTACTTTTTATTCCTGCACATCTGGCTTACGGAGCAACCGGTGCCGGCGGAGTAATTCCTCCAAATGCTAATATTATTTTCGAAATTCAATTATTAGAAAAACCTCAATAATTCATTTTTAAAAAACATTATAGACTTAAATTCGGAACATCATGAAGTTTAAATTTCTATTTTTATTTTGCCTGGCAGTTGTAAATATTCAGGCTCAGGCTACCAAAAAACCAGTAGCCAAACCAAAGCCAAAAACAGCAACTACAGCAGCAAAAACAGCCCCTAAAACCAATCCTGGCGAAGGCATTTTTGCCACAATAGCCACCACAAAAGGAGATATTGTAGTTTCTTTAGAATATGTAAAAACACCGGTAACTGTGGCTAACTTTATCTCGTTGGCAGAAGGCACGAACCCAAACGTTAAAGTGGAAAAACTTAAAGGTAAACCCTTTTACGACGGATTGAAATTTCACCGAGTAATCAATGATTTCATGATTCAGGGTGGAGATCCTGACGGAAATGGTACAGGAGGTCCCGGATATGCATTTAAAGACGAATTTGTACCAGAATTGAAATTTGAAAAGGGCGGAGTTTTAGCAATGGCGAATTCAGGTCCTGCTACAAACGGAAGTCAGTTTTTCATCACACATAAAGATACACCGTGGTTAAACGGTAAACATACTATTTTTGGGCATGTAGTTTCGGGAATGGACAATGTTAATAAAATTGTTCAGGACGATATTATGACTAAAATTACCATTACACGCAAAGGTGCTGCAGCCAAAAAATTTGATGCTGTAAAAGTACTTGCTGAAGATGCAAAAAAACAAGATGTAAAAAAAGCAGAATCTCAAAAAGTGATTACTGAAAAAGCAGCTTATTTTGCCGCTACAAAAGCGAAAGCTACTGCAACAGCTTCCGGTTTAAAATATGTCGTTACACAAAAAGGAACAGGCGTTAAAGGAGCTGACGGATCTAACATTTACTTTCACTATGCAGGATATTTTGAAGATGGAAATCTCTTTGACAGTAGTATCTCTACCGTAGCGAAAGCTTATGGTAAATACGATGCCAACCGTGATGCCCAAAAAGGATACAAAGCATTCCCTTTTGTTGTAGGTAAAAAAGACGGAATGATTCCTGGTTTTATTGAAGCTTTAGACATGATGACAGATGGAGAAAAAGCTATATTCTTCCTTCCTTCTAATCTAGCTTACGGAGAAAAAGGTGCCGGAGGTGTAATTCCGCCAAACGCCACTTTAATCTTTGAAATCGAAACTTATAAAGAGCAGCCAGTAAAGTAATTCAAAGTACCTTACCGGACTTAAAATCAACCACCACGATATATTTTGTGGTGGTTTTTTATTTTATACCATCCTGTCAAATCTTCAATTTTAAACCTCACGAAAAGAACGAAATAAACGCAATCACAACGTTTCTGAATATTTTCTATTAAATCCTAAACAAAATAGCTTACCTTTGCCGGCTTAAATTTTTTAAAATAAACAGATTAAGATGTCACAAAACAATGTATTAAAAGGAGTATTTTTAGTAGCCTTAGGAGCTACAACTTATGGAATGTTAGCCACTTTCGTAAAAATGGCCTACACAGAAGGATATACTACTGCCGAAGTAACTACCTCTCAATTTGTATTAGGAATCATTGGTATTTTACTAATCAATACGTTCCAAAAACTAAAACATAAAGACAATGTTGTGAAAGCAACTCCAAAAAACATATTCAGCTTAATGCTTGCCGGTACTTCATTAGGAATGACGAGTTTGTTTTATTATTTGGCTGTAAAATATATCCCTGTTTCAATTGGTATCGTTTTACTAATGCAAACAGTCTGGATAGGAGTTTTACTTGAAATGATCTTAGAAAAGAAATTACCTTCCAAACAAAAGGTCTTTTCGGTATTTATCGTTCTTATAGGTACTGTTTTAGCCACTAATATTCTACACAACGAAATCGAACTGGACTGGAGAGGACTTGTTTGGGGAATGTTAGCCGCTGCTTCTTTTACCACTACTATGTTTACAGCCAATCGCGTTGCGACCGAAATCTCGTCGGCACAACGTAGTTTGTACATGCTGTTTGGAGGTGCCATTATCGTATTTTCATTTGCCTTGGCGACACAGGTTACTCCTTTTAATCTTGCTATTTTTGCAAAATGGGGAATCGTATTGGCTTTATTCGGAACTATCATTCCTCCGATGTTAATGAATCTTGGATTTCCATTAACGGGAATTGGTCTTGGAAGTATTGTTTCTGCCCTTGAACTGCCAGTTTCGGTAACCATGGCCTACGTTTTATTAAATGAAGAAGTAATTCTTTCACAATGGATTGGAATTATTCTAATCATTTTAGCCATTGTTATTATGAATGTAAATTTCAAACGCAAGAACAGTTAATTTAGAAACACTCTAAAAAAAAGCCTCTTGTAGTGCAATAATTGTTAATTTTTTTATAAATTCGTGATAAACAATCCTATTTATCATGAATTTACCCTGGCATTTGTATTTAATGGCTTCGCTCTATATTATTGCCGGATTAAATCATTTCAGAAAACCGGGAATGTACTTAAAGATCATTCCTTCATTTTTTTCAAATCCTAAATTAATAAATATTTTAAGTGGTGTTGCCGAAGTTATCTTCGGCATACTCCTCCTGATTCCTGTTACCTCTCATTTTGGTGCATGGGGAATTATAGCTACTTTAATTGCTGTATTCCCTTCCAATCTTTATATGTATCAGAATAAAAAAGCAAGTTTTGGTTTACCCAAGTGGATTTTGTTTCTACGCTTGCCCATTCAGATTGTCTTGATTTTTTGGGCATACCAATATACTTTTTAACAATCAACTATTAATTAAAACTATTTATTATGAAAAAATTATTTGCAGAGTTTTTTGGAACTTTTTGGCTGGTTTTTGGAGGTTGCGGAAGCGCAATTTTCGCAGCCGGAATTCCCGACTTAGGAATCGGATTTGCAGGTGTTGCACTGGCTTTTGGTTTAACCGTACTTACAATGGCTTATGCCGTAGGACATATTTCAGGAGGCCACTTTAATCCGGCTGTTTCATTTGGTTTATGGGCAGGCGGCAGATTTCCTGCAAAAGACTTAATTCCTTACATAGTTGCACAATGCGTTGGTGCTCTTGCAGCCGCAGGAACTTTATTCACCATTGCATCAGGAAAAGCAGGTTTTGCCATTGATAATACCAAAGCGGGAGCTTTTGCTTCTAATGGTTTTGGAGCCTTCTCCCCTGACGGATATTCCTTGCAATCTGCTTTTATCGCTGAGTTTGTACTAACATTGTTTTTCTTATTAGTAATTTTAGGAGCTACAGATAAATTTGCCAACGGAAGATTTGCGGGTGTTGCAATTGGTTTTGCTCTAACCTTAATACACCTAATCAGTATTCCAATTACCAACACTTCTGTAAATCCCGCAAGATCATTATCTCAGGCCATTTTTGTTGGTGGAGAGCCGCTTTCTCAAGTCTGGCTGTTTTGGGCAGCTCCAATTTTGGGTGCTATTGTAGCAGGTTTCATATATAAAACCTTACTGCAAAATCACGCCGAAGCTTAATCAACTCTCTTTAACCTCAAAAAATTATCATATGGAATTTTTATATTTTTTACTTATTGGTGCCATATCAGGATGGCTTGCAGGTCAGATCTGGAAAGGTGCAGGTTTTGGATTATTGGGTAATATCGTCGTAGGAATTGTTGGCGGTATTATTGGCGGCTGGATTGCCGGTAAATTAGGTATCGGTGGTGGCGGACTTCTTTGGCAAATTATAATTGCTGTTGGAGGAGCCTGGATCTTACTGTTCATTATCAGCTTAATCAAGAAAGCATAAATCTTTGCTTATAACTATCATAAAAGAGAAAATCAAATATACTTCTATTCGGTTTTCTCTTTTCTTTTTTCGGAAGAACTTACATTTATTCGTATGCTTCAACAATCTGAATCCCCCTTATTTTGTATCACTCTAATACAACCTTATGAATGATATTATTGCCTATTTCAGTACAATTCCGTCTTCACACAGAAGCTTAATTCTGGTTGGAGGAATTACCTTTTTTTGGATGATCGAAAATACCTTTCCTCTTTTCCAGATGCACTATCGAAAATGGCAGCATGCCGGAATCAATTTTTTCCTGACTTTCACTACCATAATTGTCAATTTTGTTTTGGCTTTTATTTTAATTAAAACTGCAAACTGGACCGTTGAAAACCACTTTGGACTGCTGCAATGGTTACCTGCTTTACCACTTTGGCTTTACACCATCATCGGTTTGCTCTTGTTGGATTTAATTGGTGCGTATACTCCTCATTATGTACAGCACAGGTTCAAATTTTTATGGCGTTTTCATCTTGTACATCACACCGATACCTGGATTGACACTACATCTGCAAATCGGCATCACCCCGGCGAAAGCATCATCCGATTTATCTTTACAACCCTTGGGGTTTTAATCATCGGAAGCCCAATGTGGATGGTTTTTCTATACCAAACCTTGTCTGTTATTTCTACGCAGTTTACTCATGCCAATATATCATTGCCTCAAAAACTAGACACTTTACTGAGTTATTTTATCGTTTCTCCCAATATGCACAAAGTACATCATCATTACGTTCTGCCGTATACAGACAGTAATTATGGCAACATTTTTTCGGTTTGGGATCGTCTGTTTGGTACTTTCACCACTTTACCCAAAGACAAAATAATCTATGGCGTAGATACCCACATGGCTGTTGAAGAAAACAACAATTTGAAAAATCTATTAAAAATACCGTTTCAAAAATCGAGATCAGCAAAAAACAGTTAAAATCATTAAAAAAAACAGCATTCATCGAACCAACTAATTATTTTTTTTATTAATATTGATACTTAAATTGAAAATCAATCTATTAATCATTAACCTCTATTTTGAATTAATTTTCACGTGATGAAAAAGAGTAACCGCAAAGAATTGAATTGGGAACAAACTGAAAAAATTGTTTCGTTAGCCTTAGAAGAAAAAAATCCATTTGAAATCATAAAAAAGGAATTTGGATTGGCAGAAAAAGAAATTCTGGAAATCATGAAGAAGAAAATGCCCCTTGAGAAATTTGAGATGTGGAAAAAAAAGGCCATTGCAAATAAACCAAAACCAAAGCCAGTTAAAATAGATGATTTTGACGAAGATTTGGATGGCAAATATTATATAAAAAACAAACTAGATTAAGATAGAACTCCTGAAATCCAGGAGTTTTTTTTTTATTTTTAACCGAAATGTAACTTTTTTACCTTTTGCGAGTCAAATAGCAATAACCAAATATGAAGAAATGAAAAAAATACTTTACACCCTAGCTCTGGCAGTTACACTTTGGAGCTGTAAAACCGGGAGTTCCTCCAGTACCGCAAAAAACAATGTTGTAGACGTAAACATTAATCTTGTTGATGTAAAAGACGACAAAGTTCTGGTAACGGTAACCCCTCCGCAAATAAAAACTGACGAAGTAATTTACAGCATCCCAAAAACGGTTCCGGGAACTTATTCTACAGATAATTACGGTAAATTTTCAGGTGATTTTAAAGCCTTTGATGCCAAAGGAAATGAATTAACGGTAAAAAGAATTGATGACAACTCCTGGTCTATTTCAGATGCAAAAAAATTAAAAAAAGTAACCTATTGGGTAGGAGATACTTTTGATACTGAAAAAGGAACGGGATTTGGAAATGATGACGTATTTTCTCCTGCCGGAACAAATATCAATGCGGGCGTTAATTTCTTAGTTAACACACACGGTTTTGTAGGTTACTTTCAGGATAAACTAGAAATTCCGTATAAAGTTACAGTAACACATCCTGAAACACTTTGGGGAGCCACTTCAATGACAGACGAAGATGCAAGCAAAACAAGTGACGTTTTTACCACTTCCCGCTATGCTGTTTTAGTCGAAAATCCGATCATGTACTCTAAACCTGATTATACGACTTTCAACGTAAATGGAATGGATATTTTAATCGCCGTTTATTCTCCAACCGGAAAGTTTACAGCCGAAAGCATCACTCCTGAAATGAAGACGATGATGACAGCGCAGAAAAACTTTTTAGGCAAAGTAAATGCTAACAAAAAGTATACTGTTCTTTTGTATCTCTCAAGTATGGCTAAGGATGATGCCCACGGTTTTGGAGCATTGGAACATCCAACCGCTACAACAGTTGTTTTACCGGAATCTATGCCTAAAGAAAAACTGGTAGAATCAATGAAAGATGTAGTTTCGCATGAATTTTTTCACATCGTAACTCCGTTAACTATTCACTCTAAAGAAATTCAGTTTTTTGATTACAATGCCCCAAAAATGTCGGAGCATTTATGGATGTACGAAGGAGTAACAGAATATTTTGCTAACCTGTTCCAAATCAATCAGGGCCTAATTAACGAATCTGAATTTTACACCCGTATTGCTGATAAAATCGAACACGCAAAAGGCTTAAACGATACCATGTCATTTACCGTAATGAGTAAAAATGTACTGGATCAGCCATATAAAGATCAATACTTAAATGTATATCAAAAAGGAGCTTTAATTGGAATGTGTATTGACATCATCATCAGAGAAAAAAGCAATGGAGAAAGAGGAATTCTGGATTTAATGCACAAATTATCGAATGAATATGGTATTGAAAAACCATTTAACGACAACGAACTTTTTGCTAAAGTAACTGAATTGACTTATCCTGAGGTTGGTGAATTCTTAAACAAATATGTGGCAGGAACCACTCCTATTCCATATGACTTTTATTTAGCAAAAGTTGGCGTGGCCAAAGCTTCTGAAAAAGCTCCGGCACCAGTTTTCATTAAAGGTCAAGCACCTTATATTGGAGTTGACAAAGCTACCAAAGCCATCAATGTTCGTTCTAATATCGACTTGAATGTGTTTTTTACTAATTTAAATCTTAAAGGAGGCGATATCATTCTTACCGTAAACGATAAAGCATACAATTTCGACAACATTTATGATTTGATTGGTGAAAGTGATAACTGGAAGGAAAATGATCCAATTACGATAAAAATAAAACGTGCCGGTGTTGAGCAAACGATCAAAGGAACTGTAAAAATTCCGTTTGAAGAAAAAGAGACTTTTAAAGCAACAGACGCTTCCAAAGAAAAACTAAAAAATGCATGGTTGAAAGGATAGTTCTTTTCGACTCAAACACAAAAAAAACCGACAAGAGATTGTCGGTTTTTTTTATAATTATTATTTGATCTAACAGACTAAAACGGTAACATCGCTCAGTGTGACACCTGTTTGCCCTTTAGGTTATAAATCTTTTTAATTACTTCTTCTTTACTGGAAATTTCCAGTCAAATTCGTCTTTATCGTTAATGATCGCACCGACTTCAAACTTCACTACTTCGTCAAATTCTGTTTGAAGGATGAACCAGTTGTCTTCATTAAAGTAATTCTCGAAAGTATCAAAAGTTTCCTGATTGTATTTTGTAATTCCTTTTGTTGCTAAATCTTTCTTTACATCAGCAATTTTTCTTCCGATTAATTTGAATCCAAAAACTTCCAAATCGCTGCTTGAAGCTACTAAATAACCTAATTTCAAGTCTTCTTCCTGATAAAACGTCAATCTGATCTTTTGTGCATTGTATACAAAAATCACATTGTCATCTTCATCTTTATAATTTTTATCAGGCTTTCCTAAAGCAGCTGTAACATCGTTCTGCTTCATTCCGAAAAGCAATTTTTCAATTCCTGATTTTAGATTTATCTTCATGTTTACTTTTATTTAAAGTGCAAATTTCGGGAAGTTTTTTGTTGTTTCGCTATTAATTACACAAATTTTCTCAAATTTAAACCTTACACTTTTTTAAGTTCTTTTTTTTGGACGTCAGGCTGCGACTTCGCTCAGCCAGACGATGTTGGCTTCGACTTCGCTCAGCCAGACAATGTTAATCAATACAACTCATAACTAATAACTAATAACTCTTATTCGGTTTAGCGCTCATATAAAATGTGATCTTGCCTCCGTTTACCACATCAGCATGTTTCAGAAAAGGCTTATCTAATTGTTTTCCATTCAAAATTACCTTGCTCACAAACACATTTTTATCGGATTGATTGATGGTTTCTACTTCGAATTTCTTTCCGCTTTCCAAATTAAAAGTAGCCTTTTTCACTAACGGGCTTCCTAATGCATATTCGTCAGAACCCGGTGCTACAGGGTAAAAACCTAAACTGCTAAAAATATACCAGGCACTCATTTGTCCAAAATCATCATTTCCTCCTAAACCGTCAGCTCCGTTTCGGTACATTTTTTTCAGGATCATTCTAATTTTGTCCTGAGCTTTCCACGGTGAATTGGTCCAGTTGTATAAATAAACGACATGGTGTGAAGGTTCGTTTCCATGAACATAATTCCCAATGATTCCATCTCTGGTGATGTCTTCCGTGTTTTCAAAATATTTATCCGGCAAATGCATGTTGAATAAGGAATCCAATCGAACTTTAAATTTTTCATTTCCTCCCATCATTTGAATCATATCAGCAGGATCCTGCGGAACATACAAACTGTAGTTCCAAGAATTTCCTTCAATGAACCCCTGACCATGTGTATCTAACGGATCAAATTCTTTCTTGAAAGTTCCGTCGTTTAACTTCGGACGCATGAACCCCGTTTGCGCATCGTAAACGTTTTTATAATTTTTAGATCTTGAGATAAATTCATTATAGATTTCCGTTTTACCTAATTTCTTTGCAGCCTGTGCAATCGCCCAGTCATCATAAGCATATTCGAGTGTTTTTGAAACCGAAGCACCATTTTTATCTTCCGGAACATAACCTTTTGTCATATAATATTCCAATCCGTCATAATAAGACACTTTTGCTGTTTTCACACAAGCTTCAAGTGCTTTTTCAGGATCGAAATTGATATTGCCTTTTACAATGGCATCGGCAATTACAGAAACGGAATGATACCCGATCATGCACCAGTTTTCATTGGCATAATGCGACCAAATTGGCAGCATCTTGTGCACACTCTGATCGGAGTGCGCCAACATAGAACTGATCATATCCGAATTTCGGGAAGGCTGTACTATATTGAATAATGGATGCAAAGCGCGATAAGTATCCCATAAGGAGTAACTGGTATAATTTTTAAAGTTTTCGGCTTTATGTACGTTCATATCCAAACCTTTGTAGTTCCCGTCTAAATCGATGTATTCTGTAGGGCCTAAAAAGGCATGGTACATGGCAGTATAAAAATTCACTAAATCTTCTTTCTGAAGGGTTTCTACCTGAATTTTGTTCAACTCGTTATTCCAGACTTCCTGGCTTTGTTTTTTTACTTTTTCGAAATCCCAACCCGGAACTTCTTTTTTCATGTTCTCAACTGCCCCGGCAGAACTCACAGGAGACAGAGCCATTTTGATTTTAATTTTCTCTCCTTCTTCCGTGTCAAAATCAAAGAACAATTTTAAATTCTGACCCGCCATTTCAGGAAAGTTTTTGGTTTGATCAAATCTTCCCCAAAAGCCTCTGTACACACTTTTCTCCACTGGAGCCTGTCCGTAATTTTTAATAGGTTTACTAAAACTCATCGCAAAATATACGGTTCTGGTTCGTGCCCAGCCGTTGGTCTGACGATATCCGGTAATCAAAGTATCGTTTTCTACCCGAACAAAAGTCCATACATTCTTTTTATCGTAATTGTAAATTCCCGAAGTCAAATCTAAAATGATATGTGCATCCTCGGATTTTGGAAAGGTATATTGATGCATTCCTACGCGGGTTGTCGCCGTAAGTTCGGCTTTGATCTTATGATCTTCCAAAAGTACACTGTAGTAAGCGGGCTCTGCTTTTTCGGTAGTATGAGAAAATGCCGATCGATAACCGGACAATGGTTTTGAAGCAACACCGGGATTTAGCTGTAGCTTTCCGGTTGTAGGCATAATTAAAAAGTCGCCCAAATCAGAATGTCCAGTTCCGCTAAAATGCGTATGACTAAAACCTACAATCGTTTTATCTTCGTATTGATATCCGGCACAATACTTGTAAACCTCTCCATTGTATTTTCCATTTGTACTGTAGGCAATTGTATCGGTTTCAGGACTTAGCTGTACACTTCCAAACGGAACTGTTGCTCCCGGATAGGTATGGCCCATTTTGGCGGTACCAATCATAGGATCAACATACTGAATCAAATCTCGTTTCTCAATTGTTTTTTTCTGAGCATTAGCGGTATAACCGAATATTAAAAAGGATAATCCAAAAACAAAATTTTTACAATTTATTCTATTCATTAGTTTTCTTTTAATCATTACTTTTTACTTAAAAACAGCATTTGGCACTCTACTAAATCGATTTACCAATACTTTCAGATTCGAAAAATACAACAAAATATGCTTTTTAAAAAATATAAATTGATCTGATCTCAAAAGCTTTTAAATATCTTTGGTTCTATAAAACATCACACTATTTATGAAAAGCTCTATTTTATTCTGCATCTTTTTTTATACCACATTTGGTTTTGCACAAAAAACAGAAAGTCATAAACTCACCCAAAAAGAAATCGCTCAAAGAGAACTTGATGGTGTTTCGGAATTTCCAATCTACAAAGCAGTCGAGTGTTCTGATAAAAGCGGTGTGTATGAATTACTTCTCTGCGAAAATCAAAAAACGATTTCAAAAAAAGACACCTTAAACACGAAGATACAGGCCATTTATACGCTGAATGATCATGGCGGTTTTCTTGAAAAATGGAGGATTAATGATTTACTAGAAGACAGTGATCCTAAAGAAACTACTATCTCTTTTTGGACAAAATACTGCAGTACTACCGACCTTGATGGAGACGGGCTTATCGATCCGGTGATTGTTTACGGTACAAGAACGGAATACAACGAGATAAGGCGCGTTAAAATTATTACGATCTATCAAAACAAAAAATATGCAATTCGTGCCGTAGAATGCGATCTGGATTATTGCAGAAGTTTTAAAAAAGATTCAACCTGGAATTTACTTCCTCTAAAAACAAAAACCTATCTTAATTCATTAGTTGAAAGGTTAAGAAAGGAGCAGAATTTACTTTTGAAAGACGGATAATAAGTAGGAAGTTATGAGTTATGAATTATGGGTTATGAGTTGCGAGTTGTGTTTAAGAGTTCCGAAGGAACGACCTATTTACAGCAATGGATTTCGATCCGTTGAAAAAATCATACAACACGTTCAAGAGTTCCGAAGGAACGACATATTTATAGCAATGGTTTTCAATCCGTTGAAAAAATACACGACACGTTCAAGAGTTCCGAAGGAACGGCATATTTATAGCAATGGATTTCAATCCGTTGAAAAAATCATACGACACGTTCAAGAGTTCCGTAGGAACGACATATCTATAGCAACGGATTTCGATCCGTTGAAAAAATCATACGACACGTTCAAGAGTTCCGAAGGAACGACATATCTATAGCAATGGTTTTCAATCCGTTGAAAAAATCACACAACACGTTCAAGAGTTCCGAAGGAACGACATATTTATAGCAACGGATTTCGATCCGTTGAAAAAATCATACAACACGTTCAAGAGTTCCGAAGGAACAACATATTTATGGCAACGGATTTCGATACGTTGAAAAAATCATACAACACGTTCAAGAGTTCCGAAGGAACGACATATTTATAGCAATGGATTTCGATCCGTTGAAAAAATCACACAACACGTTCAAGAGTTCCGAAGGAACGGCATATTTATAGCAATGGATTTCAATCCGTTGAAAAAATCATACAACACGTTCAAGAGTTCCGAAGGAACGACATATTTATAGCAACGGATTTCGATCCGTTTAAAAAATCATACAACACGTTCAAGAGTTCCGTAGGAACAACATATTTATGGCAACGGATTTCAATCCGTTGAAAAAATCATACAACACGTTCAAGAGTTCCGAAGGAACGACATATTTATAGCAATGGATTTCGATCCGTTGAAAAAATCATACAACACGTTCAAGAGTTCCGAAGGAACAACATATTTATGGCAACGGATTTCAATCCGTTGAAAAAATCATACAACACGTTCAAGAGTTCCGAAGGAACGACATATTTATAGCAATGGTTTTCAATCCGTTGAAAAAATATACGACACGTTCAAGAGTTCCGAAGGAACGACATATCTATAGCAACGGATTTCGATCCGTTGAAAAAATCATACAACACGTTCAAGAGTCCCGTAGGAACAACATATTTATGGCAACGGATTTCAATCCGTTGAAAAAATCATACAACACGTTCAAGAGTTCCGAAGGAACGACATATTTATAGCAATGGATTTCAATCCGTTGAAAAAATCATACAACACGTTCAAGAGTTCCGAAGGAACGACCTATTTATAGCAACGGATTTCGATCCGTTGAAAAAATCATACGACACGTTCAAGAGTTCCGTAGGAACGACACATATTACAATGACGGTATTTTTTAAAAACAAATTATACGTTTGCGATGAGTTTGTAAAATGGACCGAACTGATGGTTCTTCTTTTGCTCTTGCGACGTTTAAACCGGATTAAAATCCGGCCCTACAATATGGGTCGAGGCTAGCGCCTCTTTTTAAAGCTTACGCTTTAGATTTTCCTTTACCTCATCAAACCATTCGTTTTGCAGGATGCTCAACACAATAGAATCGCGACGTATATCACTATTGGCAGTAGGCATATGACTGCGTAAGACACCTTCAACCTTACATCCGATACTTTTCATGGCGGCGATACTGCGTTCATTATTATTATCGGCACGAAATTCTACACGTTCCACACCAAGGGTTTCAAAGGCAAATTGCAGTAATAAGAATTTACAATGTTTGTTAAGCCCGGTTCCTCTAAAAGCCGATCCGTACCAGGTATATCCCAGCTGCAGTGATTTATACTCCAGATTCATGTCGTAGAAACGGGTTGAACCTGCATATTTTTGTGTTTTTTTATCGAAAACTATAAACGGAAATTCTTTTTGATTTTCTCGCCCTTTTACCGCCAGTTGGATATAGTTGATCAGATTTTCTTTTCCGTCTGCACCTACTAAGGAGTATTTCCAGGTTTCGGGTTCGTTAACAGAGATTTCCAATAAATTATCGGCATCTGATTCTTGCAAAGGACGTAATAAAACAGAATCGTCTTCTAAAATTATAGTATCGGAAAAATTAAAATTTGATGTGGTCATGAATTCATTTTTTGAGCTGCTCACTATAAAGTTTTCTATCTACTTTATCTAAAAATTATTTCACAGAGAGACATTAAGTTTTGCACAGAGATTCGCCGAGTATTATAGGAAATGATGGTTTATTCATTCATTTCGTCATAACGCTCGGGAACTTGCGGGTCGTATAACGGACATTTGAATTCTTCCATCAGGGAAACCAGTGTATTCATGGTTTTTCCTTCGGTTCCATAACAATCAATTTTGATACTTTGTGGTGTTGTAATTACCTGGAAAGCACCTTTTCCTGTGCTGTTTTTCCAGCTGTTTTCGTCCACTCGTTCCCATTGGGAAAAAACGGAATTGATTCTGTTGATAATGACCTCAACAGGAAGTGTTGCAAGACCGTCTACTTCTTCTTTTTCCACAAGGGCCTCATAAACTTCATGATGGTTCAGATAAACCTCTTCTAAATATCTCCAAAAAAGTAATTCATACATAGCTTGATGTTTTTTTTAGCCCCGATAGCAGTGAAAATCCTTTTGTGACGGGGTTCGGCACAAAAGATTATAACGAATAGCGGGATTAGCTCCTAAAAAAGCTAATGATTAATAAAAAAGGTTCTGTTGTAAACTCCGGTATAGAAACCTTTGCCACTCAGAACCTTTGAACTTTTGTAACTCAAAAAATATTAATATTCGAATGTTCCGTACTCGCTGGTAATGGTAAGCTTTTTAGTGTCTGCTGCTTCTACTCTACCCACGATTTGTGCGTCGACATTGAATGATTTTGAAATTGCAATAATATCTTGTACAATATTTTCGGGAACATAAAGCTCCATACGGTGACCGCAATTGAAAACCTGATACATTTCTTTCCAATCGGTTTTAGATTGCTCCTGAATTAATTGGAACAATGGCGGAACCGGAAATAAATTGTCTTTTATAATGTGTAAGTTCTGAACGAAATGTAAAATCTTTGTCTGAGCTCCTCCACTGCAATGTACAATTCCGTGAATATCAGCTGGTGTATAGGTATCTAAGATTTTCTTGATAATTGGTGCATACGTTCTGGTTGGCGAAAGTACCAGCTGTCCTGCATTTATTGGACTGTTTTCGACAGCATCGGTTAAATTTACCTGACCTGAATAGATTAATTCTTCGGGCACTGCTGCATCATAACTCTCCGGGTATTTTGCTGCCAGGTATTTTCCAAAAACATCGTGACGGGCAGAGGTTAATCCGTTACTTCCCATTCCCCCGTTATAGCTTTTCTCGTAAGTTGCCTGCCCAAAAGAAGCCAAACCAACAATTACGTCACCTGCTTTTATGTTGGCATTATCTACCACATCGCTGCGCTTCATACGGGCTGTTACAGTAGAATCTACAATAATAGTACGGACAACATCACCAACATCGGCAGTTTCTCCTCCTGTTGAATGAATGGTTACTCCAAACGATTTTAGTTCGTTGATTAATTCTTCTGTACCGTTGATGATTGCTGAAATAACCTCAGCAGGGATTAAGTTTTTATTTCTTCCAATTGTTGAAGAAAGCAAAATATTATCGGTTGCTCCTACACACAATAAGTCATCGATATTCATGATTAAAGCATCCTGAGCAATTCCTTTCCAAACCGAAATATCACCGGTTTCTTTCCAGTACATATAGGCTAATGATGATTTTGTACCGGCACCGTCGGCATGCATAATCAAACAGTGCTCCTGGTCTTGCGTTAAATAATCAGGTACAATTTTACAAAATGCCTGCGGGAATAAACCTTTATCAATATTTTTTATGGCGTTGTGTACGTCTTCTTTTGATGCCGAAACACCTCTTTGTGCGTACCTTTTGCTAGAATCTGAACTCATGTAACTTAGTTTGTGTTGATGTGGTGCAAAGATAATCCCTTTTTTTAATTCTTTGATTGATTCGTATCTCTGATTCGCAAAAAAAATCGGCAGGCTTTTAGGCACTGCCGATTTTTTTCTATAAAATTGGTTATCAAAAATTAAGTTTTTAGTATTTTACCTCCAATCCGGCATTGAGGCGTTCTGAAATAGTGTTGTTCTGGAACCATTACTATTGCTGCTGGAAATCGTGACTTTTTGTATCGTGTTGGCTGATAAACCATCATTTGATGTATTGACATAGATCAGCTCTGCTTCATTTGGAGAGAATTTTACATCCAAATCATTAAATCCATTTGGTTTTTGACTTGCCAATTCGGTTGAAGTATTATCCGCAGCTGTGTAAATAAATATTCTGGAGTCTAATCGTCTGTAAGTCGAATTTTCGAATCCTGAAATATCTCTGGTATAGGCAATTTTACTATTGTCTACAGAAATACTAAGACCGCTTGCTCCACCCGTTACTCCGGAAAGTACCTGATACAATACATCACCGGCGGTATTGATCACATATATCTCAACATTGTATCCCGACATATCATTTACTTTAAGTACAATTTGTGACCCGTCCTGACTCCATTCACATTCGGAAATGAATTTTCCGTTTGGCGTTTTAAACAATTGAATCAATCCCGATCCGTCAGAATCAATACGATACAATCTGTCAAAATTTGGATAAATAATTTGTCTTCCGTTGGTGCTCCAGCAATAATTAACATACTCCATATTAAATCCTGCAATAGGTATAAAGTTTGTAATTTTTTTGACATCAGTACCATCCGGATTCATTGTAAAAATTTGATTTAATGATCCGTCAGAACTTATATAAGCAATTCTGTTGATGCTTAAATTTTTTCTAGGTCTGTAGCTGTTTACTTCGGCAGATGACAATTGAAGTTCGTTTCCGGCTTCATCGGCTGTATAAATGACATTGTTATTTTTTACTTTTTTAACATACAAATATCTCGGATTTGGAAATGCTAAAGTCGTAAAGGAGTTTGTGACACTATTTACTGGTTTATTAATTCCATCATCGGCTGTTACCTGCCAATAGTATTTCGTGCTAAAACTTAAACCTGAAATATTAAGTTTTGTGTCTTTTAAATTGGCATAGGTTTTCGTTTCGTCTGTTGTTCCGTTTTTCACCGTAACGGTATAGGTCATCGGATCTGATTCCGGATCTTTTGCTGTCCAGGTTAAATCTAGTGTTAGCGATTGCCCTGTAGCATTGTCTGTAGGTGCGGTTAATATGGGAACATCTGGTGGTTTATTGTTGGCAGTTGACACTTGTAACTCAAAAATAATCTGAACTGTTATGTCTTTCTCAACAGTCGCAGGTTCAAATCTGGCGGTAAAGCCATCTTTTTGGGCCTGAAAAGAATATTTTCCCATTGTTATATTATTTATCTCGAAATATCCGTCTTTATCCGTAAATACGGTACTCGTAGTTGGGCTTGAAGAAACACGTGCGTTTTCTATTCCTTCATATGTTCGGGCATCTACTACTCTTCCTTTTACTGCTCCCGTTCCTGTTTCATCGATTTGATCTTCACTACAAGAAACCAAAAGCATAAAGCATATCAATATTTTTAGTCCTATTTTCATTGCGGTCTTGATTTTGTTAAACTTATATTGACTTTTTCTATATTTTTTATTGAAAAAATATTGTTCTTTCACCTTCTATTGGCGAACTATCTTTTCTTGTGATTGGTACTTTTTGGAAAGTAATAAGTGAGTCCCAAACCAAGTCTCCAGTAATAATCATCTCTTTTACCTCTTACGATATAATCAACATTGTCGCTAAAGGTCATATTATATTCTGCGAATAATTTCACTCCCAAACTACTGGTCGCCATATATTCTAAACCACCTCCAAACTGAACTTTACTATGAAAATTTTTATATTTCTTATTAAATTCAAATCCGTAACCACCAAAAACAAATGGAGTCAGGATATCGTGAGGTAATATGATAAATTCGAGATTGAGATCTGTAGATATATATCCTAATTTGTCTCTTCCTTTATTCGCAATTTTGAACGCATTGGCCGAGGCACTTATATTAAAAGCCGGAGTGAAAAAATATTTCACCGCTCCTCTGGTCATTGGTGCCGGCTCCGGACTTTTATAATCGCCCTGTATAATGGCTGTTCCTCCGGAAACCTCTATACCAAAAAGGCCTCTTTTGTCTTCTAAATTTCTATCGTATAATTGTGCCAGATCGGCTTCGCTTTTTTCTGCATCATAGGCTGATACAAAAGCATCGATTTGATTTTGAGGCGCATTCACTTCCCAAAGCTTGTCTTTGATTCCTTGTACAATAAGACCTTCAACGGCTTTTTCTATGGCTTCGGTAACTGCCAGCTGAATGGGTTCATTTCTGGTAAAACCGGTTTCTACTTCCAAAAGTCGATTTAGATTTACGTATCGAAATAAACTGGCGTCTATACTTTGTGATAAAATGGTCTTAGAAACGTAAACCGTGTTTAGTATTTTTCCGTTTGAGGTGGAAACCAATCTTAAATATACCGTAACCCGATCTTGTCTGTATCGTGTAGAACCTCCGGCACCAAAATATCGGGCTCCAAAACCTCCGGTAATAATGTTGGTGTCATAGGAAATAATACCACCTTCTAATAAAACTCCTGCAAAGAGTAAAGGCGTCAATACTGCTTCACCGCCTTCTTTTTTGGCTTCATATTCCTGACGTGTAGACCGGATAATGTTTCGTTCGTTTAATAAATTTCCCAGATTCTCACGTTCTATAGGAACAAACCATTTTGAATCTTGAAGTGCTTTTATTAAAATAGAAGTAGCACCCTGAGTAACTGCTGTGCTAAATGTGCTTCCAACTTCAGTCGCTTTGTATTGACCTGTCTGGTCTTTAAATTTATATACCCCTACCACAATCTGTTCTTTTGGTTTTGGCATATCGACTAAGTATTCAGTTGCAGAAGTGTTTTCTCCAAAAACAGCCTTCTGAACTCCTACGGGTTGATTAAAATACGCGCCACATCCTGAGAGTAGGCAGGTTATTAACAGTAGAAAAAGGAGAGTTTTATTCATAATTAGTTATTTTTTAATAATAAAACATGAACTTACTTTTTATAAAAATCGAGTACCAGACTATTTACCTGGTATAATAACTTGCGTTTGCTCGCCAGTTTCAATATCCAGAATATTGACAACCATTCCTAAATTAGAATTGTAAATATCCACAGACAGCGTTCCGAAGACATAATTACCAGGAGTAAGTCCTCCGCCCGTACCGCCTCCCGTACCACCGCCAGAACCTGTACCTGACCCAAATTGACTATCAAATAATGAATTTGAAATTCTATTGAGCAATTGGTTATTTAAAGTACTTTTAAAACGCTCCAGATCTGTTGGCTGTTTGTATCCGTTTGTATTGTCTTCTTTAAAATCATTTTGTGCCTGCGCAGAACTGAGCAGCCATTGATAATTAAAAGTTTCACCACCACTAAAAGCTGGATTTACAGGCTTATAAGCAAGATCCTGTGCGAAAGAAACGGTACAAAAAACCAACACAAATACGAATGAAATTAAATTTTTCATATTGCTGTTATTTAGTTTCCTACATTAAAAAAAAAGAAAAACTCCTCTACAAAAAATTACTTCTCGATTATTAATATTGAGTTATTTATTAATACTGAGTTATTATTTTATTCTGTTTTTCGATGTCTTTAAAATACTTAAATGCTTTTGATGCTGCAGATTCTGCCATGTATTTTAAAAAATCTTCATCCGGACGCGAAATAAATTCTTCCACTATTTCTCCATCTATCAGAATAGTAATTTTTGTTGTACGTCCAAAAGTCAATTCCTCTTGAACGGTCACGATTTTACTTGTATTTATTCTTAGCTTTGAATATTGTGCATAAAAAAAATCATAAAAATCATTTCCCAGTTTTGTTTTGGTATCATTAGCAACGATCCCGATCATTTCAATTCCATCTACAGGAATTGGCTTAGCGGCATCTGATACTTTATCTTCTCCAAAAACAACACGGTCTTTGCCTATCAATTCATTTTTTTCATCAAAAATCAATAGCAATATGATGATCTCATCGTCTGGTGTAAAATTGACTTGCGTTTTAGAAAGTTCAACTTTTTGAATCGGTTCTAATGTGACTCTGCCATCCTGAGCATTATTTGATTTATTCGAGTTTTTTTTATTTTTTTTAAATACAGTCAATTTATAAGATATATTTTTAAACTGCGATTTTAAGTTTTCTGCAGTTCCCGTAATAGCAAGTAAATTTTCTATTTCTTTTACTTCTATTTTGGCTTTTACTTCTATGTGAACTTCCTGAGAAAATCCTGATTCAGAAAAAAAAACAGCAAAAAATGCAATTAGTAAGTTCAAATATTTTTTCATGACACTAGCGATTGAATATGTAAATTGTCCCCGAGTTTCCCGTTTGATTAATTATTAAATCTTTAGATATCGAATTTGAACCAGTACTGATTACCGATAAATTATTGCCATACTGATTGATTCCCATGGAAGTGATTCCGCGTGAGTACATCGAAAAATCACTTATATAATTGTTATTGCCTGTTTGTGTGTAGGACTGATTGATTTCATCAGCATTTTTGTAGACATTCATGTAGTTGTTGTTGCCTGTCTGTTGTGCGGTAACATAAGCATTACTACTTATGATGGTTAAATTGGCTTGATTGTAATTTCCAATTTGAGCAACTGTTACGATGTTGTTGCTTTTAATATATTGATTTACCGTTTGATTTTGATTGCGATTGTATGCTTCATTTAATAAATAGTCACTTCTATTCACATCCGTTACCTGAGCGAATAAAATCCCGGTGATTAGTAAGGATACAAAAGTGGCTAAACGTTTCATAACATATTGTAATTTAAAAAAAGGAAGAGCTTAATAGCTCAAGCTCTTCCTTTTCCTGGTTTATTCTTAGTTAGATTGAATTACTACACTTCCATTTAAGAAACCTGTTTGAGTAACTGTGCTCATATGATCATTTCCAAATTGTGCAGTAGCTGCAAAGTTACCGGCTCCGTATTGTTGAATACTAGAGGTGTTATCCCAGCCTAATTGTAGAGTAGCTGCATTGTTAAACAGTCCTATTTGATCGGTAGATGCGGTGTTGCCATATCCGAATTGAAGAGTCAAAGCGTTATTAGCAAGACCAAATTGATTCGTAGTAGCTGTATTAAAGTTACCAATCTGTAACACATCAGAATTGTTGTAAGCTCCAATTTGAGTAGTAACTGCAAGATTACCGAACCAGATTCCTTGAGTGATACTAGAATCGTTATTGTCTCCAATTTGTGTTACTATAGCAACATTTCCTCCTCCTAACTGTCCAACAGTAGACTCGTTATCATCTCCGTACTGTCCTACAATTGCAACGTTGGCAATACCTATCTGGTCAACATCTGAGCTATTAGTTGCTCCTACCTGAACTACCAGTGCACCATTTAATAAACCTGTTTGGTCCACATCACTCATGTTACCTTGCGCAAAAGCTGCGACTCCTACAAACAGCATCGCGGAGATGCTTAAAATTGCTCTTTTCATAATAAATATATTTAATTGGTTATTAATACATTTTATTACGTAGGTCAGCGTGATTTAGGGAAATCATGCAATCAAAATCTCCATTCGAAAATAAAAATTAAAGCCTCATTTTCTTTCTTTCATGATCAAAATTAGAAAACTTATCGCCAACCAAAACAGGTATAAATACCTATTTTCCAATATCTTAATTACTTTTCGATGAAGTGTAAAACTATCTCGATGAACTACTTTAATGCTTTTTTTCGTTGGCAAGAAAAAAGCTACTTTTCATAATTTAGTCACAATTCAATTTAAACATTTGTTAAAATAAAGACATAATGATATTATTTTAACAAAACTATAAAAAAAATCCCATCTCAATAAAGACGGGACTTAATCGGGTATATTCTAAAATATTACTTCGTAAATAACAATTCTCTGTACTTCGTTAGTGTCCAGCTTTCATCATCTACTAATAATTCTAATTTATCACAATGATTACGAATGTCCTCAAAATAAGGTTTTACGTTATTGCAGTAAGCTTCGGCCATTTTTTGTGCATCAGTCAATTGGTTTGCTGTTCTTCGTTCACTCGTCATAGCCAATACTTTAGAATTAATTCCTTCAATATGGCCTGAAATTTCTTTAATCAAAACTATTTGCTCTTTTGCAATAGTTTCAAACTCCTTACCAAAAATTTCTTTTAATCCTTTCACATTTTCGATTAAAGTATTTTGATAACGGATAGCCGTTGGAATAACGTGATTTCTGGCAATATCCCCTAATACTCGTCCTTCAATCTGGATTTTCTTAGTGTATTCTTCCAATTCAATTTCGTAACGTGCTTCAGCTTCTACGTGATTTAAAATTCCTAATTCATCAAATAACTCCAAAGCTTGTTTTGAAACCTTAGCTTTAATAGCTTCCGGAGTCGTTTTAAAATTACTTAACCCTCTTTTAGCGGCTTCTTTTTCCCAGGCTTCGCTATATCCATCTCCTTCAAACAGAATTTTTTTAGACTGCTTGATGTATTCTCTCAAAACATTAAAGATTGCATCGTCTTTTTTCATGTCTTTAGATTCAATCAAAGAGTCCACCTCTGTTTTAAAATCTCTTAGTTGTTTGGCTACAATAGCATTCAGAGTAGTCATCGCGTTAGAACAATTGGCATTTGAACCTACAGCTCTAAACTCAAATTTATTTCCGGTAAAAGCAAAAGGAGAAGTTCGGTTACGGTCTGTATTGTCTAAAAGAACGTCCGGGATTTTCCCTACTACATTTAATTTTAAGTCTGTTTTTTCTTCAGGCGACAATTTCCCGGTGGTTACACTTTCCAATTCTATTAATACTTTAGACAATTGTGCTCCAATAAAAACCGATATAATTGCCGGTGGTGCCTCATTAGCTCCCAAACGATGATCATTGCTTGCTGTTGCAATAGATGCTCTCAATAAAGTTTCGTAATCATTAACCGCCTTAATTGTATTGATAAAGAAAGTTAAAAACTGTAGATTACTCATTGGTGTTTTACTCGGACTCAATAAATTAACTCCTGTATCTGTTGCCAATGACCAGTTATTGTGTTTTCCGGAACCGTTTACCCCTTTAAAAGGTTTTTCATGAAACAATACTTTAAAATCATGACGTTCCGCTACACGCTGCATCACATCCATTAATAAAGAGTTGTGATCTACAGCCAGATTGGTTTCTTCAAAAATCGGAGCCAATTCGAATTGGTTTGGCGCTACTTCATTGTGACGAGTTTTTACCGGAATCCCCAACAACATACATTCCTGCTCTAAATCTCTCATATACGTTAAAGCACGTGTTGGAATAGAACCGAAATAATGATCATCTAATTGTTGTCCTTTTGCAGAAGTATGCCCCAGTAAGGTTCTTCCTGTCATCATTAAGTCAGGACGTGAATTGGCTAATGCTTTATCAATTAAAAAGTATTCCTGTTCCCATCCTAAAGTAGCGGTAACTTTCTTTACATTTTTATCGAAATATTTACAAACTTCGGTCGCGGCCTCATCCATAACGGATAGTGCTCTTAATAATGGAATCTTATTATCGAGCGCTTCTCCTGTATAGGCGATAAATACGGTTGGAATACATAAGGTTGTACCATATATAAATGCCGGAGAAGTTGGATCCCAAGCGGTATACCCTCTTGCCTCAAATGTATTTCTTATTCCTCCATTCGGAAAACTTGATGCATCAGGCTCCTGCTGTACCAATTGTGCTCCTCCGAATTTCTCTACAGGATCACTTCCGTCATAAGAAGTCTCAAAAAAAGCATCATGCTTTTCTGCTGTTGTACCTGTAAGCGGCTGAAACCAGTGTGTATAATGAGTTACACCTTTTGATAATGCCCATTCTTTCATCCCCATGGCGATATAATCGGCCAGTTTTCTGTCTATCTTAGTTCCGTGTTGAACGGCATCTCTCACTCCTTTTAAAGCATCAGAAGTCAAAAACTGCTTCATCGCTTTCTCATTAAACACATTTGAACCAAAAATGTTTGACTTTCTGTCTATTTCTTCAAAATGTACAGGCTTTCTGTTGGAAGCTTCTTGTAAAGCTTGGAAACGTAATGTTGACATGTATAGTAGGTTTAAAAATTCGTAATCATTTTCATTAAAAAAAGTGAAACAAATATAATCAATAAACCCCCCTGTTTAAAACATAAACCAGAGAATTTTATTCGATGATTTTTCAACGTTAAGCGGTTTTTTCAAAGAATAATGAATTTGATTCAAAGAAATATAACAAAACACCGCAGTATTATTCATTAAATAAACATTTTTTCATAATTCCTTAAACTAAAAACTTAAAAAACATCCTTGATTTTTACGAATTTGCCTTTTTAAGGCATTAAAAATTACTTTTTTCAAAATATACCCCCTCACAAATTAATCTTATCCAAAAAATAATACTACTTCAAACAAAATAGCCCCCTAATTTTTAGGAGTAGAAAAATAAATCTATATTTGTCCCAACAAAAAAGAAACAAAAAAATTAATTTATATTATTATGGCTAAAATTAAGTTAGAATACATTTGGTTAGACGGATATGAACCAACCCAAAATCTTAGAAGTAAAACTAAAGTTGAAGAGCATGAAAATTTCAAAGGAACATTAGAAGAGCTAGGAAACTGGTCATTTGATGGTTCCTCTACTAAACAAGCCGAAGGTGGATCTTCTGACTGTCTTTTGGTTCCTGTTGCAATATATCCAGACCCAACCCGTATCAACGGATGGTTAGTAATGTCAGAAGTTATGTATGCTGACGGAAAACCACACCCTTCTAACGGTAGAGCTACAATTGATGATGATAATGATGATTTTTGGTTCGGATTTGAACAAGAGTATTTTATCATGGATACCAAAACTCAACTTCCACTTGGATTCCCGGTTGGAGGTTACCCTGCTCCACAAGGAATGTACTACTGCTCAGTAGGTGGAAAAAATACTCACGGAAGAAAATTAGTCGAAGAGCATGCTGATCTTTGTATCGCTGCCGGAATTAATTTTGAAGGAATCAATCAGGAAGTTGCCTGCGGACAATGGGAATTCCAATTATTCGCTAAAGGTGCTAAAAAAGCCGGAGACGAAATCTGGGTTGCTCGTTACTTATTAGATCGTTTGACTGAAAAATACGGTTACTATATTGAATACCACCCTAAACCACTTGGAGATACAGACTGGAATGGTTCAGGTATGCATGCTAACTTCTCTAACGAAGTATTAAGAACATGTGGAGACCAGGCTACTTACGAAAGAATCTGTGAAGCTTTCAGACCTGTTACTGCAGAGCACATTGCAGTTTACGGAGCTTACAACGACCAACGTTTAACCGGAAAACATGAAACCGCTTCTATTCACGATTTCTCTTACGGTGTTTCAGACAGAGGATGCTCTATCAGAATTCCATTAATGACCGTACAAAAAGGATGGAAAGGCTGGCTAGAAGACAGAAGACCTGCTTCAAACGGTGATCCTTATAAAATTGCTGCAAGAATTATCAAAACTGTAAAATCAGCATTGTAATTCAGCTTTAGAACACATACAAAAGTGCTAACGTAATGTTGGCACTTTTTTTTTATAATATTGTCTGTCCTTTCAATCGAAAAGAACAGACTTTGTATAAATTTTGAAAGTCACCTTTTAACACTTAACTCTCTGATTCTGTCCGAAAATGTCAGACAGCATAAATAATTATAATTGATATAATTTAAAAACTATCTTTGTAAATCACTAAAAAAGTATCCTAATGGTTTGGATTTTCTTCTTAATAGCTGTTGCACTTATTCTCGCTTTAGACTTAGGCGTTTTCAACAAAAACCCACATATCATAAGTACTAAGGAAGCAAGTAAATGGACATTGATCTGGGTAACCCTATCCTTTCTTTTTTCAGGAGTTATTTATTGGCTCTATACTACAGATTACATCGCAAATCCTGACAATCTGAAACCCGCCGTTGCTTCCATGAAGTTCATAACCGGTTATCTGATTGAGTTATCCTTAAGTGTGGACAATATTTTTGTCATCGCCATTATTTTTGCATCGTTCAAAATACCACAAAAATACCAGCATCGTGTTTTATTCTGGGGAATTCTGGGCGCTGTTGTTTTCCGTGGACTAATGATTTTCTTTGGTGTAATGCTGATTAATAAATTTGCATGGACTACTTATTTATTTGGAGCCTTTCTGCTTTTTACCGCCATCAAGATGTTGTTTACGGGCGAAGATGAAGATTTTCAGCCCAAAGATTCTTTCATTTATAAAACATTAGGAAAAATAATCCCGATCACTTCCCATATGGAGGGAGAAAAGTTTTTCATTCCCACAAAAACAGCCAAAAAAGCGGCCACTCCATTATTTGTAGCGCTGATTGTGATCGAATTCATGGATGTGCTTTTTGCCGTAGACAGTGTACCGGCAATTCTGGCTATTACTTCTGATCCTTTTCTAGTGTTCAGTTCTAATATTTTTGCCATACTGGGATTGCGTTCGATGTACTTTTTCTTAGCCAATATGCTCGCAAAATTCAGCTATCTGGAATACAGTCTTATCGCTATTTTAAGTTTCGTAGGATTAAAAATGCTGCTTCACGATTTCATTCACGTACCGGAATGGGCATCTTTAGCCTTCATTGCTCTTTCACTTTTAGCCGGTATTCTGGTTTCGTTAAAATTTGGAGCAGAAAAAGAACTTACTGATACGAATAAGGAGTAGCACTTAAATAAAAATAGTTTCAATAAAAAAAGGAGATCTGACGATCTCCTTTTTATTTTATACTTCAATGATTAGTTTAGTTTCTTAACCTTACTATCATCAATATTGTATTTTTTAATAACAGCATTGTAATCTGAGTAATCTGCTTTATTTACTGATTTACCAGTACTTGAAAATGCTCCCGGCACAATTACAATTCTAAAGGTTTGATTTTTTATAAACTCAGGCGTTAAAGCTAAATCATAGTTTCCTCCTGCAAAAATGGTGAAATCGCTTTTACTGAAATCGAAATCATAATCGAAATCGCCTTTTGATGTATAAACGGTTCTTGGAATTTGCTGCCAGATCGGAGTAGTTGGATTAACTGTTCCCGCCAATCTGTAAATTAAAATCACATCAGAATCAAAAATTACCGGATTCAGTTTTTGATAGATATTATAACCGTCTGTAGCGTTGTAAGAAAAATTAACATTTTGAAGTTCAAAAACTTCTGCAACCGGTCCTTCTGGTCCTCGTGGCCCATCCAATCCTGGAGGTCCTTCTGGTCCTTCACAACTAGAAAATCCGATTAGTCCAACGACTGCTACTGCGAATAGGGTAAGTATCTTTTTCATAATTTCTGTGGTATTATTTGTTTTTAGAATATATATATAAAGGTATTCCAAAAATCAAACCAAAAAAAACATTTGATACCGTTCTTATCCGATTTTTCTATTATTTTTTTGTAACCTGCTGATTTTTAAGTAGTATTTTATTAAAAAATAAAACATGATAGGGTAGTGAATTCTCCCAATACTCCCAGGTATGCGCTCCTGCACGTTCAGTATAATCGTGATCTACTTTGTTGTAAACCAATCTTCGATGTAGTTCTCTGTTGGGTTCTATCAAAAAATCATCTACACCACAATCTATAATCAAAGGGAGTTTATTTGCTTTAAGTTTGTCCAACATTCCCAGTACAGCATATTGTGCATACATTTCAGAATTGTCACTTTTATCCCCAAATACAGGCTGCATTAATTTCACCACCTGTGCCGATGCATCCCTCTGTAACATTACTCCCATATCTACTGCCCCACTCATACTTCCGGCAGCACAAAACAAATCAGGATGCTTAGCCGACAAATACAAAGCGCCGTGACCTCCCATAGAAAGTCCCGTGATTACCCTTCCGCTCCTGTTGCTTATGGTTCGGTATGTTTTATCTACTTTTTGAACGACCTCTTGTGTGATAAAGGTTTCGAACTGACTTCCTTTGTTTACCGGACTATCCAGATAAAAGCTAAACGTTTCTCCTTCAGGCATGACTATGATCATATTGTACTGATCGGATAAATTTTGCACTAATTTCTTATTGGGCGTGTTTTTCAGCCAGTCGCTAAAATGTCCGTAAGCACCATGCAGTAAATACATTACCGGAAATGCCGTTTTGCTTTTGGCATACGAATTAGGCAAAACGACCGCCGCTTTATAGGTTTTACTCATGGCTGTACTCGCAACTTGCAGGGTATCAACTTTTGCGGCATAACTTGCAGCATTGATACATAACAGCACTACAATCAATAGAAATCTGGCATTTTTCATACTTGTAACATTTTTTGTTTTTAGAGGATAAAAGATATTACTTTTTTCTTCTAGAATTTTCTTTTTCTAAAAAAAGTGTGAATTATTACTATTTCAATCAATAATCAGGCGATACCCCTGAGCTCTTATATTGATGATACTGATTTTGGAATCCTCAGAAAGATTTTTCCGTAGTTTTGAAATAAATACATCTAAGCTTCTTCCATTAAAAAAACTATCATCCCCCCAAAGCTCAATAAGCGTTTCTTTTCTTGGGAGCATTCTGTTTTCACTGGTAACAAGACGATAAAGTATTTCTCCTGATCGTGGAGAAAGTGTAATCATTCTTTTTTTGTGAATTAATTTATAGCTCTCTGGATCATATTCATAATCGCCAATAACGATACTTTTCTTTTTATGTTCATCAACAGCAGGAAAATTCCTGATCAAGAGCCTTTTGATTCTGGCAGTGAGCTCTTCTACACTGAACGGTTTTCGGATATAATCATCTGCGCCTAGTGAGAAGCCCTGCAGCACATCCTCTGTCAACACTCGTGCCGAAAGAAGGATCAGTGGAATAGTATTTCCATCTTCTCTGATTTGCTTCAATAAAGAATAACCGTCAAGCTTTGGCATCATGATATCTGCTACAACAAGGTCAAACGATTGCTCTTTTAGTACTTCAAGCCCATCGACGCCATCAACTACCCATATTACTTCAAATCCTTTTTTTTCCAGCAGAATTGAAGTGATCTCTCCCAGATCAAAATCGTCTTCTAAGTATAATATTTTAGGCTTACTCATAAGCAGGTATTTTGATTTCGATTAGAGTTCCTTCCGTTTTTTGTTTCAAAACCTTAATACTCCCACCTTGTTTTTTCAAGGACTCACGCACAAAACTCAATCCTAAACCGAATCCTTTTACATTATGGGTGTCATCATTCATGATTTTAAAATAAGGTGCAAAAATTTCTTCTCTGTATTTTTCAGGAATACCAATACCGTTGTCCTGAATTCTGATAGTCACAGTATTGTTCATTTTCCCCGCGGAAATTATAATTCTGGGATCCCTTTCAGAATATTTCAGAGCGTTATCAAATAAATTAAGAAATATTTGTTTCAGCTGAATCCGACTGCCCTTGATCTGCAAATTTTTATCCACATCTTCAAAAACAATTTCTGCCTTTTTTTTCAAAACAATATGAGCTAAATCTTCTCCTGCTTCCTTCACTAAGGATAGTAAATTCACGGAAGACAAAGTTAATTGCTCCTTACTATTACTGCTTCTCGCATGCTGAAGAATAGAATCCACCAGAAGAGAAAGCTGATCGGCTGCTCTATGAATGGCCGCTGCATATTTTTTTACATTTGCAGGTTCTTCTTCTACTGTAGAGGTTTCCAGCGCTTCTGTTGCAATCAGTATCGTTGAAATGGGTATTTTCAGCTCATGCGTCATGTTGCGTGTGAAAATTTCCTTATTCTGCAATAAATTCCGATTGAAAATCAAACTTCTGAAAAGAATGAAAATAGTAATCAGAAAAAGAAAAACATAAAATAACGAAAAAAATATAATTTCTTTTATTTCGTAAATTACAACACCTGCCATATTAACAATATGAATTCGGTATTTGTTATTCTCTTGTACAAATGAGTTTATTGTTTTCGTAGTGTTCTGGTCTGTAATCACAATCCCTTTGGGATAGGTTCTTTTAACGTTCTTACCTTCAAAATAAACTTGAATTTCAGCCTCTTTTTTCAGGAATGCTTTCAATCTCTTTCTAACCGAAGTATACAAAAAGGAGTCAAGCTTTTCATGCTGATAAAGCAATCCGGTATTGGAAACTTTTAAATACTGCTTAACCACCTCTACTTTTGGTTCTGAAACAAATACCTCAACTTTTTTGGTTTTAGACTTATTTGCCTTTTCAATTTTTTGCTTTAAAGCAGGTTCCTTAAACAAATTCATAAGCAATATCTGAGTAGCTTCAGATTGTGTTCGCTCCAGAATTTCACGTTTTTTATTTTCATAATTCACCCTAATCCAATACCCTTGAAAAGTCAAAACAACAAGAATGGTCAGGATGAATAATGGTTTTCCAAAACTAACAAAGAATTTATTCATACAATCTTCTTTTAATTACTTCGAAATTACACATTAACAAGGAACTATAAAAGCTGTGATAACACTATTTAACAGTATATAACAGTCTGATAACCTACATTCTAATGTCAGTTCCCGAGATTTGCCAAAGAAAAATTAAGCTATCAACATTTTTTTATTTACTGAAATAGAATCGATTAAACTTTAAAACAAATGCATTATGAATATGAATCTTAAAGTCTTAACTGCTGTATGTATTGTCATATCAGCAATTACAGCAAATGCGCAAAGTACTGCGACAAAACTACCGGGTGATCCGACGTTGCCTTCTTCCAAAGAAAGTCTTGAGAAGATGGTCTCTTTTGATAAAGGAAATTTCAAATACAAGGTAGAAGATTATTTCGCAAAACCAAATGCTTCGTCTTTCAAAATTTCACCAGATGGACAATACTTGTCTTATAAAGAAAAAGATAAAGACAAAAAAAATCATGTGTATGTAAAAGAACTGAAAACAGGAAAAATTACAAAAGCTATTGTAGAAAAAGAGGATCTTATTGGAAGTTATGGCTGGCTGGACAAGAAAAGACTATTTTATACACAAGATAAAGGAGGTAACGAAAATAACCATCTTTATGCTGTAGATATTGATGGTAAAAATGTAAAAGACCTAACCCCTTTTGAGGGAGTAACCTTAAGGTACGCTAATATCATCAAGGACACTGAATTCGTTATTGTAACACTCAATAAAAACAACAAACAAATCTTTGAACCCTACAAAATAAACTTCAATACCGGAGAGATGACTCAGCTTTATGAAAATAAAAACATTAGCACCCCTATCAATAGTTATCTTTTTGATAAAGAAGGAAATATGAGAGGCTATACCGTTCTGGAAAATGGTGTAACCACTAAAACATACTATAAAGATTTAGAAACAGGCAAATTTAACCTTATCCAATCAACAGACTGGAAAAATACCTTCAGTATTATCGAACTGAATGATAATTCTAAAAATAAGGATGAAGCCTATGTAGTGACCAACCTTGATAGCGACAAAGAAAGAATTGTATTATACGACCTGAAGAAAAATACAATTATTAAAGAAGTTTATTCGGACCCGGTTTATGATGTAAGCTCCATAAATACCGCCCGTAAAAACAGAAACTATGAACTGGATTACATTAGCTATACTGGCGTAAAAGGAATAACTATACCGGTAAGTAAGTTTTATAAAGAGGTTTACAGTAAACTGTCCTCACAATTTAAAGATAAGGATTTCTCAATTGCATCTTCGGATAACAATGAAAGCAAACTTTTAGTTTTCGTAACAAGCGATAAACTCTATGGAAAGTTTTATGAATATGATACCAAAACAAAAAACATAAAATTGCTTTATGACCTTATGCCCCAGCTGAAAGAAGAAGATATGGCTGAAATGAGACCTATTGAATTTAAAAGCAAGGACGGTTTAACCATTCACGGATATATAACATTACCTAAAGCCGCTTTAGAAGGAAAGAAAGTCCCTTTGATTGTTAATCCTCACGGAGGGCCACAAACGATTAGAGATGATTGGGGTTTTAATGCTGAAGCACAATTGTTTGCCAGTAGAGGATATGCTACATTACAAGTTAATTTTAGAATTTCCGGTGGATATGGGAAAGAATTTCAAGAATCCGGCTATAAACAAATTGGAAGAAAAGTAATGGATGATGTAGAAGATGGAGTAAAATATGTAATAAAACAAGGGTGGGTCGATCAAAGTAAAGTGGCCATTTACGGAGGAAGCCATGGAGGATACGCTACTTTAATGGGATTAATAAAAACACCCGATTTATATTCCTGTGGAGTAGATTATGTAGGGGTTTCCAATATTTTTACCTTTTTTAACTCGTTTCCGGAATACTGGAAGCCTTACAAAGAGCAACTAAAAGAAATATGGTATGACTTGGATAATCCGAAGGAGGCTGAAATAGCTAAAGAAGTTTCTCCAATATTTCAGATCGATAAAATCAAAAAACCTTTATTTGTAGTACAGGGAGCAAATGATCCGAGAGTAAATATCAATGAATCTGATCAGATCGTTAAAGCGATGCGTGCAAAAGGTTTTGAAGTTCCGTATATGGTAAAATACGATGAAGGGCATGGGTTTCATAAAGAACCAAGCAGAATAGAACTCTATAAATACATGTTAGGCTTCTTTGCTGAAAACTTCAATAAGTAGAAATTCCGCAAAGAGACACAATATAATTCCGCAAAGAAGCACAAAAGATATGCAGAGATACACAAAAGATTAAAAAACTTCGTGTATCTCTGTGCTTTTTTTCGCGAGTCTCTGTGCAACAACAGAATTCCACAAAGAGACACAAAAGGCACGCAGAGATTCGCAAAGACTTAAAAAAACTTTGTGTATCTCTGTGCGATTTCTTCGCGAGTCTCTGTGAAACAACAGAATTCCACAAAGAGACACAAAGGATACGCAGAGATGCACAAAAGATTAAAAAACTTCGTGTATCTCTGTGCTTTTTTTCGCGAGTCTCTGTGTGATTTCTTCGTGAGTCTCTGTGCAACTACAAAAGTTTTACTGAATGACAATTTTATGTTCATTGCGGTATTGCGATGCACTTTTACCGGTGTACTGTTTAAAAGATTTACTGAAATGACTAAAATTATTAAAACCACTTTCATAACAAACTTCATTGATACTTATAGGTTTTTCTGCCAGAAGCTTTGAAGCATGTACCAAACGGTATTCGTTTACAAACTCAGTAAACGTTTTATTAGAGATTTTTTTAAAGTAACGACAAAAAGAAGGTGTTGTCATACTTATCAGATTCGAAACTTCATCGATGGCAATTGATTCCTGAAAATGATCTTTCACATAATTAAAGATTACATTCATTCGATCATTATCCTGAGTCTGCAATTCTAACGAAAAACCATCCGCATTTAGTACTGTATATTCTTCTGATGAATCTAACTCATCCAAAATACTTAAAAGTGTAAGTAAACGTTCAAACGGAAGCTGATTTTCCATCATCTCGATTCTTTTACCTACATTTTTCTTCGTTTCTCCTCCAAAAGCGATTCCTCCTTTTGACTGATTCAAAACATTTCGAACTTTTTTCATTTCGGGTGCTACAAAAAAATCATTGCCCAAAAATTCAGGTTTAATATGAATGACCGTTTCATCTGTATTTCCCGTCATTTCATTCGTAAAACCACAATGTGGCAGGTTGGCCCCTATCAAAAGTAAACTGCCATTGGTGTAATACGAAACATGGCTTCCTATTTGTCTTTTACCTGCTCCCCCATTGATGTAAACCAACTCAATTTCGGGATGATAATGCCATAAATGCGCCTTACTGTTCGTTTTTTCCGCATGTTTGGTATACGTAAAAGAACTTCCGTAAGAATTAGATATCACTTCAAGAGCAGGGGCAATCGTCTTCATGATAAAGTTTTTAGAAAATAATAGCGAATTTAACAAAAATACCTAACATAATTCATATTTTAACCTATAACGGTTTCGTAAATGAGAATATATCATAAAAATCCAAAAAACACTAAATTCAAAATCACAATTATTCCCGTATTTTTTTTATACTCGTTTTTTTTCTAATCTTTTTTTTAATATATCCTATTTAATCGGGTCTTTTTATAAGCATACAATATATATGTAAGAATTATAGGCACATTCAGAGATTGTCCAAAATTTCAAATCATTGAAAAATAACAACACAATTAACAAAAACACCTCTAATAATTTAAAATTTAACCTATAACGGTTTCGTAAATGAGAATACAGCACATAAATTGGCAAATAGAGTTGCGAAAAAAAATCCTGCTCTAAAGTAATTTAGCTTCAGAGAAATGAACGAATCATTTAAAACGAAAAGCTATGAAAAACATTTTAAAATTAAGTTTAGTTTGTGCGGCACTCTTTTCAGGAATAAGCACTTATGCAATTGATGAAAATGGTAACAACAATCTTAACCTTCACGTATTAAAGGGTAATGGAAAGCTAATTACGTTTGCTCTAAACCAGGTGCAAAAAGCCAGTTTGAGTATTTATGATCAAAACGGTTCATTAATCTACACTGAAAATGCTTCAGGTAAAGAAGGAATTTTAAGAACCTTTAGTTTAGAAGAATTTCCGGAAGGAACCTATTTTTTAGAAGTAGAAGACAGCGTTAAAAAGATTAGACATGAAATTACAATTACAGATGACAAATCAATATTATCTGCAAAAGCAATTTCATCGACCTATAAAGCAGATTTCTCTGCTCAAAATTCAAACGTAGCAGTACGTTAAAAAAGTTTATGCTTTCATAAAGTATAAAAATGAGGTTAGATAGTTAGTAAAGTAAAAACGTGATTGTTTTAAAACAGCTCTTTGTGGTTATTGAGCTGTTTTTTTTGCTTATAAACTAACGAGATTAACCGCAAGGTGCGCAAAGTTTTTTTCATATCTTTTTTATACAAACGCAAAGTTCGCAAAGCTTATTATTGATAAAGCCTTGCGAACTTTGCGGTTACTACACGTAATTTGTGATAAAAAACTTCACGCACCCTGCGGTTAAATCCTAAAACACACATTTTGTAAGAAAGACAGGCAAAACCACATTGCCTTAACTTTATCAAAACATTAAAATATAATCACAGAATTAACACTAACACTTAAAATAATTTAAATTTTAACCTATAACGGTTTCGTAAATGAGAATATAGCATAGAAATAAGAAAACAGAGTTGTGAGAAAATCACTATTTCATAAGTAATTTAGCATCAGATAATTAGAATTATTAATCTAAAAACTAAAAGTCATGAAAAAGATTTTAAAATTAAGTTTAGTATGTGCAGTACTTTTCACTGGAATGAGTACATATGCAATTGACGGGAATGAAGATTTTAATCTTCATGTATTAAAAGCCAACGGAAAGCTAATTGCATTTGCCCTTAACAAAGTGCAAAAAGCAAACCTGACAATTTATGATAAAGACGGTAGCTTACTTTATACTGAAAATGCATCAGGTAAAGATGGAATTTTGAGAACTTTTAATCTGGAAGAACTCCCAGCAGGAACCTACTTTCTGGAAGTTGAGGATAACATCAAAAAAGTAAGACATGAAATTACTATTACTGAAGCTACTACGGTACTTTCAAGAAAAGCAATTTCATCGAGTTATAAAGCAGGTTTTTCTGCTAAAAAAACAAGTGTCGCTGCACGTTAAAAATTTTACCCCCTTACCCAAAAAAGCGAATTTATTTAGTTAGTGAAAATAGTACGTTTTAAACAGCTCTTTGTCGTTATTGAGCTGTTTTTTTTATGTCTTTCTCTCATCTCAAAAAACTGATTTTTATATTTTTAGAAAAATATTCTTAATAATTATAAAAGAGTAGTTTACACACTCAAAAAAAAACTCAAAATAAAAACATCCGTCATCCCAGTAAATACGTACATAGTTCACATAAAACACAGAAACATCTTTAATTCAGCAATTTAGCCATTGAAAAAAGTGACTTTTTTGTATAAAATTAGATTTCTATTTGTAGTTTTACGCGTTTCGAAAATAGTAATAAACAATTAAAAAAAAATGACAAATTTAACGAAGGTGGGCTTAGTTGTTGCCGTATTTTTAACAACAATTTTTACGTATGCATTTGATGGAAAAGGGGATTATATTTTGAATATAAAAACCGGAAATGGAAAAGTAGTTAGTTTTACTTTAAACTCTGTTGAGAAATCAGTTTTTACTATCTATGACGAAAACAATAATTTGGTTTACACAGGAGAAACTGCTTCAAACCAGTTAGAAACGTCAAAAACTTTAAGTTTAGAGGCATATCCTGCCGGAACTTACATCCTGGAAGTAAAAGAAAATGGTAAAGTTGCTAAACATGAAATTACGGTTTCTGCTAAGAAATCAAAAACTGTAAAGATGGACGAATCAGTGAATAAAAGCCCTGCTTTCCGTCGCTAATTGTTTTTACTTGAAATTGAAAAGCATCAGCGTGGCTGATGCTTTTTTTTGTTTAAAAGTTAAATTCAACCTCTTTTTTAGTTGGTAAACTACCATTATTCCATTCTAGTTCAATGTACTTTGAAGCATATTCTTTCGTATTAGCAAAGCTATCAAACAAAATTGCTGATCCTCCATTCTTTACTGTTTCCTCTACCATTTTAAAGGTTAACACAGACCCTTGAGGATCCAACCCTACTACATCAAATATTATATCTGTTGCCTTAGAAAGTGTCACATATAAATTCAACAGCTTTCGCTGGGTTCCTCCCAGACGATTCATCCTGGTTTTTCTAGTAACATATTTATCTTCAAATAATTTCACAAGAAAAGGATTCGTAAGATCTGCCCGTCTTTTAATATATCTGTTTACAGTCGAGGGAAAAAAATAACCTCTAAAGTTTGATTCCCTAAAGAAATCAACAAAAGTCATTTTTTTATGTAAAGTAACATTTTCATGTTTTATCTTACCGCAAAAAATGTCTTTAAGATACATTTCTGTATCATAAGGCCATTTTTCGTTACTCAAAAACAAAACGGCTATTTCACCTTCATATAAAACAAAAGGCGGTACATAATAAGTGTCTGTTTTAATTCCCTTATTTTCTAGTACAATTTTCATTATAACTTCAAAATTTACTTTTGCTTTAAAATTCAAAAGCAGCACTTGATGCTTTTTTACTTATTACTTTTCTTTCCCTCGTAATCCCTTCCCTATTTTAACTAGTTTCCAAAATACAGCAACATCTTGTGGTATAGGAATTTTTAGTTCGCCTACTTTTAAATCTTCGCTATAAAGTGACGAATGCAAAATAGCATAACTTAAATCTAAAACATCAATTGCCGTAAAGCTTTGTTTAAACTCAGGTCGTAATTCCGGACTGTGCGCAAAACAAACATTTCCGGTTTCTTTCTCATCCATAAACAGCAAACCGCAACAATTGGCAATAAATTGAAAAGTTTCGGGATTTAATGTCACACTAGTATTGTCTGCTTTTTGAAAAAGCATCTCCAGCGTAAAATAGCTTTGACTGTTCTCTAACGCTGTTTTTAAAATAAGCTCTTCCAACTCAGCATTAACAGGAAGCCCAACTCTATTTTCTACAAGACGTAAATTATTTATTTTATTTAAATAGTCTTCCATTCTCATGCTCCCACTCTCTAAATCTTTATAAAGTTAGATTATTTTTTAGCGCAACTAAAATAATTTCAAGCCTTAAACGTTTTTATATCCATAAGAAATTATTTACCAGACAAGATTTTACCATTGTTTTCGACTCTAATTTTATCGATAAAGTCAAAAAAACATCGCCAAAACTCATGTTATATTACTGATTTAGATATATTTGCAAAAAAACACAATCAGCTAACATTAAATAATTCTCTTGCTTTTAAATTGTTCCAAAAAAATAAAAATAATATCAAGTCCCCATTTAAATCTATTTCCATGAAAGAAAAACTAGCTATTGTAATGCTATTGACTTTGTTTTCTATTCGTGCCTCCGCTCAAAGCGAAAAATTATATCAAACCGATAAAGTAAGCGATAAATATGCCTATGTTGATGTGATGAAAACCTACGAAAGGGTTGCAGCAAAAGGCTATAAATCTGTTGATTTATTTCAAAAATTAGGAAACTCCTCTTACGCCAAATGTAATTTGGACAAAGCAGCCAAATGGTACCGCGAACTTTTCGCCCTCACCACCGATTTAGAACCTGAGTATTATTACCGCTATGCAGAATCATTGCGATCGATTTCTCTATATCAGGAGGCAGATGATCTTATAGCAAAATTAAAAACAAAAGTTCCGGTAAAAAAGAAAGCTTAATTCGCTAAAAACAACCACAATCTTGTCATTTCGACGTAAGGAGAAATCACAATCGAAACTCTACAAAGATTGGCGACTTACTTTGCGGAAATACTGATGTGATTTCCCCCCGCTAGCGCGAGCGTCCCGCTCGTAAACGTAAAGTTTTTCTTATATTAGCCCAAAACTACTATAATGAGCAGAAAATATAAGTTTAGAGAAAAAATAGGAGCATACTTTATAAGTTTTGCTACCGTTTATTGGATAGACGTATTTACTAGAGAGGAATATTTTGGAAATATCATTGAATCATTAGATTACTCCCGCAAACATAAAGCTATGGAAATATACGGTTATTGTATTATGCCGAGTCATATCCATTTGATTTTTAGATCTGGAGATGCAGATCCTTCAGGATTGATAAGAGATTTTAAAGGATTCACATCCAAAAAAATGCTGAGAACAATCGAAGAACACCCACAAGAGAGTAGAAAAGAATGGATGTTGTGGATGTTTGAGAGAGCTGGAAAGAAAAACAGCAATATCAAATTCAGACAGTTTTGGCAGCAAAACAATAATCCTATCGAAATCTGGTCATTAAAAGTCTTTGAGCAAAAGCTAAACTATATTCATCAAAATCCAGTTGAAGCAGGTTTTGTTACTAATCCTGTAGATTGGAAATACAGTTCTGCCAGAAATTATGGCGATAACGATCAAACTATTTTACTAATTGATATAAATTAATATTCTTTGTGTGCACGAGCGGGACGCTCGCGCTAGCGGGGGGCAAAGCTGAAAATTCTAACGCCAAAATCTCGCAAAGGCGCTAAGTCGCAAAGTTTTTACGCAATCTTGTCATTTCGACGTAAGGAGAAATCACACTCGAAACTCTACAAAGATTGGCGACTTTCTTTGCAGAAATATTGATGTGATTTCTCCTTACGTCGAAATGACAAACTTTATGAAATTTTACTCTTTGTGTGCACGAGCGGGACGCTCGCGCTAGCGGGGGATTTTCTTTGAGGAAATACTGGCGTGATTTGCTTCGGACGCTCGCGCTAGCAGGGGACAAACTATATGGAATTTCATTCGTGTGCTAGCGCGAGCGTCTCGCTCGTGCGAACCAACAGAATTTCAATTTTATTATATAAACTTGAGGTCACGAGCGGGACGCTAACACTAGCAGGGGGCACGAGCGGGGGAACTTCAATTTTGTTATGTAAACTTTGAGGTCGCGAGCGAGTAGGATTGAATAGTAATTCTTCAATGTATTTCTATTTTAAAGTTAAATATCTTTCCAAATCTGTTTCCGCAGGAAGAGAAATTAAGATATTAAACAAATCCGATTGAGATTTCATTATAGCTAAAACATCATAATAGGCCATAATTTGCCCTTTTATATAATCTTTATCTTCTTCTTTACAAATAGATATTTCATATTCTAGTTCTTTTAATTTTTCTAATTGTATTGATACGAGATCAATTAAGTAATTTTCATACTTATTCATATTACTTCATTTCTGACATTTTTTTTCTAAAATATTTTGTTTCCCGCTCGCGCGCATCGACTTAATTTTATTTTTTTTATAAACTTTGGGTTCACGAGCGGGACGCTCGCGCTAGCGGGGGCTCGCGCTAGCATGGAGATTTTAATTTTTTATTATTTTTTTTGAAATTACAGTTCCTTTAACCTTAGCCTTCAAAATATAAGTTCCCTGATTTAACCTAGACACGTCTATTTTATCATTAGCAAAATCAGTTTTACCGCTTACTACCTTTCCATTTAAATCAAAAATCTGAACATTTTCAACATCATTTTTATATTCATCCTGTATGTTTACAAAGTCAGTTGCGGGATTTGGATAAAATACCAGAGATGACCCACTTTCTATTAATGGAATACTTAAGTTATTAGAGTATTTCCATAATTTGTTATCTTTTGAATAGTATAGATTGTCTCCATAAGAAACAACATTCAATACATTATCTAATGCACTACTATACTGAAGTTTGTTTAATTTCAAATCTAAAATATACCCTTTCGTAAACCAATCTTTATCTACTGAAGCTATAAAATATTCATCATTATTAAATTTAAAAATAGTAGAAGTATCCTTCTCCGAATAGATAAAGGAAGGTTTGGGTATACCATTTGATAATTCCCCTAAATTTGACTCTGTGTAATTAGCAAGGTTTAATGATACTAAAGATGTACCTCCGTTCTCATTTGGTGACGAAAAAAGCAACGAATTATCATTTTTAGCAAAATTTGAAGGAGAGAAATACTTGAGACTATTTTTACTATATATTTCGGTTACATTTCTATTTACTGAATCAAATTTCCATATCGACAGTTTATACAGCTCAGCAGAAAAAAACATAAAGTATAAATTATTGTTTACTTCAATAACAGTGCTGTATTGTACCAGATTCCGTTGTGCATTCCAAACATTTCCTATAATTTTTGTATTTTCGAGAGTTCCATCTGTTTCGTACAGAAAATATCTACTAACGAAATACAACTTATTATTATGTTCTATATATTGTGTTAAACCATGTGTTCCTCTAGGATCTGATCCATTCCCATCAATTGGAGCTGTAATAGGGTATGTTCCTTCAGAAGTTCCGTCACTTCTCCACACCACTGAATCAACACCTCCGGCAGGTGAAATCGTAAAGATAAAATTGTTATTACATTTCCCTTGAAAACTTGTCCCATTCCAGGCAATCAAATTATCTTTAAGCAGTACGGTTCCTTCTTTTGTTCCATCTGTTTTCCAAACTTGCGAGGTATAAATATCTAATTGTACTAAAAAGAAAATAGCATTTCCAACTGTTGTAAGATTCAAAGCTCTTCCATTAAGAAAATTTGTCACTTTCACAGTACCAGCAGTAGTTCCATCTGTTTTCCATATTTCTCCAGAAGAACTTACGTCTCTTGCTATAAAATAAAAATTATTATTTAGAACTGTACTACCTTTCCTAAACGAGCCAGCGCTTGAAGATTCAGGGCCTGAATATATATCTTTTAATAATTTTGTATTTGAAGCAGTTCCATCACTTTGCCATATTTCACGACCGATATTCTCTTCACTGGCTTCAAATATAATCTTATCATTAAATTTCTTAAAATTCCACGGATAGCTCGTAAAATCATAGATTTTCTGTTGAGCATTCATTTCGGTAATTGTACAAAGTAAAAAAAGTAAAAGTAATTTTGTTTTCATTCAGAATTTATAATACGATTATGTTTAAAATAGCTTTTTTCTCTATTCAAAAGGTAAATATATAATGATTTTTATACTATAAATATCATTATCCAATAAAAAAAAACGCACTTGATCAAATCATCAAATGCGTTTCTAAAATTGTTCCAATTTTATATTTCTACATATTCCTTCTATACTGCCCGCCTACTTCAAACAAGGCCGAAGTAATCTGCCCCAGCGAACAAACCTTAGTTGCTTCCATTAAATGGGCGAATAAATTTTCGTTTTTAATGGCGGCTTCCTGTAGTTGGCGCAGGTGCTCGTTTACTTTTGCTTCGTGAAATTGGTGTAAGTTATCGAGCATCGTAATTTGATATTGTTTTTCTTCTTCGGTGGCTCGAATTACTTCTGCCGGAATTACCGTTGGAGATCCTTTTGAACTCAGGAAGGTGTTTACACCCACAATTGGGAAATCTCCGTTGTGTTTTAAGGTTTCGTAATACAAACTTTCTTCCTGAATTTTAGAACGCTGGTACATGGTTTCCATAGCACCTAATACCCCACCACGCTCTGTGATGCGGTCGAATTCCTGTAAAACGGCAGCTTCTACCAAATCGGTTAATTCTTCGATGATGAACGATCCCTGAATTGGGTTTTCATTTTTCGCCAGACCTAATTCTTTATTGATAATCAACTGAATCGCCATGGCTCTACGCACTGATTCTTCAGTTGGTGTGGTAATCGCTTCATCGTATGCGTTGGTATGCAATGAGTTACAGTTGTCGTAAATCGCATACAAAGCCTGCAAAGTGGTACGAATATCATTAAAATCAATTTCCTGTGCGTGTAAGGAACGCCCGGAAGTTTGAATATGATATTTTAGCATTTGCGCTCTTTCGTTGGCTCCGTATTTGTTTTTCATGGCTTTTGCCCAAATCTTACGTGCCACACGTCCAATTACTGAATATTCAGGATCTACTCCGTTTGAGAAGAAGAACGATAAGTTTGGTCCAAAATCGTTGATGTTCATGCCACGGCTTAAGTAATATTCCACGTAAGTGAAACCATTCGAAAGCGTAAAAGCCAACTGTGTAATTGGGTTCGCTCCTGCCTCAGCAATATGGTATCCTGAAATCGAAACAGAGTAAAAATTACGAACGTTTTGCGTAATAAAATATTCCTGAACGTCACCCATTAATCGCAAAGCAAATTCGGTAGAGAAAATACAGGTGTTTTGTGCCTGATCTTCTTTTAAAATATCGGCCTGAACCGTACCACGAACTTGTGATAAGGTTTTTACTTTGATATCGTTATACACTTCCAAAGGTAAAACCTGATCTCCGGTAACCCCCAAAAGCATTAATCCCAAACCGTTGTTTCCTTCTGGTAAATCACCTTGGTATTTCGGACGTTCTGTTCCTTTTTCCTTGTATATTTTGTTGATTTTAGCTTCAACTTCTTTTTCTAAATCATTGGCTTTGATGTAATATTCGCATTGCTGATCGATCGCCGCGTTCATAAAGAATCCTAACAACATTGGCGCTGGTCCATTGATGGTCATACTTACCGAGGTTAAAGCATGAACCAGATCAAAACCTGAATACAGTTTTTTAGCATCGTCCAAACAGCAAATCGAAACTCCGGCATTACCGATTTTTCCATAAATATCAGGACGAATATCAGGATCGTTTCCGTATAAAGTCACACTATCAAAGGCAGTCGAAAGTCGTTTTGCCGGTAATCCCGCACTCACATAATGAAAACGTTTGTTGGTTCTTTCCGGTCCGCCCTCACCTGCAAACATTCTTGACGGATCTTCGCCTTCACGTTTGAACGGGTACAATCCTGACGCAAACGGAAATTCTCCCGGAACGTTTTCTTGTAAATTCCAACGTAATACATCCCCCCAGGCTTCGTACTTCGGCAAAGCAATTTTTGGGATTTGCAAATGCGATAAGCTTTCTGAATGGGTCACGATTTTAATTTCTTTATCACGTACTTTGAAGCTGTATACCGGATTTTTATATTTGGCTACTTTCTCATCCCAATTCAGAATAATTTCCCAATTGTACGGATCAAGATCCATTTTCACCTTATCAAACTGATTGAGTAAAAGATTTAAAAAGATTCTGTTTTCGTCTAATCCTTCGGCTTCGCTCAGGATGACGCTGTCCTCATCGATTCCTGCTTTATTAATTTGCGGAACTTTCCCTGAAACCGATTCTATGGTTTTAAAGATTCCGTATAATTTCTGTGCTACTTTTTGCTGTGAAGCTGCGATTTCATCATAAGATCGGTTGTTCTCTGCGATTTCAGATAAATAACGGGTTCGGTGTGGCGGAATCACGAAGATTTTCTCGCTCATTTCCTTCGTAATCTGAAAAGTAGATTTGAGCTCCGATTGTGTTTTCTCTACAATCTTGTCCATGATCGCTTTATAAAGCGTGTTCATTCCCGGATCGTTAAACTGAGAAGCGATGGTTCCGAAAACCGGCATTTCATCCGGATTTTTATCCCACAGGTTATGATTGCGCTGGTACTGCTTTTTAACGTCACGGATGGCGTCTAATGCCCCTCTTTTGTCAAACTTGTTCAAAGCTACCAAATCGGCAAAATCAAGCATGTCAATTTTCTCCAATTGTGTTGCTGCTCCAAACTCCGGTGTCATTACATATAGAGATACATCAGAGTGATCCATAATCTCGGTGTCGGATTGTCCGATTCCTGAAGTTTCAAGAATGATCAAATCGTATTTTGCTGCTTTTAAAACCTGAATGGCTTCAGCAACATATTTGGATAAAGCTAAATTCGACTGACGTGTCGCCAGCGAACGCATATACACACGAGGATTGTTGATGGCATTCATACGGATTCTGTCACCCAGTAATGCTCCTCCTGTTTTTCTTTTTGACGGATCGACAGAAATCAATCCGATAGTTTTCTCAGGGAAATCAATTAAAAAGCGACGAACCAGTTCATCCACTAAAGATGATTTTCCGGCTCCACCCGTTCCGGTAATTCCAAGAACCGGAATTTTAGAATCGGTATTGCTTTCGTGAATCTGATCAAAAACAGGTTTTGCGATTTCAGGAAAATTTTCCGCTGCCGAAATCAAACGTGCAATTGCCGTTGGAATTTTATTTTCGATATGATCGATTTCTCCGTTTAACTGATCTCCAATAGGATAATCGGAACGCTGAACCAAATCATTGATCATTCCCTGCAAACCTAAAGAACGCCCATCATCCGGAGAATAAATTCTCGTGATACCATACTCGTGTAATTCTGAAATTTCGCTTGGAAGGATTACTCCGCCTCCGCCTCCAAAAATTTTAATGTGTCCTGCTCCTTTTTCTTGCAGCAAGTCATACATGTATTTAAAATATTCATTATGTCCTCCCTGATACGATGTCATCGCAATCGCATTCGCGTCTTCCTGAATAGCAGTATTCACCACTTCCTCAACACTACGGTCGTGCCCAAGGTGAATTACCTCAACTCCGGTTGACTGAATAATACGACGCATAATGTTTATCGCTGCATCATGTCCGTCAAAAAGAGAGGCTGCGGTTACAATTCTTACTTTATTTTTAGGAATATATGGTATTTGTTGTTCCATTTTATGAATATGATAATTTTAAGGGAGCAATTTACAAAATATTACAACATTTGATCATGCTAATATCTTTTTGTTAACAAAAAAAAGAATCTTTTTTCTTTTAGAGGGGTAACAAATTGAATACTAAGTTGATTTATCCTATATAAGTCTTATAAAAATGTTAACAACATGGTAATCTTGAAATATTTAAACAAAATACAAGAACCTATAAATCAACACTATAAAGTAATTTAGTAGTATAGAAAAACCCCAAATTTTTACTTAAAACTACCTACAAAAGTAACACCGTAAAAATTTAAAAAATGAAAACATCATATCCACTCAGCCTAATTATAGTTCTAAGTTTTTTTGTGTCTTCTTTTGCCAAAACGGATCATAAGAACGTTTCTTATAAAAAAACTTCAACTGTCGCACCCGTTTACAAGAATTCAGGTTCTGATAATGTAAACGAAATTTCAAATGACTTCTTTAAAAGATATTCTGATTTGAAAAAATATAAGTCTGATGTCATGTCATTATACAAAAACAGAACTCCGGGAACAATTTGGTTTGATGAAGATGCCATCAATGAGTTTGGTTCTGCATTATATCAAAAAGCTAAAAAAATGAATGATTTGGTTGTTCCTTATCAAAAAGAAATCGATGCTCTTTTTTCTTCTTCAGCAACAAAGTTGTCTAAAATAGATGCAGATATGCTTTTGAGTTCTTTATATATTGCTTACGCCAAAAAAAGTAATGCAGATGCCGGGAAAAAAATATCGTATGATGCTATGCTGAAAGATTTTTTAAATTACAGTACAATTGAAGAAGCCACTACATCGACCGCTGAAAATGTTAAAGTAACCTATGATCAATATTATAAATTACAGGACGTTCTGAAAAAATATAAAAAACTAGACCGTTCTAATAAATGGAAACCTATTGTTCCGGAAGAAACACCTTATAAAGATTTACGTCCGGATGCTGTTTCAAATACTATCGTCCAAGTCAGAACGCGTTTATACTTATTGGGAGATTTAAAAAAGGATTCTAAAAGTAACGTTTACGACCGTGAATTAATGGATGCTGTAATGAAATATAAAGTTCGCAACGGTTTCAAACCTAACTATATTTTAGCAGAAGAACATATTAAAGAAATGAATGTTCCTCTTGCCGATAAAATGGAGACCCTAAAACTTAACATGGAGAGATGTCGTACTATTTCGGATCAAATGGCTGGTTGCGATGAGTATGTTTTAGTCAACGTTCCTTCGTACGAATTGATTTATGTAAAAAACGGGAAAGTACAACTGTCTTCGAGTGTCTTTGTTGGAGCACCATTAACCAAAACAACCATTTTTAATGGCGAAATTGAGAGAATCGTTTTTAGCCCTTACTGGACCGTTCCGCAAAGTATTGTAAACAATGAGTTGAAAAGTAAAATCGCTGAGGATAAAAATTATTTGGCCAAACATAATATGGAAATTGTAAATGGCCAAGTGAGACAAAAACCGGGTCCTGAAAACTCATTAGGATTAGTAAAATTTATGTTTCCGAACCCTGATGACATCTATATGCATGATACTCCGTCTAAAACTTTATTCGATTTTGAAAAAAGAACGTTCAGCCATGGTTGTATAAACGTAAAAATGGCTAAAGAATTAGCTACTGCCATGCTTAAAGATTATCCTGAATGGACTCCCGATAAAATAGATAAAGCTATGGCGGGCAAAACAGAAAACAGTTTTAAACTAACTAAAAAAGTACCTATTTATATTACTTATTTTACTTCGCTGGTCAATGAAAATGGAGAAATTGGTTTCTTTCAGGATGTTTATGAGCGAGATGCCGAATTAAACAAAACGGTTTCTCCTCAGACAGGAGTAGTATCTAACTAAAATTTAGTCAATTAGTTAGTTCACTTCATCAAATGATCATTAATTAAAGCTGTAATTTTTAATAGGGTAATTTTAGATTTGAATTTAGAGTTTGGAAGAATAATAGTATCTTTAATAACTCAAATACAAATCTAAAAATTACCCTTTTTTTTTATGGAAGACGATTATACTGAAGTTAGAAAAAGCTGGTGGGACAGAAACTGGAAATGGTTTGTTCCAACCGGATGTTTAAGCCTCGTGGTGCTGTTTGGTGTGTTTATAGCCGCACTTGTCTTTGGAGTTACCACCATGCTCAAAGAATCTGATTCTTATAAAGCTGCCATGAACGAAGCACAGCATAATGCAATAGTGCTGGAGAAATTGGGCAGTCCAATCGAAGACAACGGAGTTGCCTCAGGCAGCGTTAATTCAAGCAACAGTATAGAACATTGCAACTTACAAATTCCAATAAGAGGTTCTAAAAGCAGAGGAACTTTATACGTCGTGGGAACCAAAAATGGAACATGGAAATACGATGAAATGAGTCTTTATGTCGAAGACACTAAAGAAAAAATTGATTTGCTAAAAAAATAAAAAACAAACAAAATACCTTCACCTAAACCCCGTTTACGATACTACATTATGAATCTACGTCCGTTTTTTTTGTTCCTTTTTCTAAGTTTTTATTCTTGTATTTTTTCCCAAACACCCCAGCCAAATACCTCACAAAAGCAACCTGAAAGTAAGACTGCTGCCAATCAGGTTGATTATGTTAAGATCCTCTGGTTAGACAAAAAAGGTGTTTTGCAGCTCAATGAAGATTATATCAAAACCTTAACCGATCCACAGCGGGCAGCGCTAGGATTCATCACTACAAGCCTGGATCATGAATGTCATTGGGATGGTGATAAAAAAGCCGATGAAAGCAATCTGAAATGTAAATTCCTTTGGGCACTCAATCTGGGGTATCAATGCTCTGAAACGCATTTAGGATTTTTAAAACAATGGTTCAAAGAGGATCCGGACGTTTTAGAAGACCTGCAGACCTGTACCAAAAATGAAACCTTAGCCAACACCAGAGAATTTTTTCTATGGTTAAAAATGGCCACTACAAATGATAATATTAAAATCATCTACTCGGCAGCCGCTATAGACGGTGGCACTAATTTCAATTGGAAATGGACGGAAGCCTCCAGCTACTCCTATACCAATACGGGAATTAAACAGATATCCAGGAAAAATCTTGAAGGAAGGATCTTTTAGAAAAGGTACTTAGGTTCTGAGGGGCTAAGTGGTTTCAAAAATAACTTCATCCTTTTTGTGGCAATTTTGGAAAAATAATATTCGAATAGGCTATCTTATTCAGCTAATTTTTACTGTCCCTTATTTATATATCGTATAATTCTTTCAAATTAAATTTTATTCAAAACAGACCCTATTTCATACTAATTCTAATATCCAACTCCTTAAGTAACTGATGCAATACCGTTTATTCAGCAAGGCTTTTTTTTTCATTTAAAAACATCTTCTTTAGTAGTTAGCTTCACTGTCATATTCCTATATTTGGGCAAAAATAAACCTATGAGAAAAATTACATTATTATTACTGCTAGCCCTAATCAGTGGTACTTCTTATGCTCAAAAAGCAGACACTAACAAGAAAAAAGTTAAAATTACCATCCCAAAATCAGATTCCTTTAAAAACATTAAAACATATAACATCATCATACAGGGAGATGACACCTGGAATGCAACGTATGCCAAGAAGAATTCAAAAACTTATGAGCATAATGCTACTAAAAATACAATTGAAGATTACACTAAAAAAGACACAACCAATCCCGACGTTCGCGTTTTAATGGGGTACAAAGGAGCTACTTATAAAAGAGCCGATAATGGTACTTACCTTTTAGATGGAGATTTCAAATATTTAGTTTTAGGAAAAAACAATGAAATCTTATATGAAAAAGGTACAAATGCCAGAATGTATTCTGGTACTTATGTTAACGGAAAACCAAATCAAAGCTTAGCCAGCGATTTGAATAATATAGGATATAAATACCTTACTGACAATAACATTCTTATTACTGAAAAAGAATTTACTTTAAACTACGGTTTATTTGAAAAAGCGGAGGAGTTTAATGAACTTGTTGAGTTTAACACTAAAACAGATGAATTTTTAAACAAAATTGCTGCCAATTCTTTAGACCAATCCTACCTTTCAGAATTAGAAAAATTCTATTTGAGTTATGTTGGTAAAGAATACAAAAAATTAAAGCCGAAAGATTACAACAAAGTAATTTACCTGAACTTAGCCTTAACACAAATGTTTCTGTTAAACTTTGATAAATCTTTAGAATATCTTGAAACAGCTAAACAAGGTGCCGGTATGATGAGTTTATGGCCAGGCGAAGCTCAAGCAAATATTACAAGTTTAATGACGGTTAATCAAAAAAACTTAACTGCTAAAGTTGAAAACCCAACATTTGATTCGGCTTACTTTATCTATATCAATGGAAGCGTGTCTCAAAATGATAAAAAACTGACAGGAAAATTAAAAACCGATCGTTTTGCCAATCATGCAGAAGGAAGTATCATGGAATCTAATGATCCAACCGCAGCAAAAGTTTGGGCTTACAAGGATAACGGAGAAGTTGATTTTGTAGTAGTTAATGATAAAACAACAATTACTACTGATAAAGGTGTTGAGTTAAAATTCATTTCGTATAATAACAGCTTTATTCTAGTGGAGAAAACAGGAGATTCATGCTTTAAAAAATACGAATCTAACTCGAATGATGTTTACTGTGAGAAAGACGGTAAATTTGTAATACAAAAATAAAAACACATTTAGTACCTACAAAGTACAAGAAATTAAAAGCGGTTCAATTTAAACAATTGAACCGCTTTTGCATTTATAGAATCTATTTGCTCAAAAAGGTACTAAGGTGCTGAGGTTCTGAGGTAATAAAGTTCTGAAAACAATAAAAGCTTAGCCCCTCAGAACCTCAGCACCTTAGATCCTCCAAAACCCCATTGTTAAGGTTGCAACAAATTGTTTGTTCTCCGGAAATAAAATTGTGGCTTTATTTTTGAATAAGTAGTATTTTTGAAAACTTATAAAATTACACTTTAATGAAAAAGATTCTACTTCTGTTACTTACGCTTACGTTTTCTTTCACTTCTAATGCTCAGGTACAAAAAACCTTAGATCAATTATCTCAATTGTCATCAAAAATCAAAGGTAACAGCGGTGTTGATATTGCCTCGGGATTAAAGGAAGCCCTGAACAAAGGAATTACACAGCAAGTAAGCAAATTAACCGCTGAGGATGGTTTTTACAAAAATGAAGCGGTAAAAATCCTAATGCCGGAAGAATTACAAAGGGTTGACGCTACTTTACGAAAAATTGGTTTATCCTCTCTTGCCGATGAAGGTATAAAAGCAATGAATCGTGCTGCTGAAGATGCTGTTAAAGAAGCTACACCAATCTTTGTTTCTGCGGTTAAAAACATGTCGTTTACCGATGCAAAAAACATTTTATTGGGGAACGAAAGTGCTGCAACCAGTTATTTACAAAACAGTACAACAACCGCTTTGTACAGCAAATTCAATCCGGTAATCAAAACTTCTTTTGAAAAAGTAGGTGCTGATGTAATCTGGACAAACATAATCAAAAAATACAATACCATTCCTTTGGTAAGAAAAGTAAACCCGGATTTGACTGATTATACAACAAATCAGGCTTTAGCAGGTGTTTTTAAAATGATTGCTGTAGAAGAAAAAGACATTCGTACCAACATCAATGCAAGAACATCTCCTTTGTTGAAGAAAGTTTTTGCTATGCAGGACAAAAAATAGCTTTTAATGGTTTAACTGTTTAATCGTTGATTTGTGTAATCGGGATTTACAGTTAGCAATTAAATGATTAACCAATAACCTAAACCAAAATGCAAAAAATAACCATTCTGATGCACTGCAAAGATCAAAAAGGAATCATTGCCGCAGTGACCACTTTTATTGCTAAAGTCGAAGGAAACATTACCTATATCGATCAACATGTTGATGTAGAGCAAAATGTTTTTTTTATGCGACTGGAATGTGAACTCACCAATCTACATGTGAGCGCCGAATCGATAAAAGAAGATTTTTCAAAAACGATTGCTACCGACTTTAATATGTCGTGGGAATTGTACAATCAGGAACACAAACCTAAAATGGCTCTGTTTGTCTCCAAATACGATCATTGTCTGTTTGATATTCTTGGGCGTTACAGTGCTAACGAATTAAATATAGAAATCCCTGTCATTATTAGTAATCATAACGAGTTGCGATCAGTAGCCGAACGATTTAATATTCCGTTTCACTGTGTTCCATTTACAAAAGACAATAAAGAAGAAGGTGAAGCCAAACAAATTGAACTGTTAAAAAAATACCAGATTAACTTCATTGTCCTGGCACGTTATATGCAGATCGTTACCCCTAAATTGATTTCGCTTTACGAAAATAAAATCATTAATATTCATCATTCGTTTTTACCGGCCTTCCCGGGTGCTAAACCTTATCACTCGGCTTTTAAACGAGGGGTAAAAATTATTGGAGCAACCAGCCACTACGTGACGGAACAACTGGATGAAGGGCCAATTATTGAACAGGACATTGCGAGAGTTTCGCACATACATTCCGTTGAGGATTTTATTATGAAAGGGCGTGATTTAGAACGTATCGTTTTAGCCAGAGCGATAAAATTACATGCCGAAAGAAAAACAATAGTTTACAGTAACAAAACGGTTGTTTTTTCTTAGGCTCAAAGCCGCAGAGGTTCAAAGGGACATAGATTTCCCTCTTAAATAAACAAACCCGACAGGTTTTAAAAAAAACTAGTCGGGTTAACTTTTAAAAAATATACGTTCAAAACTCAGAACCTTTGTCCCTTTGAACCTTTGTCCCTTTGAACCTTTGTCCCTTTGAACCTTTGTCTCTTAGAACCTTTGTCTCTCAGAACCTCAGAACCTTAGAACCTTTTATTAACGTACATCAAATCGGTCCAGATTCATTACTTTAGTCCATGCTGAGACAAAATCTTTAACAAATTTCCCTTTGGCATCACTGCTGGCGTATACCTCAGCTAAAGCACGAAGTTCAGAATTAGAACCAAATATAAGATCGGCACGTGTTGCTGTCCATTTAACCTCTCCCGTAGTACGATTACGTCCTTCAAAAACTTCACCGGTTTCATCACTGGCTTTCCAGGCCGTTCTTAAATCTAAGAGATTCACAAAGAAATCATTACTTAATGTTTCTTTACTTGCGGTAAACACGCCATGTTTAGAACCGTCATAATTAGCATTCAACACTCTTAAACCTCCCACCAACACTGTCATTTCAGGTACAGATAAGGTTAACAATTGTGCTTTGTCTATTAAAAGTTCTTCGGTAATGGCTCCTGTTTTGGCACTTTTATAGTTTCGGAATCCATCTGCTTTTGGCTCCAATACTTCAAACGAATGTACATCTGTCTGCTCTAAAGTAGCATCACCTCTTCCTTGTGTAAAAGGAACATCTACAGATAAACCGGCATTTGATGCTGCTTTTTCAATAGCTGCAGATCCTCCCAGAACAATTAAATCGGCAATAGATACAGATTTTCCTGAATTAGCAAAATCATTTTGTATTGCTTCTAAAACAGCCAATACCTTTTTTACTTGTCCTCCTCCATTAACTTCCCAGCTAATTTGTGGTTCAAAACGAATACGGGCGCCATTAGCTCCTCCACGTTTATCAGAACCTCGGAATGTAGAAGCTGATGCCCAGGCCGTATTTACTAATTCTGAAATAGAAAGTCCGCTGGAAAGAATTTTATCTTTTAAAGCGGCAATATCATTATAACTCAACTCGCTTTTAGCCGCAGGAATCGGGTCTTGCCAAATTAATATTTCACTTGGAACTTCAGGCCCTAAATAACGGGAAACGGGGCCCAAATCTCTGTGCGTCAATTTGTACCATGCTCTCGCAAAAGCATCAGCAAATTTGTCGAAATTCTCGAAATAATCTCTTGAAATTGGTTCGTAAATAGGATCTAATTTCAGTGCCATATCAGCTGTTGTCATCATCGGTGCATGTCGTTTGGCCGGATTGTGAGCATCTTCTACTGTTGTAGCAGCGCTTTCATCTGTTGGTGTCCACTGATGAGCTCCTGCAGGACTTTTGGTTAATTTCCAATCGTACTTAAACAACGTTTCAAAAAAACCATTATCCCAGGTAGTCGGATTTGGTTTCCAGGCTCCTTCAATCCCACTGGTAATAGCATCTCCGCCTACTCCGCTGCCAAAACTGCTTTTCCAGCCCATTCCCATTTGTTCTATGCTGGCACCTTCCGGCTCAGCTCCAACTAATGCTGCATCACCGGCACCATGCGCTTTTCCGAATGTATGACCTCCCGCTACTAATGCCACAGTTTCTGCATCATCCATTGCCATTCTTGCAAAAGTTTCTCTAATATCTCTACCGGAACCTAGTGGATCCGGGTTACCATCCGGACCTTCAGGGTTTACATATATTAATCCCATTTGTACAGCCGCAAGTGGATTCTCCAGATTTCTATCACCGCTATACCTGCTAAATGGTTTATCACTAGTAGCCAACCATTCTATTTCTGACCCCCAGTTCACATCCTGTTCCGGTTCCCAAACATCTTCCCTTCCACCTGCAAATCCAAAAGTCTTAAATCCCATAGATTCTAAAGCGCAGTTACCTGTTAAGATCATCAAATCGGCCCAGGAGATTTTGTTTCCATACTTCTGTTTTATTGGCCAAAGTAAAAAACGTGCTTTATCTAAATTCCCGTTGTCCGGCCAGCTGTTAAGAGGAGCAAAACGCTGATTCCCCGAACTTGCACCTCCACGACCGTCTGATATACGATACGTTCCTGCGCTGTGCCACGCCATACGAATAAATAAAGGACCATAATGACCATAATCTGCCGGCCACCAATCCTGAGAATCTTTCATCAGGTCAAAAAGATCTTTTTTAACCGCATTCAGATCTAACGTTTTAAATGCTTCCGCATAGTTAAAATCTTTTTCCATCGGATCCGACAAACTAGAATGCTGACGCAGTATATTTAAATTTAAACGATTTGGCCACCAATCTTTATTAGAGGTTCCTGTACCAGCAGTTTCTTTCATTTGTCCATTATGGAAAGGACATTTACTTTCGTTTGAATCACTCATTGTTTTCTGTTTTTTTTGATTAGAATTAACTGTTTTATATCAAATGCTAATTTTTTTAAGAAATCACACATCCTTGATATATAACACTTTATCAAATATACAAACTTATCTTTGCGATATTAATAAACAAAATTGATTGTTTTTATATTTTAATAGCCAAAAATTATTTAACACTACAGAAAGCTCAAAACAGCACATTAAAGAATCTTAACTTATGTCCAACAAAGTAATAACAAAACCTTAACAGCAAAACATCCATATAAGTTGGATCTTTGTAGTGTAATAAACTGGTTATTTATTATTTTGGTTTTGGTTAGTTAAATGATGCCGGCGTCTTCGAGATGCCGGCATTTTTTTTGGGCTAATTTGATATGCAGTTTAAGGTTATTGGATTGTGTATTTAACCGCAAAGTCCGCAAAGTTTTTTTGCCTATGATTTTGTATAAAACAGAAAGTTCGCAAAGCTTTATACATATAAAACTTTGCGAACTTTGCGAAAAATCGTAGCGGACTTAGCGGTTAAATTATGTTCAAAGTAAAGCAACCTGAAACAACGAAAACCTGAAACTAATATGCGGTTTAGGATTATTGAATTGTGTATTTAACCGCAAAGTCCGCAAAGTTTTTTTGCCCATGATTTTGCATAAAACAGAAAGTTCGCAAAGCTTTATACATATAAAACTTTGCGAACTTTGCGAAAAATCTTAGCGGACTTAGCGGTTAAATTATGTTCAAAGTAAAGCAACCTGAAACAACGAAAACCTGAAACTAATTTTTAAGTCTTTCGTGTAGTAATTTGAAGTATGAAAAAGCCTTTAACAATCGACTTCCGTGCCAGGAGAACATTTCGCCATCGACGAAAATAGTTTTGGCATGATGGGTAAAACGTCCTATTTCAAAAGCATCTTCTTCTTTGAATGGATAAGGCTCCGAAGAAAGAAAAACCAAATCAGGATCGCCTTCCAGACGCATTTTCCGGAGTTCAATTTCCGGATAGCGGCCTTTATCACCGTAAATATTCTGAAAGTGATTCAGTTTTAATAACTCATTAATATAGGTGTCATTACCTGCTACCATATAAGGATTCTTCCAAATAAAGTAAGCCGTTTTTTTCTCAGGAATGTCCTGAACGTATTTTTTAAAATCGTCTAAAGCGAAGCGCAGTTTATTGCTCCATTTCTGAGCTTCGATTCTGCAATTGAAAAGCTGTCCAAAATCAGAAATCATTTGAAAATTATCCTCAATTGAAACAATATTGGTCACCCAAACCGGGCAAATAGTACTTAACTGCGCTACAATCTCGGGCGTATTTTCTTCTTTGTTGCAAATGATAATATCGGGTTGGAGCAGTTTTATCTTTTCAAGATGAATCTTCTTCGTTCCTCCAACCATTTTTTTAGTCGACTTAAAATGATACGGATGCACGCAGAACTTTGTTATCCCTACTATTTTTTCTTCTAAACCCAAATCGTATAGCAACTCGGTCTGAGAAGGAACTAAAGAAATAATTCGTTTTGGGGCTGTTTCGAAAGTATGTAAAGTACCAAGCTGATCTTGTAACTGTTTCATGTTTGTTTTAGTTTTCGGTTGCAGTTTACAGTCGCAGTCTCAGTTTTCGACCACAACAAGCACTGAGACTGAAAACTGAGGCTGAAAACTAAGATTATAAACTGTAAACTTTATTTATCACCTAAAATTACAGCCATTTCTTTTTGAACTTTCAAAGCTTCTTCTCTCGCTTTTTCAGCAAAATCAGTTCCTTTTGAGGCGTAGATAATGGCTCTCGCTGAATTGACTAACAAACCAACTTTATCGTTCATTCCGTACTTACAAACTTCAGATAAGCTTCCGCCCTGAGCTCCAATTCCCGGTACCAATAAAAAACTGTCCGGAACAATTTTCCTGATTTCAGTAAAATATTCCGCTTTTGTAGCGCCTACCACATACATAAGGTTGTGGCTATTTTTCCAGGTTTTAGACGTTTCTAAAACTTGTTTGTATAATTCTTTTCCGTTAACGTTTAACGTCTGAAAATCAAATGCTCCTTCGTTTGAAGTCAGAGCCAGCATAATAGTATGTTTGTTTTCAAAAGCCAGGAAAGGCTCTACCGAATCTTTCCCCATATAAGGAGCAACGGTTACACTGTCGAAATTTAAATCTTCAAAAAAAGCTTTGGCATACATGCTTGATGTATTACCTATATCACCACGTTTTGCATCGGCAATGGTAAACATTTCCGGAAAATTCTCGTTGATGTAGTTTATGGTTTTCTGAAGTGAAAGCCATCCTTTTAATCCGTAAGCCTCAAAAAAAGCAGTGTTGGGCTTGTACCCTATTGCTAAATCATGCGTGGCATCAATTATTGCTTTATTGAACTCAAAAATTGGATCTTCGGTTTCTAATAAATGTGGCGGAATTTTAGTCAGATCAGGATCTAATCCAACGCATAAAAATGATTTTTTTAAAAGAATTTGTTCGTGTAGTTGTTGTGTTGTCATTCTTGATTTTTTAGTTCTCCAAATAGAGTAGAAATAATTCTATTTTAGAAGTATGCAAAAATAAAAAAAGCCATTCAATTACGAATGGCTTTTTGGTTTTATATTCTGTTTAGGCTTACAAATTACCTAAATATACAATTTCTGTTCTTCTGTTTTCTGCTCTTCCTTTAGCCGTTTTATTAGACTGAACCGGTTTTGCAGATCCAAATCCCTGCGAACTTAAGTTAGCCGGATTTACTCCTTTTTCAATCAAAGCATCCATTACTACTTTTGCTCTTGCCTCAGATAATTTCTTATTGGCTTTTGGATTTCCAGTGTTATCTGTATGTCCGTTAATCGCAAACTTAGCATTTGGATAATTTTTCAGGATCTCTTTGATTGCATCTAATCGACCTGAATTCTCTCCTTTTTTGGCGTCGCTTAAAGTTGCTTTTCCGCTTGTAAAGAAAATAGACTTCGCCTCTACTTTTAATTGTGCTAATGTTTCTTTTGTAACTTTAGGACAACCCTTATTTTCTGCAGGACCATACACTAACGGACAAGCGTCATCTTTATCCAAAACTCCGTCTTTATCAGCATCTAAAACAGGACATCCTTTATTTTCTGCAGGACCAGCAACATCCGGACAAGCGTCGTCTTTGTCTAAAACGCCATCTTTGTCAGTATCCGGCCAAGGACAACCTTTGTTTTCTACCGGACCGGCAACTGCAGGACAAGCGTCTACATTGTCTAGTAAAGTATCTCCATCACTATCTTTCCAAGGACATCCTTTATTTTCTACAGGACCTGCAACACTTGGGCAAACATCATCTTTATCAAAAACTTTGTCTCCGTCTGTATCTGGCCATGGACAACCGTTATTTTCTTCCGGACCTGCTACTTTTCGGCAAGAGTCTTCTTTATCGATTACTCCGTCTTCATCCGTATCTTTGAATTTCTTCTGATAAACCGGAATTTTTACCCCAAGATGAAAATCAACCGCTTTGGATTCTTTTGAAACCAAATTGGTCAGAACAGAACCTGAACCAATAAAGAAAGCTCCCAAACGAATTCCTGATCCTACCTGCATTCCGCTGTATTCCATCCAGGTCATCGGTACATAAAAACTAAACCATCTGCTTTCGTAACGAGGCGTTAAACTCACGCGATTGGCAATACTGCTTCCGTTTAATTTAGAATCACTCACCATACTGATATCTCCATTTAAATTTAAATAGAATTTTCTGTACATGTTCCAATCTACATCAGCGTGAATTGCTGTTGGTAAGTTGGTTCTAGCTCCTTTAGAAGTCGAAATTTTTGTATAATGCTCGTTCAGGAAATCATACAAGTTATCGGCATCGTTGATCATTTTCTCTGTTACCACTCCGGTAACATTATAGGTATCTAATTTTGAATTCCTGTAATTGATCGAACCAATATCGGTAACCGAAAGACCAAAACGCACTTTGTATTTATTCAAATCACGAAAGTTATTGTCGGCTCTAGTTGCCTTGTTTAGATCGTACTTTTTGTATTCAGGTCTCCATTCGTAAACAAGTCCAAAATCAAAACCTAAACCATTTGAATTAGCATCAAACTTGTAATCTTCATTAGCATCAAAGTCCTGGCTTGCTCCTACGGTTACTTCTCCTTCAGAAAAAAGTGTACTGGCTCTCGGATTGGCTTTGTTCTCCACAAATGAAACTTTCACTCCTCTACCCTGAACATAACCATTTACACCTCCCTGAAGATATTTTGCTGTTAAACCTCCTTTTAAGAAATGTTGATCGTTCTGCCATAAAACGGCAGCATACGAAACTCCAAGCTCTCCCCATGAATTAGAAACTGCATTTGGATTACCTAAGTTAAAATTAAAGTTACTGGCATGATCTAAACCATTTTTCACTTCATTTACAAGGCTACCATTAACATTATAGGCATTGGTAATAGATCTCGCTCTTGTAAAAACAGCAATGGTATGTTTTGGAGCAATATTAAACATGAAAGAAGGCCCCATGATATCAAAATTAACCAAACCATTGTTGGCGTTAGCCGGTGTCATGATAGACTGCTTGTCAAAATCATATCCTTTTTTATACACGTCAAAAAGGCGAACACCATAAAGATCATTTGCTACTGTCCCACTGACTGAAAACAGATTAACATCGGTTTTAAAACGAGAATCGGCAATAGAAGCCGGATTAAAAAGAACACTTTGTACACCTGCATAATTATCATGTGTATATCCCAGATAAGACTGAGATTTGGCCGAAAAAGTAATGGCAATAAGTAATAAACTGAGTAAAGTTTTTTTCATTAAAATTTGATTTCAATTAGATAAATTCGGGCGCAAAACTACACTATTTGAATCATATTATCAATAATTTTTGTAAGAAAAATACCTTATTAAAATTTAAAATTTGTTAACTAACCTTTAATGAGATAATTACGACACCTCCTATCGAAATAACATTAGAAAAACTTAATACAAAAATTCAAATTAACAATTATTTCAGAACGCTATTTAAGTTTAAAGGCTCTAAAATGCGAATTATGCAATACTTCCACGAATAAATGTAACGAAAAAACGACGAGTAATTCGCAATTTTACATCACTATTACTGCTTAATGATTTTGCAGGAAATAGAATAAAAGCGGAATGAGTTTAAAAGGAATACTGAAGCAAAATACGCAACTCTGAAAAATGATGAATGGATGTTTACTGGAGATAAAAGGATAGCAGACTTCGGTAAAAGCAGGAAAGAATAAAAGAAGAATTTCATCAATCCTAATCAGATTTGCAACCCTTTCTGACTCAATCGGAATACCGTCTAGTGTAAATATTAGACGGTATTTTTTTTATACTAAAAACTCTGTTTTTGATGTGTTGAATGTTATTTTTCCGGATTACATCCAACGAGTTGGTTTAAATATTAGTAAATTTCTAACAATTGTTAAACGATATAACCAAAATTAAATTAAGTATCTTTAACCAAATTTTCATTAAATGAAACTATTTATAAAGTTCGACATCAATACCATTTGTTCGCTTTTTTTAAAACACAATCTGGACCAGCACAATGTAAGCTTTACCACATTGGGTTTTGGGGAAATTGAGCTCAATAACAACCTTGATGCTGAGGCACTCGAGGCCTTAAAAAAGAAACTGAGTCCTTGTGGTTTTGAAGTGGTAGAAAACCAAAAAAGTGTTTTGGTACAGAAAATAAAGGATGCTATTATTGAACTTGTCTTTATGGAAGACAGTAACAATTACAAAAGTTCTGTGTTTTTGGCCGAAAAACTCAATCATAGCTATGGGTATCTGTCGAATGTATTTTCGGAAGTAACCTATTCGTCTATCGAGAATTTTATTATTTTACAAAAAATTGAAAGAGCAAAACAATTAATTATTATCAACGAAATGAGCCTGACTGAAATTGCTTTTTTACTCAACTACTCCAGTGTAGCACACCTGAGTACACAGTTTAAAAACACCACCGGAATTACACCATCGGCTTTTCAGCGAATTATTAAGAAACGAAGAGAGAATTTAAAATAAAATACAAATACCTATATTAAAATGCAAAAAAACGCATTACACATTTTATTGGCTGACGATGATGAGGACGATCGCCTTTTTTTTAAAGATGCTTTTGAAGAGATAAAGATTCAGACTAAAGTAGAATTTGCGCATGACGGAATGCAATTAATGGACCATTTGATGAATCCTGACAATGCTTTACCTGATATTTTATTTCTGGATTTGAACATGCCGAAAAAAACCGGAAAAGAATGCCTGATCGAGATTAAAAAAACAGAGCGTTTAAAAGACATCATTATTGCAATCTACTCTACTTCCTCTTCTGAAGAAGATATTGAAGATACTTTTATTCAGGGCGCCAATATTTACATTAAAAAACCAAGTGATTTTAACAATCTGAAAAAAATAATTAATGAAGTCGTTACTGTAAACTGGCACTATCATACCTCAGGGTTAAATCGTGATAATTTTCTGTTGCGACTAAAATAGTAGGAAATCAATGAAGTGGATCCCAAATTTTAATTCCTCAAACTCACTGAGAGTTATTTTTGTAATCGCAGTTTTCATTCTGTTATTTCTTTCTTCTATTGCTCACAAGCACAATCAGGACCTGAATGAGTCCAGTAAGCTGGTGATGCATACGTATGAAATTAACATTCAGTTAGAACGGTTAATGTCGGCTATTAAGGATGCCGAAACGGGACAGCGCGGTTATATCATCACCCGCAATGCCCGTTTCCTGACTCCTTATATTTATTCGCGCGACAAGGTAAACACTTCGTTCATTAATTTAAAAAAGTTAACGAAAGACAATCCGAAACAGCAGAAAAATCTTCAAAACTTATTCAAGCTCATCATTCAGCGTTTTGTTTCGTTTGAAAATTGCCTTAAATACAGCGATCCCAAAACCTACGACAAACGAAAACTCGACAACCATTTGTTTGGAGGACGAATTTTGATGGAAAACATTCGTTTTAAAGTAGACGAAATGAATGATATCGAAAAAACTGATTTGGCCAAAAGACTAAAAATCTACGATGCCGAAATTTCCCTGAGTCCGCTTTTTTCTATTTCACTGTTTCTGGTTGCTTTAACCTTTATTCTATTGGCTTACCGACAAATTAGTCGTGATTTCGAACGTCTGAAAGTCTTCAACAAGCAGCTTTTAATCTCCGGAAAACTGATGGCAGAATCTGAAGCTATTGGTAAATTCAGTACCTGGCAATGGGATTTAGACACCAACAAAATAGACTATTCCGACAATCAGTATCGCCTGCTGGGCTACGAACCTAATGCTTTTGTTCCCGAAAAAGGCACCTTTTTAAACTTTGTCCATCCGGATGATAAAGAAACGGTAGCAAAATCGATGAAAGGAATCCTAAACTATAAACAACTGCCTTTTGTCTATTATAAAATTGTACTTCCTACCCAAGAAGTAAGGCATTTTAAAACAACAGGGAAATTATTGACTGACGAACAGGGAAGCAAAATTTTGCTGGGAATCAACTTTGATATTACCGATGAACACTTACTCAACATAGAACTTCAGGCACGTAACGTTGAACTCGAAAACAGCAATAAGGAACTGGCTTCTTTCAATCACGTTGCGAGTCACGATTTACAGGAACCACTTCGAAAAATTCAGACTTTTATCTCCCGAATTTCAGATACCGACAAAGCTGCTATGTCTCAAAACGCCAATGATTATATTGCTAAAATTGAGATTTCGGCCAAAAGAATGCGTGTTTTAATTGATGATTTATTGTTGTTTTCAAGAACAAATACTACCAAAAAAGAATTCATTAAATCAAATTTAAATGAATTACTTAAAAATGCCGAAGCTGAATTAACCGAAATGATCGACGAGAAAAAAGCGGTTATTACGTCTACAAAATTGCCCAAACTGGCAGTCATTCCGTATCAAATCGAACAACTTTTTATCAACCTCATCGGGAATTCTTTAAAATACAACCGTCCGAATGTTGCTCCCGAAATTACCATTGAAAGTCAAAAAGTATTTTCGGTAGATTATCGCGAACTTTTAGATCAGAATGTAAAAAAATACCACAAAATAACTTTTACAGATAACGGAATGGGCTTTGACCCTCAGTTTAAGGAAACTATTTTTGTATTGTTTCAGCGCCTTCATTCTAAAACAGATTATCCCGGAACAGGAATTGGTCTGGCCATTTGCAAAAAAATTGTCGACAATCACAAAGGATATATCATGGCCGACAGTCAACCTGATCAGGGCTCCATATTTACGATTTTTCTTCCGGATTAACCCCTCAAAAAAATCTTTAAAAACCACATAACAAACGTTGTATAAATCTTTTATGGGAATTATATAACGTTTCTTTTTTTTGGTGTAAAGCAAAAACCTCCATTCGTCGCCATCTTTGTAAAGTAATACTTTATGAAGTAATAATGAAAGCAATTCCCCGAGTAAAAGCATTTTTTTTAAGAACAATATTCCTATTGTGTGTACTAGTTTTTGTTTCCTCCTGTAAAAAAAACTATCCAGTAGCAACTTCTTTAAAAAATGAAGCTTTTACCAAGAATGAAAAAGAAGAAATTGAAGCCTTTTTTTTTATCGCAGCGGCAAATGCAAGTCAAACCATTATTTCTAAAAGTCAAATTGCACAACAAAAAAGTTCTGACAACAACATACTGGAAGTAAGCAAACAAATCGAAATCAATCAAAATCAGCTGCTACAGGAGATCACAACGCTGGCCAATAAAAAGTTGATCATTATTACCGAAATCAATGCCACCCATAAGCGGGATTTATACGATTTAATCGATGCCAACGAAACCAATTTCAATGCGGCTTATCTGAATTCTATGAATGCCTCTTTAGAAGAAGAGATCAGATTGCTCGAATCGATTTCAAAGGAAACGAACGATCAGATTATTTTAGAGATGGTGCTGCAATACCTGCCAAAACAATATGAGTTTGTCAGAGAAATTCAAAAATCAAGAATAGTAATCTAAACGCCTGTATACGCTATTATTAACTAAACTATCTAACTATGAAAATGTACCCAAATTTTTTATGCGCCTTAACCCTTTTCTTAATAGCATCTTTTGGAATGCTGCACGCTCAGAACACTAATGCAAATCCCGAGTATGGAATCAAAGGAGGGTTCAACATGTCGAATTTATACTCTAGTGATGCCAATGACGAAAACATATTATACGGTTTCAATGCCGGTCTTTACGCCACTTTACCCGTCTCTGATTTCATAGCCATTCAGCCTGAAATCCTGTTCACTACAAAAGGAGCCAAATTGGAATTTAATAACGCTCTTGCCAGCGGAGATTCAAAATTCAGACTCAATTACATCGAAGTTCCTTTATTGGTTAGAGTAAATATCACCCGAAACTTTAATGTTCATGCCGGTGGTTACGCCTCTTATCTGGTAAGCTCAAAAGTAACCGGCAGAGGAGATTTTAACTTCGAACAAGAAATTGACACCGATGATCTGAACAAGTTTGATGCCGGTTTATCGGCGGGTGTTGGAGTCGATTTTGACCCAATAAGCATCGGATTACGTTACAACTACGGACTCACTACTATTGGAAAAGAAAGAACGGTAGCCGGAACAACCTACACTTTTCCGGATGCCAAAAACAGCAACCTTTCTTTATACCTTTCGTATAAGTTAAACTAAGAAAACGATTCAATTAAACCTTAATACAAAAATCATGTCAAATCTACTATACACAATCGCGTTGGTACTGGTCATTCTTTGGGCATTGGGCTTTTTTGTTTACAGCCTTGGAAGTATCATTCATATTTTATTGGTCATTGCCGTTATTGCCATATTATTGAGGCTCATTAAAGGCCGTGAAATTTAATAAACACTATTAAGCACTATATATTAATTACTAAATCGAATATTATGAAAACGAGCACCACAATTTTAGGAATATTAGGAGCCGCAGCAGCGGGAGCAGTTTTAGGAGTTTTATTTGCACCGGACAAAGGATCAAATACCAGAAAAAAAATATCAGACAAGTCTAAAGATTACGGAGATAATATAAAAACCAAATTCGACGGAATCGTTAGTAACATTAAGTCAAACGGGAAAGAAATTATCGAAGAGGGGAAGGCAAAATTCAGCCAGGCGAAAGAGGACTTCAACACTCTTAAGGACGACGCCAAAGCAATAAAATCGAACTATTAAAAGGTGAAGTTTTTTTAATCCTAATCCCCCCTTTATTATGGAATCAAATGCAACAACAAACGAGAACTTAAATCTTTACGAGAAAGCAGAGAACTATACCAAAACGAGTTTAGAATTAATCAAACTCAAAACGGTATCAGCATCGGCAGATGTTTTATCAACATTGACCTCCAGGATCGCAGTTGGCGCTGTTGTTGCATTTTTTACCCTGTTCCTTAATATCGGAATCAGTTTATGGATTGGAAAAAAACTGGGAGAAAACTATTACGGTTTTTTTATACTGGCCTTGTTTTACTTAATTGTTGCCATTGTACTGCACAAATCGCATCACAAGCTTATTAAAACTCCTATTGGAAACATGATAGTTTCGAGCATTTTAAAAGAAACGAAACAAGAATTGCATTGTGATTCAGGTCCATCAAAAAACTAAAAAAGACGGTCATGAAAACTATTTACACCCTTGATTCACTAGACCGGAAAATTCAGCTTTTAGAAAACCAACAAAATACCGAATGGTGTGCCATTAAAGACGAAATCGATGACATTAAAGAGCATTTAAAACCTCTTAACCTGATTCGCAGCACCGTTGAAGAAATCAACGAAACGGTTGGATTTAAGAGCGATCTCGCACAGTCGGCTATTAGTATCGGAATTGGTTATCTGGCCAAAAGATTTGTCGTTGGCAAAAGCACCTCGACTTTCAAAAACATCTTCGGATCTGTGTTACAGCTTTTTGTTACCAATGTGGTTTCAAAATCAGGAAATCGCTAAGATACTGAGGTTCTGAGATGCTAAGGTGCTAAGATCTGTGCCCTATATTTTAGGTTCAAAGTTACAGAGGTTCAAAGGGACAAAGGTTTTTTCGAATTTACATTCTTCATGAAAAGTGCAAAAAAGAATAGAAAACCTCATTTCCAGCTAAATCCCACAAAATTATTTCATTTTACAGCAACCATTTTCAAACTGTAATCCATATACAATAATAAAAAAAGGAGTGTTTCAAACAATGAAACACTCCTTTTTTATATCTATTTTCAGAAACCTTTGCACCTAAAACCTTAGAAACTTAGCATCTCAGAACCTCAGTACCTTAAAAAAACCTTTGAGCCTAAACCCTCAGAACCTTAGCACCTAAGAACCTCAGTCCCTTAAAAAACCTCCGACGCTTCCTTCAATTTCTCCATATTGTTCACCAATTGAAGCTCGGCAACAATTTTCTGAATATCACCATTCATGATGTTTCCTAAATCGTATAACGTTAGTCCCACACGGTGATCGGTTACACGACCTTGTGCGTAGTTGTACGTACGAATCTTAGCCGAACGGTCACCCGAACTTACCTGAGAACTACGTTTTGTAGCGTCTTCCTCTTGTTTTTTAGCCAATTCCATTTCGTACAAACGAGAACGTAAAACCGTTAACGCTTTATCTTTATTTTTATGCTGTGATTTCTGATCCTGACATTGCGCCACCAATCCCGTAGGAATGTGCGTTAAACGTACAGCCGATTTCGTCGTATTTACCGACTGTCCTCCAGGTCCTGACGAACAGAAGAAATCTACACGAACATCGTTCATATCGATTTGTACATCAAACTCTTCCGCTTCCGGTAAAACCATTACCGTTGCTGCCGAGGTATGCACACGACCTTGAGTTTCGGTTTGAGGAACACGTTGTACACGGTGCACACCTGCTTCAAATTTCAGGGTTCCGTACACATCTTCTCCGGTAACTTCAAAAATAACCTCTTTGAAACCTCCCGAAGTTCCTTCGTTCATATCCACCACAGAAGTTCTCCAACCTTGTGACTCACAGTATTTCGTATACATTCTGAATAAATCCCCTGCAAAAATACTTGCTTCGTCCCCACCCGTTCCGGCGCGAATCTCCACCATGACATTTTTAGCATCTTCAGGATCTTTAGGAATCAACATAAATTTGATTTCCTCCTCCAGTTGCGGCAAGCGTTCTTTTGCTTCGTCCAACTGCATTTTGGCCATTTCAACCATATCTGCATCGCTTCCGTCAGCAATAATTTCGTTTGCTTCGTCAATATTCGCTAAAACAAGAATGTATTCTTCTCTTTTTTCAACCAAAGCTTTGATGCTTTTATATTCCTGGTTGAGTTGCACATAACGTTTTTGATCCGCAATAACATCCGGCTGAATAATCAAATCCGAAATCTCATCAAAACGCTGCTTTACATATTGAAGTCTATCTAACATTTTCTAATTCCTTTTATTGGACCGCAAAATTACAAAATTTTTACCGAAAATTCTAGTGTTGTTTTTTTGTGTTTTTTGAGATTGAAATTTAGTGGAATCAGGATGGTTTTTAGGAGCTTGTTCCTGCTATCCACTCTATCTTTTTAGGCAGAACTTTTACGATTTAATTTTAGAAATTTTCGTTTGCCTAAAAAGGATGCCGCTGCTATCAGGGCTAAGGGATTTTGTGTTTTATTAAGGTGTTTATGGATTTCCGTAAAATCAGCCATTTAAAACAATTTACTTTTATCAAAAATCAGGTGTTTTTACTTGGTGGCAAATTAAAATTAAAAACGATGTTTGTTTTTATAATAATTTAAATCCAATGGTATTATAAATAATGAAGATTATTTATATAAAGAATTACAAGCAAGTAAAATTCTGGAATTACTAACAATGTTGAACAAAGTTAAATAATTTAAAAAAATAGTATGAGATATTTTCTGTTCATAATTTTAGTTGGATTTTATTCAAATGCACAAGATTGCCCTACAAGAATTGGTGACTTTGAGATAAATTCGACAACTATTTCCGATCTAAAATCGATATTACCTTCATATGGATTGTACATGTCAACAATAGAAAGTTTAGATGAATATCAAAACCATACCGTTAGTTATGAAGATCTCGATCAAGAATATGTAGGAGACCTATTTAGATATGAAATAAAACCAGACCATAAAAATGTGAAAAGTTGGTACAATCTGGAAGTTGCCTCAGTGAACGACTCTACTGAAGTAATATTTATTCCTTATTATGAAACGGATAATATCATTATTAAAAATGTCTTACTTAAATTCTATAACGATAAATTATATTTTATAAGAGCGAGCTTAAATAAAAATTATACTGATATTATTCTTGAAAAATATAAAGGAAAAGGGCATAAATCAGAAGAAAAAAAAACTCCAAATGCTTGTAAAAATCCGAAACTTAAAAAATACTTTAATACAATATCTCAATATTTTTTTGCTTCTAAAGAAACTAAAATTCGAGCAATGTTAACTTTTGATTTTAAAATCAATAAATATTGTGAAACATTAATTGATGATCGAATAGAAATCTTTGATTTTGATATTTACATAAGAGAAAATCAAAAAATTACTTTTAACATGGAAAACATGCAACTATTAGAAGATGAAAGAAGAAAAACTGAAAAAGAGCAGAAGCTTAAACGATTCTAAACTGCCCCCGTCAAAGAGATTTTGAGAAATATTTCTATGCTTTTAAGAGTTATCTCCCGTTATGCTCTATAACTTTTTAGGCAAGAGATTTTCGTTTTAATTTAGATCTTTTTCGTTTGCCTAAAAAGGATGCCGCTGCTATCAGGGCTAAGGATTTTAGATTTTAAATTGGCTTTTATGGATTTCCGTAAAATCAGCCATTTAAAACAATTTACTTTTATCAAAAATCAGGTGTTTTTACGTGGTGGCAAATTAAAATTAAAAACGATGTTTGTTTTTATAGTAAAATCATCTAATCCTGACAAATATCAATCCATAGATTTTACTAAAATTTTATGTTGACTAGATTCAAGTTATTAGTCATCCATACCTAATATTTAAAAATTAAAAATGACATCAAGTTTTGTTTGTAGTAATACAAGAGTTTATTATTTGGATACGGAAGCAATAATTGGATTACATGAACTACTTTCTAACAATATTCATCTCCTTGAAGAAATGGATCCTGTCGAACCAAGAGGTATAAAGAACTTTGGGCTTCTAGAAAGTGCAGTGAACAGGCAATTAACAGGCTCTGGTGATTTTTATAAATATCCAGATCCGTACTTAAATGCTGCAACGCTTGTTTATGGAGTTATAAAAAATCATGCTTTTCATAATGGAAACAAACGCGCTGGATTATTGGCAATGATTAAACACTTATATGTAAACGGCTACGTCCTAAATCCTCAACTCAATTCTAAGGAATTATATGAAATTCTTATTGCGATAGCTGACAATAAACTTCGAAATTTTTATATGCGTAATCATAAGAAATATAGTTTCATACGATCAAAAGAAGAAAGGAGAACTGAAGTTTGGGATTACGAAACTCAAGTTCGTTTTATTGCTTTTTGGTTAAAAAAAAATTCTAAAGCCAAAGAAAATGTATCAAAAGGTGAACTTAAAATATCTAAATTAAAAACTTTACTTGAAAATAAAAATATTAAAGTTCTTCAAAACGGCAGCCGTTTGGAAGTTTATGTAGAAAAGGAGAATAGATTTCTAGGAATAAATTTAGGGCAGAAAATTCAGAATAAAAAAGAATACTCTCTTGGCTCTAGTAGAAGTACTATTGGAAGGGGAACTTTAGCCGCACTTAGAGATGACTTTAATCTAACAAGAGTTCATGGAATAGATGATACATTTTTTTACGATGAGGAAGCATTTTTAGATTCTGAAATAAAAACTTACAAAAAAATTATATATCAATTGTCTAAAACATGACTCACCCTCCCTGACGCGAGCGTATCACTCGTGAACGTAATCTAAATCAATATTTTAGAAAGCTATTTTATATACAAAATTAAGACACTCGCACTATAAAGTGAAATTATAATAAAAAATCTTTAAATAATCAAGTTATGTTTACAGTAACAATAAATTCAGAAGACAGGAAAAGTAGCTACGAACAATTCGAAAGTGATTTTTTTAAAATATGTGATGAACATCGAAAAAATAATAGAGCATTAGTTTTTGCATTTATATTGTACGATTTTGAAAATGAACATATTGCAAAAATATTGGAAGATCCACATTATTGGCTAAGCTTACATTCAATATCTGGCAACTATTTGACAGTTTTTAGCCTTCATTATAAGGCTGAAGACATGAAATTAAAATTGATGGAAATGACAAAACAAAGAATGAATCATGGTACACAAAAGGAATTCAATATGATTCTAACAGATCAAAACCCATCTCAAGAAACAAATCAGTTTATTCATAAATATTTTGGCAAAGATTTTAAAATAAAATATCCCTCAGTTTTATTTTTTCAGGTAAAAGATGATGCCGTTTCAGACAGCAGATTAATTCAATTAGATCAGGAAGAAATTGAAGCATCATTTTTAGAGTTAAAGCAATATGTCAAAATTGCAGCAGAAGCTTTATACGAAGTTAACCGAGAAAATAAATACAATGTAGACGAACTATTTAGCTTAGTTGATCAAAGTGTTTCCGGTCAAAGACAAAAAATACAAATCAAAAAGGGGATTAAAATTGTAACATCAATAGCAGATTTAGCTACTACGATTACAGGACTAAATCCATCATGATTATCCCCCGCTGGCGCGAGCGTCCCGCTCGTGAACGTAAAGAGCAAGATAGTAACACTAGCAGAAAGAATTAAACCTTAAAACAACTAAAAAACAAATCCTTATGAAACATTTTCTTTTACTTTCTTTTTTATTCATTTTCAATATCAATTTTGCACAAGAAGCTAAGATAAAAAAAGAAAAATGGCATTGGAACAACGGCCCAAAACAAGATACGGTTATTGGTTATACACAGGTTTTAAAAGTGGACAATGTGCTTTACATTTCGGGTGCTGTAACAACGGAATTAACTCCGGCAGGTATCACAACAGTCTATAACGATTTAAAGGCTTCTCTAGCGAGTTATGGTGCCACATTTGCCAATGTGGTAAAAGAAAATCTATACACAACAGATATTGAGACCATGAAAAAGTACAACAACGTTAGAAAAAAATTCTACAATGGTGACTTTCCTGCAGCTACATGGGTACAAATCGTACAATTATACGTGCCAACCGCAAAATTAGAGGTTGAATTGGTTGCACATCTCCCTAAATAATTGGATTAAATTGGGGTTTGAGCAAACAAATAGATTTCCGATCTCCCCCCGCTGGCGCGAGCGTCCCGCTCGTGAACGCAAAGAACAAGATAGTAACACTAGCAGAAAGAATTAAACCTTAAAACAACTAAAAAACAAACCATTATGAAACATTTTCTTTTACTTACTTTTTTATTCGTTTTCAATATCAATTTTGCACAAGAAGCTAAGATAAAAAAGGAAAAATGGCATTGGAACAATGGGCCAAAACAAGATACCGTTATTGGTTATGCTCAGGTTTTAAAAGTGGACAATGTGCTTTACATTTCGGGTGCTGTAACGACAGAATTAACTCCGGCAGGAATCACAACGGTCTATAACGATTTAAAAGCTTCGCTAGCGAGTTACGGTGCCACATTTGCCAATGTGGTAAAAGAAAATCTATATACAACCGATATTGAGACCATGAAAAAGTACAACAACGTTAGAAAAAAATTCTACAATGGTGACTTTCCTGCGGCTACATGGGTACAAATCGTACAATTATACGTGCCAACCGCAAAATTAGAGGTTGAATTGGTGGCGCATTTGCCGAAATAATTGGGTTCAATTGGCCATAACCACAAAGCTTGTCATTTCGACCGAAGGGAGACTCGAGCGACAGCGAACAGACGAAGCAAATCGCACGCGGGATTGGACAAAGATTGGCGACATTCTGTGTCGAGTTTCTAATGTGATTTCTCCCTTCGGTCGAAATGACATAAAATGAGAAAAAAAAATCTTTGCATACTTTGCGTACTTTCTTTTCTAGTCTTCTCTTGAAAAGAATTTGCTTCTTTACACTTCATCCTAAAAAGATTTACAGGGAATTTTTTGCTGTGACAAAATGAAAACAAAAAATTATTTTGTCACACTTTCTGTAACAAAATGAAAATAAATTAAAAATTGTTACAGCTTCTGTAACAAAATGAAAACAAACTAAAAATTACTACAACTTTTGTGTCAAAACAAAAATGCTCAAATGTCTAAAAAAAACATTTGAGCATTCTTATTATAAAAATTTCCTATGTTAGTACGAGCTGGACGCTCGTGAACATAACGGGTAAAATATTATTCTTTTACAGACGACATAAATTTTCGTCCCATTCTCTCAGATGTTTTTTCGAGCTCATTACCTTTTGAGGAGTTTTTTACTGCCATTAAATGAAGTATTTCATTTCTGTAATTGAATTCGTCTAATAAATTTATTACAGACAGTTTCCTTTTCTTAGTATTAGCCAAATCATTAGACAAAACATCCTCCAGAAATTTTATCACAAGAGAATTAATTCCCTCCTTATTTTCAATGGTGTGAGGATTTTTATATTCAGATTTTATAGTTCCAGACATAAGAACATCCGCCAAAACTTCAAAAATATCATTTGCATTTTTGAAATGTGATTTTTCATTATATTCTTTTACCAAATCCATATCAAACTTCTTCAAGTGTTATTCTAATCGTTTTATCTGCTGCTTCTGTAATGTCCATAACTTTAAATTTTGAACCTGACATAAATAGCACTTCCCTTTCATTTTCTCCATTGTCTATACCAAATTTAGCAATTTTTTCTATGTCTTTTCCTCTTTTAGAAGAAATTATGAATAATGGACTACTGCTAAAACCTGAAGCTACAAATCTTGACTTACTGCAAGATAAAAAGCTCTCTTCAATTATAATCGAATTATTTTTAAGAGCATCGTAATATTTCTGTAATTTCGACTTACTAACTTTTATAGATCTGTAGCAAAGCAATTTATAATCCGGCAACTTCTTAAGAGCATAATTTAAATATTTTCCAAATTCAGGTAAATCTTTTCCATCTCTTAAAGTTTCATTCAAAGATTCATAACCAATATCAGAATAATTATAAATAATTGCCTTTTCAAATTCATTTAACTCACTTGTATTTTTGTGTCGATTAGAACTTAAAATTTCTTTTAGCTCTGTGGTCAAAAAAGTTTCAGCATATTTTTGTAAATCTTTCACCATGACTTCTGAACAATCTTATAAAAACTCTCTTTCGAGACTATTACTTTCCTTTCAGTACTTTCTCTAAATATTCGACTTTTTCTTTTTCAGCCTTCACCAATTCTTTTTCAGCGAGTACTAAACGTTCGTAAAGTTCAACGACTTTATCTAGAGGATTGAAAGTACAAGTACTTTGAGGACCAAAATTACTACCTGAAACTGCTTCATTAAAAGTATTGAAATAATTAAAAACCGCTTCTTCCGAAAAATTTTTAATCGCTTCTACACTTACTTCAAGCGCTTTTGCAATTTCTACCAGTTTACTTTCCTCTACCGTTTCACTGGCTTCAAGATTAGAAACTGTTTGCTGGGTTACGCCAATTGCCATAGCCAAAGCTTCTTGTTTCATTCCTTTTAGCTCTCTAATTCGGCTAATGTTTCTTCCGATATGTTTTGGTTTTGCTGTTGTACTCATAAATCAAAGATATTTAAAATTTGCAAAGAAAAATAGGTTTTTGTAAAAAACAAAGTTCATTTGTCACTTACAAACCTGAATATTTTTATATCATGCCATCTCTGGCTTACTTGCCAAATATTTTTCAAAAGTAAGATTTTTACATCAATTTAAAAACTACACACCATGAAAGAAGACCGTACAGTACAAGCAATCCAATTTTTAAACATAGTCTCTAAAATGAACTTTTTTACAAGTCTGAAACCCGAACAGCAGAATGATTTGGTTGTGTCTCGTTTCAAAATAGCCAGTTACCATGAGTTAAATTCGACTATTTCTTCTTTACTGCGAACCTGTATTCAAACACTTAAAAATGATCCATCGGAGACTGACATTGATATCATGAACTTACTCGAAATCGCATTACAGCTTTTACCCAGTGACGAAATGGAATTGCTGGATGAGCTACATAAAATTCTATGAATTGAACTACTCGGAAGAAACGGTGTAAAGTTCTATAACCGAAATTCCGCTCTTCGAAGTCTTAACTCGTAAAAATCATGAGACTTCACAAAACAAATATTAATTTGTAGCCTTCGAATGTCTTAATTTAAATATATACGTTTACAAAAAAGACCAACAGTTCGAAACCTATAAAGACGGCAAATAGGTGTCGTTCTTATGGAACTTTACAAAACGAAAAACCTTTTTTCAACGGATTAAAATCCGTTGCTACAAAATATTTCATTCCTACGGAATTAAATTGATACGTCAGCAAGAGCGAGATGTGCACATCGCAAAAAAAACTAAATAGGTAGAAAAATATTCTCATTCTGGAATAATTTTTGTCTAACCAATTGAATTATCAATTTAAAATAACCATGGAAAATAAAATAACTGTACCAAAACCTTGTAATGAAAACTGGAACTCAATGTCACCCAATAAAAATGGTAGATTATGTGGTTCGTGTAGTAAAACTGTAGTTGATTTTACGAAAATGAATACTACCGAAATTCAGAACTATTTTATTGAAAATTCGGGTAAAGAAAATATCTGTGGCTATTTTAAATCTACTCAAATAGAAACTGAAAAAAATACGAAATACGATCATTTAAAAAATCGATTTAACCGAATTAGAATCAAACCCATTAAAAAAATGGCTTTATTTTCTTTGAGTTTAGTTTTCTCCCTAACCAGTTGTATGGGAAAAGCTATGGTAAATGGTGAAACTGCCGTAATCGATAATGACACAATAAATGAAACCAAAGTAACTAAGCCGGAAGATACCATAAAACCAAAAGATTCTATAAAAACCGAAAACATTCGGTTAAAAGAAAAAAATACATCATCAAGGTAAAGAGCCATAGGCCTGGCCAATATTGCAGATTGCATTTTAATCCAATTTGAACAATCACGTATACAAAAAAGAACCAGCAGTTCGACACCTATAAAGACGATAAATTAGGTGTCGTTCCTATGGAACTTTGTAAAACGAAAATCCTTTTTTTCAACGCATTGAAATCCGTTGCTACACAATATTTCATTCCTAGCGGAATCAATATTATGCAACAGCACATTCTAAGTTTTTTTGCTCAACGATCTGCATGTCAATTATTTTTTGAGCAACTGTACCTCTTTCGAACAAACGAATGAATTTGAAAACAGCACTTACAAAATATCCCGGGTTCGAAACCAAGCGGGCGATTTCTGTTATTCTCTCGTCTCTTTCATGTGTACAGGCTTCTCTTTTAGCCTCCGGAACCGCTACAAATTCATTGGCAAATTTCCAGGCACCGTCTCTGGCGGTTTCCATGCTGAAGTCAATAAAAAAGGTGTCTGCTTTGCCTGTTACTTTTAATATCCAGGTAAGCGTTGGCCAAATTTTAATCAAACATTTTTCTACGCTTCCTACAAGACTGCTTAGAATGGTATTTATTTTGTCGAAATCAGCTTTTAAACTTCCTATATCTTCTACTGTACTGATCTCTGCGGCGGCTATCCCTAAGTCCAGGTTGATATGGGCATTCATTCCGAGTAATAGGTGCTGCAGTACTATAGGCCAAAACTTTTCGGCTTGTTCGAAGGCAAAACCCCAACATTCTGATGGTTTTTCTTTGGCTTTATATTCGTAATAGGCCTTTAAATACCGATTGGCAAAAATGACATCCAGTTTCTCCATTCGCTCTCCATTTTCAAAAGAACCATTTTGAATACCTTCTTTTACTTTCACAGTGACTTCACGGTATAACGTTGCAAATAAACCTATGTTACTTTGTTCTATTTTAGACACTGCAATTATTTCATCCAGTAGCTGAATGACTTCGTCTATAGTCGTAGCTTGTTTTATATTCATTTCTAACGGTTTAAGATTAGTTTTGGCAGAACGAATATAATTATTTTAATCTTTTATATCATACATTTTGAAGTAATTATCTTATTATTTTTTAATTTAGAACAAAAGAATAATCTTCTATTTTGTTCATACACTCTTTTCTGGTCTTCATACCTAAAAATGGAGCGTTTAAGACATTTTTTAAGAAGCCCGTTTCTTAATTACCTACTTTCAACTATTCAAAAAGAGATAACTACAAAAACGAACTAAAGACCCCAACTTATGAAAACTACAAAAAAGGTATTGCTTTTAATCACGCTAATCGCCTTCTGTGCCTGTAAAAAGGATCCAAAGACAGAAAAAGACACTTACACAACACTAAACAAAACTGCCGCTGATGCTACCTGTTTAGCTCCTGCTAATTGGTTTACGATGGTAAACAACACGCGCCAGACTCCTCCGCCAAATGAAGGACCAACGAGCGTATTTGCTAACAATGCAACGGTAACGAATTGTGATTTTCATCAATGGTCGTGGCAAAAGTTTCTTTGGCTCACCAATGACGTCAATGGACTGCCATTATTTATGCGTAAATTAATTCAGGTGACTGCGGAAGGTAAAAGAGTAGATACAAGTGAAGGAATTGTTGTTCTAAGAGATACCGCCCAGGCAAGTTCTCCACAGGACATTTTAAAAACCCCTAAATATACATCAGGTGTTCCTAAATCTACTACGGTTTATTATTCTATTTTCATGGACAACCTTATGTATTCAACCATGCTAAAATATGGTCCAATAGCAAAAAAAGATCCTGCCAAAATAAAAGATATAACTTTTCCTGTAGGCTCCTTAGAACTTAAAACCTCCTGGATTGATGCGAGTGCTCTTAAAGATCCTTCTTCCTATTTTATTACTCAGGGTGTCATCAATGGAGTGAAAAAAAGAATAGCACTTTTGGGGATGCATGTCGTTGGAGTAGTAGAAAATCATCCCGAATTTGTATGGGCTACTTTTGAACATGAAAATCTTGCCCCTGCTTACGATTGGTCTAAAGCTACACCAACAACTGATGCACCAGTGACAAGTACAGTTGATTATCCTTTTTTTAATAAAAAAGACACCGCAACCGTTAAAAATATAACTAGTAAGAACGGAATTTATACCGATATCTTTTCTGTTTACAAATATGGTGTTCCTGTCGAAAAAGTAATGAAAGGCCCGCATAATGTTCAGGTTTATATGAAAACAAGTCAAAATGGTTCACAAAACTTCAATAATATTCGTACTATCAATCAAAGCGTTAAAACACAGCTGAAGGGTATCTGGAATAATTATTTTTACAATGGTTCATTATGGATTAATACTGAAGGATACAATACTACTCAGGCTCAAGCGGCCTTATTAAATTCGTTAGGTGATACTCTTTCAGATTCTAACCCCGGAAAACTAACCAGAGGTTCTGTTGCAGCCTACAATATTACGATGGAAACCTATGTTCAGGCAGGATTTAGTCCAACAACAATAAGTAAAACTTCAGTTAACGATCTTGTTAATTGCTTCTTTTGCCATAATACATCTCATAAAGGTGTTATTTCTCCCCTCAATATAAGCCATGTTTTTACAGGATATGTAGGCAATCTGAAAGGGTTAAACAGAACACAAATCAAGCAAGAACATGTTAATGAATTTTTGAGAGAATCCAATTTGCGTCTAAAATTAAAATAACCCAATAGCAAGTCTTTTACTTTAAGGCAAAACTAAAATTTATACCTACACAAAACCACAAGCTACTGTTTGTGGTTTTTTCTTTTATTCCTGAGCCAGGAGATTAAAAAACATCTATTTTTTTCTCTCGCAGATTATGCAGATTTTTTTAAATCCTTCTGTCCATACCAATTCAATTCTCTTTTAAATTTACAAGAAACAAAACCCTGTGTCCCTTTGCATCTTTGCCCCTTTGTAACTTTATAACTTTGTAACTCTATTATTTCAATACCACTTTTAAGCTTCTGTTTGTGGTTTTTATGCTTTATTCATGGGCTATAAAATTAAAATTATCAAAAGTTTTTTCACGCAGATTCCACAAATCAATGCAGATTCTATATGATTTCTGTAAATTATTCCGCGTGCATCTGCTCAAATCTCTTTAAATCTGCGGGAAACAAAAACCTTTGCAACTTTGCCCCTTTGTAACTTTGTAACTCTATTATTTAATACCACTTTTAAGCTTCTGTTTGTGGGTTTTATGCTTTATTCATGGGCTATAAAATTAAAATTATCAAAAGTTTTTTCACGCAGATTCCACAAATCAATGCAGATTCTATATGATTTCTGTAAATTATTCCGCGTGCATCTGCTCAAATCTCTTTAAATCTGCGGGAAACAAAAACCTTTGCATCTTTGTCCCTTTGTAACTTTGTAACTCTATTATTTCAATACCACTTTTAAAATTCCTAATTTCGCTTTTGAATTAGAAAGAGAAAAATGAAGGTCTGTATTGCTGAGAAACCAAGTGTCGCACGTGAAATCGCATCCGTTTTGGGAGCCAATACCAAACACGATGGTTATTTTGAAGGCAATGGTTATGCTGTAACCTACACTTTCGGGCATTTATGTACCTTAAAAGAACCCAACGATTACAAACCCCATTGGAAAAGTTGGGATTTGAACAACTTACCCATGCTTCCTGAGAAATTTGAAACCAAAGTGGTACAAAGTTCAAGCATCCAAAAGCAATTTAAAATCGTAAAAAGTCTGTTTGACAAAGCCGAAGTAGTCATCAACTGTGGGGATGCCGGGCAGGAAGGAGAACTTATTCAGCGTTGGGTGATGAATGAGGCACATTATAAGGGCGAAGTACAGCGTTTATGGATTTCGTCTCTAACCACCGAAGCCATCAAAGAAGGTTTTGAAAATCTGAAACCCTCTGAAAACTACGACAATTTATTCTATGCCGGATTCTCAAGGGCTATTGGCGATTGGCTGCTGGGAATGAATGCTACCCGCTTGTATACCGTAAAACATGGCGGTTACAAACAAGTGCTGTCTATCGGACGTGTACAGACACCTACATTGGCCATGGTAGTGGACCGATTTAAAGAAATCGAAAATTTTAAACCTCAGCCGTATTGGGAACTGCAGACTTTATACCGAGAAACTCTTTTTAGTTATGAAGAAGGACGTTTCCTTAAAAAAGAAGATGGAGAGCTTCTGGCCAATAAAGTCAAAGAAAGTGAATTCGAAATTGTTTCGGTTGAAAAAAAGAACGGAAACGAATACGCTCCAAAGCTATTTGATTTAACAGGTCTGCAAGTATACTGCAATACCAAATTTGGATTTTCGGCAGATGAAACGCTTAAAATCGTACAAACTTTATACGAACAAAAAGTAGTCACCTATCCCAGAGTAGATACCACCTTCTTACCAAATGACATTTATCCAAAAGTACCAGGAATTCTGCAAAAATTAACGAAATATGCCGAATTGACCCAACCGCTTTTAGAGAAAAAAATAAAAAAATCACCAAAGGTTTTCAACGATAAAAAAGTTACAGATCACCATGCGATTATCCCTACCGGAATAGAAGCTCATTTGCAATTCAACCAGCAGCAGGTCTATGACATTATTACGAAACGTTTTATTGCCGTATTTTACGATGATTGTCTCGTAGCCAATACCACAGTAATTGGTAAAGCCGCTGACGTAACTTTCAGAACCACCGGAAAAGAGATCTTAAAAAAAGGGTTTCGTGTCGTATTTGAAGACCCAAACGCTAAAGAAAGAGAAGCGGATTTGTTACCCAGTTTTGTGGTGGGAGAAAAAGGGCCGCATGAGCCTTCTTTTTTGCAAAAAGAAACCAAACCACCCAACCAGTTTACCGAAGCGACTTTGCTGCGTGCTATGGAAACTGCCGGAAAACAAGTCGATGATGAAGATCTTCGCGAACTCATGAAAGAAAACGGTATTGGTCGTCCGTCAACAAGGGCGAATATTATCGAGACACTTTTCAAACGTCAGTATATCGTTCGAAACAAAAAACAGGTTTTGCCAACGCCTACGGGAATTCAGCTAATTGATACGATTCAGAACGAACTTATCAAATCGGCTGAGCTAACAGGTTCCTGGGAAAAGCAACTGAAAGATATCGAAAAAGGAACTTTTACTGCAGGAGCTTTTATTAAAAACATGAAACGCATGGTAGAAGCTTTGGTCACCGAAGTACGAAGCGAAACCAGACATGCTAATATTTCGCATGCAGCAACGATTGAAAAACCAGTTGTAAAAGCAGAGAAAAAGAAAGCCGCGGGAATTTTAGCCGAAACCTGTCCAAAATGCCAAAAAGCTACTTTAATAAAAGGAAAATCGGCTTTTGGGTGCGGTAATTATAAATCGGGTTGTGATTTTCTGCTGCCTTATACTTTTGCAGAGAAAAAAATATCCGAAAATCAATATTTAAGATTGGTTCAGAAAGGATCTACTGTAAACATAAAAGGGTTTAAAACCGAAGAAGGAACTGTTGAAGGTTTGATTCGCTTTGAAGAAAATTACAAACTTAAATTAGAGACGAAGAAAACCACTCCGAAAGCAAAATCAGTGACAGCAGCATCTGATGCCTTAACGTGTCCAAAATGTCAAAAAGGAACAATTCTCAAGGGTAAAACGGCCTACGGCTGTAGTGAATACAAATCAGGTTGTGATTTTAAAGTTACTTTTGACGATGTACGAGCCAAATTAAAAGATCAGAAACCAACAAAGGAATTGGTATATTCGATTCTTTGTGAATTTTGTTAGATGTGAATTTTCTGAAATGTTAGATTTTAGACATTAGACGTTAAATCTGAAATGCGTTACCATTTTACTTTTTACTTTTCACATTTCACATCTCACTTTTTAAAACAAACCATTCTTTTTCATACTTTAGCCTTTTGATTTAACACCAAAACGTATAGATATGTTTCAAAAAATTACCCTTTCAGTGCTTTTAATCGCTGCTGTTTCCTGCCAGAAGAAAGATTCTGCTGAAAAAGATAAAATCAAAGTCGCAGACTGGTTAATAGGAAACTGGGAAAACAAATCTCCGGACGGTATTCTGACTGAAAATTGGCAAAAACTAAATGACAGTACTTTTAGTGCAGCCTCTTATTTCATTAAAGAAAAAGATACTATTCATTTCGAAAACATCGTGTTATCTCAAAAAGAAGAAACCTTAACTTATTTTGCAACGGTGAAAGGCCAGAATGATGATAAACCGGTGGCTTTTCAATCGACTGCTGAATCAGACAAACAATTGGTTTTTGAAAATCCGAAACACGATTATCCGCAAAAAATAACCTATACAAAAGGAGCGAATAATACTTTAACTGCTGAGATTTCCGGAAATTTAAACGGTAAACCAAGTTCAGAGAAATTTGTGATGACGAAGAAATAGTTCTCCAATTATATCCATAATAGATAGAAAAATCAATGAATAGGAAATTTATTATTGGAAAATTAGAAATTAGAAAACTAATTCTTTCAGATTTAATATATCTATTTTTGTACATAATTGTAATATTCTACTATATATACATCAATAAATATAACCCAGCAGACAAACTTTCAACTTCATTTATAATTTCCTTAATCATTGGATTTTTAACTATTTCTTCTCCTTTTGGACTAAGATTTAGAAATGTTTATTTTTCTATAATCTGGTTATTATTATCAACTGCATTTTCTATTAACAATTCTCTTATTGCAATAATTCCTTTGCTAACTTTCTTTCAGTATCATTTAATTAGATTAATATTTTGGAAAATATACAATAGGGAATTAATCCCTTATGAAACAGGAAGAGGGACAATGTTTAGATATAAAAGCTATTTTGAGAAAAAAAGTGGGGATCTAAAAGATAAACAATTTACAAAAATTCTTTTATTCACGGGAATTCTAATAATTTTTCTCTGCTTCATATCTCTTATTAAAGATTAAACAATAAACAACTTTGAAACTTTGTATCTCAGTGCCTTAGCAACTCAAAAAAACAGTTCATCCCTACGAAATTTAAAAACTACGAGCTTCGCGATTAAAAAAACTCAGAACCTTAGCAACTTAGTAGCTTAGTCCCTTTCCAACAAAAGCTTAGTATCTTAGCCCCTCAGAAAAAATCACTCCTTCTCCCCGATTTTATTGACCATCAAAATCATCAGTATCCCCAGAAGTGCCATTATTAAAAATGCCCATTTCATACTTAAATATTCAGAGATAAAACCAACCATAGGCGGAACCAGTAAAAATCCTAGATAGCCAATTGTAGAGATAGAGGTTAAGGCTGAACCGCTGCTTAATTTAGATGATCTTCCGGCGATACTAAATACAAGCGGAACGACACAGGAAACTCCAAATCCAATCAGGACATAGCCAAAAATTGTTGGATAAGCATACGGCAGGGCAAAACAAATCGCAAAACCCGTTGTGATTAAAACTCCGCTGTAAAACAAAATCCGTTTGGTGCCAAATTTCATTACGCCATAATCCCCAAACAGACGTCCCAAGGTTACTGCTGTTGCAAAAAAGACAAAGGCGGCGCTGGTTAGTTTTGGAGAAGCTTTTAGTATGTTTTTAAAATAAATACCGCTCCAGTCGTACATGGTATTTTCGCAGGCCATAGACACAAAACAAATCAGGGCGAACTTTATCAGATTTTTTTCCGGCATCGAAAAGAACTTCTTTTTTACCGGCACAGGCTCATTATGGATACTCATCGGATAAAAGCAAGCCGTAAGCCCCATCATAAAAACGCTAACGCCAAGTAAATGATGAATCGGTGCAATATGTTGTGTCACCATTACATAACCCAAACCTGCTCCCGAAAAAACAGCTATACTCCATACGGCATGAAAACGGGTTATAATTGATTTTGGATATAATTTCTGAACCTCCAGTGATTGTGCATTTATGGATAAGTTGAAAATGTTCCTCGAAGCTCCAAAAATTAAAAGTATGACGACCAACTGCCATACAAAAGCTGCTAAACCAGGTAACGCCAGAGCAATATTAAACATGATGGCTCCCAACAGCATAACATAACGACTGCTGTATTTATTTAACAGCATTCCTGTAAAAGGCATGGTCAGCATTAAACCAATCGGAAAGGCAAATAAAACAGCGCCAAACTCAGCTTCAGACAGATGCAATTGCGCCTGTATATGCGGAATACGGGACACCCAGGAAGAATATCCAAATCCTGAGAGGAAAAAAAATACAGTATTGGCCAAACGGTATCCTTTAGGTGAATGCTGCAGTTTTTTCAAGAAAGGTAAAATCATGGGGAAGTTTTCAATTTGGATACAAAATTAAGGCTTTCAGCATGTAACTGCTACTCTTTTTAAGTTTTTTAATAAACGTCAGAAATTTAATTCATTCTGCATATACCCCTCTAAATTTTGAAAAAAGTAACTCAAATATAACTCAAACTTCATAAAATCAAGCTCCAAACTATTTGTTAAAGAAATAGTATTCTTTACATTTGCATTGTTTTTATTAATTCTAAATAAAAATAATTACTTTAACCAAACTCAATATAAAATGAAATATTCTATTGTGAAAACCTATCGTTTTCTACTTACAATCAGTTTCCTTTTTTCTTTTTTCGGTTCATTTGCCCAGCAAAATTTCGGAAAAATAAAAGGGACAATCACAACATCTGATGGTGATGCTGCACCAGGTGTAAATGTTATCCTTAAAAACTCAAAATACACTACCATTAGTAATGAGGACGGCGCTTTTGAATTTAACAGAGTAAGACCAAACACCTACACTTTGCAAGTTTCTTTAGCCGGTTATGAAACTCTGGAACAGGAAGTAATTGTTTCGATCAATGAAAATACAACACTTAACTTACAGTTGAAGGTTTCGAACAAACAGTTAAAAGAGGTAATCATTACCAATAATCGAAGAAAAGCTTTTCCGAAGCAAAGTACTTATGTTTCAAAAATGCCTTTAAAGAATGTCGAAAATCCCCAGGTTTACAATATCGTTTCATCTGAATTAATTAAGGAACAAGCCATTACAAATTATGAAGATGCCTTAAAAAATGTACCCGGAATTCAAAAGTTATGGGAATCTACAGGTCGTGGCGGTGATGGTGGTTCGTATTATAGTCTTCGTGGATTTGAAGTCCAGGCCAATATTGTAAACGGATTACCGGGTTTAACCAACGGAAGTTTAGATCCGGCAAACGTTGAACGCATCGAAGTCATAAAAGGTCCATCCGGAACTTTATTTGGCAGCAGTTTAGTGAGCTATGGCGGACTTATTAATACCGTTACCAAAAAACCATATAGTGGCTTTGGTGGTGAAGTCTCTTATCTGGCCGGAAGTTTCGGTTTAAATCGTATTACTGCCGATATCAATACTCCTCTAGACGATGCCGATAATGTTATTTTTAGAATTAATACTGCTTATCAAACCGAAAACAGTTTTCAGGATGCCGGATTTCGTACTTCATTTTTTGTAGCTCCTTCCCTTTCTTATAAAGTAAACGATAAGCTTTCCTTTTTGATCCATACGGAGTTAATGCTGGAAGAAAAAACAACGCCCTCAATGCTATTTTTAGGCAGAGATTCCGCTTTACAATATGCTAACTTAACCGAATTAAACTATAATACCGATTTATCATTTTACAGCAACGATCTATCAATAAAAAATCCAAGATACAGTCTTCAGGGACAGATGAATTACAAAATTTCTGAGCAATGGACTTCGCAAACGGTTTTATCCAGAAGTTCATCAAAATCGAGAGGTTATTACACTTATATCTATGACAATGAAGACGGAAATAAAGATTTCGGATTTAACATCACCAAAGAACAATCACAAACCGTAACAACTGATATTCAACAGAATTTTATTGGTGATTTTAAAATTGGATCCATGCGCAATCGTCTTGTTGCAGGTTTGGATTATTTTGAAAGAAATGTAATGTCCGGAGGTTCCGGTTATGGCCGTCTTTACAACATTACAGCACAGGGCGAAGTGAGACAATTAAATGCTGCCAATCCTTATTATCTGACCCAAACGTCTGTTGATAAACTTCTGGCAAATGAAAAGGCCGGAAACTTTAATCAACAAGATGCTACTTATAGCGTCTATGCGTCTGATGTACTTAACATTACTTCTAAATTGTTAGCCATGGCTAGTTTAAGAGTTGATTATTTTGATACGAAAGGTGACATCAAAAATAAGAATGACGATTATACACAAACGGCTTTATCGCCAAAATTCGGATTATTATACCAGCCCGTCGAAGATAAGTTAGCCGTATTTGCCAATTACATGAATGGCTTCAGAAATATTGCTCCAGCCGTGACTTATGACTCTGATGGCAATTTAATCGGTTCCAAAACTTTTGAGGCGGAACATGCCAATCAATTGGAATTTGGAGTTAAAGCGACTATTTTCGAAGATAAATTAAATGCTACTGTGAGTTACTATAACATTAATGTAGCCAATTTAGTGACCAGTAATCCATTGTACAGCTCCCAGGGTGGTGAAGCGCAAAGCAAAGGTTTTGAATTTGACCTGAATGCTGCGCCAATAAAAGGATTAAGTATAATTGCCGGATACAGCTACAACGACAGTAAAATTACAAAAGGTGATGTTGGAAATGTTTGGCTGGAGCAAGGCAAAAGACCCTTTTGGTCAGGTCCTAAAAACTTAGTAAACTTATGGGCTACTTATAAATTTGAAGAAGGTACATTAGAGAATTTCGGTATTGGTTTTGGAGGAAATTATGCCAGTGAAAATGCCATTCTGAACAGTTCCAAAACCGGAAAATTTGTATTGCCGGATTATACTGTAATCAATGGCTCGGTTTTCTATAATTCAAATAAATTCCGCGTAGCTTTTAACATCAATAATATTGCAAACAAAGACTATTTTAATGGTGGGTGGTCTACTCTAAATCCACAAAAACCCAGAAATGTTGTAGCCAGTTTCGCCTACAAATTCTAATACAAACTCTCTGATAAAGATAAAAAAGGGGCTAATTTAAAAGATTAGTCCCTTTTACTTTTTTAGCTTACTGGGCAGATATCCAAACGTTTTTTTGAACGCTACGGTAAAATGGTGCGGGTTTTTATAACCTAATTCTTCAGAAACAACAGATATCGGGAGATCCTTTTCTAATATCATTTGTTTCGCATATTCCATTCTCACCTGCGTCAAATAATTAAAAACAGTAGCATTAAAAACCATCTTAAAATATTTTTTAATTTTAAAATTATTCAGTCCTACCTGCGATGCAATACTCGCTAAAGTATGTTTTTCTTTAAATTGTGTTTTTAAAATATTTTCGACTTCAAGGATTTTAACATAATCGCATGCACTAAGTTCTACGCTTACTTTGGTATTTTCTTCTTCATTTATAATGGTAAATAAATACGAAAGAATCTCTACTACTTTTGATTCCAAAAAAGCTTTTTTAATGGCTCCGGAGTACGAACATTGCAAGATATCTTCTATCAAAACATTCAGTTTAGGCGAAATACTTTTGCTCGTATCCCACATTGCGTATGAGGTATGAGTAGCTATTGCTTCTGCCAAAAGCGGAATGGTGGTTTTTAAATTTGGGTAAAACAGCTGCTCTAAATAGGATGCCGTAAACGTGATTTCGAGCGTTTTTCTTCTTTTAGTCCGATAATTTAAAATGCCTTTTATTTTGGGCAAATAAAACAAATTATAGTGTCCCTGCGGAATATAAATCCCTCTGTCTGATGCATTCTCGGGACAGTATTCATTATCACCCTCCATTTCAATATGAAGCTTTATGAACGAAAAATCGTGCTCTACTTCAATCGAGTAAAATTCATTTTCTATTATTAGATCTCTTGCCACCAAATGAACCCCATCTAACATTATATCGGTAATGACACCTCTAATTCCTTTGTAATTATAATTGATTTTCTTCTCGACAAGATCTTCCTTATTAAACCGAATAGGATCATTTACAACAACCAGTTCTCGCTTAAAAATATCACTTCTCATCACTGTTTTCATCGCTAAAATTCTATTTGCTGCTACGGGTTTAAACGCATAATTATAGTCTATAACTTACTAATTACAAGACGATTTCATTTAAATCCTTATTGCGTTTATATTAATCCTTATTGCGTTTATTATGTTTTTATTAACATATTACTTTTGCGTAAAATTATCAATTTATAACCAATCTAAATAAATATAGTATGCTTTTTATTATACCAAGGGTAAAAAAGATGTTAACCACCCCCATTTACATGCTTCTTCTGGTTTGTTTTTTCATTACAAATGCATTTTCCCAACAAAGTACAGGTTCTATAAAAGGAACTGTAATTACTTCAGATGACCACCTTGCCTCCTCCGTAAATATTACAGTACCAAAATTAAAAAAGTCAGCCCTCACAGATGAAAATGGTGTTTTTATTTTAAGCCAGGTGCCTACAGGAACATATGAAATCGAAATTAATATGATGGGACATATTCCATCAAAACAGCAAATTACAGTCAGTGCAAATGAAACCTCAACGGTTTCATTTCAATTAGAATCTTCTTTAAAAGAATTACAGGAAGTTGTGGTTGTTTCTGCCGCCAAAAAATTTGCTAAAAAACAAAGTGAATATGTCGCGAGATTACCGATTGCAAATCTTGAAAACCCGCAAGTGTATACCGTCGTTCCCAAAGAACTCTTTGTAGAACAAATAGCTGTTGATTTCAGAAGTGCTTTAAACTCGGCTCCGGGATTAAACAACGTGACGCAAAGTGTGGGTTCTGGAGGAGTTGGATTAAGTTTAAGAATGCGTGGTTTTAGCGGTTCATCGGCAGCGGGATCAATCCGTAACGGAATGAACACAAACTGGGTAACGATGAGTGATCCTGTAAACCTGGAAAGTATCGAAGTAATCAAAGGACCATCAGCAACCTTGTTTGGCTCGTCCTTAACCACTTATGGCGGTCTTATCAACAGAGTGACTAAAAAGCCTTTTGACTTTATGAAAGGTGAAGTAAGTTATACGACCGGAAGCTGGGCTCTAAGTCGTACAACTATCGATTTTAATACACCTCTTAATGAAGAAAAAACAATGCTTTTTAGGATTAACGCCGCTTTAGACAACCAAAAAACATGGCAGGATTATGGCAAAAGCCACACTTTTGTCGTGGCTCCTTCCTTTACTTATAAAGCCAGTGACCGTTTGACCTTTGACTTTGATTTAGAATTGTATCAAGGAAACCGTAATTCAACTTCTATTGGTTTAGGAAGCGGTACACCACCAGTAAAAAGTCTGAATGATTTACATTTTGATTTCAAAAAATCGTATGCGACAGATGATTTACAATCGGAAGCAAAAAACACCAATATTTTTGCAAAAGCCACCTATCAATTGTCAGATCAATGGGTTTCGCAAACTAATTTTTCTAATGCTTTTACCGACAATAAGGCCAATTATTTGTTCTTACTGATCAATACGGCTGCGAATTCTGGTATTACTTTACAACGAAGATTGTACAACATCAACAGTACCTTTAAAACGTCACAAATTCAACAAAACTTTATCGGGAATTTCAATATTGGAAGCCTTAAAAACCGATTACTTTTAGGGATCGATTACACCTATATCAGTACAAATGATAACAGATGGCTCATTAATAATTATGATACCGCTGTTGCAAATCCTGCCCTTACCATCAACGGAAATGCCGCTTTTATCAATATGGAGAAATACAAACAGCTTATCGCTAATATGACGGCGCCAACTGTAGTTAACACCAGAGATTTTAGAACATTAAGTTTTTATGCTTCGGATGTGATCAATATTACCGATCGATTTATTGCTATGGCCAGCGCGCGTTTTGATCATTACGAAAACAAAATTGCACAGTACAATCAGAATGCTGTTTCTCCAAAATTTGGTTTAGTGTATCAGGTTGTTAAAGACAAAGTTTCGGTTTTTGGAAATTATATGAACGGATTCAGCAATGTGTCGCCAGCACCAACTGCAGACAATCCAAATGGTTTGACAGAGTTTAAACCTGAAGAAGCAAACCAGTTAGAAGGTGGTGTAAAAATTGAATTACTGGGAGGAAAACTAAACGGTACTTTGAGTTACTATGATATTAAAGTAAAAAACAAATTGCGTACAGATCCTAACAATCCTTTATTTTCTGTTCAGGATGCAACGCAAAGCAGTAAAGGTTTTGAGGCCGATCTGATTGCAAATCCGTTTAGAGGCTTACACATTATTGTAGGCTACGGTTATAACCAAAGTGAATACACCAAAGCAAACCCAAGTCTTGAAGGAAAAAAACCTTACTCTACTCCTGCTAATGTTGCTAATTTCTGGATTAGCTATAAAATCTTAGACGGACAAGCCAAAGGAGTTGGTTTTGGTTTTGGCGGAAACACTCAAAGTGATAGCTATTTAAATGATGCCAACACCTTTACAGCAAACGGATACACCACATTAGATGCCAGTGTCTTCTATGAAAAACAAAAATTTAGATTAGGGCTAAAAGTCAATAATCTTGCGAACAAAGAATATTGGTCAGCAGATTATTGGGCTAATATGATGCCAACAAGACAATTAGTAGCTAATCTTACTTTTAAATTTTAATTCTTTTTAATTAGTTATAACCAAGCTATCATATCTTATCGATTGTAGCTTGGTTTTTATCGTTTTACAGTATGTCTGGAAATACAATCAAAAAAAACAAACAAAAAAGCAAATGGAGTAAACTGAATCATTGGCTCCACTTATGGTTAGGACTTACTTCCGGAATTATTGTATTTATTGTAGCGCTTACAGGAGTATTATTTATCTTTTGCGATAATATTATTGATGGTTTGGCTTATGATTCCTTATATGTTTCTGAAGTAAAAGAACAAAAACTAATTCCGGAAGAAATTATAAGGGCTTTCAAAACACAACTGCCCAATCGTAAACCCAGTTATTTTATTACCTACAGAGATCCCGAAAGAACCATTAAGATGGCTTCGTCGACCAAAGACCGGGATTTGCAATTTTCATGGATCGATCCTTATACAGGCAAAGTTTTAACTTCCGGAAAGGCTTATGATTTCTTCTATGTCATTGCCCACATACACAGCGGTCATATTCCTTTTGGAGATATCGGAAATTTAATTATAGAAATTTCAGTTTGGATTTTTCTAATCGAATTAATTACAGGACTTATCTTATGGTGGCCAAAAAAATGGAACCGATCTACCAAACTGCAAAGCTTTACTATTAAAAAAAATGCCAGTTTTAAACGACTCAACTACGATTTACACAATGTTCCCGGATTTTACAACCTATTGCCCGCCTTATTGATTACTATTACCGGTTTAATTATTGTTAACAAACCTTTAAACTCAGCGACGCAAAAAGTATTTGGAGGTATGCCGCGCGCTTACTCTAAATTTCGGGACATCAAACCTGAATATGACAGTACTAAAACATTTGCAGCATTAAACCCAATAATAGAACGATTATTTGCAAAAGACAAAACGATCGAACAAGTCAAATTATCGATTGCCGCAAAAGACAGCATTACCAGTTTATTTGCAGTTACCGCCGAAGATATTGGTTTGAAAGGCGTTCAAAACGGGAAAACTTTTGTGCTTAATCGCTATACAGGCCAGGAATTTGAAATACCCGTAAAAGTAATGAACGGTTTAGATATTGACGACACAACGATGAATCTCCACATTGGTTTTTGGGCCGGATGGATTGGAAAAACACTGACTTTACTTGTGGGACTTGTATGCATGTTTCTTCCCGTGACAGGTTTTTTAATTTGGTACGGACGTCAGAATAAAAAGAAAAAAACACAATCAGTTTAAAAATGAAAAAAACAATTTTATTGCTATGCCTTTTTTGGTTTACGCCTTCCTTTTCGCAAGACAGCATCTCGATTGGCAGTAAGCATCATCTATTCTCTAAAGCATTAAATGAAGAACGAAACTTCTGGGTTTATCTTCCCCCCGATTACAACAGTACTAAATATGCTCCTGCAAAATATCCTGTTGTTTATTTACTAGATGCCGAGAGTAATTTTCATTCCTTTACCGGACTTCAGCAATCGCTTGCACGAGGACCTTATGCCAGAATTCCTCAAATGATAGTTGTTGGAATAACCAATACCAACCGAACCAGAGATCTTACCCCTACCGAAGCAAATCGTCAGGCCTTTTTTGATAAAAACAAAAAGATGTTTCAACAAAGCGGAGGCAATAAAAACTTCATCACTTTTTTAGAGAAAGAGCTACGTCCTTACATCGACTCCAATTACAGAACTTCGGGATATAATGTTTTAAACGGACATTCTTTTGGAGGATTAACAGCCATAAATATTCTGTTGAATCATACCTCATTCTTTAATTCTTATATCATTATTGACCCAAGTCTTTGGTGGGATAATGAACTTATGAATAAAAAAGCGGATTCACTTTTTAATACAAAAAATTTTGAACAGCGCAGTATTTATTTAGCCATGGCCGATAAAAAAAGTATTCCTCAGGACACCACAACAGATATGGCAAGAGGCATCAGAAAATTTGAAAAATTACTGAAAGATAAAAAGCCTAAAAACCTTCGCTGGGGTTTTAAATTTTATGACAATGAAGATCACGGAACCATTCCCATTCCGGCCGAATATGATGGTTTACGATTCCTTTTTGAAGAACATCTGGTTCAGGTAAAACAAGCTGTTATTGATCCAACACTGGTCGAAAAACAATATGCTAAATTATCTCAGCAAACCGGTTTTACCTTCCTCCCAACCGAAAGTTATCTGGATTGGATTGGCAATTATTGTTTGGACATTGATAAACCGCAACAGGCCCTTATTTTCTTTAAATATGCCGAAAAGTATTATCCGAAAAGTAAAAATGTACCTCACGCACTAGAAAAAGCATATATAAAAAATGGAGACACAAAACGAGCTGACGATATTCGGAAGAAAATCCAAAATTAGATTCATAATTTATTATTCATAATTATTCTAAATAAATATTGTCAGACTAATATTAAATTTTACATTTGTGATACGAAATTATTAACTCATTAATTGCATATTATGAAATCTAAAACTTTACAATCAATAACATTTTTACTTTTAATGTTAATTGCCAGCCCTACTCTATTTGCTCATGCCTTGTGGATCGAAACTAAAGCAGTGGGAGCTAAAGGAAAAGCTCAGGAAATATCTGTTTTCTTTGGAGAATTTTCAGATAATGATATTACAGCTTCGGCAAAATGGTTTTCGGATTTAAAAGATTTTTCACTGGTTGTAATTAGCCCGTCAAAAAAAGAAACAAAACTTACTGCTACAGCCTTAGAAAATAAATATCAGGCCTTTTTTACACCGGACGAAGATGGCGTTTATACGGTAGTGATGCATCATACGGTAAAAGATGTATACGGTACCATGAAATTAGATTACAACTCAAGCGCAACGGTTACCGTGGGCAATGCCACAAAAGGAAATGATGCTGCCGCAAATACAAACATCATTAGTGTCTTTGCTAAAGAAGTGACAGCGGCTAAACAAAAAACAGTACTAAACATCAATGCTTTGTATGAAGGTGCAGCGGCTAAAAAACAAAAAATAAAAGTAATTGCTCCAAATGGTTGGGAAAAAGAATTATGGAGCAATGACAAAGGAGAAATCTCTTTTACACCGCTTTGGTCAGGAAATTATATGGTAGAATTTGCTTATACCGAAAAAACTGCCGGAGAACATAATGGTAAAAATTACAACGAAATCTGGAAGATGGCAACTTATTTAATTGCCGTTAAATAAAATAGTCCATTCCTTATTTGATTATTTGATCATTTTATAGTTAGTTAGGCCTTGTTCGTAATGAGCAAGGCTTTTTTTAGCCTAAAATTTCTTTTACCCCCCTTTCTTCCTTACTTAATAAAATTTAAAAAAGCAAAATCTTAAGCTAATCTTAAGACTATTCTAATGAAATTTTAATCTAGAAAAACTCTGAAAATTTTGTTAAGACCGCATCTCGATATTACATTTGCAAAAATTTATTTTTATTAAATCTAAATAAGCGACATGAAATATAATTTACTACTTGCATTATCCTTTATAAGTTTTGCTTCTTACAGCCAAAACTATTCAAGCGACGAGGCAGCCTCAACTGCCAATGACACGGTAAAAAACAAAAAAGGAGAAATACTAAATGAAGTATTAATTAAAACCAATAGAGAGCCTAAACCGGTTACTGCAGTTCGTTCAGGATTAAAACCGATGGACAATCCACAAAGCATACAGGTTATTAGTTCTGATGTAATCGAACAACAACAAGCCATTCGTTTAAGTGAAGTTATTAAAAACGCTAATGGTGTTTATGTAGGTTCTGCCCGAGGTGGTGCAACGGAGTCTTTTTTCTCAAGAGGATACAACATGTCTGATAACAATATGTTTAAAAACGGATTTCGTTACAATTCAGGCTCCATTCCTGATGTTTCGGGTCTGGAGAAAGTTGAATTCTTAAAAGGAGGTTCGGCTTTATTGTTTGGAAACGTTGCACCGGGAGGTATCTTAAACCTGGTAACCAAAACACCTTCATTTAAATCAGGCGGTGAAGTATCGATGCAAATTGGAAGTTATGCGTTCTACAAACCTTCTTTCGATTTTTATGGTCCTCTTAGCAAGTCAATTGCTTTTAGAATAAACGGTTCTTACGAGAACTCTGAAAGCTTCAGAAATGTAGTAAAAAACGAACGTGTATATGTAAACCCGTCTTTACTTTTTATCATCAATCCAAAAACACAAATTACGGTACAAGGGGATTATTTAACAGCAGACTGGACTCCGGATTTTGGAACAGGACTTATCGGAAAACAAATTCTGGACCTGCCTCGTAATGCATTCTACGGATCACTTTGGTCTAATGGTACTACAAAATCAGCAAGTGCTTCGGTTTTATTAAACCATGATTTCAATAAAAACTGGAAGCTAAACTTTAATAGTTCTTTCCAAAGTTATGATAGAACTCAAAAATCTACAGCTCAGATGTCTAATATAACCAATAGTGGCGACTGGACCAGAGCATTAGTTCAAAATAAAAATTTAGAGCAGATATTGGGCGACCAATTAAGCTTACAAGGAAATTTCAATACCGGATCAGTAAAACATCAAGTATTCACAGGTGTTGATTGGGAAAACTCATTTGCTACCGGATACACTTATGCTTTTGATCCGGCAAATTATGACACTATCAATTTATTTACTTTTGATCCTTCAAAACAAAAAAATGATATTCCAAACGCAAGAGCGACTCAAATTCTAAAAACAGAAACCAATCGTTTTGGGGCTTATTTTCAGGATCTGATTTCGATTACAGAAAAAGTCAAAGTATTAGCAGGTATTCGTTGGTCATGGCAAGAAGGCCAAGCTACCACTTACAAAGAAACTTATAACACCGGTACAAAAGTTCAAACGGTCGCTCCGGAAAATGCAATAGCAGAAGTTGGTGCTAAAAAACTAGACAATGCTTTCTCTCCAAAAGTGGGTATTATCTATCAACCAACAAAAAGCACTTCATTATTTGCCAGCTACTCGAACTCGTTTTCACCAAATATAGGATTCACGGTTGACAACAAAACAATTGAAGCATCGATCATTGATCAATACGAAGCAGGTATTAAAAAAGAATTCTTTGAGGGCTTGTTAAGTACAAACTTAACGGTTTACCAAATCTCAAACAGCAATTTAGCTCAAACCGCACCATTTCTAGCCGATGGTATTACTGAAAATGTGAATTCAAGCATAAAAGTATTGGGTGGAGCTACTAAAAGTAAAGGGGTTGAAATTGATGTTACTGCAACACCTATTGAAGGACTTAATATTATTGCCGGTTATAGCTATAATGATATGCGTTATACTAAAACTTCAGGAACAAGTGGAAGTTTTGTAGCGGGAGATCAGGTTGTAAGAACACCTAAAAATACAGCCAACCTAAGTTTCTTCTATAAAGTACCGGAAGGAATGTTTAAAGGAGTTTCATTTGGAGCAATCGCTAACTATATTGGTAACCGTTTAGGTGGATGGAATGATGATTATCTGTGGACAGCTGTTAAGCCTACACCTGCCAATCCAAAACCAAATCCTGCTTACATTGTTACCATTAGAGACAGAGATATTCCTATCGAAGGTTACACTACTATTGATGCTTCTGTAGGTTACGAGTGGAGAAAATTCTCCGTTTTATGTAAACTATCTAATATTACAAATGAGTTGAATTATACTGTTCACGAAAATTACAGTATCAACCCAATTGCACCTCGTCAGGTTATGACAAGCTTAAAATATAAATTCTAAATTTTGAATTAGATTTTGCCCTCCGGACTTTTGCCGTATTTCAATAACGAAAACAAAAAAGTCTGGTTTTAAACAGAAAACCTCATCTGACAATAGATGAGGTTTTTTGTTTTCACTAAAGAAAGTAATCCGATTGTATTACTTTTGTTCCATAAAAATTCTCACCAAAACAAAACTCCGATATATGTCAGATGCTAAAAAAAATCAATTGCAAAAAAGTCTTGGCTTAAGTTTTAATATTGCTGTATTAATTGGAGGAACGATTGGCGTTGGAATTCTTCGTACACCCGGCAGCATTGCTTCCCTACTCGACAATTATTGGCTCATTATTGCTTCATGGCTCTTTGGAGGTTTATATGTTTTGTTAGGAGCCAACTCCTATGCAGAACTTTCCACAATGTTACCCAAAGCAGGAGGTTCCTATAACTATATTAAAAGAGCTTTTGGCGAATATGCCGGCTTTCTTTCCGGCTGGTTTGATTTTATCGTCAATGTAACACCACCGGCTTTTTATTGTATTGTTATTAGTGAGTACATTATTATTTTGTTTCCTGTACTCTCGAACTATTCTACCGTGATGGCAATTTCTTTATTACTTGCTTTTGTACTCATTCATTTAAGTGGTGTAAAAAACGGCAGCGTCATTCAGCAAATTACCAGTTTCTTAAAAGTAATCTGCTTTGTAGCCTTGGTCATAGCCTGTTTTATGTACACAGGCACCGAAGTTCCTAAAATCAAAACGGACCATTCTTTCTTTCAAATTGGACTAATCTTTGGCTTTTTCAAATCATTGCAGTTGATCATCGGGACTTACAACGGCTGGAACAGCGTTTGCTTTTTTGCCGAAGAAAACGATAACCCCAACAAAAATATTCCCAAATCATTGTACAGCGGTGTCTTTTTAGTGGTTGCCATTTATGTTTTGGTAAACACAGCTTTCTTTCATGTTTTACCAATTGAAACCCTGGCAAAATCAAATTTAGCCGCAGCAGATGTTGCCAAGATCCTTTTTGGAGAAAACGGAGCTATTATTGTTACGGTAATTTCCATTTTTTCATTAATCAGTATACTAAATGCTTTTATGATGATTCCGCCAAGAATCCTTTACGGATTAAGTCGTGACGGGTTCTTTTTCAAACAAGGAACAACAGTAAATAAAGGCGGAACACCAATTATAGCGCTTTTAGTTTCGTCGCTTTTCAGTTTATTTTTAATTTGCATTGGCTCTTTTGAAGTATTATTTTCTTTCGCAGCCTTTATCTCTATAATCGTTTGGGGATTAGCTTATCTTTCTCTCTTAAAACTAAGAGCCACTGAACCCAATTTACCACGTCCGTATCATTCTTTTTGGTATCCCTGGACGACAATATTTGCCTTTGTAGCCTCGATTGCCTTATTAATAGGATTTATTTTCAGCGATCCAAAAGGTTTTGCTATAATCGTTGTTCTCACTTTGATTTCTTATCCTGTATTTTTGTTTTTGAAGAAGAAAAAATAACGGCTTATTTTTAATCGCCACGAATTTTCGAATTTTATTTTTTACTATCCATGAAAACAAACAATTCGTGAATTCGTGGCGTTTTCTCTTTTTTGAAAAAAGCAACAGCTTCTTTTTATAGCCACGAATTCTCGAATTTTATTTTTTACTATCCATGAAAACAAACAATTCGTGAATTCGTGGCGTTTCCTCCTTTTTAAAAAAAAGCAACAGCTTCTTTTGATAGCCACGAATTCTCGAATTTTATTTTTTACTAACTATGAAAACAAACAATTCGTGAATTCGTGGCTATTTTTTTAAGAAAAAAGATGTAGAATATTTCTGCTGACATACTGTTGTCACATCCTGTGATTTAATTTGTAATAAAACTAAAAAGATGAGCAAACTAGATTTAACAAAAACCGACAAAGTATACTACAGGGCTAAAACTAATCCTGAGATCGTTTATATTGAAAAAACAAATTACATCTCGATTACAGGAAAAGGGGATCCTTCGGGACAAGAATTCTCGGAAAATATTCAGGCCTTGTATGCCACTGCTTATGCTATTAAATTTATGCAGAAAGCCGCAAATAATGATTTTGTTGTTCCAAAACTGGAAGCCTTATGGAGTTTTGATACTGAAAAATACAAAGGCATTTCTATGGATGAAGCTCCGCTAAAAATACCCCGAAGTGAGTGGGATTACAGAATTATGATCAGAATGCCGGATTTCGTAACTAAAGAACAAACAGAAGAAGCCATTCAAAGTACAGTAAATAAGAAACAAATAGAACGGGCGAAATCAATAGAATTTTACGAGATGGCGGAAGGCAAAGTAATACAGGTTCTTCATATCGGCCCCTTTGAAAATGAGCCTCAAACGCTGAAAAAAATACAGGAGTTTTCTACAGCACACCAGCTCGAGCAAAATGGTTTACACCATGAAATTTATTTATCAGACTTTCGAAAAACAGCTTCTGAAAAATTAAGAACCATACTTCGAGAACCTGTAAAACAAACCTATTTTTAATAGCCACGAATTCTCAAATTTTATTTTTTACTATCTGTGAGTAAATGATTAATTCGTGAATTCGTGACGATTAAAAACAATAAACCCAACAGATTTTCAAAAATCTGTTGGGTTTAAATATTAATTACAAAGCGAATTATTTCAATCCGGCAATACTTTGCTCGATTGTAGCAATTTTTGCCAAAGCATCCGCTTCTTTTTGTTTTTCATTAGCCAAAACTTTTTCAGGTGCTCCGGCAACAAATTTTTCGTTAGATAATTTTGCCTGAACAGATTTTAAGAAACCTTGGGTATATACCAGCTCTGCAGTCAGTTTGGCGATTTCTTCTTCTACATTGATATTTCCTGAAATCGGAATGAAATATTCATTTGATTTTACACGGAAAGACAATGCTCCGTCTACTTTAGCCGTAACATATTCGAAAGCTGAAATGTTCCCTAACTTCGTAACGATAGAGTCAAAATAGGTAGTGATATTCTCACTGTTGATTGCTTTCAATTCGATCGCATCTTTAAACGGAATATTTTTATCCTTACGAATTGTTCGGATTCCTGAAATTACTTCAATAGTACTTTCAAAATCTGAAATTAAATTGGCGTTGAAAGGCTTTAATTCCGGCCAGGTCGAAACGATTAAAGCTTCTTCCGGAGTTCTGTCAGCAAGTAAATGCCAAATTTCTTCCGTTAAGAATGGCATAAACGGATGTAGCAATTTCAGATTACTTTCTAACATTTCAATCGCTTTATCAAACGTTACTTTATCAATTGGCTGTTGATAGGCCGGTTTAATCATTTCTAAGAACCACGAACAGAAATCATCCCAAACCAATTTATAAATGGCCATCAACGAATCTGAAATTCTGTATTTTTCGAAATTATCTTCAATATCAACCAAGGTTTGCTGCAATTTTGCTTCGTACCATTCGATGGCTACTTTTGAAGACTCCGGTTGTGGAATCGTTTCAGAAACTTCCCATCCTTTAATCAGTTTAAAGGCATTCCAGATTTTATTTGAAAATGCTTTCCCCTGATTACATAATTCTTCATCAAACATAATATCGTTTCCGGCAGAAGCACTTAAAAGCAATCCTACACGAACTCCATCCGCACTAAATTTATCGATTAAATCTAAAGGATCAGGTGAATTCCCTAATGATTTAGACATTTTACGACGTTGTTTATCACGAACTAAACCGGTTAAATACACATTCGTAAATGGTTTTTCACCTGCGTACTCGTAACCTGCAATGATCATTCTGGCTACCCAGAAGAATAAAATATCCGGACCTGTTACCAAGTCGTTTGTTGGATAGTAATATTTATAATCTGCACTTTCCGGATCCATAATTCCACCAAAAACTGACATTGGCCAAAGCCATGATGAGAACCAGGTATCTAAGGCATCAACATCTTGTTTTAAGTCAGCTGCTGTAAGTAAGTTGTTAGCTGTTTTCTCTTTAGCTAAAGCCAAAGCATCTTCAATAGTTTCTGCTACTACGAAATCTTCTTTTCCATCTCCATAATAATAAGCCGGAATTTGTTGTCCCCACCATAATTGACGTGAGATATTCCAATCACGGATGTTGTTTAACCAATGCGCATAAGTATTCTCGAAACGTTTTGGATGCAATTTGATGTCTCCTGTTTCTAAAACGGACTTAATGGCCGGTTTTACCAAATCTTCCATTTTCAAAAACCATTGATCAGACAATCTTGGTTCGATTACCGCTTTGGTTCTTTCGGAGGTTCCTACTTTATTCAAATGGATTTCGGTTTTAGCTAAAGCTCCGATTTCCTCTAATTCTTTTGCAATTTCAGTACGAACCACAAAACGGTCTTTGCCCTGATAATGCAATCCGAAACTATTTAATGTAGCATCTTCATTAAAGATATCAACGATTTCAAGATTGTGCTTCTCTCCTAACGTTTTATCATTCATATCATGTGCCGGAGTTACTTTTAAACATCCGGTTCCGAATTCAACATCTACATATTCGTCTTCAATAATCGGGATAACTCTTCCACAAATTGGAACGATAGCTTTTTTTCCTTTTAGATGTGCAAAACGCTCATCATTTGGGTTAATACAGATTGCAGTGTCTCCAAAAATAGTTTCAGGACGCGTCGTGGCGATCGTCAGAAAATCTTCTGAGCCTTCGATTTTATATTTTAAGAAAAATAATTTCCCTTGTTGTTCTTCATAGATTACTTCTTCGTCAGAAAGCGTTGTTTTTGCTTCCGGATCCCAGTTTACCATTCGGTATCCTCTGTAAATCAATCCTTTATTATACAAATCTACAAACGAACGAATTACAGATGCTGACATATCAGGATCCATTGTAAATTTAGTTCTTTCCCAATCGCAGGAAGCTCCTAATTTTTTAAGCTGATCTAAGATTACACCACCGTATTTATCCGTCCATTCCCAGGCATGTGCTAAAAATTCTTCACGGGTTAAATCATTCTTATTGATTCCTTCCGCTTTTAATTTCTGTACTACTTTTGCTTCTGTCGCGATAGAAGCATGATCCGTTCCCGGAACCCAACAGGCGTTAAAACCTTTAAGACGCGCTCTACGAATTAAAACATCCTGAATGGTATTGTTCAGCATATGCCCCATGTGAAGGACTCCTGTGACGTTTGGTGGCGGAATTACAATTGTATATGGTGTTCTGTGATCAGGTTCTGAATGAAAATAGTTGTTCTTCATCCAGTAATCATACCATTTGTTCTCGATCGTCTTAGCGTCAAATTGTGCTGGAATTGTCATTTACTAGGGTTGTTTAATCGTTAATTTGTTTATTTGTTCAATCGTTTTGTTACTGTAATTACAGCTTTTGCTAATCATCAACCGATGAAGCGGATACACGGCTAAACAATTAAACAGAAAAACTGGTTCAATTTTTGTACTAATTATTGACAGCAAAAGTAAATAATTAAGTACACTATAAAAAGCGAATTAATAATTTGTGTGTTAATTAAAAGAATGTATATTTACTTACAACTTTAAAAAAAAATTTGAAATGAAAAATGTAGCCTCTTTTATTGCAGTCGTATTGTTTAGTACAATAAGTTATGCACAAAACGGCCCAAAAATTGAATTTGAAGCCCAAGACAATACAATTGATTATGGAAAAATTTCGAAAAGTGACAACGGAGTTCGCTCTTTTGAATTTACCAATACAGGTGATGCCCCGCTTTTGATTACTGGTGCTGAATCTACCGTAAGTTCTATCGTTGTTACCAAACCCGCAGCAGCAGTTATGCCAGGAAAAAAAGGTAAAATTGATGTAAAATACAACATGGTTTCCGGTCCGATTCGTAAAACAATTACCGTTGAAACAAATGCTGTAAACTACCCTGACGGTAGAGTTGCCTTAAAAATCAAAGGTGAAGTTTTATAAAGAATAAAATCTAAAAAATAGCAAGCCGCTTCTACAATTAAGAAGCGGCTTTTTTTATCTGTATTTTCAATCTAAATCCGACAAGTTTTAAAAACCTGTCGGATTTGTTTTTTAGAGGTTATTATTTTGATTTCTCAGTACACTCGACAGCATCAAATTTATATTTTACACGATCAAAATCGATTGGTTTATCTTTTACCAGGTAAGTAACTCCCATAGTAGTCTGCATTGTCCCGTTACCTAAAATAAGTCTTTTGTCTTTCTTTAAGAATGCCATTGGATTTTTAAACGTTTTATTCTTGTTGGTCACCTCTTGAAAAGTATAATCGGCAAATAAGGTATCTCCGCGAAATTCTCCTGCAAGTTCTCCCACTCTTTCTGTTGCTGCGGCAACTTTCATAGTCATGTTACCACTTATCTTTCCATTTTTTAGTGTGTTTACTTTTAAATCGATAGTATCTTTTTCATAGATAGCTTTATAACATTCTGTACTTACAATGGTTTCAGCAGCTGCTTTAGCTGCTTCAGCCTCCTTCTGATTCTCATTGTTTTTACAGCTTTGAAGTCCGATACATGTCACAAGCAAGCAGGATACAACTAGGTTTTTCATAATTATTATTTTTTAAATCATTGTTATTTTTAAAACTAATTCTATTGCGTGAAATTGCTAACACATAGAAACATAGTCTTTCCAGACTTAGAGAAGGCGTTTCACTAATTAAAATACACATAGTAAACCAGGTAAAAGAAAAACATTTCTTTTTTATTGTCCTTTTTTGAGCATTAATACCTATGTCTCTATGTGTTAGAATTAATCTTTATTCAATTTCACCCAGTGGGTTAAAATTAAATAAAAAAGAAGCCAAAAGAAAAGGTTCAAACTAATTTTTTAAACATTAAACCCGACAAGATTTTAAAATCTGTCGGGTTGATTTAACTACTGCAATTATAAGTCCTTAATTACAAATTCACTTCTTCTGTTCAATTCATGTTCTTCTTCTGAACAGGCCTCATCGGGATTGCATTTCACAATAGGTACTGATTCCCCATATCCCTTAGCCGTTACCCTTTTGGCATTAATACCTGACTCTAGTATAAAATCTCTGGTTGAGCTGGCTCTTTTCTGAGATAAATTGGCATTAAACTTTTCATTTCCTCTTGAATCAGTATGCGATCCAATTTCGATTACCATGTCTGGATATTTCTTCATTAATTCCACCACACGTCCTAATACTACTTTAGATTCTTTTCGGATGTACCACAAATTATAATCAAAATAAATCGGATCGGTTTTAATGATTAATCTGCCTTTACTGTCTTTTACCACATCTTTTTCCTGTGCAAGAATCTGAGCTGTTTTCTCTTTCTTTCTAATATCTTTTGCGATAATTTCGTCTGCCTTCGCCCTTTTATCGGCTTCTTTTAAAGCAATAGCAGCCAATGCTTCTCTTTCTTTTCTTCGTTTCGTATCAATTTCTTCCTCCTGTCTTTTCTTTTCTGCAAGCTGCTGTTCTTCTTTTCTTTTCTTTTCTGTGATTTGCAGTTCTTCCTGTTTTATAACTTCTAAAGATCTTAATGCCATCGAAGCATCATGACTTGCATCTCTGATTTTTCCAGAAGAGATGGTTCTCGATTCACTTGTGTAATTTTCCTTGGAGCTTAAAACCGTAAACGAACTTTCGCAATCCACTGTAAAACTGAACTTCCCATCTGCAGAAGTAATTGTTGAGCTCAGAATCTTTTGATCTGAATTCTGCAAGGTCACTATCGCATTTTCCAGAGGCAGCTTGGTATCAACATCTGTAATAACTCCTGCAATAAATTGTTTACAATCTTCTACAATCAGATCTTTGATTTCCTTAATCTGATAAATATCATCACTCCCTTTTCCTCCCTCTCTATTAGAAGCAAAATAGCCTTCTTTGGTATCGGCATCGATATTAAAAGAAAAATCATCTCCATTTGAATTCAAAGGCTGCCCCACATTCACCGGTTTACTATAGTCGTTTCCTTTAATATCGGAAACAAAAACATCAAGTGACCCATAACCCAAATGTCCGTCAGAAGAAAAATAGAGTTTTTGATCGGTTGAAGCAAAGGGAAATTGTTCTCTTTTGTCGGTATTAATTGTTGGTCCTAAATTTCGGGGTGTATCAAATGCTCCTTTATTAATGTTTACCGAATAAATATCAAAGGAACCCAAAGTCCCCGGCATGTCTGATGCAAAGTACAACACTTTTTCATCCGGACTCAAAGCGGGATGTTCTACTGAATATTCTGAACTGTTAAACGGAAGAGACGTTACATTTTTCCATTTCCCTTCCACCAGTTCGGCTTTAAAGATTTGAAGATTCGAAATTTTCTGTTCGTTTGTTTTCTTGCTTTTATTCTTGGAATTGTTTCGCGTAAAATAAATCGTTTTACCATCTTTTGTAAAAACCGCGTTTGCCTCATGCATCCCGCTTTTTAACTCTTTGGCAAAATAATGCACTATAGAATCCGTGGAATTGCTGTTTTTAAGAGGAATCGACACCAGATTCAAATAGGTTTTATTGTCCCATTTGAATTTTTTATCCAACAATCCGGGCTTTAATTTTACTCCTGCAAAAACCAGGTTTTCCTTATATTTTACTGCCCCAAACTCTGAATTAGGGGTATTGATTGCCAAATTTTTAAGTTCATATCGTTTCCCTATTGCCGAAACATTCTCCAGAGTTTTTAATTCTTTCTCAAAATTAGAAACCGCATCACTATGATCTGATTTTGAATAATACTCCTTTAAAGCGGCATTGGCATCGTCATAACTATTGCTTGCTTTTAAAGTCTGTGCATATCTGAAATAATAATTTCGATCTAAACCATTACCATAATTTTGAATCAAAAGTCGGTAATAACGCTGTGCTTTTATCAAATCGTTCGTGTAAAAATAAGAGTCTGCCAGATTCCTGATCACTTCCTGTGAAGGCTTATTTTCTGCTAATTTTTCGTATAAAATAATAGCTTCAGCATAATGCGTTTTATCAAAAAAACGTTTGGCTCTGCCCAATTCAAAATCCTGAGCCTGTAAAAACTGTATTAAAAATACGAAGATAATAACGAGTAATTTTTTCCTATTTTTCATTTTAAAAGAATCTTGGCGATTTATCATATCCTTTTCCTAATAAGTCTAAATCAAAAAGCAGCATAATTTCGTGTGTACCTGAATTAAACCTGCCCATATTCGATAAAGTATGATCGTAAGCATAGCCCACTCTTAAAGTTGGCGTTACGTTTATATTCAACAAAGCACTTACAGCATCGTTTACTCTATAGGCCGCACCCAATTCAAATTTATTATTGTACAAAACATTGGCCGTCAGGTCTAAAGTAACCGGCGCTCCCGGAACAAATTTTGACAGAAAAGCAGGCTTTAATTTAACCTTATCATTGAGTTGGAAAACATATCCTGCCGTTAAAAAAGTATGAATGGCTTCTGATCCGTAAGCGTTGATTCCGGATTTTTCTTCAAGGTGTTTCGTACTCAACAAATTAGGCACAGACAATCCGACATAAAAATTATCTCTAAAGTAATAGGCCCCTACTCCAATATTTGGCTTGGTGACGTTTACATTTTCGGCGAAAGCCAAATCACTGGCCACATTCCCACTCTCTAATTTAAACCCGTTGAAATTACTTTGGAGCGATGTATAACCTGCTTTTAATCCAAGCGAAAGTTTATTTTTCCCACCCAAATTTAAAACATAGGCAAAATCAGCATAAAAATTATTCTCTTTTTTTGCTCCGTCGCCAATATCATCTGAAACCAATGATAATCCCACTTCAATTTTATCGCTTAAAGCTGTATGTCCGAAAAAGGTAAAAGTTTTAGGCGCTCCAACAGCTCCCACCCATTGCGTTCTGTACAATCCTCCAAAATTCATCATAGCAGGAACGCCTGTCGCATAAGCAGGATTGACTACACTCATGTTGTACATATAATGGGTGTACTCAGGATCCTGTTGGGCTGAGGCTGATGTGATACAAAAGAGGAAACTTATAAAAAGTAGTACTTTTTTCATTTGAAACTTATCTTAAATACTATAAAAAGAAATTATCTGTTCAGGTAAAGTCGCCCCTGCTGCGGACGTCTGTTGTCTTTATTAAAATTGACCACATAAAAATAGACCCCATTTGGTACAATTCCATCACCAAAACCGGCCGATTCGGAATTTCTCCCATCCCAATTGGGTTTATTTCTATTTCCTTTAAACATTACATTTCCATATCTGTTGAAGATTTCAAGAGTATAATCCGGGTATAAAAATTCTATATCCGGAATCCTGAAAGTATCATTTACGTTATCTCCGTTTGGTGAAAATCCGTCCGGAATAAAAAAAGCATATTCTTCCGGATTACAATCGAATAAAGAAACTGTAACCCCTAAATAATCATCAGAAATACAACTGGTTACAATCGAAAGATCGAAACCATAATAAGTTGCCTTATCGCGAAGCAAAGTTGTTGAAGTCAATAAATTACCGTTATTTTCGGCATCATACCACGCAACTGTCGAAGATACATTGGTCGCTTTGGATAAATCTGCAATTGTCGGATTTTTTAAACCACAAAAATTTTCCCCACCTGAATTCAGAGTTGGAGCTGGCGTATCATTTACCACAACCGAAACGGGAGTTGGTGCAGAAATACAATTTGCAGTAGAAATTTCTCTTACATAAAGCTGCTCTGTTTTTAAAACATAAGTATCTGCAAGTGGTGTAGTTGCCGTTCCAGAACTATACCATTTGTACTGAGCCCCGCGTGGCGTTAAATTTGTAATTACTGCTCCCTCCACTTTACAAAATACCTGCGGACTTGTTGCAATAGGAGCGTTGGGAATAGTATTTATCACAAAAGAATCCACTACGTTACTTAAATTAACATCACATGACGTAGTGTTGTTCTTTAAATTACGGGCTATAATTACTGAAGAACCTGTATTCAAAAGCAATCCTTGCGGAATAACAAAACTAGCTTTTCCGTTTGCTACTGCTAAAACAACCGTTTGTAATACCGAAGAATTATCACCCGAAAGTGTGTAAGAGAGCGTAACGTCAGTTAAATTTCCTAATCCGGAAACAGCTACAGGAACTGGTTCTCCAAAACAAAAGTTTTCGACCTGTACGACAATAGTTGTCCCATCTGGCAGAGGATTAATAATCTGATTCCCTTTTACATTGGCTACATTCGAACATTGGGGAGTCGGATTTGTAATGTTTGTGATACTCGTAATTGTAATTGCTGATGATCCGCTTTTTACATTTAGACTCGCCGGAATTACAAAGTTTGCACTCCCAGCGGAAACTGTAATATTTACTGTTCTACCGGTAACAACATTATCTCCCATCAGATTATAAGTAATTCTGTAAGTTCCATTAGCCAATAACGAAGCATTTGAAAGCTGAACTATTGCTGCCTGATTCTGGCAGACCGGAGTGGTTGTTAATACTGCACCATCCAATCGCGGGAATGGACTAATGATTAAATCATCTGATAAAATACCAATTATATTGGTACATAATTTTTTACCGGATGTAGCTATAATGCTAGTCACCGTAAGCGTAAATGTACCTATTTGCTTAAAATAATTAGAGCTAAGCGGAAATACCAATACCCCATTTGTAAAATTAGCCTTTACAGTTGCTGATGCAACGGTAGGCCCTGTAATAGTATACTGAACTTCATATTCTCCGTTCGGAATTACTTGCGGCCCTTGCATAATTCTTGCGATATAGGATGCTGTTGCAATTTTATCTTCACAAATATCCGAATCAACCAACACCCTTGCGCCGGTAAAATCTAATCTTTTTTCCAGTGTAATTTTTACCGTTTCACTATCATTCTCGCAGATATTCTGATTCGGAACTGCAAAAACAGTGTAGGTATAGCTGTACTCTCCCGCTCCTGATGTAGCAAACAAAGCCTGAAGATCAACGGTATGACCCGTTGATGCAGTAATACCTGGACCACTCCACATACCTCCCATATCTTCTCCTGAAAGCAGCTCGTGCAGGTCAAAATTAGCATAAGGCCCTAAGTCAGTCGTGCCGCATAATTCTTTATCTGTTGGATCTCCGGCTTCCGGCTTCCTTACAACCGTTATCTTCACGGCAGAAGTAAGTGGTGTCGATTCGCATGCCAGCACAGGCGGTACTGTATAAGTAAAATTATAAGTGGTCTTCACTTGTACTTTTGGTACCGTGAACGTAGATTTTACAATCCTACCGCTGCTATCCCTCCATGTTCCGTTGGAATGCGGTCCCATAATAACACTATTAAATGCCGTAAAAAGATTATACTCTCCTCTGTCATTACAGATTGTAGCTTCAGTTCCAATTCCCGAATATGCGCCAATAGTTAAGGTTACGATTGCTTTATTTACAACACATCCTGGCGTTGTTACGGTATAAGTGTATTGGTAAGTACCTCCACTTGATATAAGCTGGGCATTTAACATTCCTGTAGCAGGATCCAGACCTCTTAGATTATTATTATCCGTCCAGATCCCCCCCGGAGTTGGTGTACCTCCCAACAACGAAAACAAAGAAATTGATTGATTGACCGGATCTTCAATATCACAAATTATATGTTGCTCGTCGGTTCCTGCACATTGTGCCTGGCTTTTTGAAACACAAGCCAACAAAACAATAAAAAACAATGCAAATTGCAAGAAACTAGTGTATTTTTTCACCATAGACTTCCGGTTATTTTTTTACAAACATAACGAAATAATAATGTTTATTAAACAATTAGAACTTACTTTAATAATTAAATCTTTACAAAAAAATCTCTACAAAAAAATAGCGCTAACCCCCATTACAATTCATCTTCCAGTTTAAATCTGAATTTTAAAAGGAGACTATTTCTTTCTATTTCTAAATCTATCCAAACATCTTCTTCAGATTTTAAAAGTGAATTAATCTGCTGCAACGTATATCTGTATGGAAGTGCGCGATTAATTCGAACAATAATATCTCCCGTTTTCAATCCACAACGTTCTGCGGCTGAATTTTTACGGATGTTTACAATTTCATAAACCGGTTTTAAGGAGAACTTGTATCTGAAATCATCATTTTTTTTACCTAGATAACCTGCTTCTTCAACTGAATTAACAACTTTTACCGTCTCCAGATGAACCGTTTCCTGAACCCATTGAAGTCCGTTATGCTGCACTGTAATTCCGCTTTTATTATAAGTAAACGGTTCTGAAAATTTACTATTTTTCTTAAGATACAGTATTTTATCCGCATAATCCAATACGACCGTAAATCGTTTTAAAACTTCCCCGCCAACAGAACCAATTCGCCCGGGCACCATCTTCACATTTCGAATCGAACTTGAATCCGGAAAAGCCACTATGGGATTTTTAAAATTGAACTCCCCTATAGAAAACTTTTCAATTTTGGCACGATGACCTTCGATATCACCACTGAAACCCTTCCCAAGAAAATCAGGAAAATTTTTAGTCGGTAATTTTATAATATCATTCTTAAAAATCCAAAAAGCATCACTATTACCAATATCGATTAACATTTTTGCGGGCACAGCAACATTGTCTACAAATGCAGTTGTATACAGATACGGTTTAGATCTTTCGATCGTAATCGGGACTGCTTTAAATTTTTTATTCAGTTTTTTTAGAGTTTCTTCATTATTCTGATGAACAACAATCTTCTTCTTTTGATAGTTTAACTCAACGAGGTTGTTTTTGAAAAATTTATATCCAATAATGCCATTCACCGGAATTCCAATGTGTGATGACAAATTAAAAGACTGATCCACAATGACATACAGCAAATGATTGTTCGATCTTAAACCATGGGTTTCTAAAACATTATTGGTCGATTTCAAACCTTCAATTTCGTCTTCACTTCCTAAACCTCTGAGCTTAATTTTCTGAACATTTTTAAAACTAACTTCCTGTTTTTCTTCCATACTGAACAAAATGGTTTCTTCAACACCCGAATCCAACAGGAAATTTAGTTCTACTCCATTTACTTTTATAGGAATAAAAACCAGATTATTAATTAATGTAAAAGGTATAGTAACCTTGGAGGCACGATTTTCTATTTGAAAATCTTCTTGCGCCTGAAGTGTAAAAGCTGTGAAAAGCCCAAAAAACAACATGAAATGTTTTCTCATTGATAAAATTTTAAGATAAAATTACTAAAAATATCGATAATTACTACAAATTAATAAGTACCTGTAATGTTTACGTTAAATTCGAAAAAAAAATGCAAATTTGCACTTCAATAAATAAAACCCATGCCAACAATCTCACACAAAGGCAGAAACATGCCCGAATCACCGATACGTAAACTTGCTCCTTTTGCTGATTTAGCAAAGAAAAAAGGACACAAAGTGTATCATTTAAACATTGGTCAACCGGATATCAAGACACCCGAAGTGGCCATCGAGGCGGTAAAAAATATTGACTTAACCCTTATAGAATATAGTCCGTCAGCCGGATATGAAAGCTATAGAAAAAAATTAGCTCAATTTTACCAGCGTCAAAATGTAAACGTTGATACAGAAGACATCATTGTTACCACTGGTGGTTCTGAAGCCTTACTATTTGCGCTGGCCACAATTACAGATCCGGGAGATGAAATTATCATTCCGGAACCTTTTTATGCTAATTACCATGCATTTGCATCTTCAACAAGTGCAACAGTTATTCCTTTAGTTTCGACTATCGAAACGGCATTTGCTTTACCAAGTATTGAAGAAGTTGAAAAACTCATTACCACAAAAACAAAAGCCATATTAATTTGCAATCCCGGAAATCCAACCGGATATTTATATTCTGAAGAAGAAATCAGACAATTGGCAGGCTTAATCAAAAAACACGATTTATACCTGATTGCTGACGAAGTCTATCGCGAGTTTTTATACGACGGAGACGACGAACATTTTTCTGTAATGAATTTGGAAGATGTTCAGCAAAATGTGATCATGGTTGATTCTGTTTCTAAACGTTATAGCATGTGTGGCGCCAGAATTGGATGTCTGGTAACCAAAAACAAAGAGGTGTTGACAACTGTAATGAAGTTTGCACAGGCACGTCTGAGTCCTCCTACTATCGAGCAAATTGCATGTGAAGCGGCAATAGATACTCCGCAAAGTTATTTTGACGAGGTAATTTCCGAATACAAAGAGCGTCGTGACACTTTAATCGCAGAATTGAACAAAATTGAAGGCGTTATTGTGACGAAACCAAAAGGAGCGTTTTACTGCATCGCACAATTACCGATTGACAACTCTGAAGATTTTGCACAATGGCTTTTAGAAAGTTACGATCTGAATGGAGAAACGGTTATGGTTGCTCCCGCTGCCGGATTCTACTCAACACCGGGAATGGGACTGAATCAGGTTCGAATTGCGTACGTTTTAAACAAAAAAGATTTGGTTACCGCTGTAAACATTTTAAAAGAAGCTCTTTTGGTTTACAATAAGAAATAAAGGTCTGAATATAAAATTTTAAAAAGACAATAACATACTGTGTTATTGTCTTTTGCATTTAAAAAAAACCACATTTTCACTACAATTTGAATTTTATAGCAAAAGCCGCAATTAAATAGTAAAAACCATAGAAAAGGTTTACCATTTATTAATTATCTTTACCGCCTTAAAAAGAAATACCCATATTAATAGTAAGTTTTTAATGATAAATAACGAAGATTTTTTAGACGAAATAGGAGACAATCACTTTAGCAGTAACGCAAAAAATCCTTTGAGACCGGATGCTTTTGACTTAAGTGATGACGAAAAAATAGAAAAAATAAAAAAAGATGTTGAAAACATCCTTCAAACCTTAGGAATGGATTTGACGGATGACAGTATCAAAGGTACTCCAAACCGAGTGGCTAAAATGTTTGTAAAAGAAATTTTTGGAGGTCTTAACCCTTCCAAACAGCCAAAAGCTTCTACTTTTGACAACAACTACAAATACGGTGAAATGCTGGTAGAAAAAAACATTACGGTTTATTCTACTTGTGAGCACCATTTACTGCCAATCATCGGAAGAGCTCACGTGGCTTATATCTCTAACGGAAGAGTTATTGGTTTATCCAAAATGAACCGTATTGTAGAATATTATGCCAAAAGACCTCAGGTTCAGGAGCGTCTAACCATGCAAATTGTTCAGGAATTACAAAAAGCACTTGGAACTGAAGATGTAGCCTGCGTGATCGACGCGAAACACCTTTGCGTAAATTCCAGAGGAATCAAAGATATCGAAAGCAGCACAGTGACCTCTGAATTTGGCGGTAGATTTAAAGATCCGCAAGTTAAAAGAGAACTTTTGGACTATATAAAACTGGATACACAATTCTAGTTGAATCGGTGAATCGTTGATTTGTTTAATCGCATTTTTCTTTGAGTAAAACTTTCGATTAACTGGTTAAACAAATCAACAATTAAACAGAAAAGAATGTACACGTTTTCTTTTGAGAAATTAGAAGTTTGGCAAAATGCAAGAATGTTTATATTAGACATTTACAAATTGACTGATACGTTCCCGCCAAATGAGCTATTTGGAATCACTTCTCAAATAAAAAGAAGTTCTTCTTCAATTGCAACAAATATTGCAGAAGGAACGTCACGAAATACGAATAAAGATAAAGCTCATTTTCTAACGATTTCTTATTCGTCAGCGATGGAAACTTTAAATCATTTGATAATTTCCAGAGATTTAAACTATCTTTCCGGGACAGAATATCTTGAAACCCGAGAAAAAATAGAAAAAATCTGCAATCAGATAAACAGTTTAAAAAAATACTATCTTTCAAAAGAATAAAACTTAAGTAATTACAGAACGTTACGCGATTCAACAGTAAACAAATAAACGGTTAAACAAATAAACGATTAAACGACAAAAAAATGCCTTTATACACAGCTCAACCTCTAAAAATATACAATTCACTTTCGGGTGAAAAAGAAAGTTTCAACCCTATACATGAAGGAAACGTTGGAATGTATGTTTGCGGACCTACGGTTTATAGCAATGTACACTTAGGAAATGTTAGAACTTTCATGTCTTTTGATGTGATATTCAGGTATTTTTTACACCTAGATTACAAAGTGCGATATGTGCGTAACATTACCGATGTGGGGCATATTGTAGACGATGTAGATGAAGGTGAAGATAAGATTGCCAAGAAAGCACGATTGGAGCAATTAGAACCTATGGAAATTGTTCAGCGCTATACCGTTGATTTTCATAATATATTGAGATCCTTCAACTTCTTACCGCCAAGCATTGAGCCAACTGCTACCGGACACATTATTGAGCAAATCGAAATCATCAAAAAAATTATCGATACCGGAATTGGTTATGAAGCAAACGGATCGGTTTATTTTGACGTTGTGAAATACAACGAAACCAATAATTATGGAATTTTAAGCGGTAGAAATATCGAAGATATGCTGGCCAACACCCGTGATCTTGATGGACAATCTGACAAAAGAAACCCACAGGATTTTGCGCTTTGGAAAAAAGCAGAACCGGAACATATTATGAGATGGCCTTCGCCATGGAGTGATGGTTTTCCGGGCTGGCACTTAGAATGTACCGCCATGAGTACCAAATATCTTGGAAATCATTTCGACATTCACGGAGGTGGAATGGACTTGAAGTTCCCACATCACGAATGTGAAATTGCACAAAACGAAGCCTGTACAGGTCAGTCTCCGGTAAACTACTGGATGCATGCCAATATGCTGACTTTAAACGGAAAGAAAATGGCAAAATCGACCGGAAACAACATTTTACCGGGAGAAATTTTAAGCGGAGACAACAACATTCTTAGCAAAGCTTTTTCAGCGTCTGTAACCCGCTTTTTCATGTTGCAGGCACACTATAGAAGCATCCTGGATTTTTCTGATGATGCTATTGTAGCTGCCGAAAAAGGATACAAAAGACTAATGGAAGCTGTAGATGCTTTACCTGCAATTTCAGCAGGTACAACAAGTTCTATTGACATTGCAGCATGGAAACAATTGTGCTACGATGCCATGAATGATGATTTCAATACGCCAATTCTGATTGCGCAATTGTTTGAAGCGGTTCGTTATATCAATTTACTGAAAGACGGAAAAGAAACGATCTCAGCAGAAGATTTAAACACCTTCACAACTGCAATTAATGCTTTTGTTTTTGATGTTTTAGGCTTAGCCAATGACAAAGCTGCTGACGGAAATACCGACAAACTGGAAGGAACTGTAAACATGCTTATCGCGATGAGAAATCAAGCCCGAGCTGATAAAAACTTCGCTCTTTCAGATCAGATTCGCGATCAATTGATTGGTCTGGGAATTCAGTTGAAAGACGGAAAAGAAGGAACCAGCTTCTCTATATAAATCACTCATTTTCTAATAAATCATGAAAGTAATCACTCCATTTGTTTTATTAGTCCGCTTTTATCAATCTGCAATATCGCCTTTTACTCCGGCGAGTTGCAGATTTGAACCTACATGCTCTACTTACATGATTCAGGCTCTGCAGACTCATGGTTTGTTTTATGGAGGCTATCTGGGCATGAAAAGAATCTTAAGCTGCCACCCCTGGGGAAGAACCGGTTACGACCCCGTTCCTGAAAAGAAATGTTCACACAAACATTAACTTTTTATAAAGAGCAACACTACTTTAAATATCTATTTTTACAAAATACAAAAAACAACAGCACATGACACAGCCCCTAAATATCGTTTGGAATCCTTCAGAAGGAATCGATCTAGGATTTTTTATGATTCGTTATTACAGTTTAATGTTCGTAATTGCTTTCGGACTAGGGTGGTTTTTAATGAAAAAAATCTTTGAACGCGAAAACGAATCTATCGACAAGTTAGACTCTTTATTTGTCTGGACTGTTTTAGCTACGTTAATAGGTGCCCGATTAGGACATGTTTTATTTTACGATTGGGAATATTTCAGAAATCATTTACTTGAGATATTCTTACCTGTTAGATTCGAGCCTAAATTTGAATTTACCGGATTTCAGGGATTAGCCAGTCATGGCGCAGCTATTGCCATCATTGCTGCCATGTACTATTACAGCAAAAAGATTTTGAAACGTCCATTATTATGGATTTTAGACCGTGTTGTAATTCCGGTTGCCAGTGGGGCTATTTTTGTTCGTTTAGGGAATTTTTTCAATTCTGAGATCATCGGACATGAAACAAAATCTGCCTTTGGAATTCGTTTTTTACACGATCAGTTCAGTAAAAACGAAGCGGTAAACGCTACTCAAATCGCAGATCCTAAAGCTGCGTATACCGCTATCGCAACAGATCCTAAATTTGCTGATTTACTGGCTCAGGTTCCCGCAAAACATCCAACACAATTATACGAAGCTATCAGCTATGTATTTGTTTTTGCGATTTTGTTTTTCTTATACTGGAAAACGAACGCAAGATTAAAATCAGGATTACTATTCGGACTGTTTCTGGTACTCTTATTTGCAGTACGTTTTGTGGTAGAATTTGTAAAAGAAAGTCAGGGCGGATTTGAAAATGAATTAGGTCTTTTTTCTACCGGACAATGGCTAAGTATTCCGTTTATCATTATTGGACTTTTCTTCGTCATTAGAGCGCAAAGAAATCCTTTAGCAGAATCTTAATCCATTCGATAAAAAACTATAAAAAAGCGTCCGATAATTCAATTTATCGGACGCTTTTTTTTGGATCAGAAACAAAAGTTGAAAGAGAATAGAACTGAAAGTCCTAAAAACAAAAACATAGTACGAAGCACTATAAGTTAGATTAGGATGTAAAACTGCCCTGAAAGAGCAAAAGCAATTGTCGCCCCTAAATCTCAACAAAAAAAACATCCACATTCTTAGAGAATCTCATACAAAATATGCCGGATGCTTTTCTTTGCCATCAGGCTTTTGCCCTTTCAGGGCGTAACTCATAATTGCCATCATCATTCACAGTGCTACGCACTATACTATTGTCATAGCTCTTTCAGCGCAAATTCCAATTTCATTAATTCGTTTTTATTTACAGGAAATACGAAATACCCAATTCAATATTTCTGGTATTATATCCCGCATTTTCAGCATTTAGTCCTCCATTTGAAACGTGCCGAATGTTACCGCGGGCATCCAGCTGTAAGCGATTCATTTTAACCGAAAAACCCATCGCAAAAACATCTGCAAAAGCAAAACCTTTAGACATTCTTTCTGTTTCTGTATCGGTAATCATTGGCCCAATACTTCCTGAAGCATAAACAGAGAAAACTTTTCCAATTGGTTTCCTGACCAAAAAACCAAGATTCAACACATACTCATGCACCTCCTTCAACTTCGTATATTCTTCCCTCTTTTCAAGATAATCAGGTCTGTCCGGCTTTACAAAGTAAAAATTTATCAATTGATGTCTTCCAAAATTAACTTCCGGCTGAACTAAAACCTCATATTTAAAATGCTTTGATTCATTAAGCCGATAACGCAATTCTACTTTATAAAAATGATTGGTATACGTGTAATTTCTATTATTAAACTCGCTCCCAAAACCATAATTGATTCCTATGGCCAGCTTTTCGTTTTTAGTTTGTCCTAAGGCTTTAAACACGCTAAAAACAACAATTAGAATCAATAGTAATTTCCTACCCATAAATACTTTTTTTATTAGTCTAATATAACACAAAAAAAAGATCCAGCTTTCACTGGATCTTTTTTCTATATCTTAAGCATTTGATTATGCTTTATTGTGCTTGTCTTCGATTGTGTGTTTATCATCACTTGAAATCGTGTCAACCAATACCGGTGTAGCGATAAATAATGACGAATAAGTTCCCACTACGATACCAATTAACATGGCAAAGATAAATCCTCTGATAGATTCTCCACCAAAGATAAACATCGTTAACAATACGATGATCATCATTAATGATGTATTCAACGTTCTTGATAATGTAGTGTTAATAGAAGCGTTTACGATATCTTCAAAACTTCCTTTACGGTTTCCGATGATGAACTCTCTAATTCTGTCAAATACAATTACAGTATCGTTCATAGAGTAACCAATTACGGTAAGGATAGCCGCAATAAAGTGCTGATCCATTTCCATGTGGAAAGGCATGAATTTGTAGCATAAAGAGTAGATTCCTAATACAAAGATAACGTCGTGTGCTACCGCTGCAATCGCACCTAATGAATATTGCCATTTACGGAAAGAGATCATTAAGTATAAGAAAATAACCGCCATTGCACCTAATACAGCCCAGTAAGAGTTCGTTTTGATATCCTCAGAAATAGAAGCTCCAACTTTAGATTGCTGTACAACCCCAATCTTTTTACCATCAAATGAGTTGATGAATTTTTCGTAAGAAGTGTTAGGGAAATATTTCGTTAACGACTTGTATAAAATTTGGTTCACTTCTTCATCGATAGCTACACCGTCTTCTTTAATTTTATATTTAGTTGTGATTTTCAACTGATCGTCATCACCTAAAATTTTCGCCTCAACCGGAGTACCAAAAGCAGCAGACAATTCATCTGATACTACAGTAGCATCAACAGGTTTTTCAAATTTCACCTGGAATGTTCTTCCTCCAACAAAATCAACACCTTCATCTAATCCATTTACGAAAAAGATAGAAACTAAACTCACAACTACTACAATTGAAGAGAAGATGTATGTGAATTTTTTGATTTTAATAAAGTCAAAGTGGAAGTTTGTAAACCAGTTTTTAGTAACACTTGTAGAGAAAGTTAAATCTCCTTTTCCAGCAATGTTTCTGTCAATAAAAATTCTTGCGATAAAGATAGATGTAAACAATGAAGTTACGATACCAATCAATAATGTCAATGCAAAACCTTTAATTGGTCCTGTACCAAAAATAAACAAGATTGCTCCAGTTAAAACGTGCGTTACGTTTGCATCAATAATAGAACGCATTGCTCCGTGCCATCCGTAAGAAGCTACAACCGCATCAGACAATGATTTACCTTCACGTAATTCTTCTTTTGCTCTTTCAAATATAATAATGTTCGCATCTACCGCAGTACCTAATGTTAATACGATACCTGCAATACCTGGTAATGTCAATACAAAACCAAAACTTGCCATAATTCCGAAAAGGAAAAGTAAGTTTAATAATAACGCAAGGTTAGCATACCAACCCGCTTTACCATAATAGAATACCATCCATAAACAAACTAATAAGAATCCTAATACAGAAGAAATTGTACCTGCATCAATTGCTGCCTGACCTAAAGATGGTCCTACAACTGTTGACTGAATAATATCTGCAGAAGCCGGTAATTTACCTGCATTTAATACGTTAGCTAAATCTTTAGTTTCAGCAACATCAAAAGATCCCGTGATCTCAGATCTACCTCCGGCAATTGGTCCGCTTGTAACACCTGGTGCAGAGTAAACAATATTATCTAAAACGATAGCAATGTATCCTTTTTGAGAGAAAGCTCTTCCCGTTAATTCTTCCCAAACTTTAGCTCCCTGGCTGTTCATTTGCATAGAAACAGCTGGTTTTCCTAATTGGTCAAAAGTATCTTTTGCATCTGTAACAACTCCACCGCTCATCGCAGGAACATTGTCTCTGTTTCCTTTTAAAGCATATAATTCAACTGCTTCAATATCTTTTCCTTTTGCGTCTTTAATTGTAGTTGGTTTACTCCAAACAAATTTTGCATTGTGTTGGTCAGCACCCAATAAAACTCTGATATCTGCTCTTTTAAAGTAAGCATTTACAGCTGCAGTATCTTTAGGAGCAAAATATCCTAAAACTGGTCCACCACCCTGACCTAACATTTTGTCAAATAATGGATTGTTTCCTTTTTTAGTATCAACTGAATCTTTAGCATTATCCGTTAACAATGCATTCAATGAATCTTTAGCAACAGCTTTAGTTTCTTTTACTTTAACTTCAGTCTTTTTTAAAGCTTCGTTAGAAGCTACTAAGAAGTTACCAATTTCTTCGATTTTAAAAGTTTCCCAAAACTCTAATTGAGCTTTTCCTCCTAATAATTTCTTAATCCTATCTACATCCTTAGCCCCTGGAAGCTCTACTAAGATTCTTCCTGTTTCTCCTAATTTTTGGATGTTTGGTTGCGTTACACCAAATTTGTCGATACGCTCTCTAAGTACTTTGTAAGCACTTTCGATAGATTCGTCAACTTTTTTCTTAATTACTTTTTGAACTTGTGCATCAGACATTTGAAAATCTACACCACCTTCTCCTTGTAAACTTCTGTTTGCAAAAATATCAGGTGAAGCCAATTTTACTGATCCTTTTGAGTTAGCCTCAAAAGCTTCAAAGAACTTATTTAAATAGGTTTTGTTTCCTTCTAAATTTGCAGTTGCATCAGCTAATGATTTATTAAATACCGGATTTTTAGAATTGTTGGCTAATCCTTTCAAAACGTCTTTAACAGAAATTTGAAGAATCACGTTGATTCCTCCTTCTAAGTCAAGACCTTTATTAAGTTGTTTGTTTTTTACTTCGTTATAAGTAAAATCAGTAAAACCAAGGTTTAACACTTTTTCTTTTCCAATAGAATCTAAGTATTTTAATTCTTTATCAGGATTATCTCCTGCAAAAGCTTTAGCTTCACTTTTGACACTATTGGCCACAAAAGTGAACGAGAGTTGGTAAATACTTACCAATGCAAATAGAATTGCGAAAAATTTAATAAGTCCTTTATTCTGCATTATTACTAAAAATTAATTATTTTTTATTGTTTGTTTTTGTTTTAAAGTCCCATAGAATAAGCCCTGATATGATTTTTTAGCACTAAAAAATCAAGATCACGAATTACAACATTTTTTTTAACCCGAGCAAATATATAATTAACGAAAAGATTAACCAATTTATTTATTAATTAATCTCAAAAAAAAGACTGCAAAAGTGCAGCCTTTTCCTCTTTTTACGAAATTTGTTATACTAAAATCGATTTTAAAGCGTCATTCATGCTTCTCACCGCATCTGCGCTTTTCGCAAATAAGGCTTTTTCATGATCGTTTAACTGAATGTCTAATATTTCTTCGACTCCATTTTTACCAATTATACAAGGTACACCTATACAGATATCATTTTGTCCATACTCTCCTTCCACAAAAACAGAGCAGGCGATCATTTTTTTCTGATCATTCAAAATACTATCTACCAAATAAGCCACAGAAGCTCCCGGCGCATACCATGCTGATGTTCCCAAAAGACCTGTAAGTGTTGCTCCACCCACCATAGTATCGGCAGCCACTTTTTGTAATACTTCTTCTGAAAGAAATTCAGTTACCGGAATTCCGTTGTAAGAGGCCAGACGGGTTAATGGAATCATAGTAGTATCACCATGCCCTCCAATAACCATTGCCGAGATATCGTTTGCTGGTTTATCTAAAGCTAGTGAAAGATAGGTTCTGAAACGAGAACTGTCTAACGCTCCACCCATACCAATAATTCTGTTTTTTGGTACTCCGGTCGATTTCAATGCCAAATACGTCATCGTATCCATTGGATTAGAAACTACAACTATAATAGTATCCGGAGAATATTTTAGTACGTTTTCGGTAACTGTTTTTACAATTCCTGCATTTATACCTATTAATTCTTCACGGGTCATTCCTGGTTTTCTTGGAATTCCAGATGTAATAACTACTACATCACTTCCGGCAGTTTTAGAATAATCATTGGTCACCCCAGATACTTTGGTATTAAAACCTGTATTTGTGGCACATTGCATAATATCCAACGCTTTCCCTTCGGCAAAACCTTCTTTAATATCCAACAACACTACTTCGCTTGCAATTCCTCTATAAGAAATAACATCTGCACAGGTAGCTCCAACATTTCCTGCTCCTACAATGGTAACTTTCATATTTTATACTTTATCGGTTATTAATTAATTTGTTTGTTTGATAAATCGACAATTCGTTTAATCGTTTAAGTAAATTTAAACAATTAAACGAATTGATGGTTAAAATTTATTACGCATCGATATTAGCGTAAACTGCATTTTTCTCGATAAATTCTCTACGCGGCGGAACTTCATCTCCCATTAACATAGAGAAAACTCTGTCAGCTTCAGCCAAACTATCAATGGTTACCTGACGCAGAGTTCTGAAATTCGGATCCATTGTTGTTTCCCACAATTGCTCCGCGTTCATCTCTCCAAGACCTTTATAACGCTGAATTGCGGCGCTTCCACCCATTCTCTCGTTGGCCTGATCGCGCTGAACATCATTCCACGCATATTCTTTTTTGTTTCCTTTTTTAACTAAGTATAAAGGCGGTGCAGCGATATAAACGTGACCTTCTTCGATCAATTCTTTCATGAAACGGAAGAAGAATGTTAATATTAAGGTAGAGATGTGACTACCATCGACATCCGCATCACACATGATGATTACCTTGTGGTATCTTAATTTTTCAATATTTAAAGCTTTACTGTCTTCTGCAGTACCAACTGTTACCCCTAAAGCAGTAAAGATATTTCGAATCTCTTCGTTTTCGAATACTTTATGGTGCATCGCTTTCTCCACATTCAAAATCTTACCACGTAAGGGTAAAATTGCCTGAAAGTTCCTGTCACGACCTTGTTTAGCCGTTCCACCCGCCGAGTCTCCCTCGACAAGGTAAACCTCACATCTTGCAGGATCCTGCTCGGAACAATCTGAAAGTTTTCCTGGTAATCCACCACCGCCCATAACGGTTTTACGCTGTACCATTTCACGGGCTTTTTTAGCCGCGTGACGTGCCTGAGCAGCCAAAATTACTTTTTGAATAATGACTCTGGCGTCATTTGGATTTTCTTCCAGATAATTCTCCAACATCTCTCCAACAGCCTGAGAAACCGGAGAAACTACCTCTCTGTTCCCTAACTTTGTTTTGGTCTGACCTTCGAATTGAGGCTCTGCAACTTTTACCGAAATAATAGCAGTTAATCCCTCGCGGAAATCATCTCCCGCAATTTCGAATTTCAACTTATCCAACATTCCGGATGCATCAGCATATTTTTTAAGGGTTCTTGTTAAACCACTTCTAAAACCTTGTAAATGCGTTCCTCCTTCGTGTGTATTGATATTATTTACGTAAGAGAAAATATTTTCTGTATAACTTGTATTGTAAATCAGCGCCACTTCAACCGGAATTTCTCCTTTATCATGATCCATACTAATTACATGCGAAACAATTGGCTCGCGGTTACCGTCTAAGTAACGAATATACTCTTTTAGTCCTTCTGTAGAATGAAAAACTTCGGTTCTGAATTCTCCTTTTTCATTTACTTCTCTTTTATCTGTAAAGGTGATTGTAATTCCTTTGTTCAGGAAAGAAAGCTCACGCATACGAGCAGATAAAGTATCATAAGAAAACTCTGTAGTTTGCGTAAAGATGGTATTATCAGGGTAAAAAGTCTGACGTGTACCTCTTTTTTCTGTTTCTCCGATTTGTTTTACCGGATACAATGATTTACCTCTTTCGTACTCTTGTTCGTAGATTTTCCCTTCTCTAAAAACGGTAGATTTCATATGGACAGAAAGGGCATTTACAACCGAAACCCCTACTCCGTGCAAACCTCCGGAAACCTTATAAGAATCTTTATCAAATTTACCTCCGGCTCCAATTTTAGTCATTACAACTTCAAGTGCCGAAACGCCTTCTTTTTTATGTAAATCAACCGGAATACCACGACCATTATCCTCAACTGTTACTGATCCGTCTTCGTTTATGGCAACACCAATGGTATCACAATGCCCTCCCATCGCCTCATCAATAGAGTTATCTACAACTTCATAAACCAAATGATGAAGCCCTCGAACTCCCACATCTCCAATATACATCGATGGACGCATTCTTACGTGCTCCATTCCTTCTAATGCCTGAATACTATCTGCTGAATAATTGTTCTTCTTGATTTCTTCGCTCATATAATTTATTCTAAAAATGTATTTATTGTCTAACACGCAAATATATAAAAACGCAAATTATATACTCATAAAATTCCGATTTAAAGCACTTAAGTTATCAACACAATTGTCTGAAAAACCTAAAAATATGCTTAAAAGAAGACTTAAATTCCAATTTCCTTAAATTCCAAATTCGAAAAATTTAGAATGCAACAAAAAATCAATTGCTTTTATAGAGCCTAAATTACAAAACGCCTATTTTTTAAACCGTATAAAAAAACCGAAATAACATTATAAAATGCATTTCGGTTTCTATGAATTTAAAACTCCTTGAAAATGGAATTTGGATTTTTTAAATTGATTTTTCTAATCTTTATTGTTTTTTATTAAAATCTCCAACATAAACAGAAGTCATTTTATCTAAACTTAAGTACTTTTTCGCAACCGCATTTACCTCTTCGATTTTCAAGGCTTTAACTTTAGCTTCAAGAGTATCATAATCTTCCAAAGGAACTCCGTATTGCAGATAAGTATTCGTCAAATCCATTAAAGTTCCGTCATCTCCCAATCGGGTTTTTCTTTCATTAAGCCAGCTCACAAGATTTGATTTTAACTCTTCTGCTGTGAAGCCCTCTTTTAATGCTTTTGCAATTTCTTCTTTTGCCGCAATCTCAACGGCATTTTTCTTCGTTGGATTTAAAAATGCGTAATAAGCCCAATACGAAACATCATTGGTGATGGGTACATTTACGAACGATCCTGCTCCATAGCTGATTCCTTCTTTTTCTCTCAATCGCATCGGTATTCTTGCGCTTAGAAAACCTCCGTTTCCTAACATTTCATTGGCCATCACAAAAGCAGGATAATCAGCATCTTTCTGAGTCATTTTAAAACTGATTTTACCCACAGCAACCGCATTTTCTTTATCAGGAGTAATATACTCTTTATCGGCTTTCTGTGTTTCAAAATAAGTAGGTATTGCTCTTTCATATTTTGATTTGGAATTCCATTTACCAAAAGTACTCTCTAAAATCTGAGCTGTAGATTTGGCTTCTAAATCTCCCACTACAGTCCCTACTCCATTATTTCCCCCTAAAATGTTTTTATAGAAATCAATAAGTTCCGGCTGTTTTATCTTTTTGTAAGCATCAATTTGTTCCTGAACGGTCGCAGTGTAGAAAATACTCTCTTTTGGATATTTAGAGGTTTGTCTTGAAACTTCAATAAAGGCCAAAGAATTAGGGTCATTTAAATTCGATTCTAAGTAGGTATTGTATTCACTGATTGTTTTGGTTAACTCATTTTGCGGAAAAGTAGCATTAGTCAATAAATCTCCTAAGATTTCCATTACTTCCTTAAAACTTTCTTTATAGGTGCTGACACTTACCGTTAATGTTTGTCCTGAAAAACCAAATGATAAACTTGATTTCAGAAGATCTAAACGATCAGTAATTTGTTCTTTTGTACGGGTGGTGGTACCGGTCTTTAACAATTGAGCCAAAATGGCACCAACATCTGATTTTCCGGACAAATCCTTTTCATTACTTACCGGAAATTTAAACGCTGCCTGAACTTTTCCTCCTTTAATTTCTTTTTTAATCAAGCCATACTTAGCACCATTACTTAGCTTTCCTTCAACAAAATTTTGTTTCAGATTCTTAATAGAAGTTTCAAACGGAGCCGCTTCTTTTTCAAGTGCTTTTCCTTTGTAGTCTTTAGTAAAAGCCGCTAATTGCTCGTCAGTATATTCGACCGGTTTAACTCTTTGTTCGTCTTTTGAAGGAATAAATACTCCGACAGTTCTGTTGTTACTTTTAAAATACTTTTCCGCAACTCTTTGTATGTCTTCTTTTGTAAGTTTTTCGATTGCATCTCTATACAGGAAACCTAATCTGTAATCGCCTGCCCCCACAATTTCGGTAAGATTTATAGCAAAAGAAATGGTATTATTTTTAACCCCTTCAATTTGCTTAATAATCTTAGCTTTTGCTCTGCTTACATCTTCATCCGTGTATTGGGTTGATCCAATTTTATCCAGTTCGGCTCTTACCAGTTCTTTTGTTGCTACAACGTCTTTATCATTAGGAACAGCTACTCCAAAATACACAAAACTGGCATCTCTGGTGGTTGGCTGCCAATAATAAATACTGGAAATCTTTTGAGTTTCTACCAATGATTTGTACAAATAACCCGACGGATCGGCTGTTAAAATTTCACCCAAAGCATCAATTGCTGCATAGTCTTTATCTGCATAGGCTGCGGTGTGATACAATGCTCCGATATTTTTACTGTCTCCGGCTCTTTTCAGCTCCACGTACTTTTCGCCATCTTGTGCCGGCTCTATCGTATACGTTTTATCCAAAACTCTTTTAGGTTTTGCAATACTTCCAAAATATTGACCTACATACTGCAGTGCTTTTTTCTCATCAAATTTTCCGGCAATTATCAAGGTTGAATTATCCGGCTGATAATATTTCTCATAGAAAACTCTTAATCTGTTTGCTTTTACGCGTTCAATATCTTCTTTACTTCCAATGGTACTTTTTCCGTAATTGTGCCACAAATAAGCTGAAGAAAGTATTCTTTCCTGTAAAACACCATCAGGGTTGTTTTCTCCTATTTCGAACTCGTTTCTAACTACAGAAAATTCTTTATCTAAATCGGTCTGTAAAATAGTCGCATTGATCATTCGGTCTGCTTCCATTTCAATACTCCATTTCAGATTTTCATCATTCGATGGAAAAACTTCATAATAATTGGTACGATCCAGCCAGGTTGTACCATTAGCAGCGCCTCCTTTTTCAGAAAGCATTTTTTTAATGTCCCCTAAATTTTTGGTACTCTTAAAAAGCATATGCTCCAATAAGTGAGCCATCCCTTTCTCTCCGTAACCTTCGTTTCTAGAGCCGACATTGTAGACAATATTTACCACCATATTACTTTGGGAAGCATCCGGAATCAAGAGCACTTTCAATCCGTTATTCAGAGAATATTCTTTTACTCCTTCGACATTTTTAATATATTTTGGCAGGTCAGTTTTTTGTGCATACACCGGACTTAATGAAGCTAGTGAGCAGCACAAAACACTGCTAAGCAATAAGTTTCTCATAGATAAAGTTTAAAATGGTTAGTTATTAATGGTAACCAAATATAATATTTTTCCTAAACACAAAGAGCGACAATTAACTTAGTTTTTAGAAATGTTCAAGGATTCAGATCTTAAATTTTCAGGTTTCGGGTTTCAGGTTTCGGGTTTCAAGTTTAAAGTTTAAAGTTTCGGGTTTTGGAATTTGAGTTTTGGTAACTAAAAGTTTTTCTTCTTTCAAATCATAAAAAAATCCGGAACTACATTTGACATGTCTTTCCGGATTTTTTAAAACTTATTTTCAATAATGATTGTGTTCCATCTATTAAGAAGCAGCGCTCCTTTCATACTTTAAGCAACAATTCCTGCTCTCGAAGCTTCAACACCTGCTTTGACGTGCGCTGCATTAGCTCTTCCGCTCGGATCCTGATTTTCCTGCCATTTCGGTATCCATTTTCTAACGGTTTGTGCTGAACTAACTTGTGGATAGAATTTATGAAAAATCGATCTGTACAGATAAGCTTCCTTAGTTGTTGGTGAATTATACGGAAATTCTGCACTTGCTCCTGCAAGCTGTTCGTCTGAAACCTGTCCCGCGCAGAATTCAATCAATTCATCTACCCAGTTGTATCCCACTCCATCCGAAAACTGTTCTTTCTGCCTCCATAAAACTTCCTCTGGCAAATAAGGATCCTCTGGTGTATCAAAAGCTTTTCTCAAAATGTATTTTTCAATTCCATCGTATGTTTTGGGTTGTTTTTCTATGGTTTTGATTCGGATTGACGCCTCTAAAAATTCTTTATCCAAAAACGGAATTCTCGCTTCTAGTCCATGTGCCATTGGTATTTTATCGGCACGCAGTAAATCAGCAGTAAACAATTTTTGTACTCTTTCGATAGTTTCATCCTGAAATTCCTCTGCTGATGGTGCATTTCTAAAATACAAATGACCTCCAAAAACCTCATCGGCACCTTCACCGGAAAGAATTACTTTAATTCCTTTATCAGCAATTACCTTTGACAACAAATACAATGGCACTCCTGATCGTACCGAGATAATATCATAAGTTTCAATATGATAAATTACTTTTTCTAAAACCTCAATTCCTTCTTCAACTGTAAAATAGATTTCGTGATGTTCCGTCCCTAAAAATGCTGCCGCAGATCTTGCCGCTTTATTATCAGGTGCATCAGCATCTAATCCGATAGAAAACGAATGCAGTTTTTCTCCGTTTTCTTTCAATAATCGCGCAGCAATCGCTGACGTTAATGAAGAATCTAATCCTCCTGAAAGTAATACTCCCACAGGAACTTCGCTCATTAAACGTTTACGGGTTGCTTCAATTAAAGTATTCCGAATTAAATCTAAATCTAATTTTTGATTGGCTTTGGAGTGGTCTTCATATTCGGGATTGTAGTATTTTACAAAACCGGTTTTCCCTGTATAATAGTGCCCCGGAGGAAAAGTTGAAAAGGATTTGCACTGATCTGAAATGGACTTCATTTCTGATGAGAAATAAATTCTCCCTCTCTCATCCAGTCCATAATACAATGGTTTTACACCAACTGCATCTCTGGCTGCTATATAATTATCTCCATCAACAATTACAAAAGCAAAATCACCATCCAGCATATGACAAAACTTATGCCCAAGTTCTTCGTACAAATGCACGATAACTTCTGAATCTGATTTTGTTCTGAAGGTATGCCCTTTTAAGACTGTGTCTTTTAGTTCCTGATAGTTGTAAATCTCTCCATCATGCACCATCCAGGCCTTGTTCGTTCCCTGAATAGGCTGCTTACCAGATTTTAAATCAATAATCGACAAACTTTCATGGCAAATGATACTGCCATTTTCCATAATATGTAAATCACTTTCATCAGGACCACGATGCGACATTCTTGCAGAAAGTTCTTTTACGAGTTGCGGGTCTTTACCTTTACCTATAACAGCTAATAATCCAGACATACTGTTCTATATTTTTTTATTATTCTCTTTATTCTTTTAAACATTAAATACGTTAATCCAATATTTAATCTTTTTCTAATGTTTGGCTAAGCTAAATATTATTTCTGAATTTTATGTACTTATTCAGCTACATTTTTAGTTCTTACCATTTTTATTTCAGCAAATGCCAAATATAAAAAAGTAAAATCAGATCATTGCTTAAAAAAACTTTTAACTAACTGAAATTATACAATTTAACATTCAAAGACAAGAAAAACGTCCCCAGTACTGAGAACGTCTTTCGGAAATATATATATACTAATTCTAAAAATACTTGCTTATGCTTTCACGTATGCATCATCATGAACACTCGCTACAGCTCTTCCTGAAGGATCGTTCATGTTTTTGAAAGCCTCATCCCATTCTAAAGCAATTTTTGTACTACACGCTACACTTGCTTCCTGAGGTACACATAATGCAGCCGCGTCACTTGGAAAATGTTCCGCAAAAATAGAACGGTAGTAATACTCTTCTTTAGACGTTGGTGTCTGCAATGGGAATTTATACTTTGCATTGGCCAATTGTTCGTCTGAAACTTCTTGGGCTACCACTTCTTTCAAAGTATCAATCCAACTGTATCCAACACCGTCTGAAAATTGTTCTTTTTGTCTCCAGGCAACACTTTCAGGCAACATGTCTTCAAATGCTTTACGAACGACCCATTTTTCCATTGGATGCTCTTTGTTGATCATTTTATCCTGTGGGTTGATTCTCATGGCAACATCCATAAATTCTTTATCCAAAAACGGAACACGTCCTTCAATTCCCCAGGCCGCTAAACTCTTATTGGCACGTAAACAATCGTACATGTGCAGTTTCCCTAATTTACGAACGTTTTCTTCGTGGAATTCTCTCGCGTTTGGTGCTTTATGGAAATACAGATACCCTCCGAACAATTCGTCTGCTCCTTCTCCTGACAATACCATTTTGATTCCCATTGATTTGATCACTCTCGCCATTAACCACATTGGTGTCGAGGCTCTGACGGTTGTTACGTCATAAGTTTCTAAGTTATAAATCACGTCACGAACAGCGTCCAATCCTTCCTGAATGGTAAATTTAATTTCATGGTGAATGGTTCCGATATGTTTTGCTACAACCTGCGCTGCTGCCAAATCAGGTGATCCTTCTAAACCAACTGAAAAAGAGTGCAATTGCGGATACCACGCATCTGTCGTATCATCTGACTCGATACGTTTTTGTGCAAATTTTTTGGCTACAGCTGAAGTAATAGATGAATCTAAACCTCCTGAAAGTAAAACTCCGTAAGGAACATCACTCATTAATTGTCTGTGAACTGCTGCTTCAAGCGCTTTTTTGATTTCAGGAATACTGGTTTCATTGTCTTTTACTGCTTCATATTCTGTCCAGTCTCTTTTGTACCATTGTACAAATTCGCCATCTTTACTGGTCATATAATGTCCCGGAGGAAACAGTTGGATTTTTGTACAGTACCCTTCCAGGGCTTTTAATTCAGAAGCAACATAGAACGTTCCGTGTTGATCCCAGCCAATGTACAATGGAATAATTCCCATGTGATCACGAGCTATAAAATACTCATCTTTCTCTACATCATAGATTGCAAATCCAAAGATTCCATTCATTTCATCTACAAAATGAGGTCCTTTTTCTCTGTAAAGTGCGAGGATTACTTCACAGTCACTTTCGGTCTGAAAGTTGTATTTTCCCTGAAATTGTTTACGTAATTCTCTGTGGTTATAAATTTCACCGTTTGCAGCCAAAACCAGTTTTTTATCTTCCGTAAATAATGGCTGTTTTCCTGAGGCCGGATCTACAATCGCCAGACGCTCGTGTGATAAAATTGCCTTATCATTACTATATATTCCGCTCCAGTCCGGTCCGCGGTGACGGATAATTTTAGACATTTCCAAGACCTGAGGTCTTAAAGTCTCAGCTTTTTGCTTCAGATCAAAGGCGCATACGATTCCACACATAACTATATATTTTTAATTATAAAATTTTAATTTGATGAAGCAAAGATGCGATATCAGTTACAATTGAAAAACACATATAGTAGTTTCAATTACAATTTAAAACTAAAAATGAATTTTTACATATAAAATATAAAATTTAAGTATAAAAAAAAGGTCTAAACTTAAAAATTTCAATTTCGAGCTTCATAAAAGAAAAAAAAGCAAACGAACAGAGAAATATTTAAATTAAATCACAGCAAACATCAGAATCATTAACAGATTCTCAAAGAGAAGAATAAATACTATTCTGAAATTATTGTTTCAATCAATCCCGAAGTTTAGGGAGAAATTATCTAAAGATTGATAAACTTTATATTGATTGGTATTCATGCCTCTTTAACGGATTAAAATCCGTTGCTACAAGATAAACCGTTCCTCCGGAACTTGTATATAAAATCCTTGATCTTTACATATATTGCAACAACGGATCGTTCCTACGGAACTTATGACTCGCGTTTACACCTTTTCGACGGATTGAAATCCGTCGTTACAAAATAAAGCGTTCCTTCGGAACTTTTGCATAAAAACCTTAAGTTCTACACATATCTAAACAGAAATTTTTAATCTGTTGAAAAAAAATCATCTGAACGAAGTTACAAAAGAGTGATGTACGAGAGCCTAAGGCTCGATACATATTGTAGCAACGGATTTTAATCCGTTGAAAAAAAATCATCAAAGCAAAGTTCCGGAGGAACAACACATTTAGATTTAAAAAATTAAGCAAAAAAAAGCAGCCCCAAACAAAGAGAAGCTGCATATTAAACTCAAATAATCCATTTAATTAACTTCCTGAATTAAATATTTTGTGCTGTTAATTTCAAAAGTAAACCCCACTTTATTTCCCATCAAGTGTGCTCCCAAAGGAGATTGAGGTGAAAGTGCAATAACATTTGTACCTTCAATATTAATTTTAGGAAGTGCCACACTTACATACAAAAAGATTCCGTTGGCTTTTACCAAACTTCCCGAAATGATATTTTCGGTTGTTTTTGAAGCATCAATTTTGTCTAAAACTGCTTTTTGAGTTATTGCTTCTTTCAATTTATTCGTTAATTTTTCCTGCTCAATATGCATCATCGACAAAGCGGTTTCATGCTTGTCTCCGGCAGAACCTTTGGCATCGTTTTTAGAATCTTCGGTCAGAGCCGAAATCATGTCTCTAAAAACATCAATTCGATCCTGAACCATTTGCTGGTAATGTGTATGTATTTTTTGTTTGAAAGTCATTTTTTTTGAGGTACTGAGGTTCTGAGTTGCAAAGATGCAAAGGTTAAAATTAGAAATGAAAAAAAATACGCTTAACCTATTATTTCATCAGGAATCCATCCTTCATCATTACTTATCATTTTTCTTACCCATGACCAGCCGTTCAAACTTTTAATTTTTAGGATCTCATCGCCTTTGTCAACGTCGAGTTCTTTTGCAGTGTAATATTCTAAAACTTTAGCCTCTTTATTATCCTTAGAAATTTCAAGTATCTGAATGGGTACCCAGCCTCCATTAATTCCGTTATCTGCCCAAATCCACCCTTTCCACTTTTCTTCTGTTTCCTCTTCTCCTAATTTTACAATCTCACCCTTATCGAGAGTAATAGGATTTTCATATTGTGTTTTATAGGTTTCAAGAATTTTAAATACTTCTGTCATTATACAGCTCTTTTAATGAAATGAGTTTTTTTGGAGGTACTGAGGTTCTAAGTTACAAAGGTGCAAAGGTTTTATACAGTCTCAAAAAAGATAGCCATAAATTCACGAAAAAATATTCGTGAATTCGTGGCTTAAAAACTTTATATACTTTTATCTCTCGAATATTTTCTAAAAACTAGACCTATTATTCACATAAACCATTGAAAATAAAAACGTTATGAAGTTCTTAGCTGCAAAGGTTTTTTCTCTTTGTTTTATTTTTTATTCAAAGAAAGCCGTTGGATAAACTACTTTTCCGCTTACTCCTGACAATCCATTTTCGGTTAAAGGAATCACCATGCAATTTTCTGCCGGAACATCGAAAGGCATTTCGATATGGTATTTTTCACAAAGTTCATAACCAAATCTCGGATAATAATCGGGATGTCCTAATAAGATCACTGATTTATATCCTAATTCTTTCGCGACTTCATGGGCGTGCACGATAAGCTTCGAACCAATTCCCTTTCCTTGAAATTTTGGTAATACTGAAACAGGAGCCAATGCCAAAGATTCAAAAGATGCTGTATCGTTTTTAATTTCTAATTTCGTCAATAAAATATGTCCTGCGATTTCATTCTCTACTTCGGCAACCATAGATAATTCCGGAATAAAAGCATCCGATTTTCTTAACCTTTCAACCAAAAACTGTTCTTTATGGTCACTATATTCTTCTTTTTCAAAAGCTTTCTCAATGAGGTCAAAAACACTTTTGTGATCGTTTTGATTTTCTTGTCTGAGTTTAATTTTCATCTTAATTATTTTAATTATCTGTCTATTGAATCGCAAAGCACGCAAAAGTTTTTATCATGAATCGCGCTTAGCAAATGCAAAGTTCGCAAAGCTTTATGTTGAAATAGCTTTGCGAACTTTGTGTTTTATCTGTGTAACGCAAAATAAAAATCTTTGCGTGCTTTGCGGTTAAAAAAAATTTAAAAATCAAATTTGTAGTTTGCTCCAACTACTACCTGGAATCCTTGTACCGGATAATTCAGCCATTTTTCATAGGCCTGATTCCCTATATTATTCAATTTCAGAAAACAAGTCAAACGCTCGTTGTATTTATACCCCAGATGAGCATTGGCATCAAAATAGCTTTTTAGTGTTGTAATCACCGGATCGGTTCCTAAGCTTAGATTCGACTGCATGTCTTTTCGTTCTCCTACAAAGAAAACATTCAGTCCTGCATACCATTGTTTGGTGATATTTACATCCAGATTAGAACTCAATTTCATAGAAGGCAAATTCCATGCTTCTATACCGTCATATTTGTAACTGTTGAAGGTTCCATTGATTCCGAAAGAAACATTTTGAGAAAAATCAGCTTTTAATTCCCCATAAAAACGGAAGGTTCTGATATCATCATAAATCACTCCAAAAGAGTTTCCAAAACCATAATTTTGATTAGAAAAATCTTCTGTGTAATCGTTGCTTCTGTATAGTGCTTTATCTTTTTCATTCAAATAAGAACCGGTAAGATTGTAACTAACATTGTTGGCCAACTTTCCTTTTAAACCCGCAAAAACAGTATATTGATTGTTGGTAGGTTTCACTAAAAGTGTTGGAGATAAAAACGGATTTTCAGTCACAAAATCAGCATAGGAGTTTTGATTTAAACCTCCATTTACTCCTGTATAAAAAATCATCAAATCTCCTACCAACTTGTAGGAAGCATTTACTTTAGGATAAATATAAAATTTGTTTCCGCTGTTTTCAGAATCCAAGCCATAAAACAAGCCTGCTCCCAACTCCAGTGTCCAATCATTTTCTAACATTACAAAGCTTGGTTCAATTCCAAAATTAGTCAGACTGTATTTCAAGGGCTTTGTATTATCATACGCATAATTATGTTCAAAAGATCCGCTTACGTGATCTACAATAATATTGGTATTGATAGCCTGATCCATTATATCTACCTTAAAAGAAGGTTTTACATGAAAACGGTTTTCTGATGACGAAAAACTATCTGAAAAATGCGTAAACTTAGTCGAAATCTTACTGAAAACACCTTCCGTAAAAGCTACGTTACCGCCTAAAGAAATGGTATTGTACGAATGATTTGGATTAATTCCTCTTATTAAATCATCACGCATTTGTCCTGTTAAAGTTGACCCGAAATCAGCCGGTAAACCGTACCAGTTGTACAATTGATTCTGATAGCCCAAATCGACATTCCATGACATATCACGATTGTTTACCCCATATCCCACATTCAATGCTGTATCATAAAACTCATCGTTTAATTCTACACCTTTAATTCCTCCCTGAGAAGAATGGTGACGAAACATACCTGCCACATAATCGTTGTTTCCTAAATCCTGATTGACAAACAATTCAGCGTTTAAAGTTCCGTAATTCCCTACTCCTAACGTAGCATAATTATTAAATAATTTTTCTTTTTTAGATTTCTCAACACCTTCTGCTTTTCCTTTTGAAGGCGTAAAGGTAGAGGCTACCGGAACAGATAAAATACTGTACTTTATAGTTTCTTTGGGCTGATTTCCGCTATCGTCAAGCGAAGGCGTCTCCTTTACTTTGAAAGCATCTGAAATCGTTGGCGAATAAGGCTTTACTACGTTTACTGTCTCTGTACCGATTGTTTCATTCTTCTTTTGCGAAAACGAAAGCTGCACAACAAACAGTACTAGTAAGATGATGATTTTATTCTGGCAATTAATTTTCATATATCTTTTTTTTGAGAGGAAAGAGAATAGAATAAAGAGTACAGACTTCCCTCCTTTTCTAAATTTTCTTTTTACTCTATAATTCTATTCTCTTTACTCTTTACTCTTTACTCTTTACTCTTTACTCTTTACTCTTTACTCTTTACTCTTTACTCTTTACTCTTTACTCTTTACTCTTTACTCTTTACTCTTTACTCTTTACTCTTTACTCTTTACTCTTTACTCTTTACTCTTTACTCTTTACTCTTTACTCTTTACTCTTTACTCTTTACTCTTTACTCTTAAACTTCCCACTCTCCTTTTGCAACAAACTGAGCTTTCCCTCCTATTTTGATATCAAATTGATTTTCGGTCAATTTCCCTTTAAAATAAATTTGAGACGGACGATTGATATAATCTCCCTGGTAATTGATCATTTCAAATTGCGGCAAATGATATTTTAAAAGAAAAGCCTGTAAACAAGTACTTGCGCTTCCGGTTGCTGCATCTTCAACCAATTGATTGTGCTCAATACACAACATTCTGCTAAACAATTTTGAGTCTTCCAGATAATAAAAATACAAGGCTCTGTGAGCTGTTTTGCAGTTGTTTTTCATCCATTCATCTGCTTTATCTTTATCTAAAACCAAATTTTCCAATGCTCTTTTATTGCTCAGTCCAACCATCACAAAAGCGCTTCCGGTCGTTACTTCCTGAATTGGGAATTGATTCTCGAAATCTTCTTTTTTCAGATTACTGAACAGGGTGAAGTCTTCCTTCGCATAAATATCCCAAAACTTAGGCTGTGCTGCTTTTAACCAAATTAGATCTTCAGACTGATGAATCGGAATTGCCCCAATAGGAACTTCTAATGTGATATTCTCTGGAGAATTATCAAATATTTTATTGATTAAAACCCACGAAGTTCCAATTATAGGATGTCCTGCAAACTGCATTTCATGAGCAGGGGTAAATATTCTGATCTCTGCTTTATTTTTTTCTCTGTCAAGCTTTGTTATAAAGGTGCTTTCTGCAAAATTAATCTCGCGTGCCATCTCCTGCATTTCTTCAGTACTTAGATTCTCCGCTTCCGTAAAAACGGCTAACTGATTTCCGGCATATTTTTTATCGGCAAAAACATCAACTATATAAAATGGTAAACTCATCTCTTTTTCTTTTTTTTATTTAGATGATAGAACCAAGACACAAGACTTCTATTCTTGCATCTTTACTCTTGCATCTATTCTCTATAATCTTTTATTCTTCTTTTTTTTTAATAGATGCAAGAACAAAGAGAAAAGACTTCTCAGCAATCTTTCATCTTGCTTCTTGCCTCTTTTTTCTATCTTCTATCTTCTCTACTCTTTGTTCTTACTTATTAATTGAAGAATTCGTTTTTGCTTCCTCCAACTTAATCGCACTCAACTCCGTTTTAGCCTCTTCAACAACATCCGGATAATCGGTAAAATTGTTAATGACGTTGTCTAAAATATAAGTTGCCTGATAACTGTCTTTTAATCCGTAAAAATTCTTTGCCATCAGCACCAAACTTTTCGCTCCGTAATATTTGTAAGCCGAATAGTTTTTAGCCAGCTTTTGAACAGACCCATTTGAAGCCTCAAACTTCCCTTCTTTGGTTTTGAAATAAGCATCATAGTACAAGGCTTCCGCTGCTAATTCTCCTTTCGAAGTTGCCGACAATTTAGCATAGGCCGTTTTGGCCTTGTCTTCGTTTCCTGTTTGCATTGCCGCGCGTGCCACGATAATTTGTGCATCGGCCTTTACATTTGCATCGGCTTTTGTATTTTGCAATACTTTATCAGCATACACTACAGCATTGTCGTAATCTTTTTTGTCGTAATAACATTTCATCAGATTGGCCTGTGCAAAGTTTTTATTCTGAGGAAAATCAGCTTCGTTTTCTAAACGAACTAAAACCGGAATCGATTGATCACAATCTTTTGCTTTAAGGAAAATCTGTGCGAGTCTGCTCAACGATTGCTCTGTAAATTCACTTCTTGGCTGATCAGTCACATACTGATAATTTGCCACTGATTTTGTTTCCGACCCTTCGGCAAAATACAATTGTGCTAAATAAAAGTTAGCTTCCAGCGCATGCATTCCTTTCGAAAATTTACTCACATAAGCTGTAAAACCAGTTATGGCTTGCTTACTGTTGTTCTGACTATATTGTTTGAAAGCCGCATCATAAGTATCATTATCCAGCTCGGCATCAGTAACCGCCACAAAATCTAAGGTACGTACCCAGGTCGCATATTCATCCACCTTTCCTGAGTCGACATAAATCAATCTGGCAGTCGAAACCGCTTCTAAAGCTTCGGGAGTTTTAGGAAACTCGGCTGCTACTTTTTTAAACTTCACCAAAGCCTGATCATCGCGATCTGAATTGTAATAAATCAACCCTTGTTTTAAAATGGCTTTCGAAGTAAACGAACCATTTTTAAATTCTGAAATCAACTGATCGTAAGTTTTAAGTGCCTGATCGTTCTTTTTCTCTGTTACATAAGTGTTCCCTAATTCGTATAAAGCATCATCTCGATAAGACGACTTTTTATACATCTGAAGAAAATGGCTCAACTCCTCGGCTTTTTTATCATTTTTGGACATAAATCCGTAAGAAATTGCCTTTTGAAACTGTGCATAATCGGCGTCAACACCTTTTGCTTCAATAGCTTTGGAGTACGCTTCATTTGCTGCACTGTACTTCGAACTCACAAATCGGCAATCGCCCAAACGCAAATACGAATCGTTTAAACGTACTTTATCTTCTTTCGAATTGTCAATTTGTGCCTGAAAAGAATTCCCTGCCTGATCGTATTCTTTTTGTTTAAAATAAGCATAACCAATATTATAATTGATGTTTTTATACTCATTAGTAGTTTTCGCTGCAGCCAACCCTGCAAATTGCTTGTAGCTTAGTAAAGCATTCTGAAAATCATCGGTCATATATTCCGTTTCGGCTTTCCAAAAAGTCGCACGCGCTGTAAATTCAGGAGTCTTTTGTTCGCTGACAGCATTTTTGAACATTTTCCCTGCTTCGGGATAATTAGATTCATTGTACAATTCTACACCTCGGTAAAAAAGTACTTTTTGATAAGCCGCTTTATTCTCTGCCGACCTGTTTTTTTCTAATAACGAAAGTGCTTCTTTGTAGTTTTTAGAAGAAATATAAGAATCAACCAATAATTTTTCTACCTCAGATCTGCTTGAATTATTTGGATATTTCTTTAAAAAATCAAGCAAAATTCCTGGTACCGTTTGATAGGCATTCCCAATTTCATAGCTCAGTTTTGCATAATTTAACGCTGCGTCTTCCTGAATTTGCGCATTGAAATCCATTTCAGAAGCATTTTTAAACGCATTTAAAGCTTCCTGCTTTTTACCTGTATTTAAATATGCTAAACCTAAATGATAATAGGCATTTTGAGCTACAAAATCTTTTCCTTCAATAATTTTATTGAATTGGGAAATTGCTTTTTCGTACTCTTTTTGTTCGTAATACGCATATCCCAATTGATAGAAATCGGTATTATTCCACTTCCCTTTTTTACCGGCATACTGCTCTAAAAACGGAATCGCTTTACCATATTGCTTTAAATTGAAATAACTTTCTCCAATAATTTTGTTCAGTTCTGACTTTTCCAAATCATTCGATTTACTCATGGCTTTTTGCCCCAAATCGATTGCTTTTTGGAAACTCCCCAGCTTAAAATTCATGTCGGCCTGATAATACGAAAGCTTTTCTTTGTACTTTTCTTCGCCTGAAACTTCATCAAAATATTTCGTTGCTTCTTTATAATCATCACCTTCATACGCCATAAATCCCAAGTAATATTTGGCCTGCGAACCAAAATCAGCAGAATTTACCACTTTGTTAAAATAAGTAGTTGCTTCCTTTTTCTTTTTAGCACTGAAATAACTATATCCTTTCTGAAAATTAAATTTATCCGAGTCTGATTTGCTCATGTAACTTTCATCTACTTTATCAAACCATTGCAACGCTTTCGGGTAATTTCCCTGCTCAAAAAAATACTGAGCTACTTCAATATACGCCTGATTTTGTTTTGTACTTGTCGGATAATCGTGTACAAATTTCTCCATCAGCGCATCGGCATTTACTTTATTTGTTCGAATGGCGCAATTGGCAATATAATAAGCACAATCAGATTGAACTTCCTCGGTTGTTGCATTATTTTTTACATATTCGAAAATAAGTTGGGCCGAAGCATATTGTTTGTCATTGTACAAAGCCAGTGCTTTGTCAAAATCCTTTAAGTCGTAAGTATAAATAGCTGATTTTTGTGCCGAAACTATGGTTGAGAAAAGGATAATTGGGAGTAAAAAGAACCAGGGAAGTTTACGCATTTTAATTATATTTAGTATTCAAATGTATCATTTTATACCGTTTATAACGAAACGTTCCTTGACTTTATTATGAATAAATATTTTAATCGTAATTATTAAACCACATAGTAAACGCCAAAAGATTGGTTCTCAAACTTTACAGAAATATTTTTCTGTTTTACAATTGAAACAACGATTCTGTTATGTTTGACACAGATTACACCCCTCCTCACAGATTGAAAAATTAACTTTAGCAGAAGGAATAAAATCATTCTAATTCTTTAATCTGTGGCCGTTTTTTTGAAATTCCTCACAGAAATGATTAAAATTTATTTTGAATCCAAGCGTTATCTTATTACTTTTACCATTCAAATTAATTTTATTATGTCGCAAACCGTACTGTCTCTTAAAGAAGTCACTATATATCAGGAAGGAAAGAAAATTTTATCTCACATTAATTTAGATGTTCAGCATGGTGAATTTATCTATATAATTGGAAAAACAGGTTCCGGAAAGAGTAGTTTCATGAAAACACTTTATGGTGATTTACCTTTAACTGAGGGTGAAGGACATATCGTTGAATTTGATTTGGCGACTTTAAAAGAAAGCGAAATCCCTTATTTAAGACGTAAAATTGGAATTGTGTTTCAGGATTTTAAGTTACTTCCGGACCGTTCCGTAAAAGACAATATGCTTTTTGTTTTAAAAGCCACCGGCTGGTCTGAAAAAGAAGCCATGGAGCATAAAATCGATGAAGTTCTGGATAAGGTAGGCATGAAAGAATTCGTAAACAAAATGCCACATCAACTTTCAGGCGGTGAGCAACAGCGTGTTGCCATTGCAAGAGCACTGTTAAACGATCCTGAATTTATCTTAGCCGATGAGCCAACCGGAAATCTTGATCCGCAAACCAGCTCAGAGGTTCTTGAAGTACTTAAAAAAATCAATGCCAACGGTAAAACAGTGATCATGGTAACCCACGATTATGCTTTACTAATGAAATTCCCGTCTAAAACCCTAAAATGTGAAGACGAAAGAATTTTTGAAGTGGTGCAACGCAGCGTGTAATGCTCTCTATTTTAATTCCGGTTTTTAATTATGATGTTTTGCCACTTGTTAAAGAAGTTGCAAAACAATGTAATGCTATTGGAATTCATTTTGAAGTTCTTTGCCAGGACGACGATTCAAATTCTCACGAAAATACGCTAAATGCAGAAATCAATCTTTTGCCTAATTGTTCCTTTTTTAAAAATGAAACTAATTTAGGAAGAGGCAAAAACATCAATTCACTGGCTCAAAAATCCATATACAACTGGTTGCTTATTTTAGACTGTGATACCTTTCCTGCTCAGAATAATTTTATAAAAAAGTACATCGATGTTATTTCTGATTCGGAAAGTAATATTCTGTTTGGCGGAATCATTTATGAGAACAATGAACCTCCAAAGGAGCAATTTCTTCGCTGGTTTTATGGTAATAAAAGAGAGACTTTTTCTCTTCTCACTTCAAATCTGGTAATTAAAAAAGATATTTTTGTTCGGTTTCCTTTTGACGAATCCATCACCAGATACGGTTATGAAGATTTGTGTTTCTTTTCTGTTTTAAAAGCAAATCATTTTAAAATTCTTCGGATAGTAAATCCAACTTTTCATTTGAATTTAGAAACTTCAAAAGTGTTTTTAAACAAAACCAAAATAGCTTTAGAAAATCTTGTTTTTCTTTATGATTCAGATAAAATACTAAAAAAAGAGAGTAAAATTATAACTTCTTTTGAATCTCTGAGAAGACTCAAATTAACACAATTTTCGGCTTTTCTTTTTGTAAAAAATCAAATCAGAATCGAGCGAAATTTGTTGTCACAAAAACCTTCTTTATTTTTGTTTGACCTGTATAAATTGGGCTATTTTTGTAGCTTAAAAAAAACTAATTAGCCACTAAAGTGTCTAGAAAAAATCTCCATTGTTCCATTATTTTATCCAGGGCATAATTCTCAGATGTTTGCTTAGCTTCTTCACCAAATTTCAATCTTACCTCCTCATTTTCAATCAAAAAAGAGAGTTTTTCAACATATTTTTCTATGTTGTCATCCGGAATTAAAAAACCATTTTTAGCATTGGTAATAATAGATCCCGGGCCAATTGGACAATCGTAAGCAACGCAAGGTAAGCCTAAAGCCATTGCTTCCAGCAAAACCATTGGAAACCCTTCTGTTCTTGAGGTCATAGCAAAAACAGAGGCTCTACAATACCCTTCTTCAATATTTTCAACAAAAGGCATATAATTGATCCCCGATTCTATATTCAATTGTATGGCTTCTTTTTTCAAAGCATCAATACCATCTGTATAAATATCCAGTACCCAATCCGGATGTTTTTGAATAATTTCTTTCCAGATTAATAACAATCGATCCAATCCTTTTTCAAAAGAATTTCGACCAATTGCAATTACCTTTTTATGCTGTAAATTAGAGACTCTATTACTTTCTATCCATGAAGGGTTTGAGATTACAACACCATTTTCAACATTCCATTCTTTTAAACTTTCTTCAGATAAAGCTACTATTTTAGTAAACTTTCGAGCGCTAAAATCTTTAAATTGATATTTTATTCTCCGAATTGATTGTGAAGTCAAACCTCTTTTCAGATCTTTTTCTTCAATAAATTTAGAACCATGACATTCAAATACAATTGGTACTTTAGTTTTGGTAACAAAAGGAACTATAAATGCTTTTAAACCATTATCAGCAATCAAAATAACATCAGGTTTAATTTCGCTAACCTTTTGATTTATCTGCTTTTGAAAAGAATTGAAAAACTTAAAAATATTGCCTTTCAAAATTATATTATGAAAGACAATTTCAGTATTAAAAGTATAAAAAGGCGAACCAGTCTCTTCATTTTGAGATAAAATATGAACTTCATAACCAAAATACTCCACAAAATAATTCGCTTTGATGGCCAAAACTCTGGCAACTCCGCCCGGTTTTTTTATTTTTGGGACAATATAAAGTAACCTCATTTTTTTGAATTCAAAAAAACATCATAATCTCGAATATAATCTGATTCATCAAAAACGTCAGAAGCCAAAACCAAGCAAACAGCGCCGGAAGAAAAGTTTTCCAGCTCGCGCCAGACATTATTTTCAATCAATAATCCTTTATCTGGCTTATTAAGAAATACTTTTTTTTCTGAACTACCATCTTTCAATATAACAGTAAAACTACCTGAAATTGCAATTATAATTTGTCTCAGCTTTTTATGTGAATGACCTCCGCGTATGGAGGAAGAAGGTATATCATATAGATAATAAACTCTCTGAATTTCAAACGGAACAAATCCTTTTTCTAATACAGCAATATTCCCCAAGCTGTTTTCTATCTTTGGAATATCAATAATTTCTACATTCATCTTAATACAATTTAACCATTTGAAATCATCAATTTAATCCATTTTTCACCTATTCTTTCTAATGAAAAATCAAGAATACTTTTTAAACTACTTTCCTTACATTTTTTATACAAAACTTCATCTGATACAAATAAATTTAGTGCTTCAGTAAATTTTATCCAATTTTGATTTTCAACTAAAATACCGTTTTCAAGATTAATAATCAAATCTCTTGGTCCAAAATCGCAATCAAAAGAAATCACTGGTGTTCTACAGGCTAAAGCTTCTAAAATAACATTCGGAAATCCTTCATTTTTGCTACTTAAAACTAAAAATTTTGCCTTACTTACATACTTAAAAGGATTATTCTGATATCCCAAAAGATGTACAAAATCACCAATATTACTCTCGAAAATTGCTTTTTTTAATTTCGATTCATCTCCATTTCCAACAATTGCCAAATGAATTTTCTTTTCTCGTAAATTCGATTTTGCATAACTTGAAATCAGTTTGTCAAATTGTTTTACTTCGTTTTCATATTGCCCAACAGCTATAATAAAATCAAAATCAAAATCTATTTCCTCATTTTGTTTTTGAAGAATCTCGTCTAAATAAATAAGATTCGGGATCATTACAACATTTTTTAACTTATGTTTTGTTTGAATCAAAATCTTCATTTCATTTGTAATTGCCACATTCGCATAACAATGATTGTACATCAACCTTGTTAACCATGAATTATTAGGCATATAATGGTCGATCAAAGAACTATGAACAGTAAAAATGGTCTTCGTATTGTAAATAAGCCTTGCTAAAATAAGTTCTTGCACTACTTTAGTTCGAAAGCGAAAATCGATAATAAAATCAAATTTATTTTCTTGCAAATACTTTCGTAAAGCCAATAATCTTTTAGCTTTATTAAAAAATCCATTTTTTTTATTTTTTAGCAATCCTAAATTAACCAATTTACCAGAATATGGAAAAGTAACTTCATCTAAAACTATAATAACATCAACCTCAAAACCTTGTCTTTCAAAAAAAATAGACAAATTTGCCATCACTTTATCGCTTCCGCCACCCGCTAAGCGGTAACCAATTAAAGCGATTTTATTTTTTTTGTTAGGCACTATCATTATCGATTTCTTATTTTCGTATCAAATATATAACTCTTTAAAAACAATATGCAAAATAAATCATTGGTAACCGTTATTTGCTTATGTTATAATCATGAAAAATTCGTGATTGAGAGTTTATGTTCCGTTATTAGTCAGGATTATGGTATTGTTGAATTAATAATAGTAGACGATTGTAGTACGGATAACTCCGAAAATATAATTAAAGAATGGCTTGTAAATTATCCTCAGGTAACATTCATTGTCAATGAAACGAATTTAGGAAATACTAAGTCTTTTAATAAGGCATTAAAACTAGCACAAGGCAATTATATTATTGATCTGGCTGCCGATGACGTTTTATTACCAAACTGTGTTTCCTTACAAATAAAGACTTTTAAAGAAAGTGCTTATAAAAATCTTGGAATTGTTTACGGAAATGCTGAATTGATTACTGAAAAAGGAGAATTTGACTCTTACTACTTCCCTGTAGATGATAACCGTAAAACAATTATAAAAAAGCAAACCGGAGATATTTATTTAAACGTACTTTCAGGTAGAGACAGCATTTGTTCCGTCTCTTCAATGGCAAAAAAAGCAGTTTATGATTCCTTAAACGGTTATGATGAAAAACTATCCTATGAAGATTTAGATTTTTGGATCAGAGCATCACGGATTTATGAATTTGATTTTATTGATGAAATTTTGATAAAAAAGAGGATTTCAGAAAATTCATTAACTTCAAGTTTTTACGACAATAAAAAATTAGGATTTAAAAAAATAAACCTATCTACTTATCTGATCCTAAAAAAAGCGATCCAGCTAAATCGAACAAAAGAAGAAGATCTCGCCATTCAAAAAAGAGTACATCATGAAATTGTACATACTTTCCAAATCAGAGATTATGGTTTATTTTTAAAAAATATCAGCCTACGTTTTCGATTATTTTGGAGAGCTTACTTCAAAAAGTATTAGTTTTTCTTCAACTTTAAAAGTACTTTCCAAGCTTCTTTGGGTTCCTCTAATTTCAGTAACCAACAAATAAACAAATAAGTTATCGTTCCAAGTATAGCACCTAAGAATAATTGCACTATTAGATTATCCACAAAGGAGGTTATGGCAAATACCAAAATTGCCATTCCAACTGTTGCAGCAAAAACAGGCAGCATATCTTTCAATTGAGCTATTACCCCATAACCATATAACTTCCCCGGGAGATATGCATTTATAACAAAAGCTATTGCTGATGTAACAACATGACCGATTATAATGGCTTTTAGCCCTAACGGAATTGTGATTATCATAGCAAGCACAGTTAAAGGTAATTTCGACAAATCAACTTTTAAGTACAAATCTGATCTGCCAATTGCATTTAACAAACTCATATTAATCACACTCATAGGAAGAAAAACACGGGAAAAAACCATCCATTGTAAAAACGGAATCAGGAAAATCCATTTTTCGGTAAATAATAATATGACTATAGGTTTTGCCAGCAAAGCAATAAGCGTCATAAGCGGGATAATTAAAAAAGCTGACATACGAATCATTCGGCTATAAATAGAAACTAATTTCTCTTTATCATGCTGAACAACGGTTAAAACTGGAAATGTAGCCTGCTGTATAATACTCACTATTGTTCCCCCTGATAGATCAGCAAAACTCTTAGCCCTTGTGTAATAACCGAGTGAAGCCGTGGGATAAAATCTACCTAAACAAATATTATAAACGTTATTTAATAACTGCGCATATAATCCTGAAATCAGAATTTTTGATCCGTAACCAAATAAAGAGCGAAAAGATTTTTTCGAAAATGAAAGTGATGGACTCCAACTGCTTAAAAACCATAGTGAAACTGTTGTCGTTAAAGACCATACTAAACTTTGAACAACCAATGACCAAACTCCATAACCCTTTATTGCTGATAGTACACCACATAATCCACCCAAGATTACAGACAGCACATTGCTCTTAGCAATAGATTTAAAATCCATTGCTATTGTTAATTTACTTTTTTGAACTATTGCAAAAGCATTTATAAACAAACTTAAACCTAATACTCGTACTAAATCTGTTAGTTGTGGCTGATTAAAAAAAGTTGAAATATAAGGTGCGGAAAAAAACAATACCAGATAAAAAAAGCTGCTAACCCATAAATTAAACACAAATACGGTAGAAAAATCAATTTCTGTTCTATTTTGTCTTTGGATTAAACATACTCCCAAACCGCTTTCAATAAAGGTCTGTGACAAAGCCATAAAAATGGCTAACATCCCTATTAACCCAAAATCTTCCGGCAGCAAAATGCGGGCAAGCACTACGCTCACAATAAATTGTCCAATTTGAACAGCGAATTTATCAATAGCAGACCAAAAAACTCCTTTTGTTGCTATTGATTTTAGAGAAGTGTTATGCATTTAAGAAAGGTTAATTTTTTACTTCTTTACAATCGTACATCTATCACTTGCCCTGTATAATTAGATAATAAAGTCTGAATGCATCTTAAAGCAACAGTTTCTGGTTTTAATAAAGTATTTTGTAGTTCACTTCCAAAATTCTTTATCCGCATTGGTGTCTCTGTTCGTTCCGGATTCATACAATTTACTTTAATACCTAATGTTTCCCATTCTTGTGAAATTGCCTGCACAAAATTAACAATTGCAGCTTTACCAGAAGAATAAATACTGTAAAACGCCCTACCCCTGGTATATGAGCTTGAAGTAAAAAATAAAATATGCCCTTTTGATTGTTTTAGATATGGTAAGGAAGCTAATGCAATATTAACCATTCCAAGATAATTAACATTTACCGAATTCAGAATATTTTGATAATTCATCGTCTCTAAAGGTTCCTTATATAATATGCCTGCGGTATTGACAATGTAATCAATCTTATGCTCTGTTTGAAATACTTTTTCTAATACCTCCTTAACAGCTTCCATATTAGAGACATCTACATTATTCTCGCTACGGGAAAAATTATAAACACGTATCCCGTTCTGCTTTCCTAAATCTACAATACTTTTCCCAATACCATAAGTTCCCCCAAAAACAACCATAACTTTATCTGCTAGGGATTCTAAGGATAATTCAATATTTTGAATTTCAACAGAGCGCAGTTGAAACAATTTATCTAACAAATAAGTGTCTTCCGGATAAGTAAGTTTCATGTTAACCTCTTCACCATCTACTACAAAAATACTTTCTTCAGGCAAATACTTTTTAACTACCCCACAGTCATCAGTAGCTTTAAAATTTTTATCTTTCATCGCTAACTCGTAGGCTTTTGCGATTACTGCTTGTTTAAAACCTTGTGGAGTTTGTCCTCGACGCATTTTTACACGCTCAGGGATAGCTGTTATAATCTGATTTTGAACCTCAATAATTGTATCTGCCGAGTGAATAGCAACATCAACAGCCTTGTAATTATCCATCGCCCCTACAACCTCACTGATAATTCTTTGACTTACTAAAGGACGCGCAGCATCATGAAAGATTAGATTGGCATCTTCTAAATCTGCATAAGCATTCACTGCTGCAAGACTGGAATGGTATCGCTCCTTACCACCAATTAGAACCCGTTTGACTTTCTTCCATTCGTTTTTAATAATCATATCCTCTATCATAAATAAATAATGATTATTAATAACAATTGCAATTTCATCAACTAATTCATTTCTTTCAAATGCATCTACAGTATGTTCTATAACCATTTTTCCGGCAACTTTAAAAAATTGCTTAGGCAAAGATTTTTCCAGCCTAATTCCTGTTCCACCAGCTAAAATAACAGCTATATTCATCTATTCTTTTATTTTTATAAAATTTAGTTATTTCAAAAAAATCATTCAAAAATTTGAGTTTCTAAATAATTCATTATGTTTTGTGATGCACTTAAGTTATTGTTCTGAATTAGATTATTTTCAACAAAATTATTACGCGCTTCTTTCATCCAATCATTTTCATTCAACAACACATTTTCAATAAAATCAATCAATTCTTTTTTATTTCTGGACTGATAATGCACTGCCACAGTTTTTTCTCCAAATTCGCTCCATTCTCTCATGACCGACTCGTTTCTTACCATAAAAAGAGATGGTTTCTCTGTAATAAGATATTCGGCCATAAAGGAGCCGCAATCATGAATCAAAGCATCTGACGTTAAAAACAGATCAGTATATTCAGAATTTTCAAATTGGCCATTCTCTAAATCCATCCATTTATTGTAATAGGCATCTGTTTTATTTTTACCCCAATTCGGATCATTTTCTAGTTTAATTCTTAGTAGCGGGTGAGGTTTAAAAGCAATTTGCAATTGATTCTTATACACAATAGCCAGTTCCAAAAAAACATCACAATACTCTAAAAAATTTGATACTTTATTAAGTTCATTCATCGAATGATGTGGAGCCCATATTACTCTTTTTAAAGTTTCATCATTATTTTTCCACACATTACTATTAGGTTTCTTGCTTGTTAAAAGCTGATCAAATCCCGGATAACCTGTTACAACATTGTTCTTTCCTTTATTTTTTTGTTTCTGAAATGCAATATTCTTATGGATAGGGGTTTCTGAAAAAATCCTCCAAACAAGATTATGAAAGTTTAAATTGTAAAAAGCATCATAGTTCGTCGTCATTATAGCATAAGGAACATAACAGGTTAAGGTATTCGAAAACTCCTTTATATAATATCTATAATCTACTAAACCTTCGTAAGGATTAGTGTAAAAAACGATATCAGGTGAGAACGACTTTTTGATATCTAAATATTCTCCTTTAATATTATCAAAAGTTTTAACAACATCATATCCTCTACTTTTAAAGGCATTATAGGCTTTATCCATTTCAAAAAGCATATTTTCCTTACCAAAATTTACAACAGGACAAACAAATATTTGGGGCTCAAACCGAGAATGCGCGAGCATTAAATCGAATAACACATCATATTTCCAAACCGATTCATGAATTAGAAAAAAAGCAACTTTTACCTTTTCTTTTTTCCTGACAACTTCGAGTGCTTTTTCATGATTTCTAGGTGCCTTTTTGATTAAATATGATTCATAGGCGGTTCTTAGATTTGTAAAATTATAAAACTTAATGAGTAATATCCATATTCTCTCAGGAACGAATTTCTTAATAGTTAATTTTACAGTCATTTTCCTTTCAATAAAATTTAATAGCTATTTAAAACCTCAACAATAAAATCAACCTCAGCATCTGTCAAAACAGGACTAATCGGTAAACTCAAAACTTCCTGATGAATCTTTTCTGTAACAGGTAATGACAAATTACTCCATTCCAAAAGTGCCCTTTGCTGATGTGGTGGAATTGGATAATGGATTATGGTCTGTATGTTATTTTGGGATAAGTAGATCTGCAGCCCTTCACGATCTGAAGTTCGTATCACAAACAAATGAAAAACATGGTTATTTGAAAAATCCCAAAACGGAAGTACTATTTTTTCATTTTTTATTTCTGCCAAATATCGTTCAGCTATTTTGCGTCGTCTCTCATTATCGGCATCTAAATGAGGTAATTTCAGACTTAAAAAAGCGGCCTGAAGTTCATCTAATCTCGAATTAACTCCAATATAATCATTGTAATATTTTACCTCAGATCCATAATTGCGAAGCGAAAAAAGCACTTTAGCCAACTCTGTATCATTTGTCGTAATGGCACCACCATCGCCTAAAGCACCAAGGTTCTTTCCGGGATAAAAACTGTAAGCTGATGCGGAGGATAAAATATTAATTGTTGATTGTTGATTTTTAATTGCACCATGCGATTGGGCTGCATCTTCAACTATTAATAAATTATTCTGATTTGCAATTTCATTTATTTGGTCCATTTCAGCCAATTGTCCGTAAAGATGAACCGCCAAGATGGCTTTGGTTTTCTGAGTGATTTTTTCCTCGATTAAATCGGGATTGATATTGTACGTTTTTAATCTTGGTTCCACTAAAATGGGAACTAAATCGGCCTGCAATACAGCCAAAATACTAGCAATATAAGTATGGGCAGGAACTATTACTTCATCTCCTTTTTGCAGTTTTCCTAAAGCTATATATCCCTTAAAAATCAACGTTAATGCATCTAAACCGTTTCCTGTTCCGATACAGTAATCTGTTTTACAATATTTTGCAAAAGCAGTTTCAAATGTTTCCACTTCTTTCCCTAAAATGTACCAGCCACTCTCTAAAACTGTTTTCAGTTTTTCCTGAAATGCGGTTTCATAAGGTTTGTTTATTTTCTTCAGGTCCAGAAATGATATCATTTTCTTTTTTTCTATTTAAACAAAAATACCATTTAACTTCTTATAATTTGCAGTTTCCAATTCGTAGAAATCATGAACTATGGTGCCTGCTCCAAAACTTTCTTTCCAGTAAGACAAACCTTCATTCAACTTCTTTCCCTGATTTTCATTCGAAATTCCAAAATCAAAAAATCGCTTTTGGACAAACCGCTCCTGAATCAGATAATGATACAAATAATCTAAGCTGCCTAAATCTCCCATTTCATTCTTCGAAATATACTGACAATGGACGGTTGTTTCCGTTTCAAAAATCGTAGTGCCGGCTACCATTTTATCTTCTAAATACACATTAAACTGGTGAATGTTTTGAGGAAAATGCTTCTGCAGATAAGACATTTCTTCTGCTGAATGTACCGGATTTGCTTTGTGTTTTTTATTCAAATTGGGAATTAAAACTTCATTCCAAAACAAACCAAAATCAGTTTCTTCTTTGATCATCAATTGATTCGAAACTCCTTTTTGAAAACCTCTTTTTCTAATTTTTGATACGACACTTTCCTGAGACAAATCGATTACCGAAAGTGAATCGCGACGCACCAGTTTCGCATCAGCCAAAAACAGCGCATACAAAATTTCTTCTGCAGGTTTTAGATGGTAAATAGAAGGAAGAGTTTTATAATGCAGTTTCAGAATCTCATTTTCACTCAAAAAGAACAAAACCGTCTGAAAAATTTCAATAACGTCAACTTGTTTTGTTTTTTCGCTATACACCAAACCTCCGTAGGTCAATCCCTGATGGGAGTAAACTGAATTTTCGACTTTGTTCGCCGGTAAAATTGCTTTTAACTTATCATTCTCAAAAACCAAAAGGGAGAAATCTTCAAACCGGTCTTCGTGGTATTCCATAAAATCACGGTGAAACAGAAATGTAGCATTTTTAGCCTGCGCCACAAATGCATTCCATATTTCGTAATCGTTTTTATGATAATTCCTTACGGTATATTTCATTCCGCTTTCTGTGGTAATTTTATGGTTCTCTTTTTGAGTTCTGTTGAAACAAACTTATAAAAAAGTTTGCCGCGAATTCACAAATTTAATTTTTATTGTCTACCAAAAATTTAAATTCTGTTTGTGAATTCGCGGCTCTTAAATTTTCAGCACACTGCTATCGTTCAAAAATCTTACTTGTGTTCAAATGCCGGTAAATACCATTTGTACTTTACGGCTAATAAACGTGTAACAATCATTACGACAGAAGTCACTAAATACAATATATCGTCTTCTAAATTCAGTTTTTTAAGGATAAAAAATACGATTCCTCCAAAAATACAGATGGTGGCATAAATCTCTCTTCTAAAAATGGTTGGAATTTCGTTACACAAAATGTCCCGAATCACACCGCCAAAACAAGCCGTCATGGTTCCTAAGGCAATACAAATTGCAGGATGTAAACCAATCATAATCCCTTTTTCGAGTCCAATCAAGGTAAAAACCCCTAATCCGATGGTATCAAACAAGAATAGCGAAGTACGCAGTCTGTCGAACTTTTTTCTGAAAAGGATAGCAAATCCAAACCCCAGGATGATTACATATACATATTGCAAATCCAGCATCCATCCTACAGGTGTTCTGCCAATCAGCACATCACGAAGCGTTCCTCCACCAACAGCAGTCACAAAAGCAATGATAAAAACACCAAACGGATCCAGTTTTTTATGCATCGCTGTCAAAGCGCCCGACATGGCAAAAGCCATGGTACCAATAAGATCTAATAAATGAAACATTTTTTACTTTTTAGCTGCAAAAGGCGCAGAGCCGCAAAGGTACAAAGCTTAAAGCTTTTTTTTATTCTTTAGTGCCTCTTCTCTCTGATTATTTATTTTCTAACATAAATTGGACTTCTTTTTAACAGATAAGAAACAGAATCCATCCAGCTGTCTTTTATGTTTAAGAATGGCTTACGGGTTTGTGAATAGATTTTCGTTCCGTTTTTATACATGTCAAAATAAACCATGTAATTGTAGTAGGTTTGTGTACTTGACGTTGTAGTCGAAATATCGTTTGTTTTAAGCCTTTTATTGTTGTCGCTCACTTTGGCATTTCCGCTGTTATACGTTGAGGCTACTGAACCTTCCGTTAGGGTATACGACACTTTTGTTGCGATAATATTGTCTACTCCTAAAATTCTTTGAAGATCTTCGATTGGGGTTTCATCGATATTTTTATAATCTATCCCTGCTTTGTGCAATAAACTGTTGGTTACTCTTAAATCCTGAACCGTTAACGGAAAAATATTCGACGATTTATCCAGTAATTTGTTGTACAAATCATTCTGAGCAAATTTTGCCATTTCTTCTGAACTTTCTAAAGTGCCTGAGTTTACATAAGGTACCGGCAGCACAGCAATGGTATTGGGTTTCATTTCAGCTGCAGCAACGGCCTGTACTGAATTAGCGGAACTAGAAGTATTTGATGCTGTTGCATTTACAGACACATCAAAAGTTTGAGAACGCCCACTCGCAAAATCAATTCTGGCAATCTGAGATACGTCAAGTGAAATTTGCAGTGTTTCTCCCGGTAAAGAATATTCAACCGCTTTATCAGACATTTTTGCAATAGTACATTCAATAATCTGATAATCTCTTTTTATAATTTTATCCAGTTTTTTGCTTCCGGTCTGAGCAAAGCCAACAACCGATAATAATAACATTATAATTCCAAAAACCTTTGTAATTTTCATAATTTCTATAATTTAAATGATCCTACTCTTAAAGCTTTTCGGTAACGCCTTTCTAAAATCAATAAATGTCTCCATAGTACAACTAAAAAAATCAGCACTACGGCAAGTTGATTTTAGTATTAGTAAAACTACAAAAATTATGAACTTGATAAAATGACATTTATCATCCTTTTTTTCCCCCCTTTAAACACTACATATGCTGCGTATAAAAATTATAATCTTTGAGAATGACTCTCAGAAAGTCGCTATTATTGCCTGACTGATTTTTAATTCCGGTAACACTCTCTATTTTGGCAACCAGTTTATAAATGATTTCATGATCGTTTTTAGCAAGTGCACTTTGAAAAGTCTCTTTGATAATTCGCATATCATTGTCCGACAATTTAATTACCAAAGGATAAGTCGGAACATAAGCGTCTCCAATTTCCTCCAGAATAGTATGGCTGATGTTGATTTTATTTTTTAATGTAATCACAGCTGTTCCGGCAACCATATCGCCCAATCGCTGTCCTTTTTGACTCGAAATTATAGATATCAGCCCCACGATTCCTCCAAGAATAGAAATATCCACTAATCTGAAAAACCATCGCATTAAATAATCTCCAAATCCCGCCTGATAACCGTCAATTTTTACCACTTTTATTTTTACTAATTTCTTACCAATCGTCTGTCCTTCAAAAATACTTTCTAAGGTTATGGTATAAATGATAAATGGAAAATACAGTAGTAAAAGTATAGACATTCTCGACCAGTTATCTAAGGTATTCAGTACTTTATCGAAATTTAGTCCGTAAAAAAATACCAGAGAAATTACGGTCACATAAGCCAGTTTAATAGCCAAATCAATGAAATAAGAACCTATTCTTTCCCCTATCGTTGCGGCGATAAAATTTATTTTGACATTTTGTGTCGTATTTATAGATAATTCTGACATATTTTATATTTTAGCCTGCAATGAGAGAAGTTGCCTTCATAAAACAAAATAAAGAAAAATGGCTGGAATTTGAGCTAGCTATTTTTGGTAAAGCTAAAAAAAATCCGGACGAGTTAGCTAATTTGTACATTCAAATGATGAATGACCTGTCGTATGCCCAAACGTATTATCCGAAGAGCAAAACCGTTATTTACCTCAATCATCTCGCTTCACAAATTTATCAGAAAATTTATAAAACAAAACGAACAGAAAAAAATAAGTTTCTGGAATTCTTTGTTACCGAAGTCCCCTTGCTGATGTACGAGTACAAACGCTATTTACTGTATGCATTTGTTTTGTTTTTTCTGACGGTGGGAATTGGTGTTGTTTCTGCCAGATACGACCAGGATTTTGTTCGTCTTATTCTGGGTGATTCTTATGTGAACATGACCTTAGAAAACATCAAAAAAGGAAACCCAATGGCTGTATACGGCTCCGGAAGTAACTGGGGAAGTTTTATCGGCATCACCATGAACAACCTTTATGTAGGCGCGAGATGTTACATTTACGGAATTTTCGGAGGTCTGGGTACTTTTTATATTTTCCTTCGAAACTGTATCATGCTGGGCTCTTTTCAGTACTTTTTTTACGAACAGGGCGTTTTCTGGAAAAGTGTCCGCGGTATCTGGATTCACTGTTCAATGGAAATCTTCGCCATTGTAATCGAAACTACAGCAGGCTTTATTTTGGGAGCTTCCATCTTGTTTCCTAAAACTTTCTCGAGAATGAATTCTTTTAAAATAGGCTTCAAAAATAGTTTCAAAATATTCCTGAGTACTTTTCCGTTTACCATCAGTGCGGGTTTTCTCGAAGGTTTTATCACACGTTATTCCATTGACATGCCCAATTGGCTAAGTAGTTTTATCATTTTACTTACTTTAGCTATAATTTCATTTTATTATTTGATTTATCCTTTTATTGTTCACAAAAAAACAACTTTATCCTAATGTTTGAACTTTACAAAAAACGACAGCTGGGCGATTATATCATCGATACTTTTTCCTTTTTTAAAACTTTTGGAAAACATTTTTTTAAGATCTTTTTCATCATCAACGGGGCCTTTCTCCTAATCGTAGGGGCTTTGGTCTTTTTCTTTTTAAAAAGTAATTTTCAGGCTGTATTTAATGATAGCTTAGACCAACCCGCTGACAATCTTGCTGGTTATTTTAACGATAATTTTGGGCTCTTAGCTGGCTTTGTTGCCCTCTTTTTTATTGCTGTAATTGCTTTGTCGCTTTTCAACTCGACTTACCCTATTCTGTATCTAAAACTGGTGGCGAAAAAGAACACCACTGATTTTAAAACAGAGGACATTACCACGATCTTCAGACAAAACATCTGGAAAATCATCAAATTTTGTATTGGACTTACATTTCTTGTTGTTCCAGTGCTGTTAATCGTTATAATCATACTCTTCTTTTTATGCTTTCTAATTGTGGGGATTCCCCTTTTGTTAATTGCTATCCCCGCTTTATTTACCTGGGTAAACTTTAGTTTTTATGCTTATCTGACAGAAGATAAAAGTTTCTTTCAATCCTTAAATCATGCCTATCTTTTACTAAAAGAAGATTTCTGGACTTCCATCGGAGCTACTTTTTTAATGCTGATTATGATCCAGATGATTCAGGGATCGATCACCATGGTGTTCTATTTTGCCGGAATATTTATGGTCTTCCTAACCGCAATGGGAAGCTCTAATTATAATGCAGAAGCGATGAGTGATTCTCCGCTCTTGCTAATATTCCTAACTCTGATTTTCATCCTCATCTTTACCCTGAGTAATATTTTCAACAACATGATCATGATCAATCAGGGAATTATGTACTATAGCCTGGGAGCAAAAGATAAAATTTCAAATCGCGACATTGATTTAATCGGAACCGATAATGAATAAAATCTTCCTATTCCTTTTATCTTTTTTTATTTTCTCCGGCATTATTCAGGCACAGGATACTTTGGCTACAGCCGAACCTCCCAAAATAACAGCTGTAAAATACACTGAAAAAGATATTCGGATAGATTCTGACACCATAGAAATTAAGACTTTCTCTAAAAATTTTAAAAAAAAATATACCGGCTCCAGCTTCGTTTATGAATTTAAAGCTCCTGAAAAAGGGCTATGGCAGCGTTTTAAGGAATGGCTGGCCAGTATTTTTAGCGATTGGTTCGATTTTGAAACTCCGCAAAGCTCTATTGATTTTGTTTCGGTTTTAATAAAAGTACTGGCCGTTCTCATCATCATTTTTGTTATTTATCTCATCGTAAAAGCTATCATTAATAAAGAGGGACAATGGATTTTTGGAAAAAACGCTAAGAAAAAAAATATTATCTATTCAGAAATCGAAAAGAACATTCATCTTTTAGATTTCGATAAACTGATTAAAGAAAGTATACAGTCCGGAGAAAAAAGAGCTGCCGTTAGATACTACTATCTGTGGCTTCTGAAAGTAATGGCACAAAATCAGTACATCGAATGGGACATCGAAAAAACCAATTCTGATTATTTATACGAACTTCAAAAACCTGCACACAAAGAAGAATTTACTTATTTGTCTTATCTGTACAACTACATCTGGTACGGTGAGTTTGAGATCGACGAAATCACTTTCAGAAAAACCGAAAACCGATTCAAGAATGCCTTAAAAACCTTTAGCAATGAATAAAACACTTAAAATTTACATTGCTGTACTGGTTCTTATTCTAGCTTTAATTCTGATTGCAGATCGCGAACGTCCAAAACCTATTGACTGGACTCCCACCTATTCTGTTAATGACAAAATTCCTTTTGGGCTCTATGTTTTTAACAACGAAATCAATGATTTTTTTAAGAACCATACCGTAGAACGAATTTCAGACCTAACTCCTTATGAGTATTTGACCTCAAAATATGACAATGACAGTCTTGTCGAAAATTACAAAATAAAAGGAACTTTTTTAAACATCTCCGAATCCAATACCATTGATGAAGAATCTGTAAACGAACTTCTTTACTTTGTATCACGCGGAAACAATGCTTTTTTGAGCATGAAAGACTTTCCTCAATACCTCTTAGACAGTTTAAAAGTCGAAGTAAATGGGGATTATCTCAATTCAGGCAACACCACTGTTTGGCTGACTAACTCCCAACTGAAGGACAAAAAATATAAGTTTGTACAGACATTAGAAAATTATTTTTCTAAAATTGATACCGCAAAAACCAGCGTTCTCGGTTATCAGCTTTCTTCGGTCAAGAAAGCAAAAAAGCACGTCAATTTTATAAAAATACCGTATTATCAGGGGCATTTTTACCTGCACACACAGCCTGTTGCTTTTACAAACTACAACTTACTGAAAGCAAATCATTATCAGTACACAGAGAACGTCTTATCCTGTTTGCCTGAGGGAGATATTTTTTGGTACACAAAAGGGCAAAACAGCGAACGCATTTCCGAATCGCCTCTGCGATACATTTTAAGTCAGCCCGGTTTAAAATGGGCCTGGTATTTCTTTCTGTTTGGCATGTTGATTTTTATTATTTTTAATGCCAAGCGCAAACAGCGAATTGTTCCCATATTAAAACCTTTGCCCAATTTAACCGTTGATTTTACAAAGACTATTGGAAATTTATATTATCAGGAAGGCGATCACACTAATATTATTGATAAAAAGATCATTTACTTTTTAGAGAAAATCAGGAATGAATATTTAATCGATACCACGAAACTGGACGATCATTTTATTCAAAAATTGCATCATAAAACGGGTAAAAATGTAACGGATATTCAGGAGCTCGTATTTTTGATTAACGAACATCGAAAGAGTTATCACGGCAGTCTTGAAGAAGATCTGATTCGAATAAACAATGCCATAGAAAAGATTTTACATTAGCCCACGGTTGAAATTAATAAAAAATTGATTTAACACATAGAAACATAGATTTGTTAGGTATAGAAAGGAAGCAAAAAAAGAAATATATTTCTTTCACATAGAAGCAGATGTGTTTTTAAATAAAATGAAATGCCTTTTTTATAGACGCTGAACCTATGTATCTATGTGTTAAAATGAATTATCCCAAACAGGTTTATATTAGAAAAAAATACAATCGAATTCAAAAAAAGAAAAACTGACCATCATGGACGATATCAATACAACATCTGAAATCACAAATGAAAATGTGAATTTTGAAACCAGAATAAATTTAACTCCACTTTTAGATCACGTTAGCGCAATTAAAAAAGAACTTGAAACTGTAATTGTCGGACAGCACAAAATGGTCGATCAGCTTTTGGTGGCTATTTTATCCAACGGACACGTTTTACTGGAAGGAGTTCCGGGAGTTGCCAAAACCATTACAGCCAAACTATTGTCCAAAACCCTGAACATTGGCTTTAGCCGTATACAATTCACCCCGGATTTAATGCCATCGGATATCTTAGGAACTTCGATTTTTAATTTAAAAACCTCTGAATTTGAATTCAAACAAGGCCCAATTTTCTCCAATTTAATCTTAATCGACGAAATAAATCGTGCCCCTGCCAAAACACAGGCAGCACTTTTTGAAGTAATGGAAGAACGTCAAATTACCATTGACGGATCGGCCTATCAGTTAGAAACTCCATTTTTGGTAATTGCCACTCAAAACCCGATTGAGCAGGAAGGAACTTACCGTTTGCCGGAGGCACAATTGGATCGTTTTTTATTCAAAATCACCATCGATTATCCGAAACTTGAAGAAGAAATTTTAATTATCCAAAGAGAGCATTTACTACAAAATCACGGAAAATTAGAGGCTGTTAAAACGATACTTTCTGCTGCTGAAATAAAAGAATACCAGGCTTTGGTAAAACAAATCAGAGTCGAGCAAAATCTGTTGGAATACATTGCACGAATTGTAGTCAATACCCGTGAAAATGCATTCTTATATCTGGGAGCCTCCCCGCGTGCTTCAATTGCTATTTTGAATGCTGCCAAAGGTTTTGCTGCCATCCGCGGACGTGATTTTGTTACTCCCGAAGATATAAAAGATGCTGCCATTCCGGTTTTACAGCATCGTGTAATTGTAGCCCCTGAGCGCGAAATGGAAGGCATCACAAGTTCAGAAATCATCAGACAAATTATTGAGACTGTTGAAATTCCGAGGTAGTTTTTAGTCGCAGTTTTTAGTCGCAGTTTTCAGTGGCAGTACACAGTCGCAATACACAGTCGCAATACACAGTTGCAGTACACAGTCGCAGTACACAATTGCAGTACACAGTCGCAGTACACAGTCGCAGTACACAGTGAAAACTGAGACTGAGACTGAGAACTGAGAACTGAAACTTGAAACTTGAAACTTGAAACAATAAAAACTTGAAACTTGAAACAATAAAAACCTGAAACCTTTTAAAGCGTGAAATTCATCAAAAGCCTTTATCTTAATAACTTCTTTTTCTATGTGCTTCTGAGCATAATTGGATTGTTTGTCTGTGCTTTTATTTTTCCAAATTTGTACAATGCGGTTTGGTTTGTGGTTTTAATTTTATTTACTTTCTTAGGGCTTGACGTACTCCTGCTTTATCTTAGTAAAACAGGCATTGAAGCGGAAAGAACGACACCGGAAAAACTTTCAAACGGAGATTTGAATCCCGTAACCATCACCGTTAAAAACCATTATACCTTTAAAATTTCAGTTAAGATAATCGACGAAATTCCGTTTCAGTTTCAGGTACGTGATTTCAAAATTGTAAAAAAGATTAAAGCTTCTGAGCAAAAAGAAATTGGCTACGAATTACGACCAACAGAACGAGGAGAATATTACTTTGGTTATCTGAACGTTTATGTTTCGTCACCGCTAAGACTAATTTCCAGAAGATTTTCGTTCGATAAAGACAAAATGGTTCCCACCTATCCGTCTTATATTCAGCTGCGAAAATATGATCTATTGGCTTTTTCGAATAATCTCTACCAATACGGAATCAAAAAAATCCGTAGAATTGGCCATACGATGGAATTCGAGCAAATTAAAGAGTATGTTCAGGGTGATGATCTTCGAACTTTAAACTGGAAGGCTACAGCCAAGAAAAATGCTTTAATGGTCAATCAGTTTCAGGACGAAAAATCGCAATCCGTTTACATGGCAATCGATAAAGGCCGCTCCATGCAAATGCCATTTGACGGACTGAGTTTACTGGATTATGCGATCAATTCGACCTTAGTTTTATCGAACGTTATTCTGAAAAAGCAGGACAAAGCAGGTTTCTTTTCATTCTCTAAAAAAGTAGAAAACCGTGTTTTTGCCGAGAAAAGAGCTTCTCAGATGCAAAAAATTCTCGAAACCTTATACAATATCAAAACCGACTTTTTTGAAAGTGACTACAGCCGTTTGTATGTAGACATCAAGAAAAACATCAATCAAAGAAGTTTGATCCTTTTGTACACTAACTTTGAAACAATGGACGGTTTAAACCGACAGTTGCCTTACTTAAAAGGAATTGCAAAAAGTCATTTATTGGTTGTCGTTTTCTTTAGCAATACAGAACTAAATGCGATCATCAATAAAAAAACGGATACGATTCAGGAAATCTACGACAAAGTAATCGCCGAAAAATTCATGTTCGAAAAACGTTTAATCGCAAACGAACTCAAAAAATACGGCATCCACGCTGTTTTAACACAGCCTGAAAATTTGACTTTGGACACCATCAATAAATACCTCGAAATTAAGTCGAGAGGAATTTTATAGCAGCTGTACAATAGTTTCCGTGAATGTAAAAAGTGACGAAGATGCTACTAGAACAGTTCTGTTGTATTATATGCCAAAATAAAAATCGGGTTCGTTACCAGCAAAAAAGACAGAAAAAATTAAACCGGAAAAGATAAATTCTAATCCGGTTTAACTAGTTACTATTTTGCTGTACTTTCAAAATACTCGTTTCTCAATAAATAATTAAAGAGTATAAAAAACAAGGAGATTCCCCCTAGACCACATACAGAATTTACTAATAATCCTCTCCTAGTCTGCTTCTAATTATGGCAATATTGGGTTCATGCTTATGCTCAGCATACTGTACGTAAAACTCAGAAGCTGTAGACATAATATCTCTATGCCATATTCCAAAAATCCACCACCATTTTCTATAAAATATTCTGTTATTGTGTTCCGCTCCTAAAACATGACCAATTTCATGAGCCATTGTACTAGCCCCACCAATGGTATGAGCCGTAAATGCAGGGAACCAAGCACTAGTACTACCTCCATAAAAATAGGAATCTATATAAGCCTTCCCTACAGCACTATCAGTAGTTGACCAAAAAAGATAACCGTAGATCGTATTTTTTTCAGGTGTTCTAAATTTATTGTATAAGAAAGAATTAAATTTCTCTAATTTTCCACTCGTATCTGTGTTAGTATCAAATTCCCCCTGATAAGACCTTACAAAATTGATATGGCGATTCTTCCCCATCGAAAATATAAAATCATTCCAAGCCCAATTAACTTCGTGAGATATAGGTGTGTTAGAATTGTTTCCCTGATACCAAAGCTTTACGGTTACTACTTTTTTAGTTTTTTCTCCTAAGTACTCCCAAAAATTATTACTTGTAGAATTGGTAGGAAAATATCCGTAAGACCAGTTTTTAAGCTTGAAAAATTCTTTTTTCTTATTCCAAGGATTATTGTATTCATAGATATCCCCTTCTTCACCTCTATTGTTAGGGTAGTACTGCCAGTCATAAGGCCCCAAAAACTCCCAATCTTCATTACTTTTTCTATTTACTGGAAAATTGGAATCAAGACGATCTTTTTTACAACGAAAATATTCTCTTCTTTTTGTAACCTGGTTATCATTAACATATATTTCGCCAACACGTTTATAACGAATTGTAGAGTTCCACATATAGGCAACCTTATTCCCAAAAATATAATCATATAGGACCGAATTAGAACCAGTAGCTTTAGAGGAAGAGCCCAAAGTGGCATAGGAGAGCGGAAGACTTACATCCTGTATCCCTTCATCTGCAACGCCACAGCCCAAATTTGACTCCTCCCCACTGAAACTGCTAGAAGACAACTGTTTATCAGCCTTGTTATTTTTAGCAGAAAAATAAAAAGAGGTTTTATCAGCATTATAAACATACTCACCTTTAGCATTATCTGAATTGTATTTCTTAGCAGACTCATTAGACAAACTAATCTGAGGTGTTGTAAATAAAGCTATTTTTTTTGACTCTCCCTTAAAAGAAGAACTGATATAGGCATGATCTCCTGTAAGGGTAATAACGGCCTGCTCAAATTTATTCTCAGGCCCGGATTTTGATATAAATGTCATTTCTTCCTTCCCATTTTCATCTTTTGACAGAAAATTTTCAGCTCTTTCCAAACCTACTATAACACATAAGGTGTCTTTTTTATCTTTTAATATGATATTCTTATCGGTAGAAAACTTCGTCGATAAGCTAGTTAAAGAGGATATGCTCTCATTTATATCAAGCACATCAAAAGATAGCTCATCATAGACACTCGAAGAGGTCTTTTCTGTATTAGAATCTTCTGCACAACTGAAGAAGACTAAAATAATAAAAATAAATACTAATGCATTTCTCATAATTTTAATTTTGTGTTTGTTAAACAATTAAATGGACTTTTTCAATTTCAATACTCTTTTAAGCTCGATTGTCGCAAAACACATCCTGCTAAATATTTTTTAACCAGTAAGTTAAATCATATCAAACCTGTTTACTAAAAACCAAAAACAATCCCTCACTCTCCTTTCAGATGTTGTTCTTTCCTATGACTCATCGCCAAAATATAAAGTTATTTATACTGATTTTTTTCTCACTAAAAGACAATGGGGACTATAATCTCTTTTAGATTCACTGTTATTTTTTAATCTTTCAGAATCGGATCCTGATACCTGTATTCAAAATAAATAACTGCTAAAAAAAACTTAATTTAAGGCAAATCTAAAAAAAACAATATAATTATACAAAAAAACTTACAATTAAATTTATTTTATACGTCTTTTACTTATAAAAAATACTTAATACTGCCTTTTTTGAGCCCAAAGGAGTCGCTCATTCTCTTCTAGAATCAAATTCTTAGAAGCCTGCTTCTAAATCTCAAAAGACGATACGCTTTATTAAAGTTTTTAACCGGATAACAAAATTTTCTATCACTTCTTGGAATTTGAAACAAAAACTTAACCTATATTTAGCGTTAAAAAAGAAAAACCTTTGCAACTTAGCATCTCAGAATCTCAGTAAGTTAAAAAATATGAAAAAGCTCATTTTACTCGCATTCTTTTTTTCCGGTTTTTACTCTCATGCACAAAAAACCGAGAACATCATCATTATCACCACCGATGGTTTTAGATGGCAGGAAGTGTTTAAAGGAATGGACCCAGCAATTGCCAATGATAAAAAATTCAATCAGGGAGACAGTACCTATATTTATAAGAATTATGCAAGTGCTGACTCCAAAGAAAGCCGAAAAAAAATCATGCCTTTTCTATGGTCTGAAATTGCTGCGAAAGGGCAAATTTATGGCCATCGCGAGTTAGGAAGCAAAGTTGATGTTTCTAACCCGTACTGGTTCAGTTATCCCGGATACAGCGAAATTATGACCGGAAATGTTGATGTTGCCATCAACTCCAATCATTACAAGAACAATCCAAATGTAAATGTCTTAGAATTTTTAAACCAGCAATCTAAACTAAAAGGAAAAGTTGCCGCTTTTGGCGCCTGGGATGCTTTTGATCGAATTTTAAACGAGAAAAGAAGCGGTTTTCCGGTAATTTCTGCCTTCGATAATGTGGGAGGAGACAAACCTACAGAAACTCAGAAGTTATTAAATGAAATGCGCAACAACTCGTTTAAACCTTTTCATCAGGATGAGTGTTTAGATGTTTTTACGCACTATCAGGCTTTGAACGAACTTAAAACCAAAAAGCCAAAAGTACTTTACATTGCCTATGGAGAAACTGACGAATGGGCGCACGCCGGACACTACAGATCCTATCTTGATGCTGCAAATCAGGTCGACAAATGGATTAAAGAAATCTGGAACTTTGTACAAAATGATCCCCAATACAAAAATAAAACGACACTGGTAATCACCGTAGATCACGGTCGTGGTGACAAAACAAAAGCACAATGGACAGATCATGGTGCCGATGTTGAAGGTGCCTCACAAATTTGGTTCGCTGCAATGGGGCCAGAAATTGCCCCAAAAGGCGAAATCAAAACAGATTCTCAACTGTATCAAAAACAAATAGCACAAACCATCGCAAAAATCATGGGATACACCTTCACTGCTCCGCATCCGGTAGCAAACGAAATTTCAGAAGTCCTTACAAAATAAAAGTTTTTTTTGCCACAGATTAAAGGATTAAAAAGGTTATAATCTATAAAAATCTTTTAATCTGTGGCAAACTCTTTTTACGATTTTAGAATCTCAGTAGCTTAGCCTCTCAGAACCTAAGCTCCTCCAAGAAAAAGCCTCTGAACCTTTACAACTTTTCAAAAAAACCTCAGTGACTTAGCATCTCAGAACCCTAGCATCTCCAAAAAAAACCTTTTTAAAAAAAATCTCAGTACCTTAGCCCCTCAGAACCTAAGTACCTTTAAAAAAAAATTTACATCAGTTTTCCTCCTCTACCCCCTGTAGAAAAACTCAGTACCTTAGCACCTCTGAACCTTAGTACCTCCAAAAAAACCTGTGCAACTTTTTAAAAAAAATCTCAGTACCTTAGCCCCTCAGAACCTAAGTACCTTTAAAAAAAAATTTACATCAGTTTTCCTCCTCTACCCCCTGTAGAAAAACTCAGTACCTTAGCACCTCTGAACCTTAGTACCTCCAAAAAAACCTGTGCAACTTTTTAAAAAAAATCTCAGTACCTTAGCCCCTCAGAACCTAAGTACCTTTAAAAAAAAATTTACATCAGTTTTCCTCCTCTACCCCCTGTAGAAAAACTCAGTACCTTAGCACCTCTGAACCTTAGTACCTCCAAAAAAACCTGTGCAACTTTTTAAAAAAAATCTCAGTACCTTAGCCCCTCAGAACCTAAGTACCTTTAAAAAAAAATTTACATCAGTTTTCCTCCTCTACCCCCTGTAGAAAAACTCAGTACCTTAGCACCTCTGAACCTTAGTACCTCCAAAAAAACCTGTGCAACTTTTTAAAAAAAATCTCAGTACCTTAGCCCCTCAGAACCTAAGTACCTTTAAAAAAAAATTTACATCAGTTTTCCTCCTCTACCCCCTGTAGAAAAACTCAGTACCTTAGCACCTCTGAACCTTAGTACCTCCAAAAAAACCTGTGCAACTTTTTAAAAAAAATCTCAGTACCTTAGCCCCTCAGAACCTAAGTACCTTTAAAAAAATGAAACAAATTACCTCAGTACAAAATCCGTTTATAAAATCACTTGTTTTACTACAGGAAAAGGCCAAAGCCCGCAAACAAACCGGAACATTTTTGATTGAAGGTTTACGTGAAATTTCACTCGCAATAAAAGGAGGCTACGAAATAGAAACCGTTTTATTTTTACCTGAATTGGTTACTGAAAATCAGATTCATAAATTGGTAAACAGTCCGGTTCAACTCATTGAAATCAATAAAGAAGTTTATCAGAAACTAGCGTATCGCGATACTACTGAAGGCGTTCTGGCTATAGCCAAAACCAAATCAATGCTTTTATCGGATCTAAAACTATCTGATAATCCATTGATTGTAGTTGCCGAAGCACCGGAAAAGCCGGGAAACATCGGCGCCCTTTTGCGCACTGCCGATGCTGCAAATCTTGATGCCGTATTAATTGCCAATCCAAAAAGCGATTTATACAATCCGAATATTGTACGCTCCAGTGTTGGCTGTTTATTTACCAATCAGATTGCAACCGGAACGACGGCTGAAATCATAGCCTTTTTAAAAGAAAAGAAGATCGATTTTTACTGTGCAACACTCCAAAATTCTACTTCGTATCACACACAGGATTTCACCACTCCCACTGCATTGGTTGTGGGTACAGAGGCTACCGGCTTAACGCAGGACTGGCGAGATGCTGCTACTCAGAATATCATCATTCCCATGCAGGGCGAAATCGACAGCATGAATGTCTCGGTTGCTGCTGCTATTCTAATATTCGAAGCCAAGCGTCAACGCGGATTTAACTAAACCAAAACATACCGTCATGAACTACAAATTATCACTTTTAGCCTTCTTATTTAGCTTTACCCTTTCAGCACAAATAACCAATCCGGAAGTAGATGATCTGGTCAACCGTACCCTAAAAGCATTTGATGTGCCCGGAATTGCAGTGGCCATTGTAAAAGACGGAAAAGTAGTTTTGGCAAAAGGTTATGGTGTAAAATCAATTGCAACACAGCAAAAAGTGGATGCCAATACGCTGTTCGGGATTGCCTCCAACAGTAAAGCTTTTACTTCGGGAGCACTGGCAATACTAGTTGACGAAGGTAAAATAAAATGGGATGACAAAGTGGCAAAATACCTTCCTGATTTTAAAATGTACGACGATTATGTAACCCGTGAATTCACGATTCGTGACCTGTTAACCCACAGAAGCGGACTTGGGCTTGGAGCCGGAGATTTGATGATCTGGCCCGACGGAAGCGATTTTAAAGCGCAGGATATTATTCACAATCTAAGGTATTTAAAACCTGTTTCTGGTTTTAGAACCAAATACGATTATGACAACCTGCTCTATATCGTTGCAGGCGAAATTGTACATATAGTAAGCGGTAAAACCTGGGCTGAATTTGTAGAAGAACGCATCATGAAGCCTTTGGAAATGAGCAATAGTGTGGCTTCAGTGAAACGTTTAAAAGACACCACAAACGTTATCACCCCTCACGTTCCGGTTGACGGAAAACTCAAAACTATAAAACGTTATGAAAACCAACTTTTTGATGGAGCAGCCGGAATTTATTCCAGCGTAAACGATTTAAGCAGATGGGTTATTTTACAGCTTAAGAATGGGAAATACGGCGATAACAAACCACTATTTTCAGAAAAAGAACACAATGAAATGTGGCAATTGCAGACCATTATACCTGCAAAAACAAGACCACCGTACAACACTCATTTCTCCGGTTATGGTTTAGGCTGGTTCCTAAGTGATGTAAAAGGATACAAGCAGGTTTCACATACTGGAGGACTGGAAGGAAACGTAACTCAAACCACTTTGATTCCGGAATTAGGATTAGGAATTATTGTTTTAACCAATCAACAATCGGGAGCAGCTTTTAGTGCCATTACCAATACAATAAAAGACAGTTATCTGGGGATTAAATCAGAAGACTATGTGACGATTTACAGCACTCGAATGAAAGACAGCGAAGCATCGGCCGATAAAGTAACCGATGAAGTTTGGGCAACAGTTGCTAAAAACAAAAAAGACAAACTAAAAACTGACTTTTCTAAGATTACCGGAACTTACAAAGACAACTGGTTTGGCGAAATTACCATTACCGAGAAAAAAGGAAAAGTATATTTTGCTTCCAAACGCTCTCCGCAACTGGCCGGTGAAGTATTTTTCTATAAAGACGGAAATTACGTCGTGAAATGGAACAATGCTTTCTTTCATGCCGATGCACATCTGCTTTTCAAATACGACGAAAGTGGCAAAGTCCTTAACTTAAAAATGCTTCCAATTTCTGAATTAACTGACTTTAGTTACGATTTTCAGGATTTGGATTTTTCGAAAGAATAATTTTTTAGTTTGCAGTCGCAGTTTGCAGTCGCAGTTTACAGTTGCACCTGCTAAACAGTATCTCTTTCAACCTTTTTTCACACCCAACCCGATTTAAAAGTGAAAACTGGGACTGAAAACTGAGACTGAAAGCAGTGCTCAAAAACTTGAAACTTAAAACTTGAAACAAAATAATTTCATTCTAAAATCAACCTTCCATTCCCTTGCGTATATTCAAACTTATTCTTATTTTTAGTACTTGAACTATGCCGTTATGATAGAAATAGATATTGAAAAAGAAAATAAAGCAATTGCACAAGAGTATAAAGAGTTACTTCGAATCAGTTATCAGACTTTAAGTCCCGCCGACAAAAAACTTATCCGTAAAGCATTTGATGTTGCAGTTGATGCGCATAAAGAACAAAGACGTAAATCCGGAGAAGCGTATATCTTTCATCCTATTGCAGTTGCGAAAATTGTTGCCTCCGAAATTGGTTTGGGAGCGACCTCTATCGCTGCGGCCCTTTTGCATGATGTTGTTGAAGATACTCCTTTGACAGTAGAAGATATTGAACGTTTGTTCAATCCGAAAGTTGCACAATTGGTAGAAGGTTTAACCAAAATATCATTGGTTCAGAGAGATTTGAATGCCTCCATGCAGGCTGAAAATTTCCGAAAAATGATCCTGACACTGAACGATGACGTACGTGTTATTCTGATCAAACTGGCCGATCGTTTGCACAATATGCAAACTATGGATTCGATGGCGGAATACAAACAAACTAAAATCGCCTCAGAAACACTTTATATTTATGCCCCTCTTGCCCACCGTTTGGGATTGTACAATATCAAAACCAAACTGGAAGATTTAGGTCTGAAATATACAGAACCAAATGTTTACAACGACATTGTAAGCAAAATCAGAGAGACAAAAGAAGAACAAGACGCTTATATCAAAGACATTTCAGATGTCTTAAAGAAATCTTTAGACAGTGAAGGTGTCGATTATGTCATTAAGGGACGTCCAAAATCTATTTACTCCATTCGTCGAAAAATGCGTGCTCAAAATGTAAGTTTTGACGAAGTGTACGATAAATTCGCCTTAAGAATTGTGTACAAATCAGATCAGCATGATGAAAAATTCGTAGCCTGGAAAATCTATTCCATCGTTACAGATCATTACAGACCGAGCCCGAGTCGCTTGCGTGACTGGATTTCCTCTCCAAAATCAACCGGTTACGAAGCCCTTCACATTACGGTTATGGGGCCAAAAGGCCGTTGGGTTGAAGTTCAGGTTCGAAGCGAACGTATGGATGAAATTGCCGAAAAAGGATATGCCGCACATTACAAATACAAAAATGGCGCAACCGAAGAAAGCGGTCTGGACGTATGGCTGAATTTACTCCGTGAAGCACTCGAGAATCAGGAAACCAATGCTGTAGATTTTGTTGAAGATTTCAAAATGAATTTATATTCTAAAGAAATCTTTGTCTTTACACCAAAAGGAGAAATCAAATCACTTCCAAAAGGAGCTACATCGCTTGATTTTGCTTTTAGCATTCACTCCGAAATTGGAATTAAAACCCGAGGAACACGTGTCAATGGGCGATTAGTACCCTTGAATCACGAGTTAAAAAGTGGCGATCAGGTTGAAGTTATAACCTCTGCCAATCAAAAACCAACTGTAAACTGGTTGGAATACGTAACAACTTCGCGCGCGAAAACTAAAATTAAAAATGTTCTGAACGAGAACACCAAAAAAATCGCCGAAGAAGGAAAAGAACTCCTTACCCGAAAATTAAAACATCTTAAAATCACTATTAACGAACAAGTTATCAATGAATTGGTTAACTTTTTCAAACTTAAAACCAGTTTAGATTTATTTTACAGAGTGGGAATTGGTGCGATCGAAAATCAGCAATTAAAAGATTATGCGGCGCAAAAAAGCAATACGTTTATCAATTTCTTCAAAAATAAAATTAAGCGAAACAAGGACAACACCGCTTCAGAAGACATTCACAAACCAATCATCAGCAGTAACTACGACATGCTGGTTTTTGGAACAGAGCATGACAAACTCGATTACAAACTCTCCCCATGCTGTAACCCGATTCCGGGAGATGATGTTTTTGGATTTGTGACCATCAATGAAGGAATCAAAGTTCATAAAAAAGACTGTCCGAATGCGATTGGCATGCAGTCCAATTATGCTTACCGTATTATGAGTGCCAAATGGATTGACTCTTCTCAGGAAGAATTCAAAGCCATTATCAACATAACAGGAATGGACGTTTTAGGACTTACCAATCAATTGACCAGAGTCATTTCGAACAACATGAGTGTAAACATCCAGAGCATTTCGTTAAGCACTGATGCCGGAATTTTTCACGGACAAATTGCTGTCATCGTACAGAACAATACCATTTTGAAGAAAATGATCAATGCCATTAAAAAAATTGACGGAGTTGATAAAGTAACAAGAGAGTACAGAACTTAAAAATTGTTAATAGTTTATAGTTTGTTGTTTCAAGTTTCAGGTTATGAGTTCTGGATATTAAATTCTGAAACTTAAAACCTAAAACTTAAAACTTAAAACCTGAAACCTGAAACTCACAACGCATAACTTTTTTAACCTATCTATAAGGGTTTTATAACTAAACTTTAAACCCGAAACTTTTATTCATTAAAAATAAAAAATTATCTTTGCCGGATATGACACTCATTTCAACTGACAACACTAGAAATCAAGAAATTGTAAAAAATGTTTTTACACTGTATCTTGAGCAAAAAGGGCATCGCAAAACTCCTGAGCGTTATGCTATACTTCAGGAAATTTACGATAGCGAAGAGCATTTTGACATAGAGAACCTATACATCAAAATGAAAAACAAGAACTATCGTGTGAGTAGAGCTACATTGTACAACACGATTGAGCTTTTGTTAGACTGCGCTTTGGTTAGAAAACATCAATTTGGACAAAATCAGGCTTACTACGAAAAATCATATTTTGATAAACAGCATGATCATATTATCATGACGGATTCTGGTGAGGTAATTGAATTTTGCGATCCAAGAATTCAGACCATCAAAAAAACAATCGAAGAAATATTTGACATTGAAATCACAAATCATTCGTTGTATTTCTACGGAAACAAAAAGCAAAAACAATAATTCCGAAGGGTCTTATTCAGAAAATATAAAAAAGAAAATTAACTACATTAATCAGTGGGGCAACAGGAATTGCCTCAACGCAAATTAAAAAGAGAATGACCGTAGATTTATTACTAGGATTACAATGGGGAGATGAAGGTAAAGGAAAAATTGTTGATGTACTTACCTCAAATTATGATATTATTGCACGTTTTCAAGGAGGACCAAACGCAGGACATACATTAGAATTTGACGGAATTAAACACGTACTTAGAACCATTCCTTCCGGAATTTTTCATAAAAAATCAGTAAACATCATTGGTAATGGTGTTGTAATAGACCCGGTGGTTTTTCAAAAAGAAATCGAAGGTTTAGAGAAATTTAACCTTGATATCAAAAGCAAACTGATCATTTCAAGAAAAGCACATTTAATTTTACCAACTCACCGCTTATTAGATGCAGCTTCTGAAGCATCTAAAGGAAAAGCAAAAATCGGATCTACTCTTAAAGGAATTGGGCCAACTTACATGGACAAAACCGGAAGAAACGGATTGCGTGTTGGAGATATTGAACTGGAAGACTTTAAAGAGCGTTACAGAGCATTGGCTGACAAGCACGAAGCCATGATTGCTTTTTATGATGTTGCTATTCAATACAATTTGGCTGAACTTGAAAAAGAGTTTTTTGAAGCGATCGAAGAATTAAAGAAATTAGATTTTATTGATAGTGAAGAATACATGTACCAGGCTCAAAAAGCAGGTAAATCAATCTTATGTGAAGGAGCTCAGGGTTCTTTATTAGATGTTGATTTTGGAACTTATCCATTTGTAACTTCTTCAAACACTACAGCTGCCGGGGCTTGTACCGGTTTAGGAATTGCTCCGAACAAAATCAAAGAAGTATATGGAATTTTCAAAGCTTACGTTACACGTGTAGGTAGCGGTCCATTCCCTACTGAACTTTTTGATGAAGTAGGTGCAACAATGGCAAAAGTGGGTAACGAATTTGGATCCGTTACAGGAAGACAAAGACGTTGTGGATGGTTAGATTTAGTAGCTTTAAAATATGCTGTTCAGGTAAATGGGGTTACTCAGTTAATGATGATGAAAGGTGACGTACTTTCTGGATTTGAAACGTTAAAAGTTTGTACTGCATACAATTATAAAGGTGAAAACATCTCTCACTTTCCTTACAACATCGAGCCTGAAAACGTAACTCCTGTTTATAAAGAGTTTAAAGGATGGCAAGCTGATTTAACAGGAATGACGACTTACGATCAATTACCGGTTGAGCTAAAAGAATATATTGAGTTTATTGAAGCAGAAGTTGGAGTACCGATCAAAATTGTATCGGTTGGACCAGACAGAAAGCAAACAATAACAAAATAACACCTCTAAACGCTCTGATAATCAGAGCGTTTTTTTTACACCAAACATTTCTAATGATGAAAAATCCAAAAATTAAAGTTACCGAAACCCAATTATTATCAGACAATTGGTACTTGCTGAACAAAGTAACTTTTGATTATGAAATGAAAGACGGCAAAATAGAATCTCACATTCGTGAAGTGTATGACCGCGGAAATGGAGCTGCCATTTTATTGTACAACACCTCTAAGAAAACCGTTATCCTGACGCGACAATTTCGTCTGCCGACCTATCTCAACGGCAATAAAAGCGGAATGATGATTGAAGTTTGCGCAGGACTTTTAGATCAGGATCATCCGGAGCAGGCTATTATTCGCGAAACCGAAGAAGAAACCGGGTATCGTCTGCAGAAAGTAGAAAAAGTAATCGAAACCTACATGTCACCAGGATCTGTAACCGAAATTTTATATCTATTTATCGGAGAATATGACGAGACCATGAAAGTAAACAACGGCGGCGGATTAGACGCAGAACAAGAAAATATAGAGGTTTTGGAATACACCTTTGATCAGGCTTATGCCATGATTCAATCGGGTGAAATTACAGATGCAAAAACGATTTTATTGTTACAGCATGCCAAAATAAAAGGTTTGATTTAAATAAGGGATTTTTTATTATTTTTAGACTGGAATTAAGTTTTTCTTTTAAAAAATATAGCTAAATTTCAGTCTAATAAAACCAAAATACCGGAAAATGAAACTAAAATTTTTACTCCTTTTTTTAAGCCTCACCCTTTACTCCTTCTCACAAAAACTTCAACGAAATGTTTTTGAGTACGAAAAATTAAAATCTGATAATTTTAACTTGTGCGACGAAGCCGCTAAGAAAGAACAAAAAAACATTTTAAGAAAGCTTGAAGAAAACAATAGCACAAATGCTGTAGTCCTTTCTAAAAAACTTTATGAAACCAAAAATGATTGTTTTGGAACCTTTGAAATTTATGGATATTCTTTGTTTCGAAATGGACAATGGCTTGAAGGAATTGACATTATTGAAAAAGGAATTGCGAAATTTGGAAGTGTTCCAGAATTAATAAAAAGAAAATCTGAAATGAGTCTGGAAATGGCAAAACTAGGTACCAGACAACGAAATATCGATGGAAATTCCGTTTTTAAAGCCGATTCTCTCCAATATGACGAAGATCAATTTAAAGAAGAAAACCTAAAATCTGCTCTTATTGATCTAGAATATCTGATCAAAACATATAACCGAAGCGAAGAAATTTATTATGCAGCTAAAATTCAACAACTTTTAACCAATTACGACAAATCAAATGAAACGTTCAAAGCGCTTTTGAATGATGAAAAATATAAAAACGCTGCTCTATTCAATATAGCTGACAATTATATTGCACTAAAAGATTATAACAGTGCCGAAACAGAATTCAATAAAATACTGGTAGACAATCCTAAAGAAGCTGCAATTTATGATAAACTAGCTGAAATCTATAATTCCAAAAATGATAAAGTAACAGCATCAGAATTAACTAATAAAAGTACTTTCTACAGAAACACTCCTGCTGATTCAGATCTGGAATACAGCAAAGAAAACTTCGAATTGCTTCAGTTTTTTGGGACAGATAAAAACAAACCCGGTAAAAAATTAAAAAAACTTCAAGAAATCTCAAGCCAAAACAAACAGCAATATACAATAGACGTCTGTTTGATGATTTTAAAACTACATGCAAATCATGGAAACGGTGTTGAAGAAAAAGCAACCGAAATATTAAAAAATATCGGAAAGCCTTCTATAGAAAAAGTTAATAAACTTTTTCAAAGTAACGTCTCTACCTGTACAATTACTAATTTGGCCGATATTATGGCAGCAGTAAAAGATGAAAATTCATGGAAACTTATGAAAAAGTATCTATCCTATATTGCCAATATGCCAGTGACATTAATTCCGCCAAATTTACCGGAAAAAATGATTCAGTTTAATGAAGACAAAGGCATAACAGAAATCCTTATAACAGTAAAACCTTTGCTCGCAAAAGAAGACAACAATGATGCCCTTAGTCAATTGGCAGGATTTGGACACTATGTTTATTATTCTCCTTTAGGAAAAGTAAATAAAGAAAAACTAAAAAAAATAGCAACTGAATTAAAATATTCGGATAAAGAATTTAGTTTGTTACAAGACAAAATTAACTAGTCAAAAATCAGTACTTAGATCCTAAAGCCCTTGAAATGTCAAAATTTAAAACATTACTTTTTCTGTTTTTTCCGTTTCTTCTCTTTTCACAAAATGAAAAATGGCCTGCTGCAAAACTAAAACAGGATTTATCCACTTTTAAGGAAATTAGAGAAAAAGCCAATTCAGGGGTTTATAAGTACCGTACAAAGAAACAAATAGACAGTATTTATTCCTGGGCGTTTTCAGAATTAAAAAAGCCTAAATCGCTACTGAATTTCTATAAAATAATCCTCAAAATCACTGACTTTGAAGGCAGCGTACACAATAACACCACTCTTCCTGATGATTTTCAAAACAAATACACCTCAGGAAAAGTTTTCTTTCCGTACCCTGTTAAACTAATTGGCGATAAAGTAATTATCAATTTTAAGAATACTGAAATTCCTGTAGGGTCACAAATTCATAAAATAAACGGTATTAAAATTGAGAAAATAATCTCTCGTTTCTACAAATATTACACGACCGACGGTTATAACATTTCGGGAAAATCAATCGGAATCAGTGCTTCATTTGGAAGGTATTTCGAACTGGAATTCGGCCCCAAAGAGCATTTCCTGGTCCAATATTCACTCCCCGATCAGACTCAAAAACAATCCAAAAAAGTTCTTGCTGTTTCGAACGAGACAAGAAAAGAAAACTTTAAAAACCGCCATTCTCTGCCTGTAGACAGTCTGTATTACGGCAAAATCAAAAATAAATATACTTTTAAGATATGCACACCCCATACAGCATTACTTTCCATACCTACTTTTGCCATTGGCATGAATGCAGAAGACAAAGAACATATCGTCTATAAAAAATATCTGGACAGCTGTTTTCAGCTTCTCACATTGCATCCTGAAATCAAAAATTTAATTGTAGATGTTCGAAGTAATGGCGGTGGAAGTGACCCCAACGATCTTGTCGCTTTTTCTTATCTGACACAAAAACCGTATCGGGAAAACACATCCGCATTTATCAATTTTCAAAAAATTCCTTTTCCCCAATATTTTGTTTACGAAGAAACAGAGCCCAAAAAACAAATGGAGGAACTAAGTGAATTTGAAGCGGAACTTAAAGAAGAATACCCGGAATTGAAAGGCAAAATATACCTGCAGGATCCCAAATTCAATCGTTTATTACAGCCCGACAAAAACAACTTTCAAGGGCAGATTTATTTATTAATTAGTCCCAGAATCGCATCTGCGGGATCACTGTTTGCTTCTTTAGTTACAGGCCATACTAATGCTATAGTTATCGGCGAAGAAACAATGGGCGGTTATTACGGGCATAACGGGCATACACCTGTGGAATATGAACTGCCTAATACAAAAATAAAAACGCAATTTTCGATTGTCAACTTAGAACAGGATGCCCCTAAGAAACCCAGTCAGCTTTTTGGCAGGGGCATCATTCCCGATCATGAGATCAAACAAAACATACCCGATTTTATACAAAATAAGGATACTCAGTTTGAATATACTTTGAAATTAATTGAGCAGAAATAAAATGAAATTGTTTAAGAATAAAATTTTAAGAATAATACTATTCATTTTTATACTTATGAATAGTATTGCTATTTTTCACGCCTATAAGTTTACTCATTTTACAGAAAATAACGCAGTAAAAACTAAAAGCCCCGAGAAATTATCTCTAATTGATAAAGCAAAAACTCTATTCCTGGGAGTCAATAATCCTAAACCAAAAAACAAGAAAGCTCCAACCCAAAAATATCAGATTTTAAACCTTAAAAGCAACAAGGAAATTGAATGCTGGTTTATCAAAAATAAAGAACCCAAAGGAACTGTTATACTTTTTCATGGTTATGGAGGAGAAAAATCCTCAATGATTGAACGATCAAATGAATTTATCAAATTAGGATTCAATACAGTTCTTGTTGATTTCATGGGAAGTGGAAATTCTGAAGGAAATCAAACTACAATTGGTTTTAATGAGGCTAAGCAGGTAAAAACTTGTTTTGACTACGTTACCAAGACAGGAGAACAAAATATTTATTTATTTGGAACTTCCATGGGAGCTGTTTCAATAATGAAATGCATAAAGGATTATAAAATAAATCCCAAAGGTATAATTATCGAATGTCCCTTTGGTTCAATGTACAAAACTGTCTGTGCCAGATTTAAAAAGATGAATGCACCCACATTTCCAATGGCAGGTTTATTAGTGTTTTGGGGCGGCTTACAAAATGGCTTTTGGGGATTTAGCCACAATCCGACAGAATATGCAAAAAATATCTCCTGTCCGGTTTTATTGCTTTACGGAGAAAAGGATAAAAGCGTAAGCAGAGAAGAAATAAATGCGATTTATAAAAATTTAAAAGGTCAAAAAAGAATTAATATCTATAAAGCAACCGGACATGAAAATTATCTAATCAAAAATAAAATTCAATGGACAAAAGATGTTACAGGATTTATAAATTCGGTACAGTGAAAAATTGTAAATGAAAATCCAACAAACTATTCAGGTAATTGTATAAACGATTTGACTAGTAATCAAATAACTTTACTAGTATAAAAAAAACAATTATGAGAAAGTTACGATACCCCTCAAGTATTTTACTACTGATCGTTCTCGTTTTAATAACTTCTTGCAAAAAGAACGAAACTACTGAATCTAAGAGCAAAGTCAAAAAAACGATCGAGTATAAAAAACCAAAGTCAGTCTCTTATCATTTTGAAAACACCAAAGAATGGCTTAAAACCAATGCTTCCGACAGCAGTAAACTTCGCATTGCCTACGCTCTAAACCGAACAGACCGAAAAAATTTCGTAAAAATGGATTCGGTTATTATTCCAGTCGATTTCAACGGCGATTTGGTGTATTATCTTCCGTTTCCTTTGCACGTTACCGCCTTAGAAGAGGTCTCAAAAGTGATTCTCTTTTCTTATCCTTCTCAGGCATTTGCTGCTTATGAAAATGGAGCACTAATCTATACAGGCCCAACTAATATGGGAAGAAAAAAAGATCCTACTCCAACCGGATTATTCTTTACCAATTGGAAAGCCGAAAAAACAACCAGTACCTTCAATGACGAATGGGACTTAAAATGGAATTTTAATATTGAAAATAAACTGGGTGTTGGATTTCACCAATATGATTTACCCGGATATCCGGCATCACATTCTTGTTTGAGATTACAGGAAAACGACGCCAAAGATCTTTACAAATGGGCTGATGAATGGATCTTAAAAGACAGAGAAAATGTAGAAATAAAAGGAACTCCGGTAATTGTTTTTGGTAACTACCCATTTGATGCACCAAAACCCTGGTATGCATTAGTAAAAAACCCTAAAGTACTTGATCTCTCTGAATCCCAAATAGAAATGCAGATCCGGCCTTTTTTAAAAGAAATACTGGAAAATCAAAAACTTAGAGAAGCGAGACAAACCACTACACCATAGCCCTGTTTTATAAAAATGCATATCACTAAAATCAGTCAAAACCACTTCTTAAAAGGTTCTGGCTGATTTTTTTTATAAAATTTACGCCCCCACTGAGCCACTGAACCTTTGAACCTTTGCGTTTTTAAAACTATTTAATATATAAATGAATAAACGTTCATTTATTATTTATGTATTTGCTGCATAATTAAAAACAAGACATGAACCATTCCCTTATAAAAAACAAAAAGATCGCCATTATTGGTGGCGGACCTGTTGGCTTAACAACAGCAAGAATTTTACAAATTAATGGCGCCGACGTAACGGTATACGAAAGAGATTTGAACGCTCAGGCCAGAACTTCAGGCGGAACATTGGATATTCATTTAGATTCTGGTCAGAAAGCAATTGAAAAAGCAGATTTAATGGGCGAATTCTATAAATATGCACGTCCAACCGGTGAAAAAATGGCTGACCTGCACGGCAACATTACTTCGACTGAAATGCCTGATGAAGAAAATGCCTATACCCGACCTGAAATTGACCGTAATGATTTAAGAAAAATCATGCTGGAGAATCTAAACGAACATACAGTAGTTTGGAACAGTCATTTAACCCATATGGAGAAAACCGGAGCGCAATATCATTTAGAATTTAAGAATGGTACCACTGCAATTTCCGATTTCGTAATTGTAGCCAACGGCGGGAGATCAAATGCCAGAAAATTGGTAACCGATCTGGAACCTCAACTTTCAGGAACGTATATCATTCAGGGAGAAATTGCCGATCCGGATCGTGATTACCCTGAATTCAAACCTAAATATGGCAACGGAAATGTAATGGCAATGGGGGAACAAAAAATGTTCTACACCCATACGTTACGTGACGGTTCGGTACATTTTGGAGTTTCTTTCAAAGCAGATGAAAATTGGATTTCAAACAACGGAATCGACTTTGAAGACCTCACTGCAGTAAGAGTTTTTTTGAATGAAACCTTTAAAAACTGGAGCGATGATTATAAAAAATTCTTTAACGCAGCAACTGATTTTTCCGGATTGCCTTTACGTTTGTTTTCATTAGAAGATTCCTGGAAAGAACACTCCAACATTACACTTGTTGGAGATGCAGCTCATTTAATGCCTCCCTTTGCCGGTGAAGGTGTCAATATGGGATTATTTGATACTTATCACTTAACCGAAAACTTAACCAACGGAAAATTTGCAACAATTGATGACGCTATTAAAGATTACGAGGAAAAAATGTTTGGTTATGCATTAGGAGCTCAGCACATGACAAAAAAAATGGAAGATTTATTGCATTCTGATATTTCATCTGAAGATATTTTGAACAGCCGATTTGAAGTTTAAACATCTTATTTACAAAACAAAAAAAGGCGTAAGATTTAAAACCTTACGCCCTTTTCTTAATTTATAACTTAACAAATCAGGATTTCAATTTCATTTAACTCAATTTGCTTTCGTTTTATTCCATAAACTTTTTTAAACAAATTTAAAACACTAAAAGGATTAGCGCCCAACATTGAATAAAACACCGTTAAATCTTCATAATTATGAACCGAAATTTTAAATGTTGACTTATTATTAACTTGAAAACTAAAAAATTTCACAGCTCTTTTTCCGTTTTTATAATCCCTTCCTTTTAAACTTTTTTCATTCAAAAGAATAGACTCATTTGTTTTTAAATCCAGAATCTCAATAAAAAAATCAGGATTTGCCTGTACATCAAAACCTCCTAAAATAAAAATTTCATAAAACCCGTAATATAAATCAACTTCAAGAATATCATTTAACTTGAATTGTAAATTCATATTGGATTATCTGGAATAATTCGGAGCTTCTTTTGTAATAGTTACGTTATGCGGGTGACTTTCAGTAATTCCGCTTGAAGTAATTCTAACGAAACGTCCAGATTCCTGTAAAGTTGGAATATCTTTTGAACCACAGTATCCCATTCCGGCACGAAGACCACCAATGAACTGAAGCATACTTTCGTTTAATTCACCTTTATAAGGAACACGCCCTACAATTCCTTCCGGAACTAATTTTTTAACGTCGTCCTCAACATCCTGGAAATAACGGTCTTTAGATCCGCCTTGCATTGCTTCAACAGAACCCATTCCACGATACGATTTAAATTTTCTTCCTTCGAAGATAATCGTTTCTCCCGGAGATTCTTTTGTTCCTGCCAGTAATGAACCTAACATTACACAATCAGCTCCTGCGGCGATGGCTTTAGGAATATCTCCTGTGTAACGGATTCCACCATCGGCAATTACCGGAACACCACTTCCTTTGATAGCCGCAGCTACTTCAAGAACTGCTGAGAATTGCGGGAAACCAACACCGGCAACGATACGGGTTGTACAGATAGAACCCGGTCCGATACCCACTTTTACACCGTCAGCACCGCTTTCTACTAAATATTTAGCAGCTTCCGGAGTCGCGATGTTTCCAACTACTACATCTATTTGAGGGAATTTTGATTTTACTTCTTTTAATACATTGACTACACCTTCAGTATGTCCGTGAGCAGTATCGATGATAATTGCATCAACACCCGCTGCCACTAAAGCTTCCGCTCTTTGAACAGCATCTCCGGTTACTCCAATTGCCGCTGCCACTCTCAAGCGTCCGTAAACATCTTTGTTAGCGATTGGTTTTTGAGTCAGTTTTGTGATATCTCTGAAAGTGATTAAACCTACTAATTCATTATTAGCATTTACCACTGGTAATTTTTCGATTTTATGCCCTTGTAAAACTACCTCTGCCTGCTCTAATGAAGTTCCTTCAGCAACCGTTACTAAGTTTGTACTGGTCATTACCTCAGCAATTGGTCTTGCTCCATTTTTTTCGAAACGCAAATCACGATTGGTAACAATTCCTTTTAGTATTTTATTCTCGTCAACGATTGGAATACCACCAATTCCGAATTCTTTCATTGCATTTTTAGCATCTGCAACAGTTGAATTTGTTGGTAAAGTTACCGGATCGATAATCATTCCAGATTCTGCACGTTTTACTCTTCTAACTTTCGCAGCTTGTTGCTCGATCGTCATATTTTTATGTAAAACACCAATTCCGCCTTCCTGAGCCATAGCAATTGCCATAGAACTTTCCGTAACGGTATCCATAGCAGCTGATACTATTGGAACATTTAGCGTTATATTTCGTGAAAACTTTGATTTAATGCTCACTTCGCGGGGAAGCACATTGGAGTAGTTAGGTACTAATAATACATCGTCGTAAGTTAAACCTTCGCCGATAATCTTGGAGTTGTGTGCTATCATGGTGCAATTTCTAGTTGAATTGCGTGCAAATATAGTAAATAAATTGATAACTTGGATGCTAAGTTATTCTTAAATTTATAGTTAAGGAATTAATCTTACAAATGAACAGTATGATAAATTCCAATTATTAGAACCTAAAACCTGAAACCTGAAACCTAAAACCTAAAATCTAAAACCTGAAACCTAAAACCTGAAACCTAAAACCTAAAATTTGGAATTTTTAAAAACATTATTCTTCCGGATTATCATTAAATATAAAATTAAATCCGAACTGAAATGCCATACTATTGGCCTTTGAAACATCTTTTAATTCTAAGAGGTTATTGACCAGAACATACATATTCAGTTTTCCAAGTGTACCTGCAAGTCCTAAACCAATATTTTTATTCGAATAAGAATCAACTGTATAAGTAGCTTTCACATCTAATTTTTCGAAAATACTGCGTCTGTAAAAAGCGGTTAATGCCACAAAAGGCTCTACAGGCATAGACATTGCAAACAGTTGCCCTCCTACACCATTGACATATTTTCGGGTGACTTTACCATGGCAATTACAGTCTTCATCAGAACGTGATTCGCCAAAGGAATACTGAAGGGAAGAATAGAGTTTTGTTGGTCTGAGGGTGGTATACTTATTATAAAGCGTATCACGAGGTATCGCTTTATCAAAATCATCAAAGATGTTCTTTGGTTCATTTGAATTATCAAAATTCGGATTCACACCTTCATAGTGATACGTTCCTTTATAGGTAAAGGTTTCGATATCTTTAGACTGTCTCACAAAACCCAGATCAACAATACTTGCGGTAAGCTGAAGATTATCTTTAAAATAATAAGTAAAACCGGCATCAAGTCCTAAACCTAAACTTCCGTTAAAAAAAGTGTTGTGCACAATATCACTTGGAATACTACCGTCGTACTCGTCTTTTGTAAATGCAGCAATCCCGGAAGTCTTTATCTGTACGTTAGACGAAATGGCTTGTGTATATAAATTAGGAGTTCCCGCAGCCTGACCGGTATAAATGTATCCTGAATTTCGGGTTGATGTTACATTTGCTCCGCTTGAGTAAATTTTGGCGCGGCCACCTAAAACCAGTTTCTCACTTATTTTTTTATGAAACCCAACATGAAACACAGAAAGCATTTCGGCCCTTAAATTCAAGTCGGACAAATTGAAAGCCTTTCCAATGTAATCTTTATTTCCATCTAGTGCCAATATAGCGGGATCCTTAGGAACGTACATTAAAAAATCAAATTCCTGATAAACTCCAAACGAAAGATACGACTGACTGTCTTTTCCTCCAATTCTGAAACCGCCTGAAAACAGTTCCAGCTGCTGATTGATCTGCGTTTTATCTCTACTGGATGATTTGTTAATCACGTTTCGAATTTTATCATTGAAATTTACCCCGTTATTCGCAAATAAATCATAGGCCGAAAAGCTGCTTGACCCTAAATTTACTGAAATTCCGGATAAAACAGGAACTCCAAAATAGTATTTATAAGCGACATCTGCTCCCGGATTTACAAGTGAAGATTGCGGAATGGCGGTAAAATTATACAGTACTTCTTTATTTTGAGCAAAACAAGAAAGCTGAAATACGACTATAAGAACTAAATATAATTTTCTCATTGAATTACCATATAAGCAGTTGCACTTGAGCGTAATTTTAAACTGCCTGTACTGTTTCCGTTTAAAGGCGGACCTGGCGCCATAACCACTACAAAGCCAAGTTTACGGGTCTGTTTCAATAAATCTAATCGTTGATTTTCGAATACTTCAGTAGGATATTTTACAACATTTGTTCCTCCTGAGTAAGCAGGAACTGCCAGTGTTATGGTTTGAAGAATTTGATCGCTGCCACTTAAAAGCAATATATTGAGCGTAAAGGCTCTGTTGATCGTATTCTCCATTTCAAAATTAAATTCGGCTTTAACGAGATGATCGTTGAAGTATTTTTCTTTGAAAATATCAAATTCCCGAACATCAAATCCTATTTGCTGTTCGGTACCGTTATCGACAAAGGAAGCTGCCGGAGCATTAAAATAAGCCAAATTCGCTACTACAGTAGGTTCCAGCTTGAAATCTTTAGTCTGATCAAAATCCAGATCACTGGAACATGATGAAAATAGGACAGATAAAAATAGTATCTGAGAAATTCTCTTTATGAAATTTGGTCTCATGGCTTTACATATCTAAATACTAACAACGATACTTTGATACTACTTATTATTCTAACCCTTTGCGTGTAATTATTTTTGAACACATAGAAACATAGATTTGACACTCTCAAAAAGACGTTTCACTTATTTAAAACATACAGAGGTAACTATGTGTTAAGCATTTTTTTATTAATTAAACCCAACAGGTTCTTTTATTTTTATAAGTAAATATAATTATTTTCTAATGAAATTTTCCAAACAATTTTGATGCCTCATTGTAGGCACTCTCAAAACTTAAAGAGTTCAAACCTGTCACTTTTTTATTGGATGTAAAATACGAAATCAGCTTTTCGGTAGGCATATTACCCGTGAGTTTATCTGTTGCCATCGGACAGCCTCCAAATCCCTGAATAGCGCCATCAAAACGGGTACAGCCTGCATTCGAAGCTGCCTCTATTTTCTCAAACCAGCTGTTTGGCGTCGTATGCAGATGCGCTCCGAATTCAATCTGTGGGTATTTTGGAATTAAATTGGAAAAAAGATACGTGATTACCTCCGGTGTAGAACTACCAACAGTATCTGAAAGTGACAATATCTTAACCCCCATTCCCGCAAGTTTTTCCGTCCATTCGCCCACGATTTCTACATTCCAAGGGTCACCGTAAGGATTTCCGAAACCCATAGAAAGATAAGTAACTACTTCTTTATTTTTCTGATCGGCGATTTCAAGAATTTCTTCTAGCGTGATTAAAGATTCAGCGATTGTTTTATGTGTGTTTCGCATCTGAAAATTTTCGGATATCGAAAAAGGAAATCCCAAATATTGAATAGGTTCATGTGCTGCAGCTAGCCCTGCCCCTTGTGTATTGGCAATAATCGCTAACAATTTGCTCGTTGTTTGCGACAAATCAAGCTGAGCTAAAACTTCGGCAGTATCCTGCATTTGAGGAATTGCTTTTGGAGACACGAAACTTCCAAAATCGATAGTATCAAACCCCACTCTCAATAAGGACTGTATATAGGAAACCTTATTTTTAGTAGGTATAAAAGTTTTGATGCCTTGCATAGCATCACGTGGACATTCGATAATCTTGATTTCTTTATTCAAAGCTTATTCTTTTATGCAGGCTAAGTTAGTTTCTTTTTTAAAGAAATAAAAGTTATAATTTTCTTTAATTGTATTACACGATAGGGTAACACTTTAATATGTTACACAAAAACGTAACAATTTACAATGTTACACAAAAACGTAACATTGAAAAATATTAGCTACATTTGTAGTACTACTATGTCGTAAGGCGTAATTAGCAAAAAAAAAAATGAAACAATATTTATAGGTCTAAAAAAAGAGCAGAAAAAGAAACGAACTTCTTTCACCTAGAAAAACAGGTATTTTGAGATGAAGTGAAACGCCTTTTCTATGGATACAAAACTTATGTAACCAGGTATTAAACAAATCGCGCACAATAACTTATTAATATTATTCTTTTTATTTATATTTGAAACTATGACTAGTGTAATTACAGGAGATATAATCGATTCCAGAAAGCAAAAATCAAAAGACTGGGTAGAATCTTTAAAGGAAATCTTAGCTTCTTTTGGAGAAACACCTCTCCAATGGGAAATTTACAGGGGGGACGAATTTCAAATAGAAATAAAGAATCCCGAAGAAGCTTTATTGGCAGCCCTCCTCATTAAAGCACATTTAAAAGCTTTAAAACTGGATGCCCGAATGAGTATTGGTATTGGAGATAAAACACACGATGCTGAGAAAGTTTCTGAAAGCAATGGTTCTGCCTTTATACACTCAGGTGAACTTTTTGAGACTCTAAAGAAACTAAAAGTAAATTTAGCCTTGAGAACCGACGATTCGGCTGTCGATGAAAAAATAAATTTAATGCTTCAGCTTGCTCTTACTTTTATAGATAATTGGTCCGCTCAATCTGCGGAATTTGTTGCAATTGCGATAGAAAATCCAAGCTTGTCACAAGAAGAATTAGCCCCAAAATTAGGAATCAAAAGAGCTGCCGTAAGCCGAAGACAAAAACGGGCACAGTTTGATTTAATATTGAGTTTGAACCGCTATTTCAGAACACAAATGAACCAACTTACAACACTATGATTGTATTTATAAAACTACTTTTAGCACATTTACTGGGTGATTTTACAGCGCAACCCAACTCCTGGGTAGTCGATAAAGAAGCCAAAAAACACAAAAGTATTTATTTATATCTTCATATTTTTTTACATGGCATTTTAGCAGCCGTTTTAGTCGGAGAAATTCAGTTTCTCCCTTACGCTTTGCTAATTGCCGTATCGCATGGTGTTATCGATTTAATCAAACTCCATTTCCAGAAAAACAAAACAAAACGCAGTTGGTTTGTAGCAGATCAGGCGCTGCACCTTTTAGTTTTGATTGGGGTTGTTTTGCTCTACAAGGGCGAAACCGTTCATTTTCTGTGGCTCAACAATCAATTTTGGATTTTAGCTACAGGATTTTTATTCATTACAAAACCAACTTCTATTCTGATTAAAACCATTATATCGATCTGGAATCCGGAAAGTCAAAACAGCCACAATGAAAATTCACTCTCTAAAGCCGGAAACTATATTGGTATATTAGAAAGATTATTTGTTTTCTGTTTTATTCTAACAGGACATTTCGAAGCCATTGGTTTCCTATTAGCCGCAAAATCCATTTTTAGATTTGGCGATCTAAAAGAAGCCAAAGACCGAAAACTAACCGAATATGTTTTAATTGGTACGCTAATCAGTTTTGGAAGTGCTATTGCTACAGGACTAATCGTTCAGGTACTGCTTTTACAATTGCTTTAAAACCTTTTTATTGATTGCTTTGATCAAAGCCGGTCCTTCATAAATAAAACCAGTATACAATTGTACCAAGCTGGCTCCTGCATTCAATTTCTCGATTGCATCATCGGCAGTATGAATTCCTCCTACTCCAATAATAGGGAAAGCTTTGTTGCTTTTTTCCGAAAGAAAACGAATCACCTCTGTCGAGCGTTTTGTTAGTGGTTTTCCTGACAATCCACCGGTTTCTACTTTATTGGCAGATTGCAATCCGTCACGTGAAATCGTCGTATTGGTGGCTATTACACCCGCAATCTGAGTTGTTTTTACAATATCAATAATATCTAATAACTGCTCGTCTGTAAGGTCGGGAGCAATTTTCAACAAAATTGGTTTTACCTTTTGTGTGCTTGTTTTTTGTTTCTCTATATTCCTGTTCTGAAGCGTTTGCAACAGAGCCGTCAAAGGTTCTTTGTCTTGCAATGCGCGTAAATTTGGTGTATTTGGCGAACTTACATTGACTACAAAATAATCTACGTGATCAAACAAAGCATCAAAACAAATAATATAATCGTCTACCGCATTTTCGTTTGGAGTCACCTTGTTCTTTCCGATATTACCACCAATCAAAACTCCTGAATTCTTTTTCAAACGCTCTACAGCTTCCAAAACTCCGCCGTTGTTGAATCCCATTCGGTTTACAATTGCCTGATCTTCTTTTAAACGAAATAAACGTTTTTTAGGATTTCCTTCCTGTCCAACAGGAGTTACCGTCCCAATTTCGATAAATCCGAATCCGAAATCCGATAATTCTTTATACAGCTTGGCATCTTTGTCAAATCCTGCCGCCAAACCTACCGGGTTTTTAAATTTAATTCCAAAAACTTCACGCTCCAGACGACTGTCTTTTACTTCGTAAACTGATCTTATAATTGAAGAAACTCCGGGGATTTTTGAAATGAATTTAACAAATGAAAAAGTAAAGTAATGGACTTCTTCAGGATCAAACCCAAAAAGTATCGGGCGAATTATCAATTTATACATAGTAGTGTGTTGTTGTTTTTTTGGGTGCAAATTTAATTATAATACTTTGAAAATGTCTTCTTTTTGCTAAAACAAATTACATCGGGTTTTGACCTTATATTTCTATGTTCAAATGATTTTTGCCGCAATCAAAAGTCCTCTTTCTCATAATTGTACTACACCATTGGAAACAAAAAAAACGAAGTTCTTAAACACCACAACTACAAAATTGAACTACAACTACTACCAGCACCTTAATAAAGTAACAATAAAAAACACTACTAACTTCATAAAATAAATAGAGTTTAAAAAGATTACTTTATAAACTTTATTCTTAAATTTACCCGCAACTACTATTCGATAAACACATTCGTCATGAAAAATAAAACGCATTGGATCTTTGCCATTCTAACCCTCTCTGCTATTACAATTGCTTACGGCTATACAAAACTTATAGTGCCGAAACAAAAGTTAACGGCGATGAATTGTGACGAGGTTCCAAATACAACGGAGGAATCATTGTTTAAACCAACAATTGAGAACAAAAACAAACCTGTCGGTAAAGCTCCTGCGGGGATGGTATGGATTCCCGGTGGAGAATTCTCTATGGGAAGTAATGTTGAAGACGAAAGTTTGTGCAGTATAAAAGGAGTAACCAAAGATGCCGCCCCGATACACCGCGTTTATGTGGATGGATTTTACATGGATAAAACCGAAGTTACAAACGACCAATTTGAAGCTTTTGTAAAAGCAACAGGTTATGTTACTTTAGCCGAGATAAAACCCACTCATGAAGAATATCCCGATGCTCCTTTGGAAAATCTCGTTGCAGGATCGGCCGTGTTTACTCCTACCCCAGCTCAGATTGATTTAAACAATTATATGCAATGGTGGACTTATGTGCATGGTGCTGACTGGAGACATCCGGAAGGAGCCGGAAGTTCTATAAAAGGAAGAGGCAACTACCCTGTTGTTCAGATTTCTTACGATGATGCCGCTGCCTACGCCAAATGGGCCGGAAAAAGACTGCCAACAGAAGCTGAATGGGAATTTGCTGCCCGTGGCGGAAAATCAGGCGAATTGTATGCCTGGGGAAACACCTTAAAACCAAAAGGAAAATTTCAAGCCAACATTTATCAGGGACACTTTCCTCTGGAAAAAGGAGACACTGGCGAAGACGGTTATATTGGCATTGCACCGACCGCTAAATTTGCCCCTAATTCTTATGGTCTTTATGATATTGGCGGAAATGTATGGGAATGGACCAATGACTGGTATACTGCAGACTATTACGAAATAATCAGCAAAAAAGATCAGGTTGTTAAAAACCCTCAGGGCCCTGAATCTTCTTATGATCCTTCAGAGCCCGGACTACCCAAAAAAGTTCAGCGTGGCGGATCCTTTTTATGCACCGATCAGTATTGTACCCGCTATATGGTAGGCACCAGAGGAAAAGGAGACTACAAATCACCGGCCAATCATATTGGTTTTAGATGTGTTCAATAAGATTTTTTTAGTCCCTAATAACATAAATTAAAATCTTTGCTATACTACTTACAAATCCAATTTCACAAATTTAAATTCGTGAAATTGGATTTTAACTTTCTAAAATTAGAGCAAATCAGTAAAATTTGAAGCAAACTTTTTTTCAGCCTAATTTATAGTTTTCATAATTTGCAGCTTTACAACCCCTAACTATTTACTTATATTTGCCTAAAAATAAAATAAAAAAAATGCAACATATTATCGATCGTTTTGTTAGTTATGTAACTATTGACACTGAGTCAGATCCAAATTCAAAAACAACTCCAAGTACAGAAAAGCAATGGAATCTTGCCAATAAATTAGTTGAGGAATTAAAGACAATTGGTTTATCAGATGTTACCATAGATGACAAAGCTTACATTATGGCTACATTGCCTTCTAATGTCGATCATGAAGTTCCAACTATTGGTTTTGTATCTCATTTTGACACTTCTCCTGATTTTAGCGGAGCAAATGTAAAGCCTCAGATCGTTGAGAACTATGACGGGAAAGATATCGTTTTGAATGCCGAGAAAAACATCGTTTTATCACCCAACTATTTTAAAGATTTATTACAATATAAAGGACAAACCATTATTACAACTGATGGAACAACCTTATTAGGAGCCGACGACAAAGCAGGAATTACCGAAATTGTCTCCGCCATGGAATACTTAATTCAGCATCCGGAAATTAAACACGGAAAAATTAGAATTGGCTTTACTCCTGATGAAGAAATTGGCCGTGGCGCGCATCATTTTGATGTGAAAAAATTCGGTGCAGCCTGGGCTTATACTATGGACGGAAGCCAAATTGGTGAATTAGAATATGAAAATTTCAATGCAGCCGGAGCAAAAATCACTTTCAAAGGAAAGAGCGTTCACCCGGGTTACGCCAAAGGAAAAATGATCAATTCAATGTTGATTGCCAACGATTTCATCAACGAACTTCCAAAAGGAGAAACTCCTCAGGAAACGAAAGGTTACGAAGGTTTCTTTCACGTACACCATCTTACCGGCAGCATTGAAGAAACTGTTTTAGAATTGATTATCCGTGATCATAACAAGAAAAAATTCGAAAAACGTAAAGATTTAATTGCCAAAATTGCCAAAAAAATCAATAAGAAATTTGCGAAAAAATTCGGAGAAGATATCGTAATTACTGAAGTTAAAGACCAGTATTACAATATGAAAGAAAAAGTACTTCCTGTAAAACATATCGTTGATATTGCCGAAAAAGCAATGAAAGAACTAAGCATCAAACCTATCATCAAGCCTATTCGTGGTGGAACGGACGGGTCGCAACTTTCTTTCATGGGACTTCCTTGCCCGAATATATTTGCCGGTGGTCACAACTTTCACGGAAAATACGAATATGTTCCTGCCGAAAGTATGCAAAAAGCGACTGATGTCATTGTAAAGATCGCTGAATTAACGGCAATTCCAGGCATTTTTGACGCTCCCGAGAAACCTAAAAGAAAAAAATAAACCGAAGTATGTCCGATAAAAAACACGTTTGGGATAAAGTCAACAATTGGGAAGAAGAACTTCTTTTCCTAAAAGCTATTATTGATAAAACCGAACTGGTTGAAACCGTAAAATGGAGCGGTCCCGTTTATGTATACAACAAAAAAAATGTTATCGGCATAGGTGGTTTTAAAGAGTATTTTACAATTTGGTTCTTCAACGGCGTTTTCCTGAAAGATGAAAAAAAGAAACTCATCAATGCTCAGGAAGATAAAACAAAATCACTGCGCCAATGGCGTTTTACTTCAAAAGATCAGATAAACGAGGCAGAAGTTTTGACCTACATCTTAGAAGCCATTGAGAACGAAAAACAAGGAAAAATCATCAAACCTTCAAAGAAGGAAGCTATTGTTTCTGAGCTTTTTCAGAAAGAACTCGATCAGAACTCCGCTCTGACAGAGGCATTTCAAAAGTTCAGTCCTTACAAGCAATATGAATTTCTGGAGTACATTGAAACTGCCAAGCAAGACAAAACCAAACTTTCGAGAATTGAGAAAGTAATTCCGATGATACTGGAAAACATCGGATTGAATGACAAATACAGATAGGCTTAAATTCTATTTTTTTAAGCTCCAAATTCGAAGCTACACAAACCTTTATCAAAGCTTAAAACTTTGATAAAGGTTTTTCACTTTTCTACCTTCCTGCACTAGCATTGAATTTACCTCCTCCGTTGAACCATACTCAACAAAAACCTATTAAACACATAGAAACATAGATTTTCAAAAAAGAATACAAAGCGAAGTACATTTCTTTCACACAGCAAGATATGTGCATTTAAATGAAGTGAAACGCCTTATTTTTGCAAGCACAGAATCTATGTCTCTATGTGTTAAAATAATTTACCCAATACATTTTCTTCAGCACAAAACAAAAAAAATCCCAAACTCCAGTTTTGGAATTTGGGACTTACTATTTTGAAATTTATTTTTTTTCGAAGAAAAAATTTAAGCTTTTTTATTCAAAGCAGCACTCATTTCCATAGAAATTGCTGAACGCTCAATTTTTAATTTTCCAGACATGGTTTCGATTACCGCACTTGTATCAGCAAGCTCAACAATTTTTCCGTGAAAACCACTTTTAGTAATTATTTTGTCACCTACTTTTAGGCTGCTTTCAAATTCTTTTTCATTTTTTACTCTTTTCTGTTGTGGTCGGATCATAAAGAAATACAACACGACAAACATTAGTAAATAAGGCGCAAATTTCATTAAATCTTGCATAGTATTCAGTTTTTATTTTTGTTATTAATATTTATGTTTTCCGGCTCTTCAGCATCGCTCGGAGCAAAATTGGAATTTGTTCTTCGACTTCGCTCAGAAAGACAACTTAATTGGGTTTTCGAATTTAAAAAATTGAAAATTCGCCTCAATTACATTAAACCACGACCTACTTTAATCATCTTTTTATTCGCTGTAAGCTCTTTAACGAGATTATCTAAAATTCCGTTGATAAAAATACTACTTTTTGGTGTAGAATACTCTTTTGCAATTTCTAAATATTCGTTAAGAGTTACCTTTACCGGAATAGAAGGGAATTTTAAGAATTCACAGATAGCCATTTTTAAAATAATAGTATCAATTTCTGCAATCCTTTCGCTGTCCCAGTTTGGTGTTTTATCATCGTATTCTTTTGCCAAAACCGATTCGTTTAAAACGGTTCTTCTGAATAAATCTTTAGCAAAATCTTTATCCTCAACGTCTTTGTACAACTTAGGCACTCTGAAATCATCCGGATCTTCTGTTTTGATCGCTTTCAATTGTTTGATGATGTGCGTATTCACCACCGGAATATCATCCACCCAAGTCAATTTATCATCTTCTAAATACTCATACAATTTTTCATTTGGAACAATTACTTCAGCAAACAAATCAATTACAAATTGTCTGTCTTCTTCAAAAGTATTGGTTATAGTACTCATGTATTTCGCATACAAAGCACTTGATTTAATATCATTTAAAAGTAAAATGATATAATCGTCGTTCAGATTCCAGTTGTTGATTTTACGATTTTCTAAAGCAATACTAAGGGAATTGCTTTCGGCAAGAAGTTGAAAAATTTTGTTTTTGACGAATTTTTCATTCGGATTACGTTCTGCAGCAGTTGCAAGATGTTTTTTACTTGAAAGATGTAAAAAAACGGACTCTTTTTTGCAAATTTCAATCAATGAAGAAAGCATTATAAGATATAAATCCTGAATATTATCAATACTGTAAAAAAGAAACTTCTCTTCTTTTTCCATATTATCAGAACCGCTTTGATGCATTGCATAAATGGATTGCATTACTTTAACGCGTATGTGTCTTCTATTTACCACCTTGTAAGAACATTTAAAAATTAGTCTGCAAAAGTAAGTATTTAACTTTTTATAATAAAATTAAAATGATAAAAAAAGTCGCAGTTTTCAGTCGCAGTCGCAGTCTCGGTTTTCAGTGAATCAGAAACTGCTTAAAAAAAACATAGCTTTCAATCGAAACGAATAAAAAAGTCGCAGTATTCAGTCGCAGTCGCAGTCTCGGTTTTCAGTGAATCAGAAACTGCTTTAAAAAAAAAAAAAAAAACATAGCTTTCAATCGAAAGGAATAAAAAAGTCTCAGCTTTCAGTCTCAGCTTTCACTTTTCGCAAAACTGAGACTGTAAACTGAGACTGTAAACTTTTAGCTTAAATTATTTTTTAGCGTTTTCAATCTTTCTCAAATCGATACGATTTTGAGCAATGGTCAAAGCCGCTTTGTGCGTTGTCATTCCGTTTTTCACAGCATACTCGATAATCTCTAAAGTTGTATTATAGATATTTTCGGTTTTTGACATGATTTCAGCTTTACCGTAATGCTCTAATTCGGCATATACATTGATAATTCCACCAGCGTTGATTAAGAAATCTGGAGCATATAAAATCCCTCTTTCCTGTAATCTTGCTCCGTGAACATTCTCATCAGCCAACTGATTGTTAGCTGCTCCGGCAATAACTTTAGCTTTAATTTTATCTACAGTTGCATCATTGATGATTGCTCCCATTGCACATGGTGCATAAATATCAACATCAGCTGTATACAAATCTTCACCAGAATAGATTGAAGCATTGTATTTCGAAGCTACCTGAAATAATTTCTCTTCATTGATATCAGTAATTGTAACAATTGCTCCTTCTTTAGTTAAATACTCAACCAAAGCCTCACCTACGTGACCAATTCCCTGAACTAAAACTTTTTTACCTTCTAAAACATCAGTACCAAACTGACTTTTAGCAGCAGCTTTCATTCCTAAATAAACACCGTAAGCAGTTATTGGAGAAGGATTTCCTGAACCACCTCTTTCTTCAGAGATACCCGTAACATAAGGCGTTACGTCTCTAACAGTGTCCATGTCTTTTGTTTCCATTCCAACATCCTCAGCCGTAATATATCTACCACCTAAAGAGTGAACAAATTCACCAAACTTGCGCATTAATTCAGGTGTTTTTTGCGTTTTAGCATCACCAATAATTACTGCTTTACCTCCACCGATATTCAATCCGGTAATGGCTGATTTATAGGTCATACCTCTTGAAAGGCGTAAAACATCGTTTAATGCTTCCCATTCAGTATTGTAATTCCACATTCTAGTACCTCCCAAAGCTGGTCCCATAACCGAATTATGAATACCAATAATTGCTTTTAAACCTGTATCTTTGTCATTGCAAAATACAATTTGTTCGTGATCGTCAAAAGACAATTGACCAAAAACAGGATCCATTTTTTGAAGTTCTTTTCCAGTTGCGAAAGTTGCATCCATAGCGCTACTATATTATTTTGTTAAAATTATGAATATGTCAAAAAGACTTCTCAAATTTATACAAAAAATATACATGTGCTAATTTATTATCTTTAAAATAACAATCTAACAATCGTTTTGTTTTGATAAAATTACATATTGTATTAATTTTTATTCATAATATTTCATCAAATCAAAACATTTTAACATTGAATCTCTTAAAAAAATGAAAGAATTAAGTTATTTAAACAAATATTTCATCAAATATAAATATAGTTTCTCTTTAGGTATTTTAATCACCATAATCGCACAAATATTCTCTCTATTTACTCCAAAGCTCATTAGCAAGTCGTTAAACGCTATCGAAAAGTTTGACAAACTGCCAAAAGCCGATCAATCTTCGCAAATCGTCATTGATACGTACCGCGAAGGATTAATCCATAACGTACTGTTAATCATAGCCACTACCATTGTAGCGGGTTTTCTAACCTTCTTAATGCGCCAAACTTTGATCGTAATGTCGCGTCATATCGAGTTTGATTTAAAAAATGAAGTTTTCAAACAATATGAAAAACTCTCACAAAACTTTTACAAACAAAACCGCACCGGAGATTTAATGAACCGCATTAGCGAAGACGTCTCAAAAGTTCGTATGTATGTGGGACCGGCGGTAATGTACACGATCAACACTTTCATTCGTTTTGCCATTGTCATAATATATATGTACAATGTCTCACCATTATTAACACTATATACAATTTTACCTTTACCAATTCTTTCTTATTGCATTTTCAAACTAAGCTCAGAAATCAATAAAAGAAGTACCACTTTTCAGCAATATTTATCTAAAGTTTCCAGCTTCACACAGGAAATCTTTTCCGGTATTCGTGTTATAAAAGCCAACTCACTGGAAAATCAGCATCAAAACAACATGGTCGCTCTGGCTGACGAAAGCAAAAAAAAGAGCTTGGATTTGGCCAAAGTACAGTCTTTATTTGGTCCTTTGATGATTGCTTTAATCGGAATCAGTAACCTTGTAGTCATTTACTTTGGAGGTGTCATGTACATTAACGGAACGATTCCGAATATTGGAACGATTGCCGAGTTTATTTTATATGTGAATATGTTAACCTGGCCGGTAGCTTCATTAGGATGGGTTTCATCAATGGTACAGGAAGCCGAAGCTTCTCAGAAACGTTTAAATGAATTTTTAAAAATCGAGCCCGAAATAAAAAATAATAACGAGAATCATTCCAATATTGAGGGTACCATTTCTTTTGAAAATGTAAACTATACCTACGAAGACACCAAGATCGAGGCTCTTAAAAATGTAACTTTTACTGTCAAAAAAGGAGAGACATTGGCTATTTTAGGAAAAACCGGTTCAGGAAAGTCTACAATATTATCACTAATCTCCCGTTTATATGATGTAACCGAGGGGAAAATCACTATTGATCAGAACGAAATCAGTGGTCTGAATCTGTATGATTTGCGAAATAATGTTGGAATTGTACCTCAAGACGCTTTTTTATTCTCGGACACTATTAAAAACAATATAAAATTCGGCAATCAGAACGCTACAGACGAAGAAGTAATCGAAGCGGCCAAAAATGCGGTAGTTCATGATAATATTATCGCTTTTAACAAACAATACGATACTGTTTTAGGAGAAAGAGGAATCACTCTCTCAGGCGGCCAAAAGCAGCGGGTCTCTATTGCGCGCGCCATTATTAAAAATCCGGCTATTTTACTTTTCGACGATTGTTTGTCGGCAGTGGACACAGAAACAGAGGAAACGATTCTTAGCAATTTATTTAAAATTTGTAAAGATAAAACTACAATAATTGTAAGCCATAGGGTATCATCTGCAAAAAATGCCGATAAAATAATCATTTTGGAAGACGGGAAGATCATTCAACAAGGCTCTCATAATCAATTAATAAATCAGGAAGGCTATTATGCATCGTTATATTTAAAACAACTTTCGGAAAAAGAATTACTTTAATTGTTGCGTAATCGATAATTTTTTATGATTTTTGAGTACTATTAATTCCAAAAATGATGGAACGTATTATGAGAGAAAATGACATGTTAGAAAAAGAAGAGATTTTTTCTAAAGTATTACGAGCAGGAAGAAGAACTTATTTCTTTGATGTGAGAGCTACTAAAGCTGATGATTATTATATCACAATTACCGAAAGTAAAAAATTTACCGAGGAGGATGGTTCTTTTCATTTTAAAAAACACAAGATCTACTTGTACAAAGAGGACTTTAGTGCTTTTGCCGAAATACTTGAAGAAATGACTTCCTATGTCCTGAACCACAAGGGCGAAGAAGTAATCTCTGAAAGGCATCAAAAAGATTTCAAAAAAGAATATGGTTCTGATAAACCTGAAGGACAAAGAACTAGTTTCACTGATATAGATTTTGACGATATTTAGTCGACGGAAGACTTTTTTTAAAGTATAAGTCCATAGTGTTTTGCATTTTGGACTTTTTTTAAATACATAAACTCTACCAATTTGGTAGATATTTATTTACGCTTTAAAATAAGCAATTCAACTATCCTGATAAAAAAGCAACAATGGAAATACAGCTATTAATTCTGCCAGGTCTTGGAAATTCGGGAGACAAACACTGGCAAACGTTTTGGCATGAGAAATTTAAAAACTCAACCCGCATCGTTCACGACGAATGGGATGAGCCTATTCGCGCAGAATGGCTTGAGCGTTTAGAAGAAGAAATCTCCAGACTTAATGGTCCGACAATACTGGTAGCACACAGCTTAGCTGTTTCACTTGTCCTACATTGGACACAGAGCCATAACAATCCAAACATAGTGGGTGCCTTACTAGTTGCACCTGCCGATGTAGATTCACCTGCACATACACCGGAATCTATACGAAACTTTTCACCAATGCCAACCTCAAAACTGCCTTTTCCTTCTATTGTCGTAGCGAGCGAAAATGATCCTTACGCGACTTTTGAGCGAAAAAAACACTTTGCCGAAATGTGGGGAAGCGATCTTGTCAATGTGGGACAAAGAGGACACATCAACTCCGATTCGGATTTAAAATATTGGGAAGAAGGACAATTAATTCTGGAGCAATTGATAGAGAAAATAAAATAGTCTTCAGTCGCAGCCTGCATACTGAAAACTGCGACTGTAAACTGTGACTGTAAACTGTGACTGTAAACTGTGACTGTAAACTGCGACTGAATACTGTGACTGAATACTGTGACTGAATACTGTGACTGAATACTGCGACTGAAAACTGTCACTGAAGACTGTCACTGAATACTGTAAACTAACCTATACGTAGTCCGTTTTCTATTTTAAAATCGGGAGCCAGCAAAATAACATCTCCCTCCTTGCCTATTGCGCCAAGAACCAAACATTCGCTCATAAATTTCCCGATTTGCTTTTTGGGAAAATTGACTACTGAGATAATTTGTCGGTTTAACAAATCTTCTTTTTTATAATGTACCGTTATTTGGGCTGATGATTTACGGATTCCTATTTCGGAACCAAAATCAATGGTAAGCTGGTAGGCTGGTTTTCTGGCTTCGGGAAAATCATTTACTTCTATAATTGTTCCGACACGCATATCAGTTCTTTCAAATTCACTCCAGGTTAAATCCATTTTTGTTTTACTATTTGATGTTTTACAAACCTATTAATTTTAGTATTACAACCGCCAATTCCATAACTGTTTTTTTGAGTTGTTTTCCTTAATTTAGAAATCATATTGTTGTTCTGATCTCAAAAAAGAAAATATACTCCAAAAATTAAAAACAAGTCTATATCCTTTCTTTTACAGAAATTTAAAGTTATTTTTGAAGAACTTATTTCCACAAAATGGCACGAACTCCTTCTAATATGATTCCTCTTGGAACAATTGCTCCAGATTTCAAATTAAGAGATACCAATTCGAATAATGACTATTCATTTGACGATTTGAGAGGCTCAAAGGGTACTTTGATTATGTTTATTTGTAACCATTGCCCATTTGTACTTCATGTCATCAAAGAGGTTGTTATGATTGCTAATGATTATCGTGTACAAGGAATTGGTGTAATTGCCATTTCAAGCAACGATATTGAGAAATATCCGCAAGACGGTCCTGAGTTAATGACTGACTTTGCTTTTCAGAACAAAATCGATTTTCCCTATTTGCACGACGAAAGCCAGGAAGTAGCCAAAGCCTACGAAGCGGCTTGTACTCCCGATTTTTATTTATTTGACAATCAGGACCGATTGTTTTACCGTGGCCAGTTGGACGATTCAAGACCGGGAAACGGAATTCCGTTAAGCGGAAGTGATCTTCGCAGTGCAATTGACGCTCTTATTTACAATAGAAGTCTGAAAGATCCGCAAAAACCAAGTATTGGCTGCAACATCAAATGGAAAACAACGCTTTAGTGTTTTCAAAAAGTTTGCGTATCTTTACAAATCCAATTAATTATTTCCACAGTGACTACTATAAATCTATTTACAGTTTCTCCGGTATCGCTTTCTCGCACGAGAAGAGCGTACTCGACTGTATTTATTTCACATAGTAAGGCCTTTATCAATTAGGCCTCCGTCTATTTCAATTTTTTCTCTCAGACGGAGGATTATTTTTTAATTTTCAGTTTACAATTTTCAGTTTTCAGCGGCAGTCTCCATTTACAGACCGCTAGCAATGACTGTAGCTCTAATTTGCATCTGAAAATTCTACACAGTCAACCCACAATAAATTAGAATAGATATGAAACCAACACCTACATTCTGTAAGTCAGATTATCAATTTTTAAGAGAATTGATACTAAAAAGTAAAAACGCAACCAATGCCAAAGAAATCGGGCAGCTTTCACACGAATTGGACCGCGCTATCATCCGTAAAGAAAGTGAATTAGACAGCAGTACTATACGCATCAATTCACATGTTATTATTGAAGATGTAAAAGCAAAAAAACAAATGAAAATTCAAATTGTACTGCCTTCATTTGCGGACGTAAAAGAGGGTAAAATATCAATATTAGCGCCACTAAGTGTTGCTATTATTGGCTTTAAAAAAGACGATGTTGTCGATTGGGAATTACCGGCCGGTATAAAAACTTTAAAAATAGCAGCGGTTGACAATTCTTCTGAAAACGCTTCTTAATTTTCTAAACACCTCCCGCGTGAAGGTGTTTTTTTATGCTCCCTTTGGAGCAAAAAAAAACTATCCAAATAATATGAATAGTTTTTATGCTTTTCAAATATCAACTCCTTACAATTGAGAAGTTATATAATTGGATATTAAAGCGATCTGAGTATCGTCAACCTTCGCTTTTTTCTGCATTCTTACCAGAATTGGTTTCCAGTCTTCCTGACTAAATTTCTTCGGATCGTATAGTTTGTGACATCTTGCACAACTGTTTTCGTACAAGTTTTTACCTTCTGCCAATGCAGGAGTTAGTTCTGTAGTTTTTGCCGTCTCAGTTGCAGCCGGAGTGGCTGTTGCAACCGGAGCCGCTTTTTTTGTACCGCACGAAACGATAAGCAACGTCACAGCGGTTAAAGTTAAGATCCTTAATTTCATTGTTCTTGTTTTTTAAAGTAAATATAAAAAAAATCCCATTCGGCTAGCGAATGGGATTGCTATTTAAAACAATACTAAATTGCTGTAAAGTCTTATTTTACGTCCATTAATTCAACGTCAAAAATCAAAGTTGCGTGTGGTGGAATAACTCCTCCTGCACCTGAAGCTCCATAAGCTAAATCAGATGGAATTACAAAACGAGCTTTGTCCCCTACTTGTAATAAAGCAATACCTTCGTCCCATCCTTCAATAACCTGCCCCTGACCTAATCTAAATTCGATCGGTTTTTTACGTGGGTAAGAGGAATCAAATACTTTTCCGTTTTCTAAAGAACCTTCGTAATGTACTGCAACAGTTTTACCTGCTTCCGCTTTTTTACCTTCTCCTTTTTGAATCATTTTATAACGCAACCCACTGTCCGTTTTATCAAAACCTGCAGCCAATTGCTCCATCTTTGCTTCTGATTCCGCTTTTAAAGCAGCATCACGCTTCAAACGAGCTCCTTTTAAAGAGATAAAAGCTTCGATTGCATTCCATTTTTGAGCTTCTTCACCTACTCTGATGATTTCTACTGCATCAAGATTATCTCCCTGAGCTACAGCATCAACAACATCCTGTCCTTCGATTACATGACCAAAAACGGTATGTTTTCCGTCTAACCATGAAGTTGGAACGTGAGTAATGTAAAATTGAGAACCGTTACTTGCCGGACCTGAATTTGCCATTGCTAAAACTCCCGGACGATCGTGTTTCAAGCTTGGGTGAAACTCATCATCAAATTTATATCCAGGATCTCCGGTTCCAGTTCCTTTTGGACATCCTCCCTGAATCATAAAATCAGGAATTACTCTGTGAAAAGTCAATCCGTCATAGAATTTTTGTCCTTGAGGTTTTACTTTATTTTCCATATTTCCTTCTGCAAGAGCTACAAAATTCCCTACGGTCCCAGGTGTTAAATCGTGTGCAAGTTTTACTAAAATCGAACCTTTACTAGTGTTGAATTTAGCGTATATTCCGTTTTCCATCGTTATTATTTTTTATTTGATTGCAAATTTACAAATTAATTTTATATCAATTTATGCTTTCTGTTTTTTAGACCCGAAGCTTCGGGATGATTTATAAGTAAGACCATAAACCGTAAATGCCAGTGCCGATAATCCAACACATCCAATGGTTACGGCATGCCATCCGCCCAGTTTCCACAACAACAATCCGTAAGCCGATCCGGCTGCTGTTCCTAAAAAGCTAAACGACATAAAGACGGTATTCAATCGGTTTCTGGCTTCCGGAAGTAAGGAATACACGCGGGTTTGGTTTGAAATATGCACTCCCTGAATTCCGATATCAATAAATACAATTCCAATCGCAATTCCGATCACACTTTCTATTGAAAAATAAAAAACCAGAAAACTAATTAAGATCAATAAACAACCGTAACCTACCGCAATTCTTGAGTTTCCTTTGTCTCCCATTTTTCCTACTAACGGCGCTGCCAAAGCTCCTGAAGCTCCCACAATCCCAAATAGTCCAATTGTAGCACTGTTAAAACCGAATGGTTCTCCCGAAAGCAGTAAAACCATAGTGGTCCAGAAGGCCCCGAATTGTGCAAAACTAAATACATTGATCAGTGTCGCTTCACGCAGAACCGGCTGTGTTTTTATAAGTGTAAAAAGGGATTGAATTAACTGTCCGTAAGTTCCCTGAAATTGAGGCTTATTCACCGGGAATTTATTCTGAATCACAAAAAAGATCAGTAAACAAATTCCGGCAGCAATATAAAACATAGATCTCCAACCCAGCAACTGACCGATAAACCCGCTTAAAGTTCTGGAAAGCAATATCCCCACAAGCAAACCGCTCATGATGGTTCCAACTACTTTTCCACGTTGTTCAGGTGCACTTAAAGATGCTGCCAAAGGCAGAATTAACTGTGGTACGATTGAAGTAATTCCGATTAATAAAGAAGCTACCTGCAAAAGGAAAAAACTTTTTGCCGTTGCCGCAATAATCAAAGCAATTACAGAAGCAAAAGTGGTGAATAAAATTTGCTTTTTACGTTCGATTTTATCTCCCAGCGGAACCATGAAAAACAGCCCTATAGCATAACCCGCCTGGGTTAAATAGGTTATTGTTCCCGCACTGGCTTCAGGAATTTTAAATTCGTTGGCAATTAAAACAATTAAAGGTTGGCAGTAATACAGATTTGCAACTATAAGTCCGGTGCAAGCTGCCATAAATAAGACATTCGTTTTGGATAAATTCATTTTGCAAAAATACCAATCTAATTATTACCAAAACTTTAAAAAAATTATAATTTTTAAAGGTTTCAAAGCCAATTCGGTTCCTATCTTATAGCTTTTAATGGACTTTAAGCTCTTACGATTGTATAAAATCTTCGCGCATTGGACTAAAAACATCTGTCAGAAGTCCGCTTTCCAAACAAACTACTCCATGAATGGCATGAGGCGGAATGTAAAAACTATCTCCTTCCTTTAACGTTTGGGTTACGCCACTAATAGTAACGTCAAATTTACCACTGGAAACGTAGGTAACCTGAGAATGATAGTGCTCGTGTAAAACTCCGATTCCGCCTTTCTCAAAATGTACATTTACCAACATCACTCTTTCATCGAAAGCCAGAATTTTACGTTTGATTCCTTCTCCTACGATCTCCCACTCAATTTCATCTCCTTTTATAAACTCTTTACTTGTTTTAAAATGCTGCATTTTCTCCGTGTTTAATTATCTTTTCGTTTCTTGCAAATTCCATTAATCGGCTAACGTCTTTTCATTCCGGCTATTTGTATCAAATTTAAGCTAATCTGTTTTCTTATTGATTACTTCTAAATTAATTCTTTAAAAATAAACTTTTCATCATAATCAACTTCTGACTTTTGCAAAAAGTGAATATACTCGTCTCTGAATGTTTTCTTTTTGTGGTGTGCTTCCTGGTTTTCAATATACCTGATTACAGTACTTAGTTGAGATTTACTGTATGAAAACGCTCCATAACCTTCCTGCCATTGGAAATGACTTTTGGATAATTTATTACTATTGATCCATTTTGAGGAATCCTGTTTAATATTTTTCATCAAATCAGAAATCGATTGGGCAGGTCTGATCCCGATCAAAATATGAATATGATCCGATACACCATTTATCGCCAGAAGCTTATGATCATTATTTTTTATAATTCCGGTTATATATTGATATAATTCTGCTTTCCATTCTTTGTCTATTAACGAACGTCTGAATTTCACTGCGAAAACAAAATGAATATGTATTTGGGTGTACGTGTTTGCCATAATTACCGATATTTAATTCCTGACGAAATAATTTGCGATGTGTAAAACATATTGTTTTTTTTGCCCTATTTAATTCTACCAATATTTAATTCCTGACGGAATAATTTGTGATCTGTAAAACATATTGTTTTTTTGCCATATTTAATTCTAACGATATTTAATTCCTGACGGAATAATTTGTGATCTGTAAAACATATTGTTTTTTTTTGCCACATTTAATTCTACCTTAATTCCTGACGGAATAATTTGCGATGTGCAAAACATATTGTTTTTTTTTTGCCATATTTAATTCTACTGACGGAATAATTTGCGATGTGCAAAACATATTGTTTTTTTTGCCATATTTAATTCTACCAATATTTAATTCCTGACGGAATAATTTGCGATGTGTATAACATATATTTTTTGATAACCCAAATTTAATTCCTGACGGAATAATTTTAGATCATTTAAAATAAAAGAATAAAGCTACAAATAGTTTGTTGATAAATATTACTTTCCCTCAATTTATTTTACTTATTAGCAAAAAAAATGCTCCGTCAGGAGCAAAATACGGGTAATCTACCGTCAACAATGTCCCGTAGGGACAACACCTCTTTTTACGGTTAGCAGCTGCCCTTAGTTTTCCTCTTCTTCAAAATTATCGAAATAGGTAAAATCTTTGGTAATTAATCCGTTTTCAATGGTAAAAATAGTGCAGATTGGCAATTCAAATTTTGAATTATCGGGCGCTGTACCTGTTGAAACAAACTCTACAATAATATGTTTGTCTCCCGATGGATAAACCTGAACAACTTTATCATGCAGATCCGGAAATGCAGCATTTAATTCTGCATACTTATCCGCAATTTGTTTACGGGTTTGTTTTACAATCCCCGGCCCTAACGAAGGGTCTTTAAAATCAGCGGTATCCGTGTACATTTCTGACATCTTCTTCCAGTCATGGTTGTTAAAATGTTCGAAATACTGTTTGATTAATTGTTCATTTTTTGTGGCATCCATAGGTTTTGATTGATTTTGATTGTTACAGGAAATAATTAGAAAAAACACCATTAGCATTGCTATTTTTCTCATGATTCATCATTTTAAGTTACTTAAGATCAGCATAAATATACTGAAATGATTTTCGTCGCAGTAATAAATCAGCGCTATTTTCTGATAAAAAAACAATCAATCTATTTATTTTACAGCAATCGTTTGTGGTGGCTGCTGTTGTTTATCGGTTTTATACAAGTAAATTTTCCCGTCCTTATGGGTGTATATATAAGTGTAATTCCAATAATTTGGACCGGCAATTCTGGTAGCTTCACTTGTATCTGTATTTGCATATACCTGATCTGCATAAATTAATATTTCTCCATGATTCGGGTGATTTAAAGTACGTATAGGAGGTCCCCACGCCTTTATAAGATTTTTTTTTGACTGACCGATCCATTGATCGTTTGGATTTTTGGCTGTTGCACATGCCTGTAAAATCAATATAATTGTTAGTAAGAATAGCTTTTTCATGGGATTTTATTTTTTTAGACGATTGAACCGTAATATTACTTAAAATTAAGCAGCTTTTTTTTACATTTCGGTAGTTTTATGTTATATAACCATCATATATTCACCTGTAAAACAAATACTTAAACACAAACCATCAAATAACACACTGGTTAGCAACTCATTCTAACCAGTCTCTTAATTATTTTCTCTCATTTTCAAATCTTGAAAATTCACAAAAATTAACTTTGTATCTTTGCATCTTAGAACTATTGAAGAAAAGAAATGCGAATTGACATTATTACAATTTTACCTGAATTATTAAAGAGTCCGTTTGAGGCTTCGATTATGAAACGTGCTATAGACAAAGGTTTAGTAGAAGTTCATTTTCATAATTTACGTGATTACACCACAAATAGGCAAAAAAGTGTTGACGATTATCCGTTTGGAGGAGGTGCCGGAATGGTAATGACAGTTCAGCCTATTGATGACTGTATCACGCATTTAAAAAGCCAGCGCGAGTATGATGAAATTATCTATATGTCACCTGATGGAGAAACTCTAAATCAAAAAATGGCCAATACGATGTCGATGTATGAAAACATTATCATTCTCTGCGGACATTATAAAGGGGTAGATCAACGTGTTCGTGACCATTTTATTACCAAAGAAATTTCAATTGGCGATTATGTATTATCCGGTGGAGAATTAGGAGCCTTAGTATTATCTGATGCTTTGATCCGATTGATTCCCGGTGTTTTGAGCGACGAAACTTCAGCATTGACTGACAGTTTTCAGGACAATCTGCTTTCAGGTCCTATATACACAAGACCTGCAGATTATAAAGGCTGGAAAGTTCCCGAAGTACTAACGAGCGGTCATTTTGCCAAAATTGACAAATGGCGCGAGGATATGGCCTACGAACATACTAAAAACAGACGTCCGGATTTATTGGAAGAAAAATAAAAAATATTCCCTCCTCATTTATTTTTAGTGATTCTTCTCAATCATACTTGAAAGCTGTAATTATCGTTATCTTTTTTTATTACTTCTTTCTAAAAGCTAAAAAATGAGCGATTTTAATCTGAAACATATTTACAATACACGGAATTATATTGAGATGAATTACAATCAAATCATCTCAATAAATTCTCTGGAGCATATTTCTTGTTACTCCTACAGGAATTTGCAACGCATTTTTTATTCTTTATTTAATGAAACCATCGGCGCTTATCAAACCCGATTGAAAGTAGAAAATGGGTACAAAAAACTGATCTACTCGAACAAACAGATCTCAGAAATTGCACTTGAAGTAGGTTTTGCCGATGTGCAGTCTTTTTCAAAAACCTTCAAAAAACATTTCGACTGCGCTCCTTCGCTTGCCCGCAATCAAAAAGAACTTTTATTAAACGATACGGGTATTCTTCAATCTTTTACTTCCGTTTTAAAGCCGGAAATACTCACCATTCCGGAAACAGCTGTTTATTACCTTAGCTCTAAAACACATTATATTAATCCCGAAATAGAAAATCTTTGGGACACTCTTTTAAAAAATGAATTCCCTGAAACTGATGCTCACTTCTTCGGAGTTATAACGGATGACATTTTAATTACCGAAAAAATAAATTGCACTTACGAAGCCTGCATTGCGACAACTGCTGTTCTCAAAAATCTTCCAAAGAAGCAAATTTTTGGCGGCAAGTATGCTCGCTTTTTTCACCATGGAAGCTACCACACCCTTGAAGAAACGTATAATCAAATCTTTGGTGGCTGGTTTCTAACCCATGATTATGAACTTTCACATTTGCCTGTTATTGAACAATACCTGAAAACAAGCGACAATTGTGATAACGAATCTGACTATCTCACAGCGATTTTTATTCCGCTTATTTGATTTGTCCATTTTGGACAACTGCCGGATTACGTTTTAGAAATACATTTGTACCGTCAAAATACTAGTAACAAAATGACACTAAACAAGTTAATTCACAACAAACTTATATTAAGATGAAAAAATTATTTTTACCAATAGTACTACTTCCTTTGTTCACTTCCTGCCAGGAAGACGGAATGTCTGCAACACCAAACGAACCAACTGAATCCATTAAAAGCGAGATTATGTATACCATGCCTGAAGAATCTGCTCCGCATGAAGGAACCTGGCTGCAATGGCCACACCAATATCAATACGGTATTAACTATAGAGATGATTTGGATGCTACATGGGTAGCCATGACAAAATCATTGTCAACAAGTGAAAAGGTGCATATCGTTGCTTATAATACCAGCGAAAAGAACAGAATTACAACTTTATTACAAAATGCAGGAGTTTCTCTTTCTGCTATCGATTTTAAAATCTATAAAACGGATGATGTTTGGGTGCGAGATAATGGTCCTATCTATGTAAGAGACAAAAACAACCAATTGGTAATTCAGGACTGGGGCTTTAATGGCTGGGGAGAAAAAGCCGATTTTAGAAATTGCAACACCATACCTGCACAAATTGCCGCAGATCAAAGTACAACAGTTGTAGATTTAAATTCGATCATGATCAACGAAGGCGGAGCTGTAGAAATAGATGGAAAAGGAACCTTATTAGCTACTAAAAGCTCTATTCTGAACTCAAATCGTAATCCTGGAATGAGTCAGGCACAAGCTGAAGCCATTTTTAAAAAATATTTAGGAGTGTCTAACTTCATCTGGCTTAACGGAAAAGCAGGAAAAGACATTACTGACATGCACATTGACGGGTTTGCACGATTTGGTAATGACAACACCATCGTAACGATGAGTGAAGATGATTTACTGTACTGGGAAGTACCAGAAGGAGACATCCCTACTTTGTACAATTCAAAAGATCTAAAAGGTAAAAAATACAATTTCCTAAAACTGCCTTTGACTCAAAACAAAGTTATAACGGCTTATGGTAAAAAATTAGGATACAAAGGTTCTTATGTTAATTACTACATTGGAAACACGGTTGTATTAGTTCCTAATTACAATGATCCTAATGATGCGGTTGCGAACCAACTGATTCAAAGCTTGTATCCTAACAGAAAGGTAATTGGTATCGATGTTCGTAATTTGTACGCTAATGGAGGAATGATCCACTGTGTGACGCAACAGCAGCCTAAGTAAGTACTCAGTGTTCAGTCACAGTATACAGTATACAATGTTCAGTTTTATTGTATTGATTACTACTGTAACTGTATACTGAGACTGAGACTGAGACTGAGACTGAGACTGAACACTGTATACTGCGACTGAACACTGTGACTGAACACTGTGACTGAACACTAACCCTCAATTTATCAGCAACTTAAAATAATTTACAATTTATAATTCATAATTTACAATTATTTTTTACATTTGCACCCGAATTAGACTAACCTCTGGCGAAATACGTGAATGTTACTCTAAATAAACAATAATAAAAATTATCATGGCAGATTTATTAAAGTTCGTTCAAAACGAATTCGTTGCTAAAAAAGATTTCCCTGTTTTCGGAGCTGGAGATACTATCACAGTTTACTACGAAATTAAAGAGGGTGAAAAAACAAGAACTCAGTTTTTTAAAGGAGTTGTTATTCAAAGAAGAGGTTCTGGTAACACAGAAACTTTTACTATCCGTAAAATGTCTGGAGCTATTGGAGTTGAGCGTATCTTCCCAGTAAACTTACCAGCTTTACAAAAAATTGAAATCAACAAAAAAGGAGCTGTACGTAGAGCTAGAATTTTCTACTTCAGAGAACTTACTGGTAAAAAAGCTAAGATTAAAGATAAAAGAAGATAATCATTTATCTATTGGTTATAAAAAACTCGTTTCATTTGAAACGGGTTTTTTTTTGCCTGTTTTTTAAAATTTTCAGGAGCTAATCCCGCTATCCGTTTCAATCTTTTGCTTTTTAAAGAAAAAAGCAAAAGGATTTCCACTGCTATCGGGGCTAGGACAATCATTTTCATAAGAGCTTTTAGTTTACGCCAAACCCGACAGGTTTTAAAAACCTGTCGGGTTTCTCAGATTGCGCGACATACATCATTTCAACGGATTAAAATCCGTTTTTATCTGCGTTTTTACGAAGTAAATCTGTTTTATCCGCGTCAAAATTAGACACTGATTTTACTGATTCGCTAAAGGGAAAATGCTGATAAAAACAGATTTTACCAGCTTAATCTTATCATTTCGAGGAACGAGACCCGAGCGACATCGAACAGACGAAGTAAATCACACTAGAAACTCCACAATCAAAATCGTCAATCTTTGCCGAATCCCGCGTATGATTTCTCCTTCGTCGAAATGACAAGATTGTAAAAATAATTGCGCTTAATAAACAAAAAATTCTTATTCTACGGCTTGTGTAAGTGATAGAAGTCAATGTCATTAAGTTAATCTTTTGGAAAATAAAATCCGTTTTTATCTGCGTTTTTACAAAGTAAATCTGTTTCATCCGCGTCAAAATTAGACACTGATTTTACTGATTCGCTAAAGCGAAAACGCTGATAAAAACAGATTTTACCAGCTTAATCTTGCAAACCATAAACGGTCTAATGAAACCGTTTGCGTGAGGGATAGAAGTGGAAAGCCCACAGCCTGACGAAGGAAGTGCGAGGACTTGAAGCGGATAGCCCGACCCGCCTTTTTCGGCGGGACATGCCCAAAATAAAAAAACCGACACTCCTAAAGCATCGGTTTGTATTTTAATGAAAATTGGTATCTATTTTTTCAATAGATTTTCCAAATACTCGATTTTATCTTTTTCAGCTTGTAATAAACGTTCGTAAAGCTTTTCTTTCTCCTGAAAAATTTCGATTAATTTATCCAATGGATTGAAAGTACAATAATGATTTGTACTGAATGCTGTTCCATTTGTAAAACTGTTATCATGGAAACTATTAAAGTAACTAATCATATTGTCTTCTGAAAAATTTTTAATTGCTTCAACAGTTACTCCAAGCGCTTTTGCAACTTCTTTAAGTCTTTCATCATCTATCGTTTCACTGTTTTCAATAGCAGAAACAGCTTGCTGACTTGTTCCTAAAGCCTGTGCCAAAGCTTCTTGCTTCATATCTCGAAGTTCACGAATACGGCTAATTTTTCGCCCTATATGATTTTGTTTTGTAAGTGTGCTCATAATTCAAAGATAATAATTAAGTTTTATAACAAACAATAAGTAAAAAACATATTAAACAATGTAGCTTACACTTTATTACTCATTCATTTATTAAATCAAAAGTACAATTTTTCACACAAAAACACTTTGCTTAAGTAATTTTATACAACTGAAAAGGTTTGCCAATTCCGAAATAGTCCACTTTTCTCTGTGATTCATCAAAACCGTAATTTTTTAATACCAAAATCGTCGATTTGACAATTTAAAGACCTCGAAATAACAATCTGATAATTTCGGCATTTCTCCTGAAAACTACACCGTTTTCGGACTGTTTTTATTATATTTGCTCCGCTCATTCTGAGCCGACTATACCTTTTACATTGCCATTCTCTGGCGATACGATTATAAAAAAAAAAAAAAAAAAATGACACAGAATTCGAAAATCTATTACACCTTAACTGATGAGGCGCCCTTGTTAGCGACTTATTCTTTTTTACCTATTGTTCAAGCATTTACGGGTACTGCTGGTATCGCTATTGAAACCAGAGACATCTCTTTGGCTGGCAGAATTTTATCTAATTTTCCTGAGCTTCTAACAGCTGCTCAAAAAACCGGAGATGCCTTGGCAGAATTGGGTCAGTTGGCAACACAGCCTGATGCTAATATTATCAAATTACCAAACATTTCTGCATCGGTACCGCAATTAAAAGCGGCTATTGCTGAGTTACAGTCACATGGTTACGGAATTCCAAATTACCCTGAAGATCCGCAAAACGATACCGAAAAGGAAATTAAAGCAAAATATGCTAAAGTTTTAGGTTCTGCTGTAAACCCGGTTTTACGTGAAGGAAACTCAGATCGTAGAGCACCAAGAGCAGTAAAGAACTTTGCAAAATCAAATCCACACTCCATGGGTGCCTGGTCTGCTGATTCTAAAACAAAAGTAGCTTCAATGTCAAACGGTGATTTCTACGGAAGTGAAAAATCGCTTACAGTTGCAGAAGCTAACGATGTAAAAATTGAATTCGTTGCAAAAGACGGTACCACTACTGTATTAAAAGCCAGTACTCCGCTTAAAGCAGGTGAGATCATTGACAGTTCTGTTTTAAGTGTAAAAAAATTAAAAGCTTTTGCTGCTGATGCTATCGCTGATGCTAAAAAAGAAGGTGTTTTACTTTCGGTACACTTAAAAGCGACCATGATGAAAGTATCAGATCCAATTATCTTTGGCGCTATCGTTGAAGTATACTTTGCAGATCTTTTCAAAAAATATGAAACTTTGTTTGCAGAATTAAACATTGACACCAGAAATGGTTTAGGTGATATCTATGCAAAAATTGCAGGAAGACCTGAACAAGCAGAAGTGGAAGCTGACATTACTAAAGCAATCGAAAACGGTCCTGCTTTGGCAATGGTGAATTCTGATAAAGGAATTACAAACTTACACGTACCTTCAGATGTAATTGTTGATGCTTCTATGCCGGCAATGATTCGTACTTCAGGACAGATGTACAATAAAGAAGGAAAACAACAAGATACCATCGCAGTTATTCCGGATCGCTCTTACGCTGGAATTTACACGGCTACTATCGATTTCTGTAAAAAACACGGTGCTTTTGATCCTAAAACAATGGGAAGTGTTCCTAACGTAGGGTTAATGGCTCAAAAAGCAGAAGAATACGGATCTCACGACAAAACTTTCCAAATTAAAGCTGACGGAGTTGTTCGTGTAACAGACAACAAAGGAACTGTTTTAATGGAACAAAACGTTGAAACTAATGATATTTTCAGAATGTGTCAGGCCAAAGATGCTCCAATTCAGGACTGGGTTAAACTAGCTGTAAACAGAGCACGTTTATCTGATACTCCTGCCGTTTTCTGGTTAGACGAAAACAGAGCACATGACAGAGAATTGATCGCAAAAGTTCAAAAATATTTAAAAGATCACAATACCGTAAATCTGGATATTCGCATCTTAAACCCAGTTGCTGCTACTGAATTTACTTTAGACAGAATCATTAAAGGTTTAGACACTATCTCGGTAACCGGAAACGTTTTACGCGATTATTTAACCGATTTATTTCCTATTCTGGAATTAGGAACTTCGGCTAAAATGTTATCTATCGTTCCGTTAATGAACGGTGGTGGATTGTTTGAAACGGGTGCCGGAGGTTCTGCTCCAAAACACGTAGAGCAATTTACAGAAGAAGGATACTTACGTTGGGATTCATTAGGAGAGTTTTTAGCACTTGGAGCTTCTTTAGAGCATTTAGGACAAACTTTAGACAATTCTAAAGCTATTGTTCTGTCTGAAACTTTAGATCAGGCCAATGATAAATTCCTTGCCAATGATAAATCTCCTGCCCGTAAAGTAGGTCAGATTGACAACCGTGGCTCTCATTTTTACCTTGCATACTACTGGGCTCAGGCTTTGGCTGCTCAAAACAAAGATGCTGAATTGAAAGCGATCTTCACTCCAATTGCTGCTGAATTTGAAGCTAACGAAGCTAAAATCGATGCTGAATTAATTGGTGCACAAGGAAAACCTCAAACGATTGGTGGTTATTACCAGCCAACTCCGGAGTTAGTAAGCAAAGCAATGCGACCAAGCGAAACATTCAACTCCATTATTGCTCAAATAAAATAGCAGTATAAAATAATAGAGATCTAACAATGTATCTCCCTTAAAAAGACAACTTTTAACAGTTGTCTTTTTTTTGTAAGTTGAACTAAAAAACTTTGAACCTCTGCACCTGTGTACCTTTTGAACCTTAGAGAAAAAGTCATTCTTAACTAATGTTTAACAATCGTTCTGCAGAAATATTTAACAAGAATCGTTAACTATGTAACTCAAAACCAAGATAATGACCACCAAAAAAATAACTGCTTTTTTATTTTTCTTCTTTACTATTCTAACATCATTTTCTCAGGAAAAATTCACACTGAGCGGTACCATCACCGACTTTAAAAACAATGAAACTTTAATTGGCGTTAACCTCTATATTCCGGCCTTAAAAATGGGTACTACCACCAATGAATATGGTTTTTATTCTCTAACTGTTCCAAAGGGAGAGCATCAAATTGAAATTAGTTATGTTGGTTATCAGACTCTTCAAAAGACCATTACTTTAAATCAAAACACTAAAAATAATTTTGCTATTACCGAAAGCGGTGAAGAACTTAAAGAGGTCATAATTACGGATAATAAAGGCAAAATCAACATCAAATCGCCTGAAATGAGTGCCAATAAACTCTCTATTGCCACGATCAAAAGAATGCCCGTTGTTTTGGGTGAAGTCGATGTCTTAAAATCGATTTTATTGCTCCCGGGAGTTACGAATGCGGGAGAAGGCGCTTCGGGATTCAATGTACGCGGCGGAGGTGCCGATCAGAATTTGATTTTACTGGACGAAGCTACTATCTTTAATTCTTCTCACGTATTTGGTTTTTTCTCCGTTTTTAATCCGGATGCCATCAAAGATTTAAAATTATATAAAGGAGGAATTCCCGCCCGCTATGGCGGAAGAGCCTCTTCAGTTTTAGACATTTATCAAAAAGACGGAAACAGTAAAGAATTTCATGTCAATGGTGGAATTGGATTAATTTCAAGCCGAATTTTAGCCGAAGGTCCGCTAGTGAAAGACAAAGGTTCATTCCTGATTGGAGGAAGAGCTTCTTACGCTCATTTATTTCTAAAGTTATCCGAAGATCAAAAAAACAACGCTGCCTATTTTTATGATTTGAACACTAAATTGAGTTATAAGCTAAACGAAAACAACAGCTTGTATTTATCGGGTTATTTTGGTCGCGACGTATTTAGTCTGAACAAGAGCTTTACCAATATTTACGGAAATTCGACACTAAACCTGCGTTGGAACCATTTGTACTCTGATAAGTTATTTTCCAATTTATCTCTGATTTACAGCGATTACTATTACGGTCTTGACTTAGATTTTGTAGGCTTTAAATGGGACTCCGGAATTAAAAATTACAACATCAAATACGATTTCAAAAACTATATCTCGGATAAATTCAAACTGAACTACGGTTTAAATGGAATTTACTATGAGTTTAATCCCGGGACCATTAAACCAAGTAATGAAAAATCCGGAATTAATCCGGACCAGCTGGACAAAAAATATGCTTTTGAACCTTCTGTTTATATCGAAGCCGAAAATCAGCTTTCCAAAAAACTCACACTGGCTTATGGCTTGCGTTACAGTCTTTTCTACCGCTTAGGTACTTCTACGATTAATTATTACAACAATAATGAGGCTGTAACCTTCAATAATAATATGCAGATTTACGAAAAAGGAATTCCTACCTCAACAAAATACTTCGGTAAAAACAAGGTCATTCAGGATTACAACAATTTCGAACCACGGCTTTCGGTTTCTTATCAGTTAAACGACGATCAGGCTATTAAAGCAAGTTATAACCGCATGGCGCAGTATCTTCAATTGATTTCGAATACCTCATCACCTACTCCGCTTGACGTGTGGATGCCTAGTGACAACTACATCAAACCTCAGATTGCAGATCAGGTTGCTTTGGGCTATTTTAGAAATATTAATAATGGCGCTTATACCGTTGAAGTCGAAACCTATTATAAAAAGATTCAAAACCGACTCGATTATATCGATGGTGCCGATTTGATTGCGAATAATGCGATCGAGCAAATAATTCTCAACGGAAGAATGAGAGCTTATGGTCTCGAATTTATGCTAAAGAAAAACGAAGGTAAATTCAACGGATGGATTTCCTATACTTTATCCAAATCACAACAGCAGACTCCGGGAAGAACTCCCGAAGAGACTGGTATCAACAACGGACAATGGTACAGTTCTGCCTATGATAAAACGCATAATTTAGCCGTGACATCAGCCTATAACCTGAACGAGAAATGGTCTTTTGGAGCTAATTTTGCGCTTCAGTCAGGACAACCTGTTACCTATCCAAATGGACAATATCAGTATTTAGGAATTACGGTGCCTAGTTATGGTTTAAGAAACGACAACCGTTTGCCGGCCTATCACCATTTAGATGTTTCGGCAACTTTGACACCTCGAAAAAACAAAGACAGGAAGTGGAAAGCAGAATGGGTTTTTAGTATTTACAATTTATACAACCGCCAGAATGCAGCCTCGATTAATTTCCGCCAAAATACCGATACCGCTGCAAATGAAGCCGTAAAAACTTCAATTTTCGGAATTGTTCCTGCCGTTAGCTATAATTTTAAATTTTAAGACCAACCTTCCCTCCAAAGAAAATAAAAGACAGATCATGAAAAAAGCAACTCTCTTAATTGTCCTTTTTATATCCATTTTTTTCACTGGCTGTGAAGAAGTTGTGGATGTTAATCTGGATACTGCCCCTCCAAAATTAGTTATAGAAGCGGCTATAAACTGGCAAAAAGGAACTACAGGAAAGCAACAAACCATAAAACTGACCACCACTACAGGTTATTTTCAAAATGTCATCCCTACCGTTTCGGGTGCCACCGTATTTATCACGAACAGCCAGAACATAAAATTCAATTTTAGTGAAGTTCCGAAAACCGGACGGTATGTATGCTCGAATTTCATTCCGGTAATTGACGAAATCTATACCTTAACGGTGATTTCCGGCGGAATTACTTATACTGCTACTGAATCCATGAAATCAGTCGCTCCCATAACCCGGGTGGAGCAAAACAATCAGGGCGGTTTTTCAGGAAAAGAAGTTGAAACCCGTGCTTATTTTAACGATCCTGCTAATGCCGATAATTTTTATCTTTTTAAATATGTATATTCGACGAAAATTACCTCAACTTACTACGTTACGGAAGACAAATTTTTTCAGGGAAATGAATATTTCAGCGCTTCAGATGATGACGATTTAAAAGTTGGAAATGAAGTCGAAATGACACATTACGGTATCTCTAAACAATATTACAATTATATGAGCATTCTGGTGAGTATTGCCGGAAACAATGTTGGCGGACCTTTTCAGTCTCCTCCCGCAACCGTAAGAGGAAATATTATCAATACGGCCGATAAGGCCAATTATCCGTTAGGTTATTTTTCGCTTAGTGAAACCGATTACAAAAAATACAAAATTCAATAATCAGTAAACAATGGAAGCCAGAATTCAGATCTTATCCGAAAAAAAACTAATTGGTAAATACGTAATAATGTCGTTTTTGGAAAACAAAACCCATGAGTTATGGAGTTCGTTTATGCCGAAACGAAAAGAAATTAAAAACATAATCGATGCCAACTTGTATTCTCTGGAAGTTTTTCCAACGGCACATTTTGACAATTTTGATCCCGGAAATACCTTCGAAAAATGGGCAGCAGTCGAAGTCTCTGCACTTGATGGAGTACCACAGGAAATGAAATCTTTGGTAATTCCTGAGGGATTGTATGCTGTTTTTGTTCATAAAGGCCCTCAAAGCGAAGGTCACAAAACGTATCGTGAAATTTTTGTAGATTGGCTCCCCAATTCAGCGTATATGGTTGATGAAAGACCGCACTTTGCCATAATGGGTGAAAAATACAAAAAAGAAGATCCGGATTCTGAAGAAGAAATCTGGATTCCGATAACCCCAAAAGCTTAAAAACCATGTTGATCGATACCTTAAAAATTCTTTTTAACAGAGATCTGAACAAATTAAAAGTTGAAATCGAATCCTATCAAAACGAGGCTCTGATTTGGACAATTGCACCGGATATTTCCAATTCAGCGGGAAATCTTTGTTTGCATCTGATGGGAAACATAAATACCTACATTGGTGCCGAATTAGGAAAAACAGACTATGTTCGTGATCGTCCATTGGAATTTTCCCTGAAAGATATTCCAAGATCTGAGCTCATCAGTAAAATCGAGCGTACTATTTTAATGGTAAACAACACCCTTGACAGTTTAACCGAAGCCGATTTAGAGCTTATTTATCCGCAAATTGTTTTCGAAAAAGAAATGACAACCGGATTCTTTTTAGTGCATCTTTCTACCCATTTAGCCTATCATTTAGGGCAGATCAATTACCACCGCAGATTAGTTTTTTAAGTTTACAGTCGCAGTGTTCAGTCGCAGTGTTCAGTCGCAGTGTTCAGTCGCAGTGTTCAGTCGCAGTGTTCAGTCGCAGTGTTCAGTCGCAGTGTTCAGTCGCAGTGTTCAGTCGCAGTGTTCAGTCGCAGTGTTCAGTTGCTGTGTTCAGTCGCAGTGTTCAGTCGCAGTGTTCAGTTGCAGTGTTCAGTCGCAGTGTTCAGTCGCAGTGTTCAGTTGCAGTGTTCAGTTGCAGTGTTCAGTTGCAGTGTTCAGTTGCAGTGTTCAGTTGCAGTGTTCAGTCGCAGTGTTCAGTCGCAGTGTTCAGTCGCAGTGTTCAGTTGCAGTGTTCAGTATTCAGTCGCAGTATTCAGTTCTCAGCCGTGGCCGCAGTCCCAGTTTTCGGAATACTGTAAACTGAGACTGTAAACTGAGACTGTAAACTGAGACTGTAAACTGTGACTATAAACTGTGACTGAATACTGAATACTGTGACTATAAACCGAGACTAAACACGAACTTTTGTACATTTGCAGCACATTTCAAATTAAAAACTAAATGTCTTCACATCATATCGTACGCGACGACCAGGAACCCGCTTTAATTATCGCCAACGGAGCAGCATGCCATCCGGAATTATTAGGACAATTGCTGGAATGGTCTCCTCTGGTTATCGTACTCGATTCCGCCATAGAGAGAGTAATTGAATTGGGCATCAAAGTCGATGTGCTTTTGGGTGATTTCGACCGTGGTTTTGATCCTGAAATTTACAAAACGACACAATACCCTATAGAAATTGTTCATACTCCCGATCAGGACAAAACCGATCTGGAGAAAGCTTTTGATTATTTAATCGATCGGAAGATCCCTGCTGTAAATGTTGTCTGGGCCACCGGAAAACGGGCAGACCATACCATAACCAATATCACCAATATTGCCCGCTACCGCGATTTGCTTAAAATTGTTATTCTCGACGATCATTCTAAAGTATTCTTACTTCCTCACAAATTCGAGAAATGGTACACTGCAAAAACTCCTATCTCCCTGATTCCGATTGGGGTGGTTAACGGAATTTATTCAACCAATTTACAATATCCTCTTGAAAACGATACCTTAACCATTGGCTACAGAACCGGAAGCAGCAATTCTGCTCTTCAGGATGGTCTGGTAACCATTATCCATACCGATGGTGATTTACTGTTGATGGAATGTATGGATTAAGGATTGTTGTTCTGAATACAATCACAAAAAAGGAATGACTATCTTTGCACCCAAATTCACAAAATGAAAGCAACAGACAATTCCGAAAAAAACAATTTACATCCCCGAAATCTGCATCGCTCACGTTATGATTTCGAACTTCTTATCGCAAATTGCCCTGAATTAAAAGCGCAGGTTGCTGTAAACAATCACGGAATTGAAACTATTGATTTCAGTAATCCCCTTTCGGTAAAACTGCTCAACAAAGCTTTACTGAAAACCTATTATGACATACAAAATTGGGACATCCCTAAAAATTATCTTTGTCCGCCTATTCCCGGAAGAACGGATTACATCCATTATCTGGCCGATTTATTGGCCGAAACTAATAACGGAACTATTCCTCAGGGATCATCCGTGTTAGGTTTAGATGTAGGTACGGGTGCTAACTGCATTTATCCTATTTTAGGAAATGCTATTTACGGCTGGGACTTTGTTGGAACTGATATCGATAGAAAAGCAATCGAAAACTGCAGTAAAATTATTGAAGCAAATCCAAAACTAATTGAGGCCATTAGCCTTCAGCAACAGACAGAATCGCGCTTTATTTTTAAAAACATCATTACTCCCGAAGATCGTTTTACGTTCACGATGTGCAATCCGCCTTTTCATGCTTCGGCAGAAGAAGCCAACAGAAGTACGCTTCGTAAAGTTTCTAATTTAAACCCGAAGGACAAAAAGAAAGTAGCCCCTGTTTTAAACTTCGGAGGTCAAAATGCTGAATTATGGTGTGATGGAGGTGAGCTTCGTTTTATCACTCAGATGATTTACGAAAGCGCTAAATATGCCACACAATGTCTTTGGTTCACCACTTTAGTATCAAAAAGAGATAATCTTTACAGCCTTTACAAAACATTAAACAAAGTAAATGCAGTCGATATTCAAACAATTGATATGGCTCAGGGCCAAAAAACAAGCCGAATTGTAGCCTGGACTTTTTTAAGTGAAAACCAACAAAAGGCCTGGAACTTTGAAAATGCCTGATATTGAAATTCTAATAGTTTAAAATAAAATTCTGTTACTTTTTAGAGTTACCATTTTTGTACCTTTAAAGTAATTTGAATTTTATTCCTATGGCAAAAATTTTCTTTAAAGTAGTGTTGTTGCTTTTACTGGCAGGTTGTGCGGCTTCTAAAAAGACAAAATTTGACGATTATGTTTTTAAAACAAATAGCGAAAAACAAGGTTATATAAATTCATACGACCAGGCACTAAAGCTTTGGGATATTCCATATACCGAGGAAAATATACCTACAACTTACGGAACCGTTCATCTAATTATTAGCGGTGCAGAAAACGGTAAAGATTTAGTGCTGCTACATGGTATGGATGCGAGTTCGACTATGTGGTACCCCAACATAAAAGCACTCTCCAAAACACACCGCATTTATGCCATTGATTTTCTAATGGAACCCGGAAAATCTACTTTGACCACAAAACCACTGTCTTCGGAAGAAATTGTTATCCTATACAACGAAATTTTCAATCATTACAAATTAAAAAAAATTGATATCATAGGTGCCTCCCGCGGTGGCTGGATTGCGACATTACTAGCCACTCAAAAAGAAAATTCTATTGATAAAATAGTACTGTTAAGTCCGGCACAAACCTTCAAATCAGTAGATAAAGTAAGAAAGATGACTCCGGCCTTACTATTGAAACTTTTCCCAAATGAAAAGAGATTCGAAAAAACATTGAAAATTTTTTCTATTCATCCCGAAAAAATCAGTCCGGTTTACAAAAGACAATTCTATTTGGCCAACAAATATGCAAAGTCAAATTCAAGCATGCTCAAAATGCGTCCTTTCTCAGATGATGAACTAAAATCCATCACCAATCCTGTTCTCATTTTAATTGGAGATCATGATGTTATCAATTCACAAGAAACTCGCGAAAGAGCTCAAAAACTTTTAATAAACGGTACAACAAAAACGATTAATGATGCAGGTCATTTTTTAAGCATCGATCAGTCTAAAATTGTAAATGAGGGAATTATTGATTTTTTAAATCCTAAAAAAACAAACTCAAACCTTTGAAAAAATATTTCTTAGAACATAAAAGCGAAACATCTGTTAAAATTTAAAAAAATTAACACTTAAAGTAAACTAGCCAATAGTTTTAACTTAAAATTATATATATTTACAATTACAGTTAAACTATTTTAGAAAACCGCTAAAAAAATACAGCGAAAATTACCACCTCAATCTACTGTAGTTCAATCCGGTCATAGATTTAAAAAAAGTGACAATTACAATATGGTGCAGAAACCTATTGAATAAATATTCCAAACGAATTCAGTTTCAAAAATAATTTATAGTACTCCAGTTTACTATTTATTTTTTTTGCTTTTCTATTAATTTAAACCAAACTAATATAAACCAGAATTATGAAGAAGAATTTATTTAAAAACCAAATGTTTTCACGGCTCCAAAAAGTGTCATTTATTCCATTTGTAGCCGCTGCCATTTTAGCGAACAATAATGACCTTAATGCTGCTGAACGTGTAAAAAATACCGTTGAGATTAATCAAAACAAAGCAATCGATCTTGTCAAAGGAAAAGTTGTCGATGAAACGGGAGCACCTTTACCGGGAGTAAGCGTTTTGGTCATCAGTACCAAAAAAGGAGCCGTTACCGATATTGACGGGAACTATACTATTGAAGCCAAAGTTGGTGACGTTCTGCAATTTTCATACGTAGGGTTACAAACCAAAACCGTAACGGTTGACGGATCAACTGTAAATGTTACGCTATCGGGAGGCAGTGGTGAAAGTCTGGAGAATGTAGTGATCATTGGTTCGCGTAACCCAACCCGAACTGTTACTGAATCCGCTGTACCTATAGATGTTATTGCAATGAAGGATATTGCAACACAAGGCGCACAAACCAACCTGAATCAGATTTTGAACATGGTAGCTCCTTCCTTTACTTCTAATACTCAAACGGTAGCCGACGGAACGGATCACCTTGATCCGGCGCAATTAAGAGGTTTAGGCCCTGATCAGGTATTGGTTTTGGTAAACGGAAAAAGAAGGCATACTTCCTCTTTAGTTAACATAAACGGAACTCCGGGAAGAGGATCAGTAGGAACTGATTTGAATGCAATTCCTGCTTTTGCTCTCGAAAAAATAGAGGTCCTGCGAGATGGTGCTTCTGCGCAATATGGTTCAGACGCTATAGCAGGGGTAATTAATCTTAACATAAAAAAAGACACTAAAAAAATAGATATTAATCTCTTTTCAGGAAGTAATTTTTCACGAAATGCTAACGATCACAGGGGAGGAAATGATGGTAACAATTACCAAATGGATGTTAATTACGGAACTAATTTAGGTAAAGAAAAAAGTTTTATTAATTTAACGGGAAGCTTGCAGTTAAGAGATGCTACAAGCAGGGCTAATGATGCCGCAGGTACGATCTATAACGCTTATAATGCGATTGAACAAAGAGCTTCAGAAGACGGAATAAATATAAATTCTCTGTACGGAAACATTACCAATACTCCTAATTCTGCTCAAATTGTAAGCTTAATCAAAAACTATGCTCCCAAAGTAAGTTATTTTACCGGGGCACAACAAACAAATATCAGTAATGCCACAACTATTTCGCAATTACAAACGGCCTTAAATTTTGATGCCACAGACGGAGAATTGGCTTACCGAAAGCTCGAAAGAAGAAACTTTAATATGAGAATAGGGCAATCTGAATTTAAAAGTGTTCAGTTCTTTTTGAATGCCGCTTATCCCATAAATGATAAATTAGAAGTTTATGTTTTTGGTGGAACCAGCTATAGAAATGGTGAATCTGCCGGCTTTTTCAGAAGACCAAATCAATCAAGATCTTACACCGGTTTATACCTAAATGGTTTCTTACCCGAAATTCACTCTACCATTAATGACCTTTCTGCTGCAACAGGACTTAGAGGTACTATTTTTAAAGACTGGCATTTTGATCTGAGCAATACATATGGCCGAAATTCTTTTGATTATAATATCGAAAACACTGTAAATGCTACTTTAAGAGAAGGCTCTCCTACTGAATTTGATGCAGGAGGTTTACGTTTTGCTCAAAACACAACGAATTTTGATATGAGCAAAAAAATCAATACACTGAACGTCGCATTTGGTGCCGAATATCGCTACGAACAGTACGGCATCAATGCCGGAGTTCCTGACTCTTACAGTCAATACGACATCAATGGAAATGTCGTTACCGGTACAACACCTGCCAACATAAGAGTGACTGATTTTTATGGCGCCGCCAGACCAGGTGGAGCACAGGTTTTCCCCGGGTACAGAGCAGAAAATGCAAAAACAGAGAAAAGAAACAGCGTCGCTCTTTATACCGATTTAGAATTAGATGTAACCGAAAAATGGCTGCTAAACGGAGCAGTTCGCTTTGAAAATTATTCTGATTTTGGAAGCACTACCAATTTTAAAATTGCAACCCGCTATAAACTTACAGACAACATCAATTTGCGTGGTGCTTTCTCAACAGGATTCAGAGCTCCATCCTTACATCAAATTTATTATGAATCCACTGCAACACAGTTTACCGGAGGAGTTCCTTTTGAAGTAGGAACTTTCAGTAATGATTCTGAAATAGCGAAATTACTTGGAATTCCGAAATTAAAACAAGAAGAATCAACCAGTGTAAGCGCCGGATTTACAGCTAAAATTCCATCCGCCAACCTTACCATAACTGCAGACGCTTATTACATCAAAATAGACGACAGAGTCGTACTTACCGATCAGTTTACGCCAACTCCACTGACTCAGTCTTTATATGATCAGGCAGGGGCAAATGCAGCAACTTTCTTCGCCAATGCCATTGACACCGAATCTAAAGGAATTGATGTGGTACTTACCAACAAAATGAACCTGAATGAAAATCTGACTTTAAAAAATGACTTGTCCGGTACCTTTTCTAAAACACGTAAAATAGGAAACATTCATGCTTCTCCTATACTAGAAGCGGCAGGACAAGTAAATACTTACTTTTCAGAATCTTCCAGAATTTATTTAGAAGAAGCAGTACCCCGCGTAAAAGTAAATTTGACAAACGGCCTTACTTACAAAAAAATCGATTTCTTCTTAAGAAACGTGTACTTTGGAGACGTAACAGATCCAAACGTTGCGGACGTAAACGGTGATGGTTTTGTAGGTGCCACTATTGTAAATGGAAAAGCAGTAGAAAACGAACATCCTCTTTGGGGAGGAAGAGTGATTACCGATATGTCTGTAGGTTTTAAAATTAGCCCTGTAGCCAAAATCATAATCGGTGCTAACAATGTTTTTGACATTTATCCAGACAAAAACCTGGGACCACAAACAGCAAGAAGAGCCAATGGCGTTGATGCAAATGGAAATATAACCTACGCCGCTACTCCAACTGCTATTGATTTATCCAACCAAAATCAATTTGTATATTCCAGAAATATATCTCAATTTGGTCAAAACGGACGTTTTGTTTTTGCAAGATTAAGTCTTAGCTTCTAAATCATTCCCAACTATAAAAAGACCGTCAACATGAAATTTGTTGACGTTTTTTTTTGAATTACACTTTCCGAAAAAAAGAAATCAAACTCGTATCTTTACGACACTAATCTTTCATCATCCAAAAATGAATTTCCAGGTATCCTCTGAATACAGTCCAAAAGGTGATCAGCCGCAAGCAATTGAAAAACTTTCACAAGGCATTATAGACGGTGAAAAATACCAAACTTTATTAGGAGTTACCGGTTCCGGAAAAACTTTTACGGTGGCCAATGTTATTCAGGAAGTTCAGCGGCCTACTTTGGTTTTGGCACACAACAAAACACTGGCTGCACAGTTGTATTCTGAGTTTAAGCAATTCTTCCCGAATAATGCCGTGGAATACTTCGTTTCTTACTACGACTATTACCAACCGGAAGCTTTTATGCCGGTTACCGGAGTATTTATCGAAAAGGATCTATCCATTAATGAGGAACTGGAAAAAATGCGTCTGAGTACCACTTCTTCCCTGCTTTCAGGGCGTCGTGATGTATTGGTTGTCGCTTCGGTTTCCTGCTTGTATGGTATTGGAAATCCTGTTGAATTTCAGAAAAATGTCATCGAAATAGCAAGAGATCAGGTCATTTCCCGAACGAAATTATTACACAGTCTGGTGCAGAGTTTATATTCCCGAACGGAAGCAGACTTTACTCCGGGAAACTTCAGAATCAAAGGAGACACCGTTGAAGTATACCCAAGTTATGCCGATGACGCCTATAGAATTCACTTTTTTGGTGATGAAATAGAAGAAATAGAATCCTTTGATGCCAAGACCTCACAAGTCATTGAAAAATTCACGAGACTAACTATTTATCCTGCCAATATGTTTGTGACTTCGCCTGATGTTTTGCAAGGTGCTATTTGGGAAATCCAGCAGGATTTAGTCAAACAAGTCGATTATTTTAAAGAAATTGGTAAACATCTAGAAGCAAAACGTCTGGAAGAGCGTACGAATTTTGATTTAGAAATGATTCGCGAATTAGGATATTGTTCCGGAATTGAGAATTATTCGAGATATCTTGACGGCAGAGATGCCGGAACCCGTCCTTTCTGTTTGTTGGATTATTTTCCAAAAGATTATTTGATGGTGGTAGACGAAAGTCACGTGACGGTTTCGCAGGTTCACGCCATGTACGGAGGCGATCGCAGTAGAAAAGAAAATCTGGTAGAATATGGTTTCCGTCTGCCTGCTGCAATGGACAACCGACCTCTGAAATTTGAGGAGTTTGAAGCCATGCAAAATCAGGTTATTTACGTGTCTGCAACACCTGCTGATTATGAACTTCAGAAAACAGACGGGGTTTATGTGGAGCAGATTATTCGTCCGACAGGATTATTAGACCCTATTATTGAGATACGCCCAAGTTTGAATCAGATTGATGATTTGATCGAAGAAATTCAGGTTCGCTGCGAATTAGACGAAAGAGTTCTGGTCACTACTCTGACCAAAAGAATGGCCGAGGAGCTAGCCAAATATCTAACCAAAGTCAACATTCGCTGTCGTTATATTCATTCCGACGTGGATACACTGGAGCGTATCGAAATTATGCAGGACTTACGTAAAGGGATTTTTGATGTTTTGATCGGGGTAAACTTACTTCGCGAAGGTTTGGATTTACCTGAAGTTTCACTTGTTGCCATTTTAGATGCCGATAAAGAAGGTTTTTTAAGAAACCACAGATCATTGACCCAAACTATTGGTCGTGCCGCAAGGAACCTTAATGGGAAAGCTATTATGTATGCTGATAAGATCACCGCCAGTATGCAAAAAACAATCGATGAGACCAGTTATCGCAGAACCAAACAAATCAATTACAACACTCAAAACAATATCACTCCTCAGGCCTTAAATAAAAAAATCGATAGTGCCTTTACTAAAAATCCTCTGGTAGAATATGAATTAGGACATACTTTACCGTCAGCTGCGGCAGAACCGGAGACGGCTTATTTATCGAAACCAGAGCTGGAAAAAATGATTCGTGAAAAACGAAAATCAATGGAGAAAGCGGCAAAGGAACTGGACTTTTTACAGGCTGCAAAACTGCGTGACGACATTAAAAAACTACAGGAACAGCTACCTTAAGTACACGATTCTAAAACAATTGACATCCAGAACATAAAAGAATTTTATCCTTAAAATTATGGGAGAAATATTTTATAACGAATTTCAAATTCATTAGTTTTAACAAAATTTTAAAACGCTGAAATGAAATATCTTTTATTCCTTCTTGCTCTTTTTATTTTCCATGTTTCTGCCCTGGCACAATCAGGAAATAACGATTTTTGGAATAAAGAAATAGAAAATTCTTCGGATATCATCAAACCGAATATTCTTTCCAATCACCCGTTAGGAATTTATATTTCCAGATTAAATCATAATTTCAATGTTCGCTCCCCTGATAAATACTCTTTTTCATTTGAATTCTCTAGCGGTAATGTCGCTCTTCCTTATGTAAAGTCATATGAATTAACAGATCCCAACGATCAAAAGGCGGCAGAAAACATGCCCTGGCATGTTCGGGAGTATGCTTTTGACCTAAATAAAGTTCCGCACAATACTAAAGAGTTCACCGCCGATGGTGTGATTCGATCGTATCGATTTACTTTTACATTGCCTATCACGGTTCATCACGAACTTAATTTCGGTTTACGAATAAATTCGCTGGATGGAGGAAAATATCCGTACTCTATTTTTACTTCTGATGAAACAATCGAATGGTTTCACAGTAACATTGCCGGCGGAGAAGATCCTTTCTCAAGACATTACTATGGTTTAAATAAAGCCGGAATATCTTATAAAGACGAAAATGACAGGGTTCTCACCATGCATAACGGTAATTTTACCATTCCCGGAATTGACATCAATTACAACTATTATCCAAAATTAGAAATGAATGAAAAACATCATATCTATTTGAATTTTGGAGCACAACTCGGTATCAATACTTCTCAATACAATCCTGTGGCCGATTTTGGAATTTCTTCTTCTATTCTAAAAAAGAAGATCATTAAAAACAAAAACATTCTGACTTTTGGTGCCAGTGCAGGAGTTTTACGCCAGCATTTTTTAGAATATGGAGATCGGGTAAATATTAGTAGTAGGAATTTCTTCTATAGTCTTGAAGGTCTTATTGATTATAAGGTAAAACTTAAAAACAACAACCACCTTTCGTATGGTATCAATTATAATTTTCAGTCCTCCTATAATAGAAAAAACGAAAAAGATCATACGGTTCTGACCGGACAAAGAATAAAGACGCATTGGCAAAAAACGATTTCACATTTATACGAAGACTTAGAGGGATGGAATTTTATCTGCACCTATTCCACCAAACGTTTTTCTTATTTTGTGTATTTCAGAGAAGATCTAAATCTGGACAATGCACCTGATTTTCAAACTGGTATTGGTTTAAAAATGTCCATTAAAAAAAAGTAATTCCCTGATCTGAAGCTTAAAAGTTAATTATGCTGTTCCTGAAATACTTTCAATAACAGTTTAGGGTCAATTATAGCATTTGGTGCTTTTTTCATTAAATCGAGAACACGTCGGGTTGCAATGGGATTCAAACCCATTTCGATCGCAATTTGCTGTATGGCTTTGGCTTCTTTTTCATGCAAGATACCATCGCAATACATAATCAGCGCCAATCGATAAAATTGCTGAATGCGCTGAAACTCCGATTTTATAACTGAACCGGCACTTTCCTGATGAAATAAATCACGAAAAACATCGGGACCAATATTTAGTTCCTGAGCCACCAACCACAAAAACTCATACTCTCTTTTATGCAACTCTCCGTCAACGGTAGAGAAAGCAATCATTTCTAAAAGTAAACTTATCTTTTCGGCTTCGGTATTCATCAATTTATTATTTTTAGCTAAAATATTGTTTTTAACTCTAAAACGCAACAGTACTCATGATTAGGGGATTTTTCTTTTTTATTTTCTTATGGGTAACCGCTGTTGCAAGCGCACAAAAAAGTACTGCTTCCAAAAACGTATCTACCTTTACAATCGAAGCTACTCAGCTAAAAACAACTAAAAAAGTATGGATTTATCTTCCTAACGAATATGCCGCTTCGGCCAAAAAGAGATACAGCGTGATTTATATGCACGATGCCCAAAATTTGTTTGATGGCACAACCTCGCATGCAGGCGAATGGAATGTAGATGAAAAACTGGACAGTCTGAAAGCCCCCGTAATCGTAGTAGGCATTGAACATGGAAATGACAAACGTCTAAACGAATTAACTCCGTATAAAAATGAAAAATACGGCGGTGGTGATGCCGATAATTATCTTGATTTTATTGTAAAAACGCTAAAACCTTATATCGACCAAAATTACAGAACCAAAACCAAGGCAAAAAACACCCTTATTATGGGAAGTTCACTTGGCGGATTGGTTTCGTACTATGCCGTATTAAAATATCCCGAAATCTTCGGAAAAGCAGGTATATTCTCGCCATCCTTCTGGTTTTCAAATAACATTTATACTTTGACGGAACAAGCTCCTAAAGTCAAAACTAAAATTTACTTTTTATACGGAGACAAAGAAAGTGACAATATGGTAAGAGACATGACAAAAATGGAACGTCTGCTGGATACTAAACGCTGTTACTGTCTTCATCTCACCAAATCCAAAATCGTAAAAGGCGGCGAACATAATGAAAAACTTTGGCGTGATGGTTTCGCAAAAGCAATAATCTGGCTGGGCTATTAAATAAAAAACAAACTTATGGAATTAATTTTAAGAGAATACAATTTAAAACTCCAACATACTTTTACCATTTCCAGAGAATCAATTGATTTTCAGCCTTCACTAATAGTAGAACTTAAAAGTGATGGCTTTTCAGGTTTTGGAGAAGCCACTTCAAATCCGTATTACAAAACAACTGTTCCGGTGATGATTCAGGATTTAGAAAAAATCAGAAGAATTATTGAGAGTACAACCACTGAAACTCCCGAAATTTTCTGGTCTAAAATCTATCCGTACTTAAAAGAGGACATGTTTGCTTTATGCGCGTTAGACATGGCTTATAACGACTTGTACGCACGCAAAAAAGGCAAGAAACTATATGAATTATGGAATTACTCTACAGAAAAAACTCCGCTTACAGATTACACCATTGGTATTGCCTCTATCGAAAAAATGGTTTCGAAAATGCAGGAACTACCCTGGCCTATTTATAAAATTAAATTAGGTACCAAAGAAGATATTGCTATTGTTAAAGAACTTCGAAAACACACTGATGCCATTTTCAGAATCGATGCCAATTGCGGCTGGGATGTTGAGGAAACCATAAACAACGCCATTGAGCTCAAAAAACTAGGGGTAGAATTCCTCGAACAGCCCATGAAAGCCGATGACTGGGAAGCCCATAAGGAAGTTTTCAAACATTCGGTCTTACCTGTAATAGCCGACGAAAGCTGCATTATTGAAGAAGATGTCGCCAAATGTTTCAATCATTTTCATGGCGTAAATGTAAAGCTTGTAAAATGCGGAGGTCTGACTCCCGGGAAACGCATGATTGAAGAAGCCAAAAAATTAGGGCTCAAAACGATGGTGGGCTGCATGACTGAATCGACTGTGGGAATCTCGGCTATTGCACATTTATTGCCACAGCTGGATTATGTGGATATGGACGGAGCCTTACTTCTGGCTCAGGATATTGCGACCGGAGTAACCATAAAAAATGGCGTAATTCATTATTCTGAACTTAACGGCACCGGAGTAACCTTAATCTAATTTTTATGAACGTAGACCAATTTCCGGACAGAACTATTGAAATCAATCAGGAGCAATACTTGTATTTTGGAGGAACTGCTTATTTGGGATTACCCACCAATAAGGCTTTTCAGGAATTGGCCATTCAAAATATACGAAAATGGGGAACTACTTACGGAAGCTCCCGCAATGCCAATATAAAATTAACGGCTTATGAAAATGGTGAGACTTTTCTCGCCCATCACATACAGGCCGAAAGTGCCGTTACGGTGTCATCAGGAATGCTGGCCGGAAAATTAGTTACGGAACAATTGACTAAAACCACCGATTGTTACTTTCATTTTTCAGATCTGCATACCGCAATTAAAACCCCCAACAGTTTACCAATATTTTTGAACCATCAAATACACCCACGTCTAACAGATTCTAAAGCAGAGAAAATCACTATTCTTACTGACGGAGTTCCTTCCTATCAAACCAAAGCTGTTGATTTATCTGTTTTAAAGGAAATCCCCAGTCATAAAGAAGTCACTTTACTTATCGATGAATCGCATTCGCTTGGAATTTTAGGAAAAAATGGAGGTGGAATCTATTCACACATCGACCTTCCGATTAAGCGCAAAATTATGGTTTCGTCTCTAGGAAAAGCATTCGGCTTAACTGGCGGCGTTATTGCCAGTGATATTTCTTTCATCGACCAGATCAAAAATACAGATACTTTTATATCAGCTGCGGGAATGAATCCCGCTTTTGTTCAGACATTGGCGGATGCAACCGAAATTTACAGTATACAACATCAGAAACTGCTGGATAACCTTCATCACATCGATCAGAAACTAATCAAAAATGACGCGATTCAATTTGATAAAACATACCCGTTACTTTATTTAGAAGATGAAAATCTAATCGAAATACTGGAAGCAAACAAAATTATTATTGCCAATTTCAAATACCAAAAAGACACAGCTCCTTTAAATCGAATTGTGATTACTGCCAATCATCTTCCCGAAGATCTGGATAAATTAATAGAAATCTTAAACGATTATAACTTTAAGTAAAAACAAAAAAGTTTGCCACGAATTGCACTAATTAAATTTAAACGCGATCCAATTTGCGAAAATTCGTGAAATTCGTGGCAAAAAAACTTCGCCCAGCTCAATAAATTGTAATCCAATTTGATAAAACAATCACGCTAAAAATGATTTAGACCAAGTAATTGACATTTTGAATCAAAGCAACAGCTTATGAAAAAGCGGCTCTGATTAAAAAATCAGAGCCGCTTTAGTTTTTATTTATCCCACCAAACCGGTGTGACCATTGATTTAAAATTTAATTCATAATTTGCTTTATTCGCGTTTCTTTCGTTGGTTGAATAAATAAATCTTCTTATCCATTTTCCTCCATTAGCAGGATCAGCGGCTTTGGGCAGGGCTAATCCCGGAAAAACGTTTGTAGAAAAATCATACCTTCTGTAATCATTAAATGCTTCGCAGTTCAAATAGAGTACTATATTTTTTTGTCTCATAATATCTTTCAACTGCAAACTGGCGGCACCTTTGTTTATAGAAGCATCTCCCAGATAAGCATTTTTATCCGGAGCGGAAACCCCCAATTTATCCATATTTGCACCAATAGCATCCCTATAGGCGTTATACCCTATTGCATTTGTTCCGGTACTTGTCGCATTACCTCCATTTAAAATAAATTGTGCTTCAGCCTGCATTAGTTTAACTTCAGAAAAGGACAAAATAACAAGGGGCGAATCTATTTTTGAATAATAAGAATACAACCCTATTTTAGCATTAGGTGCCGGTGTTCCTTTTGATCCCTGCCCAGGTTCTCCACCAATATAATTCCCCGGAACATTAGGATTTGGATCTTTAGGATTCACAACCCCATCTGTTACAGGATAACTTCTAAGATCAATCAGTAATGGCATTCTGGGATCCATTGTTACCGTTTTAAAAGCAAACGTGCTTCCGTTCATAAAACCAATAAATTGTTTGGTTATCAGATAAGATGCATTTCCGGTATTAAGCCCTAATTGATTATTATACCACGGATTGGTCTGAACTTTATTGTAAATCAATTGAAAATCATCTGCATTGGAGGTTATTCCTTTTGCCAAATAAGAAACTACCGTATTGGCAGCAGTTGTTGCATTGATTTTTGATAAGTGCAATGCATATCTCGCTTTAAAGGTATAGGCCACTTTTATCCATTTTTCTACATTTCCGCCATAAACAAGGTCTTCTTTTCCAGGAGTAAAAGAGGATGTGTTAGGAGCCGACAAATTAGCAATAGCCTGATCTAATAGGTTGTTTATACCTTTGTAGACCTCTTCCTGACGATCATATTCCGGCTTAAAATTCTGTAATGCCAGCGACGCCTGCGAAAAAGGTATATCTCCGTACAGATCCGTCAGCAATCCAAAATTTACCGCTTGCAAAATCTGAACAATACCCTTGTAATGTGATGATTTTGTTTCATCGGCTTTATCGGCTACTTCTTTCAGGTTCCCTAAAGCTTTCACATAGGCAGAAGACCAATAACTATCTAAGGATTCTTCGTAATGATTGTCTACTCCTACTGACGAATTAAGTGCAGAAGAAGTATATTGCGTTAGCAAAGAAACTCTGGTCGCAGCAGCATACTGAGCATCAAATGTGTAATAAATTGCAGGCCCCAATAAATCTTTTAGATTCTTATTCGCGTCAGGTATTACATTTCCTGGTGTATTTACATCAAAATAATCATCGCTACAGCTATAAGTTGTTAGGACAATGCTTATGGTCAAGAATGTTTTGAGTATATTTTTCATCTTTTATAAATTAAAATCCTAGATTAATACTAAATGAATATGATTGCGTAAGCGGAGTGGTCAAACCTGTAAATCCGTAAACATTGGTACCGGCACTGTAGCTGGAACCTTCCGGATCAAAACCATCAAATGGTGTCCAGATCAGGAAATTACTGCCCGATACCGTAAAAGACAAATTAGAAACACCAATGGTTTTTAATGCTTCTTTGGTCATATTATAAGTAACCGATACATTTCTGAGCTTAAACCAGGAGGCATCCTGTATAAGAGCATCTGCAGCTGTATTGTAAATCGTATTGTTATAAAAATTGTTTCGTAACGATTTATTTATAGGAATGTCGTTAGGTACATATCCTCCTGCCCCATCCGATTTTACACCGTCTAAAACCGCAGTTTCGTTTCTGTCAGCCGTAACTCCTAGAACACCATTTCTAATTCCGTTTCTTCTGGCTGTATCATACGCATCTCCGCCTTTTTTATATTCCAGCAAAAAACCGATATCAAAATTTTTAATTTTAAAGGTATTGTTGAGAGTAGCTACCCAGTCCGGAAAAGCCTCACCGATCTTACCTATTGCTATGGCTCCCATACTTGTTTTATTAAAAACAGGCAATCCGTTTGCACCAATCACTACTTTACCGTCTACTCGTTGCCACGACTGGCCATAAAGTGTTCCCGCTGCATCGCCCAAACGTACTTGTGAAGTTATATTGGTAGCCTGAGAGTCGTATCCGAAAATAATATTTTCAAAAGGCAATGCTGTAACTTTAGTTTTGTATTGTGTAAAATTTAGCGTAGAGGTCCAGCTGAACTTTGGATTTTTAAACCAGTCTGCACCTAAAGTCAATTCGTTTCCGGTTGTTCTTAAAGATCCGCCGTTGTCCCAGAATGCCGTAATTGAAGAGGATTGTGGCACAATTCTTTGAATAATCTGATCGTCACTAACCCTGTTAAAATACGTGTATTCCAATCGGATCCTATCCCTAAAAAAACGTAAATCTGTACCTATTTCCCAAGTAGATATGATTTCGGCTTTCAAATTTGGATTGGCGTCAACAGATGTGGCAGAAACTCCTCCAACTCCGTTGAATGGAAAATTTACATCTTTTATATTTTTTCTAAAAATCGCAAACGGGGGTGTTTTTCCGCTTTGTGCCCAGGAGGTCCTTAATTTCCCATAAGACAAAATAGATTTGTTTGCGTCGATCAGGTCTCCAAAAAGAAAAGACAAATTAGTAGAATAATAATCAAATTTATTATTCTTTACCGGCAAAGTAGATACCTGATCGTATCGCCCCGTAACCCCCAGGTAAATAATTTCTTTATAATCGGCTTTTGCTTCAAAAAAGTTCCCCACGTTTCTTACGCGTTCTTCACCTGAATTATAAGCAAACAAATTGGTCGCATTAGAAATATTATTAAAATCGGTAATAAAAATTCCTTCCCCTCTCACATTTGAATAGGTGTTTTTGGTATCCAAAATTTGATTTCCTAAGGTAAGGGTGGTATTAAAATTTCCAAATTTTTTATTGGCCGTGATCACAAAACTAGAATTGAGTCCCGTAAAGCCAATATTTTCATCCAGAATAAAACCATTTACTGCTGTTCCTACATCGAGATTAGCAGGAACATATCGGTTTCTAGTTTCTGAATAATTATCGACACTAGCTCTATACACAAAGTTTAACCATGAAGTTGCCTGATAATTAAAATCGGCCGAAGCAATAATACGATTTACATCATCTTTTAAATTACTTACAGCAGTAAAATATCTTGGCTGATCGATAATACCATTTGTATAATCTTTTTCTTTACCAGCTGCGGTAAGATAATCATTTACATCAATAGAGGGTGACCAATAGGCCAAGGAACTCATCACCGATTTGTCTCCATTATTAGATCTTATACCTCCGGATTTTGTATAAGCAAAAGAAGAACCTATTTTAAATTTTTCAGAAATCTGATACCCTCCATTTGCTTTGAAAGTTTTTCTTTGGTAAGAAGTGTTTGGTACAATACCTTCATCTTTACTGGTAGAAGCAGATACAAAATAATTGATTTTCTCTGTTCCTCCGCTTACACTCACGCCTAGGTTTTGAGTCACACCCGTTTTAAAGAAATCTTTATAAAAATTTCTGTATTTAATTCCTGCACCATCTGAACTGGAATATTCCGGTCCAAAACTCCAGAACCCTCCCGGGCTTGCAGGATTTACCCATTCAAAACCACTAGGGCTATCCGATACGGTACTTTTTACATAAGAAGCTCCGTTTAGACCTTCTCTGTATTTGGATTGTAGCTCCGGATAATGATTTACCTCACTAAAAGAAATGCTGGAATTGATATTAATTTTTGGTTTTCCTTCTTTTCCTCTTTTGGTAGTGATAATAATCACACCATTACCAGCCAAAATACCATACAATGCTGTAGCACCTGCTCCTTTAAGAACGGTGTAGCTTTCGATATCTTCCGGATTGATATCTATCGCTCTGTTAGAAAATGAAAACTGTTCTCCGCTACTTACAGAATTAGAACCTTTTGAGGGAGCTACATTTCCAATAGCTGTCGAGTTATTTACAGGGTTACCATCGATAATAATCAAAGGCTGATTATTATTAGACGGATCTAAAGACGAAACACCGCGAATAACAATATCTACACCAGCACCAACTCCCCCGGAAGTTTTACTTATGGTTACTCCCGCTACGCCTCCCTGCAAACTCTCAAGAGCATTTAATTGGCCTGGTCTTTCAATATCCGAGGCCTTCAACGTCTGACTGGCATAACCCAAAGATTTTGTTTTATTTTTGATCCCAAAAGCGGTTACCGTCACGGCATCCAACTCTTTAGAATCCGGATTCATCTTTACATTCAAAATACTTCCGGTTACAGCAGCTTCATTCATTTTGTACCCAACGAACGAAAATAATAAAACTGATCCTTTATTTACGCTAATGGCAAAATCCCCGTCTAAACCAGAAGTAGCAGTATTGGGGGTTCCTTTCTCCAGGATATTTACACCTGGCATTGAAACTCCCATCTCATCTGTTACGTTTCCTTTTACCGTTATTTTTTGTGCAAACAGAATGCCTGAAGCAAGTAAGAACAAAACGAAGGAAAAGGTGAAATTCTTTTGTTTCATAAATTTTAGTTAATAATGGTTAATAATTTGGTTTGTTAGACCTGTAATTTAACACTTTATTTTACTAAAATTCGTTTTCATATTAAAATTTAAAGATATTTCTTATAAATGCATTTTACTTTATTTAGAAGATGAAAACCTAATCGAAATACCAGAATCCAACAAAATTATTATTACCAGTTTCAAATACAAAAAAAGACAGTAACTCTAAATCGAATTGTAATTACAGCCAATCCATTAAAGTCCGATTTAGATCAATTAATAAATATCTCAAACGATTGTAATTTTAAATAAAAGCCAAAGAACCTGCCACAAATACACTAATTTTCACTAGTTATATTGCGCTCTAATTTTAATTCTTACAATTCGTTGTAAAAAAAATTAAAACACCCTGTATCATAATAATTACTTTTAAAATGTACCTTTGTAAAAAATTAAGTGTATAGTTTGTGATTCCGACGAAGATTGTGGGAACTTGAAACTAAAAACAAACTTGAAACTAAAAAACAAAAAATGACAAACAACGATATCCTAAAAAAACTTCGCGTGGCTTTGATGCTCCGTGACGACCAAATAGTAGAAATTTTAGAATTAGTAGATTTTAGAATTTCAAAATCAGAATTGGGCGCTTTTTTTAGAGCCGAAGATCATGAGAATTACATGGAGTGTGGTGATCAGGTTTTGCGTAATTTCTTAAACGGACTGGTAATTCATTTAAGAGGAACGAAAGAAAATCCTAAAAACCCAAATGATGTTTTAGCCAAGCATAAAGCTCAGATTCCAAAGAAAGACAGCACAAAGGACAGACCTGAATTTAAAGCTGCTCCTAAAGATTCTGAAAGAGCAAGAGGCGATCAAAGCCCTTCAAAATCAAGTTCAGCTGATAAAAGACCTAAGAAAAAAGAGTTCCCAAAAGGCAATGGAAAACCAGTAGTGGTAGAAAAAGTAGTATATAAAAACGGTAAGAATAAAAAATAGTACTGTTTGTTTAACCGCAAAGAGCGCAAGGGTTTTTAACTATAAGAATCTATACAAACGCAAAGTTCGCAAAGCTATAATGGATAAAGCTTTGCGAACTTTGCGTTTATTAAGCACAATCTAAGAAAAAAAATTTGCGCCCTTTGCAGTTACTAAGCACTTTCTAAGAAAAAAAATTTGCGAACTTAGCGGTTACTAAGCGCAATCTAAAAAAAACTTTGCGCCCTTTGCGGTTACTAAACACAATCTAAGAAAAAAACTTTGCGGTCCTTGCGGTTACGAAACGCAATCTAAGAAAAAACTTTTCGAACTTAGCGGTTACTAAACGCAATCTAAAAAAAACTTTACGCTCCTTGCGGTTACGAAACGCAATCTAAAAAAAACTTTGCGCCCTTTGCGGTTAAATTTTATTCTCCTCTATTTTCTCAAAAAAAGCATCTTTAAAAGTTGCCCCAATCGGGAGTTCTTTCCCATTTGTAAAAACCGAAAAATTATCTGTTGACTCAATATGTTTTAAAGCTACCACATACGATTTATGAATTTGAACAAAACCATTTTCGGGCAGTGATTCAACAACATTTTTTAAGGATGAATGTGTGATAATTTGCTGATTCGACGTATGAATACAAACATAATTCTGAAGACTTTCAACATATAAAATCTCCTCTAAAAACAACTTTATAAATTTATTTTTTCCGTCAGTTTTAATAAAAATAAATTCAGCCGAATGGTTATTCGATACAACTTCTGTTTTTGAATCCCCATTTAGTTTAGAAACCGCCTGATAAAACCTTTCAAAAGCGATTGGTTTTAGTAAATAATCTACAGCATTCAATTCAAAGCCCTCTAAAGCAAAATCAGGATAAGCCGTTGTAAAAATTACTTTTATCTCTTTAGAAATGATTCTGGAAAGCTGCAAACCCGTTAGCTGTGGCATCTGAATATCCAGAAAAATAACATCAACACTATGCGTATTTAGAAATTCCAATGCTTTCAACGCATCATTGAAAACAGCTGTTTTTTCCAAAAAAGATACTTTCCCGATATAATTTTCCAGAATACGCGTTGCCGGCGGTTCATCATCAACAATGATACACTTCAATTTCATATTACTTTTTTAATGGTATTTTTAAATAGGTTTTAAAGGTATTCTTTTCTGCTATTTTCTCGAGTGTAAACTCCCCTTTATAAGCATGCTCTAAACGTTTGCTAAGATTATCAAAACCAATTCCGGTTGAAGAATAATTTTCGCCTGCACCATTATAGTTAAAGGTTGACAGCTCTAAAAAATTTTCTTTTATTACGATAGCAATAACCGCTTTCTCCTCTTCTTTATTCAATTTTCCATGTTTGAAAACGTTCTCAATAAAATGCACCAACACCGACGGAAGAATCTTTTCTGTTGCATAATCACCATCAATTACAAAATCCAGATAAAGCTGATCTTCAAATCTTTTTTTCTGCAAATGAATGTAGTTTTCTACAAACTGAATTTCTTTGGAAAGCAATACCTCATCTTTCTCCGTTTCTGTAATGACATAACGCAGCAAATCCGAAAGTACCAAAATATCCGAAGCCATTTCATCCTCTTTCAAAACCAATTGACTGTAAAAGGAATTTAAGGTGTTAAACAAAAAATGCGGACTCACCTGCGATTTCAACATTTGGAGTTCTGCCTTTTTATTTTCTAATACTAATTCCTGATTTTGTTTTTGCGTTTCCTGAAAATGAAAGAACAGATAAGCCAGACTGCTCAAAATAACAGCAGGCAGGCCAAAGAAAAAATTATCCTTAATATAATAGCTGATCTCTCTGGTTTCTTTTGCATAATTATGAATTCCGGTAAGCTCATACAGTATCACTTCCTGAACAAAATAACGTATTGCTGCAAAAATCAACAAGGTGATAGGAATACTAATCACAAACAAGAGAATTTTCTTTTTGTTTAAAAACCATTTACAGAAAGTATGAAAATTCAGAAAGTAGACAATAAAGATTACCACTATAAAACTAATGTTAAACATAAAGGAAATCCTGTTGAATACAAGATCCAGATCCCGATTGTTTATCCCAATTTCCCAAAGATTAAAGGTGATATACAATCCCAAAAAAAGAAAAATATGATAAGACAATGGTATTTTTAGCTTCATAATAATGTTGTTGTCCTTTCAAAAATACAACTATGACTTCATATGGATACTATATTTATACAAAACCTCTCTTTTGGGTGACGAACCATTAAAAACGATACACCAAATTTTTCAACCGCAGATTCTCAAGGTTTGTAATCTGAAATTTGACGTTTATCAAAAACTAAAATTTCACCTGAAACCCTATGCTACATTTGTCCTGAATTTAAAAACCAATCATCATGAAAAAAATCACCTTACTATTACTTGCTGTTATCGCATTTAATACCATTTCCGGACAGTCAAAGAAAAAACAAATACTTTTACTTGGAACCTTCCATTTTGAAAACCCGGGACTTGACGTTGCTAAAATCAACAGCTTTAATGTGATGTCAGACAGAAGCCAAAAGGAACTGGAGAACATCGCCAATAAAATTAAAAAGTTTGGTCCGGATAAAATCTTTGTCGAATGGAACTACCAAAAACAAGACAAACTGGACAAATTCTACAATAGAAATACGGACAGTTTACTTCATAAACAATCAGATGAAATTGTACAAGTCGCTTTAAGATCAGCTAAAAAGCTAGGCCATAAAAAGCTATATGCCATTGATTACAACAACACCGACTTTCCATATGACAGTCTTGTAAAAGGGATGACAGCCGCCGGTCAGTTTGATCTAATCAAAAAGAATGAAGAAACGATGAAATATTATGAAAAGAGTCAAAATGAAAAAATTGCCAAATATTCACTGACTGAACTACTGTTAGATATCAATACTAAAAAATCGAATGAAGACAATATTGGCTGGTATGTTGAAACGGCTACTAAAGGAGGCAAAACGGACGATTTTGTGGGGGCTTACTTAGTTTCGGAATGGTACAGAAGAAACCTTTATATGTATGCTTTAATTCAAAAACTAACCGAAAGTAAAGACGACAAAATCATGGTTTTATTAGGAGCCGGACATACTGCTATGATCAGGGAATTTGTTGAACACAATCCCGATTTTGAAATTGTTGAACTGGCAGCGGTTTTAAAATAGTCAGGAATCATTTAACCGCAAAGCACGCAAAGAATTTAACTTAGCGCAAAGCTCGCAAAGCAATTTGTTTAAAAAAGCCACGAATTCACGAATTTTTATTCTCAAAGATTATAAAAAATAATTCGTGAATTCGTGGCTAAAAAAACTTTGCGAACTTTGCGTAATTCTTTGCGTGCTTTGCGGTTATAAAAACAAAAAAATCCACTCCTTTCGGAATGGATTTTCTATATCAATTGATTTCTTATTGAATTAAGAAAGAGCAGCTTTAACTTGGTCAGCAGCTTCCTGAAATTGAACAGCTGATAAAATTGGCATACCTGAGTTGTCAATTAATTCTTTTGCAATTTCAGCATTTGTTCCTTGCAAACGAACGATAATTGGCACATTGATAGCGTCACCCATGTTTTTGTAAGCATCAACAACACCTTGAGCAACACGGTCGCAACGAACGATTCCTCCGAAGATATTGATCAAAATAGCTTTTACGTTTGGATCTTTTAAGATGATACGGAAAGCTGTTTCAACACGTTTTGCATCAGCAGTTCCACCAACGTCTAAGAAGTTAGCAGGCTCAAATCCAGCGTATTTAATTAAATCCATAGTTGCCATTGCAAGACCAGCTCCGTTTACCATACAACCTACAGTACCGTCAAGATCTACATAGTTCAATCCTACTTCTTTAGCTTCAACCTCGATTGGATTCTCCTCACGGATATCTCTCATCTCAGCATATTTTGCTTGTCTGTATAAAGCATTATCATCGATATTTACTTTAGCATCAACAGCCATAATTTTGTTATCTGAAGTTTTCAAAACCGGGTTGATTTCGAACATAGATGCATCAGAACCAACGTAAGCGTTGTATAATGAATCGATGAATTTCACCATTTCTTTAAAAGCATTTCCAGAAAGACCTAAGTTAAAAGCAATTCTTCTTGCCTGAAAACCTTGTAATCCAACAGTTGGATCAATTTCTTCTGTAAAGATTAAGTGTGGTGTATGCTCAGCAACTTCTTCGATATCCATTCCACCTTCAGTAGAATACATAATCATGTTACGTCCTGTACCTCTATTCAATAAAACAGAAACATAAAACTCAGAAGTTTCGCTTTCACCAGGATAGTAAACATCTTCAGCAACTAAAACTTTGTTTACTTTTTTACCCTCAGCAGAAGTTTGAGGAGTAATCAATTGCATTCCGATGATTTGTTCAGCAATTTCTTCAACTTGTTGCAAGTTTTTAGCCAACTTCACTCCACCACCTTTTCCACGTCCACCTGCGTGAATTTGTGCTTTTATCACATGCCATCCTGTACCCGTTTCGGCAGTTAATTGTTTTGCAGCAGCCACAGCTTCAACCGCATTGTTAGCCACAATTCCGCGTTGAATGCGTACTCCGTAACTTGCTAAAATTTCTTTTCCTTGATATTCGTGTATGTTCATAATATAGAATTTGTCTGGTTCTGAATTTATTTCAGAATAAAAGTGCGACAAAAGTAGCAAAAATCAACTTAATAGTAAAATCTTTTTCAATTAAAAAACGAGAGTGATATGCACGAAACGTTTATTCTTTTTGAAAGCAAAGAAATGGTTAAATAAATAATTTGTTAATATTAACTAGAAATCACTAAAACGTTTGATATTTAACAAAAAGACCACCGTATTTATTAGTCTTACAGCGATTTTTCATACTATATTTTAGTCTGTATTGTCATTTTAATAATTCGCAATGGCCAAAATAACATTATTATCAATTAAGAAGTCTTTTTCTAATATTACAACAAAAATGAAAGCCAAATCGCAATTTCAATACATTATGTTTAACGAAATCTCTATTTTTGTAAAAAAAATATCAAGAATGAAAGTTAAAGAACAAGGGCTTTATTTGCCTGAATTTGAACACGACAATTGTGGTGCAGGATTTATTTGTAATTTGAATGGTATTAAATCAAATGATATTATTCACAAAGCATTGGATATCTTAATAAAATTGGAACATCGTGGTGCAGTTAGTTCTGATGGAAGAACTGGAGACGGAGCTGGAATTTTATTCGACATCCCACATGATTTTTTTAAAAAAGTATGTGATTTTGAAATCCCTGAAACACGTGAGTATGCAGTAGGAATGGTTTTTTTACCAAAAAGCAAAAACCAGGTTTCTTTTTGTATGAACGCTTTCGAATCGACTATTAAGGATCAAAATTTAAAGATTCTGGGTTGGAGAGATGTACCGGTTGAAGTAGAAAATTTAGGGCAAATCGCCGCAGAAAAAGAACCAACAGTTAAACAGGTTTTTGTTAGCAAAAACGGTCAGGATTTAACTGAAAATGAATTTAATGCAAAACTTTTTGCAGCTAGAAAAATTGCCGAGCATGCCATTAGAGGATCTAAAACCTCCGAAAGCCACATGTTTTATTTCTCTAGTTTATCGACAACTACCATAATATATAAAGGTCTCTTGATGCCGGAAGACATCAGCCGTTATTATGTTGACTTAAAAGATCCCGATTTAGTGACTCGTTTGGCATTAGTGCACCAACGTTTCTCTACCAATACATTCCCATCCTGGGACTTAGCACAGCCGTTTAGATACATGTGTCACAACGGTGAAATCAACACGCTTCGCGGAAACGTTAGCCGTATGCGCGCCCGTGAAGAATTGATGCAAAGCAAAATTTTTGGCGATGATATCAAAAAACTATTCCCAATTATCTTAGAAGGAAAATCAGATTCTGCTTCTATGGATATGGTAGTAGAACTTCTATTAATGACAGGACGTTCCCTACCGGAAGCCATGATGATGGTGGTCCCTGAAGCCTGGGAAAAACATCAAACCATGTCTCCGGAGAAAAAAGCCTTCTACGAGTTTAACGCTTGTATTATGGAGCCTTGGGATGGCCCTGCCTCTATTCCGTTTACAGACGGTAACGTCATTGGTGCGTTATTAGATCGTAACGGATTGCGTCCATCACGTTATACCTTAACCAAAAGCGGTTTTGTCATCATGTCATCAGAAATTGGTGTTTTGGATATCGATCCTGAAGATGTGATTCAGCACGGTCGTTTAGAGCCTGGAAAAATGTTCCTGGTAGATATGAACGAAGGCCGTATTATCGAAGACGACGAGGTAAAAAAATCCATCGTTACCAAACGCCCTTACAAAGAATGGATCGATGCTAACTTATTGCCTTTATCTAAAATACCGTATACCAATAATCCAACTCCGGTTGAAAAACTGGATTTCCTGACCCGACAAAAGTTGTTTGGCTACACGATTGAAGATTTAAAAACCATCATCAACCCAATGGGAGGTCAGGGAGCCGAAGCGATCAGTTCTATGGGTAATGATACGCCTTTGGCTGTTTTATCAGACCAGCCGCAATTGTTGTACAACTACTTCAAGCAATTGTTTGCACAGGTGACTAACCCGCCTTTAGACGGTATTCGTGAGGAGATCATTACCGATATCAGTTTAGCCATTGGCGGTGATTTCAATATTTTTGAAATTGAATCTAAGCAGTGTAAAAAACTAAAAATCCAAAATCCGGTTATTTCCAATGAGGATTTGGATAAAATCAGAAACATTGACCACGTTGATTTCAAATCGGCTACTATTTCTACCTTATATAAAATAGAAAAAGGAGTTAACGGACTGGAGCGCGCACTTGAAAAATGTGTTGAGGCCACCTTTAAAGCCGTTTCTGAAGGATGCAATGTCATTATTTTATCAGACCGAGGCGTAAGCGAAGAACTGGCTCCAATACCAATGTTACTGGCTTGTTCGTACATTCATCACTCTTTGAATATTTTACAGGTTCGTTCAAAATTCGGAATCATAATAGAATCTGCAGAACCTCGTGAACCTCATCATTTTGCTTTACTGTTCGGATACGGAGCAAGTGCGATCAATCCATACATGGTAAACGAAATTATTCACGATCAGGTGAATCAGGGCTTCATCAAAGGTGTAAAAGCAGATTATGCGATTGTAAATTACAACAAAGCCATTGCAAAAGGAATCGTTAAAATCATGAACAAAATTGGTATCTCTACTCTACATTCGTACAGAGCGGCACAGATTTTCGAGATTTTAGGTCTAAACAAAACCTTTACTTCAAAATACTTCCCTTACACCCCATCGCGAATCGAAGGAATTGGTTTGATGGAAGTCGAAAAAGAAGTGAAGAAACGTTTCCAAAAAGCATTTCCAAATTCAAAAATTGCCAACTTACTTTCTCTTGAAATTGGAGGTATTTACAGATGGAGACGCGGTGGAGAGAAACACATGTTTAACCCCACCACTATTTCTAAATTACAACAAGCTGTTCGTTTAAACAGTCCTGAAAGCTATAAAGAATACTCGAATATGGTCAATGAGCAAAGCTCAAACTTAATGACCATCAGAGGTTTATTTGAATTCAATAATTTAGATCCGATTTCTATCGATGAAGTAGAATCATGGACTGAAATTGTGAAGAAATTCAAAACCGGAGCCATGTCATACGGATCCATCAGTAGAGAAGCGCATGAGAACCTAGCGATTGCCATGAACAGAATTGGCGGAAAAAGTAATTCCGGAGAAGGCGGAGAAGATCCAAAACGTTTCCAGAAAGAAATTAACGGAGATTCGAGAAACAGTGCGATCAAACAAGTAGCTTCGGGACGTTTTGGTGTTTCAATCAACTATTTGACCAACGCTAAAGAGATCCAGATTAAAATGGCTCAGGGGGCTAAACCGGGTGAAGGCGGACAGCTTCCGGGAGAAAAAGTAGTACCTTGGATTGCCGAAACCAGAAACTCAACCCCTTATGTAGGTTTGATTTCACCTCCTCCGCACCACGACATTTACTCTATTGAAGATTTGTCTCAGTTGATTTACGATTTAAAAAATGCCAATCGTGAAGCTCGTGTCAATGTAAAATTAGTTTCCGAAGTTGGCGTTGGAACCATCGCAGCCGGTGTTGCCAAAGCAAAAGCTGACGTGATCTTAATTTCAGGTTACGACGGAGGAACTGGTGCTGCACCCTTAACTTCTTTACAACATACAGGTATTCCATGGGAACTTGGATTAGCCGAAGCGCAACAAACTTTGATCTTGAACGATTTAAGAAGCCGTGTGGTTCTGGAATGTGACGGACAGCTAAAAACGGGTCGTGACGTAGCGATAGCCGCTTTATTAGGAGCAGAAGAATTTGGTTTTGCAACGGCTCCGCTTGTAGCTTCCGGATGTATTATGATGAGAGCTTGTCACTTGAATACCTGTCCGGTTGGTATTGCTACTCAGGATCCTGAATTGAGAAAAAATTTCAAAGGGACACCGGAGCACGTCATCAACTTCATGTATTTTATTGCCGAAGAGCTAAGAGAAATCATGGCGCAATTAGGTTTCAGAACTTTAAAAGAAATGGTAGGTCAGTCGCAAAAATTAAATGTGAACAAAGCGATCCAACATTACAAAGCCAATGGCTTAGACTTATCATCGATTTTATACAAACCGGAAAAAGCCAAAACGGTACCAAATCACAACACAACACAACAAGATCACCAGCTTGAAAATGTATTGGATTTTGATATCATTAAAGAAGCAATTCCGTCTATTTACAGAAAAGAAAAAACCAGAGTTACCTTTAAAATTAAAAATACAGACCGTTCTGTAGGTGCGATTTTGAGTAATGAGATTTCAAAAATTTATGGCGCACAAGGATTACCTGATGATACTATTTTAGTTGATTTTGAAGGTTCTGCCGGACAAAGTTTTGGTGCTTTTGCCACCAACGGATTGTCGTTTAAAATTCACGGAAACTGTAATGATTACTTAGGAAAAGGACTTTCAGGAGGAAAATTAATTGTAAAAGTCCCTCCTACTGCCACTTTCAAACCTGAAGAAAATATCATTATCGGAAACGTTGCCCTTTACGGAGCTATTACCGGAGAGGCCTATATTAATGGAATTGCCGGAGAGCGCTTCTGTGTTAGAAATTCCGGAGCAACTGCCGTTGTAGAAGGAATTGGAGATCACGGATGCGAGTACATGACGGGAGGTACAGTAGTTGTTTTAGGAAAAACAGGACGAAACTTCGCCGCAGGTATGAGTGGTGGTGTTGCTTATGTGTACGACCCAAATCAGCAATTCGATGCAAGGGTATGCAACATGGAAATGGTTGCTTTTGACCCTATCGAAGACGAGGACGTGAGAAAACTAAGAAAACTGATCAAAAACCACTCTCTGTACACCAACAGTCCATTAGCCAAAAGAATTTTAGCAGACTGGGAAAATGAACAGCAAAATTTCGTAAAAGTGATGCCAACAGATTACAAAAAAGCATTACAGCGAATTGCAGAAGAGAAAAAAATAGAAGAATTAATAGCGGGATAAATGATTTTAGAATTCAGATTTTAGATTTTAGATTGAAATCAACCTCAAAGCTTTGCGAACTTAAAAACTCTCAAAGAATTTTAAAAAGCCTTTGCGCTCTTTGCGGTAAAAAACTAGAATTTGGAATTTAATCATTTAGATTTAATTAAAAATGTCATGGGTAAAATAGGCGGATTTAAAGAATATAACAGAGCCGACGAAAGTAATATAGCAGTTGCAGAACGTGTTACGAACTACAACGAATTTACGATTCCGTTAGCAAAAGATAAAATAAAAGAACAAGGTTCGAGATGTATGGATTGTGGTATTCCTTTTTGCCACAGTTCCTGTCCGTTAGGAAATTTAATTCCTGATTTCAACGATATGGTACATCAGGAAGAATGGCAAAGTGCTTTAGAGATTTTACAGTCTACCAATAACTTTCCGGAATTTACAGGCCGCTTATGCCCTGCTCCATGTGAGAAATCATGTGTGTTAGGGATCATCAAAGAGCCTGTTGCCATCGAAAACATCGAGAAAAACATCATCGAAAGAGGCTTTGCCGAAGGCTGGATCAAACCACAGGCCCCAAAAACCAGAACTGGAAAAACAGTTGCTGTTATTGGCTCAGGACCTGCAGGTTTAGCAGCAGCACAGCAATTAAACAGAGCCGGTCACACCGTTACCGTTTTTGAAAGAGACAATGCCATAGGGGGTTTATTGCGTTACGGAATTCCAAATTTTAAATTAGAAAAAGGAATTATCGACAGACGTGTAGCAATCCTTGAAGCGGAAGGAATCACTTTTAAAACCAATGTAAATGTTGGCGTAAACTATAGCGTAGCCGAATTAAATGCTTTTGATTCTATCGTATTGTGCGGTGGTGCAACCGAAAGAAGAAGTTTACCAACTAAAGGAATCGAAAGCAAAGGCGTTGTTCAGGCAATGGATTTCTTAACTCAGCAGACTAAAGTTTTATTTGGAGAATCAATTCAAGATCAGGTTATGGCTACCGGTAAAGATGTAATCGTAATTGGCGGTGGAGACACCGGTTCTGATTGTATCGGAACTTCTAACCGACATGGTGCAAAATCGGTAACCAACTTTGAGATTTTACCAAAACCTCCGGTTGGAAGAAGCGAAACAACTCCCTGGCCTTTTTGGCCGCTGCAGTTAAAAACCTCATCTTCTCACGAAGAAGGCTGCGACAGGAACTGGTTGATCAATACCAAAGAATTCTTATCAAACGACAAAGGAGAACTGGTAGGATTAAAAACCGTTGAAGTACAATGGAAAATGACTCCGGGGCAACGTCCTGAACTAATCGAAAAAGAAGGTTCAGAAAAAATATGGCCCTGTGATTTAGCTCTATTGGCTTTAGGATTTACAGGCCCGGAGAAAACTCTAAGCGAACAATTAGGTCTGGAAATCGATATGAGAAACAACTATAAAGCCAAAAATTATCAGACGAATGTTCCGCACATTTTCACTGCCGGTGATATGCGAAGAGGACAATCGTTAATTGTATGGGCCATTTCAGAAGGTCGTGAAGCAGCAAGAGAAGTCGATTTGTTCTTAATGGGCTCTACGAATCTGCCAACCAAAGGAAATGGAGATTTACCAAGTTTATAGGTTTTAAACATCCCTTTTATAAAAACAAAAGCCCCTTTTTAGATGTAAAAAAGGGGCTTTATTATATTTAATTCTAAAATTAGAATTGTTATTCCAAATAAGGAAAATATTAAAAATTATACTGAATTTGCAAAGTGGTACGTCTTCCCGGAGCACTTACAAAATCTTTATCTCTGGCCTGCCACCAGGCAATATTTGGAGAATAATCTTTATTCAATAAGTTCTCCACTCCCAGTGCCAATCGAAATGATTTATTGATGAGATAAGAGCTGCTTAAATTAAAGACCGTATATTTTTTTACCGGACCTTCGTTAAAACTATACAAATTTGTGGTTGGATTTGGGTCAAATCGGTCTCTTTTGAAATTATGCAAAGAACTTAATTCAATATCTAAATTTTTCAACGGACGAATCTGAACATAAGTAGTAAGCTTTGGAGCCATTATTCGGGATCCGTTAATATATTTTTCGTACGATCCGTTATTGTCATTATCAACCTTCCCTTCTATCCAGGCAAAAGCACCTCCAAAACTTAAAAACTCTGTTGGATTAAAGCCCATAACTGCCTCATAACCCCAAATATTTTCAGGAGCACGCTGCATGGCAAAAGAACCATCAGCTGATTGAATTGATGTAGCCCCTAATTGTGAGGTACTCCAGAAACTGGTTACCTCATAGGTGAACCATTTTTTAATCGCTCCGGCCACACCCATTTCGTAATTGTTTACAATAATAGGATCCGTTGGTAATTTTGAAATCACACTTTCGGTAGACGTTCTTAAAATACGCCCTACCTCATTGATCGAAAAGGATTGAGAATAACTTGTAAAAACATTTACCTCCGGCATAATATTGTATCGCAATCCGATGTTTCCAACAAGGGCGTTGTAATCTAAATTACCTCCCTGAACAAAAATACTTTTGGTATAGGTATTATTTTTGGCATTTAATACCGGTAATGTATTGAAATCATCTGCTTTAACTTTAATATTTTCATATCGGGCACCTGCCTTTAAAGTAAATTTACCCCAGGCATCAAACTTGATTAAGGCAAAAGGAGCTGTATTGACCATTTTCATTTGTGGTGTCCAAAAACGACCGTCCTCTAACTTTTGAACTGTTTTATCCTGAAGCAAATCCAAACCATAAATGATCTCTGCTTTATAGGTATCATTAGCAAAAAGACGGGAATCAAAATTAACGCGAAGCCCTTTCTTTTGTGAAGCCACATTCGATTGACCTCCGTTTAAAAACTGATCTCTGTCATACGAATAAACCGTTCTGAAATCCTGTGCATAAACATTAACATCTAAAGAAGTGTTGTTCCAAATCTCCGAGTTCGAATACGCTACTCTGAAATTATGGTTTCTCGGAGTTCCCTCAGGCGTTCCCAAACGTCCACCGGCTTCCACTCCAATCGTTGGAATTTCTCCCCATTTACCAATCTTAACGTCCTGATCCAAGAATGACTTTGAAGCATACCCCATGTACGAGAACTCTAACCTTTGGGTATCAGTTAGTGCATATCCTATTTTAAACAATCCGTTATAGGTATTTAAATTCGATAAACTATAAAACGGCGAAAGGTTTACTCCGTTAGCATCTTTAGAAACTCCTGATCTTTCTTGTGTAAAACCAACAACGTAATCGAGTTTTTTTAGTTTTCCAGCCAAAGAAAGTGAAGCTCTGTAACCAAATGATTCTGCAAAAGTTTTGGGTTGTGTGATCAAACCCAGCTGTACCGAACCGCTAATTTTTTCCTCAGAATGGTTTTTCTTTGTAATATAATTGATGATCCCTCCATCGGCACCATTCCCATAAATTGAAGTTGCACCTTTAATAACTTCCACTCTTTCGATAGACGAAGGATCAATTACCTGAAGGTCTCTACCTCCATTTCTCAAAGGCGTAGATTGTGGTATTCCATCAATCATCACCAAAAATGGTCTTCCTCTTAAAGTCTGACCGAAATTTGAAGTTTGGTTACTTGCGGTCGCTAAACCCGGAACTGTATATTGCAAAATATTACCGATATTCGAATTTACCAAGGTCTGACTTTGGATTTTTTTAGCACCAACAATCGTAATAGAAGAAACAACCTCTTTTATACTCTCTTTTTTTCGGCTTGCCGTTACAATAATATCCTCTAAATTATTAGTCTGTAAACTGTCTTTTGATTTCTCCTGAGCAAATCCTACCGAAGTTGTAAGGATAATCAGGTAAAATGTAATAATCTTTTTCATAAATAATCTCTAATAGTGTAATTTTGGGGCAAATATAATTTTTATTAACTCTAAATAAGAATTAGAAACCACTAAAAGTTAAAAAAACTTTAAATGTTTATTTTATAACAATTTGTTACAATTTGTTATTTTTCAATTTAAAATTTGTCAATCGGCAAAAGAGTAATAAGTTTGCTGAAAATAGTTTACAGATGCAAGCAAAAGATTTACTGCAGTTAGCAGACCAATTTGGAAGTCCATTATATGTATATGATGCCGAAAAAATCCAATCTCAGTACAACAGGTTAACTAAAGCTTTCTCTAAGGTAGAAAACTTAAGAGTTAATTATGCCATGAAGGCATTGTCTAACGTTGCCATTCTTCAGCTATTAAAGAACATGGGATCTGGCTTAGATACGGTATCGATTCAGGAGGTTCAATTAGGCCTTCATGCCGGCTATGATCCTGACAAAATTTTCTTTACACCAAACGGAGTTTCTTTAGAAGAAATCGAAGAAGTAGCCGCAATGGGTGTACAGATCAACATTGACAATTTATCTATTTTAGAGCAATTCGGAACCAAACATCCTAATATACCGGTATGCATTCGTATCAATCCACACGTAATGGCGGGTGGAAATGCCAATATTTCCGTTGGACATATCGATAGTAAATTCGGAATCTCTGTTCACCAGATACCGCATATTTTGCGTATTGTTGAAAATACAAAAATGCATATTGTGGGGATTCACATGCACACAGGATCGGATATTTTAGATATCGAAGTATTCTTGTATGCCGCTGAAATCTTATTTGATACGGCTAAACATTTCAAAGAATTACAATTCTTAGATTTCGGAAGCGGATTCAAAGTGCCTTACAAAAAAGACGATATCGAAACGGATATTGAAGAATTAGGTAAAAAATTATCTAAAAGATTCAATTCTTTCTGTACAGAATACGGTAGAGATTTAACGTTGATTTTCGAACCCGGAAAATTCCTGGTGAGCGAAGCTGGTTTCTTCTTAGCCAAAGTAAACGTAGTAAAACAAACCACTTCGACAGTTTTCGCAGGGGTTGACAGTGGTTTCAACCACTTAATCCGTCCAATGTTTTACGGTTCACAGCACCATATTGAAAACATCTCCAACCCAAAAGGAAAAGAGCGTTTTTACTCGGTAGTAGGTTACATCTGCGAAACGGATACTTTTGCCAATAACCGCAGAATTTCAGAGATTACAGAAGGTGATATCTTAGCGTTCAGAAATGCAGGAGCTTATTGCTTCTCCATGTCTTCGAACTACAATTCAAGATACAAACCAGCCGAAGTTTTATGGATGAACGGTCAGGGAATCCTGATTCGTGCTCACGAAACTTTCGAAGATTTACTTAAAAATCAAATTCCGTTGCCACAAGAAGTTGCTGCAACAGTTTAAAATAAAAAAAAAGAGAATATCATCGAAGTCCCGTTTCTTAATTGAAGCGGGATTTTTTTTTACAATCTTGTCATTTCGACCGAAGGGAGAAATCGCACTAGAAATGCCGCAAAGAAAATCGCCAATCTTTATCAATTATCGAGTGTGATTTCTCCCTTCGGTCGAAATGACAAACAGTGCGAAAATCTCCTTGACATTACAAAAATATGATTGGGACTTGAATTTTAATACCTTAGGCATCTCCCTCCGGGCCGGGCTTTCGGCTATATCTTTTGTTCCGTTTCACTTCACAAAAGGATACCGCCTCTATCCCTGACGTAATCCATCTAATATGAATACAAATTTTAACGATAAAAATACTATATTTGAAAACAACATTTTATTCAATATGAAGAAAAAATTACTTTTTATAGCATTTATTTTCATAACCTTAAATGCTTCAGCAAAATACGTACAGACATGTACTGTAAGATATATGACTCAAGACGGTTGGTCAAAAAAATATGTGATCGAGGTAACATTTCTAACGGGTTCCGAATTAAATGAAGCTACAAATAGTTATAAATATTCTTCATATTCAACATATGGGGTAATATTTTGGGGAAATAAAAAAGCAAGTGTAATAAAACTTATCTCATACACTTTATGTGGTTCTGAAGTTGATAAAGATTGTATTACTAATACATATTCTGATTTGAAAGGTAAAGATCAGGATGATGATGAATGGAAAATATGTGTTAGTGATTATTGCTACTAATAAAGATTCATTAGCGAGACAAATTTTCGAGCACGAGCGGGACGCTCGCGCTAGCGATGAAGATAAAATTCTGAAGTGAAAAGATTAAAAATCCTATCCGAAAAAACATACCTTTGTTCTATACAAAATCAATCAAAAATAGTATCGTACCAAAAAACCTGTTTTTTACCAATAGCTATTTTGTAAAAAAAAATTAAATACCTTTGAAATATGAGCACAGCAACCAAATCAAAACACATTGGCAGAAACATTAGCCGAATCAGAGAGCTTAAAGGTATGAAGCAGGAAGCACTTGCGATTGCAATTGGCGTAAGTCAGCAATCTGTTTCTAATTTAGAGGCGAGTGAAACGATTGAAGCTGCAAAACTTGTAGAAATTGCAAAAGTACTTGGCGTTACCGTTGAAGCTATTGAAAATTTTTCGGAAGAGAATGTTATCAATTACTTCAATACTTTTCACGAATCTGTTACTGGTAGCTTTATAACTAACAATTCTTGTAATTTCAATCCTCTTGATAAAGTGGTGGAACTTTACGAACGTTTGGTTCAGGCTGAAAAGGACAAAAACGAGTATTTAGAAAAATTATATAAAGGAAAATAATTACTCAAAAATATAAATTTCACGAAAGCACAAATATCTTTAGAGTTTGTGCTTTTTTTATAAACTAACCTATGAAAAAACTAACCATTATTTTATTTCTGATTTTACTTTCCTTTACAAACAAAGTAAATGCACAAAATCCTCAAGCAATCTTTCTGGAAAACCTCGAATCATTTGAAAGATTATCTAAAAACGAAAATGAATCGATAAGTTTAAACATGGTTTACGAAGCTCGAAAGTTTTTGATAGATATAACCGGCATTACCTACAAAATGGAAGAGGCATTTGATATGCCTGTATTTCCGCCTGATAAAACTATAAAAAAGTGGAGATCTTGGTTTGAAAAAAATAAAGATCTTTTATATTATGACGAAAAAGAGAAAGAAGTTAAAATAAGAAAAAAGTAAAAAAACTATTTTCGCTCAACAAACCTAACAGCATAAAACCATGAAAATTACGATTCCCCTGTCGGTATTATTTTTATTATTTACTACTACTTTATTCGGTCAGACAATTGCTGATCTAAAACTAAAACCAAAAGAAATTCCCAAAGGCTACACTTTAAACGATGGTAATATTTGTATTACTCCACAAGCCTGTACTTTTTATAATGATATTGAAACCTACGCCAGCATTGTCGGAACCTTAAAAAGTAAATCGATTCAAAATTTTAAAAGCAAAACGGATCGTGGATCTGTAATGTATTTTGAATTTGAACACACTTTTAAGGGCGATAGGTTTCTGCAAGGATTACTTTGGGGAAAAGACGGTCAGCCAACTGACGAACGTCCGGAAGAATATCTTGCAAAAGGAAAATTTCTGATTGTCTGGAATTTTCATCCTGACAGTGTTCTCAAAGAAAAGTCAGAGACCAAAATAGAGACTATTTTACAATAAGAAAAAAACAGAGTTTATCTACAATTCAAAACTCCTTAATACATTTTTACATCATAATCAGCTCTCTATGAAAAACCTCTTTTTACTAATTTTAATTACAACAATTAGTTTCTACTCTCAAAACAAAATCGAATTGCGAGATGTCAGTTTTCAGGTTCCTAGCGAGTTTTCGCAAATAAAAAAAGAAAATAAGGGATTAAATTATGATGCTTTTTACGAGAATGGAAAAATTTTCACAGACTCTACTGCAATCGGCGAAACACCAACAATTGCATATCAATATTATGAAAATCCAGGAGCTGGCGCAGAAAGATCAGAAAGTGTGCTGAAAATGCTAAATAAAATTACTGCCGAAGATTTCAAATGCGATACCTTAATAATTAACGCCAATCAAAATTACTCGCTTGCCAGATATAATATGTTCGGAAGAACATTGTTTGAAGCAAAAAGTCTGGGAGAAAAAGGCTGGATCAACATTCTCCTTTCTGATGATCCTAAAAATGATAAATCAAATTTTCAAAAAATGCAATTTGTTCTCGGATCTATGAAACATTCCGGTCCTTATGGCAGAGAACATCAGGCACGAATGAGTGCATCCGGAAATGCTTCAAGATTGGCAATCTTAGCTTTTATTTTCTTTTTAATCGTTCTTTTTTTAAGAAAACAAATGAAAAAAAACGCTTTTTTATAAGGGTCAATATATAATACAAAATTCAACTAACAGATCTGAGCAATATGAATGTCAAAAATTTAATCCCAAAAGATAAATTTGATTTCGAAACAGTCGAAAAACTAAAAAACTACTCATTTGAAGAGATCGAGTCTATTATTCCGGATTTACTTAAATGGTTACAGGATATGAATTGGCCAGTTAGTAGACCAATTGCAGTGTTTCTGATTACTTACTGTGAAAAAATTTCTTCTGAAATATTGAAAATTTTACAAAGTCAGGATCAGGTTTGGAAATATTGGATTCTTGATACTTTTGGAGAGATCATTAAAGATCAAATGGTTTTAAATGAAATCGAAAGAATCGTAAAAGACCCGACTAAAGATGAAATCGACGAAGAAATTTCTGAAATTGCAACAAAAATAATTAACAAAACACAAAAATGAACAGACAAGGAGCAGTTGGAGCATTGCTTGACATCTACGAACAAGCAATAACAGATCTTCAGGATATTATTAAAACTATTCCGGATAATGTTTTGACCCACATCATAGACGAAAAAACAACGGACGAAGATTGTAAATCCATACAAAACATTCTGTCTCACGTAGTAAGTTCCGGTTATAGCTATGCCATCAGTATTCATAATCTGAAAGGGTACAATATGCAGCGACCTGACAAAATTTTTCATGTAACCATTGCCGAATATCTGAAAGACTTAATGAATGTTTTCATCTTTACCGAAAATGTTTTTCGAGAAATTAAAGACAATGAATTAGAACAATTTGACGACTCACTAAAAATAAAAACAGGTTGGGGACAATTGTACGACATTGAACAACTTACAGAACATGCGATTGTACATATCCTTCGACACAAGCGACAAATTGAAAAAATAAAATCCAGTCAATTGAACTAGAATTTTCTCTAACTTCGCTTACACTAAAAAAATAGCCCCAAACAAAATGAAAAACAAATCGAATCCCGTTGTTTATTTTGAAATCCCGGTAGCCAACATCGAAAGAGCCATACAATTTTATTCGGCGGTTTTTGGTTTTGAGTTTGAACGGGAACGAATTCATGATAATGAAATGGCATTCTTTCCGCTTATCGAAGGCAACAATGGTATTTCGGGAGCCTTAGCTCAAGGTGAAATATACAAACCTACGATAGATGGAACTCTTGTTTATTTAAACACTGAAGATATTGAAGAAACTATAAATCTGGCCGTAAAAAATGGTGCCGAGATTTTATTTCCCATAACCTCAAACGGCGAATTTGGCTGGGTAGCAGAATTTAAAGACTGTGAAGGAAACAGAATCGCACTTCACATGAGTAAAAAAGGATAATTTAAATGATAACTGGCTAATTTAATTCTTTAAAACTCCTTTTTATTCCCAAAAAACATCAAAAAACATCAAAATGAAAATTCAAACACGAATCCTCTTTTATGCAATCCTTTTCTTTTTATATCTTACCTCAACTTCTCTTTTACTGCAATTGGGGGAGAAATTAGGAACAGATCCCTATATTACTTTGGGTTGTGGTTTTGCTATTTTGAACATTATTTATTCTTTCTTAGGTTTAAAGTGGAAACCTCTACTGAATGTGATCTGCTCTGTTGCAATTGCCGCTTTGTCTCTATTTTTGGCCGTACAGTTCGCCAACTTACATCTGCTTACCAAATACGATCCCTATTTAGTTAAAACGGCCATATTCACCAATGCTATTCTATCAATCCTCTTTTGGGAAATTGTATATCAGGTGAAAATTAGAAAATAATAGAAAACTAAATAAAACCTATTGGCTGTAATTCATTTTAACACATAGTAACCTAGGCAATGTATTTTCTATAAAAAAGACGTTTCACTTCATTTAAATGCACATATCTCATTCTATGTGAAAGAAATATATTTCTTAGTGCGGCTCTCTTTATTACAACCAAAATCTATGTTTCTATGTGTTAAATTCATTTTTTCAAATTTCACCCAACTGATATCTATCGCAATTAAAATTGCTGCAAACAACACTTTTACAATACTGTGCCCAAATATTTATATTTTGGCAACTTCAAACGATACCAAAATCATCATCTAAAAACATGAAATTCAAACTTTTACTTCTCTCAGCCTTTATTTTCATCTCTTGTAAAAAAGAAACAAAAACCGAAATTACAACAACGCCAACAAAAGCGAAAGATCACGTTCAAACCACTGAGAAAAAAGAAACACAAAATAGCTCCGATACTATTGTGATTTCGACCAAACACAAAACAAATAAAATCGTATGCGATCTTGACGGTGACGGAAAAAATGAAAAGGTTGAAATTGTAAGAAGTACAAAAAGTGATAAAAGCGGTTTACGAATCATTTTCGGAAACGGAAACCGAACAGATTATTTCGGAATGGGAAATACTATTCTCTATCAGGGTTTTGAAGAAATCGACTGGGCCGGAATATTCGAAAAAGCCCCAAAAGGGGAAGTTGTTTGGAACAATGTAAACGATCAGGGAGAAATTTTGGGCGATGACGAAATAAAAGAAGAGGATAAAATCAAATTGCCAAATGACGGAATATTTATTCATGCCGAAGAAAGCTGCGGAGGCGGCATTATCTATCTTAAAGATGGAAAATACGAGTGGATTCAGCAGGAATAGAACGACAATGTTATTTAAAAACAATAACCAATTTTAAATCAAGCTCACTATAAACAAAAACTTCCAAATCAAAATGAAGAAAACCCTAATTTTTCTCTTCTTTCTTTTTACAATGCCCATTATAGCTCAGAAAGTAAAGTTTCCTGAATATCCTATTTACGATGACGTACTAAGACGATTGACTAATGATTATATAATGCTTATTGAAGAGCAAACTCAAAGTCTCAAAAACAAAGATAATGTAAACACAATTCTTCAAAATACATTACATTACTATTATAAAAAATTCAACAAGACAAATTCGTCTCATATGAAAATGTATTTTTCTAAAGGAAAAGTTCATAAATATGTAAGTTTCATCGGCATAACAGAAGATTCTTTATACTCAGCAAATATATTTAAGAATGATACTCTTGTAGGTTCTATAGAATTTGAAAACAATCAGGATTTGGGGCATGGTTTTCAACATCAAATTGAAAAAGGCAAACTTTTAAAAATTATAACCAACTACTCAGAGAAAAATAGAAAAAATAATAATTACACAAAATATAACAATGGCATACAAGTCACAGACTTTGTTTTTCAAGATAATCGACTTCTTAAGATAGAAAATCTGGAACAAGCTGCAGGTAAGCCACGAGTAAATGTTGACTATTTATATAAAGATAAAAATATACTAGAAATAAAGTATAATAAAGGCATAAATAGCATTGAGATCTATTCTATTCAAAAAATTAATAATGAAGAAAAAAACATTTTTAATTATAGTTATGCTCGAACAGAAAATCTGCTTGTAGAAAATTTAGATTATAATTTTCTATTAAATTATGTAGAAAAAAATGCCACCGAGAAAAGCACAAAAGAATATGATGCCGAAGGAAATCTTATTTACAGACGAGAGACTGACGATTATATTGAAAGAAAATTTTACAAAAATGATAAAATAGCAACAATTAAAGTCTACAATAAAGATATCTCAAAAAGATCTATTGTCTTTAAATATAATACTCGAAATCAAATTGAGGATGAAGCCGAAATTGATAATAATGGAGTGACAGATAAAAGAGTACAAAGCACATACAATAATTTTGGTGATCTTATTTCGCAAAAAACTCAAATGTTTACTGATGGCAAACCTTTTCATACATCTATTTACACTTATGAATATAAATACGATAAGTACAACAACTGGATTGAAAGAAAGACATCATTAAATGGAGAGCCGAGCGATTTAAAAATAAGAACTATTGAGTATAATAAGTAAAACGATAACATTCAAACTACTTTGAATATGAAAAGTACAGCAGAAATTACCAATCGTTTTAGAGAAGTCATTTTAAACGGAACTTGGATTGCCAACACCAATTATAAAGACCAGCTGCAAAATCTGGATTGGAAAATTGCTGTAACTCCTGTCAAAAACATTAATACTATTTCACTTTTGGCGCAGCATGTTCACTATTATATTAGTGGAATAAATAGTGTTTTTAAAGGGGGATCACTGGATATAAAAGACAAATTCAGCTTTGACTTCGCTCCTATTCATTCGCAGGGAGAATGGCAGGCTTTTCTAACTAAATTCTGGAATTCTGCTGAGGAATTTGCCTCTTTTGTAGAAGAAATGCCCAACGAAAAACTGGATCAGATCTTTGTCAACGAAAAATACGGAACCTACAAAAGAAATATCGAAGCCATGATCGAACACAGTTATTATCATTTAGGCCAAATTGTCTTGATCAAAAAACTGTTAACAGAATAATACTGCTTAAGCACCTAAATATGGCTTAGCTGCACCCTTATCTACTCTACAAAATAATTTTAAAAAAGGCATAGTTGTTGAAAGTTAAAAAAGATATATTTACACCTTCAATTAAAAAATATCATGCAAAAAATTACGCTTCTATTTTTAATATTATTTTTAGCACTGTCATCCTGTGGTGTAAAAACTACCCAATCCATGCTCAGCGATGGAAATTACGATGGAGCGATAGACCGTGCGGTCGAAGCTTTACGAACGAAAAAAGATTCTAAAGGAAAACAAGATTACGTGTATTTGCTGGAAGAGGCTTTCGCAAAGGCCAAAGACAGAGATTTGCGTAGCCTGGAATTAATGATCAAAGAAGCAAATCCGGTAAATGCCGAACGCACTTACAATACCTACATGCAGTTGAACAATCGTCAGGAAAAAATCAGACCTTTATTGCCTCTGCAACTCTTGAAACAAGGAAGAACCGCTACATTCCAGTTTGATAATTACAGCAATCAGATCATAAGCAGTAAAATTGCATTGACGAGATATTTATATGAAAATGCTTCTGCCCTTTTAAAATCAAATAACAAACTGGATTTTAGAAAAGCCTACGATGATTTTTCTTATTTGGAAAGCATTAGCCCAAACTACAAAAACACTAAAAAACTGATGGAAGATGCACAGTTTAAAGGAACCGATTTTGTAGATGTTTATGCCAAAAACGAAACCAATATGGTCATTCCGAAACCGCTTCAGGATGACTTACTCGATTTTAAAACCTATGGATTAAATGACAAATGGACGGTTTACCACAGTCTAAGACAAAAAGGCATCGTTTACGATTATAGTCTGATTGTAAACTTCGTGCAAATCAATATTTCACCAGAGCAAATCAAAGAGAAGGAATTCATTAAAGAACGACAGATAAAAGACGGTGTCAAAACACTTCTGGACAGCAGAGGAAGACCGGTTAAAGACAGTCTGGGCAGAGAAATAAAAGTAGACAATTACAGAATGCTCCGTGCAAACGTATACGAATTCAGACAATTTAAATCCTGCCAGATCACAGCAAAAGTGGATTATGTCGATTTAAAAACCAATCAATTACTACAATCTTTTCCGGTAAGCAGTGAGTTTATTTTTGAGAATATTTACTCAACCTACAAAGGAGACAGAAGTGCCTGTGAAGACAGTTATATCAACTACTTCAATAAACGTGCTGTTCCTTTCCCGAACAATGAACAAATGGTTTTTGACACAGGAGAAGACTTAAAAGAGAGATTAAAAGATATTATTGTCAGAAACAAATTCAGGAGATAAATCTAACACTTTATTAAAAGCGGTAGAGCCCGGCTGATAAACATATTGAACTATAAACCTCATTTCAAATGAAAAAGATAACCCTTCTATTTTTAGTATCATTTTGTTTCACAGGCTGTGTTACACAATCACAAACAGCCAAAACTTCTACCGCAATGACAGAGCAACAACAATATCCTAAAGCATTAGTCGATTACGATGATTTTAAAAACCTCGTTACCGAAGTCGAAAAAGCCAGAGCAAATCATTTAGTGAATCTCGATCTTTTTCTTAAAATGAGTCATGAAGAGAATACTGTTATTTTGGACACACGCTCTGATTTTCGTTACAACCGAAAACACTTAAAAGGGGCTATTCATCTCGATTTTACCGATTTTACACAGGAAAATCTTCATCAATTAATTCCGGATCCTAACACCAGGATACTGATTTACTGTAATAACAATTTTAATGGCGACCCGATAGATTTCGCTTCAAAAATGGCTCTTCCTAAAAATACTCCCGAGTCTCAGATTTTAGCCAACAGAAAACCTGTTATGCTGGCTCTCAACATTCCTACACATATTAACCTTTATGGGTATGGCTATAAAAATATCTACGAACTTGACGAATTGGTTCACGTAAATGATAGCAGAATAAAGTTTGAAGGAACGGAAGTGAAGTAATTTACACTTAACTATTCATTTTTTTGGGTATTAATTTGGACCGAAAAAATACTTTACTCATTTTAATTTTAATGCGTATACTTACAATCTGTAAACAATCACTCTCACATTCTTCCAAACGATAATCAATTGTATTACGGTTTCACGTAATGCAATAACTGTTCTGTACATTATATTTGCTGTCAAAAAAAGATCTCTTCAAAAAAACAACCCTAAATAACAGCCCAAAATTTTAATGAAAAAACAATTCTTATTACTTGTATTAGCCTTTATATTAACTTTAAACACCTATTCGCAAATAACTTTTGAAAACGGTTACTTCATCAATCAAAACAATCAAAAAATAAATTGCTTAATTGAAAATCTGGATTGGAAAAATACTCCAACCAATTTTAGATATCAACTACCTGAAAGTAAAGACATTCTTATTGCTGACTTAAAAATTGTAAAAGAATTTGCAATCACAGGACAAAGTAAATACATCAAAACCTTAGTAAAAATAGACCGCTCCTCAAGATACATAGAAAATATGAGTACGGATAAAAATCCGGATTTAAAAGAAGAAACGCTCTTCTTAAAAGTGCATGTTGAAGGAAAGGCATCACTTTACTCCTACGGGGAAGGAAACTCAAGCCGTTTCTTTTATAAGATAGATAATTCAGAAATAAAACAGCTTATTTACAAAACTTATCTGGTAAATGAAAACTCTTCGATTGCGAAAAACAATTACTTCAGAGAACAGCTTTTTATTGATCTAAAATGCGATAATATCCTTCAGAGAGAATACGAAAATCTGGATTACACTTACAAGCAGCTCTTCAAATTTTTCATCAAATATAACAAGTGCAGCGATACTCATTTTGTCGAATTTGAAACAAAAGAAAAAAAGGATTTGTTTAATTTGACCATTAGACCAAGATTAAATAGCAGTTCGTTATCGATTAACAATTCGAATATAGATTTTTACAATGTTAAATTTGGTTCTAAGACAAGTCTTAGTCTGGGTGTCGAAGCAGAGTTTATTTTACCTTTTAATAAAAATAAATGGGCTATAATTGCAGAACCTTCATACCAGTACTATAGTGGCGAAAAGTCAAAATCAACCTCGAATTTGGCAGGTTCCGAAGTAAACGCAAAAGTAGATTATAAATCAATAGAGCTGCCTATAGGAATCAGACATTACTTCTTTGTTAATAATGATTTTAAAATCTTTGCGAATGCTTCATTATCATTACTATTTGATTTTGGTCTAAACTCGAAAATAGAATTCACCAGAAAAGATGGATCTAAAATTAATACTTTGGATGTTAAATCCGGAAATAGTGCAGTATTAGGAATTGGCGGAAAATTACGCGACAAGTACAGTATAGAATTAAGATACCAACTTGGCAGAACTATTCTAAAAGATTACATTGCCTGGAACTCTTCATTCACTACGGCATCTGTCATACTAGGCTATTCCTTTTTCTAAAATAACTCAATAGCATTAAATACTTATTAAATCCCTTTCATTATTTGATGAAAGGGATTTATTTTATAGACGATTTTTGAGTTTTTTTCGTCTTAATTAAGATTTTAGAATGTCAAAAATTTGTATTTTAGTTCTATATATTTTTCCTGTTTCACATCATAATATTTTACCCTATTGCCACTAAATACCACCACAATGAACAAATTATTTATCCTTGCCTTTTTATTCTTTTCTACCTCTTTTATCTTTTGCCAAACCAATAAAGCCAAACCAACAGAAACTGCAAAGCCATTTGTATTAGGAGTTATTGATGAAATTCAATCGAAAGAATTAGGAGAAAAAAGAATTCTCAATATTTATCTTCCGGAAGGTTACAAAGCCGAAGAGGCAACAAAATATCCGGTCATTTATTTATTGGACGGTTCAGCCGATGAAGATTTTATTCATATCGCCGGTCTGGTACAGTTTAATAGTTTTGAATGGATCAATCAGGTTCCTAAATCCATTGTCGTGGGAATCGCAACTGTCGACAGAAGAAGAGACTTTACATTCCCGACCACTATTGAAAAAGACCAAAAAAGGTTTCCAACTTCCGGTCATTCTGATAAATTTATTGCTTTTATCGAAAAAGAATTGCAGCCATTTATCGAAAAAAAATACAAAGCCAATACTTCTAAAACCCTTATGGGGCAATCATTGGGAGGATTACTTGGAACAGAAATTCTACTAAAAAAACCGACACTTTTTAATAAATATGTTATTGTAAGCCCAAGCATTTGGTGGAATAATGGTTCTATACTAAATCTCGACAGCCCTATTTTTCAGGAAAATTTCAGTCCGCAAACAGACATTTATATTGCAGTGGGTAAAGAAGGACTTACACCAACCGAAATTCCAAGAGTTATGGAAGTCGATGCTAATTTACTAACCGAAAAAATTAAAGCTTCAAAAAGTAAAAACATAAGAGTATATTTCGATTATTTCCCGCTTGAAAATCACGGTACGATTTTGCACCCGGCAGCATCGAACTCATTTCGTTTTTTCTATCCTATAAAAGAGAAAGAATAAAAACCGAATATAGTACGATCCCAAAAAATTATTTTTTAAATAATGACAAATAAAGAAGACCATAAACTAGATAATCCGGTTTGGCATGCATTATTCGAAAAACATTCCACATTTGCCCTTGATTATGATGGTACTAAATTTTACAATCCGGATTATTGTCCGTTTGGAGGTTTTATAGTACCGGAAAGCACTTTAACGGCCACAAAGCAATATGCGTTGTTAACGGATTCTTTTTTTATAGTGGGTGAAAAACCTGAAATAGACGATTCTTTGACAATCGTCAAAGAATTGATTTGTCTGCAAATGATTGTTCAGGACAAAATTCAACTTGCGATTGGTACTGAAATTCTCAGACTTACCGAAAGTCATAATGCCGAATTATTACAACTGGTTAATTTGGTACAACCGGGATATTTTAAAACCAAAACTCCTTTATTGGGCAATTATTATGGAATATTTAAAGAAGCCCAATTAATAGCTGTCGCAGGCGAACGTATGAAAATGAATGACTTTACAGAAGTGAGTGCTATTATCACGCATCCCGATCACACCGGGAAAGGCTATGCCAAACAATTGATTTCGCATGTTGTCAATAACATCTTGGACGAAAATAAAACTCCTTTTTTACATGTTGTCGAAAATAATATTGGTGCCATTAGCTTATATGAAAAACTAGGTTTTGTAACGAGACGAAAAATCAGCTTTTGGAATGTTTTTAAAAAACAATAAGCATATATTCATCTTTGCTCTTTTCATCAGACCATTTAAAAAAAAAAAAATGAAATTTCCAACAACAGCGGAAGACTTTAAAAACGAATTGTTAAAATCGATTGATCTTATCAACCAAATTGGAGATTTACGAGTCCGCCAATTTATTCAACTTTTACCAAAAGTTAATGATGAAATAATTATTGAAGGTGTCATCTTAATTCTTGAAAATGAAGACAGGGATCAAACTATTTATACAGACCAAAAATACGCGGGCTTAATTCTAAAATCGCTTCAACCAAAAACAACGATAGACTCTGAAATAATTCTGAAGAGAATTTTAAAAAATTGGAATAAAAGTGTCGAAGAACTCCCCTTTTGGCTAAAAGATAATTATGGTATTGAAACTGTGAAAAATTCCTTGTCTAAAATTGAAGATCAGAGTTTGTCAGAGTTAGAACTTGACAAAATAAGTACAATAAAATGGTGGCTTAAAATAAGCCTGTAATTTTCAATACATACCAATTAAGCATTAAAAGTTTACAATAAATACTTTAATTTTATAAAGTTTAAAAATTCCGCAATCATTATGACAGTAAATAAACAAACCGTAACCGAATATATGGAAGCTTTTATGGTAAGCGATCATAAACGAATTTTAGATTGCCTTACTGATGATGTGATTTGGGAAATGCCCGGAATTTATCAACATGTAGGAAAAGAAGCTTTTGACAAAGAAATTGAAAACGATAATTTTACCGGTAGTCCCACGATCCAAATCATAAAACTAATTGAAGAAAATGACATTGTAATTGCTGAAGGTGCCGTACAGGGAAATATGAAAAACGGCAATAAACTGGATGCTGTTTTCTGCGATGTTTTTGAAATGGAAAAAGGAAAAATTAAAAAACTCACCTCCTACCTAATGTCAAAAAGCTCAAGTTTAAAATTTGAGTAAGTTCAAATCGTAAAATTTACAGCAATTTTTTCTTCTTCTTTTGTTTTCAGACATTTCAAATCTAAGATAATTATCCCAGCCACCCCTCGCGATCCAAACTTCTGTATTGAATGGCTTCGGCGATATGAGACGAAATAATATTTTCGGAATGATCCAAATCACTGATTGTTCGGGCAACTTTTAGAATTCTGTCGTAGGCTCTTGCTGACAGATTCAATCGTTCCATAGCGGTTTTCAGCAATTCTTTCGACGGATCGTCAAGAATACAAAATTCCCGAATAAGTTTACTGCTCATTTGTGCATTGTAATGTACATTTTCAATTGTTTCGAAACGTTTGGTCTGAAATTCCCGAGCGGCAGTAACCCGTTTACGGATTTCAACACTGCTCTCGGCTTTTCGATCATCGGCCAGTTTTTCAAAAGGAACCGGTGTGACTTCGATATGAATGTCAATCCGGTCTAACAAAGGTCCTGATATTTTACTTAAATAACGCTGCATCTCGTGCGGTGAAGATGTATTAGGCACAGCAGGATCATTAAAAAAACCACTCGGACTCGGATTCATACTCGCCACCAGCATAAACGAGGAAGGGTAAGTTACGGTAAATTTAGCCCTTGAAATAGTAACTTCCCGGTCTTCCAGCGGCTGGCGCATCACTTCAAGAACATCACGTTTGAACTCCGGTAGTTCGTCTAAAAACAAAACACCATTATGAGCCATCGAAATTTCTCCGGGCTGAGGATAACTTCCTCCTCCAACCAAGGCAACATTAGAAATCGTATGATGGGGACTTCTGAAGGGCCTTTGGTTCATTAATCCAACTTCTTTCAACTTTCCGGCAACACTGTGAATTTTTGTCGTTTCAAGAGCTTCACGCAAAGTCATTGGCGGTAAAATACTCGGAACACGTTTTGCCAGCATCGTTTTGCCCGCGCCGGGCGGACCAATTAAAATGATGTTATGACCTCCGGCAGCCGCAATTTCCATACAACGTTTTATGCTTTCCTGTCCGCGCACATCTGAAAAGTCAAATTCCGGGAAATCTAAGCTTTTATAAAATTCAGCTTTGGTATCAATAATTGTAGGCTCAAGTGTTCCTTTTCCATTAAAAAAATCAATAACATCCTGAAGATTCTGAACTCCATAAACGTCTAATCCAGTCACTATTGCGGCTTCTTTGACATTCTGAATGGGCAGAAAAAAACCTTTATAACCTTCTTCTTTTGCTTTGATTGCGATCGGTAATGCTCCCCGAATAGGCTGTAAACTACCGTCTAAAGAAAGTTCTCCCATGATAATGTATCTTTCAATCTCCGGTGCTTTTACCTGATCTGAAGCCACCAAAATCCCCATCGCCAAAGTTAAATCGTATGCGGAACCTTCCTTTCGTAAATCAGCCGGTGCCATATTTATGGTTATTTTCTTACCCGGAAAATTTAATCCATTGTTCTTAAGCGCAGCGGCAATTCGATAACTGCTTTCCTTTATGGCATTATCCGGCAATCCCACTAAATGATAACCAATCCCATTATCCATATGAACTTCAACCGTAATCGTTGTTGCTTCTACTCCAAAAACGGCGCTTCCGTAAACTTTTACTAACATAATCCTTATTCCTAAAAAGGCTTTAAATCAAACAAAAACACAAAAGTAGGTTTTTTATTACAAATAAAAAATCTTTCCCTTCTACTTCCTTTTTAATTCAATTCTACCATCTCAAATTGATCATTACTAAAGTCTCAAATAATTTTAATTCCTGGTTAACAAAAAATGACAAAACAACACATCTGTAAATATTTTCATCAGCATTTATCATAAAACCCTAAATTAGCGTTATAAATAAAAATCCTAAACATTATGAAATATCTCACTAAACCATCGTTACAACAGATTTTTATTTTTAACAACAAACTCGTTTTTTTATTCGTGCTCACTTGCCTGATTCTCCCAAGCGCCAATGGTCAGCAAAAGAAAATAACAGAAAAATTCAAAAAAGAAACTATCCTAAAAATGGATTCCCTCATTCAAAAGGAGTACATATTTCCGGATCAGGCAAAACTGATCGCAGCTCATTTAAAAAAAAGTTACAAAGAAAATAAATTCAAAAAATACGATCTACTGGATTCTTTCGCTGTAGCTTTAACGAAAGAAATCCGCCTCATCAACAACGACAAACATCTTAGAGTCAAGCCTAAATTTGTTCCGGATAACAACCCAAATGCAGCTAAAGACTCCTATGAAATTTATCTTCATCATTTAACTGACAATCGCAAACTCGCCGATGGTTTCAGAGAGGTTAAGATACTTGACGGTAATATCGGTTACCTCAATTTTAAATATTTCATACACGAAACTAACCCCACTATTGATTCATATATGCAATTGCTTTCTAAAACGGACGCCATTGTTATTGATTTAAGAACTAACGGAGGTGGAAGTCCTAAAACCGTGCAGTACCTGTGTAGTTATTTTTTTAAAGAACCTCTATTGCTCAATACCTTATACTTTAGAAAAGACAACTTTACGGAAGAATTCAGAGTTACAGAAGTTAACGGCAAAAAAAGAATCGATGTTCCCTTATTTATTATCACAGGTGCCAGAAGTTTTTCGGGTGCAGAAGAATTCAGTTATAACATGCAAACACAAAAAAGAGCAACCTTAGTTGGCGAAGTTACGGGTGGCGGAGCAAATCCTGGTGAAATTCTTGAACTTAACCCTCTTTTGGAAATATTCATTCCTACCGGAACTGCAATAAATCCAATCACTAAAACAAACTGGGAAGGAATTGGTGTAATCCCTGAGTACAAAACAACCCAGGAACTGGCTTACGACAAAACCATAGAATTGGCAAAAAAAGCAGCAGAGGACTACCGAAGTAAAATTGCAGCCGAATCCAAAAAACTCTATTTGGAATTGCAATCTACGGTTGACCAGCAAACAAAACCATTACACGCAGCTGATTTAGTAAAAATGGATCAGCAAATTCAAACCATTATAAAAAAACTAATTGAATCTGATTGGTTTACAGAAGAGGATATTACTAACCTTTCGTCTGATTATACGCCTACAAAACCATTTATTGCAGAATCAATTTTAAAAAGCAATGCAGAATTGCATCCAAAATCTCCGATAGCCTTCTTAAAATATGGTGATCTTTTGGAACAAAACGGGAAAAAAGATACTGCAACAGCGGTCTTAAAAAAAGCAGTAGAGCTTGCCACAGAAATTAAAGCTCCCTATCTGGAAGGGATAAAGAATCGATATGAGAAGATCTTAAAATAAAAAAGAGATCCTTAAAAACAGCATTCCAAAAACGGTGTAAAACATCAAAATCAGAAGAATTACTAAATCGTTTTTGGTATTTAACGTGGAATATAAAAAATTAATTTTCATTAAAACTTGCTCAAATATTAATATTTCCTATTTTTAATGAAAATTTTATTAATTATCCATGAAAAGAAAACTACTACTACTGTTTTTGAGTGTTTTTTTAACAAAAACGTATGCTCAAGATTACTTTCCCGTTAATGAAAGTGTCCACAACAAAAACAACAATTACACTGTTTTTACCAATGCCACGATTTATGTAACCCCGACACAAAAAATCGAAAAAGGAACTTTACTCGTTCAGGATGGCAAAGTGGTTGGTGTTGGAAACAACATCACCATTCCTAAAAATAGTGTTGCCATTGATCTTACAGGAAAAACTATTTATCCTTCGTTTATTGATATCTACACCAGCTTTGGGGTTGAAAAACCTAAAGCCCCTGCCGGACGTGGACGTGATCGCAGCCCGTTATACGATACAAAAAAAGTAGGTTACTACTGGAACGAAAGCGTTCGTCCTGAAGTAAATACTTATGAAACTTTTAAATACGATCAACCGAAAGCTGAGGAACTACTAAAAGCCGGTTTTGGAGTAGTAGGAACCCATATTGCTGACGGAGTTGCTCAGGGAACCGGAATTTTAGTAGCGTTAAACAACACCGAAAACAGCAAACAAATTATTGCCAATAAAGTAACCAATCATTTTGCTTTTACAAGAAGTGCTCTGACGAATCAGGCTTACCCAAGTTCGTTAATGGGTATGACGGCTTTGTTACGCCAAATGTACCTGGACTTAGACTGGTACAAAAAAGGAAATTCAGAAACTAAAGATTTATCATTAGAAGCCTTAGCTGATAACGAAAAACTGGTTCAGATTTTTGCTACAGAAGACAAATTAAACAGTTTAAGAGCAGCGAAAATTGCCAAAGAATTTGGATTAAACTATGTTCTGAAAGGAAGCGGAAATGAGTTTGAAAGAATTGAAGAAATTAAAAGTACCAATGCCAAGTACATCATCCCAATCAGTTTCCCTGAGGCGTATGATGTTTCTAATCCTTATTTGTCCAATCAAATCGAATTGGCCGATATGCGTTTCTGGAATCAGGCGCCAACCAACTTAAAAGTTCTTTCGGATAATGGAGTTGTTTTTGCTTTAACAACGGACAAATTAAAAAAGACTGAAGATTTTAAAACTAATTTACTAAAAGCCATTAAATATGGTTTCGATAAAACAAAAGCTTTAGAAGCTCTAACCACAGTTCCTGCAGCTATTTTAGGAAAAAGTAATGAAGTAGGAAGTTTGAAAACAGGAGCTTTTGCCAACTTCATCATTACTTCAGGTGAAATTTTTGATGAAAAAACGGTTTTATATGAAAACTGGGTACAAGGAACTAAATACGTTGTAAACGATGTTAACGCAAAAGACATCCGTGGTAACTACGACTTAAAGGTTGGAACAGATACCTACAAATGGAAAATCGAAGGAACAGTTGATGCTCCTAAATCTGAAATTACAACCGCAGATGCAAAGAAAGTGAGCAGTACTTTTACTGTTTCTAAAAACTGGATCTCTCTTTTAATTAAACCAACCGATTCAATCAAATCTAATTTTTCACGTTTGACCGGATTGATCGAGAAACCGGAAAACTTATCCGGAAAAGCGGTTTTAGGAAACGGAACGGAATTGTTCTGGACTGCTACAAAAACCAGCCCTTTTGTCGCTGTAAAAGATTCGACTAAAGTTGAAAAACTAAATCCGATTATCCCGACAACGTATCCAAATATTGCTTTTGGTGACTCAAAAAGACTAACTGCTCAAACTTTACTATTCAAAAATGCTACGGTTTGGACCAACGAAAAAGAAGGTATTTTAACTGAAACTGACGTTTTAATTAAAAACGGAAAAATTGCTGCTGTAGGTAAAAATCTTTCAGATGCTTCTGCTACAGTAATTGATGCTAAAGGTAAACATATTACGAGCGGAATTATTGACGAACACTCCCACATCGCCATTTCAAAAGGGGTGAACGAAATGGGACATAACTCGACTGCCGAAGTTACGATTCAGGATGTTGTAAACTCTGAAGACATTAATATCTACAGAGACTTAGCGGGAGGTGTAACCACTTCGCAATTGTTGCACGGATCAGCAAACCCAATCGGGGGACGTTCTGCCATTGTAAAATGGAAATGGGGTGCTGCACCAGAGGAAATGTTGTACAAAAACCAGCCAAAGTTTATCAAATTTGCTTTGGGAGAAAATGTAAAACAAGCGAATTGGGGAATTGATAATCCTACCCGTTTTCCACAAACCAGAATGGGTGTTGAACAAGTTTTTACTGATTATTTCCAACGTGCAAAAGAATACGATGAAAGCTGGAAAAAATTCAACGCAGGTTCTAAAAAAGGAAAAGCACCAAGAGTTGATTTAGAAATGCAAACAATCGCTGAAATTTTAAACAAAGAGCGCTTTATTACCTGTCACTCTTACGTAGAATCTGAGATCTTAATGTTGATGAATGTTACGGAGAAATTCAATTTCAAAGTGAATACTTTCACGCACATTCTGGAAGGGTATAAAGTGGCTGATAAGATGAAAGAACACGGTGTTGGAGCATCTACATTCTCTGACTGGTGGGCTTACAAATTTGAAGTAAACGATGCGATTCCGTTTAACGGACCAATTATGCACAATCAGGGATTAGTGGTTGCTTACAATTCAGATGATGCCGAAATGTCAAGAAGATTGAATCAGGAAGCTGCAAAAGCGGTGAAATACGGAAACATCTCTGAAGAAGAAGCGTGGAAATTTGTAACCTTAAACCCTGCGAAATTATTACACATTGACGATAAAGTAGGAAGTGTAAAAGTAGGTAAAGATGCTGACGTTGTATTATGGAGCGAAAATCCGTTGTCTATTTATGCTAAAGTCGAAAAAACAATGATTGAAGGTGTAGTGTATTTTGATCTTGAAAAAGATGCTGAAAAACAACAGGCTATTTCTAAAGAAAGAAGTTTATTGATTGGGCAGATGTTGCAGGAAAAAAACAAAGGAATGAGCACACAGCCACCAACAAAAAAAGAGAAGAAAGAATATCACTGTGATACTTTAGAACAATAATAACGGCTTTATAAAATTCATAAAGATAAAAACAGATAACATGATTAATAAAAACATATATATAGGTCTGCTTGCTTTTTGTGCATCATTGCAAATAAAAGCACAGCAAATACCGGCACCTCAACAAACCAAATCGGTTTTGATTTTAAATGCTACTGCACACTTAGGTAACGGAAGTGTTATTCAAAACAGTGCCGTTGGATTTAAAGACGGAAAATTAACCCTGGTAGCAGACGCAACGACCGTGAGACTTGCTGCTGATGCCTATGACACAACCATTGACGCGAGTGGAAAACACATTTACCCTGGATTTATTGTGGCTAACGCAACATTAGGTTTGGTAGAAATTGATGCTGTGAAATCGTCAGACGATCAGGAAGAAATTGGAACTTTTAATCCAAACGTACGAAGTATCATCGCTTACAATTCTGAATCGAAAGTAGTAGAAACTGTTCGTCCGAATGGGATTTTAATGGCTCAGATCACTCCTCGTGGGGGTAGAATTTCCGGAACTTCTTCTGTAGTACAATTAGATGCATGGAGCTGGAAAGATGCGATTATAAAGGAAAATGACGGAATTCATCTTGACTTCCCTTCTAATTTCAGAAGATCAGGATCATGGTTTGAACCGGGAGTTATTGAAGCCAACAAAGATTATCCAAAACAAGTGGAAGAAATTGCAGCCTTCTGGAGTAACGCAAAGGCTTACAATCAGGCTGCTTCAAAAGAAAGAAACATTGTTTTTGAAGCTACAAAAGGGCTTTTTGATGGAACTCAGACGCTATACATCCATGCTGATGAAGAAAAACAAATCGTTGATGCTATTCAGTTAGCAGCAAGCAATCAGATCAGGAAAATAGTTATTGTAGGAGGTTTTGAAGCCTACAAAGCTGCTGATGTTTTGCAAAAATATAATGTTGGTGTATTCTTAAGACGTGTACATGACATGCCAACAAGTGATGACGAAGATGTAAATCTGCCTTATAAAATGGCCAAAATACTTACTGATAAAGGTATTGTGGTAGGACTTGAAAACAGTGGTGATCACGAGCGTATGAGCGTAAGAAACCTGCCGTTTTTAGCAGGAACCTGTGCAGCATATGGTTTAGACAGAGAGAAAGCGTTACAGCTTATCACTTCAAATACTGCCAAATTACTAGGTATTGATGCTACTTGCGGAACTTTGGAAACGGGTAAAGACGCCACTTTATTTATCTCTGAAGGTGATGCACTCGACATGAGAACGAATAAGCTTACAACTGCTTTCATTCAGGGAAGAAAGATTAACTTAGAAACTTTTCAAACCAAACTGAATGATAAATTCAAAGCAAAGTTCAATCAGAAATAAGCAATAGTATTTTATAATAAAAGGCGTCATTTGAAAATTCATCTGACGCCTTTTTTATTTACAATTCACAACTACAAACCAAATTAATCAGATATTAACTCAAAAAACAATCAAAATACCTCTATACAATACCGTCTTTTAGTTAATAAACTAATAAAAACACAAAACAACTTTACCAAATCATAAATTTAAAGTTAATATTATTCAGTTGACATAAAATACAGGGGGTCAAAATAAAAAATTAATAAAAATAAAGCACTTACCCCTATTTTTTACATGGTTATTACTTGATTTTATACATTTATAAAAAATTTAAAACTAAATAACTATGCGAAAAATTATTTTAAGTGTGATTCTTATCACGATTTTAGTACTCACCTTTTTATCCAACTTTATACTATCCGATAATCCAATTCCGGCAGAAGCTGTAAAGTTTGACACAGGAGATACAGCCTGGATGATCGTAGCCACTGCTTTTGTTTTGCTTATGACACCGGGATTAGGATTTTTCTACGGAGGAATGGTAGGTAAGAAAAACGTTATTAGTACCATGCTGCAAAGTTTTATGGCAATGGTAATTGTTACTATCTTATGGGTTATTGTCGCTTTCGGATTAGCATTTGGCCCTTCTATTCGCGGAATCATTGGAGACCCAACTTCCAATTTATTCTTTCAGAATGTCGGTACCAGCACTGCCTGGAGTCTTGCCCCAACCATACCTTTTATGTTATTCGCATTGTTTCAGGCAAAATTCGCCATTATTACACCTGCACTAATCACTGGTGCATTTGCAGAACGTGTGCGTTTTTGGGCTTATTTGTTATTCATGGTTTTATTCATCCTAATCATATATTCTCCTTTAGCGCATATGACATGGCATCCTGACGGAGTATTCTTTAAAATGGGAGTATTAGATTTCGCGGGAGGAACAGTAGTGCACATGAGTGCCGGATGGGCCGCTTTAGCAGGAGCAATATTCTTAGGAAAAAGAAAAATTCAAAAAGTAAATCCGGCCAGAATTACTTATGTTTTACTTGGAACAGGTTTGTTATGGTTTGGATGGTTTGGTTTCAATGCAGGTTCCGCATTAGGGGCTAACGGATTAGCTGTTCAGGCCTTAGGAACAACAACTGTTGCTGCCGCAGCTGCTGCTATGGCTTGGGTTTTCCTGGATAAGATCTTAGGACACAAATTATCCGCTCTGGGCGCTTGCATAGGAGCGGTCGTAGGACTGGTTGCCATTACTCCTGCCGCAGGTTTTGTAAGCATCTCTCATGCTATTTTCATCGGAGCATTCTCTGCCATCGTTAGTAATCTGGTAGTAAGCAAATTCCCTAAAGGAAAAATCGATGATGCGTTAGACGTTTTCGCCTGTCATGGTGTTGGTGGTATGGTAGGAATGCTGTTAACCGGTGTTTTTGCCTCGAAAGCAATCAACCCTGCCGTTGGAGACAATCAAGGTCTAATTTTTGGAACTCCAACACTATTTATCAATCAATTAACTGCTTTGGTAATCGTTTCTATCTTTGCTTTTGTAGGTTCTTACGCTTTATTCTTTGTCGTAAACAAAATTACCCCGCTAAGAGTTACTGAAGAAAAAGAAGAATTAGGATTAGATATTTCTCAACACGGGGAATTCTTATAAAAACAAATTTCCGCCTTTGCCCATAAAAAATCCCTCTAAGTCTGACCTTAGAGGGATTTTTGTTTTGAATTAACTTCACCTTAGTTTATTGTAGACTTTAGATTTTAGATTTTAGATTTTAGATTTTAGATTGCAGATTGCAGATTGTAGACTTTAGATTGTAGACTTTAGATTGTAGACTTTAGATTGTAGATTACAGATTTTAAATTGTACTCTTCACTCTTCACTCTTTACTCTTTACTCTTCACTCTTTACTCTTCACTCTTCACTCTTCACTCTTCACTCTTTACTCTATGTTCTAGAAAAAAAACTACTTAAAATTAGAAATTCCTTCTTTCAGCCATTGCAAATATTCTTCTTCGCTTACATAACTAATAGTAGGTTTAGAATTGTTTAAATTCTTCCCTTCTAAATCGGTTATCACATATAATGGCTGCGTATTGGTTTTATATTTTGAAATCATAAAATCGGTCCATTTATCTCCTACCGTTTCAATTTTATCTCCTTTTGCTGTAACATACTGCTCTTCTTTTGGCAGGTCACGTTTATCATCCACATAAAGAGAAATCAAAACGACCTCATTTTTCAGGATTGGTAAAATCATGGGTTCTGACCATACATTGTTTTCCATTTTTCGGCAATTCACACAAGCATAACCTGTAAAATCAAGCATAATGGGTTTGTTGATTGATTTCGCATACGCTAAACCATCTTCGTAATCATGAAAAACCATAATACCGTGAGGACCTAACTCTGCTCCTTCCGGTAAACCCGAAATGGTTTCAGTACTTCCATTATTTGAATTTGCAGATCCCCCTACCCCAAACGGACTTTCGCTATATTGTGGTGGTGGCGGGAATGCGCTAATTAATTTTAATGGCGCTCCCCAAAGTCCCGGAATTAAATAAACCGTAAATACTAACGTAAGCAATCCTAAATACAGTCTTCCTACCGAAATATGATTTAAAGGACTATCGTGAGGCAATGTAATTTTTCCGAATAAATATAACGTCAGAGCTGCAAAAATAGCGATCCAGATTGCGATGAATACTTCTCTTTCCAAAAAGTGCAACTGAAGCACCAAATCAGCATTGGATAAAAATTTAAATGCTAATGCCAATTCCAGAAACCCTAAAACTACTTTTACAGTGTTCAGCCAGCCACCGGATTTTGGCAACGAATTTAACCAGCCTGGGAACATAGCAAAGAACATAAATGGCAGTGCCAATGCGAGTGAGAATCCTAACATTCCAACAACAGGAGCAATTCCACCATTTGAAGCAGCTTCTACCAATAAGGTTCCAACAATAGGTCCGGTACAAGAAAACGACACTATAGCCAAAGCCAAAGCCATAAACAATATACCAATTAAACCTCCTCTGTCGGCCTGCTGATCTGCTTTATTCGCCCATGAATTAGGCAGCATAATTTCGAAAGCTCCTAAAAATGAAGTAGCAAAAATAATCAGGATCACAAAGAAAATCAGGTTAAACCAAACATCTGTAGATAGTGCATTCAGCGCATCTGCCCCAAAAATTTTGGTTACAATCAATCCTAATATTACATAAATAGCAATAATAGAAAAACCATAAATGATAGCATTTCGTATTCCTTTAGCCCTGCTTTTACTTTGTTTGGTAAAAAAACTTACCGTCATTGGGATCATCGGAAAAACACAAGGAGTCAACAAAGCTGCAAATCCTGAAATAAAAGCAATAAAAAAGATCGACCATAAACTTCTTGATGGTGCTGGTTTCTTTACATGATCTACAACTTCCGCTGTTGCGTGATCAATTTTCTTCAGTTCTAATTTTTCCGAAACAGCTGTTTTACTCACCGTATCAACAGCTAAATCAGCCACTTTAGTCTCATCCGGTTTCGATTCTGTTACTACTGCAACGGCATCCATTTTAAAATTTGATGGAATCGCTATAGAAAACTTTTTACTGGAATTGATACAAACTTCTTTACAAACCTGAAAGTCAAAATCAACCTCAACCGTCTTTAAATTTGGGTTAATAATTGTGATCTCTTGTTCGATATGTGCTTTGCCTTCAAAGAAAGTTTCATTTACACCAAAGACATCATTAAAAGCTGTTTTGGTTTTTCCTTCTTTAGCCTTTCCAACCAAATTGTAATTTCCTTTCTGATTTTTAAAGGTAATCTCTAAAGCAAGTGGTCCACCTTCAGGTGTAAACTGCGAATACATGTGCCACTCTTTTTCAATTGTTCCGTCAAAAATCAAAACAGCATTATTACCGGCTCTCTTTTCGATTTTTGAAGTCCATTTTACCGGTTCGAGAATTTGAGCATTCCCCTTTGCAAATGCAAAAAGAAAAAACAATAAAAAAACAATGGATTTATTCCAGACACTTTTCGATATTATCGTTTGTTGGTAGTAGTTAGGGTTCATTATAATAATTCTATTTTAATTATTTCGTTTGTTGTATTCTCAATTTTAAAGCGTTCATCCTGTCTGATTCCAATAACCCACACAATCTGATTATCTGAGCATAAAATCCAAATTTTCTCCTTTTCAATCAGCGACAATTTTTCATCTTTAAAAAGTTTGCTTAGCTTTTTAGATTTCCCATTCATTCCAAAAGGATGAAAAACATCTCCCTCCTTCCATTTACGCAAAATAAGTGGGAAACGGATTTTTTCAGCGTCCACAAATATAGCTTTATTTGAATCTATTGTAATGTCGTCTACCTGACAAAGCCTTAATTTTAAGGGAAAATTAACGTCTTTCTCCTCTGCTCTAATTTCGAATACTTCATTTTCTTCTAATTCAGAAATTGGACTCAAAATCAAAGTATCTCTGTTTTTCAACAATCGAAAATCAGCCGAAAAAACCTGTTTACCGGATTGTCCCTCTACCAAATCATAAATATCATTCCAGGCTACGAAACCAAATTCATTTAACCACTGATACAAATACGATTTATAATTGGGTAATTTCCTGAGCTGATTCAAATCAAAGTGAATGTCTTCTCCCTCTTCTTTCGCCACTTGCTGGTAAATCATGATCGAAGCATCCTCAACCATTTCCTGAGATTCCTGCAAATATCCCTGCGTTTTCTGAAAGGCGTTTAAAAAATTTGGATTGATTTCTTTCAAGATCGGGACAAGATCGTGACGGATTTTATTTCGCAGGTATTTGTTTGACGCATTACTGCTGTCTTCGCGCCACGATATATTATTTTGTTGGGCATAGTCTAAAATTTCGGCTCTGGAAAAGGGCAAAAGCGGACGAACAATTTTATCATTTTGCTCCGGAATCCCAATCAGTCCGTCTAATCCTGTCCCTCGGGTTAGATTGATTATAAAAGTTTCGAGATTGTCGTCGGCATGATGCGCCGTTAAAATATAGTCGAAATTTTGTTTTTCCAGAAGTTCGTAAAACCAGTTGTAACGCAGTTCTCGGGCCGCAACCTGAGTGGATAATTTATAATCTTTGGCAAAAGCCTCGGTATCAAATTGAGTACTAAAAATCGAAATATCATTCTCGTCACAGTACTTTTGAATAAAATCCTGATCTCCAAAACTTTCTACTCCACGCAATTGAAAATTACAGTGTAAAACGGCGATCTCAAACGGCAATTGTTGAAACAAATGCAGTAAAACCATGCTATCCAATCCTCCACTTACTGCCAGAAACAGCTTTTTATCCTCCAGAAATGGAAATCTTACAGCGAGATGATTTTGAAATTTTGAAAGCATTTATAAATGTAAAAATTTAATTCTATATAATGGAGAAAGTTTTTAAATCTTAAAATTGTACGAATTTACACTATATTAATAAACCGCAAATAAAATTGCACGAATTTTATTTAATTTAACATTCCTACATGCAATTCATCAATCGAAAATACATTGGTTATTGCAAAACTTCGTGCATTGCTTTTGCCTTTAACAAACATTCTTCGTACTCTTTTTCTGGAATCGATTGGGAAGTAATCGCACTTCCGACCGAAAACGAAATATATTTATTTTCCTGATTGTACAAAATACTTCTTATCACCACATTAAAATCGAAATCACCTTCAGGCGTGAAATAACCAACTGCACCACTGTACAGACCTCGTTTGGTTTCTTCCAGATTTTCGATAATCTTCATGACTGAAATTTTTGGCGCTCCCGTCATGCTTCCCATTGGAAAAGTAGTTCTTAAAACATCTATCGGTGAATACTGCGGATCTATTTTTGAGGTGATGGTTGAGATCATTTGGTGCACCTGCAAAAATGAGTAAATTTTACAAAGTTCCGTTACTTCAACAGCACCTTTCTGTGCTGTATGCGACAGATCATTCCGCACCAAATCGGTAATCATAATATTCTCAGCCCGTTCTTTAGGATCTGATGCTAAAAATTGTTTTGATTTTTCGTCTTCAACCGGATCTGAAAATCGTTTTGAAGTTCCTTTTATCGGTTGAGAAATTAAAGTTTCACCAACCTTTTTCAGGTACCGCTCCGGAGAAGCCGAAAGCAAATATTGTTTATGATTCTTAAAAAATACCGAAAACGGAGCTTGTGATATCGCATCTAATTTCTGGAATTTTTCCAACGGATTAATTTCGGTATTCTCAGCGAAAAATTCCATGCAAAAATTAGCCTCATACATATCACCTATATGAATGTGCTCCAGCATTTTGTTCACTTTTTCAACGTAAGCCTCTTTTGAAATACGCTGTTTGACTTCAATCGCGCTTACCGTTTCAAAGGCATCATATTTACTAGTAACGATTTCTTCATAATCCTCTTCCAGCTCATCATCGCAAAGCAATAAATATTGTATTTCGAGTTTATTTTCTTTTAACGTAAAAATCTTTTTAGGCTGAAAGAAAAACAAATCCGGAAAATCTAAACCGTCAAAATTTGATGATGTGAGATTTTCTGTATCGTTTTTTAAATCATAGGAAAGATATCCAAAAAGCCAGTCTTTAGTCGTTTGCTGATATTGTTTCAGATCTTCAAAAGCATTATGAAAATCTGTTTTTAAAGAGGTAAAAGCATCCACTGCCAAAACAAAATCAAAGCTTGAATATTCCTGTGGATAGGAATTACTATCCAAAAAAACAACCTCCCGAAATTGTTGTGACCAGCTTAAAAGCTGTTGTTTAAAATGCTCTGGATCTGAAATGTCTTTGTAAATGGTAACTCTCAAAAATAGGTAAATTTTAGGCCTCAAAATTACAACAAAAAAAATCCTTCAATAAAATATTAAACAAAAAATATTGGCACACTTTTTAGTATATCGAATTAACAAGAATACTCAAACTTTTTTTTGCCTATTGATAAAATACACTTCTAAAAAACACAGCCAGTAATGACTAATACAGATTGAATTCGTTATACCCAAAAATCGACAACAATCTTTCTAGTCTCCCCCTTAAAAACGGATTCTCTAAATTATTACTCAACGCATTAAATCTAAAAAACTTTATGAAAACAATTGCCAACCTTGGATTGACTTCCTTAGTGCTTATCCTCTTATTCTTTTCCTGCAAAAAATTCGATCCCGCTACATCAGAAAGCCTTGAAGACCAAAAAACTACAACAGACAGCACTGCGATTTCTTCATCGGCAGCAGTGGAAAAAAAAGACGGTAAGCAAAAATTCATTCGCACTGCCGATATTAAATTTAAGGTAAAAAACGTCGTTAAATCTACTTATGCAATTGAAAACACCACTCAGAAATTTGGAGGTTTTGTAACCTACACCAGCTTACAAAGCACCATTCGTGATCAGGTTAAAACCAAAATCAGTCCCGACAGCACACTCGAAACCACTAAATATACGGTACAAAACGACATTACAATCCGTGTTCCCAATACACAGCTCGATACTGTTATTAAAATCATAGCCAAACAAATTGATTTTCTGGACTTCAGACTTATCAAAGCCGATGATGTTTCTTTAAAGTTATTATCCAATCAGCTTTCGCAAAAAAGAAACACTGTTACACAAAAAAGAGTCGAAAAAGCAATTGATACTAAGGGCAAAAAAATCAATGATGTTATGGAAGCTGAAAATGCGCTGGCGAACCAGAAAGAAGCCAATGATAACAGCATTATTGAGAATTTATCCTTAGAAGATCAAATCAACTTCAGTACCATAACTTTACAGCTGTATCAAAACGAAACAATAAAACAAGAGATAATGGCCAGTGAAAAAGACAGTGATGCTTATAAGCCAAACCTAGGCATTCAAATCATCGATTCGCTAAAAAATGGCTGGTACATTCTTGAAACGATCTTTGTTTTTCTAATTAATTTGTGGCCATTTCTTTTGATTGGTTTTGGAGGATTTTTCCTTTACAAAAAATACTTTAAGAAATAAGAAAAGTGTTAAAAAACAACAATTTCATAAGAAAAAAATCGTTATATTTGATATAGCATTCTATTTATCTCAAAATAGAACAATAATGACTGTCAAATTCTCAATATAAAAGTCATGAAAATTACTTTTTATCATTGGTGAGTTCAGATTATAACGTTTTCCAAAAATAAATTAGACTTTTTTAACCCATTAAAATTCTTAAGTATTATGAAAATTGCTACCATTATTGTCCGTGTTTTAATTGGCCTTTTGTTATTATTCGCTTCTCTTAGTTTTTTCTTCAAACTGGCTCCGGAACCAGAAACTACCGGTGATTTTAAAGCTTTTAATATGGGGCTAGTTGCCTCAACTTATTTATTGCCATTAGCAAAATCAATCGAACTACTTTGCGGAATTGCGTTTGTAACAGGACGATATGTAACACTAGCCAATATACTGATCTTACCCATTACGGTAAACATTTTGTTTATTAATTATTTTCTAAATCCAAATGGTTTACCATTGGCCGTTTTATTATTTCTTGCCAATCTGTTTTTAATCTACAGATATTGGGATAATTACAAAAGCATTTTCACCAGATAATCAATTTTTCACTGTACACTTAAAAAGCAAATCCGACAGATTTAAAAACCTGTCGGATTTGCTTTTTTTACTACTTACACAATTTTGCTTTACAACCGGAATAAAAAGGACCAAAAATGAAACCTTAAGCATACCAATATTATCTTTTCTGACAAAGCTGGCTTTTCCCGATACTTTCCTCTCACTCGTCTTTTATGACATTATAGCCCCTGTTATTTACCTTTATCTCTATATTACTACTTAAGAATAGTAACAACCACTATTTAGAATCTGCTCTGACAACTTTAATTTATTTACTAAAAACTTTAGCAGTTCAAAACTAAGTTTTTTTTGAATTCTTCAGTGCTTACAAAACAAAGTATTGCTACAATTCTTCAGCATCTGCAAAACAAAACTATAAACATGATTACCAAATAATTAAACCCTGAACACCTACAAATACAGCCTCAGAATCATACCTCTAATTTACGAAATTTTTCCTAAACTTCTTCATTTTTAGACTCAAATATTACAAGAATAAAATCCAATTCTCCAAAAACTTTTACTAAACAATTATATTTGATGAAAATTTCCATTTTACATGAAAAAATATCTACTCCTCCTCTTATTATTATTTGTCCATTTTTCGAGAGCGCAATCTATAAAATCTGTAGATTCGCTAACGACCGAAATCTGTAAATCATTGGTTCAAAATCAGGCTTTAGACAATGAAATCAGAATTAATACCATCAACAATTCGCATATCGCCCCTTATCTGACAAAATTTAAGGATAGTATTGTACAAAGAAGAGTGTTTGAGCAGCTATTTTTCAGGTTACATAAAAACTGTAACGAATTTGTAGCTCTTTTTCCAAACGAATCTGAGAAAAGCAGCTGGTCCATGCAGAATGAAAAGCCTCTTGATGAAATATCCAGAGAGGAATGCAATCATTTTGATCAATCTTCAAAATATTATTACATAGAAAATAGCGGTGCAAAAGTAGCGGTAACTTTAAGCGATCATTTATGGATTGAAAATTTTACCGATGGTACATTCTCAAAATTGCATTACAGAAAAAAAGGCAGTTGCGAATTTGAACTGGAATTTATTGAAAGTAATAATCTGTCGCGAAAGAACTTAAGCATTAAAGGCGACAAATATTTGTATCATTTGTATAAAGAAGAGAATGGAACTTATAATGTCTATTTAAAGAATAAAGAAACGTATTATACTTTTACCCTATTAAGGCAATAAAAAACCCGTCAGAAATAATTCTGACGGGCTCTTAAGATATATTTTCCGTAAATTATACGTGTAATGCTCTGTTATCAGTAGCTGCCAAAGCCGCTTCTTTTATTGCTTCAGCAAAAGTTGGATGCGCATGGCTCATTCTTGAGATATCTTCAGCAGAAGCTTTAAATTCCATAGCTGTAACCGCTTCGGCGATTAAATCTGCTGTACGGGCTCCAATCATGTGAACACCTAAAACCTCGTCTGTTTTTTCATCTGCAAGGATTTTTACGAATCCATCTAAGTCAGCACTTGCTCTTGCACGTCCTAAAGCTTTGAATGGGAAACTTCCTGATTTGTATTTAACTCCTGCAGCTTTCAATTGCTCTTCAGTTTGTCCAACTGCTGCAACTTCTGGCCAAGTGTATACCACACCAGGGATTAAGTTGTAATCGATATGTGGTTTTTGACCTGCTAAGATCTCAGCAACCATAGTTCCTTCTTCTTCCGCTTTGTGTGCCAACATTGCTCCACGAACAACGTCACCGATAGCGTAGATATTTGGAACGTTAGTTTGTAAATGATCGTTTACTTCTACTTGTCCTCTATCAGAAATTTTTACTCCTGCTTTGTCAGCGTTCAATCCGTCTGTATACGGACGACGTCCAACAGAAACTAATGAATAATCTCCTTCTAAAGTGATTGTTTCTCCTTTTGCATTTTCAGCCTGAACCACAACAGCATCACCGTTTCTTTCTACAGATTTTACTTTGTGAGAAACGTAGAATTTCATTCCTTGTTTTTTCAATACTTTAGTCAATTCTTTAGACAAAGAACTATCCATTCCCGGAATGATTCTGTCCATGAATTCTACAACAGAAACCTGAGCACCTAAACGAAGGTAAACTTGTCCAAGCTCAATTCCGATTACTCCACCACCAATAATTACCAAGTGTTTTGGAACTTCTTTTAAAGCCAAAGCCTCAGTAGAAGTGATGATTCTTTCTTTGTCAATTTTAATGAAAGGCAAAGAAGATGGTTTTGAACCTGTAGCAATTATGGTATATTTTGCTTCAATCGTTTCGGAAGTTCCGTCAGCTTTTGTCACAGCAATGTGCGTTGCATCTACGAAAGAACCTAAACCATTAAAAACAGTAACTTTATTTTTATCCATTAAGTAGTTAACTCCACCTGCAGTTTGATCTACAACAGCTTGCTTGCGTGCGATCATTTTCTCTAAATTGATTTTCACATCACCTGAAACTTCGATTCCGTGATCTGCAAAATGTGCAATTTCCGCATAATGATGAGAAGACGATAATAATGCTTTTGAAGGAATACAACCTACGTTAAGGCAAGTTCCACCTAAAGAGTTATACTTTTCTACAATTGCAGTTTTAAATCCCAATTGTGCGCAACGAATTGCTGATACATATCCGCCAGGACCTGAACCTATAATGACTACGTCAAATGAACTCATAGTTTGTCTATTTTATTTTTAGCGTTACAAAATTAAGGAATAAAGTTTTGTTTGAAGTTTAATTTTCAATGTTTTTTGGGTGAAATTTTAGATGGAGTTTTAACCGTTAAGAGCACTAAGATTTACGCTAAGTTCGCAGAGATTAGCTATTTTTGGGTTTGTGATAAATCTTACTTTTATATATTTTAAAGACACACAAAAATAAAAAACACTGATAATCAGGCAACAAAAAACACAAGCCAAAAAAAATAAAATGTAAATTTGAAATCTAATCAATGCTAATTAAAAATGGAAAAACTACAATTCAAAATAGAGATAAATGCAACGGCTCAAAAAGTTTATGAGGCGATGCTGGGTTTGAAAGATAAAAATACCTACGAACATTGGACAGCAGCATTTAATCCAACTTCTACCTATGAAGGAAGCTGGGAAAAAGGCAGTAAAATTTATTTTGTAGGCCTGGATGAAAACGGAAAAAAGGGCGGAATGGTTTCTGAAATTGTAGAAAACCAACCCGCTGAATTTATATCTATAAGACATTACGGTTTCCTGGATGGCGAAACTGAAATTACTACAGGGGAACAAGTTGAAAAATGGACTGGCGGACATGAAAATTATTCCTATCAGGAAAATAACGGTATAACTACTGTCACTGTAGATCTGGATACCGTAGACGAATACTTAGATTATTTTACAAGTACCTATCCAACGGCATTAAACAAACTAAAAGAAATTTCAGAGCGATAATTTCCTTAAATAATACTATTAAAAAAACTAAGCACCTTAGTCTCTTAGAATCTTAGCACCTTAAAAAGAAATCACCGTTGAATTCTTCACTTCACTAATCATAAACATTCTTTGTGTGCTGCCAATATGTTGAAGCGAAGTCAGTTTTGTGGCCTAGATTACACAAATTCTCTCGAAGTTTTTTTGTCTCTCGCAGATTTTGCAGATCATGCTGATTTTGTAATTCTTATAAAATCGCGAAAAAAGCAAAGATTTATCGCATTTTGACGCACAGCCTTACATTTTTAAGGAAAACCTTTGTTCCTTTGAATCTTTACACCAAAAACTCAGAACCTTAACAACTTATATCCTTAGCACCTTTAAAGAAAACCTTTGCCTCTCTGAAACTTTAGATGCCGAATTAAGGCTTTTTCTTAGGATTTCTGGAAGTGTGGAAAACAGAGTAAACGATTATTTCATTTCCAATAATTTCATAAATAATTACAAATGGAAATTTTACCAAAGTTAATTCACGATAACCAGGTTCTTTTTTTATTTGAAATAATTCCGGATGTGTTTTTAAAACCTGTAGATATGTTTTTAAGTAGGATAGAAATTGCTTTCCTAAACCTTTGCTCCTACTTTCATAGAATTCAATAGCTTTATCAATTTCATTTTCAGCTAAGGGTAAAATTTTAATTTTGAAAACCATACTTAGCATTCAAACGTTGTTCTACTTCTTCCCAGGAACTCGCTTCATTCTCCTGTGAAAGATACTTTTCTCTTTCTTCAGCAACAAGATCATAATGAGAATCAGGAACAAGTGATTCTTTTTCATCATGATTTATCGCATCAAAAACACTTTCCAGAATTTCTAATTTAGAATCATCTTTTATGAATTTCCCAAAATCCTTTATAAGTCTAAGTCTTAATTCTTTTGTTTCCATGCTAAAATCTATTTGATTCAAATTTAAGCTTTTTTCGCTTTTGAATTTGAATCACAATCCAAAAACTTAGCCTCTCAGAATCCAAGCCCTTAAAAAGAAATCACCGTTGAGTTCTTCACTTCACTAATCATAAACATACTTTGTGTGCTGCCAATATGTTGAAGTGAAGTCAGTTTTGTGACCTAGATTACACGAATTCTCTCGAAGTTTTTTTGTCTCTCGCAGATTTTGCAGATCATGCTGATTTTGTAATTCTTATAAAATCGCGAAAAAAGCAAAGATTTATCGCATTTTTGACGCACAGCTGTGCATTTTTAAGGAAAACCTTTGTTCCTTTGAATCTTTACACCAAAAACTTAGAAACTTAGTCTCTTAGAATCTTAGCACCTTAAAAAGAAATCACCGTTGAATTCTTCACTTCACTAATCATAAACATACTTTGTGTGCTGCCAATATGTTGAAGCGAAGTCAGTTTTGTGACCAAGAACTCACGATACGCTTCCATGTCTTTTACCAAAACTTTTAAAATATAATCATAATCACCGCTTACATGGTGGCATTCCAGCACTTCGTTTAACTTGGTGACTTCACTTTCGAATTTGGTTAGGAATTCCTTAGTATGCTGAATCAGTTTTAAATGACAGAAAACCACAAATCCTTTTTCGATTTTAGATTTATTCACTAGAGCAACGTAGTTTTTAATGATGCCTTCACGCTCCAGCTTTTTAATCCTCTCATAAACCGCCGTCACAGAGAGATTGAGTTTTAAGGATAATTCTTTATTTGTTTTTTTACTGTCGGTTTGTAATAAAACCAGGAGTTTTTTATCTGTGGCATCTAAAGTCATGGCTTCAGTTTTAGGGTTTATGGTTTATAGTTCATAGTTGATGGTTTATAGTTTGTTCTTATTGTTGTAAAATGAAAGAAAATCTATTAACTGATCTTACCTTCATCAAATTTAGATTAAAAATCAGGATAAATAGATTTTTGTAGTTTTAAAATCTAATTATTCATTTCGTGATTGATTAATTTTCCAATTAGCTCTTAATTTGAAAAAGATTTCCTTCAAAAAAGAAGATACAAGGTTCTTATTAGAAGTAAAAATCAAAATAGCAGTCTCAAAAAAACACAAACCACAAACTATAAACTACCAACCATGAACCACTTTAACCCGGCAGACAAAATTCAGGATTTGCAATACTTTGGTGAATTTGGCGGTGTAAATCCATCTATTTCCGATTCTTCTACTTATACTTTTCTTTCAGCCAAAACCATGTTCGATACTTTTGAAGGGAACATGGAAGGTTGCTACTTATATTCCCGTCACTCTTCTCCAAGCAATCTGTATCTGGATCAGGCACTGGCAGCGATGGAAGGAACAGAAACCGCCAATGTTTCGGCTTCCGGAATGGGGGCTATCACTCCTACCCTGCTACAACTTTGTGGTGCGGGTGATCATATTGTTTCAAGTAGAACTATTTATGGCGGAACGTATGCCTTCCTAAAGAATTTCATTCCTCGCTTTGGAATCGAAACGAGCTTTGTGGACATTACCAAACTTGACATTGTAGAAGCGGCAATCACCTCTAAAACTAAGGTCCTATACTGCGAAACAGTTAGCAATCCGCTATTAGAAGTAGCCGATATCGCAGGCTTGGCTAAAATTGCCAAAAAATACAATCTAAAATTGGTGGTAGACAATACGTTTTCACCTTTATCGGTTTCTCCTGCAAAATTAGGGGCCGACATTGTGATTCACAGTTTAACCAAATATATAAACGGAAGCAGTGATACTGTTGGTGGTGTAACCTGTGCTTCGAAAGAGTTTATCAATTCGCTAAAAAATGTAAATTCAGGAGCTAGTATGTTGTTAGGCCCTACAATGGATAGTCTGCGTTCGGCTTCTGTGATGAAAAACCTTCGTACGCTTCATATTCGTATCAAACAGCACAGTCATAATGCACACGTTTTGGCTGATAAATTCGAGAAAGACGGTTTAAAAACGGTTTATCCGGGATTAAAAAGCCATCCAAGTCATGAATTGTACAAAACAATGATTAATCCGGAATATGGTTTTGGAGGAATGCTGACCATTGATGTGGGCTCACTGGAAAAAGCCAACGAGTTAATGGAATTGATGCAAACCAGAAATTTAGGCTATTTGGCGGTGAGTTTAGGGTTTTATAAAACATTATTCAGCGCACCGGGAACCTCTACTTCAAGTGAAATTCCGTTAGAAGAACAAGCCGAAATGGGACTGACAGATGGTTTGATCCGTTTCTCTATCGGTCTGGACAATGACATTGAACGTACCTACAAAATGATGAAAGCCTGCATGACAGAGCTTGGCATCTTGCAAAATAAAACAATTCTTTATAAATAAATTTGCACGATTTTTTTTTAGTTTGTTTAAATCCGCTGAAGGTTTTTCTTTTGGCGGATTTTTTTTGTTCCTGTTTGAAATGAAAAGATCATTTTACCTGATACAAAATAATAAAACCGTTCTGAAAACATTCTCAGAACGGCTTATCATCTATATTTTTTTATATTTCAATGGACGGATTAAAATCTATCCCCAATGCATTTCGTTTCAATGGCGGACGGATTAAAATCCATCTCTACAACGCTTTTCTTTCAATGACGGACGGATTAAAATCCATCCCTACAATACATTTCGTTCCGATGGAACTCTTATAACGCTTAACTTATAACGTTCTCCGTGTTTAGGACGGATAAAATCCATCCCTACAATATATTTCGTTCCTATGGAACTCTTATAATGTTTAACTTATAACATTCTCCGTGTTTAGCTTGCTGTTTTTTCGGCTGAAGCCAAAATAGATACAAAGACCAATAAGCAACCAAACTGTGAAATAAATCCAGTTCCAAACACTTAATTCGGCCATCATATACAAACAACAGATTAAACCTAAAAGCGGAATTAAGGATAGATTCTGTTTGAAAGCCCAAACCGTTAAACCAACCAATACCAATAAGAAGATCCACATTGGAATTTTATGTTTGAATAAACTCAGTCCGCTTTCAAATTTTGCAGTCTCTTTTATAGGTAAACCTTTTACAACCTCAACATATTTTGCTTCGTCATCCTGATACTGACTTAATAAATGCTCTAAATCGGATGTTTCTGAAGTTTTATTCTGAACGTCGATACTTTTTAAATAATGGAAAACTTTTTCAGAATCGCTTTTATCCAATGAAGTAATAATATCTGCCGGGCTATTCACCTGGGTCTCATTGGTGATAAAACTCATCGTGGCTTTTTTATTGTACCCAAAGGCAAAAACTAATCCTATGATCAATAAAACCGGCATTATATATTTTGAATTGATATAAGGCGTTTTAAACTTTCCTCTTGGAATCTCTGGCTTATTTTGCAATACCAAAACTCCGGCACAAACCAATACAAATGCAAATAAAGTTCCGATACTGCATAAATCCGTTACCATGGTAAGATTTAAGAATAACGCGGGTACTGCAACCACAAAACCGGTTACGATAGTGGCATAAGAAGGCGTTTTAAATTTTGGATGTACTCTGGAGAAACGCTTTGGCAACAATCCGTCACGACTCATACTCATCCAGATACGAGGCTGTCCCATTTGAAAAACCAGCAAAACACTAGCCATCGCTACTACAGCACTTACTGCAATGATTCCGGACATCCATTTTAAATCTAATTTCTCGAATACAAATGCTAGCGGATCACCTACATTTAATTCGTTATAACGCACCATTCCGGTTAAAACCAAAGCAATGGCGATATACAAAAGCGTACAAATAATAATCGCCCACATCATTCCGCGTGGTAAATCTCTTTGCGGATTTTTACATTCTTCGGCTGTAGTTGAAATAGCATCAAAACCAATGTAAGCGAAAAATACTGCAGAAACTCCTTTTAATACGCCACTTACTCCATTTGGTGCAAACGGATCCCAATTGGCTGTATCTACATAAAATATACCAACCGCAATTACCAAAAGCACAATACAAAGTTTTACTACCACCATAATATTACTGGCATTACGGGATTCTTTCATTCCACGATAAATCAATGCAGTAATCAAGATGATAATTAATAAAGCCGGAAGATCGGCAACAAAATGAAACGAGCCAAATAAAACCGGAGAAGTTGTCCAGGCCGTATAAGCAGACTGCAGAGCAGGTTCTAAATTTTCAAAGGCTTTTCCACTATGCATCAAAGCTGTTGCGTTATTAAATCCGTTTGAAGCGGTTAAGTAATCCATCTGAACCCACTGCGGGAGATGAATCCCTCCACTGGCGAGAAGCCCCGTAAAATAATCACTCCACGATATCGCAACGGTTATATTTCCAACGGAGTATTCCATGATCAAAGCCCAGCCAATTACCCAGGCTATAATTTCTCCAAATGCCACATACGAATACGTATATGCACTTCCTGAAACGGGTACCATTGAGGCAAATTCTGCATAAGCAAAAGCGGCAAAACTACAAGCTACCGCTGTAAATAAAAACAAAAATATAACGGCTGGTCCGCCGTCTGCACTGGCTTTTCCGATCGTACTAAAAATTCCGGCACCCACTATAGCGGCAATTCCGAAGGCAGTTAAATCTCTGGCAGTTAAGTGTTTCCCTAATGCATTATGACCGTCCGCATCGTTTTTTGCAACTTGCTTCAGAATATCTTGTACCGTTTTCTTTCGGAATAAACCTGATAATGCCATATATGATTTTGCTTTTAAAATTAATTTAATTCGGTCTTTGTGGTTTTATTTTGCAAATAATGCAAAAATTATCTTGATTTCAAATATATAAAACGATTTTGTTTTTACAGTCTTTTTTTAGCCACGAATTACACGAATTCTCACAAACTGTTTTTTTTTTCGCAGATTACGCAAATTATTTTTTTATCTGTACTTATTTTTTTCACGCAGATCTGGCAGATAATGCAGATTCTATTACCCGAGATTACGAGGATTAAATTGATTAAAAAAATCTGCGAAAATCTTTTAATCTGTGGCAAAAATAAATCAGCAAAATCTGCGTGAGAAAAATCTAAAATCTACATTCTAAAATCTAAAATTACTTCAGGCAGTTTCTTAAAATACTTACCGGATGCTGGGCTTCTCTACTTGTTCCGTCATAAATTTGGTGGCGGCAGCTCGTTCCGGCTGCGGCGATTTTCACCTCCTGAGCGGTGGCTCTTACTTTTGGGAATAGGGTATCTTCTCCCATTTGCATGCTTACCTGATAATGCTCTTTTTCGTAACCGAATGATCCCGCCATTCCACAACAACCCGAATTGTAAATGGTAACCACATTATTCATTGGTAAATTCAGCATAGCAAAAGTCGCCTCAACAGAACTCAGCGATTTCTGGTGACAGTGTCCGTGAATTTTAATTTCTTTCTTTTCTGCCGAAAAAGAATCGGCGGTGATCTTACCATCGACAATTTCTCTTTTAAAGAATTCTTCTATCGTAAAAGCATTTTTAGCTACTTTTTCAGCGGCTTCTTTGTTCGTTGCCAGACGCAGATATTCGTCTCGGAACGTTAATATTGCCGAAGGCTCAATTCCGATTAAAGGTGCTTTTGCTGAAACTAAATCCTTAAAAATAGTCACATTGGTATCTGCAATTTTCTTGGCTTCTTCCAGAAATCCTTTGGACAAATACGTTCTTCCGCTTTCTTCATGATCGACGATCAGCACTTCGTAGCCTAATTTTGTCAATAGTTCAAAAGCATCTATACCGATATTAACATCGTAATAATTCGTGAACTCATCATTAAACAAATACACTTGTCCGTTAGGGAAATTATTTTGTTGTGGTTTATGATTTTCGTACCATTTTTGGAACGTCTTTTTTGCTAATAATGGAACCTGTCTTTCCAGAGCAATTCCCATGCTTTTTTTCACGAGAGACTGATTGGAAATAAAATTCGTAATCGACGGAAACAGACTTCCCATCTTATTCAATTTGGCATTGTGTGCAAAGATTTTGTTTCGGGTCGAAAAGCCGTTTGCTTTTTGGTATTGGTATAAAAATTCTGCTTTCAGTGTGGCTACATCTACATTACTCGGACATTCGCTGGCACAGGCTTTACAGCTCACACACAATTCAAAAACTTCGTAAAGCTCTTTCTGGTCGAATTTATTTTCTTTCTCCGAATAGGTCAAATATTCGCGTAAAGCATTCGCCCTGGCACGCGTGGTTTCTTTTTCGTTTTTGGTGGCTCGGTAACTCGGACACATTGCTCCTCCTGCCGACGGCAATTTTCGGCAATCACCCGAACCGTTACATTTTTCGGTGGCACGCAAAATCCCCAAACTATCCGAGAAATCCTGAAATGTCTTAATATCCGGTTCAACTCTGCCCGAAACAACACGATGGTTTTCGTCCATTTTTAAGGCATTCACAATCTTACCAATATTCAAAGCCGAGTTCGGATCAAACGCCAGCTTGATTCTTTTCAATAATTCATAATTGGATTCACCAATCATATAAGGGATAAACTCACCACGCACGATTCCGTCGCCGTGTTCTCCACTCAGAGATCCTCTGTATTTTTTAACCAAAACGGCCACATCCGTCGCAATGGTTCTGAAGAGTTTTAAATCGGATGTTTTTTTCAAATTCAACACCGGACGCAAATGCAGTTCTCCTGCTCCGGCATGTGCGTAATAAATTGCCTCTTGTCCGTGACGCTTCATCATGGCCGAAAATTCAGCAATATAAGCCGGCAAATCGCTCAATTCAACAGCGGTATCTTCGATTGAATCGGCTGCTTTATTGTCACCAACAATACTTCCTAAAAGTCCCAAACCGGCTTTACGAAGTTCATTGGCTTTGTCAATATCATTCCCGTAAATTTTTACTTGCGCATAACCAAAATTGTTTTTTTCCAAATCAGCAATCAAAGCATCCGCTTGTTTTTCAGCATCTTCTAAAGTATGCGACGCCACTTCAAACAGCATAATAGCCTTAGGCTCTCCCACCAAAAAGAAGCGGTTTTTAATATGTTCCCGATTCGTTTTGGTACAATCTAAAATCGTATCATCAATCATTTCTGCCGTGTACAAATGATGCTTCATCGCTACAACAACAGATTCTAATGATTCCTGAATCGTGTGATAATGCCCCACAACCATAATGCTGTGAGGTGGAGGCAGGTCGTCTACTTTCAGCGTCACTTCGGTTGTAAAAGCCAGTGTTCCTTCGCTCCCGCAAAGCAGTTTGCCTAAATTGATAGTGGGTTCAGTTCCGCCAAACAAATCCGATTTCAACAGAATATCAACAGCATAACCTGTATTTCTTCGGTGAATCTCGGGTTTCGGAAATTCTTTTATAATTTCTTCCTGAGTGGCAACAACAGAAAGCTCGTCGTAAATGGTTTTGTATATTTTATTTTCTAAGGTATCCCCTTTGGTTTTTTCGATAAATTCAGCAGAAGTCAGCTCTTTAAAAATTACTTCCGAACCGTCGCTTAAAAGAGCTTTTAATTCAGCAATTTTATCACGTGTCACTCCATATCGAATCGAAGTGGTTCCTGAAGAGTTATTCCCCACCATACCGCCAATCATTGCGCGGTTTGATGTTGATGTAATTGGGGCAAAAAATACACCGTGCGGTTTTAAAAACAGATTCAGCTCGTCGCGAATTACACCAGGCTGAACCGTTACAGTTTTCTTTTCGGCATTGTACGAAATAATTTTAGTAAAATGCTTCGACACATCAACTACCAATCCGTCTCCTACTGCCTGTCCTGCCAACGAAGTTCCGGCCGTTCTTGGCGTAATCGACAGCTGATGCTGTCCTGCAAATTTTATCAGCTTGGCAATATCTCCAATTGTTTTGGGGATCGCCACCGCATTGGGTTTAATTCGATACACAGAAGCATCGGTCGAATAAAGCGTTTTATGAAGATCATCATATAAAAGGGTTCCTTCTAATGATGCTGATAATTGTTCTAACTCTTTAATTATTGACATTATAACTTGGTTTATAAACTAAAAACGGATTCAGTGAATTACAAAAATAGTTTTTTTTTAAGGTTCTGAGAGGCAGAGAGGCTAAGGTTCTAAGTTTTTTTCTGTAACTGTACCTTTTTGAATTGGAATTTAGATTTTTCGAGTTAGAATTTCACCCCAATGGTCACCCTGAGCGAAGTCGAAGGCACATCAATTGGAACGAGGGCTTCGACTTCGCTCAGCCTGACCGTAATGACATAAGACAAAAACCAAGTGCCATCCTGAGCGGAGTCGAAGACTTATGAAACTTTGAGGTTCTGAGAAGCTAAGGTTCTAAGTTTTTTCTTTGAGTACGTCTTTTTAAATTGGAATCTGGATTTTTTGAGTTAGAATTTCACCCTAATGGTCACCCTGAGCGCAGTAGAAGACACATCAATTGGAACGAGGGCTTCGACTTCGCTCAGCCTGACCGTAATGACATAAGACAAAAACCAAGTGTCATCCTGAGCGGAGTCGAAGACTAATGAAACTTTTTGAGGTTCTGAGAATTGGAATTTAGAATTTTTGAGTTAGAATTTCACCCCAATGGTCACCCTGAGCGGAGTCGAAGGCTTATGAATTTTCTTGAGGTTCTGAGAGGCTGAGAGGCTAAGGTTCTAAGTTTTTTTCTTTGATTGCGTCTTTTTGAATTGGAATTTGGAATTTTTGAGTTAGAATTTCACCTCAATGGTCACCCTGAGCGCAGTAGAAGACACATCAATTGGAACGAGGGCTTCGACTTCGCTCAGCCTGACCGTAATGACATAAGACAAAAACCAAGTGCCATCCTGAGCGGAGTCGAAGACTTATGAAACTTTGAGGTTCTGAGACTCTAAGAGGCTAAGGTTCTAAGTTTTTTACTTTGATTACGCCTTTTTGAATTGAAATTTGGAATTTTTGAGTTAGAAATTCACCTCAATGGTCACCCAGACCGTTGTGGAAGACTTAAAACCACTATTTCAATACAACCTTTTGAAATTTGGAATTTCAAAAATTGAAATTTACATTTGAGTTACAAATCTCCAATATATGAACCAGCCAAACAGAATCTATTTTTTAGGAAATCCATATCCAAAAGGTCACACTTTAGAACAATTTAAATGGAACGGAAGAATCGAAGAAGATGAATCGATTTGGTTTGATTTCCATTTAAAAACAGATGCTTATTGTGCCGAAGATCAATCCGAAGACGACGATGAAGAATATAAAGGTGACTGGCATTCCAAAGGAGTCTGGAGCAATTTTCATCAATGTACAATGTCTTCAACACATTGGGGAGATTATGGAATTAAAATCACTAAAACTTCACAAAAAACTGTTTTCAATGATTTTATAAAAGAGGATTTATTGGCAGACACTTTTCCCCTTGATGATGATTTTGATTATGACGAAATTGCATTCGGAATTTATTTATTAGGACACGATACCTGTGCCAATCATAGAATAAAAATTACTCCCACAGCTCAAAACAAATATGATATTGAATGGACTGGAAAAATTGCTTTAACCTATTCCGGAGCCGACGAATTTAGACATGATTTTGAACTTCTTCTTCATAATACTGAATTCGATGGTTTCTATTATCCTAAATCCTGGTCGCACGAAAAAGCAGCAGATTTCTTTAAAACTAATTTTGAAGATTTTGAGGAATACGAATTTGTCGACCTCAACCCAAAAAGCAAAAAACGAGAATACAAGTTCAAAAAGAAATAAACTTCTTTCAACCCAATTGCCCCCCCTAAGCGTAGTCGAAGGCTAATGAAACTTTTTGAGATTCTGAGACTCTAAGAAGCTTAGATTCTAAGTTTTTTTTCTTTGATTGCGTCTTTTGGAATTTGGATTTTTTTTATTGGAATTTCACCCCAATGGTCACCCTGAGCGGAGTCGAAGGCATATGAATTTTCTTGAGGTTCTGAGAGGCTAAGGTTCTATTTTTTTTTTGAATTATACCTTTTTGAATTAGAATTTGGTTTTTTTGAATTAGAGTTTCACCCCAATGGTCACCCTGAGCGAAGTCGAAGGCTTATGAAACTTTGAGGTTCTGAGACTCTAAGAGGCTAAGGTTCTAAGCTTTTTCTTTGATTCTGCCTTTTTGAATTGGAATTTAGAATTTTTGAGTTAGAATTTCACCCGCTAGCGCGCGTGTCTAGTCTGTACACGCAATCTTGTCTCGTCCTAAAAAAAGTTTAGAAGGTCAAAGATTTTTTTACTTATTTATTTTATTCGTAATATTATCTTCAAATTTAAAAACATTTAAATGGGAGATCATTTTTTTGATATTCGAACAGACAAATTATACAAAAGAATTGTTTTTTTTATTCTGTTTGGAGTACTACTAAACTTACTCTTATTTTTCGAAACCTCTCATCTTGAAAACAAGATAACAAATAGGTCTTTTATTAATTCTTATGTAATTTATTGTACTTTTTTAGGTCTTTTTCATTGTTGTGTTTATAGAAAATTTATTCGCAATTTTCTAACCATGACTATTGTATTCTTTTTCATAGGTCTGGCATTTTGTCTCTTTTATTTCGTAATGCTCACATTCAGTTTCGGAATTGAGGTCTTTGCTTTTCTCGCAGTTTTAATTATCTACCTATCCATTCAGATAGTCACTTTAAGACTGTGTTTTAATCTAAAACCTACTGCTAGTTTAAGTTTTATAACTATTCTAATTTTCATCGCAGGTTTTAGCATAACGTACATAAAAAAAGACTTTGACCTTTTTTATTATGGATTTTCATTTATCTGCTCTGTATGGTGCCTAAATATTATAGTATCGGTATCACTTTTTTCTGATTTTGTATTTGACAAAAACCAAAAAAATCCTTCAAAGAATAACTCCAATACAGGAGAAATAAACACAGAAAATTTCCAAGATTATTTAACAACCACATTTGACTCAAAAATAACCTTTTACGAATCTTTCAACGAATTTCAGATTTATGAAATTGATTGCTTTCCCGAAAATTTCGAACATAAATTAGCAATCGAATTTTCAAATGAAAACATCAAATTTTCGACCGTTACAAAAGAACCCTCTGTTGATTTTTCTTTATATGATTATGTAATCGAAACCAACAAAGAAGCCGAAGACTTTATACAACATATTTTAAAATTTGGCTGGCCAATCAAATAAGGTATTTTCAGAAGCTAATCCTGCTGTCCTTCCAATCTTTTGTGTCCGCCGCAGCGGATACAAAAGGATTTTCCCTCCCATCAAGGCTAGGGCTTTTGGTGTCACAAGAAAACATTAATTTATAAAAAAAGCGGCCCTTGAATATTTTCGAAACAATACCGTTAATTTATACCAAATCCTTCATTGAAATATTCGATAAATTTTCTTCAGCCTTTAAAAGCAATTCATCAATATTCTCTGCGATAAAAATAAAGTCTTTTTGATCTACTAATATTTCAATCCATTTTGGTCTTGAAACTGAAAAGCCATCATCATACATAGCAAGATTTATAAAATTCCAAATACTTGAATTCACATCATTTGCTTCAAAATTTGGCTGAATGATAATAGCTTTCATTATATCATTTTCTATCCAATCAATTCTTCGTTCTTCAAATGTTCTTAATACCTCCGGATAATCCGGTCGATCTTTAGTCAATCTTCCATTAAGCTTACTTGCTAAATCAATCAGCTTTGAATCTATGCTTTTAAATCTATTCATTTTTTACTCAGTTTTATGAACCATAAAATTTCTATTAAAAAAAATTAATTAATAAGAAAAGGCGGTTCTTGAAGAACTCTATAACTCATAAAAACACATCCAAAAGGAGGTTTTTCCGTATTCTTAATAATCACCCAACCTAATATTCCTTTATTTATAAGCTGATACAATTCATATTCGATATATTCTGGACTATAATTTAATTTTTGATACTCCGGATGCGTTCTAACAAACTCCGAAAATTTCCATTGCGAAAACGTAATTTCATTTATCGAAATATCATAGTCATAAATAACATCGTCTTTATTGGCCGTACAGCCACTTCCGTGAAAGCAATATTCAATTCCTTCGATAGTTCCTTTTCTTTCAAAAAAAGTGCTCGAAAACGAACATGGATTTATATCCTGTTTATATTTCTTTTTTAATAAAGTTTCAAATGTTCTTATAAAACTGATATACTCCGCTACTATTTTTTCGATCATAATTGTCCCAAAATTAAATTGAAAATACGTGATTCGCAACCCTCTCCGCGAGCACAAGGAAGAGCAATTATGTTTTTAAGTCTTTTATTAAATCACTTGGGTCTACTTTTAAAGATTGAGCAATTTTAAACAAAGTGCTTATCTTCATTTCCTGAGAACCTTTGATGTATTTCCTCAAATTCTCTACATCCATTTCAGCATCATGAGCAACTTCCCTTTGTTTCAACTGCTGCTCTTCTATGATATCTTTTATCCTGATTCCTAATTGTTTGACAACTTCCGGAACTTCACTTTTTCTTGTCCTTTTCATGGGAATGAATTTACAAGTAACAGATTGTTTTTGTATGATTGTAAACAATCGGTTGTATACAACTGTATATTTTGTATATTTGTATTCAGCTAATTAAACACAACTCAATAACGGAAGTCGCAATCATGCATACTCCCTCAAAATTTCAGATTATGAGTACAACCAATCTTTCACAAGAAACTGAAACCAGGCTAACCAATTTTTTCAACAACACTATTGACCCAAAAGAAATGGCGAAAGCCATAAGACAAGTCAATTACATCCTTGCCTTAGGTGTTCTAAGAGAACATGAAACACTTAAAAATGAAGCAAACAATCTCGAAAACAGCTTTTATTGGCTCAATGAATTAGCCGAAGTTTTAAATCCTTATTTGGATGAGGAATAAATTATTGATTATAACATTTTAGAATGAACAGAAAACCTCGATTTTAGAAGATCGAGGTTTATTTTGTTTTTTTGACAGATGCAAAAAATATTAGAATGAATATAACCTTTAAAGACTTCACTAAAATTCAATCAAAGGTATACTAACCTAAAAATACTTTAAATTGAGAGTCTAAGAAATCTCTAAATACTATCTGTTTCAATTATTACAGGAATCATTTGTTTAATGCTAACTTCAACAGGTGTATATAATTCAACATTTGTAATAGGAGTTTCTAGAGTTACAATAATTGAATACCTAGCATTTGCTTCTGTTTTATTTAAATGTGTTCTTTGTCTCCACCATCCTATAATTGGGTACACCGCAAGTAAATTACATGCAGCTAATTGAGCTGCCGTACCCGTCCATGAGTCCGAATGTATCGATCCCGACTTTCTACCTTGCATCCCTATTTTCCACCTACCACTATCACTATCAAATTCAATTCCTTCTTCTTCATCACGTACTGCTTTATTAATTCTACTTTTAAAAGCCTGAACTTCTTCTGTTTCTGAATTAACATCAAAACATAATCCATGTGAGCGATATCTATATTTATCTTTCCAGCCTATCTCTCCAACACCAGGTTCAATAAAATAGGAAAGTGTAATTTTTAATGTTACTTCAATGTCAGGATTCGTTAATAGTTCTTCTTTTGGCCATGGCAACTCAAAAAAATGCATTTCATTAGTCTTAGGAGATCCACCTGCCACTCTTTTAAAAGGCTTAATCGTATTTTGAGATATAAATGTTAGAGCATTATTATAACTAAAAAGTCCTTTGTCTATATTTGGAACTCCATATCCAAATATTCGTAACATATCCTTGATGTCACTTTTATTATTTGGGCTTTTATTAAATTGTCTAAACATTTCTTCTTTCCATTCTGCCGAATGCACAATTAATCCTCTAATCGTTTCGGGCCAAGCATCCTAATATACTGACATTATTTTAGCCGCCATCCATGAAGCTTTTGCTGTAGCTGCACTTGTCGCGTTTATTGTATCGAACTGTCTTACAACAGGGTTTTTAGAAGTTGATAATGCTCCAAAATCTTCATATCTATCTACAAAATCTCCACTTTCATTTCTTAATATATTGCCACCTTCAAACACAACATCTGGTTTTATTGGCCATTTCTTTTCCCACAAAGATGATGTTGAACTAAAAGGAGATAATTGCCCTTTTGAAGCTACTGGCACATAATCATGATAACTACTATCCTTAATATCGATTTTTTCGGTGTAAGCGCCTACAACTAAACTATTCCAAGATTGGGCAGGATTTTGTACAGAACATGTCAAATTACTCTCAGGATAAGCATCCCAATCAAAAGAATTAACAACATTACCAGCACTAATTATAATAAGTTTTTCTGCACTTTCTGAAAAAGCAATATTATCTATTGCTCCGGACCATGATGAAGGCCTTCCTTTGTCTATATCTAAAACAGAAGTAATGGCCATGCAATAAACAATCCTTTCATTTGGTAGATTAATTTCTGTCCTGTTAATTGCTTGAGAAGTTATATCTCCCCAAAGTTCCATCGGGGTAGCTTCTTGCGACGGCGGTGGTATTATTTTAACTGAACACAATTTATGTGATAAAATAATAACTTCGCTAGACTCTAGCATCTCTTCAATATTATTATATGCTGCAATTCCACTCATCAATGTTCCATGTCCACTTCCTGACTCGTGATCATTTGTAAGCCAAGAAGGACGAACAGTTAAACAATGAATATCTTCTAAAACTGGAGCCAATAATGAATGTCCGTTATTGACACCGCTATCTAGAATACAAACTCGAACATTAATATCATCCTCAATTTGTAATCTTCCAAGCAAATCTTCAACCCATTCTTGTTGATCTCTATTAGATTGTCCTGTCCAAAAACCTGCTGTCTCCTGTGCAATTCTAATTTCTGCCAAATAATCAGTCTGTGCAACTATTTCAGACAATTGTTTTCTATTAACTTTAACTATTAATACAGCTCTTTCTGGAAAATTCAAATAATTTGTTTTGTGCTCAATCCTATTTTCTGACAACAAAATCAAAAAATCATCAATAATACCTTTTGCATCCACGTTATTATGCCTCAACCATATTTCACACCAAGAAGAAATTTCATCTGGTAAAAATTGAATTGGATCTGTCCAAAGAGATTCAACAAAAGCAATTTTAACATCATTAATACTATTTATTAAATTTTGGTTTTTTGGTTTCCCGTATATGGTGAGGTTTTCCGTGTCAGCATAATCAGAAACTTTTTTCAAAAAAAAACTTTCCTTTCCAGAAGGCACATATACTGTACAAAGAATTTCTTCATTTTCTTTTTCTCCTATTTGTCTGATATTAAGCAAACGAACACCTTGTCTTATATCTTCTAAACTTTTAGTTATTAGATCAAACCCAATGCTGCTTTTAAACTCAAGATAGGTTCCTTGTTTACTTCTTAGGAAAATCGCTTCTCTTTCATTTCTAGCATTTTGAATATTTTTCCAAATTTCTTCAAATGCCTCAGTTAATTTCTGACTATGACTTGCGACATCTCTATCGGGTATATTTACTTGAGGACCTCTTGTCGAATTAGAAGTATATGGTATGGACTCTTTTATGTTAGGAAGGAATAAATGTAAATATTGAGCCATACTATACTAGGGTATTAATGAATTTTATTATAAAAATTTGAACGATCAGTTAACGCAGAAACCAGTGTGCTTTCATTAACTTTAAGATTATTTGATAATATTGTTTCTTTTATTGCATCAAAGCAGGCTTTTGAAATTTCCGCATGGCTTAAATCTTTACAATGCGTAAGAATATTTTTCAAATTAATTCTTCCCTTAAAATTAGCTAATCTATTATCAATAAGTGATTTTATTTCACCCTCATTTGGTTTATTATAATGTAAAACATCATCAAAACGACGAAACAATGCTTGATCAAGTAATTTAAAATTATTCGTTGCTGCTATAATAATACTTTCCGAGTCATCCATTTCTATAAACTTTAAAAATGAATTAACTACTCTTCTCATTTCACCTACTTCGTTATCTTTTCCTCTTTCCCCTCCAATTGCATCAAATTCATCAAATAAATAAACACCTTTATTTTCTTTAATATAATTAAATACTAAACGTAATTTCGCACTTGTTTCTCCCATAAATTTTGTCACAATTTTATCCATCAAAATTACATACAATGGAATATTAAGTTCTTTAGAGATAATTGAGGCTGTCATTGTCTTTCCAGTCCCCGGGGGGCCACTTAATAGAATTTTTCTTCTATTTTCTAGTCCATATTTTAATAATTTTGAGCTATTGCGATATTCAATTAATACTTTTTCTATTCGATTTTTTAAAAGGTCAGCTACAATTAATTCTGATAATTTATTATCCGCATGAACTTCAAGAATTAACTCTTCTAATTCTCTATTTAAAGGTTTCAATTGACGAATCATGGGTTTAGAACTATCAATTAAGCTTCTGATATCATTAGCCAAAGAGATATGTCCCAATTTTGCTTCGTGCGCTGCAATTTGAAGAGAAAGCGTTATAAAACGGTTATCACCTTCTTCAAAATGAGATTTAATTAAAGTCTTTAATTGCTGGGCTGTTGCCATTATTTGAATGATTTAGTAACTTAAAAAATATTCATCAAAAATATGCTTTTCTTTTCGATAAAATAAAATATCTTCAAATTCTATTTCTAAATATATCTTAATTATTAAATAATACTTCTTTTTTATTCTAATCTAATTCAGTCTTCAAATAAAAGAATTGTCGTTTCAATTTCAATAATATATTACACCTTAAACATTCTCCAAAATTATTTTTTTAATTTTTAAATGATATTAATATACCCAGTGTACCAAATGAAAATCTTCTAATACACAACGGGATAATTGTTTAATTATATATACTATATAACTTCAAACAAAGATATCATGAAAACACTTTCTAATCACATTCAAGAAAGTTTTACTACTGTAAAAGAAAATCAGGAAACAATTGTAGAAAATAAAATAGACAACACAGAAGAAGTTGTTAATGAAGATGAATCTGTAGAAAAAGAAAAACCGTCTGAGTAAGGACGGTTTTTCTTTTTACGATTTGTTGAATGATACTATTGAAGCTTTCCAGATTTTTTCTCTAATAATGATTTCATGCTATTAGTAAACAATTTTGACGCCTCTTTACTTTGGATAATTTGATTAATCAGGAAGGTTAAAATATCCTTTACATGTGTTGCATTCTCTAAACAAGCTTCATCAGTATTTGCATGCAATCCTTCACTTAATTCACTATGTAAAATCCCAAGCGGATTAACTCCATTAGGTTTTAAGATTTCAGGTAATAAATCTTTAATCAAATCTATTTTTTCTTGAGTAACCCTTGTTTTCTTAGTGGCTTCTAAAGCATTTTTATATTCCTCTAAGCTATTTTTGTCAATCAAATCTGTAATCGAATCTAATAACTCATCAATTATTTCTTCAGTTATTCTTCGATAATAAGAAAAAGCACCAATTCCATAACCTTGTGATTCACAAACAAGGCCTTTTCGAAATGTTTTTGCATGCTTCCCTAGAGTTATTTCTAGGTTTTTATCCATTTTAATTTCCCATTCAGGATATTGACCCGTTTTGTATATGTAATCTAATTGAGGGCTAATATATAAGATGAAATCCCTTTTAAAAATTTGACAAGATTGACATTGGTATTGCAATCTTAAATTAACATTTGAAATTGAATAATGTTCATGATTAAAACTATTTAAGAAAGCAGTATTATCAATAATGCTAAAAGTTTGAATTGATTTACAATCATTGCATTCCATATTAATAGGAGGCTTTGATAGTTCATACAATGTTTCTGGAATATCTACACTTAATTTTCTAAAAAGAGAATAGTTCTCTAAAAAATCTTTATCAGGCATTATTTATCTTATATGTTAGAATTGTTTACGATTAGTGCTTAAAACAAATTTAAAGATTTTTTAATAACAATCTAAAAACATTTTTAACAATAAAAAACCGTCTTAAATAAGACGGTTTTTATTTTTATGAAATATAATCTAAATCCCCAATACCCCTTTCGAAGCTCCTAAGTTATCTGTGAATTGTCGCCTCAAACTGGTCAGCCGATCAAACGGTGTGAAAGAGTAATTTCCAGCATATTGTTCTCCAAGTTTAAAAATTTGATCATTGAGCTTTTGTGCTTGCGTAGTTGCATTTTTCCAAGCATTGATATTAGCAGTTGACATTTTGTTTCTCTGAATTCGATAAAGCCCTAAGTATTTATCAAGAGTTTTTGAGTGGGGAACTGTTTGCTGAACTAATGATTTTAATTTAATCTGGTAATTGTCTAGTAATGTTATGTAAGATGGGTTCTTTTTCAATTCGCTATAAGTCCAATTATCTAATTTTATTTCACAAGTTTTCGATTTGATGTAATAGTAGTTCTCATAATATGTTTCATTGGTTTGATAAACTTTAAATCCTTGTTTCTCAACTATTTTTATAAGTTCTTTTGTTTTAGCAAATTCAGAAATAAACTTTAGACTTTCGTCTTTTATTGCGTACAATTTACTAGAAGAATCATTTTTGTAAATGTTATAAATTGTTTCACTTAAACTACCGTCATTGTTGTATTCTAGCGAACTATCCACTAACTCGCTTTCGATATATTTCCCTCTACGGTCATCTCTTCTTGCATAACGATATGTAATTGGAGTTGATGAATATGAACCCATGATTTCATCATCATTTAGGAGTTCATTACTCATAAATAATAAAGGTCTTTTGGTTTCGATAATTGTGTCATAAATTATCCGTTGTAACTTTATATCTTTCTCTTTCATGAGTTTACAGATGTCCTCTGTGATTGATAAAGAAGTGTTTTCTTGACCGACTGTCCGTGTTGTAAATAAGAATGTGGAAATGGAAATAATGGCGTACGCGAAATGCATGCAGTACTTTTGATAGTGCTTTTTCATTGTGTGGTAATTTGGATTTATAAATGTTTAGTGCAAAAAATAAGCGTGGACATTTACACCACACTAAATCCAGGGTTACCACACCCTTAAACAAGCAATGATGCAAAGCCACGCCATGACGGCGTACCTCACATACATTATTGGCTTGTTAAATCTAGAAGCTATTGAGCCTCAGGGTGGTAATTTGGATTTAGCAATAACGTAATTAAGCACGAATATTTTTACAATACAAAAATAATTAAAAAGGATAACGTGGGGAAATGAAAGAGAACAATGTTTTGACTGTTTGTCAACAGATTGTTGTTTTATTATACATAATTCAAAAATCTAATATTATGTTCAAACTTCGACTTTATAAATTTTTAGGTATCTTTATTCCTTACTTTAAAAGGAAACTGATGAGTGAACAAATTTTAAATCATATAGAGATTCATATTAAGAATCAAATCAGCGATTACAAGGAAAGAAGATTATTCAAATTTCGTAACCCTAAAAAAGAATATGACAAAGATAACAATGCACATATTGTAACAATAAATATTGAATATCATGATGTTGTATTTTGTATTGGCTTAAAATACCAATCTAATGAAATTGAATTTTTAAGTGATGTAAGTCTAAATCATAAAAATTTTAATGATTTTGAAGAAATATATAAATTTCTAAAGCATTTTCATGAAATTGATACAGACTATTTAAAAAGAAAATTTGAATTTCATAAAAAGAAATAAATTTTAATCTTCTTCACCTTCCTCATTCCTTGAAGTTCCTCGCATTATTCCGCCTCCCTTTGCAGGATTGGTTCTCATCAAATCAGATAAATCTTCTTCAACAGGTTTCTCTTTCGAAATATCCTTGATTGACTTTTGGTTTAATGATTCCTGTATGTGTTGTGTTAGTGTTCTCATAGAGTAAATTTTTAATATTATATATAACTAACACAAGCAAATTTAAAACTATTTTAATTGGAACAATAAGGAGCATAAAAAAGTCCCAATCATTGATTGGGACTTTTTTATCTGTCTTAAAAGTTAAATCTTTTTAGTAGCAATATTGTTTTTGTAAATTATTACTTGAAGTAAAATTGCTTTCCACTCGATTATTAATCATATTCAAATAAAGCTTTTTAATGTTTTTACTATAACCAAAAAATAGTTTTGAGATTATATATAAAACAATAAAAATCGGTAATAAATATACTAACAACATTAATGAATTATATATTAAGGATTTAAAAGCTATAGTTAAACATTTTTCATGTATTTCTTTTAATCTTTCGTTGTAAATTTGTGCCTCAATCTCTTTTATTTTTGATTTAATTACTTTTTCATTTTCAAATGTCTTTTTTCTTCTAAAAAGCGTTATCAGATTATAATCGGACAAATTATCTGAAACAGCTGAAATTATATGCGTAGTAAAATTAAATTCTATAGGAGGTACACTTTTTTTGTCTTCTATAACCATAGAAATGACTTCATCATTTAATTTATGAAGTTTAAAATTCAAGGATTGTTTTAATGTAGGTAATACAACAAACTGATACATTAAATGTATTATGGACATAATTATACAAATTACGAACCCATAGATAATAAAAGTATTCATAATATTTAATGTTTTTAATTGATTGCTTTTTCGAAAAGTAGCTTTTGATACTTATCCTTTTCATCGGAGAGACGTAAAATCTCTTTATTATTTCTTTTTCCTATGTACTTTACATGAAATAACCAAGCCGCGCATGTAATAATCCAAAGAATCCATCCTAATATATATAAATTATCAAAACCAGTATACACATCTTTTGCAAAAATAAGGAGCTGTTCACTTGGCAAACGATAAATGAAAACAGTAATAATAAGTGCTACTACCGCTATTAGAAACAATCCATTTGCCATTGACGCAATAAGCACATCTCTAACAGGGTATGTTAAATCGCCTACCCAAGTATTTTTTTTACTCTCTTCTTCAATTGGTTTTACTGAAGGTAGAGATTCCTTTTTCTGTTTCTTTGCCGGTTTATTTCCCTTTATCACTACAACGAAATCTTATATTAATTATTGTATTATACAATCATCGTCAAATATATAAAAAATATTGAATATTGCAAATTTGAAAAAATATTCTTTCAATTTCAAATTACAAAATTCTACCAGTTGATTCATTTTTAGTTTAACTTGGACAAAGTTTATGCAATCAACTCTTTATATCTTAATCTTTCATCACAGTTAACCAAAGTAAAATTAAACTGTTCTCCCAAGGGCATTTTGCTAATGTTATAGCGGTAAGCAAATTCATCACAATAACGATGTAAATGCTTTTTACTTGTAAAATGATATATCCCAATGATACCTCGTTTTAAAATCCCCCAAAATCCTTCAATTCCATTCGTATGGTAAGCTCCTACCTTATACAATCCTAAGTTATGCTGGATAACTTTATGGTCATAATACTTACCTAATCCACGATACCCTTTCCATCCATCACTTACAATAGTAGAACCTTCTTTAACTTTATCATTGATGATGGATTTGAGAGTTGCGCCTGTAGTATCCCCCACAACTTTAGTATATACAATTCCATTGCTAAGCATTCCAAATACGATTGTTTTTGTTTTAGGACTTCTACCCTGCGTATTAGGAATCTTTTTACCTTTACTACGATTTTTATTTTTCCCTCCTACAAAAGTTTCATCAACTTGGGTAATACCGTCAAATTCGAAATCATCTCTCATTTTAACTGAATTTCGAATTCTGCTTAACATAAACCAAGCAGTTTTTTGAGTAACTTCTATTTCTCTCATGAGTTGATAGCTACTAATACCTTTCTTACTTGTTAAAAATTTAAAAATAGCTATGAACCATTTATCTAAGGGAATTGTTGATTTTTCAAATATAGTTCCAACAGTTACAGTAAATGGCAAGCGACAATCTTTACATTTGTAACGAAATTTCTCTTCTGTTCTTCCTTTAATTTTATAATGATTTTCACGTTGACTTCCGCAATGAGGACAAATTGGTTCTCCGTTCCATCGCAATTTTTCTAGGTGTTCACGACATGCTTTAAAATTGTTTAAAGTCTTTCCCATACTATGTACAGATTTAAAAATCTGTGCGGTATTAAGTTCAATATCAGAATGTTTACTCATCTTTGTTTTATTAAAAATAATACTTTTTGGTGTTATTGGTAAGGTTTTTCTTATCTTTTTTAGACGAGTTGTTAACAATTTCACTGGGTCAGGGAACCTAACAAAGATTGGTTTAGGAAGTACTATTCCATATTGAACTAGAATTTTGTTTAAAAGATCTTCACAGGTTTCTTGTAATGCAGTTGGTTCTAAATCTGGGTAGATTTCTTCATAGTCAACATGTGAGAAATCGTATGCATCGTAGCAAGAAGTGAAGTCATATTTAATGGAAGCCATAATTTTAGATTTAAAAATTCTGGCTAATTCAACAATGTTTAAAAATGAAATGAATATGGTTTGAAAAGTTTGAAGGTGATGATGTGCTAAAACGATCAATCCGAACTGATATAAATAACAAAAGCCACGTGATCAAACACGTGGCTTTCGAAGAGGGTTGTTATATTGTAATAAAAATCACATAAATCAATATATCATGCTAAAATTAAAACTATATTTGTTTCTAGGTAAATACATTAAATATTTTAGAGCAATGGCTGAAAATTATTTGATAAAACGAATTAAGAATGAGATTTTGTTACATCTTAAAGAATACGGAAGCAATGATTTTGAAGTTATTGAACAGACATATTTAAAAGAAGGAAACAAACACATAATAAAAACTGACATTAAATACCCTAAAAAATCTATTCTTCCATATTCATTTTCATATTCATTTTCATTAATATTAGAATATAATTTAGACAAAGACGATATTGATAAAGATATCGAATTCAATGATACAACTAAAAAAGGTAGAATACTAATTGACTATTTTAATCATTTTGATAACATGAATGATATTAATAAAAGTTTGATATTACAGTATTTCCAGAGTCTAAAGAATAATAAGTAAAAATGATTTTTAATTTGGTACACTGGGTATATTATTATCTTTTAAATATTATACGGAAAACCTTTTTTAGAAAAATAAATTCGCATTCTTCAAAAATATCAATTACCTCTTCTAAACAACCAAGTATAAATACCCGTTTACTCAAAAAAAAAAGCTACATAATTCCAACAACAATTAGAACCACACAGCAATACAAAAAACCGCATAAAAACGCAATTTAATCTATACAACCCTCACCCCGGCCTCCACGAAGCTTTTAATCTTAGCACTCTTCGGCTTCAGTTCGGTAACAATAGCATCCACTTTATCGAGACCACAAACCTGATGTGGCATTTTACCGTTAATTTTATCAGAAGTCGCGAGCACAATTACTTTATCAGAAGCTTTAATCATTTCTTTTTTGATGATCGAAACTTCGTAACCCATTTCGGTAAGTCCCTGATTGACATCTAAACTACTCACTCCCAAGAAACAAACATCGGCTTTGATTTTAGACAGTACCTGTACCACATCGATGCCCACCGTTACCATGGCTTTTTTCTGTAGTTTTCCGCCAATAAAAATCAGTTCGATATTAGGATGCTGCGACAATTGCATCGCAATGGGCAGGCTGTACGTATATATGGTAGCCGAAAAATCAATTGGAATGAGTTTACAAAAAGACAAATTAGTAGTTCCTCCGGTCATGATAATCACCTGACCTTCATCAAGAAACGATAAGGCTTTCTGTCCTACTATTCTCTTTTTGTCTTCATTGATTATATGGATATCAAAAACGTTATTGGATTTCTCTTTTACCGGAAAAGCAGCTCCATATACCTTATTGATCAGCCCTTTGTTGTGCATTTCGTTAAAATCTCTGCGTATGGTATCCTCAGAGATACTGAGCTCTGTGGCAAGATCGATCGTGTTTATCTTTTCGACACTCTTGAATTTATCCATGATAAACTGATGTCTCTCTTTCTTCAGCATTTTAACTTTTTTAAACAAATATAAAAATATATTGCATGATCATGCATGATTATTAGACAATTATTTCAAAAACACCTTTTACAGTACTTTCAGTATTTACAAAATCACAATTTAATGCGTTTTTATGCGTTTTTTAATATTTAAATTAAATATGTTGCAAAAAATTGCATTTATAAAAATTAATTCTCTACATTTAAAATCTCTAACCAAACAAATATTTTAAAAATGAAAAAACTATTCTTTTTATTTGGAATTATTTTGTTTGCGCAGCCCATTTTTGCGCAGTCAAAAACCGTAACCGGTACGATTATTAGTACTACCGACGGACTTTCTCTACCAGGAGTATCCGTTTTGATCGAAGGTACTTCTAAAAGCACTACAACTGATCTGGACGGAAAATTCAGCATCACTGCAAACGAAAACGAAACGCTCGTTTTTAGTTTTGTAGGATTTGCTTCGAAGAAAATCAAGATCACAGCAAACATGACTACAATCAACCTTAAAATGACCGAAGAAACGAACGCTCTTTCTGAAGTTGTTGTACTGGGTTCCACCGTACGCGCTACCCGTAAAGAACTCGGGAATGCCGTAACCAGTTTAAAAGGAGAAGATTTAGTTAAAGCACAACCCGGAGGTCTTTCTACGGCGCTGCAGGGAAAAATTGCGGGTGCTCAGGTTTCTCAAAACTCGGGTGATCCAGCCGGAGGTTTCAGCATCAAGCTTAGAGGAACTTCTTCGATATTAGGTTCTTCAGATCCTTTATATGTTATTGACGGGGTGGTTTTAAACAACGCCACTACCAACGTAACCAACCTAAACGTGACTACCGGAAACTCTAACATGCAAATTGGTCAGAACCGATCTGCGGACATTAACCCTAACGATATTCAAAGCGTTGAAGTATTAAACGGAGGTGCTGCAGCCGCCATTTACGGATCAAGAGCAGCCAACGGTGTGGTTTTAATTACGACTAAAAAAGGTGTTGCAGGAGAAACCAGATATACCTTTTCAACCAGCGTAACTTCTAACCAAATTCGCAAAAAACTGGATATGAACATGTCCGACAAGCAGTTTGTAAGTACTTCACCAGCCCTGTTCCCAATTCAGGGGAATCCTGCAAGTCCAACTACAGTAACGGTTTTAGGCAGAAACCTTGAAACCAGAACGACTAACGTACAGCGACACGACTATCAGGATGATATTTTTACTACGGGTGTCGGAACTGATACGTATTTCTCCCTACAGGGTGGAGACGAGAAAACCAAATATTTTGCTTCTCTTGGTTATCTGGTAAACGAAGGAATCATAAAAAATACCGATTTTAAAAGAGCGGGGGCTAAAGTGAGATTGAAACATGACTTCAACTCAAAACTATCCGCTACGGTGGGATTAAATTACATCAACTCGAGTTCAAATGAAAAACCGGACGGAAACGTCTTCTGGAGTCCGATTAATGCCATCAACATTACCAATAATACCTACGACATCAATCAAAGAGATGTAAACGGTAATCTGCTGGCAGTTGATCCAAACAGGGTGAATCCGCTTTCGATCATTGAAACTTTCAAAATCAAACAAAATACAGACCGTATTATCTCTGATTTACAATTGAACTATACGCCGTTTAAAAATTTCAATGCCGATTTGATTTTTGGTATCGACAACTACAATCAGAGAGGAAATGTCTTCATCCCGAGATATCCGTATGTTGTGAATCCGGCTTACTACAATGACGGGTATGTTTCTGAGGCTACTAACAGAGTGGTACAATTCAATAACGATTTGAACTTAAGATACCTTTGGAATATTAATGACAAATGGAAAGCTACTACTTATGGAGGTTACAACGTACAGACGTATCGCGATAATTTTGCAGCAGTTGAAGGACGTAACTTAAAACCTTTTATCGAAACCATCAATGCTTTTAATACTTTGATTCCGGGTTCGCCAAGTTCCAGCCAATCCAAATATAATTTATGGGGATATTATCTTCAGGAAACTGTTGGTTACAAAGACAAATTATACCTGACAGTTGCCGGAAGACAGGATGCTTCGACTATTTTTTCGAGTGCTAACCGTTCTCAGTTTTATCCAAAAGCAAGTGTGAGTTATGTATTTTCGGATGAACCCTTCATGCAAAACATTCACGATGCTGTAAGCTCCGTACGTTTTAGAGCTTCATGGGGAAAATCAGGAAGTTTAACCGCAATTAAACCTTATGCCCGTTTTACCAATTATTCTACGGGAACACTTTTAGGAAACAGTGCTTTTACGATCGAAGGATTCAAGCAAGGAAATCTGGATTTAAGACCGGAACAAAGTGTTACGTATGAAATTGGAGGTGATTTTGGCTTCATCAAAGACCGTCTGAATTTATCTTTCAGCTATTACAATGCCGATATTGATGACTTGTTATTGCCGGTTCAGCTGGCGGCTTCTGAAGGCGCAACGAATACGATTAAAAACATCGGACAAATGAACAACAAAGGGTTCGAAATCAATTTGAAATACGATCTGATCAAAAAAGAAAACCTGCATCTTGATGTTTTTGTAAACTACAGCAGTAACCGAAACAAAGTGACAGGATTACCACAAACTCGTTTCAAACTGGACAGCAACTTAGCAGGGGCTCCTGTTTTTGTGGAGATGGACAAACCTATCGGAATTTTCTACGGAACTTATTTTGCCCGAAATTCCGATGGAAGCTTATTGCTCACACCTTCCGGATATCCGCAAACCGAAAAAGGAGATGTCAATACCGGAGCACCGCAAAGAGATGCTTCAGGACAGCCAACCGGAACTATTTTGAACAAACAAATTGGAAATCCAAACCCGGATTATATCATCGCTTTCGGAGCCAATCTGAATTACAAGAAATTTGGTCTTTCGGTATTGTTTGACGGCGTTCAGGGCGTAGATGTTTTTGATGCCGATTACAGAACCCGACAAGGTGTGGGATCAGGAAAAATTGTAACTCAGGAACTTAACGGCGAATTACCACGTGGGTACATCTGGTCGGTTTATAATGTGGAAGAATTTAGAGTGGTAGACGGAAGTTACCTGAAATTAAGAGAAGTTTCACTGAATTATTCTTTCGGAAAATTAAACAAATTCTTTGACGATCTGACGGTTACAGCCAGCGGAAGAAACCTGATCTCCTGGGACAATTTTACCAGTTTCGATCCGGAAACCAACTCAGGCGGACAGTCTTCTGTAGCGAGATACAATTTTGGAACCGTGCCAATTCCAAGTTCTTATTCCTTGGCGGTAAAAGTTCAATTCTAACCAAATCAAAACATCATGAAAAAAATATTCATCCCTATAGTAGCCCTTACAATGCTTTTAACAAGCTGTAACGAAGATTATTTAGACCCTACCAAGCCCTCTCAGGAATTAGTTTTTGGAACCCGAGAGGGAGTTATTGGTGCTGCCAACGGACTACAGCTTCTTTGGAGCGTTGACCGAACAAGCCCAGTGTACAACACCATTACCGGAAACGGATTTACCACAAAAGAACTGCGATTGCTAAACGCCGGAAATGTCGACGAAGGTGAACTTTCTGTGGGTGGCGGCGTACTTTCGACCAAAAATCAGGTCGTAAACAATCTGTGGTCACAATGCTTGGTGATTAAATCTGAATCGCAAAAAGTAATTGATAATGTCAACGTATTAACTTCAGATACCGAAAAAGCCAGTATTCTGGTTCATGCCTCTATTTTTAAGGCAATGGCGCTTACCACTCTGGTACAGTATTTTCAAAGTGTACCGTTAAAAACAGCTAAAAATGCCACTTTTGATTCGAGGGCAGATGTATTAACAGAAGCCATCAAAATTTTAAAAGTAGCAGAACCACTGCTAGACAAAGCGACCGGAGCAACGGGATTGGTTACTAGCATTAATTACAAAAATACCGTTTATGCCTTATTAGCCAGAACATATCTGATGGCCGGAGATTACGACAACGCTATTACCTATGCCGGTATGGTTGACCTGTCTGTAAAATCGGTTTTTGCTTTTGATCCGATTAGCGCCAACCCTATTGCTTATATCTCAATCACCACCAATAATGTTTTTCAGCCTGTTGATCTAACTTTGGGATTGCCAGCTGCTTTAGCTCCTTCAAACTCTGACGGAAGGCTGAATTTTTACATCAAACCGGGTTCAAACCCAACTGTTGCCACAGGATTCTTTGATTCGAATACCAAATCGATTCCACTGTATTTACCGGGTGAAATGATCCTGATTAAAGCCGAGAGTTATGCCCGAAAAGACAATTTACCACAGGCACTTATCGAACTCAACAAAGTTTTAACCAAAACATCCGGAGCAGATACTTATGGCATTGGTGCTAATCTTCCTCCATATGCAGGAGCCGTAACCAAACCGGCTATCTTAACTGAAATTTACCGCAACCGCTGTATCGAAATGTACATGTCGAGCCTAAAACTGGAAGACAGCAGAAGATTTGACCGTCCGGCAGCAGGAACATCCGGTGCCGAAAGAAATCGTAACTGGTATCCTTATCCGGATTCTGAAAGAAACAACAATACGAATACCCCTGCTGATCCGGCTATTTAAAAATTGTCGGTCTTCGGCTCCGCTCAGACTGACAATTTTGGCTCCGCTCAGACTGACAATTTTGGCTCCACTCAGACTGAGCGAAGTCGAGGCATTGTCAGTCTGAGCGAAGTCGAGGCATTGTTAGTCTGAGCGAAATCGAGGCATTGTCAGTTTGAGCGAAGCCGAAGACTGGTCAATAGGAACGTGGGCTTCGACTCCGCTCAGCCTGACATTCATAATCAATCTTATTTTTTGATTTCCAAACAACAAACAACAAACAACAAACCATAAACCATAAACAACAAACAACAAACAACTTAACGATTAAACAGTTAAACGATTAAACAATACTACAGCTATGTATTATGAAAAATAAAAACCCCGAAACCGAACAAGAGTCCCTTTATAAAAATCTGGATCAGATGAGCACCAAAGAATTGCTGATCAACATGAATACAGAAGATCAAAAGGTACCTCATATTGTTGAAAAACAAATTCCGAAAATTGAAAAGCTGGTCAAAGCCATCGTGAAAAAAATGCAGTTGGGCGGACGCTTATTTTATATTGGTGCCGGAACTTCAGGGCGTATTGGAATTTTAGATGCTTCTGAGTGCCCTCCTACTTTTGGAGTACCCCATGATATGATTATCGGAATTATTGCCGGAGGTGATACCGCCATTCGAAAAGCTGTAGAAAATGCCGAAGACGATACCGAGCAAGCCTGGAAAGATTTATCGAAACATCAGATCTCGAGTCTGGATTTTGTTATCGGAATAGCCGCTTCCGGAAACACTCCGTATGTATTGGGCGGACTCCAAAAAGCCAAAGAAAACAATATTAAAACAGGCAGCATTTCCTGTATCAGTAAAGGACTAATTGCCGAAGTTGCCGATTATCCGATCGAAGTCGTGGTTGGACCCGAATTCCTGACCGGAAGTACCCGCATGAAAGCAGGAACAGCACAAAAACTGACTTTAAATATGATTTCAACTTCGGTGATGATTAAACTGGGAAGAATCAAAGGCAACAAAATGGTCGACATGCAATTGTCTAACGAAAAATTAGTCAAAAGAGCAATTAAAATGATCGTGGAAGAACTCCAAATTGAACACGATCAGGCTGCCGAACTGTTAGAGAAACACAAAAGCGTCAGAGCCGTGTTACAGGCAAACAACGCTAAGAAATAAACTCTTTACTACTATGGTGAATAAATTTCCCGCAAAGTTTATGTCATTTCGACCAAAGGGAGAAATCGCACTAGTAATTCGACAAAGATTGGCGACTTTCTATACGGAGTTTTGTATGTGATTTCTCCTACGTCGAAATGACAATATTGTGTTTAACAGACCTTTTATGGAGCTCATGAACAAGTTAAAAAAATAATCTCATCACTAATCCAAAACCAAAATGTCTTCAAGCACCATCTTAATCTTCATCATCGTATATTTTGGCATACTATTACTGATTTCTCAAATCATCAGCAAAAAAGGACAGGACAACGATTCGTTTTTCAAGGCCAATAAAAACTCCAAATGGTATTTAGTCGCTTTTGGAATGATTGGCACTTCGCTGTCCGGACTAACGTTTATCTCCGTTCCGGGTGAGGTAGGATCGCCAAACGGAGAGCAGTTCAAATACTTTCAGTTTATATTGGGACAGGCCGTAGGGCTTATTGTAATTGCAAAAGTATTGCTCCCTTTGTATTACAGAATGAACCTTACCTCGATATACAGCTATATCGAAAAAAGAATGGGAACGAACAGTTACAAAACGGCCGCCTCTATTTTTCTGGTTAGCCGTACCATAGGTTCTGCCTTGCGCTTTTATTTGGTTGTGCTCGTACTGCAGCGTTATGTTTTTGACTACTATCACATTCCGTTTCCGCTCACCGTATTTTTAGGTCTGACCTTTGTTTTTTTATATACTTACCGAAGCGGCTTAAAAGCTATTATTATCACAGACACTTTACAGACTTTCTTTTTGGTGTCCTCTGTTTTTATTACCATTTATTTTGTATTAAACAGTTTAGACTTAACCGTATTCGAATCGGTTTCAGCAATTCGAAACAGTAATTATTCTAAAACTTTTTTCTTTGATGATTTCCTGACTAATAAATATCATTTTGCGAAGCAATTTTTAGGAGGGCTATTGATCATGATTGCAATGGTGGGACTGGATCAGGATTTAATGCAAAAAAACATCAGTTGCAAAAACATTAAAGAAGCGCAAAAAAACATGTATACTTTTACCGTTATTTTTGTCACAATCAGTCTTCTTTTTTTAAGTTTGGGAGCTTTACTGTATATGTATGCTGCAAAAAACAACATTTCCGTACCGCTGGATTTGGTAACCAACAAACCCAGAACGGATCTTCTTTTTCCGGAGATTGCACTGAATCATTTGGCTACTGTTCCCGCTCTGGTATTTTTGTTAGGAATCATTGCAGCCACTTTTGCGACAACCGACTCAGCTTTAACGGCTCTGACCACTTCTTTTTGTGTTGATTTTCTGGGGATGGACAAAAGCGAAAACATTTCAAATCCAAAAAATGTAAAACGAAGACATGTAGTGCACCTCGCCTTTTCGTTCCTGTTCTTTTTGGTTATTATAGTCCTTAATTCTTTTAATGACAGTTCTGTGGTGGCTTTAGTTTTCAAGGCCGCTTCCTATACTTATGGACCGCTTTTAGGTTTGTATGCTTTTGGATTACTTCAGAAAAACAGAATTGTAACCGATAAATTGGTACCTTGGTTTTGTATCGTAGCTCCCATTTTAACTTATGTACTAAGCGAAAATTCGAAGGCCCTTTTCGGTTATGTCTTTGACAATGAATTGATCCTTATAAATGCACTAATTACCTATACAGGCCTTTATTTTACCAGTAAAAAAACCGACAAAAAAATATACTTTTAAGCCGATTACTGCCAAAATACTCTAATTTTAACCCCTTGGATGTAATGAAAAAAAAAAATTTAGCACACTGGACCGCAACTGTAATTAAAATCTGCCTGATCTGCTAAATCTGCGAGCTATTTTTTTCACGCAGATTTGGCAGATTAAGCGGATAAAATGAGAGTAAAAAAGATTTACGCAGATTTATTTTTATCAAAAAAATGAATCTAAGTTTTTTTTCAGATAGCTTATGCGTATTGATGCAAGTGAAACGCCTTCTGTACAAAAAGTAATACTATGTGTCTATGTGTTAAAACAAATTACACTCAACGAGTTAATTTTATCTATTTTATAATTCAAATCGTCTTTATAAAATTCAATTTTCATGAATAAAAATATAAACGCACTGTACCAAATTGCTCAAAAAGAAACCCGCAGCATTATTGGGTTAATGTCCGGTACTTCCCTTGACGGGCTCGATATTGCCTTATGCGAAATTTCAGGTTCAGGGCAAAATAGCGCTGTCAAAATAACTAAATTTGAAACTATCGATTATTCGGAAGACATTAAATTTGAAATCCGTAAAGTTTTTGCGAAGAAAGAAATTGATTTTCAACATTTGGTGATGCTCAACGAATGGATTGGAATTTTGCATGCCGAAATGATAAACGATTTTCTGAAAAAACGAAATATTTCCGCCAGCCAAATCGATTTGATTGCCTCACACGGACAGACGGTTTTACACGCTCCTAAGTTTTTGCACCAACAGGAGAAATTTCCAAACGCCACTTTACAAATTGGCGATGGCGATCATATTGCCGTAAAAACAGGTATCATTACCCTTTCTGATTTCAGACAAAAACACATTGCAGCAGGTGGTGAAGGCGCTCCGTTAGCCGTTTATGGTGATTATTTTTTATTTGGAAAAAAGGGCGAAAATCGCATCATGCTCAATATGGGTGGTATTGCTAATTTTACCTTCTTACCTGCTTCATTAAATCCCGAAGAAACTTTCGTAACCGATACCGGAACCGGAAATACCCTGATCGATCTTTTTACGAAACAGTATTACCCTGAAAAAAGTTACGACAAAGATGCCGAAATAGCCCGAAAAGGAACTGTAAATCAGTTATTGCTCGATCATTTAAAAGACGATGCTTTTTTCCGTCAGGAATTTCCAAAAACAATAGGTCCGGAGCTTTTTAGTGCCGAATACGTAAAAGCAGCTTTGGTCAGAAGTTCCTCTGAAACCATTTCTGCTCCCGATTTACTGGCTACATTAACCCGTTTTAGCGCTGAAACAATCGCCGAAGCCATTCATTATGCCGTAAACAACTCTGCTGATAGACTCGAAGATTTCAAAATTTACCTGTCCGGCGGAGGTACGCACAATCCTTTACTGGTGCAATGGCTTAAAGAATTGTTGCCTTGCGATTTTCACAAAACAGATGAACTGGGTATTTCTGGCGATGCCAAAGAAGCCGTTTTGTTTGCTGTTTTGGCTAATGAAACTATAGCTGGGGAAGATTTTAATTTTGGCTCACACAAAGGAATTCCATCTGTAACCATGGGGAAAATCTCGTTACCTGATTAAAGATATACTTCCTGAAAGTTTAACTAAACCAATAGACATAGACTATCTTACTTATAAAAAACGATGCCTCTATGTGATAAATATTTTTCACGCAGATTTTGCAGATCTTGCAGATTTTATAATCTTTTTAATCCATTAATCTGTGGCTATCATTTTAACACATAGAGGCCTAGATTTATATAAAAAAGAATTCCTAAAAAGAAACTCGTTTCTTTCACGTAGTAAGCTATGTGTATTGAGAAAAAGTGAAATGCCTGATTTTCGGTTTACAAAATGCTATGTCTCTATGTGTTTAAAAAGACTCCGAAACGAATTAAATAAAATAAGAAAATGAAAGATCGTATCATTTCAGTTGATGTTTTAAGAGGGCTTACTGTCTTGTTAATGACCGTTGTAAACAATCCGGGAAGCTGGGATTATGTTTACCCCATTCTCGATCATGCAAAGTGGAACGGCTGCACCTTAGCCGATCTCGTTTTTCCGTTTTTTATACTTGTCGTTGGAATCGCAATTCCACTCGCCATGCCCATTAAACAGGACAAACCCGAAAACATCTTAAAAATAATCACCCGTTCCCTGCGCATCATTTGCCTTGGATTTTTTCTGTACTTTTTCAACAGCATTTATTTTCTGGGACTTGACGGATTTCCACTTCTTCTCGTGCGTTTAATGCTCACCGCTTTAGTTGGATATGCTTTAATTGGAAACTTCAATCTTAAAATTAAAACCCTTTTAGCCGCTGGTCTTTTCATTATTTTTCTCGCTTTAGCTTATGGCGGACACGAAAATTTCAGCGATGTCAGACTTCCAGGTGTGCTGCAACGCATCGGAGTTGTTTATCTGCTGGTTTCACTCGTCTATTTAAAAACAAACGTAAAAACCCAAATCATTCTAAGTACTCTTATTTTATTGGGCTATTGGGCGATCATGACACTGGTTCCTGTTCCCGGAATTGGTCCTGCAAATCTGGAACCGGGTACCAATTTAGCGTCATGGCTCGATAGTATTTTACTCAAAGATCACATGTACATCGCTACCAAAACCTGGGATCCGGAAGGTATTCTAAGTACTGTACCCACTATAGCAAACGGATTGATCGGACTACTAATAGGTCAATTGCTTCTAAAACCCATACCCAAAACCGAAATTGCAAAAAAAATGGGAATCCTCAGTGTTGCCCTGATGATCTCAGGATTACTGTGGTCTCTATTTTTCCCTATAAATAAAGCACTTTGGAGCAGCTCGTATGTTTTATTTACTGCCGGGATTGGTTTATTTCTCCTCACCCTGATCTATTATGTAGTAGATATACTCAATCACAAAAAATGGACAACTTTTTTACTCAGTTGGGGTGTAAATCCAATGATTGTATTTTTTGTTTCCGGCATACTGCCTCGTGCACTTGCCATGATTAAAATTCAGAATCCTCAAAATATTTCCGAGACTATAAACGTTAGAGACTATGCGTACCAGTACGGGATCAGTCCTCTTTTTGAAAATCAATTGTTATCGTCCTTTACCTATTCTGTACTGTATGTACTATTATGGAGTTGTGTTTTAGGATATTTTTACAAAAAAAGACTCATTTTTAAGGTATAAATCCTAATTAATTTAAGATTTAGGATATTTGATTATCGATTATTGATTTACAAAGTTAAAACTAATGTCCGGCTGAGCGGAGTCGAAGCCCCTCACGTTCTCGTTGACCTGTCTTCGACTCCGCTCAGACAGACAACTTCGACTCCGCTCAGACGGACAAGTTCGATTTACAAACTATAAACTATAAACCCTTTATATTTAAAATTTCCGATTAACGATTATTGATTTACAAAACTAAAACTAATGTCCGGCTGAGCGAAGTCGAAGCCCCCACGTTCTCGTTGACCTGTCTTCGACTTCGCTCAGACAGACAAGTTCGACTCCGCTCAGACAGACAACTTCGATTTACAAAACTAAAACTAATATCCGGCTGAGCGAAGTCGAAGCCCCCCACGTTCTCGTTGACCTGTCTTCGACTTCGCTCAGACGGACAACCTCGACTCCGCTCAGACGGACAACCTCGACTTCGCTCAGACAGACAAGTTCGACTCCGCTCAGACAAACAACAAACAACAAACAACAAACAACAAACAACAAACAACAAACTATAAACCATAAACAGCAAAGAATTTCACTCCGTTTATCAACCTATAATTAAACGAATAAACGATTAAACCATTAAACATTCCACTTAATCACTATTCTAAAATTATAATTTCTTATACTCATCTAAAAAAACTATTTTTGGTTTCTGTTAAAAAAGATTGAAATGCATAAAAATCAGCAACTATTATTCTCTATTCTATTTTTATTTTTCTTCGGATGGAAATCCGATGCACAGGAAAAAACACTTTACCCTAAAAATGAATTTAGAGGGGTCTGGATTGCAACTGTGGTCAACATCGACTGGCCAAAAACAGCTAAAGACAGCGTAGAGAAAGAAAAAGCGGACTATCTTGAGATTTTAGATGCTTATAAAAAATTAAACTACAACGCCGTAATAGTTCAGATTCGAAGCGTTGGAGATGCTTTATATCCAACAGAACTCGCACCATGGTCCCGTTTCCTGACAGGGAAAGAAGGACAGGCACCCAATCCGTATTACGATACCTTGGCCTGGATGATCGAGGAAGCCCACAAAAGAGGCTTTGAATTTCACGCCTGGCTGAATCCGTATCGCGCTACTTTCGACCTGAACAAACAGCAGTTAAGTCCCGATCACGACATTTTTAAGCATCCGGAATGGATGATTGAATACGCCGGAAAAATATATTACGACCCTGCATTACCTGAGGTTCAGGAACATCTAACCAAGGTGGTAAAAGAAGTAGTCGACAAATACGATATCGATGCCATTCATTTTGACGACTACTTTTATCCGTATACTGTTCCGGGAAAAACCTTTAACGATACCACTTCCTACAAAAAATACGGAGCCGGGTTAAGTCTTGGTGATTGGCGTCGTGCCAATGTGAGCAACTTTGTACACACCATTTCGACCATGATCAAAACCAGTAAACCATGGGTACAATTCGGAATCAGTCCGTTTGGGGTGTGGCGTAATAAATCTCAGGATCCAAAAGGTTCTGAAACCCAGTCAACGTCCAATTACGACGATTTGTATGCCGATCCTGTTTTATGGATGGACCAAAAATGGATCGATTACATCCTTCCTCAATTGTACTGGAGTATGAACAACCCGAGAGCTTCTTATTCAAAATTGGTCAAATGGTGGTCAGAGAACTCTAATAATACTGCACTTTATATCGGACACGCCTCTTATAAAATCAGAGGAGACAATGACAAAAGCTGGAATTTTGCCAGTGAAATTCCAAATCAGATTGATTATGCTAGAAGCTTCAAAAAAGTAAGCGGAAGCGCTTATTTCAGTTCTAAATGGTTCATGAACAAGAACTTTGATATCGTTCGTCTTTTAGAAGAAAATCAATATAAATATCCGGCACTTCCGGCTGCAGTACCCAATTTAAAGCACATTATAATCGATACACCGGTTTTCAATGAGTATTCAAAAGACAGCAATAAATACACCTTCACAATCAAAAGTCCGCTGAATACAAAAGTGCGCTACATCGTAATTTATGGTGGAGATCATGTTTCGAAAGTAGATGTTAATGACGCTACAAAAATTATCGATAAAATTACCGTTTATGAAACAAACGGAGTAATTTCATTCAGCATTCCTGCCGAAAAAATAAATCAGTACAAAGCCTGCGCCGTAACCTTTATTGATTATTATGCTAATGAAAGTACGCCCGCAGCTATCGACCTAAAAAAACCATTTAAACCTTATACCCCTGCCCAGCCAAATGAAAACAGATAATAAACCATGGTTCTGGATTCCGTTTCTAAATTTCGCATCTGGATTGCCTTATGCCATAATTATCTCTGTTTCGGTAATTATGTACAAAAATCTGGGAATATCAAACGAAGATATTGGCGTCTACACCAGTTTATTATACCTGCCCTGGGTGATAAAACCACTTTGGAGCCCTTTTATTGAGTTGACAGGAACTAAGAGAAAATGGTTTTTATCAATGCAATTGCTCATCTCTATTGCTTTTTTGGTCGTTGGATTCACCATTCCCACAAGTGGTTTTTTCATGATGACTTTAGCCATATTCTGGGTTGCCGCTTTTGCATCAGCCTCCAATGATATTGCTAGTGATGGTTTCTATTTATTGGTTTTACCCAAAGAGCAGCAATCTTTTTTCTTAGGAATCAGAAGTACCTTTTACAGACTTTCGATGCTTGCCGGAAATGGATTAATTGTTTTGCTTGCCGGTTATTTAGAACATAAATATGGCGACAATACCAAAGCCTGGTCCTATACCATGATTATTGTTGGTTTATTGATGACATTTATTACCCTTTACAATTTCATTTTTACGCCAAAAGAAGAAATAAACACCTTAGAAAGTGCTGATAAAACACATCATCAAAACTTTGCCACTATATTTATCAGTTTCTTTCAAAAAAAACAAATTGGAATAATTCTCGCTTTTATCCTAGTTTTCAGACTTGGTGAATCTCAATTACTTAAAATGTTAAGTCCTTTTTTATTGGACGGAAAAGAATTAGGCGGAATGGGATTAGATACGGAAGCTGTTGGAATAATTTATGGAACTCTGGGGATTTTTGCTTTGACTGTTGGAGGAATTTTAGGCGGAATCGCGCTTTCTAAACATGGTCTTACCAAATGGATGTTTCCAATGTTTTTGACCATGCATCTCCCTATTCTTGGTTTTATCGGATTGGCTCATTTTCAGCCGCAAGATATTTTCCATCTTCATATCAATTTGTATTTTTTCGAAATTAACTCTCCTTTAAATCTCTATACCTGCATTACCGTTATTCTGGAACAATTTGGATACGGTTTTGGTTTCACAGGTTTTATGATGTATTTAATTCATGTTGCAGAAGGAGAATCAAAAACGGCACATTATGCGCTTGCAACCGGTTTTATGGCATTAGGAATGATGCTTCCGGGGATGTTAAGTGGTTTTATACAAAAATATTTAGGTTATGAAAACTTCTTTATCTGGGTAGTAATCGCCACAATCCCAGGTCTTATTTTATCACGTTTTTTAATATTCCCAAAAGATTTTGGGAAAAAATCTGAAGAAGTTTAACCCCAAATCAAACATCTTACCTATGGAGATCAATGAAAATTTACAGGCCGAACGAAACCTGAAAGCAATTGAATTGGAAAAAGCAGGAGAAACGGAGAAAGCAATTGCGTTATACGAACAAAATATCAACGAAGGTTTTAAAGGAAATCATCCTTACGACCGATTAGCAACCTTCTATAAAAACCAGATGGATCTCGATAATGAGATCCGGGTTTTAGAAAAAGCCATTGTTGTTTTTGAAAAAATTACACTCGAAGACCGACTCGAAGGTTTGCCGAAACTCTTCCGTTTCAAAAACCGCTTAGAAAAAGCATTACACACCAAAACACAACTTGCCAAACAAAAGAAAAGCAAACTGAAATAAGAACAAATTATCATTTTCTAAGTTTTCGCAACCGTATGAAGACAAAACCAAACATATTAGCAATAGTAGTAATCATACTGTCATTATTTTCATGCGGACAATCAAACGAAAAGAAAAAAAAGGCAGTTAGAAAAGATTCGGTTTCGGCAACGTTTTTACAAAAGGAAAAAGAACGTTTAGAAAAAAGAAAAAAATTAGAACAGCAAAATAGAATTGATAGTGTAAGATTTGACCAGATCTTAACAAATGCAATAAAAATTGCAACACAAAATATTGACAAGAACAAATTTCACCAAGAATATAAAGTGAACACTGCAATTGAAGTGGATATAAATTTCGATAATCATTTCACCAAAAAGCATCCCCATTTAATTATTCACCGTTACGGAATAAACGATGTATACATTGACATCTATTCAAAAGTTAACAATAAATTTAAAAAGGTGGTCTCTCATAAAGAATGGAGTCTGACTTATAGAAATGACACTATTAGAGATATTAATGGAGATGGATTAAAAGACTTCGTTTTAAACTGGTATGGTGCTACCGGGTGTTGCTTAAAAGCTTTCAGTAATATTTACTTACTCAGAGAAGACCAAAAGACTTTTTCAAATAGTTTTGAATTTATCAATCCAACTTTCTCTCCTAAAGAAAAAATAATAAGAGGTGTACAATATGGTCATCCCGGAGAAACTGAGATGTACAAATACAGATGGAATGGCGAGACAATTGACACTCTGGAATATGTCTACTATGAAAAAGACAAAAACGACAAGAAAACCGGTAAATTAATTATCTCAAAAAACAAACCTTATAACAATAATAAAAAAGAGACTGTGATACTGAGTTCAATGCCTAATGAATACAAAACAATTGAGGGATATGATTGGTTTACGGGGAAAGGTTATGAATAAAAAGCAGCTTTAAAAGAGCATTTTTATGAAAATGCAAACTTTTTAATCCTGAAAAATAAATTTCAGCTTAGCCAAAACACCATATTGTAAAGCTCCTTTTTCAAAAACGAAAATAAATTTAACATCATGATTAGTTTAAAAAGAACCAACTCTGACGATACTGATTTTAAAAATCTGGTCGTTTTACTGGATCAGGATTTAAAAATCAGAGACGGAGAAGACCATGACTTTTACAATCAGTTTAACAAAACCGATCTCATCAAACATGTTGTCGTTTTCTATGAAAATGATATAGCAGTTGGTTGTGGTGCTTTTAGGGAAAAAGAAAAAGATACGGTCGAAATCAAACGCATGTTTGTCCACCCCGATTTCCGAAAAAGAGGAATTGCTTCTCAGGTTTTGGCAGAACTCGAGCGCTGGGCAAAAGAAATCAAATACAGCTATACGATTCTCGAAACCGGTAAAAATCAGCCGGAAGCCATCAGCTTATACCAAAAATTAGGTTACACTATCATTCCAAACTATCCGCCTTACGAGAAAATGGACAATAGTGTTTGTATGAAAATGACTTTAAAATAATCTTTTGGGTGTAGCCATTTTTAACACATAGAAACATAGATTTTTTTAGCAGAAAAAAGACGTTTCACTTATTTAAAATACACAAAACTGGTTATGTGAAAGAAATTATATTTTTTTTTTGTATCCTTTTTTACACATATCCCGATGCATCGGGACTATCTGTTTAATTAAACTTTTACGAATTACAACCCAACGGGTTTTATACTAATGAAAATGACAGCACAAGCATTAAGACAAAAAGTGGGACAATTCTTTTTTCCTGCAGTTTTTATAAACGATACCGAAGAAAACATCCAGGAAACTGAACGTTTAATAAAAGAACACCACATTGGCGGACTTACCTTTTTTCACAGCCGTGCGAGTGCTGCAACAAACTACGAGAGCAAGAAAAAAGTTGTTTTTAATGACGACAGCTATCAAAAAATAAAAGACCTGATTGTCCGTTATCAAAACGTAGCCACTACCCCTCTCCTAATCAGCATTGATGCCGAATGGGGCTTAGCCATGCGCATTGAAAAAACACCGCAGTACCCGTACGCCATTACATTAGGCGCCTTACCGGAAAATAAATCGAATCTGGTTTATGAAGTGGGGAAACAAATTGGTTTAGATTTGAAAGCTGCAGGAATTCATTACAATCTATCTCCCTTGGCCGACATCAATAACAACCCGAACAACCCCGTAATAGGCTATCGCTCTTTTGGTGAAAACAAAGAAAAAGTAGCCCATTTTGCTGTAGAATATCTTAAAGGCATGTCGGAAGTGGGAATTTTAGGCTGTCTGAAACACTTCCCCGGACACGGAAATACCAATGTCGATTCGCATTTAGGGTTACCGGTTTTAAGCGAGACTTTAGAAGAATTACTTGAAAACGAGCTGTACCCTTTTATTAAAGGAATTGAACACAATGTCGATTCGATTATGATTGGACATTTAGCAGTTCCAAGTTTGAACGAAGGAAAAAATACTTCGGCAACTTTATCAAAACCTATTATTGAAACACTTTTACGAGAAAAACTGGGTTACGATGGTCTGGTCATTTCCGATGCACTGAACATGCATAGTGTTTCTAAATTATACGAAACCAAAGGAGAATTGGAATGGGAAGCCTTCAATGCGGGTAATGATGTTTTATGTTTCGCCGAAAATGTACCCGAAGGAATCGAAGCCATTCTTAAAAATGCTTCTCCTGAACGTATTGAAGAAAGTTTCAACAGAATTATCAAAGCCAAGCAAAAAGTTGGAATTCTAGCTGAAAATCAATTTACTTCAGGTGAACTAAATTTCGAAAGAGCATCAGCTTTAAACCTTGAAATTGCTCAAAATTCCATCACAAAAATCATTGATGATTTCACCATCGAACAGGTTTTTGAAGCACAAAAAAACAACCAGTTAGCCAAATTAAGTTTATACAAAAACACGAAAAATCCATTTTTTCAGACTTTAAATACCGTACTAAATTCAGCAGAATTTGATTTTGAGAATGCAGAAGATTCATCCATTTCAGAAATCAAAAAAGGTCTGGAGCCATTCGAAACCGTTATTATTTCTTTGTTTGTTCCGAAAGCAAAACCAATGAATAATTTCGAAATCAATGATGAAGTTTTAGAATTGCTTTCTAACCTTCTTCAAACCAAAAAGTGCCTCCTTTACGTTTTCGGAAATCCTTATGTTTTGCCAATAATTCCGAATCTTTCTAAAGCTTCCCGAATTATTCAGGTGTATCAGGATTTCGAAGAATTTCAAAAAAATGCAGGAATTCAATTTCTTGAAAATAATACTTGCAGAGGAAACCTACCCGTAAATATTGAAATCCAATAACTTACAAAAACCAAACAGTAACTTATAATCAAAAACTATCACCTAATAAATATTAATAATTACTTCTTATTGTAAGAATACGCACTTATGCCCTACTTTTGCACCAGAAATAAATTTTTAACTTTAAAACGAAAAATATGTCTTTAGTAGGAAAAAAATTCCCAAGTATTGCAGTTGATGCTATCTCTGAAATGGGTGATAATTTAAAAATCAACATTTTTGAAGAAGCAGTAAACAACAACAAAAAAGTATTATTGTTTTGGTACCCAAAAGATTTCACTTTTGTTTGCCCAACTGAATTACACGCCTTCCAAGCTGCTTTACCAGAATTTGAAAAAAGAAATACTATCGTAATCGGAGCTTCATGTGATACAAACGAAGTACACTTTGCATGGTTAAACACACCAAAAAATAACGGTGGAATCGAAGGTGTTACTTACCCAATCTTAGCAGATACAAACCGTAACTTAGCTAATATTTTAGGTATTCTTGACATCGAAGCTACAAGCTACAGCGAAGAAACTGATTCAGTTATCATCGAAGGTTCAAACGTACCTTACAGAGCTACTTACTTAATTGACGAAACTGGAAAAATCTTCCACGAAAGTGTTAACGATATGCCATTAGGACGTAACGTAAACGAATATTTAAGAATGGTTGATGCTTACACTCACATTCAAACTAAAGGTGAAGTTTGTCCTGCAAACTGGGAAGCCGGAAAAGAAGCAATGAGCGCAGACAGACTTAGTACTGCTGAGTATTTAAGCGCTAATTAAGCAGCAAAGATACTAAGGTTCTAAGATGCTAAGTTTTTTAACTTAACTTTTGAATCTTACCTATAGTTCTACAATAAAAGTCAAGAGATTCTAAGATTAAACTTAGATCTTAGAATCTCAACGACTTAAAAAACTATCAAATAAATCCACACAAAGTTATTCGGTTCGAGAGCAAAAATTTAGCATCTTAGAACCTTAACAACTTAGTGTCTTAAAAATAAAAACTATGTTAATCGACTTAAACGAAGATACGTTAGCAGATTTAGTTGCTAAAAATGAAAAAGTAGTAGTGCAATATTCAGCTTCATGGTGTGGAAATTGCCGTATTATGAAACCAAAATTCAAAAAACTAGCCACAGAAAACGAAGCTATCACTTTTGTTTTGGTTGATGCTGAAAATTCACCGGAATCAAGAAAGTTAGCCAATGTAAGCAACCTGCCTACGTTCGCAACCTTTGTAAACGGACAATTGGTTGGAGAAACTCAAACCAACAAACAAGAAGTTTTAATCGACTTGGTAAACGCGATCGCTTAAATTGATTGTTAGATTGTTAGATTTTTGGACGGTTAGATACTTTAACCCTTTTCTAAAAATCCAATAATCTAAAAATCTAAAAATCTAAAAAAAATGAAATTACCCGTAATAAAGCAGTTAACCCAATTCATCGAAGAAAACGATCAGGATTATATCATTGAAACTATCGAAGTTTTAGAAGCGATGACTGAAATTCCGTCTTTAAAAGATGAAGAATTAGATGTAATTGGCGAATTAATTTCGAATATGTATGGTGCGCTTGAAGTACACAAAATGGTAGTTCAGGGCACTGATAAAAAAGAAGCTCTAAATGCGTTCATGAAACGTGTTTTAGGTTCCATCGATAAATAATCGAGCATACAAATAAAAAAAACATGACAAGAGAAAGCGTTTCAATTTTGAGGCGCTTTTTTTTTAGTTTACAGTCTCAGTTTTCAGCCTCAGTTTTCAGTCTCAGTTTTCAGTCTCAGTTTTCAGTCTCAGTTTTCAGTCTCAGTTTTCAGTCTCAGTTTTCAGTCTCAGTTTACAGTCTCAGTTTTCAGTCTCAGTTTACAGTCTCAGTTTACAGTCTCAGTTTACAGTCTCAGTTTTCAGTCTCAGTTTGCAGTCTCAGTTTGCAGTCTCAGTTTTCAGTCTCAGTTTGCAGTCTCAGTTTGCAGTCACACTCTCGGTTTAAACCACGAGTGTCCTCCTGAGCGAAGTCGAAGGACTTTCATACTACAAAAGATCTTCTTCACCAATCAGATCAATAAACGAAAAACTCATATCATGTCACACTCGCACTCTGAACCAATGGTGACTTCCTGAGCGAAGTCGAAGGAAACCCAAGCGATAGCGAATAGGCGAAGCAGATCACAGAAAAAACTCCACAATCAAAAATGCCTCTCTCTAGTGCAATTTCTCCTTCGCCGAAATGACATCCTTTGTGATAAATCTAAAATAATTCGTGAATACGTGGCTATTAAAACAGCCCCCTTAATCTCTCCTTAAACCCATCAACAAATACTTTTAGATTCGAATATTAATCCTTACTTTTGAACCTCATTAATTTAAATAAAAATCATGGCTTCAATAACATTGGGAGGAAATCCTATTCATACTTCAGGCGAATTACCAACAGTTGGATCACAACTAGCTGATTTCAAATTAGTACAAAACGATTTATCAGTTGTTTCTTTAAGCAATTTTGCCGGAAAAAAACTGGTTTTAAACATTTTCCCAAGTATCGATACCGGAACTTGTGCTACATCTGTTAGAAAATTCAATGAAAGTGCCAGCAACTTAGAGAACACAACTGTATTGTGTATTTCAAGAGATTTACCATTTGCACAAAAACGTTTTTGTGGTGCTGAAGGATTAGAAAATGTAGTTAACTTATCCGATTTTCAGGCAGGAGATTTTGGAAAAACAAACGGTTTAGAAATTGTTGACGGACCTTTGGCTGGTTTACATTCAAGAGTAATCATTGTAGTTGATGCTAATGGAAAAGTAACTCACACTGAACAAGTAGCTGAAATTGCAAACGAACCAAATTACGAAGCAGCTTTAGCAGCATTATAATATCTTTAAATGGAATTTCAAAAAGACAATACCTTTGTTACCGGCCGTCTAAAAAGTATGACCTATGCTTTTAACGGAGCGGTAAAATTAATCAAAACAGAACACAGCATTATGGTTCAATTCTCTCTGGGAATTATCATGACCATAGCCGGGTTTTATTTTCATATTTCACAAACCGAATGGTTGTGCCAAACATTAGCCATAGGCCTCGTTTTAAGCGTTGAAGGTTTGAATACGGCAGTAGAAAAAATTGCCGATTTTATTCACCCTGATTACAGCAAACGAATCGGTTTTATTAAAGATATTGCAGCGGGAGCGGTATTTTTTGCCGCAATGACAGCAATCGCAATAGGCTTAATCATTTACATCCCAAAATTTATATAGGCAACAGGAAACGCAAGAATGGCAAAAACAACCAAAAAGGAAACTTTAGACAAAAAAAACGAATCAAAGACTGAAAAGATAAAGTACGGAAACCTATCCAAACAACAAAAATTTGTTTTAGGATGTCTTCTGATACTCTTTTCTGCGGCACTATTAGTTGCCTTTATTTCTTTTTATGTCAACGGACAATGGCAATCTGACCAAAGTGCGGTAAGCCAGCTTGGCGATCGTACCGAAATTGTAGAAAACTGGCTCGGAAAATTCGGGGCGTTCCTCGCCGATCTTATTGTATACAAAGGTTTTGGTATTGCTTCATTTATATTCGTTCGTTTATTTTTCCTTACCGGAATGTTTCTCGCTTTGGAACTCTCTACCAAAAAATTAAAAAATACTTGGTTTTGGGATCTTTTTGCCCTTATTATTGTCTCTGTACTATTTGGATTTTTCGCCACTTCAGCACCTGAATTGGGCGGAACGATCGGATATGAACTCAATCTGTTTTTACAAGATTACATCGGAAAAACCGGAACTTTACTTACGCTACTTTTCGGATTAATCGTGTACCTGATTTTTAAAATCAAACTATCTCCTGAAAAAATTCAGTCGTATTTTGATTCTACTAAAAAAGAATTCAATTCAGAATTGGCTTCAATAAAAAAACCTCAGGAAGCCGAGAGTGCTTATAACTTAGAAGAATTTGCTATCGAGGAAGAAGATCCGGAATTAGACAACATTCATCTAAAATCTAATATCAGCCAATTCGAAATCAACAAAGAAGCTTTAAAACCAACCATTTCAAACGCCTCAGAAATTGATTTGAATCCGGTTTTAAAACCAGTTCAAATGGATATCAATCCGGTAACTGTAAAAACTCCTGTTCATACCGAAGAATTTGTAATTGAAAAAGCAGAAGAGGAAGATATTATTGAAGAGAATCTGGCTTCCCGTCTAGTAGCCGATTTTGGTTTATTCGACCCTACTTTAGACCTATCCAATTACAAATTCCCTACACTTGACATATTGAAAGAATACTCAACCGGAGGAATTACGATCAATCAGGAGGAATTAGAAGAAAACAAAAACAGAATTGTTGATACACTTCGCAATTATAAAATTGAAATTGCACAGATCAAAGCAACTGTTGGACCATCGGTAACCTTATACGAAATTGTACCGGAAGCCGGGATCAGAATTTCTAAAATTAAAAGTTTAGAGGATGATATCGCATTATCACTTTCAGCATTAGGAATCCGTATTATAGCTCCTATTCCAGGAAAAGGAACTATTGGTATCGAGGTTCCGAACAAAAACCCTACAATGGTTTCGATGAAAAGCGTTATTGGATCTGCTAAATTTCAGGAAGCTGAAATGGAACTGCCAATTGCTTTAGGAAAAACAATCTCCAACGAAACTTTTGTGGTCGATCTGGCCAAAATGCCTCACTTACTGATGGCCGGAGCAACCGGACAAGGAAAATCGGTAGGTTTAAATGCTGTTTTAACCTCTCTTTTATACAAGAAACATCCGGCCGAAGTTAAATTTGTACTGGTAGATCCGAAAAAAGTAGAGCTTACGCTTTTTAATAAAATTGAAAGGCATTATTTAGCCAAACTACCTGATACAGAAGACGCTATCATCACCGACAACGCAAAAGTAGTGAATACACTGAACTCACTTTGTGTTGAAATGGACAATCGCTACTCTTTACTAAAAGACGCGATGGTACGCAACATCAAGGAATATAACGAAAAATTCCGAGCAAGAAAACTAAATCCCGAGGCAGGGCACCGATTTTTACCTTACATTGTTCTGGTAGTCGACGAGTTTGCCGATTTAATTATGACTGCCGGTAAAGAAGTTGAAGTCCCTATTGCCCGTTTGGCTCAATTGGCCCGTGCTATTGGTATTCACCTGATTATCGCTACACAAAGACCATCGGTGAATGTTATTACAGGTTTAATTAAAGCCAATTTCCCCGCAAGAATTGCTTTCAGGGTAACTTCTAAAATTGATTCCCGAACCATTCTGGACACACAGGGAGCCGATCAGTTAATTGGACGAGGAGATTTATTATACACCAACGGAAATGATGTGATACGTGTACAATGTGCCTTCATAGACACTCCTGAGGTGGAAAAAATTACGGATTTTATCGGTTCGCAAAAAGCTTATGCCACAGCTTATTTGCTTCCGGAGTTTGTTGGAGAAGAAAATGGCATCAATCTTGATGTGGATATTTCCGAAAGAGATACTTTATTCAGAGAAGCTGCAGAGATTATTGTCAATGCACAACAAGGTTCGGCTTCATTACTGCAAAGAAAATTAAAATTAGGATACAACAGAGCCGGTCGCCTGATCGATCAGCTGGAAGCTGCAGGCATTGTTGGTCCGTTTGAAGGCAGTAAAGCAAGAACCGTAAACATCACTGACTTAAGTGCTCTTGACCAATTTTTTAATAATGAACAAAATTAATCCCATCATGAAAACAAAAATTCAGGAAATCCAAAACAATTCTATTACTAAGATGACTAAAAAGTGCATTCAAATGGCGGTTTTATTGCTTTTGAGCTTCACTTCTATTCAGGCTCAGGATAAAAAAGCCAAAGATTTATTGAATGAAGTAACTTCAAAAATAAAAAGCTACAACAATATTGTTATTGACTTTAAATACACACTGAATAACACTAAAGAGAACATCAACCAGGACAGTAAAGGAAATGTAACCATGAAAGGCAATCAATATGTATTGAATTTTATGGGAGTAACAAAAATATTTGACGGTCAGAAAACCTACACCATCGTTCCGGAAGACGAAGAAGTAACCATTTCTAAAGTAAACGAAAAGGACGATACTGCTATTACACCTTCAAAAATGCTGACTTTCTTCAATTCCGGCTACAAATACAACATGGATATTGTTCAAAATGTAAAAGGTAGAAAAATACAATATATCAAATTAGCTCCTACAAGTTCTAAAGACCAAAGAAAAGAGATTCTTTTAGGTATTGATGTTCAGACCAAACACATTTATAACCTGATCGAAACCGGAAAAAATGGAACAAAAACCACTTTAACCGTTAATTCTTTTAAAACCAATCAGCCTTTATCAAAAAATCAATTTACATTTGTAGCGAGCAAATATCCAAAATACTACATCAATAAATTAGATTAATTACAAGGTTGAAAATTTTAGACAAATACTTACTCAAAACATTCCTGATTACATTTACTACGGTATTTGTAATCCTTTTTTTTATCTTCATACTCCAAACCGTATGGCTCTTTATCTCTGAACTTGCAGGTAAAGATCTTGATTTGATTTTGGTTGTGAAATTCCTTTTATTCTCGATGCCGAGAATCATTCCGCTGGTTTTACCGCTATCGGTTTTACTGGCCTCTATTATGACTTTCGGAAATCTGGCTGAGAATTATGAATTCGCAGCGATGAAATCATCAGGAATATCACTTCAGAGAGCGATGCGAGGTTTGATCGTGTTTATCTTTGTTTTAAGTATTGTAGCTTTCTGGTTCGCCAATAATGTGATTCCGTATGCGGAATATAAATTTATTAATTTCCGAAAAAACATAGCACAAGCTAAGCCTGCCATGGCAATTGCCGAAGGGCAGTTTAATGACGTTGGGTTTTACAACATTAAAGTCAACAAAAAATCTGGTGAAAATGGAAACATTTTAACCGGTGTTACGATTCACGAAAAACCAACCAATACCGGCGAAAACAAAACCGTTATCAAAGCCAAAGATGGTGAATTGATGAGTAACGAAAAATCCAGCATTTTAAAATTAGTTTTAAATGACGGATATTACTACCAGGACGTTACTCCGAAAAAATACGAAGATCGCGCGAAACTGCCTTTCATAAAAAGTGCTTTCAAAAAACAGATCATTAATATTGATTTATCCGAATTAAACAAAACCGCTGACGATAAAGAAAACATAAGCAACACAAACGGAATGTTGAATATTAACGAACTTCGTTATACACTGGATTCCCTGAACAAAAATCTGGATAATGAAATCATCTCTTTTTCAGAAAATATCAATCAACGTGTGGGTATTACCAAATCATCCGTTCCTGTAAAAACAAATAAAAAGAAAAAGAATCTGCCTAACAACCTTTTATCACTTTACACTAATAAAGAGAAGGCTGATGTAATAAGAATGGCAAGCAGCAATGTTACAAGCAATATCTATTCTATCGAATCAACACAAAACGATTTAAAAGAAAAACAAAGAGATATCAATCAACATTTAACAGCCTTATACGAAAAATTTGTAATCGCTTTTGCCTGTTTCTTAATGTTTTTTATTGGTGCACCATTAGGAGCTATCATTCGCAAAGGAGGACTTGGTCTGCCTATTGTATTTGCCGTTTTAATTTTTATTACATTCCATTTCATTAATACTTTCGGAAAAAGACTTTCACAGGAAGGTGCAATGAATCCGTTTTTAGGATCATGGATGTCCTCTTTTATACTATCACCATTAGCTGTATTATTAACGTATCGTGCTACTAACGACAACGGATTAATCAACTTTGATGCAATTACTACTCCAATCTCACAACTATTTCAAAAAATTTCCGAGCGGTTTTTTCCTGCTCAAAATCAAAAATAACTATGTCAACAACAAAAATACAACTAAACACCATTGAGGAAGCTATTGAAGACATTCGTCAGGGTAAAGTAATCATTGTAGTGGATGATGAAGATCGCGAAAATGAAGGCGATTTTCTGGCTGCAGCCGAAAAAGTAACTCCGGAAATGATCAATTTCATGGCTACTCACGGACGCGGATTAATTTGTGCTCCATTGACAGAAAGCCGTTGTAAGGAATTAGACCTAAGACCAATGGTAACCAACAATACCGATCATATGGAAACTGCTTTTACGGTTTCTGTAGATTTAAAAGGACATGGGGTAACAACAGGAATTTCGGCAGCTGACCGCTCTAAAACGGTAATAGCACTGACCGATTCAAATGTTAAACCACATGAATTGGCACGTCCGGGACATATTTTCCCTTTAGTAGCCAAACAAGGCGGAGTTTTAAGAAGAACCGGACACACTGAAGCCGCTATAGATTTTGCCAGGTTGGCAGGATTTAAACCAGCTGGTGTTATTTGCGAAATTTTGAATGAAGACGGTACCATGTCTCGTTTACCTGAATTGGCAAAAGTGGCTAAAAAATTCAATCTAAAATTAGTTTCGATTGAAGATCTGGTAGCTTACAGAATGCAACACGACAGCCTGATTGTTAAAAAAGAGGATTTTGATATTGAAACCCGTTTTGGAACTTTTAGATTAAGAGCATACGAGCAAACTACCAACAAGCAAATTCATATTGCCTTAACAAAAGGAACCTGGAATCTGGGAGAGGCTATTTTAACAAGAATCAATTCTTCGCAGGTAAACAATGATTTACTTGGCACTTTGACCAATAATGCTGAACAGCAATTAGACGATATGTTCAAGGTGATTAATGAAAATGGCAAAGGAGCCGTGTTATTCGTTAATCAGGATATGACGGCTGTAAATCTATTGAACAGAATTGCCGAACTTAAAACCTTACAGGCAGGAGGAACAATGAAAGCTCCAAAAGTAATCATTGACAGCAAAGATTATGGAATTGGTGCGCAAATTTTACACGATATCGACATTTCAAAAATCAGATTGGTTTCTAACACGGAACAAACAAAACGTGTGGGAATGATTGGATATGGACTTGAAATTACCGAATACGTAAGTTATTAATATATGGGAACAGTAGAAGAAAGAATTATAAAATCGGAAACACGAATTTTCAAAGCGGTTTTCCCGAGTACCACAAACCATTACGACACTTTATTTGGAGGAACAGCGCTTCATGTTATGGACGAAGTTGCTTTTATTTGTGCTACAAGATTCAGCAGAAAAAAAGTAGTAACGATTTCAACCGGTCAAATCGATTTTAAAAAAGCCATTCCGGCGGGAACTTTAATCGAATTAGTAGCCAAAGTGATCAGTGTTGGAAGAACGAGTTGTAAAATTCACGTCGATATTTTTATGGAGCAAATGTATTCCGAGCTTCGCGAAACCGTAGTTTCTGGAACATTTTCGTTTGTTGCGGTGGATGAAAACAAAAAACCGGTGCCTATTTTGGACGACCTGAACTAATTTTTTCAAAAATCTATTTTTCGTAAATACTGATAATTAGATACTTGAAAATTATTTCAAAAAAGCTTAAAAAAAAGCGCTAAAAAAGTTTTGAGAACCGAAAAAGCATCTTATATTTGCACTCGCAATCAGCAAATGATCGCAACATACTGGAGAAATGGCAGAGCGGTCGAATGCGGCAGTCTTGAAAACTGTTGACTGTAACAGGTCCGGGGGTTCGAATCCCTCTTTCTCCGCCAGTAGAAGTTTCCAAAGAAACTTTAAAAGTCAAAAGCCTTTAAACACTAGTGTTTAAAGGCTTTTTCGTTTTTACAAACTTTTCAAAAAGCACATGTTTTAGAGATCAGGTTCAAAAGTTGGGGATTAAGCAAAAAGATTAGATAATCTGAACAAGAAAAAGGATCAGGTTCAAAAGTTGCAACCTAATATTGGTAAGTAGCTTTACCCTTTAAGCCCAGCATCGTTTCACATACTTTTTGAGCTGAAGCCGACACATTTATTTCTTTTTTAAATCGTAATTTTTGCATGGCTTTCCTATTTTTATCAGCCTAAAGTTAGTAGTATATGATCAAAAATACCAAAAGGCTCTGCTATGGTTTTTTTTATACAAATATTCTTCGTCAAAAGATTCAATGAAATAGTCAGCTGTTTGAGGAGCAAATCCTGGAATATTTTCTACTAAAAAATCTTTATAGCTTGCGATGTATTCTTTTGTTTGTTGATGTCCCAAAGGATAAAAAATCATTTCACCATCAAATCCGCACCAAGTGTCAAAATCCACTAATTTAGCTTCCAAAATCAAGTGAAGATCAATTATATTCTTATTCTTACTAGCAAAGTAACTAAGCATCAGAAGGTCTTCGCACATACAGTCAAACACACCCAATTCCTCATCTCTTCTGTAAAGAATAGCAGCTTTCAAAAGATACCTTGACAATTCTGCATTAATGTAATTTTTTACATAACCAACAAATTCATCTCTTTCTGGTTGATCGTTATCAACTAGCAGTTTTTCAAAATTTGTTTGACTGATTTCTTTTGTATTCTCAAATTCTAAAATTAGTTCTTCAACAAATGATGTTCGAAATACTTCAGTATAGAAAATTTCTTTTTTAAATCACTGTTAACTTCAATTATAGATTCGTTAATCACATAATACCAACCTTTTCCGCTGTCAATTTTTTCTTTTTGTTCTTTTACAAAATCAGTAATGTCTTGAATTGATTTTATAAATTTGCTATTAAACTTTTTTAAAGCTTCATTTTTAATTCCTATTTGAACAGCCCTGCGTTTTAACTTGTCTCCTTTAATATTATGGTCAGGATCCCACTGAATTCTTACGTTGCTAGTATTTAGTTTTTCTTTCCATGCAGATTCATCGCCGTAGGCTTCATTATAGCTTGTTAAAATGCCTTCGGCAAGAAGCTCTTGAAAACCTTCAAAAGTCATTTCAATAGCTAAAATTCGACTTTGGTTGCTGTCTTTGTTCGCCCAATCACTCCTGTACATCATCCACAAAAAGTTTGGTTTTATCCAAGTCATTCTGTCAAAGCTGTACTCTTGTCCTCCAAATTTTTGATTTTCTATCGCATAGTCCGCAATTTTATCATTGAATGCCTGATATACAAATATATTGTCTCCATGTTTTTGTCCAAGTATAAAATTTCCTTCTTGAGGAAGTCCTTTTTCATAGCTGTGATGTTGGATTGTATTTATGTTCATTTTTATTTATAGGGTCTATTTTTACACTTAAAGCCTCAGACTTTTATCCAAATATAGATTAAAAACATTGAACATTTTAAACGCGTTAAGTATTGTTCAAAAAAAAAGCTGTCAAATTTTCGACAGCTTTTTCTATTTATTTTACTTAAACAATAAAGAGAAGTAAATAATTCAAACACAAAACTATTTTTCCCTAATTCTATTTCTCAAATCTGTTGCAGATGTTACAAGGCCTTTTTTGGTTCTGTCACATCTGAGAGAATCAAATGCAAGTTTTTAAGTAATTTAAAAGTTATGCTGCCAATTTACAGAATGATTTAAACATAGTTATCCCGGGTTTAACTATCTGATTCTTCCTCAGCATATGCACAACTTCAATTCCGCTCAATGTTCGTCTTGCCGATTCAAAGCTTTTAAAGCCTAACCCGTTTTGTATCCTAAATTTTATAAATCTATAGTCCTGTTCTACAATATTGTTGAGATATTTACACTGCCGGATTTTAACCTTTGAGAATGAACGCTTGTTATAGACTTTGATAGCGGCAGTATTAGAACCACTTTTATCAATATTTATCACTCTTGGCTTGTAGTTATTACTAATTGCTTTAATTAGAAATGACTGAGCACTCATTCTCTGTCTTTTTCCGATCAAAAGAAAGTCTACTGTATTACCTAATTTATCTACCGCTCGATATAAATAACACCAAATGCCTTTTACTTTGATATAGGTTTCATCCAATCTCCAACTCTCCCCCACTCTGCCTTTTCTCTTCTTCATTTCTAACTCGATGAAAGGTGTAAACTTATAGACCCAGCGTTGAATAGTAGCATGATCAACATGAACTCCGCGCATTATCATGATCTCTTCAACATCCCGATAGCTTAATGTAAACCTAAGCTTAAAATATACGGCCTGCAGTATAATAGACATCGGATAGCAATGACCTTTAGTATTCATGAGTTTAAGAATTTAAAAAGGCAAAGATAAAACTTAGCTTTAGATGCGACAGAACCTGAATACTTCTTCTAAAGGAGCTTCTTTAAAAAGCAATTCTAAAATTCGGTTTTTTAAAAATCCATAAGACAAATTTGTACTTATTTTATGATCTAATTTTGTGTTTTGGTTCTTAACCTTTAATTCTTCTTCTAAATCGTTTAAAATAATTAACTGCATCTTATTCCAAGATTATGCTTACTCATACATTAGAAAATCGTACTCATTACATTTTTTGCATTATAAAAGCCTATTAGTTGGTATTTTTAATAAAGAAATTAAAAATTAGGTAGAAAAAACTCTAAAATTCTAATCACATGAAAAGCAAAAAAAACTTTACCGGCGCCATCGGTGCGTGGCTGACTAATGAGCTACATCCAGCAAACGCGACCTACAGCTCACCCAACAGCAATTTTAGTTCTATTAAGCTCAACGGGATATACAGCACCCTTGATTACCTGAGCATCGGCTGGTTTGGAGTGGATATGAGCAACCCTAGCAGTCCCACCCTGCAAACCAGTAACACATATCTTGCACAACAGGTTTTAGATGCCCGTGCACAAAACCCGGACATCACCATATTTGCTTTACTGGCCCATACCCAAGAAATCACCAAGGATCTCCAAACGATCATCAACAACCCCGCCCTGCTGACCACTTTTGCTACCAATGTTGCCAACTTTCTGGCTAAAAATGACCTCAATGGTTTTGACATTGATTGGGAACAGCCCACGAGCCAACTCTCCCATAAGCAATGTGGCCAATGGCTCAACGCATTGGGTAAGGCTTTCGGGGATACCTATTATCTGGCCATTTCGGCGAGTTCTAACCAGTCCGGTAATGTCAACAACCTGAATGCGGACGCTGTGAATGCCAATGTGGATGTGTTCAATTTGCAAAGTTACTGGGTTAGCGATCCTAGCGTATTTATTGCACACGGTATCAATGCCGATCTATTGGGATTCGGTGCTTATTTAGAAAGTGGTGTCACTGCGCTTTATGCTTCTCAGCAATACGCTGCTGGGATTCAGTACCAGAGTAAGCAATACCCCTACCAAACTATGATGAGTTGGCGGCTTGATTCTTCCAACTGGCCTTTCGAGCAAAGTCAGCAACTATTGATGCGGCCATACCTGACCGGCCAACCGGATGTGGTTGTGTTCGACGATGGAGCCATCTTGAATGCGCAAACTACTCCTACTATTATCCAAAGTATCGTTATCCGTAGCGGAGATGTTGTGGATGCCATCCAATGTACCAATGTCAGCAGCGACGGCTCGTATGTGGTACAACTATTACAACACGGTGGTGATGGCGGCAATGGGAATAATCCGATCAATCTCACAAATGGCCTCACCGCTTTCAGTTACGTAACAGGCTACTGGTACGGACAAAATGTGGTAGTTCAAATCACCATCAACGGCACAAGTTATCCCGCCACCATTAATCCCAATGTAGTTGATACACAAAATTTTCAGGTGACCGCACCTGCGGGTAGAACTATTATTGCATTCAGTGGACAAACCTGTTATGTGAATTTGGCAGGCGGAGGTTTCAGTTGGGTGTTATCGCAGATCAACGGAGTATTCGGTTAGTGATTTTTTTATTCCCTCTGGTGCTCGTATACAACGAGTGCCTACATAATATTTAAAAGATAATTGTAGCGTTTGTAACGCAGGCTAATAAAAAAAGGTTCTTAATACGTTTTATTAAGTAGTAAGTATCTAAAAAGCCAAATTGCAAACGCTTTGATTTAGTTTATACAAGTAAAAGGGGGGTCTGTCGCATCTGTCAGAATCAAATATAACACTTTAAGTAATTTAAAAGTTAGGCCGCCAATTTACAGAATGATTTACACATAGTTATCCCTGGTTCAATCATCTGATTCTTTCTCAGCATATACACAACTTCAATTCCGCTCAATGTTCGTCTTGCTGATTCAAAGCTTTTAAAGTCTAACCCGTTTTGTATCCTCCACTTTATAAAACGATGATCCTGTTCTATAATATTGTTGAGATATTTACACTGCCGGATTTTAATCTTTGAGAATGAACGTTTGTTATAGACTTTGATTGCTGCAGTATTAGAACCGCTTTTATCAATGTTTATTACTCTTGGCAATTATTAGTAATTGCTTTAATTAGAAAAGACTGAGCGCTCATTTGTTGTCTTTTTCTGCTCAAAAGAAAGTCAACCGTATTACCTAATTTATCTACCGTTCGATATAAATAACACCATATAACTTTTACTTTGATATAGGTCTCATCCAATCTCCAGCTCGTCCCCACTCTGCCTTTTCTCTTCTTCATTTCTAACTTGATGAAAGGTGTAAACTTATAGACCCAGCGTTGAATAGCAGCATGATCAACATGAACTCCGCGCATTATCATGATCTCTTCAACATTCCGATAACTAAGTGTAAATCTTAATTTAAAATACACAGCCTTAAGAATGATCTATTTTGAATAACAATAACCTTTAGTATTCATCTTTTTGATCGGTTTAAAATTCAAAAGATAAAAGTTATTCCCAGATGCGACAGAACCTAACTAAGCTAATATGAGAAATTGGACTAAAAATTAAATCAATAAAATATTCAAAAATATCAATAACTAAAACCTCGCCAATCGTTCTTTCATCAATTTAAAATACTTTTCTTTCATTGCTTCAGACAAAAAAGAAATCTCAATTAATTCATTCCATTTTGTTGTATTCTCGAACATTGATTTTAAAGCGCTATCGATAATTTTGTCATTTAACCCTAATCTTTCTTTTCCAAAATAATCAATAAAATCACCCGCTTTAAAATTGTTTTTTTTCCCTTTTAGTTTAAGAGCCATTTCTTCCTGCGGATTTTTAATAGCAATAGACGAATTCAGGAAATCATAAGCAGGCGTTAGAGTTGTTTTTCCTGATTTTGTTATCAAGGAAAAGTTTTTGAGATGCATGTCTTCATTACCAGTGATAAAACAGAATAGGATTCTCTTAAAAAATTCTGCTTTTTCAATTGAAGGGAATGTACAAAAGTCCTCTATCACTTTTACAATTTTCTCCATCGTAAAATTATATTTAGTATCTCTGGAACTCCCTGTCAGCTGTGCAAAATCTTCAGTGGCATATTTCCTGCCTTTACCATACCTGTCAAACCTTTTTATGAAATAAGATTTCGAATTATCTTTAGAATATATGAGTCCGTGAAGCGGTACTTCAATTCCATAAACCTTAGCCATTCGCATAGTAAGATCTTCATTTTCGGGTAATTCAGGAAATATATCGCTCTGCGGTTTGATAATAAAATTACCGTACTGATCTACAATTTCAAATTGCTGGTTTTTAATCGATAATACGGCACTTAATTTAGGCTGAACGCCCTGAATTGATAACTTAGTTGCTCTATTTGCTGCTTCCTGACGTAGTTCTGATGCAGAAAAAGGAAGCGTTTGTAATGAGAGCAACTTAGAAGATAATAATTTCAAGCCTTCTACGCTGTACAAATCTTCTCCGCAAGGTTTATAAGTAATCAGACATCTATTCATTACTTTCAGCTTTAACCGTTACTGCCCCTACCAAATCATTACCTACAGCTATAAGCTGTGAAAAATAATCTTTCCTATCTATTTTATTTATTTTTAAAAGGCCTTCAAGCATTATACCCTCCGGTAACAGCCCTTCAAAAAACGGCGGAAAATCCAGAAATGAATATTTTTTGTGGGCAGAAGGCATCGTTAAGGACACTGGCTCTGAAGAATAATCATCATCATAGATAAATAAATACCTTCCGTTTTCTTCTTCCATAAGCTCACCTGCCCTGGTACCGTGAACATAAACTACTGCTTTTCTCATCTCTTATTTTTTTAATGGACTTATAAATTGAATATCAATATTCAAAATATTCAAGACTGCGACTAGACTGTCCCATCTTACTGATGTTTTATTCTTTTCAATATCAAACACAGTTGTTTTGCCGATACCTGCCAGATCTGCTAATTGAAGCTGCGTAAGTCCCGCAGCTTTGCGATGTTCCCTAATTAACTGCCCTAAATCAAAATCATTCATAATTACTGTCTAAGCAGTAAATGTAGTCATTTTTTATCTTCTATAGAATAAAAAACTACAAAGTTTGGAATATTTTACCGCTTTAACAGTAAATAGTTAAAAATATTTAAATTAATCCAAAGTTAATGTATCAATCAATAAAAATTACTGCCAAAGCAGTAATTTTTATTGATAAACGGAGTTTTTGCTTTTTTTACCACACAAGTTAACACTGAATTTAAAATTATAAACATAGACATATATCATCTTCTAAGTATTCAAGTTTTGTGGCAGAATCGTGGCGCATTGATTTTTGACAAAGTAAAAACTCAGTAAAATCAAGGACAGCTGAGTTTAGTTCGAATCGATGTAAACTCTTTACCCACAACCGTTAGCGACTGTATATTTCTTTTTTTAGGAAATTAACCAGTTAAACTTTATGTTGCGGAGTCTGAAGATCCGTAATAAAATGCTCTCCAGCGTAGCTTCTATGCTAAGAATATTTCTAACGAATAATTATTCATCTTGAAATTTCCAGCGGTCTCTACATCTATGAGATATAATTTTACACGGGTTCACTGAATTATTAAAAAGACAAGAAAAAAAGGCATATGATTAGCTTATTTCACAACGTTCTTTAAACTGTAAAAAATATCTATAAAATGATTGATAAAGAAATTAAAGCCCGAGAAATATTGACTCCACGGGCTTTATAGTCAAAAATTATTGAGCTAAAAAATTATCCACTTTTGCTCTGGAAAGTAGTTTAATTACAATGTCTCTGCCGGATTTCTGCTCCCCAATCAGTCCCATACGTATAAGTTCGTTCAAATCCTTTCTTGCAGTCTGTCTTACAACTTCATGTCTTGAAGAATATAAAGAAATATTCACATGGGCATCTTCTTTTGAATACAGATGAGACACAAGATCGGCCTGTCGTTTATTAAGCCCTTTTTCAAGTAGTTTGTAAGCAATTAAATTGCTGTTGTCCGCTTCAATTTTCTTTTTATCCCTGTAATTAATCAAGCTTTCGAATGCAACTCTTAAACTTTTAATGGAATAATTTATAAAATAAGTCATATCATTATCATCATTCTCTGTTTTTAAAAAAGCTTTATCATACTGGATTCTTGAATTTAGAATTGCTCTGGAAATGGAAATATTCTTTATCAGCGAATAATCCTTTTTAAGCAGGAACCAATAAAACAGGGCACGCGCCGTTCTTCCGTTTCCATCAAGAAACGGGTGGATAAATCCAAACATAAAATGGATTATAGAAGCTTTTATTATCGGATGGATAAAGGGCTTTTCCGAATTTGCAAGATCGCACAGATCCTGCATAAAATAACCCACCGCATCAGCATCGGGAGGTGTATGGGCTATCTCTCCATCCACATGATCCTGCACAAATATCGGCGTTTTTCGAAAGACTCCCGAGCAGTATTCCGCACTGGTATTTGCTGTCATTATTTTATGAATCTCAACAATAAATTCAAAATCCAGTTTTTTATCCAGCTCGCCCGTAATAAATTTTATCGCGCGAAGATTATTGAAAATCATCTGCTCAGACTCGTTTCTGGGCTTTCTTTCTGACTTCAGCATTTCAAAAGCTACTTTTGTTGTTGTTGCAGCCCCTTCAACCTGTGAACTTGCAATAGCCTCTTCAAGGACTGAACTTTTTAGGTACTCAGCTTTATCATACTGCGTTATCGGGGATTTATACAATCCTCCTATCAACTTCAAATCAAACTCGTGCAGATTTTTTTGGATATTTTCAGTCACATTGTAATAAAACTCCCTGTTTCCAAATTTTAACGCCTTATAAGACACCTGCCTGTGCAGCTTAATTAAACTCCATGATTTTTCCAGATCGTCAGGAAAAGGAAGGTTTTTTCTGTACTTCAATTCGTCCCAATAATAATAGCGATCATCAGTGCTTCTGACAAAACTTTCGTATTTGCGCTGAAAAAAATCATTAATCAGTTCAGCCGTAAGTATATTCGCTACATTTGGAGGACTTTCTATTTTCACAACAGCAAAACATGTTAATTATGAATTCAAAATTAACATATTTATTTATAAATTGCAACTTTTAAAAAGAACTTTCTTATAAAGAAGCCTTTTTTTAAACAAGTTACTTCTTACTTACTGTACAGATATCATCTTTCTTGATAAATAATGCGAAAAAAATTTCTGCAATCAAAAAAACATTCTATCTTTGCACCCGCAATCAGCAAATGCTTGCATCTTACTGGAGGAATGGCAGAGCGGTCGAATGCGGCAGTCTTGAAAACTGTTGACTGTAACAGGTCCGGGGGTTCGAATCCCTCTTCCTCCGCCAAAAGAAGTTTCAAAAGAAACTTTAAATATCAAAAGCCTTTAAACAATGATGTTTAACGGCTTTTTATTTCTATGCGTTTCAAAACAAACTTTATTTTTCAGCGCAATCCTAAAAAGCGGTTAATCACATATTAAGTAAAAATACTTAAACCGAAACGATGGAAATAACGAATGCACCAGTAAAAGATCAGTAACTAAAGCCTATAAAGAAATAGTCAAACTGAAAGTAAATAAAGGAAACAATATGGACTGTCTGCATTACTTCACAGAAACGAATATTAGAAGTTGCGCAAAAGAAAATAATCATTCGTAATTTTAACCTATCTTATAAACTCATCTACTTTCTCAAAGTACAAATCATAATTTAAACCAATTTTTGTAAGTCCCGTCCATAAAGCATTCATAAGCCTTTCGGTTTCTCTTATAATTGATTTCTCTTTCATTGAAATTAAGGATAATTCTCCTTGTAACAAATATTCTTTTAATTCCTTCTGCCAGTCGGCATTACGATTTTGATCCCAAGTACCGTTAATATCGTAAGCACCTTCAGGATATTCAGTGATGCCATCATTAGCAAAAGCTTCTGCGCGCATTGACAGATACTGGCTGGTCTGCATTAAATCCATTTTTCTTGCCACTTTGCCGACAGCCGTAAATGCATTTAAATTAAAACGTGTTTCTCCTGACCTGCCTTTTTTTGTAGTGATCAGTACCACGCCGTTTGCCCCGCGGGAACCATAAATTGCTGTCGCATCGGCATCTTTCAATACCTCTATATTTTCTATGTCCGATACATTTAAATTGTTCAGCGGATTTGTAACACCCGAGATAGCGGATGCAGAAACAGTCGCATCTCCTAACGACTGTGATGAATATGGAACTCCGTTTACAATGTACAATGGATCATTGCCGTCTCCACGTATACTGCTAAGACCACGGATCTGAATATTAAAGCCGCCACCCGGAACTCCTGTGTTTTGAGTAATGTTTACTCCAGCCATATGTCCCTGCATTGCCGCTAATGGATTGTTGACAGGCTGTTTTTCAATATCCGCCGCTTTAATTTTCGCAATACTGTCGGTACGTTCCTTTTCTTTAACAGAATAATAGCCCGTATTAATTCTGACTTCCTGAAGGGTAGTCTGGTCTTGCTCCATCTGCACATTGATTAATAAACGTCGTGCAACTGGAATTTCAATGGTTTTAAAACCGATGTAGGTAAAAATTAGACTCACATCAGATGATACTGTTATGGTAAATTTACCCTCAAAGTCTGTGATGACAGTATTTCTCTGGTTTTTAACTGAAACACTCACACCTGGAAGAGGGGTTGTATCATCAGTTACAATACCACTCACCTGTGCTTATTGTTGTGAAATGGAGAACTGCAAGGTATTCCGTACTAAGGCTGGAGTGCAAAATAGGTAGAAGCCGAAAATAAACGGATACCATAGTGCAGCCAACCCTTTGTTCAATGAAATAGTTTTCATAATTTTGGGTTAGTTAATTTAAAACGAAAGTTTGTATTAATTCAGCTCTCTAAACTTGTTTGTCGACCGGTTAGAGGGCTTTTTTTGGCTCTAATAAAGCCTTAGTAATTCTTCCTTTTTAAAAGCCCGCAACTATACAATTGACTAATTCAAAATAAGATCATGACAGCGCAGACAGTAAATAGGCTTAAATCTTTTCTAATTCATAAGCAGATAGTTTTGATTAGACAGTTAGCTAAATGCGAGGCTATGAAAATGAAGGAGGAACGCTAAGAATATAAGCGGAGAATTAGTACCAAAAAGATAAAAAAATGGCGTAGAACTCAGCTTATATCGCTCCAAGGTACTGGTATACCCGCACACGAATAAGCGAGCCCACGCCAATGACGTGAGCATCTTACTTATCCTCTCGTGGTTTAAAAAACGCCAGTTTTCTGTTCGAGATTCAAAGCGAATGCTTCAAATATTTTAATTGAAGAGTCACAAAATTAATAAAATCCTATTTAAAATTTCTTTAAATAATTTTTTAGAGTTCATATATATTATATATAAAATCACAAAATTGTCAAATTTGACATTTTTTTTATTCTAATTGTCTCAATTTCACTTTATGAAAGAGATTCGAAAAAAATATTATATCGCATTTGGTCAGAATTTACAAAAGGTAATGGATAACAATAAAAAAGATGTTATGACTGTTGCCTCTGTAGGTAAGATTGAACTTAAGCAGGTATATAGAGTTCTAAACGGTGAACATGGAGCGTCGTTAGGTACTATAATATCTATAGCAAAAGGCTTAGATATCGAACCGAAAGAATTATTTAATTTCAAATTTGATTTAGAAAAAGAATAAAGAAGAAAAGATATTTATCATTTTTAATTTTAAAATATGACAGAAGTAGAGATTAATGCTTTAGCGATTGAGATATATGCTGTAATTGTAAATGGAAATATAAGGAATTATATTAGGGAATGTATACGTTCGGGTAAAACAACGAAAGAGGAGATAAAAGATTGTGTTTTCTTTAAAATAGCTCAAGAATTAAAAAAATAATTTATTTAAAATCAACTATAAAGATGCTTCGGTATCTTTTTTTATGCTTAAAAAAATTCAAAACAGGTGTTTATACGGTAGGATTTTCATCATTAAAAGAACTATTTTGCCTATTATTTATTTGTTCGATTATGGAAAACCGTAAAGAAAAATAAAATGGTTTTATTAGTTTAGAAAAGTATAATTCAATTTTAGTAAGCCAACAAAGCTGTTTAAACAAAAAAAACGAAGGATTCGAAGAGAAATTTAAAAAGGTTTAATAGTACAAAATTACTTTGTCTAAATTCTATTAGAATATTTTAAAATCAAAAAAAATTAAATACTAGTCTTAATATTGTATGCACTTATTGCCTTAACACCTTGCTTTTTCGTAAGTTTGTAAACTACTTAAAAATACTGCATATTCAACCATATACCAAGTAATATGAATAAAAAATTACTATCTGAATCTGATATAAAAGAAAAATATATTACGCCTGCAATAATTAATGCAGGTTGGAACGAACATACTCAGATTATTAGAGAATATGCAATTACTGCCGGTAGAATTTGGGTTAAAGGTAAATTAACGGCTAGAGGTAAGAAACTTTTTGCTGACTATGTGCTTTATATTTCAGGAATACCTGTTGCTATAATTGAAGCAAAAGACAATAATCATTCTTTAAATTCTGGAATACAACAAGCTTTGAAATATTCCGACCTGATGGATATCCCTTTTGTCTTCAGCAGTAATGGGGATGGTTTTTATTTTCACGACAAAACAATTACATCTGGAGATATCGAAATCAATCTGGCTTTAGAAGATTTCCCCACTGTCGGTTTTCTTTGGGAAAAATATAAAAAATTCAAAAAAATAGAAACCGAAATTGAAGAAAAAATTATTCTACAAGATTATTTTTCCGATAGTAATAGAAAGCCAAGGTACTATCAACAAATTGCTATAAATAGAACAGTTGAAGCAGTCGCTAAAGGTCAGGATAGAATTCTTTTAGTTATGGCTACCGGAACAGGTAAAACCTACACTGCATTTCAAATTGCGTATAGGTTATTTAAAAGCAAAAGCAAACGTAAAATATTGTTTCTAGCAGACAGAACAGCGTTAGTTGATCAAACATTGAGAGGGGATTTTCGTCATTTCAAAGATGCTATGACTATCATTAAAAAGAAAGTAATAAATGTTGATGGTAGAGATGTATTAGTTGCAAACAATAAAAGAGGGATTGACAATGCGGATAAAGCATTCGATATCTTTTTAGGATTATATCAAGGGCTAAGTAATTCTAATCCAGAAATACCAGACTCATTTAAAGATTTCTCACGTAACTATTTTGATTTAATTATAGTTGATGAGTGCCATAGAGGTAGTGCAAAAGAAGATAGTAAGTGGCGAGAAATATTAGAATATTTTAATACGGCTACACACATTGGCTTAACAGCTACTCCTAAAGAAACTAAAGAAATATCTAATATCCATTATTTCGGAGAACCTCTTTATACATATTCATTAAAGCAAGGTATTGACGATGGCTTCTTAGCTCCTTATAAAGTGGTTAAAGTAACTTTAGATATTGATGCAGATGGTTGGAGACCACCACAAGGATTCACTGATAAAGATGGTAACCCTGTTGAAGATCGAATTTACAACACAAAAGACTTTGACAAAAATATTGTTGTCGAAAATCGAAGAAAATTAGTCGCCAATAAAATTACAGAGTTCTTAAAGCTGAATAATCGGTTTGATAAAGCTATTGTTTTTTGCGTTGATATTGAACATGCAGAAGGTATGCGATCTGCCTTAGCAAATGTAAATACCGACTTGGTTAAGGAAAATAGTAAATATGTAATGCAAATTACAGGCGATAATGAAGAAGGCAAACGTGAGTTAGATAACTTTATAAATCCAAGTGAGAAATACCCAGTTATAGCAGTAACATCAAAATTAATGACCACTGGTGTTGATGCGCAAACTTGCAAGTTAATTGTATTAGACAGTAATATTGGTTCAATAACCGAATTCAAGCAAATTATCGGTCGTGGTACGCGAATTAATGAAGAATATGGAAAAACCTATTTTACAATTATGGATTTCAGAAATGTAACCAATCACTTTGCTGACCCTGATTTTGATGGCAATCCGGTCTCTATAATTGAAATTGAAGGTGATGATGCAATTGTTATAACTGATCCACCTCCAACAGATGTAATTGACGACCCAGATTTTCCTGAACCTGACTATCCAGAGATTACTGATCCAGAAGGTGGTGAAGGGCCAAAACCTAAGCCCATTAAAAAGATAGTTCAAGGGGTTGATGTAAAAATCATTAATGAAAGAATTCAGTATTTAGGTCCCGATGGTAAAATAATTACAGAAAGTTTAATTCATTACACAAAAAAAAGTATTGGTAAGCAATATAAGACTTTGGACAGTTTTCTGCAAGCTTGGAACAATGCAGATAAAAAGAAAATCATTATTGAAGAATTAGAAGAAAAAGGAATTTTCTTTGAAACATTAAAAGAAGAAGTAGGATTAGAATTTGACCCTTTTGATTTAGTGTGTCACGTTGCTTTTGATATGCCTGCTTTATCAAGAAAAGACCGAGCTAATAATGTAAAAAAAAGAAATTATTTTACTAAATATTCAGAAAAGGCACAAACAATTTTATCTAATCTATTAGATAAATATGCTGATGATGGAGTATTGACGATTGAAAGTTTGGAAGTTTTAAAACTAAAACCAATAAATGAATTAGGTACACCTGTGGAACTAATAAACGCTTTTGGTGGAAAACCTCAGTATGAATTAGCAATTAAAGAACTTGAAGAAGAATTATATAAAAAAGCTTAAAAATGGATAAATGCGTAATTGATTTACTTAGTGCTGTGACGCAAGTGAATTCAAGATATTTTAATGCAATTGGCACAAGAGAAGATCAAACACAGTATAATCAAGTAACTGAAAATCCATTCACAGCCGAACTCTATCATAGATTTAAAAATATAATTGAAGTTCCTGTGAATGCAAATTATTACAATAATCTTATCTTACATTTTGATATAACAAAACTATCAGTTGGAATGAGGCCTGATTTAGTCTTGCATCAAGCCCAAGAAAACAGGAATGACCAAAGAATGTTTATTGAAGTAAAAACAGACGCGACTATCAATTTATCAGCCGATTTCAATAAGCTTATTGAAGCAACTGCTTCTTATTTAAATTTTAAAAATGTTGTGATGATAACTGTTAATAGAAGATTTAACGATATGCTAAATTTAATAAGACTACATCGTAGTTTTTTTGAAACAGAACCATCAAGAATGAGAAGAATTTATTTTATAAATATTGATACAGGTAATCCAGAACCAGAGTACAACATTTATTCCCTAAAATATAATAGAAATATACTATAATGGCAAACGTAGGTGCGGTAATAAGCAGTATTAGAAATATAATGCGTCAAGATAGAGGAATCTCGGGAGACGCTCAACGATTAGAACAACTTGGATGGATGTTGTTTTTAAAAATTATTGATGATAAAGACATTGAGTTAGAATTAACAAAAGATGATTACATTACAGTTATACCTTCAAAGTTTCAGTGGCGTAATTGGGCCGCCAATTCCGAAGGAATAACAGGAGAAGAATTGTTAGAATTTATTGATAGTAATGCTGAAAGTAATAAAGGTCTTTTTGCAACATTAAAAGAGTTGACAAGTAATATAAATCCAGAGCGTGCAGCAATTGTAAGAGAAGTTTTTGATGGCTCAAATAACTATATGAAGTCAGGTTACGAAATGCGTAAAGTAATCAACAAGCTAAATGAAATTGATTTTAATAAAACTGAAGACAAACAAATTTTTGGAAATATTTATGAAAGCATTCTTCAAGAATTACGAGATGCAGGTAATAAGGGAGAATATTATACACCAAGAGCGGTAACGCAATTGATGACGCAAATGATCAACCCACAGTTGGGAGAAAAAGTATTAGACCCAGCAGCAGGAACCGGCGGATTTTTATCAGCCGCCATAGACTACGTGCGCGAAAACTATGTAAGTACTATTCATGACGAACCTGTTTTACAAAAAAGTATAACCGGTTGGGAACTAAAACCAGTCTCTTACGTATTGGGTTTAACCAATTTGATTTTACACGGTATTGAAGTACCAGATTATCATTATATCGATAGTTTGAAAAAAGAATACAACGGAATTACGGCTAAAGACCGGGTTGATGTAATCTTAGCAAACCCTCCATTTGGTGCGAGTATTGCCGACGGTGTAGAAACCAATTTTCCTGCTTCGTATCGTTGTAAAGAAAGTGCAGATTTGTTTGTTATACTAATGCTTCAATTATTAAAAAATAATGGACGTGCCGCCATTGTACTACCCGATGGTTCTATTACGGGTGAGGGGGTTAAAGCTCGTATTCGTGAGAAACTGTTAACCGATTGTAATTTACACACAATAATACGTTTACCACAAAGCACATTCTTTCCAGCTACCGTTGCTACTAACTTGTTATTCTTTCAAAAAGGAAGTCCTACAAAGGATATTTGGTATTACAGACACGAATTGCCAGTTGGACAAAAAAGTTATTCTAAAAAGAAAGTCATTCAGTTTGAAGAATTTCAACCAATTATAGATTGGTGGAATGAAAGAAAAGAAAGTGAAGTTTCTTGGAAAGTAAATATAAAAGACTTGAACAATTGGGATTTAGATATAAAAAACCCTAACAAGGTTGAAGAAGTTATTGAATATAATAGAGCGGAAATAATAGAAAAAATGATCAAAAGCCAAAGTAGAATTAATCAACTTTTAAAAGAATTAAGTCTATGAGTTTATCATTCAAATTTATTCCTTTAACTTTTTTGAATGATAATTACGAGATTAAAAAGCAAATTCGTAACACTATCATTCTTAAATATTTTTTTGAAAGGAATTCCGAAATAGTTCACTTAGAAGATTTAATTACAGGTACTCAATATGGTTATAATGCCTCTGCATTAGTGCACGGAAGAAACAAGTTCTTAAGAATAAGCGATATAACAGATGGTAAGGTAAATTGGGAAACAGTACCTTATTGCAATTGTACTGATGAAGAAACCTATTTGTTATTCCCCAACGATATTTTAATTGCAAGAACAGGAGGAACAACAGGAAAAAGCTTTTTAATTTCAGAGCCACCAGCTCTATCAATTTATGCAGGCTACCTCATTCGCATCAGAGCTAATGAACGTACTAATCCAAACTTTTTGAATCTTTTTCTAAATAGCTATGTATATTGGTCACAAATTGTGTCACTTAACGAAGATAATTTTAGACCAAGTGTAAATGCTAATAAACTTAAAAAATTAATACTCCCAAAATGTGATGAAACAGCACAGAATGATGCGGTTAAAATTGCTAATGGAGAATTAATTAATGGTTATAATAATTTGTATCAATTGATTGATGAAACATTATTAAAATACGATAAGTTAATAAAAATTCAAATTGAAAAAAGAAATCAACTTGAATTACAAAAAGCACTAAAACAATCAATTCTTTCAGAAGCGATGCAGGGAAAATTGACCGTGAAATGGCGTGAAGAAAATTCAAAAGCTGAAACCGCAACAAAACTGTTGGAACAAATCAAGAAAGAAAAACAACGACTTATAAAAGAAAAAATACTCAAAAGAGAAAAAAAGTTACCTCCTATTTTAACTAAAGTAATTCCTTATGAACTTCCTGAAAATTGGACGTGGTGCAGATTAGGAGAAATTACAAATTATGGTTCATCAAAAAAAGCGGAACCACAAAATATTAATGATGAAACGTGGGTACTAGATTTAGAAGATATTGAAAAGGAAAGCTCAAATATTATTAATGAGGTAACATTTAAAAACAGAAAGTCAAATAGTACTAAAAGTGTTTTTAAAAAAGGTGACGTGTTGTACTCAAAATTACGTCCTTATCTAGATAAGGTAGTCGTAGCAAATAAAGAAGGCGTATGTACAACTGAAATTTTACCATTAACTATGTTCTGTGATGTAAATCCATTCTTTTTTATGTACGCTTTAAAAAGAAAGGATTTTCTAGATTATGTGGCTACTAAAGTTGGGGGAATGAAAATGCCTCGTTTAGGTACCGACGAAGGTAGAAATGCTTTTTTCCCATTACCTCCGTTGAATGAGCAAAAAGTAATTGTTGAAAAACTAGAAATTTTATTTAAGAATTGTGATATTTTAAAAAATGAAATTAATATAAGTGAACAATATGCACAAAATTTAACTCAAGCAGTATTAAAAGAAGCTTTCAAAATTAAAGACTCATCAGATTCTTTATTTGAGGACGTTAATTACAGTTTGTATGTGGCTATGATTCACAAACAAATTGAAAATCGTTTAAAAATTAATTATGGTGAAGTAGCAACACAAAAAACAGTTTTTAACATCAATGCGTTTACAGATCAAAAAATCCCCTATAATTTTATAAATTCTAACCACGGTACTTTTTCTCCACAGTTAAAAGAAGATTTAGTTAAAAATGAGTACTTAACCAAAGATCGAAAAGGCAACAGAGAGGTTTTTGTAATACAGCCATCAAAAGAAAAAGAAGTTTTAAACGCTCTAACTAATGCACAGAACCGAGAATTTATAAAGGCAGTAAATAGTGTTTTAGATATTTATGAAATGTCATTTATTAATAAAGAAACAGATAAGATAGAATTACTGAACACCGTTGCAAAACTAATTATAGATACCAAATCAACTGATTTAGAAATCATTTATAATGATATGCAAAAATGGCAAATAAAACAAAATGGTTTTAAAACTAAAGCGGAGAAATTCTCTAAAACCGATACAAAAAAGATGATTAGTTTAATTGAAAACTTAGAGCTAGTTGAAAAACTAAAAAAGTTTGCATAACATTAAATACAAAGTACTTTGAATTTAAAAATATTTGTTGACTATTATAATGCTGGAGAAGAAAAGTTATTTGAGTGCTATCCAAATTATCAAGAGCTTAAAACACTAGTTGGCAAAGAAATTACTATTTCCAAAGATGAATTTCTTTCTTATATGATGTTTACGGAACAAGCAGACGAAGACGGTTGGAGAACCTTCCCAGAACTAAAGAAAAAAGTCCAGCACAGATTAGGTGATATTCAAGATATTTTAGATTTTTCAAATGGTTCAATTCAATCAAAGCAATCTTCAGAAAGAATGTTTGCTTCTAAAATGACTGAAAGAATAGGAGTTTCGATAGGAATTAATGTGATCAATAAATTTCACTGTTTAACAGAAGCAGATTGGGCTATTACACCTAATACTTATATAGCTGGTAAAAGAGTAAAAGATTTTGACTATGAAATAGAAATGGCATCAGATGGCGCCAAATTTATCCAAGTTGAAAACAAAGGAACTGTAAGTGATGACAATAATTTAAAATCTTCCTCTGTAAGTAAACATTATGGAAGTATTAAAGCAAAGAAAAGCAATATAATTACTAGAAACAAAGACAATGAAATATGCGAAAATGAGAATATATATTATGGTACTATTGCAGTTTTAGATAATACCAATACCGCAAAATTATGGCTTGTTGATCCAGAAGCATTTCAAGTAGAATGGTCTCCCAGAAAATTCAAACTCATATCAAGACTATTATACTATTCAGATATTTTTTCTATAATTGGTGTCCATAAAGCTATTCAAAAATCATTGAAAGACAGAATAAGTCAGTTAATTGAATCTGAAAATATTGAAGATTTTAATAAAAATCCATTAAAATCAAATGCACGCTTTCCAATGACTTTTTTAGAGACTAGTAATTTTGTGAATGTCAATAATTCTCTCGCATTTGGTGCCTTCTTTTTTATAGAAAATGATAATGGAGGAGATGTTTTTATAATGGCATTAACTAAGACTATTATAAAGCTTGTCATAGCACAAGATTTTGATAATATTTTAGAATATGAATTTGTAGATGCAGAATTTTTAGAAAAAGTTAGCATAGAACTTTCAGTAAGATCAAGTAAGATTTCAAGTGATTTTGAAAAAACAAAAACAGATTTTGTCTTTGATAAAAAACGTAAAAGATATTTTTATCAAAAATATCAAAAAATTAGCTCTATTTCAAGTGGGCGTATTTTTGGTTTAATTGATAGTACAAAAATAAAATAACAAATTTTAAATTTAAAGTAGATGAGTCTTTGGAAATTAGGTTGTAGATGGGGTAGCAACACACCTTTATTCTATGATTTTATAAAAGAAAATAATATTGTAATTGGCTGGGGTGGCAAAACTTATAATATTGGTGATTGGCTATTAATTACTGATGGTTTTTCAGTATTGGCTTTTGCAAATGTAATGACAGAACCAAAAACATGTTTAAATTATCCGCAATATCAAAATGAATTTTTAAAATTAAAAATTCCTTTTCAACATGAACTTTTCGTATATAAAGCAGAATGGATAGTTCTAAAGCGTGAAGACCAATTCAATTATGATCTTCAACAAGGAATCGCAAGAGTACAGAACTATGAGATAAAAATTAAATTTAAGTCACTATTAAATAAGTACAAAAAGGCTATGGATCTAGAAAAAAAAATAGAGATTCTAAAAAACAAGAAACAGATAATTTTGCAGGGACCTCCAGGAACAGGAAAAACATATACTGCAAAGAAATTGGCTGAACGCTTAACCGAGAATTACAGTACAAGTTTATCAGAAAAAGAATTTGTTGATTTATTGAAAGTTGGTGCAAAAATACCAAATGCTAGCGGTACTACAGATTATTATACAATTAAGGATGTGTCTTTAGATAAAGTAACTTTGGGGTCAGAAAAAGCTCAGCAAGATTGGTCACCAAAATTCAATCAAATTAAAATTAAATTTGATCAACTTCTTATTAATGAAGTACCCTCAAATAAAAATGCACTGGAGCCGTATGAGCTTGCAGTGGCAAAATACTTGTTTAATAAACTAAATTCAGCAGGGGCTAAAAACAACTTTTATCAACTAATACAATTTCATCCATCATATACTTATGAAGATTTTGTGAGAGGTATTACTGCAAAGAGCACTGATGGCATAATAGAATACAAAACGGAAGATAAAATATTTGCTCAATTTGCAAAGAAAGCTTTAAAAAATTACAATGATAGTAAGAAAGAACAAGTCGAAATTTCAAAAGAAAAGTGGGTAAATGAACAATTTGAAAAATTTGTTGATTTCATTTCTGATGATTTAGAGAAAAATGGAAAAATAGTTATTACTGATTCTGTAAATATTGTCAAATTAGATTTTGATGCATTTAGATATAAAGGTATTGAAGGATGGACAAAAAATGGAAATAGAATGCTTTTTAATGACATTAAGCAAGCCTATTTAGATGAAAACAATGAACGTCAAGATATTAAACACAATCAAAATCTATCTGGTTTGGCTAACTGGCATGCAAGCTATTATATTAGAATTCTTGATTTATTTAAAAAGTTCTTACTAGACAAAAGTTTAAATTTTGTTCCAAGTACGTCTGAAAAAGAAGAATTAAAAAACTTCGTTTTAATTATAGATGAAATTAATCGTGCTAATCTTCCATCTGTTTTAGGAGAACTAATATATGCTTTGGAGTATCGAGGGAAAAAAGTGGAAAGTATGTATGATATAGATGGAGACAATAGCCTAATAATTCCTCCTAATTTACTAATCATCGGCACTATGAATACAGCTGACAGAAGTGTAGGGCACATTGATTATGCAATAAGAAGACGTTTTGCTTTTGTCGATATCTTACCTGATCCTTCAGTTATTGAAAATGAAATTGCGAAAGCTTTATTTAAAGAAATCAGCGAACTATTCAATAGCAGAGATACATTAGCATCTGATTTTAAACCAGAGCAAGTTCAATTAGGACATAGTTATTTCATTGTCAATAACGATGGAGAGTTACAACTAAAAGTCAATTACGAAATCATTCCTATTTTAGAAGAATACCTAAAAGATGGTATTTTATTGGAAAAAGCAGAAAAAATAATCGTGGACTTAAAAGCAAGATTTGAAAACTAATCTATTAACATATTGGGAGCACTATGACGATGTTTTAAAAGTAGAGCATCAGAATTCTTTATTAGAAGAAAAATATAGTTATGATTTTTCCAAACCAAGAGGAGCAGTATCTTGTTTTTCTATTTATAAAAAAGATCAAAATTTCCATTTAAGCAGCTCTTATTGTATAGGAGTAGATTGGCTAGATGAAAAGAATGCAATCTATATTGAACCGAAATTAAATACTAAAAATAAAGGAGAAACGGCTGAAATAGTAGAGATTAATTATTTGGAAATGCTTTTCGCTTCACTACCAAATATCAAATCCCAAAAGCATTTAGATGAACTTTTTGAAATTAGATGGGATAAAAAGGAAATAGAAATTCACCAAACTAAAGATTTACTAACCCCTTTGTTAGTAATTCAGTATTTAAGTTTATTGAAAATAATCGTTAAAAAAGGCCTAAAAAAAAAATATTACAAAGTTGAACATAACTTAAACAGCAAAGTCAAAGGAAAGGTTTTAGTAGATCAAACAATTAAACAAAATATACTAAAAAATAAACAATTATATACTTATTGTAGGTATGATGAGTTTGGTGAAAACGGTCTAGAAAACAGATTACTAAAAAAAGCATTAGTGTTTATAAAACGTTATTTGCCTGCATTCAAAAATATGAGCTCCAACGATTTCACTTATGAACTATTCACCTTCATAACACCAGCATTTGAAAACGTATCAGAAGAAATTAATTTGAATGATATAAAACATACAAAATCAAATGCTTTTTATAAAGAATACAGTGAAGCTACTCGATTAGCAAAATTGATTCTCAAACGATTTGGATATAATATAGCCAACATTGGAAAGGAAACCATATCAACACCGCCTTTTTGGATAGATATGAGTAAACTATTTGAATATTATGTACTAGGATTATTAAAAAGACAGTATCCAAAGAATGGAGAGGTAAAATTTCAGGTGAACTGCCATAATTCCCATGAAATTGATTTTTTATTAAATTCAGGAGAATTAAAACTCGTGATTGATGCGAAATATAAACCTAAATACAAATACAAAAAAGGCCTTGATAAAGAAGACTTTCGCCAAATAAGCGGTTATGCTAGATTAAAAAAGGTTTACGATGAGCTTAAGCAAAACGACTACAATAAGAATATAGATTGCCTAGTCATTTATCCTGATTTAGAAATTCAAAAGAATCATTTGAGTAATTTAGTAATTGATATGAGGAAGATTAATAAATACATTGGATTTTATAAAATAGGTGTAAATCTTCCGATTATAAGATAAGATTTAAAAGGTTAATCTGGATACAATATTTATATTATTTTTTTCTACACAGTTACTGATTTTAGTATTGATATCAATAGCTCAGAATGTATCTAAAATAAAGTTCAAAATTATAAACTCAGTTAAAAGAATTAAAAAGGGTGAATCATTTCTTAGATTTATGACTGATTAAAAATTTATTATTAATAACATTTTATCTTTTCAGCATTCCTTATTTTTTAGACCCCTATAAATATATCCCACAGATCTAGAAAACATTTACCCCTCAGTTTTTAGTGACAGGTCTACTATATGATTAATATTCCATTTAGGAGGATAGAATAATCTTATTTCGGTAGTCTTAGGTTTATAAATTTGTTTTATTCTTTTTCTATTAGAAATTCCAGATATCTCTGGATGTGCTACTCTTGAATATTTATCTGTTTCACAAAATAAATTCTGACAATCAATCAACTGCAATCTTCTACCCCATAAATTTTTAAAATTGAGTTCTAATCTAATAAATTCATCTTCCTGGATGTCAGTAACATATTTAATAATATCCGTCTCATTAAAATCTCCTAAATCAGTAAAACACTTCCTTATTCCATCCTTTGCTCCTGGTCCTGGCACTACAAAATCCATTTCACTAAAATTAACTAATTCGCTATAATTAATATCAATTGCAAATTGATAAGCTAAAAATGAACCAATTGTTGGTAATTCCAATAACACTTTATAAAGTTGTTCTAATGAAATGCAGGATTTAATTTTATCAATTAACTTTTCTTTTAATAATTTTTCTTTTAATAATTTTAAATGATTTTCATGCTTTCTATTAAAACCAAAAATACTTTTGCCGGATGCCATAATATAAGCTCCCGAATAAATCGATTCATTTGAATTCATTGCTTCTTGAAGAATTCTATTAAACTTTACAAAATCAAAATTATATATTTGCAAAGTTCCAAATTCAGATTCTAGTAATTCCCAAGTTTCTATTTTATTAAAAATTTTAAACAATAATGTTCTAAATAAAATATCTTCTTCATCGAAATCATTATTAGAATAGATAACATTTTTGATTAAATATTGACTAACTCGATCAGACGCTCTATATGCATTTGTAAACTTATGTTTTTTTAAAATTTCATCTGTTGTTAAAATTTCATTATTTCTAACTACCTTATTAAAAAAAATATCTTGTCTTTCACATGCAAATTTCCAATATGTATCTAAAACTATACTTTTTTTTGGTTTATTCTTTTTTACTAATATTTCCATTATTCTTTAAAATAAAAAAGCTGGAATTTCCAGCTTTTTTTCATATAAATATTCTTAATTTAATTTTTTATAAATGATGTTTTTATTTTCAAGATTGAAATTAATTATACCTCCTTTATTCTTTCGCAAATGACGAAACAGCTCATAACTCTTTAATATTGCTTTCTCCCAGTCACTTTTACTTTTAGTACGAACTTCAAAAGGTTCAACCATATTTTTTATAATAGTTAATAGAGAATCATCTATATTGCTACGTTTATAGAAATAATCATTGTTAACGGCATTATTAAAAATCATTAACGATATCGCCTCTTCTGTAATTGCAGCTCGAGCACCATCCTCAATCCGATCTATATCTTCAATACTTTTTCTTTTTCTCTTAAGCATCGACCTTGAGCAAGGTGACCATTCGAGTAATGTTGCAAAAGTATAATGGAAAACATCGTGATAACGATAACCATCATCAATAAATGAATTATCATCAACAATATCACCAACTTGCATCCCATTTAACATTACTCTTACCTGATAATATTTACCGTTAAAAATCTCTTCAAATCGTACCATGAGTTGTTTTGGTAATTGCTCATTAGCATTCCAATCTGAAGTATTCGAAGTAAGATTATCTTTTACTTTTAACATTCTTGTTAATATTTTTTTTATCTATTAGACTATCAACCTTTTGCAAAGGTATTATTTTTACATTAATAGAATCTATTTGTTTTTGCATTTTATTTATTTTTTCATTTTCAAAAATACATTCCTGAATAGCTTTGTTAGCCATACTATGGTCAAACAGGTATTTAGTTATAATTACTATACATATTCCTATTAACAATTTAATTAAATATTCATTATTTAAAACTTTCCTGTTCTTTTCTTTAATATCATTTTCTAATGAATTTTTTAACGTAGTTATTTCACTTTCAAAAAAATCTTTCTGTTCTCCAATTTTCAGTAAAATGGCTGAAGGAGAAGCCATATCATTTCTTTTAAGTGCATCGAGATAATCTGTATCAATCGTTTTTTGTCCTTGATGATGATTATTATCCTTGCTGTAAAGATCATCTTGCTCTGCCGCACTATCTAAATTTGCAAACCAAATTAAAAAATATGCTTTTTTTGTCTCTAATGTAATTATAGACGGCCCAGCATTATAAACTGAAAATAATAATTTTCCTTTGAATCCAGGATCAACGTGAAAGCCCGAAACATTTACAAGTCCCTTTAGCTTAAGTTTAGCTTTAATTGAAATAAATGCTAGTTTGTCATTAGGAATATTAACAAATTCATCTGTCATCAACAAGGTAAACTGTCCAGGATTTATATCAATATTTCTATTACTTTCACTTAATATTTCTACTTTTTTATCTTTATTATCAGTACGATATACCTGATTACCCAATGAAAGCTCGTATGCAGCTTGTTTTACTCTACTTTTGACATACGCGTTTTGGTTATCATCATTTGTGATAATTTTATTGAATGCTAGAAGCTTTCTTAATTCTGATGGCCCTAAAAATGACATTAAAAATTGGATTTATTTTAGTAAAGATATTAAAACAAATCTAATTGATTATGTTCTATCCAATTTATAGGATCTCCATATATTCCAATTTTATAATTTCCAGTTAACCATTCCACTAATTTATCTTGTTTTGGAGATCTAATTATTTTTTCCCCAATTCCGGAATGACAAACATCAAATAACTCTTCAGGCAGACTTGGTGCACTATCTCCAAAATAATAAAAGTTTTCACTTATTAATACATTCTTACCACTAATATCTTTTTTTAAATGCTCTTCATTAGTAACCCCATCAATTAAAGAATGAGCAGAATCTTCCTGTATCCAATTACCTTCATCATCTTTATGGTAAATATTATCTCCATATATTGTTACTAATGATCCATTCAAAATTGGCTTTTTATAACCAAATCGAACATCTAACCAATAGTTTTCATAAGACAAAATTTCTTCTACTTTCATTGCATAAATTATATGATGAACATAATCCTTTCCTGAGATATTTTCTAACGCTCTAGAGCCAGTTCCAATAATCCAATCCCCTACTTTAAGGTTACCACTACTACGTATTTTTGGTTTACAAACTCCTAGTGTACAGTATTTCCCAAATGGATTTGGAGCAAGTCCATAATCATGTTCTAATAAATAAGAGTATGTTTTCATAAATTATATTTAACACTTTATTCGTTTTGAATTATGTAAATTATTTGATTTGGATCCATCAGGATTTTCAAATGGAATATTTCCACCAGAAATAATATCACCAAGTTTTTCTATTGAGTTCCATCCCAAAGTAGAACTTCCATATTTCTTAAATGCTTCAGGTAACTCTACATTATCCTTATTACCATGACTGTAAATACCAATGATTTTTTTCCCTTCTAGATAAGCTTTTCTTATTTCATAATTAACCCATTTTCTAGTATGAGTATCTGGTCCTAAAAGACAAATAAATGTACTTGCTGCTTTGATTCTTATATCAAGTAATCTTTTAATTACCGCATCTGATGGTCTACGTCCGTCTTTATGTTTTGTACTATCAACAGAAAAATTTCTGACATCATAGCCATCTCTAATTAATCTTTTTTTTAAAGACTGCACATGTGAATCATCTTTTTCATAATGACTAATGAAAATATTTTTTTGCTTGCTCATATATTACAGTTATTGGAACTTTTCTTTATCACATTAATAGCGTACTCAATTCATCTTTTAATGTTTAAGTCATCATCTTTTTTAGCATATTAAAACATATGTCCAAAACAGACATCATTTTATTCTAATTATGAAATGTTGCAAATTGCTGAATTTTTAATAAATCATTATACTTTGAAAATTACATAATATTTATCATCTTTCCATTTTATAAAAGTATTTTATTTATAATTTCTATTATTTGATCTATTGATTCAGAAAAATTATTTTTATTCAATTCCAAATTAGCTATATCTTTCATTAAATCTTCCGATAAACCTAACTCTATGAAGTTTTTTTGTAAGTCATCAAATATATTTTTTGTCATATAACCCGTATAATGTATGGGAATTGGTATTAATCCTTTTTCCATTGCAATAGTAAACTCTCTTTTAAGTCCAACAGCATCTTCAATTCCATTACCTTCATCGTTATTACCAAAAACAAAAAGAATAATCCCAGCTCTTGAAATCATTTTTTGTCTGTATTCTTCCCATAATACTTCAAGTTTTTTATTACCGGTTTCAAATTGAGGAAAGGGTTTAATAATTAGTTGTTCCTCTGAATATTTTATTGGATTGGCATAAACAGCATCTAAAGCCCCATTTATTATAGAACTTCCAACTCCTAACCCAAAACCATTTACTACATTTAATTTTCTTTCAACAATTCTTTTTGATAATAAATGAAGAAATTGTTGAGCTTCTGATACTGTGAAATTCCCATATTCAACTGCACTTCCAGAAATAAAAACGGAGTGTGAGTTATATTTTCTCTCAATTTCATTTAAAATTTGAGTTAAGTCAGGATAATTTTCGATTAATATTGTATTTACTCTATATCTTTTCAGCTCTTCAATAAACAATTGTTGCTTAATTGTCTCATATTGAAATTTATTATGATCTTCTTTATAGTCATTTATTGAACATCTTTTCATAATAGAATAATGATCTTTACTCTGATCACTATACCTATGTGTTAGTCTTCCAAAAACATAATTTATATTTGGATCTGTAAAGCTAAATCCAATAAATAAAAATGACTTGGTGATTAGTTCAGAGTTTAAGAGGGCAATGAAAGGCTCATGAGTATAGTAATATTTTTCATAATCTTCTTTTAATAAAACTGCTTTGTTTGGATGATCTTTATCACCATGCATTTTGTATAAAATGCATGCACGATTATCCCGATTAATAAAAAGACTATTTACTTCGCTTTTTACATCTACTTTTTTGTCGTATTTATAATGAGCATCTTCTATAAGATCATCATAATTGGTTGTCCAAATTGTGTTAAATGGTAACCTGGCTATGATGTGATGATTTTCTGTCTCTATATCTTTGTCTGTAAATTCATTGACTATTTTCTCATCAATTTTATTTCTATTTTGTTTTGCATTTTTATGAAATTGTGCTATTGAAATTAAATCATTTTCATCTTCAATTCGCAAACCTAATTCAGTGGCTAAGTCTTTGAGTAAACCTTTCCAGTCAACAAATCCAGCAGCTTTTGATAATCCCGCACCAATTAAAATCGTTGCATTACCTTGTCTCAGTTTATCAACATAATCAGTAATAAAAGCTTTAATTTCCTTTTTTTCTAAATCCATACTATTTCTTATTTTACTATATTGTGCTTAACTTTCAGCTTTATCATTTTCAATAATAACTCATAGCTGTAGATTTCTTATATTGTTATTTACCTTCTTAACCATTCAGATAGTTCAATTATAAAATGACTGTTATTTATAGCCGGATATTTTACATAATAACCTTTAGATATATAGTTACCGTTTATGCGCTTATTAAGACCATCCTCATACTCTATAAAGGGGTAAATTTCTAAATATTCAGAGCCATTATAGGATTGTTGATCTTTTACAACTGGAAGAATAGCTATATTATCAATATACTTTGCAGCATCACCTAAACCAAGTTCCCAATTACACCACTTCGAATTAATTGCTCCTTCTGTAGCTAAGATTATAAATTTGTCATTTTCTTTAATTTTTTCTTTGATTCTTTTAGCAGTAAGGCCACATGTAAATTTTGGCATACCTTCATCCATCCAGTCTACGTAAATAGAAATTCCTTCTTGCTTAAGTAAAGTAATTGTTCCATTCAATGCTTCTGTCTCTCCATGTTTGTGTGAAAGAAAAACTTTTGTTTTAGATGTCTTTGATTCATTCTTGAATTTATTTAAACTCTCATTTAATGAAGAGAAATTCCTTTTCTGCTTACTAAATTCAATTAGCTTTGATTCAAATATAAAACTCATTTAATCAATACTTTTCTTAATATTATAAAGATCTTTTTTATCTCTTATTTCAATAGCTTTATTTAAATATAGATTAGGGTCGATTTTAAAATCACTCCACTTAACTGTTTTAATAAATGAGAAATCTCCATGATAAATTACTAATCCATTGCATGAAGATTCAGTCGGATTCTTCATATTAAACATATTTCTGTTTAAAATATTAAAAAGTTTATCGGTATGATGTGAGGTACAATTACATGCTGAATTTTCGGTGTAATACCATTCATATGAATTATTTTCATCAGGCAGAACAATTCCTAAAACTGCATTCATACGACTCGTCCTATCATTTCTAGTAATTTCTTTAAGGGAATAGCAAACCTCCCATGGTATCCATTGATCTTTTTCAGCAGAATATGCTTCTACCATGCCTTTAGAAATCATAACGATCGTTATTGAACTCCTATATATTTTGTCTTTTAAACTTGATTGAATATATCCTTCCGAAAAATCTTTTAAACTTTCACCATCTTTTTCTCCTAAATTAATATGATCTTCATCATCTAAAATAGATTGAAGTTCATCAACATAATCTCTTACTCTAGTTAACCTGTCTCTAGTAATGAAACCTCCATTAACGTAAGCAAGTTCTCTTTTTTTTAAAGAGCTAACCAATATATCTGCATATTTATAAGAAACAAAAATATTTTTCCCCATATTATCTATATTGATTTCTAACTGTTATTGCTTTTTCAACTAAATCTGCTATGTTATTTTTAATGTCGTCATATACATAGCTACTTGATGAATAATCTGATTCAAAAACGGGAATATGACTTGCTAATGGGTTCTTTCCTTTCGTACATTGCTTTCCGTTAGAATCTTCTAACTTGTGAATGTAAATTCCACAGACCGCTTTACCTAATTCCCAAGCTTTATTCATTTCATAGTTTACCCATTTACGTTCACTAGTTTTTTCTCCAATTAGAACAACTAAACAGGATTTATCTTTAAGATTTTCATCTATCCATGCTTGAATGCTTAAATCACTCTTGCTTTTTACTTCTTCCCATTTATTCCCATTTACAGGCTTATCGCCTTCAACTGAACCAATGTTTCTAATTTGACCAGCCCTCCAATTATCATTGTCAAAATGGAAGCTATAAAAGACTTTTCTAGGCATAATTTTAAATTTTATCAATCAATATTTTTTGAAACAAACTCATATATCTGTAATCTTTTACTAATCTTTCGTTTTTGAACTCTGCTGGTAACAATTCGTCATATATAATTTTTGCTGCACCTCCTGTACTCTCTAAAACAATTATCATTGCATTAGGTTGCATTTCTTTGAACAAATTATATTCCTCTTCAACTCCTTCCATACCTCCAATAAACACACCGGCATTAAATTGGAATGAATTAAACATAGTTTTGCGCATTAGAAGTAAACTTTGATTTCTTTCTCCTAAATTTTCGGTTTGAAATATATTCTCAAATTGGTTGTTATCAAGAGGATAAAATTTCTCAAAAAATTTTGATTGGTAAATTGCTACATGTTGCTGAATATTTATTCCTAATTTTTGACATACATAATTAATAAGTGGTGTTATAGAAGGATGGCCTCCCCAAACCAATTTATGCTCTGGAATAACGCTCATTGCTAAAGCAATAACTGAGTCTCTAATTGCAATTACATCGGAAGTATTGTAATATTTATGCTCTCTTTCAGGAAGAGGAATACTTGCGGATAGAAATATATTTTTCAATTCTGTTGCAGCCATTTGTTAAAATTTTGCTTTTTTAATGTTTTAATTTCTAAATAATCATTTAACCAATCTAAATGATTTAACCATTTTGCTCTAATCCGAACATCATCATATATTAAATATATACTCTCAATGTCAAATTCATGAAGTTCTCTTTTTAATTCAGCATGTTGGTTGCAGTCAATAGATTGTGGAATACCTATAATCGGTATAAAAATTCTTCTTTTGTTTTTACCTAATTCTTCTGTAATAAATCTTTCAGGTTGCAGATTTACTTTTTTCCCATACATTACAGCAAAATTGGTAAATTCAGTAATCAAACTATCTTGTCTAGACGCTAAATTTCTAGCTCTAATAGATTCAGCTTTCATTACTAATTCATCAACAAAACTCTGCTTAAGCTTAGATTTATTCTTGTCATTAAAATTCCCTTCTTCAAAATCAGATTCTTCTAATTGAGTTGGGAAGCAGAATTCAGAAGTATTGTCAAGTTTGTGATTTGGCCATATAAGCTGAATTATGCCTATTTTCTTTGCACTTGCTTCTGCAATTTCTTCTTTACACCATCTACTGGTTAAAAATTCTGGTGTATTTAGCAAAACAATCACATCACAATCAGCCATACGATGCCAAAGTTCTTCTTGAAATGGTTCTCCTTGTTTTATAGAATGTGTGTCTAAAAATACATCAAAGTTATTTTTTTCCAATGCTTCATATAACTGAATTGCAACAGAAGTGGATTCATCCCTTCTATAACTAATAAAAACTTTTCGGGTTTGTCTTAATTTTCCGAACGACTCAAGTGCTAAATTAATAATTTTATCGTCTTTTGTTACATCATATAGCAATCCATTTTGATTTTCTAAAATTTTTGGAATTTCAGAGCTGAATAAATCTTTGGTGTAAAATATAGGAAGTATTAAAGCACCATCCTTTACTAATCTATCAATTAAATCAATGTTTTTAAAGTCTCCATTTTTAGCACCAAAATAAAAAACAAAGGAAGGTTGATTTCCCGAGTAATTAGACTCGAAATTTTTATCATAAATAATCATAAATGAATTAATAGGAAGTTTTAATTCTTTTACTTTTTCAAAAAAAAGGCTAATTATTTTTTCTGATAACTCTCCAAGTGAACCTAGAAGAATAATTTGATATTTATATTTCATAATTATGATTTATTTTATATTATAAGCACTCCAATTTAGTTATTAAGTCATTCATAAAAAATACATCAATATCTATTAAATACTTTCAGTAATATTAAGAATAATTAAATAAAATAGTTTACGGTTTTCCGCAATCAAATTATTTGATAAGATGTAAAGTAACTCATATATTTAAATTTAAAAGTACGTATTATTACCTGTTTTTAATTTTTTACTCGCTGATTCTTTCTGCCAAAGTAGCATCAAGATTATATATATGTATATTATCCTTGAAATACGATAATATCGCTATGCTTTACATTCTTGATAAAAAAACAAGATTAAATAGAAAAGAATATTTAAGCTATACCCTGACACGGAACACAGATTGGTATGACATTTGAATGGAAAAGTTTTTTTTAACCTAATAATCCAAAATGATGAACATTTACATATGTGATTTTTTAAATGCAAATAACATTGCACAAATTGCCAATTTATTCCAAACTACTATTAAAAATCCAATGCCGGGAATTGAATATCCGTTAATTTTCAATGTAGGAAACCCGCAGTTTTATTTTTTAGATTTTATTGCCGTAAAACCTACAGCGAAGACTGGCTATGAAATTATTGGTTTGTTTACCGCCCAGGAAATAAATGATAACAATTTACTTCTGAAAAAGGTTAATGAACTAAAATCAAAATGGTGTGAATCTGCTAATTAGGTTTTACTAAAGACTTTAAAACTATATCCAAAAAAACATGGGTATAGTTTTACACTAGTCTAAGAATTAAGTTGTATAACTATTAGTAATAGATCTGAGCTTCAACTATTAGAATCTGCTAAGCCTCTTACTTAAAAGATCAAAATACTTTTCTTTCATTGTGGGTGATAGAAAGGAAATCTCGGTCAATTCATAACATCTTTCAGTTTTTTTAACACTTGATTTAAAGTGAAGTCTGTGACTTTATCTATTAACTGCAATTATACTAGAGTTATTTTCTAACCAAAGACCTAATTTGCCAATAAACAAAAAGCATTACGGAAAACCATAAATTTTAAAAAAAAAACCGTCGTATCTTTGAGATTAATTCTAGTTATAGCAATAAAAATTAAGATATTAGCTTTAGAATAACTATTAAAAAAAACAGATGAAAAATAAAGCCAGAATAATACAAGAAGTAATAGATAAATTAGGTTGAAAAGAAGATTCTGTTAAAAATAGAGAATCTATAGAATCATCAGAGTTACTAGATGAACTTACAAAAAAACATCAGTGAAGGTCTAATACAACATAATTATTTTTACTCGACCTGAAACACATTGAAAACAATAAAACCTTAATTACTTTTATTTTATCTAGATGTTACACAACACAAATAGCTTAACAACTTTTCTTTCCAAATTATCCGTACTTAATTATAAATACAGATTACTTGAAAATGACAAAGAACAGTTCAATATTTTCAAAGTATTGCATAAGGAGACTGATGAAGTGAGACTGCACTCTAGATTTATCTCAGTTTTATTATCACCCGAAAGTACGCATAACAAAAAAGAAACTTTTTTAAAATTATTCCTTGAGCAATTATCAATAGAAAACTTTGACACGACCAATGTAAAAGTTTACCCGACAGAATCTCAAAAATCTGAATTCAAAGAAATCGATATTTTAATTATTAATAGAGTTTCAAAACAAGCAATTATAATTGAGAATAAAATTTGGGCTGGTGATTCAAATCACTATCACAGAGGCCAACTAGAAGGTTATTATGATTTAATACATTTAAGTGAAAATATCCCTAAAGAGAATATCTATGTACTCTACTTAACATTAGACGGACATTATCCAACAGTGGAGAGCCTTGGAAAATTTGGTAGTTTAGATAACATGAATGGAAAAACTATTGATTATGAACACGAAATACAAACTTGGTTGACACTTTGCTTACAGGAATGTATCTCCCATCCCTTTTTAAGGGAAAGCATTATTCAGTACATAAATTTAATAAAACAAATGTCAAACGATTTTACAAATATGGAAGAGAGATTAGAAATTATAAATCTGATTTCTAGCAGCAGTGAAAATATGTCAAGCGCAAAACTTCTTGTTGAAAATTTTAAACATGTGAAATGGCATACTGTCTGGGATTTTTGGTATGAATTAAGTATTGAACTCGAAAAGGAAGGTTATATCGTAAATTTAAAACCGAGCAAGGAAGATGTCACTTGTACAACACATTTTGAGGTTTACAAAAAATCTTATGAAGCATCAAACGATTATGGCTTGAGACTATCGTTAAATGGAAAGATTCAATTATTCATATGGAATGGAACCGGAGACGATTGGCTTTATTGGGGAATTTATCCTCAGGGACTCCAATTGGACAAGTTATTAACAATAGAATCTTTAGGCTGTTTTAATAAAAATGAAACTGAATATTGGAAATATTTCGATTTATGTAGTCAAGAAAACATCTTCTTTCCAGATTTTTCATATAAAGGAACTTTCAATCTTATTGATAGAAATTATAGAAAAATGATGATTACAGAAAAAATTGTGCATGAAATTAATTCATATGTTGGCACCATTTTAAACGAATAGATAACTAAGAAACTGTAAAACTAAACTAGTCAAATAATTATGGCACAAAAAATAGAGAGTGACAAACTTCACATTAAAGATGTATTCACAAAATGGTTCCGAATTCCAGAATATCAGCGACCTTATGTTTGGGATAAAGATCAGGTAAGCGAGCTCCTTGACGATGTAATGCAGGCAAGAAATTCAAATCCAGATACTGAATATTTCCTTGGTTCGATGGTTCTTCGTAAGAATGAAAAAAATGAGGGTAATACAAAATATGTAGAATATGATTTGCTAGATGGACAACAAAGATTAACAACATTATTTTTAATTACTGCAGTTATTAGAGACTTATCCGAAAATCCAACGCTTATAGATCTCTGTGAAAAAACAATTTTTCAAGAAGAAAATAAATACGATAATATTCCTGAAAGATTAAGAGTTGTTTTTGACATTCGAAATCAAGTTCGGGATTTTATAAATGATTTTGTAAAAGAAAAGGGAGGGACAGAAAGAGAAGAAGAACTTGCATTAAAAATTGAAAATTTACAAGAAGATATTTCAATTAGAAATATGTCAAAAGCAATCTTAAATATCAGAGATTTTTTTAGGACAAACAACATTGATGATTTTTTTCAATTTCTGCGTTCTAATGTTCTGATGATTTATGTATCCGCAGACGAACTGGATGATGCTTTTCGACTCTTTACAGTAATGAACAGCAGAGGTGTAAAACTAAGAAACAGCGATATACTAAAAGCAATGAATTTAGGAGAAATAACTTCAAGTTCCGACAGAGTAGAATGGGCAAAAAAATGGGAAGAAACGGAAGCCTATTTTGCAGAAGACTTTGATATTTTCCTATCACATTTACGAACTATTTTAGTAAAGCAAAAAGCAGCAGTAAGTTTACTTAAAGAGTTCGAAGAAAATATTTATAATCCTAAAAGTTACGACCGAAATACCAAACAATATACACAATTAAAACCTTTACTAAACAAAGGAATAGAGACTTTTAAATTTATAGAAAAGTATAAAAAATATTATGAAGAACTTTTTGATAATGATAATTTAACTAACAGCTTTGAACTTCATAACTATTTGCACTTAATGCAAAGAGGCTTCGAAGCAGATTATTGGATAGCTCCTCTATTAAGATATTATGATAAATTTAAAAATGAAAAACTAATTTTATTTGTTAAGAAGCTGGACAACAAATTTGCAAACGATTGGATTAACGGTTACACGCCTACCTTAAGAATTGAAAATGTAAACAATATTATTCAGGCAATTGATAATTCAAAAACAGTGGATCAAATATTGTCTGACAAATCTTTGGAAATTGATTCAATAGATTTAGAAAACGCTTTAAATTCTAACATTTATGGAAAACGTGCAGCCAGATATATTCTACTAAAATTAGATTTATTATACCACGGGCATACAACGAAGTTATCTATACCCGAAACAATTAGTATCGAACATATTTTGCCACAAAATCCAAGAGATGGCAGCAATTGGAATAAAAATTTTACCTCTTTAGAAAAAGAAGAATGGACAAATAAAATAGGTAATTTAGTTTTGATTTCTAGACGTAAAAATTCAAGCCAAAGTAATAGAGATTACCTTGAAAAAAGAGATAAATATTTTAAAAACAATATTGAATTATTTAGTAATTCAATAAGAATTTACCAAGAATACCTTTCATGGAATTTGGATGATTTAAAAAAAAATCATGAAGAAACATTAATAAAAATTAAGTTAGGTTTTGAAATATACAATAATCAAAACGGTCACTTTTCTCCTTTTAAATAATTAATCAAAAATCCCATAACTCAAAAGTTATGGGATTTTAAATTTAATTTATTCTTCTTTCTTTGACTTTTTAATAGAAACTTTTCTAAAATGAGATTGTTTTTTAAATCTTTACAAGGAAGAGAGTCTCGCAATCCATTTCTTGAGTATTTTATCTATCCACTGCAGAAATAACGTCAGGTAAAATTTTATGCAGGTGCCCCTTATCTAACTGCTTTTTAAATCTAATCAATTGAATATAATGCCTCATAAACTTTATTCATGATTTCATGAGATATTTTTTTAGAAATAAAATCACCTTTAATATTTTTCCATGTAAATTTTCCCTTTTCTTTCAATTCAGGGTAGGAGACTCTACCAGGTACATAATAATAGGAAAACTCAAAAGGCCCGATTTCTTCAGCAAACCCATAAGCAGATTTTCTAGCAGATAAAGCGATCTTTCTATTAATTTTAACTGAACATTTATCAAAATCCAGATCTTTTTCAAACTTAATTTTTATAAGTAGTTCTTCATTCTCCAATATCTTCGTATTGGGATAGTCTAGTTCGCGCACTTTCTTTAATAGTTCATCCTGCAGTTTTAAAAATTTCTGAAGTAATATCTTCTCTGTTAAAAAATCATGCTTTTCTTTATAATATCTAGCGTCTTCAAAAAAGTTTTTGTCAACATCATAGGGAATGGCTATCTCTCTCCCTGAAAAATAATCCAAATCATCAATCATTTCCTCAATTTTAAGAGGATCAACTTCAGCTAAAATAGTGTTTAATGAATCAATTGTATCTTTTAATCTATAGACAGCAGTTTGAGTCTTTTTCTTGAATTCATTCTGTATTTCTCTGAAATCACCATAATCATTTGCAATATCTAAATTATAGGGTGCTTCAATTTCGCTATTGATTTCACCGAGGAGATTAGTCAGAAATCTTCTGTTACTGGAAAATGAGATTAACCTTAAAGAATTTTCAATTTTATCCAGCACTGTACGTTTATGAGTAACCAAATATTTTTTTTCCCGTAAAACCATTATGCCGCTGATCCTATAAGTGCCAAAGTATCTGGAAGACTCCTCTTCAATTAAAACTCCTTCTTTTAATATATCCGTACTGGTAAGAAAATGCAGTGTTTTGTTATCTTCATATCCATTTATGGCCAGAACAAAAAACTCCTTTCTTGCATTTCCATCACTATCAGTTAGATATTCCTTTGCTATGTACTGCGTTGTATCTTCATCCTGAAAGAATTTTACTTGAACTACTCCGAAACGCGGCGGTTCTACATCAAGTATATTTTTTGAAGTCAGCCGACGCTGAAAAATAAGATCGGCTCCATGTATATCAACGGAACGCTCTAATATCCAAAACCTATCAATTAAAAACTCTCTTGCTGTAGCTTCCCCGATAGATCCGTTTTCCATTATTTTTAACCACACTGGTTTTTCTGTTCCCATTTTTTCAAAATATTAAATAATAATTTTATAAACTCTGATTTTGCTTCGATATTTTTCCAATCAAAATCAGCTAATATATAATTTTTTGAATTCTTTCTAAAAGCTTTAACTCCGTATAAAATAAAGCACACAACTGCGGTATAACAAAAGTTCAACTTGCAGGAAGCATCCTAATCGTTCCCTTGACCCATAAAACAAACCATATCCAGATTTAGACGGCTTTGGTTTGCATGTAGATGATGCTGAAAGAAGAAATGAAAAACGATACTGGCAAATATTACATTGAGCAACTTTCCCTAAAGAAAATTATTTCAGGAGAAAAGAAGATTAGAATTCCCTCGCTAAAAAAATAGATGATTATGTCATTTAAAAATTCAAACAAAAGAAACTATTTTTCAATAGACAGAAACAAGAAAATATCGCTCAAAAAAGCAAATTAATACTGTCTCTTTTTTAAAATTTCCATTCTATATCTCGATTTTTTTCCCTACCTTTACAAAGGTTTATAAACCCAAGAATTTCAAGAATGCCCTATTAGTACCCTGCTTTTTTTGACATAACATGACACCCCGTGTTTACTGGTGCTTACAATACAGGTGGCGGAGCCTCTTTCTCCGCTGAGAGCTTAAAAAGAGACTTTTCAAAGTTTACAAAAAGGCTAAAACTAACGGAAAACCCTGAAAATCAACCGATTTATAAGGTTTCTTTTTTTATATACTTTTTAACATTTTTAAAATCTAACAAGATCTTTGTAGCATATTCGTGACGCATAGAGAATTTCGAAAATGTACTAGTATTATATTGAGACTAAAACATCCGCAATCATTAGGATTGAAAAACATATCTGCTTCAGATGCTCATGTTATGGGAGGATTTTATTGAATAGGGGTTCATTCCAATAAAATAAACGGTTTTCATAAATGGCAGGTTTCTGGTAGTGATAAAATTATAACCCCATACATATGAGATTACAAGAGTTAAAAAACAAATATGAAGTCAGTGTATTTAATGAACTATCAGACGAAAATTTAGTCGCGAAAGCAGCTGAATGGGAGTACTATACAGCTATTCGCCTAAATGGAACAATAGCAATTGGATGGCTCTCAGATGATAATATTTTACTGATTAATACAGATGGAGTTTTTATTTATGATATCCTTAAAAAGAATATTATATTTAGTGATTATGAGAATTCATTTAAAAAAAGTATATCTGATGATAATTTGACTTTTTTTGTTCAAAGTAAGTCTGAAACTGTGTCTATTTTTGGATTAAGAGGTGGAGGTGGTAATTTATTAACAAAAGATAATACATGGAAGATAGAAGTGGTTGATATTACTTGGAATATCAAGGTGCCTAGTCTCCTAAATTATAAAAATGGAAAAAAATATTTTCTAGAGTTGCAACAAAATAGTTATGAGGGGAATAAATATTTAGGATTCTCAAAGTCAGAAAATTATTTTCTAATTATGGGGGATGGAGGTCTTGATATTTTTTCCCGATTACCTGATTACAATGGCTAATGTATCAGATCTGTTGCTGGTTAATTATTCCATCTAACATTTTCATATATACTAGCGATTTATATCATTGTCGTTGAGAAATTAAAAATAACCTTGGGGTTGTTTTTAATTTTTACAATACTTTAAAGCCAAAAAAATGTATCTTCAAAATTCACTGTTCCTGCGATTGGAACCTTAAGTAATACCTTTAATACTTGGTGTTGCAATTTATTAATTATTACACAGTCTCTAAATTTTGTACTTGATCTACTATCCCTTCATTTTTCTTCGGATCATAAAGCATGGCTGTACACAAACAATTTTTCCTTTCCTTGTTTATCAATATTGGGCAGTTTACACAGGATTTACAGTTTTCCCAAAACATTTCATCTGTAGTCAGTTCTGAGTAAGTAACGGGTTCAAAACCGAGTTCATGGTTCATTTTCATGACCGCAAGACCTGTACTCAGACTGAATATACGGGCATTGGGGTATTTCTCGCGACTGAGTTCGAAAATTTTTGTTTTAATTCTTTTAGCAAGTCCGGTGTGCCTGAATTCAGGAGCAACGATTAATCCGGAATTAGAAACATACTTTCCATTTTCCCAGGAAGAGATAAAAGAAAAACCTGCCCACCTTCCGTCTGAGGCGAAGGCTATGACTGCCTCTCCTTTTTTCATTTTAGTTTCAAGAAACTCAGGAGAACGTCCTGAAATACCGGTTCCGCGAGCTATAGCAGACGAAAGTGTTACCTCACAAATCTGCTTTATCCAAAAGGTATGAACAGGTCTGGCTTTTTCAATACTAAAATCGGGAATTTCTACAGCTTCTTTAAGGTGTGAAGATGCTTGTTGTTTTTTTAAAAGGGTCGAAAACGTAAAATGTCTTTCAATAGGTTCTATTTTGTAGGTTATGGTTCTCATAATCGTTTCGTTTGGATTTTATTTGTTACTATCTTTATTCCTCAATAGGATGAAAATGCTAACCACTACATCCAACTTATATACCAATATTTTTTATAGTCTTTCCATTGCTATTAAAACCTTATATTCTTGCATATTATATCTAAAAAGTACTTTTTGTGCTTAAAAAAAACGTCTCAAAATGATAAAAACATATCATTTTGAGACCACAACTGTAAAGATCTTTTTGAGCTGCATTCTATTTAAAAACAAAAAAAGTAAAACTCTCGATTACTGAAAATTTTACTCTTTCTATGTCCATATTCAATCGCACCTATACTATTTGTGAAATCATTAAAAGTGCAATAAAAAAAATCGTAGTAAATACCATTAAATTGATAACTCTGTCTTTTTGCCGAATCGCTTTATTTGATATACCTAATTTCTTTATTTTTTTCTTTCTTGTTTTATCTTCATTCATGGTTGCTCTAGTTTATATTGTTTTACACCTGTTCGTATCGGTATTCCGATTAACATTTTAGAGACAATTGATATGCCAAAACATTTTCAAAAAGAATAAAACACTGACTAACAAACAACTAAAACAGAAAACATCTTTCTCAATTTACCAATACCTATCAAAATGATACGATCATCCATCCAAAATGGAAGGATTACATTGCTTTTCCAAAAAAAACTTCTCAACTAGAGCAAAATAAACCCCTAAACGATAAAAGTATCAAAGTTATGGAGCGGTAACATTTGTAATATTTGCTAGTCCGTAATTTTTTTTTGATTCAGCACTCCATTCTTTATTACGGCCAAAGCCAAGCCCGGAATATTCTACTGCTTTTTAATTCCTACTATATAAGCATCATTTTTTTGGTCGCTTTTGACTTGTGCCTTTATATTTATTACCCAAAATGAACCTATAATTAGGGGCAATAAAAATTTGTTTATCATAGGATCTGATTGTTTTTAATTAATTTTTGAACCATTTTCGGAGACCTCATCTTTGTTATTACGTAATACTCCCACTAGTTGCAGTTTGCCCAAATAACGGTTTTCAGGATATTTCACTTTTTAATTTACCCCAATATATTTAATCGAAAAAATCCTGACTTTTTATTGGATTACCGTATTTGATCAAACTGCGGTTAGCGGATGTTTTTTTATGGTTTATTCTTTCTTAGGAATAGCTGTCCAACTGTAGCTTTTGTGTATTATTTTCCAGTTTCCTTCGTATTTAAGGATTAGAAAGTAATCTGTAAAAGTGCGCCAATTGGGTACTTTAATTTCTACTTTCGCAATTGCGGCATCTTTCTCCATATCAATGGCAAGAATACGTCCGATTCGGTTTAATTTTTCCCCTGTTTTTATGTTAGCGATATATTGTTTACCGGAACGTGTCCACAATGTATCATTGGCTACTGTATATAAGTTAAAATTGGGATGGAAGGCTTTTCTCAGTCTTTCTGGCTGTCCTTCTGCCGTACCTTCCATATAATCTAACAGAACTTCGGTGATTTGATCAAAGTCGCTTTTTACCGTATTATTTCCGGTCTCTTTATCGTTTTCCCTAATTAATCTTAGAACCTCATTTGCTACTTTTGTGCCTGAAGTAGGATCCTGCCCCGTCACAAACCTGCCATCAGTTATATAAAAAGCGTCTCTTCCTTTTTCTGAATAAACAAAATTACCTTTATTGTCGATGATTGCTTTATTCATCGAAAAGGGAAATGTTTGGTAATAGGCCATCTCTTTACTTTCAAATTCATCCGGAAAACCGGTGATTTTTCGTCCCGCATAGAGTGAAACTCCATTCTCGTTTTTCAAGTAAGCAATTCCTGCTGTTCCGTGGCAAATCGTGGAGATAATTCCATTTTTTTTATAGATTGCTCCTGCTAATTTCTGAATGGCCTGGTTCTCGGCTACCCCAAACATAGCGGCACCTCCGCCTGTATAGAATATTGCAGAATAATCATTAGCCGCAACTTCTTCAGGCTTTCTGGTCTGTTTCAATTTGCTCATAAACCAACTGTTGTATAAGTATGTTTTTTGGATACTGTCGGAAGTATTAATGTATCCAATAGGAATTGCCCCCCCCTTCGGACTTATAAAATCTACCTTGTAGCCTGCCTTTGTAAATATGTCGTACGGAATTACTATTTCTTCAAAGTGATTGGATGTACTTATTTTGGTATTGCCATAAAAATCCTGATTTGAGGTGACAAATAGTATGTTTTTTTGTGCGTGAATACTTTGAGGATACAGCCCCGTAAAAACTAGTGATAAAACGATTATTTTTAACATTTCTTTGGAGATTATCGGTTTTAGTTTGAACAAAAAGTACTGGACTATCCTTTTGGTTTTACTTCCGCATCAACGATTTTGTGAGGAGTACGGGTTGAAATTTTATCTACAATAAACCAGCCCTGATCTGTTTTCAGAAGATTGAAATAGTCTACAAATAATAGTTTTGCAGTGCTGATCTCTACTTTGGCACTTGCTGCATTATTGGTGAAATCAATAGAAACGATGCGGCCTGACCAATTATCAGGTTTAACATCTCGTTTTTTGTATCCTACCAGATACTTCGATTTGGGAACGACTACGAATTCTTTTTCTCTGAAACCTTTCAGCTGCCAGGAACTGTGAAATGCCTGACCTACTTTAACAGAGTCGCCAGTAGCCTGACCATCTATGTAGAGATTTAGTGTTTTTTGAATCAAACTCCAGTCATCAGTAGTATTTTGACTTTGGGCATTTGATTTAAAAAACAACAGACTTAATCCGATAAATAAAAACACTTTTTTCATTTTTAATTTTTTTAAGTTATTAATAATGAATGCAAATGTCCGGTATCGTCTTAGTTTACAGGGTTTAGATTATAAAACTGAAGTCTCATTCTATAAATTAGAACTCATTTGGAGTACCGTTTTTGATATTCGGTAGGGGTTAATCCGGTTTGTTTCTTAAAGGCGGTGAAAAAAGTTGATTTAGAATTGAAGCCACTATCATAACCCAAACTTTCAATGGTATAGTTTTTTTCGGTTTCTAATAGCTCTTTCGCTTTCTCTATTCTGTATTCTTTAATAAGATTGGAGAAGGATTTGCCTACTACTTCATTTACATATTGGGATAAAATATGTTTGCTTACTTTTAATTCTTTTGCCGCTTCTTCCAAAGTGAAATTGGAATTCAGAAAAAGTTCTTTTTCTACTATAACAGAAAATTTTTGACTCATTAGATCTAATGTCTCTTTATCAATGCTTTTGTTTTTGTATCTCTCTTTTTCCTGAAAGAATGTAGTTTCCTGGCTATTTCCGTAAATTAAAAGTAAAATGATCAGGTATAAAATAAAGGTAAACGATAATGCTCCGACGATATAAGAAGTATAGGCGGCAAAAGTATAGGCAGTCCATACCAATGCAACTCCAAAATAGATGCTAAGGAACCATACTTCTAACTTTTTTAAGCTCTCCTTCTCTTTGATTTTCTGAAGAATTGGCTGAATATATTTAAAAGAGAAACCGATATAAACCAACCATTGAAGATATATGGCTTTTACAATCCACATACGCCAGATTTGAGGATGCTCGACATAAGAATAAAGACTTCCCAGAATTGCCATGATCACCAAATAAGGTATTGTATGTGTAATCCAAACTGATTTGGAATAGGGACTGTAAGATCTGAGATATAAAAAAAGAAAAGGGCCAATAAGAATGCAGGCCGAAAGTCCGATTTGAATAAAAGTATTCGATAAGTGAGGATTAAAATAAAAGAAAACCGATTTTATAATTCTGATGCTTAATACCAGTAACAGCAAGGATAAAAAATAGTTTGCAAAAATTTTCTTTTTGGCATTTACCGCAAAATATAAAGAAAGCAGGAAACCATTAAAAGCCCCTAAGGCACTAAAAAAGAATAACAATTCATGTGATGATAACATTCTTATCTGTTTTTTGGTACGGTTTATTGTTTTGTAATCTCTGCTTCTAATGCATCCCTTTAGGCTCGGTTATCAGCCGGATTTACAGAAGAAACAGCCTCTATTTTCTCTGCCAAGATAAAGTTTTTTTGTGAAGAAAAATTACAATCACAGTAAAAACCGACAATTTAAAAGAGACACTATTTTTTGAATATTATGTCTTTTGAATGTTTTTGAAAACTCTTTTTCTGTTCTAAACAATTATTGTTGCTGTAATCGCTTTCGAATAAAACAAATTGCATCCAAAAGTCGTTACTGCACATAAAAAAACCTCCCGAACCATAAGATCCCGGAGGTTTCGTTGAATTAAGTATTCGTTTAAAAGTTAAATCTGATTTCTTATAATGCTCCATAGGTACAATTATGAAGCAAGGCTGATCACAACAGCAAACAGATGTTATTTACAGACTATTAAAATATAACCTGCATTTCCTGAGCTTTTATCTGATCGTACTTTGTGGTAATCGAGCAGTATTTGTTATCAATTTTAAAACTTTTTGTGTACCAGGTATCATTTTCATAGGTTGTGTAGCCTGTATTGATTTCGATTTCTGTAAGCGGAATGGACATCCCCTTTCCTATCGCTTTAATGACAGATTCTTTTCTAGTCCAGAATTCGTAAAATTTATCCAATCCGTCACGATTGATTTCTGCAAATTCCTGAGCAGAAAAAACATTTTCAAACAACGAATAATCGATGTCGTTGATCTCTTCAATGTCAACACCTATTTCCTGTTTGCTAAAGACACATACTACCATATTTCCACTATGCGAGATATTAAAATTAAAGTTACTGCCTAACATGTAGGGTTTTCCATAATTGTCTTTAACCATTTTCTCGAATTCAAACGAATGATTTCCTAATATATGAGATCCCATACGCACCATTAGTTTTCCAAACAAACAGTTGTATCTGTCATCCCATTTTCTATATTTAAGTACTTCCTTTCTAAATTTCTGAGGTAAAAATTCCAAATAATAATCCAGAATACTTTGATCAGGATTGCAATCACCTGAATGCTGAAATAGGTAGTATTCATCTTCTTTCAAATCAATTTTAGGGATAGATTCAAAATCACGAAAGGCTAAGTAATGTGTCGAATTTTGCATAATACTATTAACGTATATAAAAAATGTACAATGAGTTTTTCATTATATATTTTGCATTAGACTTTACCAATATTTTATATTTTTTTGATTTCAATAATACAATAGGTATGATTGAATAATTTTCTCAGTATTTATTATTGATGTCATTATGTATAACAATGACACTATTTTTTCGACTGTTTCATATCCTCGGGGAATATTTACGGATCTTATTTCAATCAGGCTATTCATAAATCTATAGAAGACCTCATATAGCTGATTTATTCACTTTGAATTACATTCTTCGGGACTTCTATTACCGCTTACGAAGCATTACTCAACACTGCCGCCTTTAGAGGACAAATGGCCTTATTTTTTATCGCACTGTCTGATGCCGATACTCCTTGTTTGATTAAACTTAATTTAAGTGCACACATTACTCCGCTTTTAGCACAGCTGCATTTTGACTTACGATCTTTCATCTTTTTTGTGTTTAGAAATTGATAGTGTTTTTTTAAGATTAAGAGGATTGCTTTGACTATACGTTTTTTTGATCCTCTTCAGACAGGTTTCTTTGAAGGTCTATATCTGGCTGGTTCTCGCAAGTCTTCTTTCTAAAACCAACGTACCCGTTTTATAACCAAAAAAGAAAAGAATTGCGGTGTTTAAAGCATTAAACAACGGGAAAAAAACATAAATAAAAAGACTTGATAGTCCAAGATTTACCAGAAGATCTTTTACATATGCCACTCTCGATTCATAGATAAGGAATACGGTAGTTGCTACCACCAACCCAATTATAAAACACTTTAAGAAAACTCTTTTTCGCTCTATTTTAAAAGCGGCAATAAAGCCTGTTAAAATGGTAAAGAGCAATATTACGGTATAGTTGTTTATTAAAAATTGTGCTAGTAATACAACTATAAAGGGCAGGTAATTTAGTATATTTTTCATTAGTTAAATTTTATCGTGGTTACAATTTTTTTAAGTTTAGCAGGATTATTAACAAATTGGCTTTTCTTGTACTGGCCTTTACTCCAGGATTCAATTTGATCTTTATAATGTGCTGAATTTATCAAACCACTCTGACCTCCAGCCAAAATGGTATGTGCCTGTATGCTTCCGTCTTTTACTTCATATACCGCACGGAAGACTGGATGAAACTTTTCTGTATTGATGTTGATGGTATTGATATTACCTCCCGCATTGTCAATTTTTTCTCCCAGTCCCGGAATGAAAAGCATATTGTTGATATCAAACTTAGACATCTTTTTGTAGCTCACTTTTTTCCATTGATCGCCGTAAGTTTGTGTCAAAGTATCCAGTGTTTTTTCAAAAATAGCATCTACCACTTTTTGTTTGTTATCACCACCCGGAAGGGTATACTTTTTATCATTCAGGTATTTTAAGAAGTTTTGTAACGATGGTTCTTGTTTTACCTGCAGTTTGGTCTTTGCAAATTGCTTCGCTTCTTTTATAGAGACTTTTCGCAACATTTCAAAAACCAATCCCTGATTTCCGTCACCGTTCATGTTTCCGTCCCAGCTTTTTAGTTCTTTTACAATGCTATTGTATTTTTCTTTTTGCGGATAGTTGTTTATTAATGTTTTAAAATCTTTAAGGGAAATATCAACAACATCACTTTGCATTTTCTGAATTTCCGGAACTGACCAGTCTTGCTTTTCTTCTAATACAGAATAAATACGTTTGGCTCTGTAATCGTCTTTTGAACCATGTGCTCCAAAGTAAACATTGTTCTGAATAGGCTGTTGATTGGCAGAAAACAAAAATCCTTTATCCGGATTATAAGCCGACCAAAAAGCATCTAAAGCTTTTACAGGAACATACTTTTTGCTACCGTCTAATACCTGACCAATATAATCGCTGCTTCTTGCCGGCAATTCACCCGCACACACAATCCCAATATTATTGTTTACATCGCTGTAAGCAAAATTTTGAGGAGGATAGCTATAATCTTTTAATGCTGTTGAAAAACCATCCCAATTCTGACTCTTCATCACTTCGTACATTGCTTTTACAGAGTTACTTTTTTCAGCAGCGTACCAATGCTGTGCGTAATACTGTCCATTTTCTTCTTTTATAACTTTTCCTTGTACCGTACTTCTGTACTTTTCTATGTAGTCAGGTTTTCCTTTTACTTTAATGGTATAATTTTTAACCTGGAAAGGAATCCATTTCCCTTCATATAGGTACAGACTGTCATTTTTTACCTGAAGTTTGTATCTGTCTACCAAATCCCATTCTCCATTGGTAATACCCCATGAAATTTTATCATTATGACCGCTTACTATCACTGGAACACCAGGAATCGTAAAACCGTATGTTTTAAAACTTCCGGTTACAATGTGAGCTTCATAAAAAGCTTCCGGAAGTGTCAAATACAGGTGCGGGTCATTTGCCAGAATATTATTTTTACTTTTTGTTTTGGTGTTGTTTACCACCCAGTTGTTACTTCCTACACCTTGATAGAACTTATGATTGGTCATTAATTTAGCTCCTAAATCAAATAATGATGATTCTTCTGGAGTGTTATCTACTGAAGCTGTCCCCAAAGTATGAGCTCCTATGTTAGGCAGGTTAACAGTGGAAGGTAGTAAACCGGAAGGCAAAATGGTGTTTATTCCTTTCGGCTGTAAAGGGTAAAAATAAGTAATCTCCTGTCCCGGCAGCTTCTCTAAAATTTCCTGTTGGTCGATATGATGATCAAAATAAGTCAGCGTATAGCTCATATACCAGGTGAATAACAGCGAATATTCCGTTTTCCATTTTCTGGGTGTTGTTCCTAATGCTTTATATAAGGGATCTGTATTTTCGTTATTGTTTAAGTAAGCATTTACCCCATCAGAATAAGCCTGCAGATAAGCATAAAATTCCGGGTTATCTTTTTTGTAGGCTGCCAGTATCTCTTCTGATTTTCTTTCAAACTCATACGGCTTCCAGAATTTATCTGATTTTAGGGTTCCTAACGGTACAAATTCTGATAGTCTTCCCTGAACAATCCTTGAGATCATCTCCATCTGGAAGTACCTGTCTTTTGCGTGCATGTATCCCAGTCCGTAAGCTGCTGCACTTTTGGTACCACTATAGATGTGGGGAATTCCAACATTATCTACAAAAATATCTAATTTTTGATCGCTGTGAATTTTTTGCGTTCCATCGCTTTGTAAAGGCACAGACAACAAGCCTGTTTTATAGGTTGTTAATTTTCCCAGGGAACCAAATGGCCCTAAATTAAAGGTTGTGATAAATATCCAGCCCAGGGACAATACCACAAAAAGTGCTGTTTTAATTATTTTACTTCTTTTCATTTTCTTGAGATTATATCTTTAAATAATAAATTTTAAAAGGTTAAGTAGTTTTCTATTCTAATTCTTCGATTTTATAAAGCACATAAAGTCCCTTTCTTTTTACCGGGAAGTAAAAAGAAGTCTGTACGAGGCTAATAAAAAGTATCCGGAAATTCTAAACCGTCCTAAAAGATTTCGGCAAGTTCAGAAATGTTTGTTTTTTCTAATTTACCATATTCCATTTTCAGCAAGGTATCCGCAGTATTGTAATATCGGTCGTCGTGTGTGATGGCGATGATTGTTTTATCTTCATCCCGAACTATGGTCGCGATAATTTCGGTGTAAAATTTATGTCTGAAATACGGATCCTGATCTGCTGCCCATTCGTCGAGTACAATAATAGGCCTGTCTTCTAATAAAACATTGATTAGTGCCATTCTTTTTCGCTGTCCTGTAGACAGGTTTGTTGTTGAAAAATACCCGTCTTTTATTTGTACTTTTCCTTCTAACTCAAATAATTTCAGGTATTTATTTACTTTATCATAATCAACATCTGCTATTCCGTAAAAGGCATCGAAGAGATAAAAGTCACTAAAAACGGGAGCGAATAGATTTTTTATCTTTTCCAATTCTTTTAACGGTACTAATTTTCCATCGATATATGCTTCTCCATTATCCAAATTGTAAAGGTTTAGAATCGTATTGATGAAGGTCGTTTTTCCTTCTCCGTTACCTCCATATATAAAAACAACTTCATTTCTTTTAATGTCAAAATTTATTGGCCCCACAGAAAATTGATTTTCGCCAAAGGAAAATGCATAGTTGCGTATTTTTAAATCTGAAAAATCTTTGTATTGTCCTTTGTGACTAACGTTCTGCGGTTTTTCAATTTTGGCAAGATCTTCTTTTAGTTTATTCATTTTTTTAAGTGACACTGTCGCCCTATTCATCACCGGAATGATTGTCATAACACTTACGATGGGCCCCATCAGATATAATAAAACAAAAGTAAAACTCACTTTAGTCGCTATTGGAGTTTGAAATACAGTCCCCGAAAATACCAGGATAAATGTAATAAGCCCATAGAACAATATCTGACTTATAATCTCACTATTAAGATATTTCAGGAGAGCGGTTACATATTTAGTTTCTCCGGTTGTAGCAACTTTCATTAATCTCTGATCATAAATCTGAGTTCCTTTGTCGGCATTAATATTGATTTCTTTTGCCCCGTTAAGAATACTATTAAAAATTGTAATGAATGTTTTTTCTAGTTCTCGTACTTCTTTTATTTGCGTATTACTGGACTTTGATCGGAGTGCATATATGAGTACTCCAAGTGCTATAACAACAGTGCTGACTCCTAACAGTTTTAACGATAAAAAGGCCATATACACCAAGCAAGCCGCTATAAGAATGATCGAAGAAAAAAAAGTAATAACCATCAGCGATGCATTTGAAACATGGTTTACATCTGTAGTTAGTGTGGCATAAACTTCTTCTTTATATTCCTGAAGTTTTCTGTAGGGGGCTTTAAGAATAAGCTTTATTACGTCTTTTCTAATGTCCCAGTATATTTTCTGAGACAGCTTAATTACACCGCCAGCCAGCCATCTTCGGGAAACAAAAAAGATAACAATTGTACCTGCAAACATATAGAGATAGTTTTGCATTGGCTGTGTTTCTGTAGCAGTAATAGAGTTACTTATAATTTTATTAATAATCGTTATAAATGCAAATCCTGACAATCCCGAAATTATAGCCAGCAAAGAATATCCTATTAAGGGTTTTAAAGGGATCAATTGAGAATTGCTGTTCTCTGATACATTATTTTTCATGTCTTTTTTTTAAAAATTATAAATGATCCCCAACCCCACGACGCAGGGGATGTCTATTTACTTTATGCTATTTTAGTGGGAAAATAACGCTTTAGCGAACTTATCATCAGACGACTGTGTTATAGCGGTAAGAAGAGCCGATGCAACCTCAGCTTTAAATTTTATACCCCTACTAACGAATCTGCAGCACATTCCTTAATAATTTTTGCGAGTGTTTTTACTTGTCTGTGAATAAAGAAATGGTTGCCTGGAACTACTTTATAGTCAAATTGTCTGTTTGTATAAGTTTTCCAGTTTTCAATTTCCGAAACTGTTTTTTCCTCATCGCCCATGATCGCAAAAATGGGCGTATTCAAAATAAGACCTGCTTCAAAATGTTTGTCCTTTTCCAGAATTTGAAAATCAGCTCTCATGATTGGACTGAAATAATTGTAGAGATCTTCGTCTTCCAATATTTGTTCCGGAACACCTCCTAAAGACCTCAATTCTTTTTTAAACTCGGTATCGTTTAGGGTGTGTCTTTCAATATCATTAACATAAACACCGGGGCCGGCATTACCGGAAACCAATAACATGGTAGGTGAATCTGCCTCTTCTTCCATTTTTTTTGTTACGGAAAGCCCTAAAGTGGCTCCCATACTATGACCATAAATCAGGTAGGGCAGATTGCTTTTTCTGAGTCTTTTTATTTGGGAAACATAATCATGAACCGCGTCTTCTTTCTTAAAAAGATGCGACTCCTGATTTCTTCTGCCTCTTCCGGGAAGTTCTAAAGCATGACATTCGAAATTATTCTGAATATCATTTTTTAGAAAATCAAAAGAGTAACAGCTTCCCCCTGCAAAATGCAGCAAAAATAGTTGCGTTTTTTGGTTGAGATACATAGCTTTTTTCTTTTAATCCAACATATTTTTTAATTCCTGTTACTTTGATGTTCTTTCCTGTTTTTCCCCTTATTGAATTTATAATTAAAACTTAGAGTCCATCGGGCTGCATTAAAGTTGGTCATTTCATGCACTACAAAGTCTGAACCTACCGTGGTCTCTCTTATTTTTCGGGTATTGAAAATATTACTTGCCGCCAACGATAATGACCCATTATTTTTAAACAATGATTTTCCAAAAGCAACATTCAGGTAATAATAAGATTTCGTTCTGGTCTGAGCATCACTAACAGCAGCCTGATAATCTAACTTACTTTGAAATGTAAAGTTTTTTGGTAACTTAATCTGAGTTAATAAGGTTGCTTTCCAGGTCTCGTTTGAAATGTCCAGATTAACGTTGTCTGCACTTCCTTCTTTAGTAAAACCATAAGCATTAATCTCTGCATTAAGAGACAACCATTTCAAAGGAGCATACTGAGCCGAAATTTCGATCCCATATCGGGTTTCACTGTCGAGATTAATTAAAACGGTTTCAAAAACGCCTTCGTCATTTTGTGAGGTGAAGTATTGAAACGCATTTTTAGTTCTTGAATAATAAATTGAAGGGTTCAGCACTAATCCTTTTACTTTGCTTAAAATTCCTAATTCTACACCATTGGTCAAAGAAGGCAAAAGGTTAATGTTTCCGAAAATGCGAGAATTAAAATCTAAAAGTTCCGGAAAAGGGTTTAACTGATCCAGGTTGGGTCTGTTGATTCTCTGACTGTAATTTAACTGAGCCGTTGTTTTTTTGGTCAGAGCATAACTTAGATTTGCAGATGGAAATAATCTTGTATAGGTACTGTCTCTTAAAATTCCTCCGGTATTCTGGTTTTTAATCTGAATATAAGTGTACTCTGTTCTTAGTCCCAATAAAAAGCTGAATTTGTTTATCTTATTGCCATACTGTGCATATGCTCCCACAATCTGTTCTTTATAGTCCAGACCATTATTGAATCCTTCTATTGGTGTAACCGTTCCGTTGTTGTTTTCATCTGCGGCAAATCCTGTAGATACTACTCTGTTTTCAAGCTTAGCTCCTACTTCAAAATTAGCGGTCTCACTTAAGGGAGTTACATAATCTGACTGTATCACAACATCATCACTTGCGCGTTTTGATTTTGTGTTTATAACAGATTTGTCTCCTGTATTAGGAACAAGGGTACTTCTTTCGATATTAAAATCTTTTGTACTGTCCCAAAAATCATACTGGAAGTCTACTGTAAATTTTCTGTCCGGTTTCTTAAACGTTTTGGTATAATTGAACTCCAATTGATTATAACTTCTGTTTTCTCTGGAGTCTCCTATAGTTTGAATCTGCTGATTCTGTGAATTTTCTCCCGAGATGTTATAATCCAGCGTATTCTTATCACGGTCTTTTGTATCATTGCGATAAAATGCAGAGGTGATACTGTTGTTGTCATTTATAAAATAATCCAATCCCATGTAAAGCAGCCCTCCAGAATCATGTCTCTTCTGATCTTCACGCTGATTTAAATAAACTGCATTTCCGTTTGCTGTAGTGACCTGATCTCTGGTATTAAGTCCAACATAATCTGAGTAACGAATTCCAAAATTGGAAAACAGATTAAATTTTCCTTTTTTATAATTAATACCTCCCATTAGTCTGTTCTCATTGGGAATTCCTCCCACCACTGTCATACTGCCGCTCAAATCCTGTTTGCTATTCTTTTTAAGAACAATGTTGATAATACCGGCAGAGCCTGCTGCATCATAACGTGATGACGGATTGGTAATCACTTCGACGGATTTTATCGATTCTGCCGGAATCTGTTCCAACCCCTGAAGTGAAGTCAATCCTGATTTTCTTCCATTAATAAGGATAAGCACGTTGCTATTGCCTCTCAGACTCACACTACCGGAAGGATCAACCCTTACTGCCGGAACATTATCCAATACCTGTGTTGCAGACCCTCCTTTAGAGATTAGATCTTTTCCAACATCAAAAACCTTTTTATCCAATTTTAAAGAGATTTGAGAGGTTTCTGCTGTAACAACAACTTCATTAAGTGAGGTAACATTTGTTTTTAAAGCAATGTTTCCCATATTGATATTGGTGTTTGTCCCCTCTATCGTTAGAGGCATGACAACATCCTCAAAGCCTACAAATTGAAATCCAATAGTATATTTCCCTGATTTAACACCTTCGATCTTAAATTCTCCTTTATCATTTGTTATGACAGTTTCTACAATTAGTGCGTCCTGTTTCAGAATGACAGAGGCATAGGCTAATTTTTCGTTTGGATTCTCTGCTGAAAGTATTCCTGATATTTGAGTCTGTGACTGGGCGTATAGCGTAGACATACATAACAATACTAATGCATATATGAATGTTGATTTTACCATGATATCTTTATTAATTATTTACAATGATTATTTTTTGGGCATTATCTTTTCACAATAATACCCTGAGTACTTGCCCTTTGTCTAGTACAGAACAAGATCTCTTTTATATTCTACGATTTTCTCTCCGTAAAGTCTTTCCGGCTCAATATTATTGGCGATACAATACTCTAAAAGTTTGTTTGACTCTACAATTGGAATAGATTCATCTGTGTATTTGATGGAGCTAATGTATTTTAACCACGGTTCCATTCCCATCGCATATACAAAGACTTCACTAGGTTTGAAAACATCCACGAGAGCTTTAGCCTGTTCAAAATTACATCCGGCCAATCGTCTGGATTCGTCTTTATCCCTGGCTAAGTTTTCGGGCATTAAAGGACCGTATAACCAGGTTAGTGGTGCTCCTTCGCATTCCATTCCTAAGAAAATAATATCTATATCACCCATTACTTTATGAATGCGTTCGTATAATTTTGGAGATACATTACAAGAATCTGCGGCAAACAGAACTTTTAACCCGTCTTTATACGCTACGTGGTGGCATAATTTACTTCTCACATCCAGATCACAATGTTCCCCTACAAACGGTAATCCTGTTATAGAGCAATCATCAAAATGAATGGTTTCCATCTCTCCCAGTTCGATAATGTTTTTGAATCCAATTCTTTCAAACATTAATTTTAGATTTGGATCCTGAAGAAAACCTCCGTTGCTTTTAGGAACGATGATGTTTTTGATCTTGCGTCTTAGTCGTAATAATGTTTCAAAAAGAATATGATCCTGATGATTGTGTGTTACCAGTACATAATCTATAGATTCTGGTAAATCGTCATAAGAGTATCTTGATATATCTGACTCATAACCATAACTCACTAAAGGATCTGCCAATATTGTTGTGCTTTTGGTTTCCGTAAGAATACAGGCATGTCCAAAATATCTTGTCAGTACACCATCTCCTGTATATCGTTCGTATTTTTTAGCCTTTTCTTTTGTAAAAAAAGATTTAAATAAAGGAATGTCTTCCGGTTCGATCTCAAATATTTCTGAGATTTCTTTAAATGTTTTCGGATGATCTTCCATCTCAAACAACAGATCAATTTTTTCACTTTTAAAAGGTAAGTTTACTCGTAAAATATCCTCTCCCGGCAGTTTTGGCGTACTAAGCACAAAGGATCTTGAATCATCATCATGTACTAAAAACAAATTGAAACTTTGAAGTGATTCTTTGTAAAATTCCGTTTCGTACAATAAGGATTCAAAAAAACGGAACGATGGATTGTTATTAATATCATACACTAATTCTACAAGTCCTTGCAGGCTTTCCGGTACTTTGTTGTATAATTCAGTCAGAGCATATCCTTTAGCTTCTTTTTTTAGCATGTCGTTAAGGGCAAATACATCTTCTCTAAATGCTAAAAGATCAGCGCACTGCTCTTTGGTATTATCAATCAGTCCTTTGATTTCATCAACTCTTTTCCCATCATAGTCAATAAAAGGGCCTCCTAACATTTTAGGTGTTTTTACTGCTGCAGCATGGATCATAGGATTTTGAACATAGGATGACATAATTTTCAAATGTCTGTCTTTAATATTCATTGCAGCAGTTGCAGGTGATATCAGGTGAGGCCAGGCGTACCAGTTGTCTACTAAAGGCTCAATTGCTAAATTACGCTTGATATATACAAGATCTTCGTTTTCTATTTCCATGATATTATTGTTTATTAAATTAATTAATTGTTAAAATTTGGAATGTTATTATGTTAAGTCTGGACAAAATCTATCCTTTAGAAGTCTACAGCATACAACTGTTTTTGGATAAAAACAGTTGATCTCTAAACCTCCAAACTACTTAGAATCAATAAATTTATTAGTGAAAATGTGCTCTTAAAAAGAGTTACTCCAAGAGAGGATACAAACAGTCTTTAAGGAAAAAATCCAGTTCAAAAGATTTTTCAGAAGCTGCTTTATAACTCACAGGGTATGTTAAATCTAAAAGAATTCCATTTTCATAAAGCAAGCATTTAAGATCTAAACCTGTATTGAAATTGTTCTTGTTGTAACTTGTAGTGATTACTTCTCCCGAAACAGAATCTTCTATTGTTTTATGATCAACTACGCGATAATTAAATGTCCCTCCTATTGCTCCTTCTATATCAACTGCTGTCATTTCTTTGTAATCGTTTCGAATGATTTCGTAAGGAATGGTTTGATAAAGACGAGACTGAAGATAATCAGCATACACCGCAAGGATAAAGTCTTTATGAGATGAATAAGCTGAAGAATCTAAAACCCCCACGGGTAAAAAATTATTAAGTACACCCAGAATTTTATTGATTTCAATTTCTTTGGTAAATTCTTCTCTTCCGTTGACAATGGTTAATTGCAAATGCTTATCATTATTCTTTACCTGATGTAGCAACTTTTGATGTGCTGCAATACAAATTGCTGTTATTGGCAAATTCATTTTATCTGCTTTTTGTATCAGTTTTTGGAAGTTTTCTCCTTTAACGATTATCTTTTGTGTCACACAGTCGATAAAATTATTATGAACCTGATTCTGATTTACCATGTCAAAACCTTTCAGATATTCTTTCCAGTAATCGCGCTGTTCACAGGCTGTTTCTGATTTTAGAAATTGCTGTTGCCAGGCTATGAATTCATAATTCGATTTATACTTATTTTCGATTGGCTTACCGGCAAAAAAGTTTTGCAGATTTTGATGTACAATCGAATTGGTGTACATATCGGTAACCGCATGATGAATGCTTACAAAAAGGTAGGTCTTGTCTGTGGTATCAGCGATCAAAAACAATCTAATCAGGGAGCTGTTATCGTACAGATCGTACGGTGATGTAAAAAAAGCCTCCAATGCTATCTCTGCTTTTTCTCTTTCCGTTTCCTTATAATCATCGACGATTTTTATTTCTAAATTCACTTCCTGATTGGAAATGTATTTTTGGGAAATAGCCCCATCACTCTCTTTTTTGAATTTCACATTCAAGAAAGGGAAAAGTCCTAAAAATTCTCTGAACTTATTTTCAAATGAGTCTTTGGAAAAATCGGAAATAACGATTGGCCCAAATCTTCCGTGCGATTGCGGGAATTGCAAAATTCTTCTCTGATTCTCAGATATCGCCACCCAATCCTCCTGAATTTGTATTTGCTCCGTGATGTCTTTTTGATCGTCAATGGTTATTGGTTTGTTCTGTTCTTTTTCTGTTCTAACCAAATCATCAATGGTTTGCTCCAGTTTTGCCTGATATGTTTTTACAAGACGTTGAATTGTTGCTGTCTTAAACGTTTCAGAGGAATATGCGACAGTAATCATTAATTGACCGGAAGAAATAATCCCATTTATACTTAGTTTAGCATCACTACCGTTTTTCTCGCTAAAAGGAGCTCCGATTGATTCGGTTGAGAAGTCAAAAGAGGAGGTTTCGTTCGTCCCTACTTTGCTGCCAAAATCACCCAAATAATTAAACTCGATACAAGTTTCTCTTTCCAGATTTGATTCTTTATTCAAAAAATTAAGAATGCCATACCCAATGCCTTTTTGAGGAATTCTGCTTAGGTCTTTTTTAATTTTAAGAATGTTCTCGATAGTATCTGAGGAGGCTATTTCTAAAACAAAAGGAAAAACAGAAGTAAACCAGCCAATAGTCCTACTGATATCCGTTGCAGGTAAAATGTCTTCTCTGCCGTGGCCCTCCATTTTGAGCACCGTTCTTTTTACCTGAAAAACTTCAGCTAATGCAAGACCTAAACCGCTAATCAAAGTCTCATTAATCTCGATCGTATATTGTTTCGAAATCTGAGTCTGCAATTTATTGGTGTATTCTTTATCCAGTAAAAAAGTCTCTTTTCGGTCGTGGTAATATACCTCAGCAGGCTCGAAATCAGCAGGCAGCTGCGGAATGTCTAAGGAACAATGCTCTTCCCAAAATAACCTTTCTTTTTCTAATGTTAGACCGGAGGCATATTGATGCAAGCCCTTAGCCCAATATTGATACGAATCTGTCTTTAGTGGCAATTCGTATTGTTCGCCTCTTTGATGGTGTGCGTAGGCTTCCGACAAATCCTGTAACAATATGCGCCATGATACCCCGTCGATGATTAAATGATGGACAAAGAGAGCCAGTCTATCTCCATCTTTTAGTTTAAAAACGACTGCTCTTATCAGTCTTTCATTTTGCAGATTAAAACCGGACTGAATTTCCTCACCTATTATTTTCATGGCAGAAAGCGCATCGTCTTCATCTCTTAAATCATACAATTCAATATCAAAATTAAAGACCGTACTATTTAAATTACGCTGTTTCCAGACTTCATTTTCTTTTTCAAAATGAATGCGCAGGGCATCATGATGGTTGACAATTTGTGTTAATGCCTTTATTAGACTTACTGAACTAATGGTTTCTTTTGCTTTTAAAAGAACCGATTGATTGTAATGCTGTTTTTCTTTAATAGCCGAATTAGCAAAGAAATAATGTTGAATTGGCGTTAGTAAAATTTCACCTGTAACTTCTGACTGGTCAATATTTCTTGTATTTAAAGTCATTAATTTTGTCAAATCTTCGAGTATAGGATTTCTCAGAATATGATCTACTTTTAGTACAAATCCCTTTTGCTTTAAGCTTGCAATTAACATAACCGCTTTGATGGATTCTCCTCCCAAACTGAAGAAGTCGTCTTTTATACCGATGTTCTTTTTATCGAGAACTTTTTCGCAAACCTCAACCAGAATCTTTTCTTCGGCAGTGGTTGGTGCCACATATTCTACTTCACTGTACAATTCAACCCCTACTGTTTTTACGAGTGCTTTTCTGTCTACTTTACCGTTTAGGGTTAATGGTATTTTGTCTAAAAAGATAAAACTGGTCGGGATCATGTAGTCCGGAAGAATTTTTGATAAAAAAGCTCTTAATTCTTCTATGCTTACCGGAGCAGTCATGACAATGTAAGCTACGAGTTCTTTATTTTCTCTACCGTCATTTTGTACGATTACAACAGCTTCGTCTATTTTTTCATGCGACAATAACTGATGTTCAATAGCACTTAATTCTACACGGTATCCTCTTATTTTTACCTGCTCGTCATTACGTCCAATGTAAATAATGCTTCCCTCTTTAGTCCATTTTCCTAAATCTCCCGTTTTGTAAAGTCTTTCATTGTGATGGAACTGACTTTTGATAAATTTATTTTTTGTGAGTTCTTCTCTATTGAGATACCCTCTTCCAACACCTGTTCCGCCGATACATATTTCTCCAGCTACACCAACAGGAACCAGTTGGTGATGCTCGTCAAGGATATGGATTTTAGCGTTCGCTATTGGTTTTCCGATAGGGATACTGTCATAATCCGGCTGGCTGTTTTTGGGCATTTTAAATATGGTGCCACAAATACTCGCTTCTGTAGGACCATAGGCATTATAATAGTTCCCATAGGCTAAAAATGGTTTGATAATTTCGTAATCCGGTGCTTCTCCTGCGGTAATTAAATGTTCGACCTGCTGCAAATCCTCAATGTTCATCAAAGCCAGATAGGAAGGTGGTAAGGTAACAATAGTGATTTTATTTTCTTTTATGTATTGAGTGAGTACGCTGACATCTTTACGCTGCTTCTCTCCAATAATGTAGAGACTTCCTCCTGATAAAAGAATCATAAAAATTTCCCATACAGAAGCATCAAAAGAAAAGGGAGCGAATTGTAAACCTCTGCTGTTTTGGTCTAATTTGAAATAATCAATTTGAGAGAGGATGGTATTTACAATCTGCCCCTGTTCGATCATCACGCCTTTTGGCAGCCCCGTTGATCCGGAAGTAAATATAATATAGGCAAGATCTGAAGTTCCTACTTCAATCGTCGTTGTTTCGCAATCGCTGGCATCAAAACCGGTATCTACTTTCATAATAGCTCCAGTATAAAAATCCAGATCAGACGAGTATGAAGTTGTAGTAATCAGTAGGTTCAACTGCGTATCCGAAATGATGTGCTCTTTGATATGAACTGGCATATCGGGAGCGATTGGAACGTAAGCACAGCCTGATTTTAGAATACCAAGCATTGAGATAATGCTCCATTCGTCACGGTCCAGCTGTATGCCAATCAGGTTTCCTTTTGTGACCTGATAATGTTTTCGAATGTAATGGGCAAAGTCTGTTGAGATTTTGTCTAAGGCCTCATAGGTAAATTTCTTTCCGCCCGCCACCAGGGCAATAGTATCAGGAGATCGCTGTACCTGTTTATCAAACCCTGACAACAAGGTTTCTTTAGGGTCATATTCCAATACTATATCATTAAAATCAAACAGTAACTGTTCTTTTTCTTTTACAGATAAATAATCAAGCTCCTCAATTGCAGTATTGGGATTTAAAACAATGGTTTCGACTAATTGTCTAAAATGTATTAGGAGATTTGTAACATATTCTGCTTCAAAAACATCTGTATTGTATGCTAAATGACACGATAAGTAGTCTCCTTCTTCAAGAAAATTGATATCAAGATCTGTTAGTGCCGAGGTTTTTCCTAATTCTCTTATAGCACCTATTTGGTTTTCCTCTAACGTAATATTACTATGATCCACTGCATTTTGCAATAAAAGCATTACATCAAATAAAGGAGATCTTGATCGCTCTCTGTTATAGTTTATCAGTTTTACCAAGCGTTCAAATGGGTAAAATTGTCCGTTTAAAGCATCAAGCGTATTCTCTTTTACGCTATTAAAAAATGCGTTAAAAGTTTGCCCGGGATCTATTGTATTTCGAAGGGGCAATGAATTGATGTAACAGCCTACCTGTTCCTTCAAATCAGCATGGTCTCTTCCTGCTACTGCTGTACCTATAATAATATCCTTGCTGTTGGTATATTTGTAAAATAGCACGTTCCATACGGCCAATAATCCCATAAAGACACTTCCTCCGTTATGTGTACAAAGTGCTCTGAACGCTGTCGTAGTTTCTTTCGAAAGATAGGACTTAAGAGCAAATCCGTTGATGGTTCTCTCGGCGGGTCTGGTTTTATTATTGGTAAAATTAAGCACCGGAATTTCTCCTGAAAATGTTGCTTTAAAATAGTCTTCCTGTTTCTTAAAAAGACCTTTCTCCAATTGTTTGTTTTGCCAGGCCGCATAATCTTTGTACTGAATATTCAGCGCTGGCAACTTGTGTTCTACGCCCGATTCAAGAGCAGAGTAAAATTCAAAAATATCTTTAAATAAAACATCCAGCGACCAGGAATCACTTATAACGTGATGAATATTGCAATACAGGATGAATTCACTATCTGCTAATTGAAATAAACAAATGCGTAACAAAGGCCCGTGTTCTATATCAAACGGTTTTTCTTTGTCGTTCTTCGTAATGTTTTTTATTTGTTTTTCCTTATCTTCCTGTGTTCTGAAATCCTGAAAGTCAATTTTAAAATTTATGTCTTCTTTTTGGAGAACGTATTGTCGGATTTGCCCCTCTTCGTTAATTTTAAATACGGTACGTAAAGATTCATGTCGGTCTATCGTATTGTAGACTGCCTGTTTAAAATGGCTGACATTTATTTTTTGCTGAAAACGAACCAAGTTAGGAATTGAATAGTTATATCCTTTGACACCCGTATCAATTAATATAGAAGACAACATACGAAGCTGACTGGAAGAGACTTCATAACTTTCGCCCGCTTCTACTTTCGTAATCCTGTTTTCTTTATTCAGCAGGGTGTATTTACTTAAATAAGATATTATTTCCTGTTTGTTATCTCTTATTTTAGTGATAAGCACCTCATCCATCACCTCATCTTTAAAACCAAGTTTAAGATTTTCGCCGTCTAGAGACAGTGTTATATTGTTCTGATGTATTTCATTTAATAAATCAACCATGATATTGTGTTTTTAGAAGCCAAAGTGTTTTGCCTTCAAATAGTTAATAAAAATATTGTGGTGTGGTTTTGTGTTTAGAATGAAAAAAAATCTATTCTTTTTAGATCGTAATTACCATTTTACTGCTGATCTCTTCTTCCTGAATGATCACAAACTTTAAGGCCAGATCGATTTCGGCCGCAAGCCCTTTTATGGTTGATTTTTTATAAAAATCTTTAATTTTAATATCGATCTCGAATGTTTTCTGAATCAGTTTTAGCATGGTGACTCCTTTTAATGAGTTACCTCCCAGCGCAAAAAAGTCATCCAGAATTCCAATTTTATTAATACTGAAGAAGTCCTGCCAAATTTCTACTAATTGTTTTTCTGTATCAGTTGAGGGTTCCTTGTAGGGGGTATTCATTAACTCCCTATCCGCATCTTCTTTGTACATTTCTTCGTCTTCGTTAAAATTATCCTCTACTTCATATTCAAAGGTATTGAAAGCGTTACCATTCAAATTGTCAAGAGGATTAACACGTGCCAGGAATTTGGTTTGGTGAAAAACATAGGCAGGAGCCGAAATTTTATTGGGCAAATAATCGCCATAATAGGATTCCCAATTAATATCGATACCCTGAAACCACAGTTCTCCTAATTGCTGTAGAAAAAACTGAGTATCATTTATTTCCTGACTTGGATGTCTCAGCATGTTAAGTGCTATATGGTCGTGTATATTTTCTTTACTGTGCTGCTTAAATACACTTGTTAGTGCATTTCCTGGCCCAATTTCTAAAAATGCCAAATTCTTAATGGTTAACAATTGCTGTAGTCCTTTTGAAAACTGAACGGTGTTTCTTAAATGATTGACCCAATAGGTTACCGAAGTGGCTTCTTCTTTAGTCAGTATTTCTCCGGTATAGTTGGACAATACTGGAATTGTTGGTTCAGACAGGGTGATATTGCGGAATGCTTCTTCAAATTCTTTTAAAATAGAATCCAGCAAAAAAGAATGTCCTGCAAGTGAAACTCGGATTCTTGAACAAGCAATATCTTTTTCTTCCAAAATGGCTTTGAGTGCATCAATACCCTCAATGGTTCCTGACACTACACAAGATTCGGGCGAATTGATTACCGCAAGACCTACATCACTGTTTAGATAGGCAGTTATTTTTTCTTTAGACAAACTTACACTTAGCATGCTTCCCTTAGGAGCTGCTGACATCAGTTCCCCTCTTTTAATCAATAAGGATAAGGCGGCTTCAAAAGTAAAGATCCCACTTAAACAAGCCGCTACGTACTCACCTGTACTATGTCCGATCAAATAATTGGGATTAATCCCTAAATGCATCAAGGTTTTGGCTACAGCATACTCAAAAACAAAAACCAAAGGCTGTGTATGTATGTTATCATTTATATTGTTCGTTTGTTGTGCCGACTGCTCTTTCGGGAACAGGATGGCTCCATAATCGATTCCGGTTTCTCTTTCTAAGTACGCAAAACCTTTGTCGATATATTCTTTGAAGTACGGACTGTCATGATACAAGTCTTTCCCCATATTTAAGTATTGAGACCCCGATCCCGAGCACATAAATGCTACTTTACCAGTATTCTTTAATTTTCCGGAAAATAAACCGTCCTGATCTTCGCTCTCTAGTATTTTAAGGGCCTCTTCTTTGCTTTTGCATACCAAAAACCTATTGTATTTAAACTGGTCTCTTCCGGTTTGCAGTGTATAGGCTAAATCGGCTAGTTTTGTGTCCTTTTTTGTGGCTAAAAAGGTTTTCAAATTTTCCTGAAACTTATCCAGTGACCACTGTGATTTAGCAGAGTAACGCAGTAGATAATAAGGATTATTGGTTTCAGATGCCGCTCTTTCAGGTGCTTCTTCTAATATGACATGAACATTGTTCCCACCTATACCAAAAGCACTTACTCCTGCACGCAATGGACTATGATTGTTCCAAGCTGTTTGTTTTGTGTTGACGTAAAAAGGGCCTTTTTTAAAATTGATCTGTGGGTTTGGAATTTTAAAATGTAACGATTCAGGTATGCTTTTTTGATTGATTACCATTGTCGCTTTAATTAAACCCGCAATTCCGGCAGCAGAATCCAAATGACCAATATTGGTTTTAACAGATCCGATGGCACAGGAATGATTAGTATCATAATTAAAAGCTTTGTTTAGGGCTTCTATCTCTATCGGATCTCCTAATTTCGTAGCCGTTCCGTGTGTTTCAATATATCCTATCGATTCTGGTGTTACATCAGCCATTCTGTGTGCCAGATTGATACATTCGTATTGTCCCTGAACACTTGGTGCCGTATAGCCTACTTTTCGGTTACCGTCATTATTAAGTGCTGTTCCACGAATTACCGAATAAATATTGTCACGATCTCTTAAGGCATCTTCTAGTCTTTTTAGCACTACAATACCTATACCTTCTCCGTTGACTATACCCGATGACGATTCATCAAATGCCCTGCAATGACCATCCTTAGAATAGATCATTCCTTCTTCGTAATTGTAGCCTGTTTCTTTTCGGGTTAGTATTTTCACCCCTCCGGTAACGGCAATCGAACATTCTTTTAATAATAAATTTCTACAAGCCATATGCACGGCCGCCAAAGAACTTGAACAGGCGGTATCTACAATAAGGCTTGGCCCCTTCAAATTAAGCTTATAAGAAATTAAAGTATTGGCAAAACTCCTGTTGGAGAGCTGATTGGCGTAAAAAGGATTTACTTTATTGTTATTGGATACTTTAGCATGTAACCTCCAATTAAAGTTATCATTTACGGCAGTGTACAAACCAATTTTACCACCGTAATGCGTTGTTTTGGTGCCCGAATCCTCAAGGGCCAGCCAGATGTGTTCGTGCAGCAGTCTGGTTTGCGGGTCCATGATTTCGGCTTCATCTTTAGTGTAACCAAAAAACTGGTAATCAAAACATTCTGCATCATCGATTCTTGAGGTGACACCGACAAAGTTTGGATCTTTTTCTTTGCTGTTAATTCCTAACTCTTTAAGTTCCAATTCAGAATAGAAATGAATCATCTCCTGGCCTTCCTGCAAATTTTTCCAGAATTGCTCAATATTTTTCGACTGTGGAAATTTTCCGGACATCCCTATGATGGCAATGTCCTTTTTTATTGAAGTATTTTTCATGATTAAAAGAGTATTACTATTTACATTAAATCAATTATTTCATCTAAGACGCCGGACAGGTCTTCTTCCTCTTCTTTTGAAGTTTTTTCAGGGTTTTGATGGGCTTTGATGTATTCATTTAGCTGATCTATGTTAGCATATTCAAACAGTGTTACGACTGTTATTTCTATTCCGAATACTTCACTTAATTCTCCTGCAATTGTCATTAAGCGTATAGAAGTTGCCCCTATGTCAAAGAACTGATCGAATACGCCAATACTTTCTGTATTTTTTCCCAATTGCTGTGCTAAAACCTGAGCTATTTTTTCCTCATTTTCATCTCTTGGCGCCACATATTCTTCTCCTGCAACAATTGTAGAAAGGTCGAAAGTTTCTAAATCTTTCTTATCAACCTTACCGTTAGAGGTGAGTTTAAACTGATCGACCTGAATAAAATAGGACGGAATCATGTAGTCCGGTAGATATGCTTTTAGAGAGGCTCTTAGTTGAGAAGTTTTTTGTTTGTTTGTAGCCACGATAAAAGCAATCAGATCGTTCTCACCAGTAGTACTTTTTCTGATCTGAACTACTGTGTTTTCGATTTCTTCAAGATTTAAGATCGCGTGTTCTATCTCTCCCAGTTCTATTCGGTATCCTCTGATTTTTACCTGTTCATCCTTTCTGCCAATAAACTCTATTTTACCATCTGGCAATCTTCTTGCTAAATCTCCTGATTTGTATAATTTTTCATTACTGTTGTAAGGATTGGTAACGAATTTTTCATTGGTTAAAATTGGGTTGTTTAAATAGCCTCTCGATAGTCCGACTCCTCCGATGTGCAATTCCCCTATCATCCCTTTTGGAACCAATTTGCCATTTGTATCTAAAATGATGACAGAGGCGTTGTCTATCGGATTTCCAATAGGAGCAAAAATATTTTTGTTCTGCTTTTTGAGCTGATAACTAAGACAGGTTACGGTAGTTTCCGTAGGTCCATAATGATTGAAAACCTCAAAATTATTTTTGTTCGCATCTTCAATTTTTTCACCTCCAACGATCAGCATTCTTAGAGTAGTGTTTTTGCATTTGGTAAATTCCTGTAACATTACGGAAGGAAGAACCAGTACCGACATATTGTTGTCGATCAAATATTCATTTAAGCGGGGAATATTGGTCAAACAATCTTCAGGAATAAAGTTTAATGTGGCTCCGGATAAAAGTGTCGGGTAAATTTCTTCTGCCGAAGCATCGAAAGCAAAATTTAAGTACTTAGCGACATTATCCCCCTCAGAAAATTTATAGTTTTTGATACTCCATCTGGCATGGTTAAGAATGGACTTGTGCTCAATCATAACTCCTTTTGGCTGACCTGTAGTTCCGGAAGTATAGATGACATTAATCAATTGTTCCGGACTGATTTTATTCGCAAAATCAGCAGTCGATACCTCCTGAATTTCAGGTAATAAAACATCCAGGTATATTACACTCTTTTCGGTTTCAAAAGCATGGAATAATGAGGAGAATTTCTTTTTCGTAACTATTATTTTTGCGTTGGTGTCTTCTATAATAAAATCGATTCGTTTTTTAGGGTAGTTAGGATCGATAGGAACGTAAGCTCCACCTGCTTTTAGTATTCCTAATAAACCAATGATTACTTCTACAGACCTGTCCATACAAATCGGTACGAGGGTGTCTCTTTCTACGCCGCAACTCATCAGATGTAAAGCAAACTGCGTTGATTTTTCGGCTAACTCTTTATAAGTCAAACGCTCATTATTAGCAATTACAGCAATGGCTTCCGGTCTCCTTTGGACCTGACTGTTGAATAAATCCAATACGGTTTCTCCAGACGGATACTCGGCTTTAGTATCATTATACGTATAAAGCAATTCTGTTTCTTCTTCTTCTGATAAATAAGAAATAGAAGCAAGTGCCAATTTTGAAGACTTTAAGATGTTTTTTACCAATTGTTTGTAATGCCCCATCAAATCAGAGATCATCTCTGTGTCGTAAACATCATTGTTGAATGAGATTTCATAAGACAGGTAGCTGTTAAATTCTTTACAATTGATATCCAGGTCAAATTTTGTTATAGTCTGCCCCAAATTCAAAATACGATCTATATTAGAAGCATTGATGCTGGTACTATCTTCTCTCGACTGCTGTGCGTTTTGCAAAATCAGCATGATATCAAATACAACGCTTCTGCTGCTGTTCTTTTTAACTTTCAGGTCTTCAACCAAACGATCGAAAGGGTAGTTTTGATGTTCGAATGCCAGAAGAGTTGACTCGGTTACTTCTTTATAAAATCGGTCGAAACTATAATCAGGCTGTATCTGATTCCTCAATGCCAGAGTATTTACAAAAAAGCCTATCTGATCTGATAAATCGGAATGATTTCGTCCTGCAATTGGAGTTCCCATAACAATATCCCCGGTTGCGGTATAATTGTACAACATAATATTCCAGGTCGTCAGTAAAAAGGTAAACAAACTACCGCCATTCGTTTGTGTATAAGCTTTAATCTGCTTTACTTCTTTTTCTCCCAGATGTGCCAGTAACTTTGTTCCGTTATAGCTCTTTTTGTTAGGTCTGACTTTTGAAGAAGGCAAATCCAAAACAGGCAACTCCCCCTGGAGTTTATTCATCCAAAATATTTTGTCTGCATGGTCTGTAGTACGCTCTAAAGCTTCTAACTGCCAGTTTGCATAATCTTTGTACTGAATTCTTAAAGCCGGCAAAGTATCATTGCGCTTGTTTCGGATACTTTCATAATAGAACAAAAAGTCTTTTTTCAAAACGTTCATCGACCATCCATCGCTGATAATATGATGCATATTAAAATACAAAACATATATTTCGTCTTCCGTCTGGAGTACACTTACTCTTAACAACGGGCCTTTCTCCAGATCATATACTTTAAAAGAATCTTGTTTTATATAAGCTGTTGCTTCAACTGTACTAAGGGTTTGAAAATCTACTTTGAATCCCAACTCTTTCGGGCTTAAGATATGCTGTAAAACTTCTCCATTAGAATGAACTTTAAAAACGGTACGCAATATTTCGTGTCGCTCGATCACCAAATTAATGGCTTTTTCGATGTCATCTATATTATGTTTTCCTTTCAAAGTAACCTGTGCAGGCATATTGTATGCCACAGAACCTTCCGGAAACTGACTTAACAGCCACAATCTTTTTTGAGCGTCGGATACCGGATATGCTTCGCGTTCTGCAATTTTAGGAATACTTGTAAAAGCAGAAAATTGTGATGATGCAATTAATAATGCTTGAGTTTCTATGGTCGGGTTTTTATACAATTGTTTTAAGCCCAGCCTAATGTTGAATACTTTATTAAATTCGTTAACGAGTCGCATCAAATGCAGGCTGTGTCCTCCAATTCTAAAGAAGTTGTCGTGTACTCCGATTGTTTCAATTTCCAATACTTTTTTCCAAATTTTCTGTACTTTTTCTTCTGTTTCACTTTTTGGTGCAACAAAAATATCTTGTGGTACAACATCTTCGGTATTTAAAAATTTTAAGGCTTTTTTGTCTAGTTTTCCATTATTTGTTATTGGAATTTTTTCGATCTGAAGTATTTGCGCTGGTACCATATATTCGGGAAGCTTATCGTACAAATACTCTTTTATGCTTGTTGCTTCCTGCTTTTTTTGAGATACTACATAGGCTATTAGCTGCTTGTCACCGGCTTCCGTTTCATTAACCAGTACGACGGCTTTTACTATACCTTCTATTTCTTGTAACTGATGTTCTATTTCTCCCAATTCTATTCGATAACCTCTAATTTTAACCTGTGCGTCCGATCGTCCAATGTATTCTATACTTCCGTCTGCCAGCCATCTTGCTTTATCTCCTGTTTTATACAACCTTCCAGAATGGAATGGGTTGGCGATAAATTTATCTTCGTTAAGGTCAGGACGATTCAAATAACCTCTTGCTACCTGAACTCCGCCAATGCACAATTCCCCTATTACGCCTACAGGAACTAATTTCATCTCCTGATCTACAATAATGATTTGCGTGTTTGCTACAGGTTTTCCGATTACTACATTATCATTGTTTTTAAATCCTGACGGGGCTATCCAGCTCGTCACATCAATTGCGGCCTCAGTTGGACCGTATAAATTACTTAAACACGTAGTAGGCAGTTTCTTTTGAAATTCTATTACCTGGCTGGTTTTTAATGCCTCTCCACTGCAAACTACATTTTTTAAATCGATAGCGGCTTCCGCGTCTATATCAAGCAAAAACATGCTTAACATAGACGGAACGAAATGTATCATGCTTACATGATATTCTTTGATTAACTGAATTAAATAATCGCTGTCTTTGTGTCCTCCCGGTTTTGCAATTATTAACTGACATCCTACTTGCAAAGGCAGCAACAATTCCCAAACGGAAACATCAAAACTGAAAGTAGTTTTTTGTATTAAAACATCATTCTCGTTCAGCTTATAATAATCTCTTGCCCAGAACAATCTGTTTACCACTCCCAAATGTTCGTTCATAACCCCTTTAGGCTGTCCGGTGGAGCCTGAAGTGTAGATAACATAAGCTAAATTTGACGGCGTCAGTTTGGTCGCTGTATTTTCTCCGGAATAGCCTGCAAATAAGGAGTCCCATTGCTCCAGATTTACAACTGATTTACCTTTGAACTGCTCGATTAATGCTTCAGTAGAATTTCCAACCAGCACTAAAGGTGTATGAGTATCTTCCAGAATATAATCAACACGACTTTCCGGATATTCGGGATCTATTGGCACATAAGCTCCTCCTGATTTTAAAATTCCTAGTATTCCGATTAACATTTCAAAAGATCGATCGATACAAATGCCCACCAAGGTGTCAGGCTGCACCCCTTTTTCGATTAAATAATTGGCTAATTGATTAGCCTTGAAATTGAGCTCTGAATACGTCATTTTTTGTCCCTCAAAAACTAAAGCGGTTGCATTTGGAGTTTTTGCAACTTGTTTTTCAAAAACATCTACCAATGTCACGTCTCTAGGATATTCTACAGCCGTATCGTTAAAGTCGTTTAATAATATCGTCTGCTCCTTTGCCGAAAGAATATTTAGAGATGAAATGGTGCTTTTTCCTTCCAACAGCTGATCTAATAAAGTTTTGATGTGGGTGCACATCATTTTTATGTACTGTTCCTCTATCAAATCACTATTGTAGGAAAAGAACATGCCAAGTGTCTCTTTTAAAACAAGGTGAATAGTTATTAAATAATTTGTATTACCATTAGAACTCTGATCCTCAACGCTTAACTCTTTACTTTCAGCGTCTGATTGTTCGGTAACCGGGAAATTGTTAAAGACCCATAATGAATCGAATAGTTCTTCTTTGATCGAATTGAGTTCTTTAATGGTGTTGATGGCTGTATGCTGAAAATTTCTTATCGCTGCGTTTTCCTGCTGTATTCTTCGAAAAAAATCGCCAATATTTTCATCGTTTTCCAGTTTACAACGCAACGGAAGCGTGTTGATAAAAAGCCCCAACTTATTATCATAGTCCAAATCAGCCGGACGCCCTGAAACTGTTACGCCAAAAATAATGTCTTGCAGATTGGTGTATTTTGACAAAACGATTGCCCAAACCCCCTGCATTAGTGTATTGGTGGTTACCTGAAATGATTTTGAAAGCGCAACTACTTTTTGAGTGTACTCTTTATCTAAAACAAGTTTTTCTCTACTGTACGCTCCTTTTCCTTTATTTCTTTCCAACAATTCCGAAGTAAAAGGCATTAGGGAGGACTGTTCAAACCCGTTAAAATACTCTTTCCAAAAAGCTCTTTCTTTATAAGAATCAATCGATTTAAGGTATTTTATGTGATCTTCAAAAAGATCTTCCTTTTGGACTACAGGCTCTATACCTTTTACAATTTGAGTATAAAACGTTAAAAGTTCTTTAAGTAAAATTTGAGTGGACCAGCCGTCTAATAAAATATGATGCCTTGTCCAGATCATTGTATATCGGGCTTCATTAAATTTTATCAAAGTAATGCGCATCAAAGGAGGGTTTGTAAAAGAAAATCCATCTTTAGCGTCATTGATACGATATGCCTCAAATTTTTCATTTGCCTCTTCCTGAGAAAATTGGCTGTAATCAAAAAACAGAAAAGGGACTTCTACTTTTTTGTTTACAAACTGGACAGGTATTTTTACTGCATCGGTAATAAAACCTGTTCTAAGTGTAGTGTGATTTTCAATGACGTTTTGCCAGGCTTTTTTAAAGATTTCTACATTAATTTCTGAGGTGAATTCCATTGAATTTTGGGTCAGATTGGTCGCATAATCTTCCTCACCCATACTAGATAAGTATAAACTATGAAAAAGAATTCCTTCCTGTGCAGGACAGAGTTCATAAATTGAAGCTACGTTCTCTCTTTGAAGTTTAAAACTGTTTTTATTTAAAAAGTCGAACAGCTCTTTTTTATTGTCTTTTATAAAAGAAATGATGTTACCATGACGATTCACTTTTTCCAGGTCAGAAGCCGTTAAGTTGCCCTCTTTGCCTACAAGCAGCAGATCTTTACCATTGATTTTAAGGTATAAATCGAGTTCTTTTAATTCTTGAATAAACTTTTCCATAATTTTAAAATATCTTTTCCGGCGGTGGTGAATTCACTCCCTCCAATTGATGATGTACTTTTTTGCTTTGGTTATAAATTAGATACCGTAATACTTGTTTGTGTGTAAGTATTTGAAAGTTATAGAACTGTATCAGGAGTTTTTTACAATTTATCAAACTGATACAGTGCTATAAAATTAACAACAGGGATTCTAAGGCCAGATCGGTTTTAAAATCTCAAGACTACTTCATTTTCAGCATTTTCATGCAATTCTGTTTCAAACAACTCGTCCAATTCTTTAAAATCCAATACGTCACTTAACCCAAAATCGGATGGTGTTACTTCCCTGCCTTCTTTATGGATACAGTGTTTGATTAACTGAATTAAATTGACTATAAATTGATCTGCCAGTTTTTTGACTGTTTCAGGACGATAATGCTCTGTAGAATAGTCCCAGGCAATTTTAAGCTCATTGTTAACAATAATTGCTTTTATGATAAACTTTTCTTCTAGTATTGCAGCAGGACTGATGTCGGCTCCGGAATATTCTGAGGCCGCTGTGAAGATTCCTTTTGGGTTGATTGCATTATCGATCTGCCCCAGATAATTAAATACAACATCCCATCGGCAGTCTTTTAACGAATTGCGTGTTTCCTCAGAAGAGTGCAAATAACGCAAACACCCATACCCCATTCCTTTTGTTGGAATTTTACGCAATATTTCTTTTACCGATTTGATCGTATCGCCTTCTGTTGTCACTCCATCTCGGGACAAAATCACAGGGTATTTATTGGTAAACCAACCTGTAGTTCCCGAAAGATCAATGTTCGAAAATAGATTTTCTCTTCCGTACTCTTCAAATCCCAACGCCAGTCGCTGTATCTGGAATACCTCTTCAAAAGTCATTTGTAAAGCACTTAACATTAAATCGTTAATCTCAGTATTGTACGCCTCATTAACTTCTTTCAATAAACTGCCTGTATATTCCTGATTCAGTATTACATCATGCGTTTTCTTGGTCGCTCGTGTTGGTTTATTCGTCGAAAAGTCGGTTGGAATCGGCGTGTAATTATTATTAACTTGCTGCCAATATGATAACTGCGATTCTATTTCTTCTGTCTCTGCGAAATCTTTCAATTTATGTACCCAATCTCTGAACGAATTGTTTTTATTGGCCAAATAAAGCGTTTCATTTATCGTTTCTTCTTTTAATAAGGTTTCGAAATTATCAATGATAAACCTCCATGAACCCCTATCTACAGCAAGGTGATGAGCTACCATAAAGAATCTGTTGCTAACCTCAGCCTCCGGTGTTTCAATCAAAACAAATCGTACGATATCTCCTTTTTCAATATCCAGAGATTCCTGATGTTTTACACAAATTGCGGTAATGGCTTCGCTAGTGTTTTTACTTTCCTCAAAAGTTTCAGTTTGGAAGACATTTGTAAATTCCCCATAAAACTGCTTCCATTCCTCTTTTTGTTTGGTATATCTAAAGCGAAGCGAATCATGACGTTTGGCAATTAGATTTACGATTTGTTCTAATTTTTCTTTGGTCACCTCTTTGCTTATACTTAAAAGGAAGGCCTGATTGAAATGTGAAAGTGCTTCCTGGTGTTGCTCAAAAAACCACTGTTGACTTGGCGACAAAGGCACTTCACCCTCTAAAAGTCCTTGTTCAGCTGTGCTCTGACTTTGACTGTTTTGCTCTACAGCCACAGCCAAATCTGCTATGGTTTGGTAATCAAACAAGTCTTGCACCTGAATTTCATATCCTTTTTTCTTTGCTCTGCTGACTACCTGAATGACAATAATAGAATCACCGCCCAGTTCGAAGAAATTATCGGTAACACCAACTTGCTCTACTTTGAGTAAATCCTGCCAGATCGCAGTCAAATCTTTTTCGGTTTCGGTTTCAGGTGCTACATATACACGCCCTTCTGTAACAGTAGGATCCGGTAATGCTTTTCTGTCGATCTTTCCGTTTGAAGTTAATGGCATCTGATCTAAAACCACAAACACCTGAGGAACCATATAATCCGGAACCAATCCTAAAAGATACGATTTCAAATCAGACTCTGAAAATCCTTCTTCGGCAACCAGATAACTCACCAGACGTTTAGTTCCTGTACCGTCTTCTTTAAACAGAACCTCACTCTGAACAATTCCGGAATACCCCTGAATCACACGACTGATTTCTTTTAATTCGACACGATATCCACGAATTTTAACCTGATCGTCTACTCGTCCTAAAAATTCAATCTCGCCTAAAGAATTTCTGCGAACTAAGTCTCCTGTTCGGTATAAAACTGCGCTCTTACCTGCTGTAAATGGATTGGCGATAAATTTTTCCTGAGTTAAATCTTCGCGATTCAAATATCCTTTTGAAATTCCTGCTCCTCCTAATAATAATTCTCCCGAAACTCCAATTGGACATAACGACATATCGCTGCTGACAATATAAGCTTCACTGTCTGAGAACAATTTCCCAATCGGAATAGTTACATAATCAAAAGCAGGATCTACTTTGTGCACTAATTTTCCAATCGTACTCTCCGTAGGTCCGTAGTGGTTCACGATGGTTACATTTGGATCTTGTGCTGCGATCTCTTTTACATGGGATACCGGAAGTACATCTCCTCCAAATATGATCGTACGTGCCGGCAGCAACAAATCGGTATCGATGCGTAAAGCCTGCCAGTGACTTGGTACTATTTTGATACAATCAATTGAGTTAGCCTTAAAATATGCTTGTAGCTTCACTCCATCCATTAAAGTTTCTTTATTGAATAAGTGCAGACATCCTCCGCTTAACAAAGAACCGTACAATACAGTATTTCCTAAATCGGCAGAAAGTGAAGACATTAATCCGAAACTTTTGTTGGCACTGATCGAAATCTTAGCTTCCAATCCTTCGTAATAATCTACCAAATTCTTATGACTCACCTGAACTCCTTTTGGCTGACCTGTAGTTCCTGACGTGTACACGACATAAGCTGTAGTATCCTCTGTTGCCAATGATGTAAAAGTAACATCCTGCGGAAGTGCCTGGATATCGGCATACTGAATATCAATAGAAAATACCGGAACTGAGAAGTCAATTACATCAAATAAACTGCTGGATTCTATCAATAAACCTTTTATATTGGCTTCCTGTACCATGTACAATTGACGCTCTTTTGGTAAAGAAAGATCAATTGGAACATAACCCGCTCCTGATTTTAAAATGGATAAGATTCCAAGTAAAGACCAGTTTGAAGTATCCATCATGATCCCCATCAAATCATTTTCTTTCAGATCATAAGTCTGCTGATAGTAATACGCTAATTTCGTAGCGGCTTCATCCAGCTCTTTATACGTCATACGGCTATCATTATAAACAAATGCAATAGCATCAGGGGTTTTAGCTGCCTGTGCCTCAAAAAGAGACAATACAGTTCCTTCTCCTGATAATAAATAATCAGGGGTATTACAGTCTACTACCAATGCCTGCTCTTCTTCTGTGCTTAACATCGTCAAATCACCTATTGATGAGGTTCCGTTTTCTAAGACAGCTGTTAATAAGTTCTCGTAATGTGATCTTAATCCTGATATCGTAGAAGAGCTAAAAAGATCTGTAGAATAGTTGAATGAAAATAAGATTCCCTCAGGGCCGTCTTCAGCAAAAATGGTTAAATCAAATTTCGAAATATTATAGTCCACTGCCATCGGTTCAATAGTAATGTCACTAAAATCGGCCACCTTAGCATCCGGATTGTTGTTTAAAACAAACAATACCTGGAAGATAGAATTTCGGCTCTTATCTCTTGCCTTCTCCACACGATCTACTACTTTTTCGAACGGAACGGCGATATGATCATAAGCTTCTAAAGTGGTTTGTTTTACCGATTTCAGCACCTCATTAAACGATGGGTTTCCGGATAAATCGCTTCGAAGGGCCAAAGTATTCACGAAGAACCCGATCATAGATTCTAATTCCTGCTGCGGACGATTGGCAACGGTAGTTCCGATACAGATATCTGACTGTCCGCTGTAACGATATAACAATACTTTATAAATGCTTAGCAATAACATAAATAGGGTTACTCCTTCTTCTTTTGCATAAGCCTTTAAAGCTTCACTACGCTGGCTGTCTAGCCTAAAACTAACAAAGTCACCGTGGCCGCTTGGAACGGCAGGTCTTAGATAATCAGTAGGTAGTGCTGAAGGAGCTACGCCACCTAATTTTGACTCCCAATACTCTAGTTTCTCTGCTAAATAAGCGCCGGATACCTGAGAACGCTGCCAAACCGAATAATCTGTATATTGAAAACTAAGCACCGGTAAATCGGCTTCTCTTCCTGACGCATACGAAGCATAAAGTTCTTTAAACTCATTAACAATAACAGAAGAAGACCATCCATCGGTAGCAATATGATGACGCACCAGTACTAAAATATGTTCTGCATCTGATACTTTTATTACTGTAGCACGAAGCATATAATCTTTTGATAAATCAAATGATTTGTTTACTTCATTTGCCAGGAATGATTTGTAATCCGTTACAGAAGTTAAAACACTCATCTCCCAACGATCAGAAGACTGCAGTTCCTGATAAGCAACACCTTCTTTCTCTACAAACACTGTTCGCAATGCCTCATGGCGTTCTACAATTGTTTTTAGTGCCTGTGAAAGAAAGTCTATATTAAGATCTCCTTTAAGGTTTAATAATACTGGTACATGGTAATGCTCACTTCCTTTTAATTTATCAATAAACCATAAACGCTCCTGAGCATATGACAATGGAATATCGGCAGGTAAGTCTTGTTTGGTTACCAAAGGGAGTACAACGGTATTGTCCTGACTTTCTATAAAAGCTGCTAAAGCTGCAATATTAGTATGGTCGAATATATCAGTGATATTAATTGCCACATTAAGTGTCGTTTTAATAGCTGATAATAAACGAACAGCCAGTAAAGAATGACCTCCCAATTCAAAGAAATCATCCGTAACCCCAACCTGTTCTACATTTAGCAGATCTTGCCAAATAACAACCAATTCTTCCTCTGTTTTTGTCTCTGGTGCCACATACACACGTCCTTCTGTAACAGTAGGATCCGGTAATGCTTTTCTGTCGATCTTTCCGTTTGAAGTTAATGGCATCTGATCTAAAACCACAAACACCTGAGGAACCATATAATCCGGAACCAATCCTAAAAGATACGATTTCAAATCAGACTCTGAAAATCCTTCTTCGGCAACCAGATAACTCACCAAACGTTTAGTTCCTGTACCGTCTTCTTTAAACAGAACCTCACTCTGAACAATTCCGGAATACCCCTGAATCACACGACTGATTTCTTTTAATTCGACACGGTATCCTCGAATTTTAACCTGATCGTCTACTCGTCCTAAAAATTCAATCTCGCCTAAAGAATTTCTGCGAACTAAGTCTCCTGTTCGGTATAAAACTGCGCTCTTACCTGCTGTAAATGGATTGGCGATAAATTTTTCCTGAGTTAAATCTTCGCGATTCAAATATCCTTTTGAAATTCCTGCTCCTCCTAATAATAACTCTCCCGAAACTCCAATTGGACATAACGACATATCGCTGCTGACAATATAAGCTTCACTGTCTGAGAATAATTTACCAACCGGAATGGTTACATAATCAAAAGCAGGATCTACTTTGTGCACTAATTTTCCAATCGTACTCTCGGTAGGACCGTAGTGGTTCACGATGGTTACATTTGGATCTTGTGCTGCGATCTCTTTTACATGGGATACCGGAAGTACATCTCCTCCAAATATAATCGTACGTGCCGGCAGCAACAAATCGGTATCGATGCGTAAAGCCTGCCAGTGACTTGGCACTATTTTGATACAGTCTATTGAGTTGGCCTTAAAATATGCTTGTAGCTTCACTCCATCCATTAAAGTTTCTTTATTGAATAAGTGCAGACATCCTCCGCTTAACAAAGAACCGTACAATACAGTATTTCCTAAATCGGCAGAAAGTGAAGACATTAATCCGAAACTTTTGTTGGCACTGATCGAAATCTTAGCTTCCAATCCTTCGTAATAATCTACCAAATTCTTATGACTCACCTGAACTCCTTTTGGCTGACCAGTGGTTCCTGACGTGTACACGACATAAGCTGTAGTATCCTCTGTTGCCAATGATGTAAAAGTAACATCCTGCGGAAGTGCCTGGATATCGGCATACTGAATATCAATAGAAAATACCGGAACTGAGAAGTCAATTACGTCAAATAAACTGCTGGATTCTATCAATAAACCTTTTATATTGGCTTCCTGTACCATGTACAATTGACGCTCTTTTGGTAAAGAAAGATCAATTGGAACATAACCTGCTCCCGATTTTAAAATGGATAAGATTCCCAGTAAAGACCAGTTCGAAGTATCCATCATGATCCCCATCAAATCATTTTCTTTCAGATCGTAAGTCTGCTGATAGTAATACGCTAATTTCGTAGCGGCTTCATCCAGCTCTTTATACGTCATACGGCTATCATTATAAACAAATGCAATAGCATCCGGAGTTTTAGCTGCCTGTGCTTCAAAAAGAGACAATACAGTTCCTTCTCCTGATAATAAATAATCAGGGGTATTACAGTCTACTACCAATGCCCGCTCTTCTTCTGTGTTTAACATCGTCAAATCACCTATTGATGAGGTTCCGTTTTCTAAGACAGCTGTTAATAAGTTCTCGTAATGTGATCTTAATCCTGATACCGTAGAAGAGCTGAAAAGATCAGTGCAATAGTTGAATGAAAAAGAGATTCCTTCAGGTCCGTCTTCAGCAAAAATCGTTAGATCATACTTCGCTATATCATAGTTCATTGCCATCGGTTCAATGGTAATATCACTGAATTCTGCTACTTTTGCTCCCGGATTGTTGTTTAAAACGAACAATACCTGAAATAAAGAACTTCTGCTTTTATCTCTTGTTTTTTCTACACGATCTACTACTTTTTCGAACGGAACAGCGATATGATCGTAAGCTTCTAAAGTGGTTTGTTTTACCGATTTCAGCAACTCATTGAACGATGGGTTTCCGGATAAATCGCTTCGAAGAGCCAAAGTATTCACGAAGAATCCAATCATAGATTCTAATTCCTGCTGCGGACGATTGGCAACGGTAGTTCCGATACAGATATCTGACTGTCCGCTGTAACGATATAACAATACTTTGTAAATACTCGATAGCAACATGAATAAAGTTACTCCCTGCTCTTTTGCATAAGTGCGTAGTGCCTCGCTGCGGTCGCTGTCTAATTTTAAACCGATGAAATCTCCACGGTTGCTTTGAACAGCAGGTCTAAGATAATCAGTAGGCAGTGCTGAAGGAGCTACGTCTCCTAGTTTTGCCTCCCAATAATCTAATTTCTTTGCTAAAACATCGCCAGACAACTCAGAACGCTGCCAAACCGAATAATCTGTATATTGAAAACTAAGCGCCGGTAAATCGGCTTCTCTTCCTGACGCATACGAAGCATAAAGCTCTTTAAATTCCTTAACAATAAGGGATTCAGACCAGCCATCGGTTGCAATATGATGACGTACCAATACTAAAATATGTTCTTCATCTGATACTTTAATAATTGTAGCACGCAGCATATAATCTTTTGATAAATCAAATGGTTGGTTGATTTCTTCGGCAATAAATTTCTTAGAATCTAAAATTCCTGAAACAATATTCAATTCCCAACGATCTGAGGATTGTACAGCCTGATATGCCACACCTTCTTTTTCTACAAAAAAGGTACGCAACGTCTCGTGACGTTCTACAATTGTTTTTAGTGCCTGAGAAAGAAAGTCTATTTTAAGATCTCCTTTTAAGTTTAGCAAGACCGGCATATGATAATGCTCGCTCCCTTTTAATTTATCAATAAACCATAAACGCTCCTGAGCATATGACAACGGAATATCTGCAGGTAACTCTTGTTTGGTTACCAAGGGAAGTGCGGCTGTATTGTCCTTACTTTCTATAAAAGAGGCTAAAGCCGAAATAGTTGAATTATTGAATATGTCACTTACAGTCACCGAAACATTCAGCGCATTTTTAATAGCCGACAACAAACGGACAGCTAACAAAGAATGTCCTCCTAATTCAAAGAAAACATCTGTCACTCCTACTCGCTCGATTTTTAATAAATCCTGCCAGATTTCAACTAAAAGTTCTTCTACTTTGGTAACAGGTGCTACATATTCCTGCTGAACAAAATCACTGCTGTTTACTGCAGGTAATGCTTTTTTATCGACTTTACCATTCGAATTTAAAGGAAAACTTTCCAGTTGAATAAAATAAGACGGAATCATATAATCAGAAATAATTTCTTTTAATGCCTTCCTTAATGTCACAACATTATAGTTTTCTGAGGTAACCACGTAAGCTACTATTTCTTTTTCTCCGTTTTTGTTTTCAAGTGCTAAAACTAAGGCATCCTCTATTTCTGATTGTTTTAACAGCGCATTTTCTACCTCACCCAATTCGATTCTATGGCCTCGTATTTTTACCTGATTGTCTTTTCGGCCGATAAATTCAATATTTCCGTCTGGCAGCCATTTTCCAATATCTCCTGTTTTGTAAATCAGTTTTCCAGGAATAAACGGATGTGCGATAAATTTCTCTTCTGTTAGTACACCCTGATTTAAATACTCTTTCGCCAATCCATCGCCTCCCACACAAATCTCTCCCGAAACGCCAATAGGTACTAATGCATTATGACTGTCTAAGATATAAGCCGTACTATTTGCTATTGGAGCTCCTATAGGAATAGTTCGCTGATTTTTTCTCACCTCTTTAATTTCGTGATAGGTCGAAAAAGTAGTATTTTCTGTTGGCCCGTATACATGATGAAGATTCACTTTCGGATACAGTTCTTTAAACTTCGCTACGTGTTTTACAGAAACCTGCTCACCCCCAAATAATATGCATTTTAACTTTTTTAATGAATTCAATTTAGAATCGACCAGGGTATTAAAAAACGCTGTCGTTAAAAAGAAACTATCAATTTTTTCCGATTCTATCAGAGCATCAAACTTATCCAAATCTAAAAAGATATCCTTTGCCGCGATTACAAGAGTCCCTCCGTTTAAAAGAGGCATATAGATATCAAAAGTCGCTCCGTCAAATGAAAAGTTCGACAGTCCTAAGATTCTGTCATTTTCACTTATGTCAATATAATTTGTATTTTTTACTAATCTGACAATTGATTTCTGTTCAATTACAACTCCTTTTGGAACTCCCGTAGAACCTGACGTATACATCACATATACAGCCGAATCCGGTTGTAAATTCTCTACTTCATAACTGGTTTCATATCGATTGGCTGTTTGTCTGAAAGTCTGTAAAATGCTATCATTTATACTTACTTTACAGTTTGCATCTTCTTTAATAAACGAAATTTTCTCCGAAGCAAATTCCGGATTTATTGGAACATATACGGCTCCAAGTTTAAGAATTCCAAACATGGACACCAAAAACCACTCATTGCGATCCAGTTCTAAACCTACCATATCGGCAGCTTGAATATGGTACTCTGATTGTAGAAAATGAGCAAACTGATTGGACAACACATCTAACTCCTGATAAGTAAGCTTTTGGTCTTCAAATACCACTGCTGTTGCATTCGCTCGTTGCGCTACTTGCTCCTGGAACAGCTGCACAACCGTTTTATCACCGGGATACAAAACGTTGGTTGCATTAAAATCATACAACAGTTGATGCTGCTCTTCCTGTGTTAAATATTGTATTTTCTTTATCTCTTCATTAGGATTTGTAAATACCACATTTAGCAATTGCTTATAATGCGTCATCAATCTTTTTATCATCTCTGTTTCATATACATCAGAATTATAGATAATGTCAAAAGAAATATGGTCGGCTGCTTCGGTAAAAGTAAATTGTAGATCAAACTTAGCCATCGTAGCTCCGAGGTCTCTTATTGTATCAAAATCATCAATTGAAATTACTCCATCAGCTAAAGATGCTTCTGAATTTTGAACGGTTAGCATCGCATCAAAAATCGCATTGCGGCTGATATCACGCTTACTATTCAAATCTTCTATCAAACGATCAAAAGGATACATCTGATGCTCAAATGATGTTAAAGTATCTTCTTTTATCTGATTGTAAAATGCTGCAAAACTCTCTTGCGGATTTACAACATTATGCAAGGCTAAGGTATTGACATAAAACCCTATCTGATCTGTTAAATCAGCGTGATCACGTCCTGCAACCGGACTTCCTATAATAATATTTGTATTGGATGTATATTTATGCAAAAGAACATTCAAAGTTGCCAGCAGGCTAATAAAGATACTTCCTCTTTTCTCTTCTGTAAAACGTTTGATGTCTTCCGTATTTTCTTTAGAAATAAACGATTTAAGGTGGTGCCCGTTATGGGTTTTAACAGCAGGTCTCATTCCCTCTGAAGGAAGATCTAAAACTGGTAAATCTCCGGAAAGACGCTCTAACCAGTATGCTTTATCAATGCCTGCCTTTTCAGTCTCTAATTGTACCGCTTGCCAGTTTGCATAATCTTTATATTGAATGGCAAGAGGTGCAAGAGCCGGAGCAGTATTATTTACAAAAGAATCATAAAATGCAAAAACATCTTTTGCTAATACATTCATAGACCAGCCATCACCAATAATATGATGCATGTTGTAATAAAAAACATAAGTCTCTTCATCTGTCTGTAACAAACTTACGCGAAATAAAGGGCCTTTTTCTAAATCAAAGGCTACAGATGAATCTTCCCTGATGTAGCGGGATACACTGGCTGGAGTATCAACAGTATTTCTGAAATCAACATAAGATAACTCAAAATTTACCGCCACTGTTGGCTGTACATATTGTCTAACCTCACCATTCTCCTCCATCTTGAAAATCGTACGTAAGATCTCATGACGATCTATAGTAGCTGTTATTGCTTTTTGAAAACAATCGATATCATAACTCCCTTTCAGAGTTGTATGCATAGGCATGTTGTATACAGCTGACCCACCTTCAAACTGACTTAAAGTCCAAAGACGGCGCTGTCCTGCGGATAGCTCATAACTTTCTGATACAGGGATAGAAGAAATTACTTCAAAGTTAAACTTCGAACTGTTTTTACTGCTTTTAAGTAAGGCAATAAGACGATCTTTATTGGTTGAAATATCGTTTTTATCCTCTGCAGTAAGAGCTGCTGTATTTCCTGTTACTCTTAAATTTTCTTTTGAATCATCAAGAAAAATTTGCACTTCTTTATTGAATAAGCCGGTAATTATTGATTTGATATCTTTCATCGTAATAGTGTTTTCTAAATGCTTTATTTTTGAATTAATAACTGATATATTTAAAATAACCTATGTATAACACCAAACACATTGTTCTAAAAGACAATGTGCTGTGATGTTTTTACCAGGTAGTAAAAACTAGATTTTGATGTAGTAAAAAAGGATTGAAATAAGAGATCTTTTACACTTTATAGCAAGTACAAAAATCACTTTATTGATTCGCTCCATTATAGAGGAGGCGATAATCTAATGGAAAAGAAAATCTAAGACTACGCCTTAGCAAAGACGTTTTCTGCTGGATTGGATAAATACGACAATGGTATTATGGCTGAGATATTCTGGCGTAATGAACTTAATCGTACACTGATTCTGTGCTGATTGTCGACTCTGAAAACTTCACATTCCAAACCTGATAGTTCACCATGCTCGATTTTAAGTTTATCGCCTATTTTTGGCAGTGCCGATTCGACTTGAACATCGGTGATGTCTTTCCCCTGGGTGAAGAGTCTGATATAAGCGATTTCTTCTTCGGAAACTTTGCCATATTCTTTGCCGAAAGACAAGTACGAACAGCCGCTCTCTACATTTAATGCATCATGAAAGTCTTTATTGGATTTGATGTTTACAAAAACATAACTCGGAAATAATGGAATTTCAATTTTCTTGGTTCGGTCACTCCATTTTCTAATACTGGTGGCCATAGGTAAAAAAGCTTCTAATTTTTTCTCCATTAGCTCTTTGTAAACTTTACTTTCATGTCTGTACTTTACGTAAAGAACATGCCAACCTTTTTTTCGATCCATATTATTTGGTTTTTTCATCACCGGACATAGCTGCGCTACTACCAGTCACATGGTTATTTTTTTTAGATACGTTTTTTGGTTTAATAGCTTTACCTTTTTTTACTCGAAAGTAATTTTGGTAATCGTGTTTTTGTTGGAACTCTCAAGGTAATTTTTGATTCCTTTCGAGTGTGTTGTAAAAATCTGAAAGCTGCTAATACAACTACTTATTTTTACTGAAGTAAATTTACAATACAGGTTTTCAAATTCTACTACACCAAAGTGTAGTTCAATTGGTTAGCCTTAAATACTACCTTATTGGGTAGTTTATCTTTTACAGACGAAAGCTCAAAATCTTCCGGTGTAACCAAATGTTTGTTCTCGTTATAGAAAGCAATAAGCCCATTATAGGACATCGATACAGGAATGGTTTCTGATCCCAGGTATTCAATTGATTTGCCCACAATTTTTGCTTTGATGCCCATTAGGGTTAGCACGCGAAGCAGTTTGGCATCGATTTCAGCAAAGGCCATATTGTCTTCGTGTTTGCAAACCGGTGCAATGGCACAAACCAATAGTTTTTTTAGAAGGTTAACATCACGAACACCTTTTTTGATGGCAAAACGTCCAATGTGCCAGATTTCATTGATGGCATCTCCTTCTGCACATAAGAAAGGGTTGATACCAAACATTTTTTGAATGGGAAGCGGGGTAATGAAGTCCCATTTTAGAACTCTGATGGTTCCGGTAAAGTCTCCCAGTTCGTTTTTGAATGCGAATATTTTGGAGTTTTCAAGGAAGTTCATTTCTTCTTTGTAAACGGCATCAATATCTTTTTGATAGTGGCTTGGAAAAACTTCATTAGAGTGGTGATTGAAGTTTTCTGTGACTACAAATTTTGACATACGGAAGATGTCATTTTGATTCATTTCTGTGTGGTGGTTTTTGGCGAGTTTCATAGTATTTGTTTTCTCCAAAACTATCACCACAATTTACGCTTCCTATTACACAAAATACTAGTTCACAGTATTTTAATCAAAAACCACCCTTAAGTGTAGTTTTTGATAACGAATTTAAGAAGAAAAAAAGCGGCCAAAAAACCAAATATCATTTTTATTGAAATGAAGTTAAATTCGTATAGAAATAAAATTATTTTAACATCATATCTCCAATTTTTCCTATATTCACAACCTGTTAAAAAACTATTAAAATATGGTAATTGAAAACGACTTTTTTTCCTCAAACAACACCGTTCAAAAGATCTCTGAAGATGAAAAAGGCAGACTGGGAGATTATTTAGAACTGGTCAAAGCATTTGCCAGAACAACTTACAGCAGTATTTATATTATTGATTACGAAAAAAAGGGGTTTGAATATGTGTCCGAAAATCCATTATTCTTGTGTGATCACACCCCGGCTGAGGTTCAGGAACTCGGATATGCCTTTTATTTTAAGTATGTAGTCAAAGAAGATCTCGATTTATTACTAAAGATCAATACCATAGGTTTTGACTTTTATCAAAACATTCCTGTAGAAGAACGCCTGAATCATACCATTTCCTATGACTTCCGCTTAAAAAATCCCAATGGAAAAACTTTTTTGGTGAATCAAAAACTGACTCCTGTTTTCCTGACCAATGACGGTAAAATCTGGAAATCGATTTGTATTATCTCGCTTTCTTCTGAATTGCAGTCGGGGAATATTAAAATTTATAAAAAAGGGGAAAATAAGATCTTCAGCTATGACCTTGAGGGAGGCTTTTGGAAGGTGCTGAAAAAGATAGAACTGACCAGCCGTGAGAAGGAGGTTTTGCAGTATTCTATCAGGGGTTTTACCATTGCCAACATGGCTGAAAGTATGTTTGTATCGGCTGATACAATTAAATTTCACAAGAGAAAGTTGTTCACCAAACTGGGGGTAGGAAATATTGCTGAGGCCATCGCTTATGCCACCAGTAATAAACTGATTTAATATTCTTTTATTCCTTATAAAAAACTATGTTTCTATGCGTTGAGTATCTTCACGCAGATCTTGCAGATTTCTTAGCTGTTGGCTCTTTGTTGAAGTATTGTTTTAACACATAGAGACATAGATTTTCTTACCTTTAAAGAAACTATGTCTCTATGTGTAAAATCATTTTTCATGCAGATTGCACAAGTTTTATAATCTTTTTAATCCGTTAATCTGTGGCGATTATTAAACACATAGATACATAGCTTTTCTAACTGAAATTAAGGCGTTTCACTTTTAATAAAACACAGAGCGTTATAGTAGAGGAATGTATTTCTTTTAGATATTCTTTTCTGCACATAAAAACCTATGTTTCTATCTGTTAAATATTTTTCACGCAAATTGCTTCACCTGTTCGTTATCGATCGGATAAACAGGCTTTTTTACTGTGACGATTATTAAACACATAGAAACATAGCTTTTCTAACTGAAATTAAGACGTTTCACTTTTAATAAAGCACAAAGCATTATAATAGAAGAATGTGTTTCTATAAGACACTCTTTACTCTTTACTCTTTACTCTTTACTCTTTACTCTTTACTCTTTACTCTTTACTCTTTACTCTTTACTCTTTACTCTTTACTCTTTACTCTTCACTCTTTACTCTTTACTCTTTACTCTTTACTCTTTACTCTTTACTCTTTACTCTTTACTCTTTACTCTTTACTCTTTACTCTTTACTCTTTACTCTTTACTCTTTACTCTTTACTCTTTACTCTTTACTCTTTACTCTTTACTGTTTACTCTTTACTCTTTACTCTTCACTCTTCACTCTTCACTCTTCACTCTTCACTCTTCACTCTTCACTCTTCACTCTTCACTCTTCACTCTTCACTCTTCACTCTTCACTCTTCACTCTTCACTCTTCACTCATCACTCTTCACTCATCACTCTTCACTCTTCACTCTTTAGAATCCTACAAATCTTCATCAATAATTGCAGACAAATAAAACTCAGGGAATTTTTTGAACTTTTTACCCGTTGCAATATTAAAAAGCAGATGAGTACATAAAGCTGCTACCGACCACGATGCAATGGCCATTTGCGGCGGTGACTGACAGCCTTTTTCGATTTTGTACTTTTCGATTATACTGTCCATCCATTTTTGTGGATTTCCCCAAAATCTCAAATAACTTGAAGCATATTCCATCATGGTAGCTTCATTAAATTCTTCCTCCCCATTTGCCAATGCATTTAAAAGAAGACCATCTCTGGCAATAACAGTTACCAGACTTCCCCATCCTATATTGTAAGGATGCAGCACCGGAATGTCTAACTTTTGACAAGCGGTATCAAATATTAACGGTACAGGAGAAGAAAAATCAAGCGTATTGATTGCCGCTTTGTGACCTTTAATATGATCTCCTATGTTTTCGACAGTCAGGAAAAAATCGATACAATTAATTTCTGCATTTTTATTAATCGATTTCAATCGTCTTGCCAAAGCGTCTACCTTGTTCAAATTGATATCATCTTCTGTATAGTTCTGTCTGCTCAAATTAGACCGTTCTACCTGGTCACCGTCTACAATAGTGATTTTTTCAAAACCAAAACGCAACGCACATTCCGCGATTACGCTTCCAATACCACTTCCAGCCAGCAAAATCGGAAAATCTTTTATAATCTCTTGTTCTTCATCGCTTAGATAAAGTTTATTCTTTGAATAACGATCATCCATAATATTAATTTTTTATTCAAAATTAAACAGAAACAACGGGTACCCTTTTAACCTAAAAGGTAGTTTTTATCTGCTAAGGTCCCAAAATCACTCATTAAATGATACTTAAAAAACTACCTGCTGTAAATCAGATCACTACATATCTAACAACCCAAAAAACTTAAAAAAAGTACGTTGCGATACCCTTAAAATAAAAAAACAGCTACAAGAATACTCCTGTAACTGTTTTTATCTGATAATCGCTATTCTTTCTTAAGCTAAACTATAGTTTTAAAAAACCAATTCTTCACCAACAGCCATAAAGACTGGCTGCTGGCTGTTCAGAATTTGTATCGATTCTATGTAACTTGCCAGGTTTTTAATTCTTGGTTCGTTGTACAATTCTTTAAGTTCAATTTTGATATTGAATTCTTTCTGAATTTTAGAAATCACTTGTATTGCTTTCAAACTATGTCCGCCAAGTGCAAAAAAGCTGTCCTCTATTCCTATTCTGTCTTTTTCTAGGATGTCCTGCCATATGGTAACCAGCTGTTTTTCTAAATCACTTTCGGGAGATACATAAACGGCCACTTCCTTAAATTGTATGTCGTCTGTATCCGGCAGTAATTTGACATCTACTTTTCCATTAGCGGTTAATGGCATACTGTCTACATAAATAAAATAGGTTGGTATCATGTAGTCTGCTAAAGTTCTGCTTAGCTTCTTTTTAAGAATCATGCGATCAATTTCGGTGTTACCTACCATATATGCCGTAATGTATTTTTCACCTTTAATCTCTTTTACAAGAACAATTGTTTCTTTAATCCCGCTTATTTCTTGCAAAGCCGCTTCAATTTCTCCAAGTTCGATACGATATCCCCTCAATTTCACCTGATTGTCTTTACGTCCCATAAACTGAATGTTTCCATCCGGAAGCCATTTGGCAAGATCACCTGTTTTATAGAGCTTCCCATCACCTGCCAAAACATGTGACACGAATTTTTCCCCAGTCAGTGAAGGGCTATTCAAATAGCCTCTGGCCAGACTCTTTCCTGCCAGGCATAACTCTCCTGTTACTCCCGGAGGTACCAGGCTTCCATTTTCATCGAGAATATAAGTTTTCACATTACCTATTGGTTTTCCTATCGGCACCAATCCTACAGTGTCCTTTTTTACTCTATAACAAGTACTTACCACTGCATTCTCGGTAGGACCATAATTGTTATAGATTTCCAGCTTATCGTTTACATCTTTTACTATAAGTGCCTCGCCTCCTAATAACAGTTTTAAAGGCTGCTGCAGTGCTGCACTGTCTCGTAATATATCGTTGTATAATACTGTAGGAACAAAAGCCTGCGTTATTTTATGGGTATTGAAAAATGCAATTAAGTCTGCCGTTTTTAAGCGAATGGATTCCGGTATTGGGTACACACATCCTCCACTTAAGAGCGTTGGAAATAATTCCCATGTAGAGGCGTCAAAACCTATACTCGCGTACAATGTACATCTGCTGTCTGTGCTTAGACTGTATTCTTTTTGATGCCAGTGGCACAAGTTACTTAAGGCTTTGTGTTCGACCATGACACCTTTAGGTTTTCCGGTAGATCCCGAAGTATATATTACATAGGCCATATTAGAAGCCTGTACCATTACATCCCTGCTATCTGATACAATAGTTGCATTTTGAAATTCGGAGATAAAAGAATCATCTATTGTAGCAATACAGTTGCTGTCGCTTTGAATAAATGCAATACGATCTTCCGGATAATTCAGATCAATAGGTACATAGGCAGCACCCGTTTTAAGTATCGCCAGCAGCGCGATCACATACCAATCACTTCTTTCTAACTTCACGGCTATAAGATCTTCAGGATGAACATCATTTGTATTTCTGATATAGTTTGCCATCTTATCAGAAAGTGCATCCAGCTGTGCATACGTAATTTGTGTTTCTCCAAAAACTACTGCTAAATTATGTGGCGTTTTTTCTGCCTGTTGTTGAAATAGTGTTACAATCGTATCCTCTTCAGGATATATAATGTCATTATTATTAAATGTGTGAACCAGCTGATCTTCTTCTTCTTGTGATAAATAAGTAAGATTCTGAATTAATTCATTTGGCTGCTCAAGAATTACATTCCATAATTGCTTATAGTGGTTCATAAGACCTTCGATCGTTTCTGCTTCATAAACATTTGTGTTGTAGGTTACATCAAATAACAAACATTGTCCCACTTCCTGAAAGTTTACTTCTAAATCAAATTTCGCAATCGCTTCTCCTGTATCTTCAATTGCCATTACAGCATCTTTTGATACGATTGCATCCACCCTGTGAGATAGTACATTCTGTAAAGAAAACATGATATCAAAAACAGCATTTCGGGAGGTTTGGTGTCGAATATCCAGATCGTCTATTAACTGATCAAACGGATACATTTGATGGTTATAAGACTTTAGGGTTTGTTCTTTTATTTTTTTATAAAAAGAGACAAAAGACAATTCCGGATTAACTTCGTTTCTTAATGCAATTGTATTGACGTAAAACCCTATCTGATCCAGAAGATCAATATGATTTCTTCCTGCTACCGGAGTTCCAATAATTATGTCACGTGCAGCCGTATACTTATGCAACAAGATGTTCCAGCCTGAAAAAAGGGCTATAAACAAACTTCCTCCATATTCCTGAGTTACTCCTTTAATTGCTGTTGTCTGCTCTGCTGAAAGATAGGTTCTGAATCGTCTCCCCTGAGCTGTTTTAACAGCTGGTCTCAATTTTTGCGTTGGCAAATCAAGTACTGGTAATGAACCGTTCAGCAATTCTTTCCAAAATACTTTGTCCTGCTGACTGGAAGCCTCTTCTAATTGCAATCGCTGCCAATTTGCATACTCTTTATACTGTATTTTAAGCGGTTGCAGTGAAACGGTTGTATTATTTTTAAAGCTTTCATAAAATGTGAATATGTCTTTGGATAAAACTTCCATAGACCAGCCGTCACCTATAATATGATGCATACTATAATGAAAAGCATATTTTGCTTCTTCTAACTGAAACAAACAGGCTCTTACTAATGGTCCGTTTGTCAAATCAAATGGAAGATGGAGGTCTTCTTTGCGATAAGCAGCAAGTTTATCTTCTATGCCGTCTTCACCCTGAAGATTCAGGAAAGGAATATCGAGATAAAATGAATCATTAGGAATAATATACTGACGAAGCTCTCCTAAACTATCATCAATTTTAAAAACGGTACGTAGTATCTCATGACGTTTTATTGTTGCATAAATGGCCTGTTTAAGAACGGCTATATCATAACTCCCTTCCAGTATGGTATGAAATGACATATTGTACATCGATGCTCCTGTTTCCAGTTGGCTTAAAGCCCATAATCTTTTTTGGCCTGCCGAAAGTGCATAACTATCGTTACTGTCCATAACCGGTATCGACTGATATTCTGAATAGGTACTCTCTTCAATAAGCTGTACATGATCTTCTAATATGGGATGCAAAAAAATTGTCTCTAAAGTAAGCTTAACATTAAAAGCTCTGCGATACTCTTCAATTAATCTGGCTGCTTTAAGACTATGCCCGCCTAATTCAAAAAAGTTATCGGTAACGCTTACCGTAGTTTTTTGCAAGACAGCAGTCCAAATACTAACTAAAAGTTCTTCTTTACCGTTTCTTGGCGCCACATAATCTGAGGTAGTAGAAAGGCAGACTGTTTCAGGATCCGGAAGTAATTTTTTATTTACCTTTCCATTGCTGTTTAATACAAACTGATCCAGTTGTACAAAATAAGAAGGCAGCATATAAATGGCTAACTTTTTCTTTAGTTCGTTTCGTAAATCAGAAGCGCTCAACGTTACTCCGGATACCATATAGGCAACGATCTCTTTTTCGTCGTTTTTGTTTTTTCTTGCAATTACAATGGCATCGTCTATCGCATCTATGGTTAATAGTGCATTTTCTATTTCTCCTAACTCGATACGATGACCTCTTATTTTTATCTGATCATCTTTACGTCCAATAAATTCGATATCTCCAGACGACAGCCATTTCCCTGTATCTCCGGTTTTGTAAATACTTAATCCATCAATAAAAGGATGAGGCACAAATTTAGTTTCTGTTAAATCCGGTCTATTGAGATAACCTTCGGCGATGCCTTCACCTCCAAGACATATCTCACCCGGAACTCCGATAGGAACTAATTTATTTTTAGCATCTAATATATAACTGGTACTGTTTGTAATTGAACAGCCAATAGGTATCGTTTTAGGATTGTCACTGATGGCATTGATTTCATAAAATGTAGAAAATGTTGTATTTTCTGTTGGGCCATAAACATGACGTAAACTTACTGCAGGATATAGGTCTTTGAATCTTTTGACATGTTTTACAGAGACTTGTTCCCCTCCGAATAAGATACATTTTATTTGCCCTAACGCAGGTAATTCGGCTTCAACAATGACATTAAAAAGGGCTGTTGTTATAAAAAAGCAGCTAATGTTTTTGGTGATTATTAACTCATTGAATTTTTGGAGATCAAGAAATATATTTTTCTCAGAAATGACAAGCTTAGCTCCATTTAATAAAGGCATAAAAATATCAAAAGTAGAGCCGTCAAATGAAAAATTTGAGAGTCCTAAAACAGTATGTGAAGTAACATCCAAATAGTTGGTGTTCATCACTAATCGCAAAATTGACTTTTGATTTATGATTACTCCTTTTGGTTTTCCGGTAGATCCCGAGGTATACATAATATAGGCTAACGGATCTGCTGTTTGATTTAGCTTAAAATCTGAAATATCAATATCCTTTTTACAGGTTATGAAGGCTTGTAATTCTTCTTTTGTTATACAGAAAATACAGGCAGCATCATTTGTAATAAAGTCCAATACATCTTTTGGAAACTCGGGATCCATTGGTACATACACAGCACCTGCTTTTAGTACGCCCAATAACGCTACCACAAACCAATGATTTCGCTCCAGCTTAATCCCTATAGTGTCATTAGAAGCGATTGTATATTGATCTTGTATAAACTGGGCAAATTTATTGGATAAATCATCCAATTCTAAATACGTAAAACTCTGATCTTCATACACAACTGCTACTGCATCGGGAGATTCCTGAACTCGTTTTTCGAATACTTCCGGGATGGATAACGTATCGGGATAAGGTGCTGTTGTTTTATTAAAATCAATAAGCAGCTGCTGTTCTTCTTTTTCAGAAATATAAGAGATATCCGTTACCGGTGTATCCAGATTGTCTAATAACTCCTCCCATAATTGCTGGTAATGGCTGATCATTCTTTTCATACTCCCTTCATCATACACCGCCGTGTTGTACGTAAGATCAAAAGCAAGATAACTTCCTGCCTCGACAAAACTTAGTTCTACATCAAACTTAGCGGCCTTAACACCTAACTCTCTGATCTCGCTAACCTCTATATTTTCCAGATCAGCATCTGAAATTTGAATTCCGGCATTTTGCAGTACCAGTAAAACATCAAAAATGGCATTTCTGCCAACGTTTCTTTGAATGTTCAAATCTTCAATGATACGGTCGAACGGATAGGTTTGATGTTTATAAGATTCAAGAGTTCGGTCTTTTACCTGCTTATAAAGAGATCTGAAAGTCATCTCAGGATCTATTGTATTTCGTAAAACCATTGTGTTTACATAAAACCCAATCTGATTGAACACATCTGCATGGTCCCGGCCTGCATTAGGACTTCCAATAAGTATGTCCTGTTCTCCTGAATATTTATGAAACAGCACATTCCAGGCTGCTAAAAGTCCCGTAAATAAACTTCCTCCATTTTCTGTAGAAAAATCTTTGATACGTTTCGAAAGTTCTCTAGAAAAATAAGTTCTGTATCCACGACCTTCATAAGATAGGACAGACGGGCGAACAATTTCAGACGGTAGGTCCAGCACCGGTAAATCACCTGACAGCTCTTTGGCCCAATATTCTTTTGAAAGAGTACTCGACTCACTATTTAAATGTTCCAATTGCCAATTTGCAAAGTCTTTGTACTGAATTTTTAACGGTTCCAGTGCTACAGCTGCATTATTTGCATAGGCTTTGTAATAATGAAGTACATCCTGTGATAAGATGTTCATCGACCATCCGTCACTAATAATGTGGTGCAGGTTGTAGTAAAAAGTATATCGATTATCGTCTGTTTGCAGCAAACCAACGCGAAACAAAGGACCTGTTTCCAAATCAAAAGATTTAGAAGCGTCATTGGTTATATAATCTTGTACTTCCTGTTCTTTATCGGAGGCATTTCGATAGTCAATATAAGTGACATTAAACTCAAAATCTTCACTTGGAATTATGTATTGACGTACTTCTCCTATTTCATTTGTTTTAAATACGGTACGCAATATTTCATGGCGGTCTATGACAGCACGTATCGCTTGCTTAAGATAAATAAGATCGTACTGTCCTTTAAGCTCAATATGATAGGGCATGTTATAAGTGCTTGCCCCGGATTCAAATTGGCTTAATGTCCACAATCTCTGCTGTCCAAATGAAAGCGCATAATTTTCTGCCTGAGCAACAGGAACGATAGGCTGTAGGACAGCTGTGTTTTTATCTAATGCTCCGGTATCTAATAAATACGCCAGAATTTGTTCTTTATTTTCTTTTATTTCTGCTAGTAATTGCGGGTCTACTTCTTTGGCTTTTGCATAAAGTTTTAATTGACCATCTACTATATCTAAAGCGATTCCGCCCTCTGTTATTTTATGTAATAAATCGATCATAATTCTATTTCTGTAAGTGATTCTTTTTCAGACTTTATTTGCTCCTGGGTTTCTATAAATTTTATTTGTGCCGCCAAACATTCTATTGTAGGAGACATAAATAAATTTTTAATGTTTATCTCGACATTAAAAGCTCTGTTTATTTGGGACAGAAGTTTAGTTCCTTTTATACTGTGACCTCCTAGTTCAAAGAAATCATCTAATACCCCTATCTTTTCTTTATCCAAAACTTCCTGCCAAATACTGACTAGTTCTTTTTCAATAGCATTGCGTGGTGCCACGTAAGCTACTTTGGTCGAAATGCCTTCTGTCAGAGGATCCGGTAATGCTTTGAGATCAATCTTTCCATTGGTGAGTACCGGAAATTTTTCTAACTGTACAAAATAAGAAGGAATCATATATTCCGGAAGGCTCTTTTTTAAGGATGCCCGCAGATCCATTACTTCTTCTTTCTGGCTGGAAATAATGTAAGCGGCAAGTTCATTTTCCTGAGACACACCATTCTCGATAACCGTAATTACAGCCTGACTTATTTCCTTTCTTTTGCACAAGGTATTTTCGATCTCGCCTAATTCAACGCGATTTCCTCTAATTTTAATCTGATGGTCTTTTCTTCCTACAAACTCAATATTACCGTCTTCCCATTTTCTTCCTAAATCGCCTGTTCTAAACAAACGTTCTCCTTTTAAAAATGGATTCTCGATAAACTTCGCCGCAAAATCTTCTACAGTATTTGTATATCCTGCAGACACACATTCTCCACTGATACAGATCTCCCCTACCACTCCGGCCGGTAATACGTTTAAAAATTCATCAAGGATGTACACCTTGACATTTTCTATCGGTTTACCAATAAAAATGCTTTCATTCTGAACACTGGAATGCGATTCGTAAAGTCTGTTTTCGATAGTGGCAGCAATGGTAACCTGCTCTTCTAATAAGGATAACAAATCTTCTTTTGTGGTATATGGATTCATGAAAACCGTTCGGAACAGAAGATGTCTTTGCTCATTTTCCCTTTTCTTTATCTGTGTATAGGAAACAAAAGAATTTCCTTGTTTAAATTGTTCCTTCTGAATCTTAAGATTGATCTCATTGATTTGTTCTAAATCTTCGTTACTCAGACTTTCCTTACCTCTGTATTTTTTAGGTAAATATCTGTACAGTACAATATTCAGATCGGGCTTAAAAACAAGGTCAAAATCCGGGTGTTTATCAATCGCTTGTGCAAAAAACTGTGCTGTAGCATAATTGTGTCTGATTACCTGCGCAAAGCCTTCTTTCCCAAAAATCTTAAATACGGCGTGTAAAGCAAAACTCATAAAGTTCTTGGAGCCTTCTATAGTATATTTACCCAGATCATAACTTCCTTTTCTCGCCTGATAATGGGTATTGTTCTCTGAAGAATTTACAAAATTCGGATCTTTAAAAACACAAACACTCAAACCGATCGGAATGTACAATTGTTTATGAGCACAAATCGAAACTGAATCGGCTAATTCTATACCTTTCATTTTCAGTTTAAGCGTATCGTCCGTTAAAAAACTGCCTCCAAAAGCGGCATCCACATGATAATGAATGTTATGATGGTTTGCTATTTTTCCTAAAATTTCAAGCGGATCGATATTTCCGGACTCCGTTGTTCCCGCAATACCGACTAAACCTAAAATAAGACACTTTTCTTCACGTAATTTTGCAATCAGTGAAACGATCTCTGTTTCTAAAGCAGCTGCTTCTTTTCCTTCATAGTCTATGGAGATAAAAGCATCGGTACCCAGACCTAAAAGTTTTAAAGCTTTTCCAAATGAATAGTGACACCAATCTGACCCCAGTAAAACGACACGATCAAAATCATAGGCCCTGAGTGCTGCTAAAAGTCCTTCTTTTTTAATCCCGCTAAATCCTTCTTTAGGTCCCAATAAGTTATTTAACGAATAATTTATGGCCATCAGGTTAGACATGGTACCGCCATTGGTGATTACACCAAGGGCCTGATCTGCATTCTGAACAAAATCGTCATAAAATTTCAGATCATTTGCATATACCAGGTTGTGAAATATTCCTATTACCTGTTTTTCAATCAAAGTAGCTACCATAGAGGTTTCTATTTTAACCTGATTTTGATTCAGCGCCACTATTAGAGCATTCATTTCTCTAATAATTTTAGGAATAGGACTTGTCATGTGACCTATGAAGGAAGGTTTGCTCACATTAACCACATTAGGAATTACTTCTGTTGCTACAAATTTCAGATAGGCATCGGGATTGTATTGAGAATCAAGACCAACATCCTTAAAATTTTTCAGATCCAAAAGAGATTGAAAGTCTTCTGATACTATTTTTGACGCTACGTCGTGCTGTGAAATTAAGGCTTCTATTTTGTCATCTGAAGTGTATTCAAAAAGTTTAAAATCTTTATAATGATTATAGTCTTCATAAGTATCATAGTAGGTCGCATCTGCTGTCACTTCTGTAGATCCGTATATGTTTAATAACCTAACGTCTCCTCGTTGATGTACGGCATAAAAATGCTGCACGTCACTTTTCTTTAACGAAGCTCCACTGCTTATCCATACATTAAGCAGCTTTAACTCTTCTTTGCACAGGGCAGGATGAGCCAGTAAAGCTCTTAACAAGGATGGCACCAGTACAATACGGGTTACTTTATTTTCTTGTAAACTTTTAATAAAACCGCGGATATCCAAAATCTCTGATTTTTTAAAAAACGCAGAAGGAATTCCTTTTAACAGAGGTCCGTATAGTTCCCAAATATGGTCTACAAAACTTATTGAGGTTTTGGCGCAGCAAATTTCTGTTTCCTGAAACGGATAATTATTCCACATCCAGTACAGTCTGTTGCATACACTTTCAGATTTTATCAATATCCCTTTAGGTATTCCAGTAGAACCTGAGGTGTAAATAAGAAATTCAATTTCATTATCATAGGTAGGCTGAGGTTTTACAAATTTTCTTCCTTTATTCTCGAAAGCATTCATTTCTAGCAAGAGATTCTCATCAATAACAATAGTACTCTCACTGTCTTCTTTTATAAAATCAATTCGGCTTTGTGGCGTTTCAAGATCAATCGGAACATAGATGGCTCCTGTTTTCTTAACGGCTAATAAAACGGCTAAAAGATGTTCATCATGAGGTAATGTAACTACAATTCTGTCACCGTATTTTACATTAAACATGGAAGTCAGGTATACCGCATAAGCATCTGATTTCTCCTCTAAATCAGAATATGACAGTTTAATGTCTTTATAGATAACAGCGGTTTTGTTTGGTGTTTTTTTAACCTGAGCTTCAAATAAACTGATGATATTTTCTCCTTTAGGATAAACTGCTTTTGTATCATTAGATTCATATAATTGTTCCTGCTTTTCCTTTTCAGAAAGAAGTTCAATTTTTGAGATTTCCTTTTCCGGTTGGTCAAAAATATTCTTAAGCAATTGTTTAAAATGATTTACAAATTTCGCTATGACTTCATATTCATAAACATCTGTATTGTACTCAAGATCTATTTTAAGGTGACCGCCAACGATTTCAAAAGTGATGTCTATATCAAATTTTGGACTGGATACTCCTAAATCTACAATTTCTTTCTCTTTTTCCTCCTTCCAATCAAAGTCAGCGGTATCATGATCAAAATTCTGAAATACCATCATAATATCAAAAAACGAGTTGCGGGAAGTATTGTGCTTTACCTGCAGGTCTTCAACGAGTCTGTCAAACGGATACGATTGATGGGTATATGCATTTAAGGTATTCTGTTTTACCAGATTAAAAACCGAATTAAAACTATCTGAAGGGTTTAATTCATTGCGTAATGCCAAAGTATTGGTATAGAATCCAATTTGATTTTTCAGTTCTACATGCTCTCTGCCTGCAATAGGAGATCCGATAACAATATTATTGGTATTGGTATACCTGTAGATTAAAACATTTAAAGCGGATAGTAAGCCCATAAATGGCGTTCCCCCCTGTTGATTACAATACAACTTAAGTTTTGAAGTGGTATCTTTAGAAACAAAAGTGCTTATTTTTTGTCCCCTGTTTGTTTTAAACAAAGGACGTTTTTTTGTGCTTGGTAAATCAATTGTTGAAATGCTGCCGGACAGAAGATCGTTCCAGTATTCTTTGCTTGCTTTATAAGATGCTGTTTCTAATTGTGAAAGCTGCCAGGCCGAGTAATCTTTATACTGTATTCTTAATTCAGATAATTCTAACGGAGTTTTGTTTACATAATGATTATAAAAGGCCAATACATCATTCGAAAGTACCTTCATAGACCATCCGTCACTGATGATATGATGCATATTATAGTAAAAAGTATAGCTATCATCAGTCATCTGTAACAATGAAGCTCTGATTAGCGGACCATTTTCAAGGTCAAACTTCAATTGCTTGTCTTCTTCTATGTATAAATCTATAGCTGCTGCTGACTCATTACCCAATATTCTAAAATCCTTATAATCGACTTTAAAATTCAATGCTTCTGGTGTAAGTATATGTTGATGCACAACTCCGGCACTATTTTCTTTAAATACCGTACGCAATATTTCATGACGGTCGATAGCAGCCTGAATCGCTTGTTTGAACATTTCAATGTTGTAATCCCCATTTAATACTATTCGGGATGGCATATTATAGGCTACCGTACCTTCTTCAAACTGGCTTAACACCCATAATCTGCGTTGTGCATCAGATATCGGGTAGCTTGATAAAGATGGAGCATTGGGTATTTCTGAGAATGAATCCTGAGACGAGAAAGAACGCAGATAATTTACCAGTCTCTCTTTATTATTTCTAATAAAGTTAATTGTATCTGTATCTATTTCTTCTTTTAATTGTGAAATTTCCAAATCATCACCAGACAATGTCACACCAATACCTCGTGACCTCAAATCTTTAATCAAATAAGCGATATTCTCCATAATTATATTATTTTTTATTGCTACAATCTCTATTCTGTAAACCTTGATTTCTAATCATCAACGATTTAAATGACCATTTTTTTTACGTCAGAAGTGGTTTTAATTTCTCTTAACCATATTAAATTCTCTATTTCTACTGCCAGAAACTGAATAGTCGGATTTGTAAAAACGACCTCCATATTTACCTTAATGTCAAATGTCTGATGTACTAATGACAATAGCTTGGTTGCATTAAGACTATTCCCGCCCAGTTCGAAAAAATTATCTATCGTTCCAATTTTATTTAATTTTAGTATCTCCTGCCAGAGGGCAACGAGCTTCTCCTCTATTTCATTGGTTGGAGCAATGTATTCCTGTTGGATAACATCGTCTGTGCTTACCGGCGGCAAGGCTTTTTTATCGATCTTACCATTGGGTGTTAGTGGAAATTTATCCAAGAACACATAATAACTCGGCAGCATATATTCCGGCAGTTCTCTCGAAAGTGACTGACGAAGCTGTTGTTTGTCAATAGTTGCGGTGCTTACCAAGTAACTTACAATCACCGGATCGCCATTTACAGTTGCCGTGAGGACCACACACTGATCGATCTCTTCCTGAGACTGCAATACCTGCTCGATTTCTCCGAGTTCAATACGATGTCCTCTGATCTTCACCTGACTGTCTTTTCGACCAATATAAGCGATGGTGCCGTCAGGTAACCATTTACCTAAATCGCCTGTTTTGTACAATTTAGTCGTATCGTTAAATGGGTTTTTGATAAACTTCTCTGTGGTGAGTTCCGGTTGGTACAAATACCCTCTGGACAAACCGTCGCCTGAGATACAGATTTCTCCAATTACCCCCACAGGTTGCAATGCCAGCTCTTCTGAGAGTACATAAAACTGGGTGTTGTCTAAGGCTTTCCCAATAGGTACGGAGCTTTCGTAAGTGCCTTCTACTCGGTAATAACTGCTGTAGGTGGTGTCTTCCGAAGGTCCGTACAGATTTCTAATGGCAATGCCTGAGTTGGTAAAATGGTTGGCAATACTTACCGGAAAGGCTTCTCCGGCAAGGTTGATTCCAACGGCATTCTCAAAGGTGGTTCCTTTTTCGATCAGAGTATGGATTACCGATGGAACGGTATTGATCAGTACATTTTTGTCGCTGTGAATATAATCTCCTATTGATAATCCGTTGGCCAGTAAACGGATTTGTTTTCCGATGCTTAACGGATAGAAAAATTCGTAAACAGACAGGTCAAAACAATGTGAAGTTACGGCGTATAAAATATCAAAATCGGTATCGCTAAATTCTCTTTGTGACCAGCATAACATGGCTACCGCATTCTGATGGGTGATCATAACTCCTTTTGGTTTTCCTGTGGATCCTGAGGTGTAAATGATATAGGCCAACTGCTGTGCATTGAAAGTGATCTGCGGCAATGATTTTGATATGGATTCTGCTTGTTTAAAACTTGCGATAAAGTTATCGTCTATGGTTATTTTACATTTACTGTCTTGTTCGATGTATTCAATTCTTTGTGCCGGATAATTCGGATCGATTGGAACGTAAGCACATCCTGATTTTAAAACAGCCAATAAGGCAATAGGCAGCCATTCGCTGCGATCCAGTTTGACACCTACTAAATCTTCTACGGCTAAGTTGTAATTGCTTAACAGGTAGTGTGAGAGTTCGTTAGAAATCTCATCGAGTTCTTTGTAGGTAAAACTTTTGGTATCGGTTAATAAAGCAATCTGTTCCGGGGTTTTCTTTGCCTGACTGACAAATAAATCAACCATAGTGTGATCCTTAGGATACTCTACTGTTGTGTCGTTAAAGTCCACTAGCAATTGCGTGGTCTCGGCTTGGCTCAAATAGTTGAGTGTGGCTATTTTTTGCTCCGGATTTTGGAGGGCTTTGGTTAAAAAAGTATCTAAATGAGCCGCCAATCGCGCTACAAATCCAGATTCGTAAATATCGGTATTGTATTCCATGTACAAACTCAGTTCTCCCTGATATTCTGCGAAAGCAAAGGTTAAATCAAATTTGCTAAATGATTTTTTCAGATTTTTATAAGGCTTTATTTCAACACCGTTTATGGTTAGGTTTTCAGACGCTAATAATTCCCGTTGATTTTGAAATACCACCAGGACGTCAAACAAAACCGAACGGCTTAAATCTCTTTTAAGATTAAGCGCTTCTACCAAACTATCAAAAGGATAATCCTGATGAGAATAGGCTTTTAGTAAGGTTTCTTTTTGTATACTGAGTAATTCTTCAAAACTTGCTGTTGCTTCAAATGTGGTTCGAATGGCCAGTGTATTTAAATACAATCCAACCTGATTTTCCAGATCACTGTGTTTTCTTCCGGCTATGGGGGTTCCTAAAATGAGGTCCCTGGTGTTGGTATATCTGGACAATAATCCGTTTATACCTGCCATTAAAAACATAAAAAGTGTTACCCCATTTTGCTGTGCATGAGCATTAAACTGACCGGTAATTTCTTTTGAAAAAGTGTGCTTTAACCCCGAGCCGTTATACGTTTTAAGCTTCGGTCTTACTTTATTGGAAGGCAGTTCCAAAACCGGTAAATCTCCTGAGAATGTCTCTAACCATACCGCTTTAGATTTTTCCAGCACTGCTTGTCTGGACGGACTGTTTTGCCATTCTGAATAATCTTTGTACTGAATAGACAAGTCGGATAATACGATCTCATTTCCTATAACCAATTCGTTATAAATCGTTATAAATTCTTTACTCAATATCCCCATCGACCAGCCATCGCCAATAATGTGATGCATATTAAGCATTAGAACATGATGATCTGCAGCTGTCTTTACAATCTCTCCTATAAAAAGAGGTCCTCTTTCTAAATCAAAAGCATGTCTTTGAAGTGCATTGGCGTGATTGCTCAGGACTTCAGCTGTAGCATTATTTAAATCTGTAAACTGTAAAGTTCCACTGTACTGAGCCACCGGGACAATATACTGTCCCAGATTCCCCTGTTCGTCTTCTTTAAAAATGGTACGTAAGCTCTCATGTCTCCTCACTAAAATTTGAAAGGCCTCGGCTAATTTTTCAAGTTTCAATTCTCCCTTAAACTCAAAGGCATTAAACAGGTTATAGGCTGAGTTACCGGTTTCAAATTGACTTAAGGTCCACAAACGGTGCTGAGACGAAGTAAGCGCATAAGATTCTTTGACTGCTGTCTTTGGAATTGACTCTGAAGACGAAAGTAAGGTGATCAGTTCATTTTTATGTGCTTTAATTTCTTCAATAATTTCAGGAGTTAAAGTCCCCTTCGGAGCATTAATTTTCAAATCCCCATTTTCAACCCGAAGTCTGATATTCAAGGATTGCAACGTATGTAGTAATTTTTTTATCACGATATCATTTTTTAAGTAAATTAAAAAGCATCTCTGTTTTTCAGAATTGTTATATTCTCCTCTCACTAGTTAGCACCAAAAAATACTATCGGCTGAACTGAGATCAGTTTATATCATAATTTCATCCAAATCATCAACCGACTCTCCGGCCAATTCATTCTGGAATACGATAAATTTTAGTTTTTCCGAAACTCCAATAACATCCTGGGTTTCATACAAATCCTCAATAGAAAATCTCGTATCAAAAGCCTTGTTGATTCTGTTGATTAAAACAGTAGCTTTTAAACTGTTTCCTCCTAATTCAAAGAAATTATCGGTAATGCCTATTTTCTCCAGTTTTAGAATGTCCTGCCATATCGCTACCAGTTTCTCCTCTATTTCATTGGTCGGTGCGATGTATTCCTGTTGGATAACATCCTCTGTACTTACCGGAGGCAAGGCTTTTTTATCGATCTTGCCGTTGGGTGTCAGCGGGAATTTATCCAAGAACACATAAAAACTCGGTAGCATATATTCCGGTAATTCTCTCGAAAGTGACTGACGAAGCTGTTGTTTGTCAATAGTTGCGGTGCTTACCAAGTAACTTACAATCACCGGATCGCCATTTACAGTTGCCGTGAGGACCACACACTGATCGATCTCTTCCTGAGACTGCAATACCTGCTCGATTTCTCCGAGTTCAATACGATGTCCTCTGATCTTCACCTGACTGTCTTTTCGGCCAATGTAAGCGATGGTACCGTCAGGTAACCATTTACCTAAATCGCCTGTTTTATAGAGTTTGCTGTCTTCTTTGAATGGGTTTTTGATAAATTTTTCTGCAGTAAGTTCCGGTTGGTACAAATACCCTCTGGACAAACCGTCGCCTGAGATACAGATTTCTCCAATTACCCCCACAGGCTGTAATGCCAGCTCTTCTGAGAGTACGTAAAACTGGGTGTTGTCTAAGGCTTTTCCAATAGGTACCGAGCTTTCGTAAGTCCCTTCTACTCGGTAATAACTGCTGTAAGTAGTATCTTCCGAAGGTCCGTACAAATTTCTCACGGCTATGCCTGAGGCTGCAAAATGATTGGCAATGCTTACCGGAAAGGCTTCTCCGGCAAGGTTGATTCCAACGGCATTCTCAAAGGTGGTTCCTTTTTCGATCAGAGTATGGATCACCGATGGAACCGTATTGATCAGTACATTTTTGTCGCTGTGAATATAATCTCCTATCGATAATCCATTGGCCAGTAAACGGATTTGTTTTCCAATGCTTAACGGATAGAAAAATTCGTAAACGGACAGGTCAAAACAATGTGAGGTTACGGCGTATAAGATATCAAAATCGGTATCGCTAAATTCTCTTTGCGACCAGCATAACATGGCTACCGCATTCTGATGGGTAATCATAACTCCTTTTGGTTTTCCTGTGGATCCTGAGGTGTAGATGATATAGGCCAACTGCTGTGCACTAAAAGTGATCTGCGGCAATGATTTTGATATGGATTCTGCTTGTTTAAAAGTTGCCATAAAGCTATCGTCTATGGTTATTTTGCATTTACTGTCTTGCTCGATGTATTCAATTCTTTGTGCCGGATAGTTCGGATCGATTGGAACATAAGCACATCCTGATTTTAAAACAGCCAATAAGGCAATAGGGAGCCACTCGCTGCGATCCAATTTTACACCTACTAAATCTTCTACGGCTAAGTTGTAATTGCTTAACAGGTAGTGTGAGAGTTCGTTAGAAATCTCGTCGAGTTCTTTGTAGGTGAAGCTTTTTCTATCGGTCACCAGAGCAAACTGTTCCGGAGTTTTCTTTGCCTGAGTTACAAATAAATCAACCATAGTGTGATCTTTAGGATACTCTACTGCTGTGTCGTTAAAATCCACTAGCAATTGTGTGGTCTCAGCTTGGCTCAAATAGTTGAGTGTGGCTACTTTTTGCTCCGGATTTTGGAAGGCTTTGGTTAAAAAAGTATCTAAATGATTGGCTAAACGGGCTACAAATTCCGGCTGATAAATGTCGGTGTTGTATTCGATGTGTAAACTCAACTGTTCTTCTTTTTCTGAGAAGATGAAGCTTAAATCAAATTGACTGACTTTTCTTGGATTGGCTTTATAAGGTTTTAAGGTTAAACTTTCTATTTGTTCTGCATTTGAAGCAAATAAATCCTGCTGATTTTGCAAAACTACCAGCACATCAAAGAGTGCTGATCGGCTTGTATCTCTACCTAAGCCTAGTTGTTCTACCAGATTGTCCAGCGGATATTCCTGATGGGAATAGGCATCGAGCAGGGTTTCTTTTTGTATTTGCAACAGGGTTTCAAAATCTGCTGTTTCTTCAAAACGGGTTCGAATGGCCAGGGTGTTGAGATAAAGTCCTATTTGATTTTCCAGATCACTGTGTTCTCTTCCCGCAATTGGTGTCCCTAGAATAAGGTCTCTGGTGTTGGTGTATCTTGAGAGTAATCCGTTGATTCCTGCCATCAGGGTCATAAAGAGGCTGCTGTTGTGCTGCTCTGAGAATGTTTTCAGCTTAACACTTGCTTCTTTGCTGAAATTGTGGGTGATGGAATCTCCGGCATAGGTCTTCATTTTTGGCCTCATTTTGTCTGTCGGTAACTCCAGTACCGGAAGATTACCGCCAAAGATCTCCAGCCAATAGGCTTCTGATTTCTTTTGTTTGGTGATTTGTTCTTCACTTCGCATCCAGGTGGCATAGTCTTTATATTGTATGCTGAGCTCCGGAAGACTGATGCTTTTATTTTGAGTTAAATGATCGTAAATCGTGATAAGTTCCTGGCTTAAAATTCCCATCGACCAGCCATCACTAATAATATGATGCATGTTGAAAAGTAACAGATGTTTGTTTTCTGATTGTCTGATGAGTTTCAGGTTTACCAAAGGAGCTTTCTCTAAATCAAATTGATACTGATAGCTTTGGGCAACGCTTTGTTCCAGGGCTTCTTCTTGTTTTTCAACTTTAGTAAAATCTTCAAAATCTACTTTAAAATTAATGTCTTTGGCATCGACTATAAATTGACGCACTTCTCCCTGATCGTCTCTTTTGAAATAGGTTCTTAGGGTTTCATGTCTGGCCATAAGAAGGTTGAAAGCTTCTGCTAATTGTGCTGTGTTTAAATTTCCTTCGAGTTCAAATGAACCGGGAATGTTGTAGGCCTGATTCCCTCCTTCAAACTGGCTTAATATCCATAAGCGGTGCTGAGAAGAGCTTAAAACGTAGCTTTCCTGTTGCTCTGCTTTGGGTATGGCGGTGAAGGTTCCTTCCTCAAGTTTACTAATAATTCCTGAGATGGTTGGGTTCAAAAAGACGTCTTTCACACTGATCTGATAGCCCAATTGTCGGTTGATTTTGTTGGCTACCAAAATTACTTTCAGACTGTGTCCGCCCAATTCAAAGAAGTTGTCTGTAGTTCCAATGGTATTTATGCCCAGTATTTCTTCCCAGATTGCAACTAATTGTTTCTCTAAGGTTGTCACCGGAGCGGTATATTCCTGCTGAATCTTATCGTTTACATCCACTCTAGGCAATGCTTTCAGATCCACTTTACCGTGGGAAGTTAATGCAATGGCGTCTAATTGTACATAATACCCCGGAAGCATATAATCCGGTAAATATTGACTCAATTGCACACGAAGTTCTTGTTTGTCAAGTTCTTTTTCTCCCACCACATAGGCTACTATTGCGGGTTCTGTCTCTATGTCTTGTACGGTTACCACACACTGACTGATACTGTCTTGTGACAATAGTGCGTGTTCGATTTCACCGAGTTCTATTCGGTGGCCTCTTACTTTTACCTGCTGGTCTTTTCTACCGGTAAGTTCGATGCTGCCATCCGGTAGCCATCGGCCCAGATCGCCTGTCTTGTAGAGTTTGGCTCCTGCAATGAAGGGATGAGCGATGAATTTCTCTTCGGTAAGTTCAGGGTTGTTCAGGTATCCTCTGGACAGGCTGTTTCCGGAGATGCAGAGTTCTCCAAATACACCAATCGGCTGTAACGCCAGATTATCGGATAAGATATAGATCTGACTGTCTTTTAAAGGTTTGCCAATTGAAATGAGGTTTCTTTGCAGATCGCTTTGTTCTACTCTTCCCATCACAGCGCTAATGGTAGCTTCTGTTGGGCCGTACTTGTTGTAGAAGTCGGCTATTTTGACCATTTTTTCAGCCAGATTTTTTGGGCATACTTCTCCTGCCGCAACAATTCTTTTTAGGGTCTTGCAAGTGGAAAGCTGCTCTAAATGTGACAAATAACCCGGTGTGGCATGCAGGTGGGTTACACTGTGTTGGTTTAATAAGTTTATAAAGTCGGTCGGATCAATAATACGCTCTTTTGAAGCACCAATCAGGGTGGCTCCGCTAAGCAAAGCCAAAAAGATCTGTTCCATCGACGCATCAAAAGCGTTGTTGGAGAATTGTACGATACGATCGGACGCATCAAACCCGAATTCTTCTTTTTGATTTAAGATGTAGTTCACCAAACTTTTGTGATTGATCATTACTCCTTTGGGCTGTCCTGTGGAGCCTGAGGTATAAATGACATACATAAGGTTCTCAGGGGTCAAAGAAATCACAGGTAATGTGGTTGGATAATTGTTCTGACTCGATATGAAATTCGCCAATAACTTCTCGTCAATAACAACTTTACATGTACTGTCTTGCTCGATATAAGCAATTCTCTGCTCCGGATAACCCGGATCTATAGGAACATAAACACCGCCGGTTTTCAATACGGCCAAAAGTGAGGTGTAAATCCACTCGCTGCGCTCTAATTTTACAGCGATCAGGTCCTCTGTTTTTATGTCATAGTGAGTCAATAAATAATGCGCCAGCTGATTGGAAAGCGCGTCGAGTTCTCTGTAAGTCAACGATCTGTTTTCGAAAACTACTGCAACGGCATCAGGGGTTTGCCCGGCTTGCTGCTCAAACATTTCAACGGCTGTAGCTTCTACTGTTGCTGCTGTTTTTGAAGTACTAAAATCTTCCAAAAGGATCGTTTTCTCTGAGCTTGAAATGTAGTCCAGACTGGCCGTTTTCTGACCCGGATTTTGGATTGCCTTTGTTAAAAAACTATCGAAATGAGAAGCCAACCGCTTTACAAAATCCAATTCATAAATATCCGTATTGTAGTCGATATTTAAATGCAGCTGCCCCTGTTTCTCCGAAAAAGAAAAGGTTAAATCAAACTTACTAAATGACTTCTTTAAATTTTTATAAGGCGCTATTTCAAGACCGTTTAACACTAAGCCTTGGGAGGTTAATAATTCCTGCTGGTTTTGAAATACCACTAAAACATCAAATAAAACAGATCGGCTCAAGTCTCTTTTAAGATTAAGCGCTTCTGCCAAACTATCAAAAGGATAGTCCTGATGGGAATACGCTTCTAATAAAGTTTCTTTTTGTATGGCCAATAATTCTTCAAAACTTACTGTTTCTTCAAAAGTGGTTCGAATGGCCAGCGTATTTAAGTACAATCCAACCTGATTTTCTAAATCACTGTGCTTTCTCCCGGCCGCCGGAGTACCTAGAATAAGGTCTCTCGTGTTGGTGTATCTGGAAAGTAATCCATTTATACCTGCCATTAAAAGCATAAAAAGTGTTACTCCGTTTTGCTGTGCATAGCCATTAAACTGAGAAGTACTGTCTTTTGAAAAAGAATGGCTGCATCCCGAACCATTATACGTTTTAAGTTTAGGTCTTGTTTTATTAGCGGGTAGTTTCAAAACCGGTAAATCTCCCGAAAATCTATCTAACCAGAATGCCTTAGATTTTTCCAATATGGCTTGTCTGGCTTGACTATTCTGCCATTCTGAATAATCTTTATATTGAATAGGCAGTTCCGCTAATACAACCTCATTCCCTATTGTCAATTCATTGTAAACTGCCATAAACTCTTTACTCAATATCCCCATCGACCAGCCATCGCCAATAATATGGTGCATGTTAAGCATCAGAATATGATGATCTGCCGCTGCCTTTACAATCTCTCCTATAAAAAGCGGTCCTTTTTCTAAATCAAAAACATGCTTTTGAAATCTCTCTACATAATTACTCAGTACTTCAGCTGTGGCATTATTCAAATCTGTAAACTGTAAAACTCCTTTATATTGAGAAACAGGAATGATATATTGTCCCAGATTTTCCTGTTCATCTTCTTTAAAAACAGTACGTAAACTTTCATGCCGCTCTGTTAAAATAGTAAAAGTCTGAGTTAGTTTTTCAAAATCTAAAACTCCTTTAAATTCAAATGCTTCAAATATATTATAAGCGGAATTACCTCCTTCAAACTGGCTTAAAGTCCAGAATTGGCGCTGTGGCGAAGTAAGTGCATAAGATTCTTTGCTAACCGCTTTAGGGATAGACTCTGAAGACGAAAGTAGTTCGATCAGCTCCGTTTTATGCGCTTTAATCTCTTCAATAATTTCGGTAGTCAAAGCCCCCTTAGGAGCATTAATTTTTAAATCTCCGTTATCTACTCGAAGCCTGATATTTAAGGATTGTAATGTTTGTATTAGATTCTCTATCATGATATGATTTTTAAAGTAATGAAATGCCTGTATGATTTTCTCAAACCATGACACTATTCTCTCAATAGCTGGCAGTCAAATGCCACTACCCACTGAGCATAATTAATTTTAGTAAATAGAAACACTTTCTTTTTGAGCCGAAAAAAAATCTACGCCTTTAAAAAAGGAGCGTATCAAATACTGCAAAAAAAGCATGGCTGCTTAAATACAGCCATGCTTAAGATATAAAATGAAACTCGCGATTAAATTTTATATTAAACTGTTGTGGGATTAATTCAAAAAAACATAGAAACATAGTTTTTCTGATCTCAAATAAGGCGTTTCACTTGACATAAAACGTCCCGATAAATCGGGATGAAGGAAATGTATTTCTTTCAGATATTCTTTCCTGTATGTAAAAATGGATGTCGCTATGTGTTAAGTATTTTTCACGTTGATTCCGCAGATCTTGCAGATTTCTTGTTCGTTCTTTGTTGTAGTTATTATTCAACACAACAAATTAGATCAATACCTCATCCAAATCATTAGCGGTTTCTACTGCTAGCTGATTCTGGAAAATTATAAAGCTTAATTTCTTAGAAACTCCTATAATACTCTGGGTTTTGTACAAATCCTCAATAGAAAATCTCGTATCAAAGGCCTTGTTGATTCTGTTGATTAGAACGGTAGCTTTTAAACTGTTTCCTCCTAATTCAAAGAAATTATCGGTAATGCCTATTTTCTCCAGTTTTAGAATGTCCTGCCATATCGCTGCCAGTTTCTCCTCTATTTCATTGGTCGGTGCGATGTATTCCTGTTGGATAACATCCTCTGTACTTACCGGAGGCAAGGCTTTTTTATCGATCTTACCGTTGGGTGTTAGTGGAAATTTATCCAAGAACACATAAAAACTCGGCAACATATATTCCGGCAGTTCTCTCGAAAGTGACTGACGAAGCTGTTGTTTATCAATAGTTGCGGTGCTTACCAAGTAACTTACAATCACCGGATCGCCATTTACAGTTGCCGTGAGGACCACACACTGATCGATCTCTTCCTGAGACTGCAATACCTGCTCGATTTCTCCGAGTTCAATACGATGTCCTCTGATCTTCACCTGACTGTCTTTTCGACCAATGTAAGCGATGGTGCCATCAGGTAACCATTTGCCCAAATCGCCTGTTTTATAGAGTTTGCTGTCTTCTTTGAAAGGGTTCTCTATAAACTTCTCTGTGGTGAGTTCCGGTTGGTACAAATACCCTCTGGACAAACCGTCACCTGAGATACAGATTTCTCCAATTACCCCCACAGGCTGTAATGCCAGCTCTTCTGAGAGTACATAAAACTGGGTGTTGTCTAAGGCTTTTCCAATAGGTACCGAGCTTTCGTAAGTGCCTTCTACTCGGTAATAACTACTGTAGGTGGTGTCTTCCGAAGGTCCGTAAAGGTTTCTAATAGCAATGCCTGAATTGGTAAAACAGTTGGCAATACTTACCGGAAAGGCTTCTCCGGCAAGGTTGATTCCAACGGCATTCTCAAAGGTGGTTCCTTTTTCGATCAGAGTATGGATCACCGATGGAACCGTATTGATCAGTACATTTTTGTCGCTGTGAATATAATCTCCTATCGATAATCCATTGGCCAGTAAACGGATTTGTTTTCCAATGCTTAACGGATAGAAAAATTCGTAAACAGACAAGTCAAAACAATGTGAAGTTACGGCGTATAAGGTATCAAAATCGGTATCGCTAAATTCTCTTTGCGACCAGCATAACATGGCTACCGCATTCTGATGGGTGATCATAACTCCTTTTGGTTTTCCTGTGGAACCAGAGGTGTAAATGATATAGGCCAACTGCTGTGCACTAAAAGTGATCTGCGGCAATGATTTTGATATGGATTCTGCTTGTTTAAAACTTGCGATAAAGCTATCGTCTATGGTTATTTTGCATTTACTGTCTTGTTCGATGTACTCAATTCTTTGTGCCGGATAGTTCGGATCGATTGGAACGTAAGCACATCCTGATTTTAAAACAGCCAATAAGGCAATAGGGAGCCACTCGCTACGGCCGAGTTTTACACCTACTAAATCTTCTACGGCTAAGTTGTAATTGCTTAACAGGTAGTGTGAGAGTTCGTTAGAAATCTCATCGAGTTCTTTGTAGGTGAAGCTTTTTCTATCGGTCACCAGAGCAAACTGTTCCGGAGTTTTCTTCGCCTGACTGACAAATAAATCAACTATAGTGTGATCCTTAGGATACTCTACTGCTGTGTCGTTAAAATCCTGCAGCAATTGTGTGGTCTCGGCTTGGCTCAAATAGTTGAGTGTGGCTACTTTTTGCTCCGGATTTTGGAGGGCTTTGGTTAAAAAAGTATCTAAATGATTGGCTAAACGGGCTACAAATTCCGGCTGATAAATGTCGGTATTGTATTCGATGTGTAAACTCAACTGTTCTTCTTTTTCTGAGAAGATGAAGCTTAAATCAAATTGACTGACTTTTCTTGGATTGGCTTTATAAGGTTTTAAGGTTAAACTTTCTATTTGTTCTGCATTTGAAGCAAATAAATCCTGCTGATTTTGTAAAACTACCAGCACATCAAAGAGTGCTGAGCGGCTTGTATCACGTCCTAAACCTAGTTGTTCTACCAGATTGTCCAGCGGATATTCCTGATGGGAATAGGCATCGAGCAGGGTTTCTTTTTGTATTTGCAGCAGGGTTTCAAAATCTGCTGTTTCTTCAAAACGGGTTCGAATGGCCAGGGTGTTGAGATAAAGTCCTATTTGATTTTCCAGATCACTGTGTTCTCTTCCCGCAATTGGTGTCCCTAGAATAAGATCTCTGGTGTTGGTGTATCTTGAGAGTAATCCGTTGATTCCTGCCATCAGGGTCATAAAGAGGCTGCTGTTGTGCTGCTCTGAGAATGTTTTCAGCTTAACACTTGCTTCTTTGCTGAAATTGTGGGTGATGGAATCTCCGGCATAGGTCTTCATTTTTGGCCTCATTTTGTCTGTCGGTAACTCCAGTACCGGAAGATTACCGCCAAAGATCTCCAGCCAATAGGCTTCTGATTTCTTTTGTTTGGTGATTTGTTCTTCACTTCGCATCCAGGTGGCATAGTCTTTATATTGTATGCTGAGCTCTGGAAGACTGATGCTTTTATTTTGAGTTAAATGATCGTAAATCGTGATAAGTTCCTGGCTTAAAATTCCCATCGACCAGCCATCACTAATAATATGATGCATATTGAAAAGTAACAGATGTTTGTTTTCTGATAATTTTACAAGCTGTGCGTTTACCAAAGGTGCCTGTGCCAAATCAAATGGATGCTGAGCGTACTGCTCTGCTCTTTTTTCTACTGCCAGCTGCTGGTTTTCAACTGTAGTGAAATCGGCATAATCAATTTTAAAGTCTATGTCTGAAGGATCAATGATGAATTGACGCACTTCTCCTTCTTCATTTCGTTTGAAAGAAGTTCTTAAAATTTCATGTCGGTTAATAACGGTTTTAAAAGCCTGGTTTAGGTATGCTACATTTAAATTTCCTTCGAGTTCAAACGAACCGGGAATGTTGTAGGCCTGATTCCCACCTTCAAACTGACTCAGTATCCATAGTCGGTGCTGAGAAGAGGTCAAAACATAATTGGATTGTTCTTCGGTTTTAGGGATAGCAGTGTAAGCTGCAGTTTCAAGTTTACTAATAATTCCTGAGATGGTTGGGTTCAAAAAGACGTCTTTCACACTGATCTGATAGCCTAATTGTCGGTTGATTTTGTTGGCTACCAAAATTACTTTCAGACTGTGTCCGCCCAATTCAAAGAAGTTGTCTGTAGTTCCAATGGTTTTTATGCCCAGTATTTCTTCCCAGATTGCAACTAATTGTTTCTCTAGGGTTGTCACCGGAGCGGTATATTCCTGCTGAATCTTATCGTTTACATCCACTCTAGGCAATGCTTTCAGATCCACTTTACCGTGGGAGGTTAATGCTATGGCGTCTAATTGTACATAATACCCCGGAAGCATATAATCCGGTAAATATTGACTCAATTGCACACGAAGTTCTTGTTTGTCAAGTTCTTTTTCTCCCACCACATAGGCTACTATTGCGGGTTCTGTCTCTATGTCTTGTACGGTTACCACACACTGACTGATACTGTCTTGTGACAATAGTGCGTGTTCGATTTCACCGAGTTCTATTCGGTGGCCTCTTACTTTTACCTGCTGGTCTTTTCTACCGGTAAGTTCGATGCTGCCATCCGGTAGCCATCGGCCCAGATCGCCTGTCTTGTAGAGTCTGGCTCCTGCAATAAAAGGATGAGCGATGAATTTCTCTTCGGTAAGTTCAGGGTTGTTCAGGTATCCTCTGGACAGGCTGCTTCCGGAGATGCAGAGTTCTCCAAATACACCAATGGGCTGTAGCGCCAGGTTATCGGATAAGATATAGATCTGACTGTCTTTTAAAGGTTTGCCAATTGAAATGAGGTTTCTTTGCAGATCGCTTTGTTCTACTCTTCCCATCACAGCGCTAATGGTAGCTTCTGTTGGGCCGTACTTGTTGTAGAAGTCGGCTATTTTGACCATTTTTTCAGCCAGATTTTTTGGGCATACTTCTCCTGCCGCAACAATTCTTTTTAGGGTCTTGCAAGTGGAAAGCTGCTCTAAATGTGACAAATAACCCGGTGTGGCATGCAGGTGGGTTACACTGTGTTCGTTTAATAAGTTTATAAAGTCGGTCGGATCAATGATACGCTCTTTTGGAGCACCAATCAGGGTGGCTCCGCTAAGCAAAGCCAAAAAGATCTGTTCCATCGACGCATCAAAAGCGTTGTTGGAGAATTGTACGATACGATCGGACGCATCAAACCCGAATTCTTCTTTTTGATTTAGGATGTAGTTTACTAAACTTTTGTGATTGATCATTACTCCTTTGGGCTGTCCTGTAGAGCCTGAGGTATAAATGACATACATAAGGTTCTCCGGAGTCAAAGAAATCACAGGTAATGTGGTTGGATAATTGTCCTGACTCGATATGAAATTCGCCAATAACTTCTCGTCAATAACAACTTTACATGTACTGTCTTGCTCGATATAAGCAATTCTCTGCTCCGGATAACCCGGATCTATAGGAACATAAACACCGCCGGTTTTCAATACGGCCAAAAGTGAGGTGTAAATCCACTCGCTGCGCTCTAATTTTACAGCGATCAGGTCCTCTGTTTTTATGTCATAATGATTCAATAAATAATGCGCCAGCTGATTGGAAATCGCGTCGAGTTCTCTGTAAGTCAACGATCTGTTTTCGAAAACTACTGCAACGGCATCAGGGTTTTTCCCGACTTGCTGCTCAAACATTTCAACGGCTGTAGCTTCTACTGTTGCTGCTGTTTTTGAAGTACTAAAATCTTCCAAAAGGATCGTTTTCTCTGAGCTTGAAATGTAATCCAGACTGGACAGTGATTGCGCAGGGTTTTCAACAAGAGCTTCTAAAACTTTAAGGTATGCTTTCAGGACACGTTTCATTGTGGCATACTTAAAGATCCCTGCATTGTAATCCCATTCTACCGAAATTCTTCTGTCCGGTTTATTATCTGTTAAAGAATCGATTTGTTCGTATACGGTATTGACAACAACACTAATATCAAATCGTGATGTTTTATTGTGCCCGTTCAAAATTTCGATGTCCGCATCCAGCAAAGACATACTTTGTACCGGAACGTTCACAAAACTAAACATGTATTGAAATAACGGATGCAGATTTAAACTCCTTTCCGGATTTATTCTTTCTACTACTTTTCCAAAAGGGGTATCATCATAAGAATAAGCATCCAGGCAAGTTTCTTTCACCTCGTTAAGTACCTCTGCTAAGGAATTTTCATTGCTAAACGTAGTACGTAATGCAATCGTATTTACAATCATACCTAAAACTTCCTGGAATTCTTTATAACGTCTGTTGGCAACAGCTGTCCCTACAGAAATATCGGTTTGATTGCTAAATTTATGCAGTACTATTTTAAAGGCTGCGAGCATTGTGATAAATAATGATACGTCTTGTTTTTCGGAAAACTGACGCAGTTTTTCGGAAAAATCCAATGAGAATACATGTTCTATCGTACCGCCTTTTTTCACAGTAGTTTCCTCTCTTTCAAAATCTAAAGGCAACAACAATCCGTTAGAAAAACCTTCAAATTTGTTTTCCCAATAATCCAATTTTTCACTGATAACACTTTCGTTCAGACTATTTCTTTCCCAATAAGCATAATCTTTAAAAGTAACTTCAGGCTTCTCCGCCTCAAAATCAGGGTCTCTTTTTAATTCATTATAAATATCAACGAAATCTCTAAACAAGATTCCCTGCGTCCATCCGTCTAAAATTAAGTGATGCTCACAAAATACAAGGACACTTTCCTGATCGGAGAACTTTAATAGTTCTATTCTAAAAAGCGGTCCTTCTTCAATTTCAAAAGCACGGCTCTCTATTCTTTCCAGACTATCGGCAATTACTTTCTCTTTATTTTCCTTATTTTTTATTCCGGTATAATCGATAACCGGAATGGTATATTCAAATGGAGGCAGTATTTTTTGATAAGGCTTCCCTTCCTGATTCACAAAAACAGTTCTTAAAATCTCATGTTTTTTGATCAGTTTTGCAAACGTTTCTTCGAGTGCGGCAACCTCAACAAAACCTTTTAATTTCATGGCTCTTGATACGTGATAAGAAGTATCGGCAGTATTCAGCTGATTTAAAAACCATAATCTTTCTTGTGAAAAAGACAACGGGTACAACTCCTGCTCAGGAGCTTTAATATTTTGAACTTCTTTTTTGTTTAAAGTAGGAACCAGTTCACTGATTTCTTTGATGGTAGGAGATTTGTAAAAATCCCTTAACGACAATTCAATTCCTTTTTGATCACGTAAACTACTAATAAACTGATTGGCCAATAAAGAGTGGCCTCCCAATTCGAAAAAACTCACGTTTACATCAACCTGATCCAGACGTAATAATTCCTGCCAAATTGAGGCGATCTCTTTTTCTTCGGGTGTTACCGGCAATTGAACAGCTTCTGCAATATTTACGGTTTTAGGTTCCGGTAAACTCTTAATATCAATTTTTCCGTTAGGAATTAAAGGAATAGCATCTAAGATTACAAAATGCGTCGGAATCATAAATTCCGGCAAATGAGCTTTTAAATCAATTACTAAAGAAGATATATTGATAAAAGACTCGTTTGCTACTAAATAGGCAATCAAAATAGGCATTCCTCCAACTTCGTTAATACACACATAACTGTCTACCACGTATGCATTTACTTTTTGTATGGCCTGTTCTATTTCTCCTACTTCAATACGATATCCTTTGTAACTAAGCTGACTGTCTTTTCTGCCATAAAAAATTAAATTATTGTCTATGCTCCACTTTCCTAAATCTCCGGTTTTGTAGATACGCTCTCCATTTATGTTGATAAAGGCATTAGCTGTCAATTCTTTTTTATTGAGATAAGAAACGGCCAAACCTAAACCGGAAAGTCCAATTTCTCCAATGGCACCTTTTGGTAATATTTTTGTTCCGTCTAACAGGTATACTCCTCTATTGGTAATTGGTTTCCCGATAGGAAATGAAGTGTCTGTTTCATTCACTTTATAATAGGTCGCACATACTGTACTTTCTGTAGGACCATAGGTATTGTAGATATCATAACTCGCTGTAAGCTGATCTACCTGGTGTGGTTTTAACGTATCGCCTCCGCTAATAATGGTTTTAAAATTAAAATTGTAATTTTTATGGTTGTCATTAAGGTATTGAAGCACAAATGGATTCGTACTCAACAAAGTAATTCCAAAACGCTCGCAGTCTCTCAATAATTCATTAAAATCTTTTGTATCAGTAGCAATCACTAAATTCCCTCCTACCGATAAAATCGGGAAAATTTCTTCTACAGAAGTATCAAAAGCAGTAGAAGCCTGCTGTAATACAATATCTTCTTCAGTAAGATTAAAGTAAGTACCGAATGTAAGCACATAATCGTATAAAGAAGCGTGATTGATAACAACACCTTTAGCGTCTCCTGTTGAACCGGAAGTATAAATAATATAAGCCTCATCTTCAGGTTTCAAAGCAACAGGAATATAGTTTTCCGCTATTTTATGCTCTTCCAGAATACGATCTATATTGTATTCTCTCTCTTCTGAAATAGAATTGGAAAATGAATCTGTTAAGATAAAACCTAAGCCGGCATCTTTTATAATATAGTGTTTTCTTTCCTCCGGATAGGCATTATCAATAGGTACATAAACAGCTCCCGTTTTTAAGGCTGCCAAAATTCCAATAATACTTTTTTCAGATCTCGAAAGCATCACCCCTACCTTATCTCCTTTTTTAACGCCGCTGGATTGTAAATAGGAAGCTATGCTATTAGCACGTGCATTAAGGGTTTCATAAGTTAAAAAATTAGTTTGACAAGAAACCGCTGTTTTTGAACTATAGCCCGCTACAGCAGCATTCCAAAGATTTAAAAAAGTCTGTTCCGGCCTTTTTACAACTGGTCCTTTTGAAATCACTTGTATTTCTTCTAACTGTTCTTTACTCGAAATTTCAATCTCGGCTATAGCAATATGATTGGTATCCTGTAATTCTGTCAATACTTTTCTGAAAGAAGCAATGAGCTGATTGGCTTCAAATTTTGACACATATTTTTCATTGATATCAAATCTAAAACTAAGATCTCCCTTGATCCCTTCAAAAACGTGAATAGAAATAGGATCTTCTTCACTGTCGTTAGACAATGGGTGTATACTCGCTTTATGACCCGAAAATTCAGATTCGTATTGCATGCGCTCGTACGACAATCGTACATCATAAAGCTTTGAAGTTTCCTGTGGCAGATTTCGCAGGATGTCGGCCTGCTGAAAACGCTGATGTCTGTAGCACATAAAAAGCGTGCTTTTAATCTCTTTGATAAAATCACTTACGGTTGCTGTTGTTTCCAAAGAAAGTTTTAATGGCAACATGCTAAGAAATGGCCCAAATGTATTTTTTTCTGCAGCATTTTTTCGGTTTAAAATAGGCATCCCTAAATTAATTTCTTCTCTGTTGTAATATTTAGACAATACGATAGAGAAACACCCGATTAACAAATGAAAAATGCTTAATCTTTCTGCTTTTACGAATGCCCATAAAGCTTCATTTTCTGCTTCGGTAAGTGCCATTTCAATATTACTGTGACTTGCCGATTTATTAGTACCGGTATAAATCAAAGAAGGTAAATTTTCATAACGGCCTAACCAAAATTTTCTGTCATTCGAAAAATCATCTGAAGCTCTGTAAGCATTGTCTAATGCTATAAAAGACTCGTACGACATTTTGTTTTTCTCGATACATAACTCATCATATACAACAGCGGTACCTAATTGTTCATAGATTCTTTTCACTTTATTGAACAACAACTGAAACGAAAATCCATCTGCTATAATGTGATGAAGTTTCGAATACCAGATATACGTTTCAGGAGCTGTTTGAATCAGCCACATTTTATAAAGCTGTTTATCTTTTTCTATATCAAAAGGCACTATAAAATCTTTCTCTATCCTTTGAATCGCTTTGGATTCATCTGACTCTTCTATGCAGGTTAATGCCAAATCACTGTTTGTTTCCTGAAGTGTATATGCAGGAAAACCACTCTTTTCTTCAAAAACAAAAGAAAAAATATCGTTCTCTTTAATCAGAATATTGAATGCTGTTTTAAAACGCTCCACATCAACACTTCCGTTAATAAATGCATAACCACCAATATTGTATTTTGGTGATTCATTGTCAAGTATCTGATCAAGCCAGATATATTTCTGAACATTTGTGACATTATTTTTCATAAGTCTGCTTTTTATAATTTGAATAAATACCGAAAACGTAAGGTTATCGTACCATTTTGATTTGTAGTATGGATAAAAACAACCACCCCCTATATTTCACTACAGAGGGAAATTGATAGTATAATAAGATTTATAGGGTATTTTTCCTTTAAGAACAAGGAAATGAGGAGTCTGAAAACTACGCCTTAGCAAAGACGTTTTCTGCTGGATTGGATAGATACGACAATGGTATTATGGCCGAGATATTCTGGCGTAATGAACTTAATCGTACACTGATTCTGTGCTGATTGTCGACTCTGAAAACTTCGCATTCCAAACCTGATAGTTCACCATGCTCGATTTTAAGTTTATCGCCTATTTTTGGCAGTGCCGATTCGACTTGAACATCGGTGATGTCTTTCCCCTGGGTGAAGAGTCTGATATAAGCGATTTCTTCTTCGGAAACTTTGCCATATTCTTTGCCGAAAGACAAGTACGAACAGCCGCTCTCTACATTTAATGCATCATGAAAGTCTTTATTGGATTTGATGTTTACAAAAACATAACTCGGAAATAATGGAATTTCAATTTTCTTGGTTCGGTCACTCCATTTTCTAATACTGGTGGCCATAGGTAAAAAAGCTTCTAATTTTTTCTCCATTAACTCTTTGTAAACTTTACTTTCATGTCTGTACTTTACGTAAAGAACATGCCAACCTTTTTTTCGATCCATATTATTTGGTTTTTTCGTCACCGGACATAGCTGCGCTATTACCAGTCACATGGTTATTTTTTTTAGATACGTTTTTTGGTTTAATAGCTTTACCTTTTTTTACTCGAAAGTAATTTTGGTAATCGTGTTTTTGTTGGAACTCTCAAGGTAATTTTTGATTCCTTTCGAGTGTGTTGTAAAAATCTGAAAGCTGCTAATACAACTACTTATTTTTACTGAAGTAAATTTACAATACAGGTTTTCAAATTCTACTACACCAAAGTGTAGTTCAATTGGTTAGCCTTAAATACTACCTTATTGGGTAGTTTATCGTTTACAGACGAAAGCTCAAAATCTTCCGGTGTAACCAAATGTTTGTTCTCGTTATAGAAAGTAATAAGACCATTGTAGGACATCGATACAGGAATGGTTTCTGATCCCAGGTATTCAATTGATTTGCCCACAATTTTTGCTTTGATTCCCATTAGGGTTAGCACGCGAAGTAATTTGGCATCGATTTCAGCAAAAGCCATATTGTCTTCGTGTTTGCAAACCGGTGCAATGGCACAAACCAATAGTTTTTTTAGAAGGTTAACATCACGAACACCTTTTTTGATGGCAAAACGTCCAATGTGCCAGATTTCATTGATGGCATCTCCTTCTGCACATAAGAAAGGGTTGATACCAAACATTTTTTGAATGGGAAGCGGGGTAATGAAGTCCCATTTTAGAACTCTGATCGTACCGGTAAAGTCTCCCAGTTCGTTTTTGAATGCGAATATTTTGGAGTTTTCAAGGAAGTTCATTTCTTCTTTGTAAACGGCATCAATATCTTTTTGATAGTGGCTTGGAAAAACTTCATTAGAGTGGTGATTGAAGTTTTCTGTGACTACAAATTTTGACATACGGAAGATGTCATTTTGATTCATTTCTGTGTGGTGGTTTTTGGCGAGTTTCATAGTATTTGTTTTCTCCAAAACTATCACCACAATTTACGCTTCCTATTACACAAAATACTAGTTCACAGTATTTTAATCAAAAACCCCCCTTAAGTGTAGTTTTTGATAACGAATTTAAGAAGAAAAAAAGCGGCCAAAAAACCAAATATCATTTTTATTGAAATGAAGTTAAATTCGTATAGAAATAAAATTATTTTAACATCATATCTCCAATTTTTCCTATATTCACAACCTGTTAAAAAACTATTAAAATATGGTAATTGAAAACGACTTTTTTTCCTCAAACAACACCGTTCAAAAGATCTCTGAAGATGAAAAAGGCAGACTGGGAGATTATTTAGAACTGGTCAAAGCATTTGCCAGAACAACTTACAGCAGTATTTATATTATTGATTACGAAAAAAAGGGGTTTGAGTATGTGTCCGAAAATCCATTATTCTTGTGTGATCACACCCCGGCTGAGGTTCAGGAACTCGGATATGCCTTTTATTTTAAGTATGTAGTCAAAGAAGATCTCGATTTATTACTAAAGATCAATACCATAGGTTTTGACTTTTATCAAAACATTCCTGTAGAAGAACGCCTGAATCATACCATTTCCTATGACTTCCGCTTAAAAAATCCCAATGGAAAAACTTTTTTGGTGAATCAAAAACTGACTCCTGTTTTCCTGACCAATGACGGTAAAATCTGGAAATCGATTTGTATTATCTCGCTTTCTTCTGAATTGCAGTCGGGGAATATTAAAATTTATAAAAAAGGGGAAAATAAGATCTTCAGCTATGACCTTGAGGGAGGCTTTTGGAAGGTGCTGAAAAAGATAGAACTGACCAGCCGTGAGAAGGAGGTTTTGCAATATTCTATCAGGGGATTTACCATTGCCAACATGGCTGAAAGTATGTTTGTATCGGCTGATACCATTAAGTTTCACAAGAGAAAGTTGTTCACCAAACTGGGGGTGGGAAATATTGCTGAGGCCATCGCTTATGCCACCAGTAATAAACTGATTTAATATTCTTTTATTCCTTATAAAAACTATGTTTCTATGCGTTGAGTGTTTTTCACGCAGATTGCTTCGCCAGTTCGCTATCCCTCGGATTAGCAGATTTTTTTACTGTGCCGATTGTTTAAACCCATAGAAACATAGCTTTTCTACCTGAAATTAAGACGTTTCACTTTTAATAAAGCACAAAGCATTATAATAGAAGAATGTGTTTCTATAAGACACGCTTTACTCTTTACTCTTTACTCTTTACTCTTCACTCTTCACTCTTCACTCTTCACTCTTCACTCTTCACTCTTCACTCTTCACTCTTCACTCTTCACTCTTTACTCTTTTCACATCTCTTAAAACCTATGTCTCTATGTGTTTATACGGCCTCTATCAGAAAACGGTGTAAACGGTATGCTGGCACTGACCTATTTTGCCGAGCAATTTGAAGCTGCCTTTATCAATCAGCCTAACACGGGCATCGTACTTAAAGCTGCGACCGGAGCCAATCTCACCAAAGGCAAATAGTGACACCACTGCTGCACCGCTATGGATGGTTCGTTTTGACAGCACAGGAGCAAATGATCTTAAAAGATGTGCCAGTAGTATTGGTGACTCCAACCACACTGACCGTTGCCGATCATGGAAAAGATATGGCCGATATGATCACAGAAGGAATAACCAGCTGGATGCAAACCAATAATCCGCAAACCAATGCAGGAACATTTGCTTTCATGTTAACAGCTTATTCCGTAACCGATAGTTATGTGCCGATATTACAAATTCCATTATCATTATCACTTACCGCGGTTACGACAAACTAAATCATTAACTAATACAAGCTTAATAAAAAAGCAGGATGCTCAGAACATCCTGCTTTAAAATTTCAACATCAATTTATAACTATCTCTTATAATAAGCAACAATACTTGCTTTTGCCAAAGTCTGATTCCATAAATTAAACCCTACGATAGCCGGATTGGTATTTTCATCAAGTCCTAATTTATCCGTTTTAAGAGCATAAACAGTAATGATATATTGATGAAATCCATGTCCTTCCGGCGGACAAGGGCCTCCAAATCCTTTTATTCCATAATCTGTAATGCTTTGAACAGCACCTTTTATCGAAAATTTATCTTTAGCACCCGCATTAGTTACCAGTTCGTTTACATCTGAAGGAATATCAAATACAATCCAATGCCAAAATCCACTTCCCGTTGGTGCATCAGGATCATACATCGTCACAGCGAAACTTTTTGTTCCGGCTGGCGCATTTTTCCAAAACAGTTGAGGTGATTGATTCTCACCAGTACAGCCGAACCCTTTAAACTCTTGTGTTTTAGTCAGCTCACCTCCCAAATCTTTACTGGTTAGTGTAAAAGTCTTCTGTCCGAAAATTGTTGTGGTAAAAATTAAGGACATTATCAAAATTGCATTTACTTTTTTCATTCTTCTATGGTTTAAGATTTTAAACAAATTTAACCCTGAAAATAAAAAGTAAATGGAGACAAAGGCTCAAAAACTATAGCCAAAAGCTCACTTTTTCTGTGCCTGCTTTGGTGTCACTCCATATTTTGACTTATAAGCCTGAGTAAAACTTGATAAACTTTCGTAACCTGCTTCAAAATAAACTTCTGAAGGACTTCTTTGCTCCTGATGAAGTAAATAATGAGCAAACTCAAGCCTTTTATGCTGAAACCATTTAATGGGTGATTCCGAATAATGTTTTTCAAATTCCCTTTTAAAGGTCGAAACACTCATATTACACAAAAAAGATAATTCTTTTAATGACAATTTACTAAGATGACTGCTTTCAATAATCTGAAAAAATTTTTGCGAAGAATCATCACTGTTTACTGTTAAAGAATATAAAAACTCTGTACCATACATTCCCACCAAATAAAGCATTAACTCTTCAAACTTAACCTCCAGCAACTTACTTTTAATCTCAATCGAAAGTTTTGAAATATCAACCAAACTATCTACAAACCGCTTAAGAAACACATCATATTCAAAAGCACGGACAGACTTACATTCTTCAACTTCCCCCTTTCTCCATTCCATTTTTCTAATAAATCGCAGCAGAATCTCATTCGAAAAAAATAAAACGACACTTCTATAGTTAGACAAATCCGAAAGCTTCTCCGTCATTAAACAATGTCCCGATTTCATAATAAGAAACTTTGAAGCATCGATCGATACAGCCGAATTATCAAAAACAACTTCCTTTGTCCCTTCTATTAAAAAACTAAATACATTCTGATTCAGAATAATCTGCTGTTTAGAAATCCTTTTCGAACTAGTATAATCATAGACGTGGATCAATTTTGATTGATCAAAATTTAACTCGTCAGGAAGTGTTAGTACATTCATAATAACAAAAAAAGCATTGAATTTTAATCGTACAGTTAACTAATTCAGCATGATTCGCTGATAGGAAACTTGAATTCTTACGGCAATTACAAACAAGCTGTAAATATAAACTTTTTCTACACTTTCATTCCTTTAATGATTTGAGAGTTTTTTAATAAATTCTCAATCCATCTTATGACCAATTTATCCTTGAGCCCAATCAAAAATAAATTCGTATTTTTAATCAGAAACGAATGTTCAAAATCACTAATTCCAAAATTATGCGTTATAGTATTGCCATTCTTGTCTTTTTACTGCTGATTTCTTGCAAAAACGAATCTAAAACCGATTCATTATCCAACTACTTTACCTACAATAAAGAGTCAGAAGTAGAATCAGCTGGCGTCAGGATGATACCTATAAAAACCCCAGTTGGAGAATTTAAAGTTTGGACAAAACGTTTTGGAAACAATCCAAAAATAAAAATACTGTTACTTCATGGAGGCCCCGCAATGACTCACGAGTACATGGAATGCTTTGAGACATTCTTTCAACGCGAAGGATTTGAGTTTTATGAATACGATCAGTTAGGGTCTTACTATAGCGATCAACCAAAAGACAGCAGCTTATGGACTACAAAACGTTTTGTAGAAGAAGTAGAACAAGTACGCAAAGCAATCGGTGCCGATCACAACAATTTTTACGTCCTTGGAAACTCATGGGGTGGAATTTTAGCCATGGAATACGCCCTGAAATATCAACAAAACATGAAAGGTTTACTCGTATCCAACATGATGGCCAGTGCACCAGATTACGGAAAATATGCCGATGAAGTACTTTCAAAACAAATGAAACCAGAAGTACTGGCAGAAATCAGAGCCCTTGAAGCCAAAAAAGATTTCAGCAACCCACGATATATGGAATTACTCCTTCCAAATTTTTATCAAAAACACCTATGCAGACTAAAAGAATGGCCAGATGGACTCAATCGTGCCAGCAAGCATATCAATAGTGAAATTTATACCTTAATGCAGGGGCCGAGTGAATTTGGCATCAGTGGTCGTTTAGCCAAATGGGATATTAAAAACCGCTTACATGAAATTACGATCCCAACCTTAATGATTGGCGCAAAATACGATACAATGGACCCAAAAGCTATGGAAGAACAAAGCAAATTAGTTAAAAAAGGACGTTATCTCTATTGCCCAAACGGAAGTCATCTCGCCATGTGGGACGATCAAAAAATCTTCATGAATGGAGTAATTCAGTTTATAAACGATGTCGACACCAAGGTTTTCCAATAACAAACTAAATTCAAATCTAATGCAAATAACAATTATTATGGCGTTCCCCTTTGGGTCGGGCTGTCCGCTAAATCTTTTGCGATAGAAGTTTCAGGGATTTTTTAAATCTACGGTCATCGCAAAAGGATATCGCTCCCATCCCTAACGCTGTCAACGATAAAAAGAATATTTAAAGAAAAAAAGGACTAAAGTTTTTTACCGCAAAGAGCGCGAAGATTTACGCAAAGCACACAAGAAAAAAGGGCTGAAAGCCCGAAAAGCAAAGAGCATGATGCGAGGCACTACGTATGAACCAAAATGAACAGCAACTATCGCCCTGAAAGGGCAAAAGAAAACCAATTCTTACTAGTTTTTAATACAGAAAAATCAATCTTTTCCAGAAAATGATGTTCAAAATCATAGAAATTCCTCTCTTTATGCCAAGGCTTCTGCCCTTTCAGGGCGAAAATGATGTTATTTCTATTTATTTCATGGCGCTGCGCACCATGCTTTCTGCTTTTCGGGCTTTCAGCCCTTATTAATATTTAAGAGTATTATACGAAATATTGCTCTAAAAGAGTAAAAGTCTAATCTCAAAAGGAACAACCTAGCCCTTAACAACTACTACATAAAAATCCGTTGTATCATCTGTGTGCTATTTTTTAACCGCAAAGAACGCGAAGGTTTACCCAAAGCACGCAAGGAAAAGGGCTGAAAGTCCGAAAAGGCGCAAAGCACTATGTACAAACCAAAATAAACAGCAAATATCGCCCTGAAAAGGCAAAAGAAAACCAATTCTTACTAGTTTTTAATACCGAAAAATCGATCTTTTCCAGAAAATGCTGTTCAAAATCATAGAAATTCCTCTCTTTATGTCGAGGCTTCTGCCCTTTCAGGGCGAAAATGATGTTATTTCTATTTATTTCATGGCGCTTTGCACCATGCTCTCTGCTTTTCGGGCTTTCAGCCCTTATTAATCTTTAAAAGTATTATGCCAAATATTGCTCTAAAAGAGCAAAAGCCTAATCTCAAAAGGAACAACCTGGCCCTTAACAATTAATACATAAAAAATCCGTTCTGATCCGCGTTTTCGCCTGGCCAATCCGTATCGTTCGCATACTATTTTTTTAACCGCAAAGAGCGCGAAGGTTTACGCAAAGCACGCAAGGAAAAAGGGCTGAAAGCTCCAAAAGCAAAGAGCATGGTGCAAAGCACTATATATAAACCAAAATAAACAGCAAATATCGCCCTGAAAGGGCAAAAGCAATTTTCATTTCTGCAAATCAAAAAAAATCCGTTTCAATCCGCGTTTTCGCCTGGCGAATCCGTATCATCCGTGTGTTATTTTTTTTAACCGCAAACAGCGCGAAGGTTTACGCAAAGAAAAAAGGGCTGAAGGCCCGAAAAGCAAGAGCATGGCGCAAAGCACCATGAAATAAATAAAAATAATGTCATTTTCGCCCTGAAAGGGCAAAAGCAATTTTCATTTCTGCAAATCAAAAAAAAATCCGTTCCAATCCGCGTTTTCGCCTGGCGAATCCGTATCATCCGCGTACAATTTTTTTTAACCGCAAAGATTTAAAAAACGTTATAAAACAAAAAACCCTATCCGATTTGGATAGGGTTCTTAAAAGAAAGGCGACGACATACTCTCCCACATAACTGCAGTACCATCTGCGCAGGCGGGCTTAACTTCTCTGTTCGGGATGGGAAGAGGTGAGCCCCGCCGCAATAACCACCTTAAGGTCATTAGTAATTAGTTATTAGCCCTTAGTAATTAGTCCTTAGACTCTTTACTAGTCACTCTTCACTAGTCACTTTCCGCGTGCGGACAATATTTTAACATACTGAGATAAAGAAACAAATAAGACTTCACTCAGCTCTGAGCTGGAGTCGAAGAGAGAAAGTTTCCTCCCTCCGATTGCTCGGAGGGAAAAGGGTGTACATAAGCTTACGGATTATTAGTACTACTCGACTATGACATTACTGCCTTTACATCTATAGCCTATCAACGTGGTCATCTTCCACGATCCTTAAAAGAAATCTCATCTTGTGGTGGGTTTCGCGCTTATATGCTTTCAGCGCTTATCCCTTCCAAACGTAGCTACTCTGCGGTGCCCCTGGCGGGACAACAGATACACTAGAGGTTTGTCCAATTCGGTCCTCTCGTACTAGAATCAGATCCACTCAAATTTCTAACGCCCACAGTAGATAGAGACCGAACTGTCTCACGACGTTCTGAACCCAGCTCGCGTGCCACTTTAATGGGCGAACAGCCCAACCCTTGGGACCTTCTCCAGCCCCAGGATGTGACGAGCCGACATCGAGGTGCCAAACCCCCCCGTCGATATGAGCTCTTGGGGGAGATCAGCCTGTTATCCCCGGCGTACCTTTTATCCTTTGAGCGATGGCCCTTCCATGCGGAACCACCGGATCACTATGCTCTACTTTCGTACCTGATCGACCTGTATGTCTCTCAGTCAAGCTCCCTTATGCCATTGCACTCTACGCACGGTTACCAAGCGTACTGAGGGAACCTTTAGAAGCCTCCGTTACTCTTTTGGAGGCGACCACCCCAGTCAAACTACCCACCAAGCACTGTCCTCTTCATCGAAGAGTTAGGCCTCAGATAAACAAAGGGTTGTATTTCAACAATGACTCCACAACGCCTGGCGACGCCACTTCACAGTCTCCAACCTATCCTACACATCATTTATCCAAGGTCAATACTAAGCTATAGTAAAGGTGCACAGGGTCTTTTCGTCCCACTGCGGGTAAACGGCATCTTCACCGTTACTACAATTTCACCGAGCTCATGGCTGAGACAGTGTCCAGATCGTTACACCATTCGTGCAGGTCGGAACTTACCCGACAAGGAATTTCGCTACCTTAGGACCGTTATAGTTACGGCCGCCGTTTACTGGGGCTTCAATTCAATGCTTCTCCGAAGATAACATCTCCTCTTAACCTTCCAGCACCGGGCAGGTGTCAGGCCCTATACTTCATCTTACGATTTTGCAGAGCCCTGTGTTTTTGATAAACAGTCGCCTGGACCTCTTCACTGCGGCCCCGATTACTCGGGGCGACCCTTCTCCCGAAGTTACGGGTCTATTTTGCCTAATTCCTTAGCCATGAATCTCTCGAGCACCTTAGGATTCTCTCCTCAACTACCTGTGTCGGTTTACGGTACTGGTACTAATTACCTGAAGTTTAGAGGTTTTTCTTGGAAGCCCTTAGGCGCACTATCTCTTTGTCCGAAGACTCCGAGTACTATCGTATTTCACCATTCTCTACGGATTTGCCTATAGAGAATATAGCTAGGTACTTCAACGAACTATTCCGTCAGTTCGCGGCGCTTTCATCACTCCGTCACCCCATCACAGTAATTAGTAGTACGGGAATATTAACCCGTTGGCCATCGACTGTCCCTTTCGGGTTCGCCTTAGGACCAGACTAACCCACAGCTGATTAGCATAGCTGTGGAAACCTTAGTTTTTCGGTGTGCGGGTTTCTCGCCCGCATTATCGTTACTTATGCCTACATTTTCTTTTCTAACCAGTCCAGCATACCTTACGATACACCTTCAACCCTGTTAGAATGCTCCCCTACCACTTTGTATTACTACAAAATCCATAGCTTCGGTAATATGCTTATGCCCGATTATTATCCATGCTCGTCCGCTCGACTAGTGAGCTGTTACGCACTCTTTAAATGAATGGCTGCTTCCAAGCCAACATCCTAGCTGTCTGGGCAGACAAACCTCGTTCTTTCAACTTAGCATATATTTGGGGACCTTAGCTGATGGTCTGGGTTCTTTCCCTCTCGGACTTGGACCTTAGCACCCAAGCCCTCACTGTTATCAATCATTATATAGCATTCGGAGTTTGTCAGGAATTGGTAGGCGGTGAAGCCCCCGCATCCAATCAGTAGCTCTACCTCTATATAACTAAAATAACGCTGCACCTAAATGCATTTCGGGGAGTACGAGCTATTTCCGAGTTTGATTGGCCTTTCACCCCTACCCACAGGTCATCCGAAGACTTTTCAACGTCAACCGGTTCGGACCTCCACACTGTGTTACCAGCGCTTCATCCTGCCCATGGGTAGATCACACGGTTTCGCGTCTAACACTACTGACTAAAGCGCCCTATTCAGACTCGCTTTCGCTACGGATCCGTGACTTAATCACTTAACCTTGCCAGCAACGTTAACTCGTAGGCTCATTATGCAAAAGGCACGCCGTCACCCCACTAAAGGGCTCCGACCGCTTGTAAGCGTATGGTTTCAGGATCTATTTCACTCCGTTATTCACGGTTCTTTTCACCTTTCCCTCACGGTACTGGTTCACTATCGGTCTCTCAGGAGTATTTAGCCTTAGCGGATGGTCCCGCCAAATTCAGACAGGGTTTCACGTGCCCCGCCCTACTCAGGATACCACTATCTATTATACTTGTTACCCATACGAGGCTATCACTCTCTATGGCTCGACTTTCCAGTCGATTCTGGTTCCTTGTACATAAAATGTCGTGGTCCTACAACCCCAACAATGCCGTAACATCATTGGTTTGGGCTAATCCGCGTTCGCTCGCCACTACTTACGGAATCACTTTTGTTTTCTTCTCCTCCGCCTACTTAGATGTTTCAGTTCAGCGGGTTTGCCCACCTATCGGTGTACTATGTCTTCAACATAGTGGGTTGCCCCATTCGGATATCTACGGATCAATCGATGTGTGCTCGTCCCCGTAGCTTTTCGCAGCTTATCACGTCCTTCTTCGCCTCTGAGAGCCTAGGCATCCCCCATACGCCCTTATTTTGCTTATTGTACCAATCTTGCTATAAAACAAGACCGTTTTTCTTTGTCTTTTGTTACGAATAACAAAAAACGCTTTCTACTTTCTTATTATTTTCTTATCTCAATATGTCAATGAACTTTGTTTCGCTTTAGGCTTTAAGCAATACGCTTTAAGCTTTTTAGCTTACGGCCTACAGCTTATAGCTTATAGCCCTTAGTGGAGAATAACGGAGTCGAACCGTTGACCTCCTGCGTGCAAGGCAGGCGCTCTAGCCAGCTGAGCTAATCCCCCATTTTTTAGTTGTCAGTTAACAGTTCTCAGTTAACAGTACTTAAAACGGTCACTCAACCTCTAAAATTTCCTTTTAAATTAAACTTACAGTCTTTTTAGTTATTAATTATCAATTGTTAATTATCAATTGTCAATTGTTTTAAAAAGTAGTCCCGGGCAGACTCGAACTGCCGACCCCTACATTATCAGTGTAGTACTCTAACCAGCTGAGCTACGAGACTCTGTTTTTACTTAATTCTTTTCATTTTTTTAAATTAACAGCAAGAGTAATACAATCTCCAATTCAGAGACCCATAAATAATCATCTTTTTTCCTTAACGTGCACTAGGCTAACATTAAGGCTCTAGAAAGGAGGTGTTCCAGCCGCACCTTCCGGTACGGCTACCTTGTTACGACTTAGCCCTAGTTACCAGTTTTACCCTAGGCAGCTCCTTGCGGTCACCGACTTCAGGCACCCCCAGCTTCCATGGCTTGACGGGCGGTGTGTACAAGGCCCGGGAACGTATTCACCGGATCATGGCTGATATCCGATTACTAGCGATTCCAGCTTCACGGAGTCGAGTTGCAGACTCCGATCCGAACTGTGACCGGTTTTATAGATTCGCTCCTGGTCACCCAGTGGCTGCTCTCTGTACCGGCCATTGTAGCACGTGTGTAGCCCAAGGCGTAAGGGCCGTGATGATTTGACGTCATCCCCACCTTCCTCACAGTTTGCACTGGCAGTCTTGTTAGAGTTCCCGACTTCACTCGCTGGCAACTAACAACAGGGGTTGCGCTCGTTATAGGACTTAACCTGACACCTCACGGCACGAGCTGACGACAACCATGCAGCACCTTGTAATTTGTCTTGCGAAAGATCTGTTTCCAAACCGGTCAAACTACATTTAAGCCTTGGTAAGGTTCCTCGCGTATCATCGAATTAAACCACATGCTCCACCGCTTGTGCGGGCCCCCGTCAATTCCTTTGAGTTTCATTCTTGCGAACGTACTCCCCAGGTGGGATACTTATCACTTTCGCTTAGCCACTGAAATTGCTTCCAACAGCTAGTATCCATCGTTTACGGCGTGGACTACCAGGGTATCTAATCCTGTTCGCTACCCACGCTTTCGTCCATCAGCGTCAATCCATTAGTAGTAACCTGCCTTCGCAATTGGTATTCCATGTAATCTCTAAGCATTTCACCGCTACACTACATATTCTAGTTACTTCCTAATAATTCAAGTTTAGCAGTATCAATGGCCGTTCCACCGTTGAGCGATGGGCTTTCACCACTGACTTACTAAACCGCCTACGGACCCTTTAAACCCAATGATTCCGGATAACGCTTGGATCCTCCGTATTACCGCGGCTGCTGGCACGGAGTTAGCCGATCCTTATTCTTACGATACCGTCAAGTCCCGACACGTCGGGGTGTTTCTTCTCGTACAAAAGCAGTTTACAATCCATAGGACCGTCATCCTGCACGCGGCATGGCTGGATCAGGCTTGCGCCCATTGTCCAATATTCCTCACTGCTGCCTCCCGTAGGAGTCTGGTCCGTGTCTCAGTACCAGTGTGGGGGATCTCCCTCTCAGGACCCCTACCCATCGTAGCCTTGGTAAGCCGTTACCTTACCAACTAGCTAATGGGACGCATGCTCATCTTTTACCGTTGTGACTTTAATAGTGATCTCATGCGAGACTGCTATGCTATGAGGTATTAATCCAAATTTCTCTGGGCTATCCCTCTGTAAAAGGTAGATTGCATACGCGTTACGCACCCGTGCGCCGGTCTCTATATCCGAAGACATATACCCCTCGACTTGCATGTGTTAAGCCTGCCGCTAGCGTTCATCCTGAGCCAGGATCAAACTCTTCATCGTATATTTTTATATTATATTGCGATGAATATCTATCGGTTCTTTTCGAATCTTACGATTCTATTACTCTTATTCTTTTGTTCCGATTTTCATCGAAACGGCTGTCAATTCAATATGTCTACGAACGTGTTCTTTTTATTGTTTCGCTTGTCTCTCAAAGCGGGTGCAAAAGTAGAAAACTTATTTCTAATCGGCAAGAGTTTTTTGAAGTTTTTTTTTAGAAAATTTCTTTTCGTTTTCAACTTCCCTCCTTACCAATCTTTCAATGAACTTCCCATGTTTTGCGGGGTGCAAATGTAATACCCGTTTTCGAATCTCGCAAGCTTTTTCGAATCTTTTTTTGAAAATTTCTTTTCGTCTTAACTCCTTTGCTTGTCAGTATTTCGGTGAACGTTTATCGCTGTTGCGGGTGCAAAAGTAGTCACTTTATCCGCTTTCACAAGCTTTTTCTAAACTTATTTTTAATCTTTTTTAAAAATTCTTCTTAACAGTCTGATAACACCTCTTTTACAAATTAAACTATTTTCAGGTTTGAAAGATTTTTCTTCTCTCAAATAAAACTCTTAGATACAAAGCCCCATTTTTACTGGCTTTTTACTAATCTCGCAATGACGCAAAGGCGCGAAGTTTTTGTTTTATGACCGATCTTTCCTTTGAAAATCCATGCCCTAGCCCCGATAGTAGCAGATAAAGGCTTCGACTTCGCTCAGCTGGACAAAATCACTCTTTATATATAGTATAGAATCTCAAATACCAAGCTTCGACTTCGCTCAGCCGGACAGAAACTACTTTTCTTGCATTTTCGCTCAGCTGGACAGAATCACTCTTTATATATAGTATAGAATCTCGAATACCAAGCTTCGACTTCGCTCAGCTGGACAAAAACTACACTATATTATAGTATCGAATTCCGAATCTCAAATACCAAGCTTCTACTTCGCTCAGCTGGACAGAATCACTCCTTATATATAGATAGTAAAAAAACAAACCCTACAGGTTTTAAAACCTGTAGGGTTGTATACTATAGAAGTACAATAAACAAATCTACTATTATATATATGTAGTCATTTAATTTAGGCTATCGATAACTTCTTTTGTAATTTGAATACTTTTAAGCTTAGCCTGACGATCAAATATTGGACTGGTTACCATTAACTCGTCGATCTGTGCATAACTGATAAACTTTTTAAGATCTGCCTCCAGCTGTATTTTATCTCCGGTAAAAGTACAAGCTGTCATTTGATTCACATGGAAGCGTTCTTCTTCACTCATAATATCATCAAGGGAATCGACAGGCGGTTGTAATCCTTTGCGGTCGTTTCGAATTAAATTTAAAAACATCTGATAGAGACTTGTAGACAATCTTTCGGCTTCTTCGTTGGTAGCTGCGGCAACGATATTGACACACGCCATGGTTTTGGGTTTATCCAATGTATCTGATGCCTGAAAATTTTCACGATAGAATTCAAACGCCTGTATCATTTGTCGGGGAGCAAAATGCCCGGCAAACGCATAAGGCAATCCATAAGCAGCAGCAAGGGCAGCACTATCCATACTTGAGCCTAAAATCCAAATAGGAACATTTGTTCCTTCGGCTGGGAATGCTCGTACTTTTGCTGTTGCATTTTCTACCGAGAAGTAATCCTGAAGTTTGGTTACGTTTTGCGGAAACCGCTGTGCCTGCTCAAAGAAATCTTTTCGAATAGCTTCAGCTGTTGGCTGATCTGTACCGGGCGCTCTTCCTAAACCTAAATCGATTCTACCCGGATAAAGTATTTCCAAGGTTCCGAATTGCTCTGCTACTATTAAAGGAGAATGATTGGGCAGCATGATTCCACCGGAACCCACCCGAATATTTTGAGTCTGACTGGCAATGTAACCAATTAACACCACCGTAGCCGAACTGGCAACATGTGCCATATTGTGATGTTCTGCAAGCCAGAATCGCTTGTATCCTAAATTATCTGCTAGTTGCGCTATTTCTTTTGTTTTTTGAAATGTTTCTTTGGCATTGCTATCCTGAGTAATGATAGCGAGCTCTAATAATGAGACTGAAATTGGGTTTTTCATATAAAAAAATGCTAGAATACAAAACTACTTCATTTACATGGATCCCTTTTATTTTCTGTTGTTAATAGATTTATAATATTTCTTTCGTAAAAACGGAACACTAGTGAATACTATCTTCAATAATCTGTTAGCGTAATTGCTTTTAACTACTAGAGACATAGATTCTATATTTATAAAAATTTTTCACTTCATTCAAGAACGTAACAAAAGATTTATATTTCGCTCCTCTGGAGCTTTTTGATACCTGAAATTTACATTTGCTAAAAATATTTTGCTCCGCTGGAGCAATTTCAGAAAAAACCGGAAGCTTTACTTTTTTAAACCTGAATTCATCCCTCCTTTTTTTCTTCAAATTTATCCCACAATACGTAAGTCAAAAGATTTAAAGAGTAAATTTGTATCTCGAAATTAACTCCCCTCCTTAACAATATCCCCAAATGACACATAAAATTTTAATTATAGACGACGAAGAAAAACTAAGAAGTCTTCTGGCACGCATTATTAAATCGGAAGGATTTGAAGTAATTGAAGCCAAAGATTTAAAATCAGGTTTCAAGAAACTCGAACAAACCGATATTGATGTCGTTTTATGTGATGTAAAATTGCCCGACGGAAATGGTGTAGACTTTTTGCAGAACATAAAAACCAGCTTTCCTTTAATTGAAGTAATTTTACTCACCGCTTTCGGGAATATTCCTGATGGTGTTCGGGCCATGAAAAATGGCGCTTTCGATTATATTGTAAAGGGAGACGATAATGATAAAATTATTCCACTACTGTATAAAGCTGTCGAGAAAGTGCATTTGCAAAAAAAGGTAAAACAACTTGAAAAACGCATTGGAGACAAATACTCTTTTAATACTATTATTGGAAAATCAAAAGGAATCGAACAGGTTGTCGATTTAGCCAAAAAAGTAGCTAAAACGGACTCGACTGTTTTACTAACGGGAGAAACCGGCACCGGAAAAGAAGTTTTTGCGCAAGCTATTCACGAAAACAGTAATCGTACAGGTAAATCTTTTGTCGCTTTAAATTGCAGTACTTTCAGCAAAGAAATCCTCGAAAGCGAGCTCTTCGGACATAAACAAGGTGCTTTTACCGGAGCTTTAAAAGATAAAAAAGGTTTTATTGAAGAAGCCAATGGCGGTACTTTATTTCTGGATGAGATTGGGGAAATGCCTATTGAACTGCAGGCCAAATTATTGCGTGTTTTAGAAACCAGCGAGTACATTCCGCTTGGAGATACCACTCCAAAGAAATCAAATTTCAGGCTAATAGCCGCAACAAACAGAGATTTAAAAATAGAAAGCGAAGAACATCGTTTTCGTTCGGATTTGTATTTCCGTCTCAACATTTTTGAGATTACGCTGCCACCATTACGTGAAAGAATAAAAGACATTTCACTTTTGACGCACTCTTTTGTCAAACAATTCTCTGAAAAAACGAATAAAAAGACACTGCATGTAACGGACGATTTTATTCAAAAGCTCGAGCATTATTCCTGGCCGGGAAATATTCGTGAACTTAAGAACATTATCGAAAGGTCGGTTATTCTAAGCAGTGACGATACGCTGACCTCAGATGTTTTACCATACGAAATGCAACATCAATCAGAAAAAAACACCAAACAAATGTCGGCCTTTTCGATGCAGAGTGTTGAAAAACTGCACATTCAGAAGGTTTTAAACTACACGAAAGGAAATAAGGCCGAAACTGCCCGTTTACTCGAAATTGGTATTGCAACTTTGTACCGAAAATTAGACGAGTACGGGATTCAGTAGTAATGTGACAATGTGACAATGTGACAATGTGACAATGTGATAATGTGAAATGCGATTTGTGAAATTCTGACCTTTTACTTTTTAAATATCTTATTTCACCTTTTACCTTTTACATCTTACTTTTTACATCTTACTGTTTACATTTTACACCTCACTTTTTACTTTTTACACTTCACAAGCAACTTAAAATTTCCTTATCATTTCAATAAAAGCTTATCATTTTGATAGGCTTTTTTTATGCCTCATTTTTGGCACAAACCCGCAATTCGTTTATCAACAACACCTTACCTATTCCTTTACAATTTAGGTCTGACTTTTGGCATAAGTGGGAAGAACACAAAAATTCATTCTCATGAAAAATCAAGTCACTTCAATCTACAAACAAGCGGAACGCTTTGCTGAGATAACCAAAAAATCAATTATATCCGGCAATATTGTTCGGGCAAAAAAATGTCTTGCACTTGCTGAACGCCTATTCATCAGCGGAAGTTTCGAAACTAAAAACGCCATTTCAAATGTATATGTTTTCTCTGTTTCTTCTTTTATGGAAATGCGTCACTGCAATATCTCTCATCTTTTTCCACAAACGCTTAGGGCTGAATACATCCGACAAATTAATACTTCAGGAGTCTGATTTTAGTAAACTGTTAAGATGTGAAAAGTAAAATGAAATCATATTCACAATTAACATCTCACAAATCACAATCTAATGATCCAACATCCAATAATCTAATAATCCAATAATCTATGTTAATCACCTTTCTTTTACTCGCACTGGGTGCCCTGCTCTTTGGCATCTGTTTCAAATCTGTTGAATTTTTTGAAAAAATCTAAATCATGACAGCACTATTTATTATTTCGATCGCCGTTTTTGGCTATTTGGTTTACGTATTAATTAAACCCGAAAAATTCTAAAAAAATGAAAAAGTCACAATCCAAAAAAATATTTCTGGTATCTGTTTACATGGCTTGGACATTAGCCTTTATCATACTTATCATGTATCTGTAAAAGCTTAAACTTTATTTAATTTCTAACAAACAAAATATGAATACAGAATTATTAGGTGTCATTGGTATTTTCATCATCACGATAGTTTTAGCCATTCCAATAGGAAAATATATTGCTAAAGTTTATTTAGGTGACAAAACACTTTTTGACCCCATTTTCAATCCAATTGAAAAAATTATCTTTAAAATCAGCGGTATCAATTCCACTGAAGAAATGAACTGGAAACAACACTTAAAAGCTCTTTTAGGTATTAACATGATTTGGTTCTTTCTTTGCTTCTTTGTTTTATTGTTCCAGGGATCGTTGTTCTTAAATCCCGATAACAACCCATCAATGAGTCCGGATCTGGCTTTTAATACTGCCATTTCCTTTGTTGTCAATTGTAATTTACAACATTATTCAGGGGAGAGCGGTGTTTCTTATCTGTCACAAATGTTACTGATGTTCCTTCAATTTGTCTCTGCGGGTGTAGGACTAGCCGCAGCTGCAATGGTTTTCACTGCAATGAAGGAAAGAACAACTGAAAAACTGGGTAACTTTTACAATTATTTTGTTAAAAGCTGTACACGTATTTTATTGCCTCTTTCTGCTATTGTAGCAGTTGCTCTATTGTTTAGCGGAACTCCTATGACGTTTGAAGGAAAAGATGCAATTACCACTTTACAAGGTGATACCGTAGAAGTTTCCCGCGGACCTGCCGCAGCATTTATTGCAATTAAACATATCGGTACCAATGGTGGTGGTTTTTTTGGAGCCAATTCAGCACACCCGTTAGAAAACCCAACTTATTTTAGTAATGCGGTTGAATTATGGGCACAATTAATTGTTCCGTTTGCCATGATTTTTGCTTTAGGTTTTTATCTGAAAAAAAGAAAATTATCTTATGTCATTTTTGGTGTTATGACGGTTGGATTTCTGTTACTGGTTATCCCAACGGTAATGAGCGAAATGAACGGAAGCCCTGCTATTGAGAAAATGGGAATCGCTCAGACCACCGGAGCAATGGAAGGAAAAGAGGCTCGTCTAGGGCCAGCCATTTCAGGTTTTTGGAGTATTGCTACAACAGTAATCTCTACAGGTTCTGTAAATAGTATGCACGATAGCTCAATGCCGGTTTCTGGTGCTATGGAATTGCTTGCCATGATGGTGAATGCGTTTTATGGTGGTTGTGGTGTTGGTATTTTGAACTTCTACATTTTCATTATTCTGGCTGTGTTTATTTCCGGATTAATGGTGGGTCGAACTCCTGAATTTTTAGGAAAGAAAATCGAAGCACGGGAAGTTAAAATTGCAGCTTTCATCGCAATTCTTCACCCTTTATTAATCTTATCCGGAACAGCTTTAGCTTCTTATTTTGCAGCAAATGACACAGCAATGGGATGGTGGTTTAGCGGAAATGCAACAGGCTGGCTTAACAATCCGGGACATCACGGATTCTCGGAAATGTTATACGAGTATACTTCAAGTGCAGCCAACAATGGTTCAGGCTTTGAAGGTTTAGGAGATAATAATCCGTTTTGGAATATCACTACAGGAATTGTTTTATTGTTAAGCCGTTTTATTCCAATCGTTGGACCATTGGCTATCGCAGGTTTACTGGCAGGTAAAAAATACATCCCGGAAAGTGCAGGAACTTTAAAAACGGATACTACAATTTTTGGAATAATGGTTTTTGCCGTAATCGCAATTATTGCTGCGTTATCATTCTTCCCAGCGTTGGCTTTAGGTCCATTGGCAGAATATTTTACACTAAAATAATCCATTTCTCAATGCTAAACGATGTTTTTTAAACACATAAAAACATAGATAAAATGAATTCAAAAGAAAATTAAAGAAAACTCATTTTTTCACATAGCTATGTGAATGTATGAAAGTAAAACGTCCTTAATCTCAAAAGAAAGAATCTATGTTTCTATGTGTTAAAAGAAACAGTCAACTAATAAATAATATAAAAAAATGACTCATAATAAATCCACATCATTGTTTGAAAGCAAACAGGTAAAAGAAGCCTTGGTGCAGTCTTTTGTAAAGCTTAATCCAAAATTGATGATCAAAAATCCGGTAATGTTTACCGTAGAAATAGGAACTGCCATTATGTTTGCTGTTTGTGTTTCCATTTTAATGGGGGCTGCAGATCAGGGTAGTTTCATTTACAACTTAATTGTATTTTTAATTTTACTGGCCACTTTGTTGTTTGCTAATTTTGCTGAAGCTATTGCTGAAGCCAGAGGAAAAGCACAAGCCGACAGTTTAAGAAAAACACGTGAAGAAACTCCGGCCCGACAAATTTTACCTAACGGAGAAATCAAAAACATCAGTTCTTCTGAATTGAAAAAAGGAGATATCTTCATTTGTGAATCAGGCGATTTAATTGCCACTGACGGTGAAATTATCGAAGGATTGGCTACCATTGACGAAAGTGCCATTACAGGAGAAAGTGCCCCTGTAATTAGAGAAGCCGGAGGTGACAAATCCTCTGTAACCGGCGGAACAAAAGTATTATCAGACAAAATCAAAGTAATTGTAACGTCTGAACCAGGAGAAAGCTTTTTAGACAAAATGATTGCTTTGGTAGAAGGTGCAAGCCGTCAGAAAACACCAAACGAAATTGCTTTGACGATTTTACTGGCTGCCTTTACTTTAATCTTCGTAATTGTTTGTGTGACTTTAAAACCGTTTGCTGACTACGCAAATGCACCTATCACAATTGCGGCTTTCATCTCTTTGTTTGTATGTTTAATTCCAACTACAATTGGTGGTTTGCTTTCAGCTATTGGTATCGCGGGTATGGACAGAGCATTACGTGCTAACGTTATTACAAAATCAGGAAAAGCGGTTGAAACTGCCGGAGATATTGACGTTTTACTTTTAGATAAAACCGGAACCATTACAATCGGAAACAGAAAAGCAACGAATTTTTATCCTGCGAAAGGGGTTTCAGAAGAAGATTTTATAAAATCAGCCGTGCTAAGTTCATTGGCAGATGACACTCCGGAAGGGAAAAGTATCGTAGAATTGGCAGGAGCCGAACTTGCCAGTAAATTATCCATTGAAGGTGCTACTTTAATCAAATTTACCGCAGAAACCAGAACTTCCGGAGTTGTTTTAAAAGACGGTACCAATATTAGAAAAGGGGCTCAGGATGCCGCCAAAAACATAGCACTGCAGGCTGGAAACTCTTTCCCAGAAGATATTGCTCAAAAGGTAATTGATATTTCGTCTAAAGGAGGAACACCGCTGGTGGTTATTAAAGACAATCAGGTTCAAGGGGTTATCGAATTACAGGATATCATTAAAACGGGAATGAAAGAACGTTTTGACCGTTTGAGAAAAATGGGAGTTAAAACGGTGATGGTAACCGGAGATAATCCGCTTACTGCGAAGTTTATTGCCGAGGCTGCCGGTGTTGATGATTTTATCGCCGAAGCAAAACCTGAGGATAAAATGAACTACATTAAAAACGAACAAAATCTGGGTAAACTGGTTGCCATGATGGGTGACGGAACCAACGATGCTCCTGCTCTTGCACAAGCTAACGTGGGTGTTGCCATGAACAGCGGAACACAGGCCGCTAAAGAAGCCGGAAACATGGTGGATCTTGACAATGATCCAACAAAATTAATCGAGATCATCGAAATTGGAAAACAGTTATTAATGACTCGTGGTACGCTGACTACTTTCTCCATTGCCAATGACGTAGCGAAATATTTTGCTATTGTTCCTGCTCTTTTCATCACGGCAATCCCGGCATTGGAAGGTTTAAATATCATGCGTCTGCACAGTCCGGAAAGTGCTATTTTATCGGCTGTAATTTTTAACGCGGTGATTATTCCTATATTGATTCCATTAGCCTTAAGAGGTGTCGATTATAAACCAATCGGAGCAAGTGCGATCTTAAAAAGAAACTTATTGATCTATGGTTTAGGCGGTTTGCTTGTACCTTTTATCGGAATTAAGTTAATTGATATAGTTGTTGCTCTATTTATGTAAACATGAAGTTACTAAGGAACTAAGCTGCTAAGGTTCTGAGTTTTTTCCTTAGCATCTTAGAGACTTAGCATCTCAGAAACTTAAAAAATAAAAAAATGAAAAATATACTTTCACTATTAAAACTTACACTGATCACCGTAATTCTGTTTGCCGTTATTTATCCTCTGGCAATCTACGGAATCGCTCAATTTGCTCCAAATCAAGGAAAAGGAGAAACCATTTCGGTTAACGGAAAAGTGGTAGGGTACCAAAAAATTGGTCAGAAATTCGATAAGTCCAATTATTTCTGGGGAAGACCTTCGGCTGTAGATTATAATGCTGCCGGAAGTGCGGGAAGCAATAAAGGACCAAGCAATGCGGAATATCTGGCTTTGGTTCAAAAAAGAGTGGATACTTTCTTAATCGTTCATCCCTACCTGAAAAAATCAGAGATTCCTGCCGATATGGTTACGGCCTCAGGAAGCGGTTTAGACCCGAATGTTTCACCACAAGGTGCTTTGATTCAGGTAAAACGTATTGCCAAAGAAAGAAAATTAGACGAAGCTAAAGTGAAAGCTTTGGTAGCATCTAAAATCAATACCGCTGTTGTAGGTCCATCAACGGTGAATGTACTGGAATTGAACATTGCTCTTGATCAGTTGAAATAAAGGTACTGAGATACTATGATTCTAAGGTTTTTCTTCGAACAGGTTTTGGAAACCTGTTCGAATATAGAACCAATTATAATACAAAACCCCTTTTTGCCCCAAATACCCTAGCCCCGATAGAAACGGAAATCCTTTTGTGTCCGCCGCGGAGGACACAAAAGATTGCAGTGAATAGCGGGATTAGCTCCTAAAAAAATCTACTAAATAAATTACTACCCGAGGACACTGTTTTCTCACAATAAAAACAAAATGAAAAAAACAATACTTACTGCTTTAATCGCTTTTGGTTTTAGCAATTTACATGCTCAGGAAGAATCTAAAAGTCCGTTTACATTTTCAGGATATGTAGACGTTTATTACAGCTATGATTTCGCAAAACCGGATAATCATACTCGCCCGGGGTTTATTTATAACTACAATAGAAGTAATGAAATGAACATCAATTTAGGATTAGCAAAAGTAAACTACAGCAAAGGTAATGTACGCGGAAATTTTGCGCTGATGGCCGGAACTTATGCCGAATACAACCTGGCTGCCGAACAGGGTTTATTAAAAAATGTATATGAAGCAAATGTGGGAGTGAAGATTTCTTCTTCTCATAATTTATGGGTCGATGCGGGAATCATGCCTTCGCATCTTGGTTTTGAAAGTGCTATTGGAAAAGATTGTCAAAATCTTACCAGAGGAATTCTGGCTGAAAACTCTCCTTATTATGAAACGGGAGTTAAAATTGGTTACACTTCGGAGTCCGGAGAATGGTATTTAGCCGGTATGTATTTAAACGGCTGGCAGCGTATCCAAAAAGTAGAAGGCAACCAAACTCCGGCTTTTGGAACTCAGGTCACTTACAAACCAACAGACAAAGTGGTTTTAAACTGGAGCACTTATGTTGGAAATGAGCAACCGGATATCAACAAAAAATGGCGTTACTTTAATAATTTCTACGGACAATTTAAAGTAACCGACAAAACAAACATCACGGCTGGTTTTGATATTGGTACACAACAGTCGGCTAAAAACAGTAACAAATACGACACCTGGTTTTCTCCGATTTTGATTGTCCAATACAAACCTACAGATAAAATCCAGCTGGCAGCTCGTGGCGAATATTACAGTGATGAAAAAGGAGTAATTATTGCCACAGAAACTCCAAATGGTTTTAAAACTTACGGATTTTCAGCTAACTTTGATTACTTAGTAACTGACAATGTAATGTTTAGAATAGAAGCTAGAAATCTTTCCAGTAAAGATGAAATTTTCACAAAAAACAATCTCCCAACGGATACCAATACATTTGTAACGACTTCGCTGGCGATTTCTTTTTAGCCTTAGGCCATAGGCTTTAAGCAGTAAGCTTTCGTCTTACTGCTTAGAGTCTACAGCTTATTGCTTAAAGCAAAAAATATGGAAAAAGAAAATAATGCACAGCACTTTCTCGATTTAATTCAGAAATCACGAAAGGGAAAATTCAAAATCTACATCGGAATGAGTGCCGGTGTGGGTAAAACCTATCGGATGCTGCAGGAAGCACATTCACTCTTAAGAAATGGAATTGATGTAAAAATTGGTTACATCGAAACGCACATGCGAAAAGAAACGCATGAGCTTTTATCTGGTTTGCCTGTGATTCCACGGCGAACCATTTTCTATAAAGGGAAAGAGCTGGAAGAACTCGATGTACAGGCCATTATCAACCTTAGACCCGAAGTTGTAATTGTCGATGAACTCGCACACACCAACGTTGAAGGAAGCAAAAATGAAAAACGCTGGCAGGATGTTTTGGAAATTCTGGAAGCCGGAATCAATGTGATATCGGCAGTAAATATTCAACATATTGAAAGTTTAAATGAAGACGTTAAACGCATCACGAGTATTGATGTTCAGGAACGTATTCCGGATAATGTTTTACGATTGGCCGATGAAGTTGTAAATATCGATTTGACCTCTGAAGATTTGATTGCGCGGCTGAAAGAAGGAAAAATTTATACAGCAGATAAGATTCAGACCGCTTTGTCTAATTTTTTCAAATCGGAACAAATTTTACAGTTGCGTGAATTGGCTTTGAAAGAAGTAGCCAGCCAGGTAGTGCGAAAAGTAGAAAACGAAGTACCTCAACTGCATGCTTTAAGACACGAAAAATTACTGGCCTGTATTAGCAGCAACGATAAAACAGCCAAAATTGTAATCAGAAAAGCGGCACGTCTGGCTAGTTATTACAATGGATCCTGGTATGTTTTATATGTAGAAACTCCAAAAGAAAGCAGTACCAAAATTGCGTTAGACAAACAACGCTATCTGATTAATAATTTTAAACTGGCCGTACAGCTGGGCGCCGAAGTGATTAAAGTAGAGAACAAAAACATCGCAGATGCTATTTTAATGACTGTTGAAGAAAAACAAATCACAACGGTTTGTATTGGAAAACCACATTTAAATTTATTTAAAGTAATTTTGTCTACAACCATTTTCAGACGTCTGTTAAATAGTCTGTCTTTATCAAATGTGGATCTTGTTATATTGTCTTAAATGTAAAATGTTTTATGTGAAATGTGAGATGTAAAGTATGAAGCGAAAACATCATCTCACCAATAACATCTCACATTTTACAAACTACATTTCACATAAAAAATAAATTATGAGAATTAAAACCAAATTGAATCTGGGAGTCGGATTATTATTTTTAATGATTATTATACTCTCATTAGTAAGCGGATATGCTGTGTTTTTGATAAAAGCAGATACCGAAAATATTCTGAAAGCAAATTACAATACACTGGAATATTCCAGAAATATGATTTTGTCACTAGATGAAATCAAAGTGAATAGTGATAGTACGATTCATACTTTTAAGGAATATCTGGAGAAACAAACCCACAATGTTACAGAACCCGGAGAAAAAGAAGCCACTGCCAAACTGGAAAATGACTTTGCCCTTTTAGAAAAAAACGGTTCTAACGAAATGGTGAAAGCGCAAATCAGGCAGGATATTTTTTCGATTATGAAACTCAATCTCGATGCCATCAAACAAAAAAGCGATATTGCCAAACATACCGCCGAAAATGCCAATTTATGGATTGCTATTGTAGGAACGCTCTGCTTTTTAATCGCTTTTAATTTACTGGTTAATCTGCCCAATAATATCGCTAATCCGATTAAGGAACTGACCCAGAGTATTAAAGAAATTGCCAATAAAAATTATTCGGAACGGGTGCATTTTACCAATCACAATGAATACGGTGATCTGGCAAAATCTTTTAATACCATGGCGCAAAAACTTCAGGAATACAACAATAGTAGTTTGTACAAATTATTCTTTGAGAAAAAACGTCTGGAAACTTTAATCAATAACATGCACGATCCTATTATTGGACTAGACCATGAAGGTGTTATTTTGTTTGTGAATGACGAAGCTCTGAAAATTATCGGAATGAAACTGGAAGATGTTATTGGTCAATCCGCTTCTGCTTTGGCAGTTTCCAATGATTTGATTCGCTCTTTGATCCTGAAAGAACCGGCAAATGATTCTCAGAAAAAACAGCCGATGAAGATTTTTGCCCACGGAAAAGAAAGTTATTTTGATAAAGAAACGATCAATATCACCATAACTCCAACAGGCGAAGAAAAGGAAATTAATATTGGAGATGTTATCATCCTTCGAAATATTACCTTATTTAAAGAACTCGATTTTGCAAAAACTAATTTTATTGCAACCGTTTCACACGAATTAAAAACACCGATTGCGTCTATAAAACTGAGTCTTCAATTGCTTCAGAATAATAAAACGGGAGAGATGAACGACGATCAGAAACAACTCGTCGAAAGCATTAAAGAAGATAGTCAGCGTTTATTGAAAATTACGGGTGAATTGCTTAATTTATCTCAATTAGAAACCGGGAATATCCAGTTAAATATCGAAAAAAGCAATCCGTACGCCATTGTAAATTATGCTACCGAAGCGGTAAAAATTCAGGCAGAGCAAAAACAAATAAAACTCATCGTTGAGGCCAATGAACACTTGCAAAATGTAAAAGCCGACAGTGAAAAAACAGGATGGGTTTTGATTAATTATTTATCGAATGCGATCACCTACTCGTCTGAAAAAAGTACGATTACCATCCGCTTAAAAGAAGAAAACGATCAAATTACGTTTCAGGTTATTGATACCGGAAAAGGAATTGATGCACGCTACAAAGACAAAGTTTTTGATAAATATTTTCAGATTCCGGGAAGTCAGAAATCAGGAACCGGATTAGGACTCGCCATCAGTAAAGAATTTATTGAGGCTCAAAACGGAACTATTGGTGTTGAGAGTAATTTAGGCCTGGGAAGTACGTTTTGGTTTTCGTTGAAGGTTTAGATAAATTCAATTTTAGAACGATCCATTACTTGTACTAATTTTGGAATGGCACACGGATGACACCGATTTAAACCGATAAAAACGAATTTCTTTATTTAATACGGTGAAAATCTATCTTATCTGCGTTATTAATCCGCCTAATTAACAGCCAAATTCAATTTTATGACATTCGTCAGTCTGAGCGGAGTCGAAGACCTTTTCTACTACAAGGTCCTTCGACTTCACTCAGACCGACAGACGACTATCAATTATAATTCAGGTTTAGATCTTAAATAAGATTGTTGATTAACGATTCTTGATTTCAAATGTTTTAATCGATAATTTCGTTATTTAACGACACGAGATCAAAAATCAAAAATCGTTAATCTTCGTTCTGAAATCTCCAAACTTAACGACATTTGTAAAAATTTTTATTTTTTTTATTGACTATAGTCTCCCTAAGCGGAGTCAAAGGGCTCCCTGGCGTAAAAGGGTCTTCGACTCCGCTCAGACCGACAGACGACTATCAATTATAATTCAGGTTTAGATCTTAAATAAGATTGTTGATTAACGATTCTTGATTTCAAATGTTTTAATCGATAATTTCGTTATTTAACGACACGAGATCAAAAATCAAAAATCGTTAATCTTCGTTCTGAAATCTTACGTATTCGCCGTATTATTCTTAATCTCCATCACCTCTCTTTTAACCTGAAGAAGCAGTTCTTTCATGCTTTCCGTTTCAGACAATTGCTGCTTTTTGTCCGAACGGCCAATGTTGCACTCATATTCCCAAATCTCCAAAATATCAGAAGCTTTCACTTCATAATTGGGGTAAAAACTATTATCCGATTCTAAAACCAGACTATTCTTTTTGTTTTTGTTCAGACGCTTGTACACCATTCCTTCGTTTTTGGTAATCAGGATATACGTTTTACCGTCCATCACCTCTCCCAGCCTTTCCACATAACGTCCAATAATAATCGATCCGTCTTCGTGTGGCGGCATTGAATCACCTTCGACCGGAAATCCGCGATGTTTCCCAGGACCTAAAAACGGAAGAGAAACCTGCTGTAGACTTTCAATATATTCCGGATCGGCGTATCCGTTCAGGTAACCTGCTTTTGCTCTTTGGGATACAATTTCGATATAATTTTCTCCAAAATTATCGACCTGAATAGGTAGAATAAGCCGATTCCCTTCGAGTTTTATCAAATTTTCGATGTTTATTTTCCGAATATCGACTGACAATAATAAATCGATACTGGTATGAAAATACAAGGCGATTTTCTTTAAAATGTCATACGGTGCTTCCGAAGTTCCGTCTTCGTATTTCACGTATCTTCCTCTTGTAATACTCAGGTTTTCAGCTAATTTCTCCTGCGATATTTTATGCTTAACCCTTAATGCTCTGATGTTGTCTGAAAATAAGGACATAATTAATTTGTTATAATTTGGAACAGCAAATATACGAAAAATGTTATTATCTGTGCTAATTTTGTTTATTCCAAAAAACAAGAAAATGGCAAGGGCAATTGTACACATGGATCTGGATACTTTTTTTGTATCCTGTGAAAGGTTAACCAACTCACAATTAAAAGGATTACCTCTAATTATTGGAGGTGGTGATCGTGGCGTTGTTGCCTCTTGTTCTTATGAAGCCCGTAAATTCGGAGTCCGTTCTGCTATGCCCATTCGTATGGCATTAAAACTCTGTCCTGATGCGAAAGTAATGAAAGGCGATATGGAATTGTATTCGCAATTATCGCATGATGTTACACAAATTCTTCAGGAAAAAGCACCTGTTTTAGAAAAAGCAAGCATCGATGAATTTTATCTCGACATTACCGGAATGGATAAATTTCACGGCAGCTATAAATGGACTAATGAGCTGGCCCAATCTGTAATGAAAGAAACCGGTCTGCCTATTAGTTTTTCATTATCGATTAATAAAACGGTTTCTAAAATTGCAACCGGAGAAGGCAAACCGGTAGGAAAGCTTGAAATTCCGGAACAAAATGTACAGGACTTTTTAAATCCTTTATCGATTCAGAAAATTCCAATGGTCGGAGCAGTTACTTTTCAGCTTTTGTCCAGAATTGGCGTTCGCAAAATTCAGACGCTGGCCGAAATGCCTGCCGAGGTGCTACAACAAATGATTGGTAAAAACGGTCTGGAGCTCTGGAAAAAAGCACACGGAATCGACCACACTCCCGTTGAACCTTATACGGAAAGAAAATCAATATCTACCGAAACTACTTTTTCTCAGGATACGATTGACATTGCAAAACTCAAAAGAATACTTTTAGGAATGGTCGAAAAACTGGCTTTCCAGCTTCGCGCCGAACAATGGCTGACCTCAACCATTACGGTTAAAATACGTTATGCCAATTTTGATACCGAGACCAAACAATCTAAAATTGCCTATACCTCTGCAGATCATATTCTGACCAAAAATGTAACCGAATTATTTGATAAGGTCTACCAACGTCGAATGCGGCTTCGCTTAATTGGTATTCGCTTTAGCGGGCTTGTACGAGGAACCTATCAAATTGATCTTTTTGAAGACACCCAGGAAATGTTATCACTCTACGCCGCTATGGACCGAATAAAAAACCGTTATGGCTATGATGCTGTAATGCGTTGCGCGGGGGCTTCTTTTAAACCCAATACTAAAGACGAAATTTTAAAACGTACCAAATAATGTATCTTAATTGTCATTCCTTCCATTCATTACGTTATGGCACAATTCCGCTTAAAGAATTGATTAGCCAGGCCGTCTCTTGTGGGGTAAAAGCAATGGCACTTACAGATATTAATACCGTTACCGGAATTTATGATTTTATAAAAGCATGTCAGGAAAAAGGAATTAAACCCCTAGTGGGAATAGAATTTCGATGCCGTCATCAATTCCGATATATTGGTCTGGCACAAAATGCAGAAGGTTTGGGCGAAATGAACCGCTTCTTAACAGCTCATAATTTCAGCGGAGAACTTTTGCCTTCAATTGCACCTGAATTCAAATCCGTTTTCGTGATTTATACTTTAGAAAATGCTCCGGAAGTTCTTCGTAAAAATGAATTCATCGGGATTCGAACAGACGAAGTTTCCAAGCTTTTTACATCCGAACACAAAAATAAAATGAATCAGATGGTCATTTTACAGCCTGTTACTTTTAGGACTAAAACAGAACACAATCTGCATAAAATTCTCCGGGCCATTGATACTAATGTTATCTTATCTAAACTAACCGAATCTGATTACTGTAAAGCTTCTGAAATTCTGCAGTCTTCGGAATCTCTTTTGCCTTTTTATGAAAAATATCCTGAAATTATAAGCAATACTCAGAGAATAATTGATTGCTGTAATTTTGAATATGATTTTGGAGTTCCAAAAAACAAAAAATTCTATACTAATAGTCGTCAGGAAGATTTAGAAAAACTGACTGCTCTGGCTTGGGAAGGATTCAAAAACCGTTATGAAGACGAGAATCAGGAAGCCAAAAAACGTGTCGAAAAAGAACTGAAAGTTATTGATGAATTAGAATTCAGCGGCTATTTCCTCATCACCTGGGATATTGTACAATACAGCAACAGTCAGGGTTTTATGCATATTGGCCGTGGAAGCGGTGCCAACAGTATTATCGCCTATTGTCTCGGAATCACCGATATCTGCCCTATTGAACTGGATTTATATTTTGAACGTTTTTTAAACCTCAACCGCAAAACTCCTCCTGATTTTGATATTGACTGGAGCTGGCAGGAACGCAATATAATTCTGGAATATATCTTCAGAAAATACGGCAAAGATCATGTGGCTTTTTGCGGTACCAATGTCGAATTTAAATACCGTTCTATTTATAGAGAAGTGGGAAAAGTATTTGGTCTTCCGAAAGAAGAACTGGACATGCTCGCTAAAAATCCCGAGGAACTTCACGAAACCAATAAAATTGTAAAACAGGTTCAGTATTATGGTCAGATGCTTAGCAAATACCCCAATCAACGCAGTATGCACGCCTGTGGCATTTTGATTTCCGAAGAACCTATTACGAATTATACGCCATTAGAAATGCCTCCAAAAGGCTTTCCTATCGTGCTTTTCGACATGCACATTGCCGAAGAGATCGGTTTCGAAAAATTCGATATCCTGAGTCAGCGCGGTATTGGCCATATTGATGACAGTGTAAAACTCATCGAGAAAAACAGAGGGATAAAAGTCGATATTCGCAATACTTCGATTTCTAAAAACGAAGCTTTATGCAACATTTATCTGGCTCAGGGTCGCACTATTGGCTGTTTTTATATCGAAAGCCCTGCCATGCGTGGTTTACTACGCCGGCTGAATTGTGACAATTATAAAATTCTGGTAGCCGCTTCCTCTATCATTCGCCCTGGTGTAGCACAATCCGGAATGATGAAAGAATATATTTTTCGCCATAATAACCCCAATCAGTTTCAGTATTTCCATGACGTTTTTAAAGAACAGCTTGGCGAAACTTACGGCATTATGGTCTATCAGGAAGATGTGATCAAAATCGCACAACATTATGGAGGGCTACCCGCTGCAGATGGTGATATCCTGCGTAGAGCGATGTCCGGAAAAGGACGATCCCTTGAAGCCTTGCAAAAAGTAAAAGACAACTTTTTTGCCTGCTGTGCTCAAAAAGGGCATCCCGAAATACTGAGTCAGGAGATCTATCGTCAGATTGAATCTTTTGCAGGATATTCGTTTTGCAAGGCACATTCAGCTTCTTATGCTGTAGAAAGTTATCAGAGCTTGTTCCTGAAAGTTTATTATCCGGTAGAATTTATGACGGCGGTAATCAACAATCAGGGCGGATTTTACCGAACCGAGGTTTACGTACACGAAGCACGTATGTCAGGCGGAAGCATACACAACCCCTGCGTGAATAAAAGTGAATATCAGACTACTTTATACGGTACAGACATTTATCTGGGTTTTATGCATGTGCAGAGTCTGGAATCCAAAACAGCTCATTTGATCGAATCAGAACGCGAGAAAAATGGTGCTTTTCTTTCATTGGAGGACTTTATCAACAGAATTCCTATCGGGATTGAAAACATGAAAATTCTAATTTTTATAGATGCTTTTCGTTTTACAGGAAAAACCAAAAATCAGCTTTTAGTTGTTGCCAGTTTGCTTTTGAACAATTTCAAACCCGAAAACAGAAATCTGAGGCTGATACAGGAACCGGCAAAAGAATACAAACTTCCTACTTTGGAACGTTCTTTATATGAAGATGCCTTTGATGAGATTGAGCTCTTGAGTTTTCCTGTTTCCTGTACTGTTTTTGATCTTTTACAAACTAAATACCGAGGTGATATCATGGCCAGAGATTTAACAGCCTGCCATAAAAAACAGGTTCGCATGCTTGCTTATCTGATTTCAAGAAAACAGGTTCCTACCAAAAAAGGAACCATGTATTTTGGCACCTGGATCGATCATGAAGGTACTTATTTTGACACCGCACATTTTCCGGACAGTCTCGCAAACTATCCTTTTCAGGGAGGTGGCTGCTATCTTTTGCTAGGAAATGTCGAAGTCGATTATCATTTTCCAACCATTACCATAACCAAAATGGCCAAAATGCCTTTTATTCCCGATCCGCGTTATATGGATGCTAAAGATCAGTTTAAAACACAGCGTCAGATAAAAGAAGATGTCAGCCCAACACATCGGGAGCCTTATCCGCAAGGACATGAAATTAATTTACCCCGACACCGAATGAAATTTTAGTTTTCAGTCACAGTCGACACCGTTTTCAGCCAAATAAACAGTCCTTAAAAAAATGCACATTGAGACTGAGACTGAAAACTAAAAAGAAATAAGTTAGACATTATACAAATAAGATGAAAAAGCAGGAATATGCCATAGTCGATATTGAAACCACAGGTGGTAACGCCAGTGGCAGCTGCATTACAGAAATTGCCATTGTCATTCACGACGGCAAAAAAGTAATAGAACGCTTTGAGACGCTCGTAAATCCGCAGAAGGAAATACCGCTTCCCATTTTTGCCTTAACGGGTATCAACAATGAAATGGTAGCCAATGCTCCTATTTTTGATGATATTGCCGAAAAAGTAATGGAATTGCTAAACGACCGGATCTTTGTTGCTCATAATGTCAATTTCGATTATTCGTTTGTTCGCCACCAGCTAGAGGCATCCGGATTCAAATGGACGGCCAGAAAGTTATGTACCGTTCGCGCAGCCAGAAAAATCAGACCGGGTTTCGCCTCCTATAGCTTAGGAAAACTTTGCAATTCGCTCGACATCCCTTTAGAAAACAGGCATCGTGCCGGAGGCGACGCAGAAGCTACTGCTATATTGTTCTCTCGATTACTGGAATGGGACGACGAAGGTCATATCGAACAAATGATCAAAAACACGGCACAGGATCAGCGTTTGCCTCCTAACCTTCCGCCGGAAGATTTTAATAATTTACCGGAAAAACCAGGCGTATATTATTTTTATAATGAGGTAAAAAAAGTAATCTACGTGGGAAAAGCAGTTAATATAAAAAAACGCGTTGCTTCTCATTTCAGCGGCCACAATATCAATCTGCAAAGACAACATTTCTTACGGGATATTTATTCTATTTCCTATGAAATTTGTGGCAACGAGTTGATGGCACTTCTGTTAGAATGTACTGAAATCAAACATCTTTGGCCAACTTACAATAGAGCTTTAAAGCGATTTGAACCGAAATTTGGATTGTATCAATATGAAGCCCGTAATGGATACAAGTACCTGGCTATTGGAAAACTCAATAAATTTCAGTCGTGTATTGAGCACTTCAGTAGTTTACACGAAGCAACAAATATACTGCGGGGTTTAGCAGAACGATTTGAAATTGATTATAGATTTTGCAAATATTCAAAACCTGAAGAAGGAGAACTATTTCAAAATAATGATGTAAAAGACTTGCCGGATACCTTCCTCCACAATGAGCAAGTCGACAATGCTATTGATTTTTTATTAAATAACAGACCCACTTTTGCCATTATAGAAAAAGGAAGAACAGCGCACGAACGCAGTTGCATTTGGATAGAAAATGGTCATTTTTATGGTATGGGATATATTCCGTTGGATGTTGCGATTACGGATCCTTCAGAAGTAAAAAATTATGCCACACCATATAAAAGCAATCAATACATTGTACAGTTGATTTTTGCTTATGCAGAAAAGAATCCCCGAAAAGTGTTTTTCAACAAAAATTTGCTGACATCAAGAATATAAAACGAATCTAATTTTAAAAATAGAGCTATAAACTTAAAGTATTGACTTATGACACTATTTAGCGATACCGAATTATTTGCCACAGGCTTGAAAGGAAAAAAAATATTTGATTTGCCTGATGCAGAACTTATTTTGATCGACAACTTTTTTGCCAAAGAAGAATCCGATCGTTTTTATGAAAGAATACTTCATCAAACGAAATGGAGAGAATATGAAATGGAAATGTATGATAAAATTGTTACAGCTCCCCGAATGATTTCATGGTATGAAGATAAAGATAATGTTGGAGCAGATCCAAATGGTCCTGACTGGACTTATGATTTATTAACTATCAGAGGCCGTGTCGAAAGAGAAACCCAACTTGAATTTAATAGTCTCCTGCTTAATTTATATCGAAATGGCAATGATGGCGTTTCCTGGCACAGTGATAAAGAACATAACTCCGGACCAGACCCCATTATTGCTTCGGTCACTTTTGGAGAAACCCGCATGTTTCGATTGCGTCATAAATTCCGGAAAGAAATCCCGCAGGTAGAGATTCCGCTTCATCATGGTTCCTTTCTGTTAATGTCTGGAACAACCAATAGTTTTTGGCAACATCAGGTTCCAAAAACCGCACGCGATGTTTTACCAAGAATCAACTTAACCTTTAGGAGAACGAACAGAAAAAGCTGATTTTCTAAAACTTGTGCTGAAATAAAATAACTAAAAAGGCGTTATTTCTATTCTAAAATAGTGTAGAAAATTCCTCCTCAAAAAGTTAAAATCCTCAGTGTATGAACCTTTTACTAGGAAAACCCTATCTTTTTTACTACTTTTGCAACCTTTTTTTACATATACAATACCACAATGGCTTATTCAAACAATGATTTAATGCGTTTTTTAGATGCACAAAACAAACTTTATCTTACTGCTCTTTCCGAAATCAAAAAAGGAAAAAAGGAGACACACTGGATGTGGTTCATTTTTCCTCAGATAAAAGGATTGGGTAAGAGCGATACAGCAAATTATTACGCCATTAACGATCTAAAAGAAGCAACCGAGTTTTTAGAACACCCTATTTTAGGAAAACATCTTATCGAAATTTCAGAGTTGTTTTTAACTTTTAAAAGAAAATCAGCCGATGGAATTTTAGGAGATTTAGACGCTCGTAAATTACGTTCGTCTATGACGCTTTTCTCTTTGGTAGAAAATACAAATCCTGTATTTCAGGAAATTTTGGATGCTTTCTTTTCAGGAGAAACAGATCCTCTTACTTTATCTATTATTAATTCAACGATAGAATCAACTGTTGAAGCCGAAATCGCTTAATTTACACAAGCCCGCTTCCAGGATTATTTACATTTAGAACACTACTTTTTGCTTTTGCGCATAAGTAGTGTTTTTTTTTACTCAGGACAGAGCACCAAAAAAGAACTCTCTCAAAGATTTCTGTTCCGCTCCGTTGGAGCTTTTGATCTTGCGAAATCACATGCTTTATAAATATTTTGCTCCCTTGGAGCAATTTCTGAACACACCTATCTGTAGTCTCTTTTAAGAAAAATTTCATATAAAAAAGGAGCTTCATCTTCGCTCAGCCAGACTGCCCACATAAGAAAATCTCTTTTTTTGCATGCAGATCTGGCAAATTTCTGGAGACACTAAATTTTATGACAAAAAAAATGCCTTGTCAAAGACAAGGCATCTATATTTTGAAGTAAATATCAAAGTTAAAAAATTGCAGGCACCCATTTGGTACATAAAACTTGTAAACAAACTTAACCTTTGAACCTTAGTATCTCAGCACCTTAGCACCTCCTTTTAAACTTCTTTCGGTTTATTCAGGTAGTACACTGGTATTCCGGTCAGCATAATTAAAACTCCCCATCCACAAGTCGAGAATTTGGTAATTAATAGCGAAATACAGATTGCACTTGCGATTACAATATACAACATAGGCAAAAACGGATATCCAAAAGCTTTGTAAGGTCTTTCAATATTCGGCATCTTTTTTCTCAAAATAAAAATACCGTAAATCGTTAAAATATAGAAAATCAATACAATGATGATTACAAAATCCAGCAGATCTCCATACTTTCCTGTCAGACACAAAGCCGAAGCCCAGAAACACTGTGCCCACAAAGCCCATCCAGGAACACTGGACTCGTTTAAAACAGCTGCTTTTTTAAAGAAAACACCGTCTTTTGCCATCGTATAATACACTCTCGCACCTGCCATAATTAATCCGTTGTTGCAGGCAAAAGTCGAAATCATAATCATTATTGCTATAATCAATGTACCAATATTGCCAAAAATGTAATGCGAAGCCACTACCGCTACTCGGTCTGATTTAGCTGTAGCAATCTCCTCAAACGGAACTACCGCCAAATACATCAAATTGGTTAGCACATAAATAATCGTTACTATAAAAGTTCCTAAAAACAAACTTAGACCAACATTTCGTTTTGGATTTTTTATTTCTCCTGCAATAAAGGTAACTCCATTCCAGGCATCACTGGAAAATAACGACCCCACCATTGCGGCAGAAATTCCGGTAATCAAAGTGGTTCCACTAATAGGCAGCCATGAACCGCTTTCGGCATTATAGCTACGTGTCACCCAGCCATCAGTCCAATTGGCATCCCAGATTGAAGCTTTTGCTCCTAAGGTTAGTCCAAAAATAATTAATCCCAACAATGACAAAATTTTGATGATGGTTAAAACAGTTTGCAGAATTTTTCCGTTTTTCACCCCTCTACTATTAATGAAGGTCAATACAATAATTGTAAAAATCGAAACCAACTGAGCGGCGTTGAGTTTGAAGAAACCTAATTCATAAAGTATATTTTCATCGCTTAATGGTTCGTATAAATAAGCCGCAAATTTTGAAAAAGCAACTCCTACCGCAGCAATTGTTCCGGTCTGAATTACAGCAAAAAAGCTCCATCCGTACAAAAAGGCAATTAGTTTATTGTAAGCCTCCTTTAAATACACGTACTGTCCTCCTGCTTTTGGAAACATCGCGCTAAGTTCACCATAACTTACTGCGGCTATAACTGTAATCAGTCCGGAGAGCAGCCAAATTAAAGTTAACCATCCTGCCGAACCTACCTGTCTGGCGATATCGGCACTCACAATAAATATTCCTGATCCAATCATAGAACCTACCACAAGCATGGTTCCGTCTAATAATCCAAGTTCTCTTTTAAAATGTTCCTGGTCGTTTTCTTGCATAATTTTAGTTTTTCGGTTGGTTAAAGATATACTTTTTTCTGAAATTTAAGATTTTAGAGTGTTGATTTTAGATTCTTATTTATAGTCCTTAGACGGAGTAATCCTATTAGATAATCATGATTTTTTTTTTCGTTCAGAAATTATCAAATCTCAGGAGATTAAAAAGCAACAACTACTAAACAATTACAAGAGTAATTCTATATTTTAGTACTAATTAAAGTTCAATATTGCAGAACAACAAACTATAAAAATGGAATCAAAATATCTTTATGGAACAACTGTCTAAAGAAGAGATAATAATAAATAAGATTGCCCAAGATAAAATAGACTTTAATATTGGGGTACAGCTTTTATTAGAAGATGCTGAATATAATTTCGAAAGACTTTTTACCACTTTAAAAAATTATATCTTCAACTCTATTCCCGAAAAAATGCATTACAATACAGAAACTTATCAAAATGCTATTCATACTATTCCATTAAAATCAACCTATACCCCGATTGTACTTTTAAAAAATTTCCCAACACGAATTGCTTTTTACAAACTAGCGGAACTTCCTGAAAACGAGAACAAAAAAATTCTAACCTCACTACTTTGGATTTTTAAAGTAACAGACACTGAACGAAGAAATACAGCGTGTAAAAATGGCTGTGGGCACTATTGGCATGAATATGAATAAGAATAAAATATACCTACCATCCTATCTGTAAATACTTAGAAACTACAACTCAGCCAAAAGTTGTAGTTTTTTTTATACCCTGCAAGAAGAACTTCTTTTTAATTCATCAAAGAATTGTTAAACAAAAACTTTTCTGTTTAACCTTTTTTCAGTTTGTTCTTATCTATTAAATTTTAAAATTGTTTTCCTTTTCTTAGTCTTTCTAATTTAAAACAAGAGCCTTCACAGAATACATTTTATTTATTTACAACAAAACTGGAACAAAAAACAATTATCTCGTAAGAAAAAAAACACTAATTCTAAAATTCTGTTCTTTTTTTACTAAATTTATGCATGCATAAAACAATTTTGAAAAATCAATCTTTTATTAACAATTGTTTATTTTAAAACCGTCAAAAGACAACACTCTCAGTAACCTGATTTTTTTTAAAAGATTCCTTCAACAATAAGCGCTCTTAACAGAAAAAGCAGTATTAACCTCCAAATCTGAAAACTATGTCTAAGAGTCCGTTTTTTAAAAATATACGTTTCCCGAATGTTTTCATTCTATTGATAATTGTATTTATTTCCTGCGCTTTACTTATCTGTATCAACTTTTTCACCATAAAAATACTCTCCGCAAACAGGGCTTATGTCCATGGTGAATCACATTATTCAAAAGGACAAAAGGATGCGGTACGATATCTCATTATGTACCTTTTCACTAAAGATACAAACCAATGGAAGCTCTTTTCTCAGGAATTAAAAGTCCCTCAGGGTGATGGTATTGCGAGGAGATCGCTTTTGAAATATGGAGACAGCGAAATTGCCCGAAAAGGGTTTCTGACAGGACGAAATCATAAAGATGACCTGGATGATATTGTCTGGTTGTTTGTAAACTTCAAAGATGTCTCTTTTTTGGCAAAAGCGATTCACGAATGGGGTCAGGGTGACGAATTAATCGCTAAATTATCCACGTTGGGTCAGCAAGTCGATGGCCAGATCAAACAAAATCTGCTGACACCGGCCAGTCAGCAAAAATTTCTTAACGAAATTAGTACCATCAGCGACAAACTCACTATTAACGAACGTAACTTCCTGAATACATTAGGAGAAGGAACACGAAAAATCAAAAGCCTTCTCATCATCACCAATATTTTTTTTATTCTGATCATCGTAATAAGCGTATGCACTTATTACTCGATTATGGTAAAACGTCTGCTCATTTCGAAGAAAGAAATTGAAGAAAAAAATGAAAACCTAATCCACGTAAATCATGAACTGGACCGATTTGTCTATAGCGCATCACACGATTTAAGATCACCTATAACATCACTAAAAGGATTGATCGAAATTACCCAGCTTGAAGATGACATTCAGCAAGTCAGAGACTACCTGACACTTATGCACAAAAGTCTTATCAGGCAGGATCAGTTTATAGTTGATATTATCGATTACTCTAAAAATAAACGCAAACAAGTTATTATAGAACCTGTCAGTTTAAAAGAAATATTTGACGAATCCATTTCACAGTTGATGCATATTGAAAATGCCAATAAAATAAAATTCACAAAAGAACTGTTAATCGATACCATTCAAAGCGATGACTTGCGTCTGAGAATCATTATCTCGAATTTGCTCTCGAATGCTATAAAATACGCTGACATTAATAAGGAGGAAATGTTTATTTCAATTAAAACTTATACGGAAGAGGGTTACGACAAAATTGAAATAACAGATAACGGTATTGGAATTAAAGATGAATTTAAAAACAATATTTTTGAAATGTATTTTGGTACGAACAAAAACAAAGGTTCGGGATTAGGTCTTTACATTGTAAAAGAAGCTGTAGAAAACATCAAAGGAAGTATTTCTGTTTTCTCTGAAAACACTATCGGAAGTAAATTTATTGTAGCAATTCCAAATTATCATGGAAATTAAGCCCATATTCCTAGTCATTGAAGACAATTTGATTGATCAGCTTGTCATCAAACAACTACTGACAAAAGTCCTTGATATCGATCAGATCATCATTGCGAATAATGGCAGAGAAGGAATTCAGTGGCTTGTTACTAAAAACAATGACCACCCGCTTATCATTTTACTGGATATTCAAATGCCAATAATGAATGGTTTTGAATTCTTAGAAGAATTTCATAAATTAAAAAAAGAAATTAAAAAAGGAATTCAAATTTACATACTTTCATCGACTTTAGATCCTGACGAAATTGCTGCAATTACGGCAAATAAGTATGTAAGTGCTTTTTTAAACAAGCCGTTTCCAATAGATGAATTTAAAACAATACTGCTTAACTATTGAAGAACACGGTTTACCTGAGAAAAACTTCTTTGGTAATAAGGTTCCTTTGTAGATGAAATCATTACCCCACCATGTGTAGAAGAATGCACAAACTTAATCTCTCCTTCGGTCACTTCGACTACCATCCCAACATGATTGATACGGCGTCTTCCGTTAGTTTTAAAGAAAATTAAATCTCCTTTTTGTGCGGCATCGGTGTCAACTCTAACCCCAATTCTGGATTGTTCGATCGAACTTCTAGGCAGTTTAATGTCAAAATTATTAAAGGTGCAAATCATTAATCCTGAGCAGTCAAAACCAGCTTTTGTAGTTCCGCCTGACCGGTAACGAGTCCCAATATTCTCTGTTGCATTTACAATCAATTGCTCAATAAGTTCCAAATTATTACTTATTCCTCTAACAAATGTGGAATCTTTTTTTACAACAGTTTCCTCAGCAATTTGTATGGATGGTGTCGATGTTGTGGTTTCGATAGGCTTTATTTCTTGTAAGGCTGCTGCTTTTTCCGGAGAAACATTAATCTTAAGCAGGTACCCCACTTTTAGTCTCTTTTTAATTGCAGGATTTTGTTTTTCCAGTTCTTTAACGGTTATCCCAAACTCCTTTGCTATCGCATATTTCGTTTCTTTTGACAAAACTTCCCGGGTTACCTCAACCATTGCAGGTTCCTGAACTTTCTCGATTACCGGAACTGTTGTTGCAGTTGTTGTAGCTGTATTGGATGGAATAGCAATTTGCTGTCCGATTTTTAAACCTTCACTTTCCAGAAGCGGATTGACCTTTTTTAAGTCATCAACTGAAACATTGTATTTTTTAGAAATTCCCCAAAGCGTTTCTTTGGCAGCAACTTCATGGGAGCCGGGAGTAGTTTCCGGAGTAACATTTGCAATAATTTCTTCAGGCTTTTTGGCAGCTGTTTTTGCAACTGTTTTATTGCGATTTGGGATTAACAAAACCGAATTTAACTTTAGAACTTTGGGTGCATTAGGATTTGCTGCTGTAATATCTTTTGGTTTTACTCCGTACTTTTTAGCAATTACAGTAAGATTTTCTCCTTGTGAGATTTTATGCTTAATATACTTTTCTTGTGAGAAAGCACCAACACTGAAAAAAAACAAAATTGCTATTAACCTGAAAACCATTATCTGTTACATTTACATCTATTATTATACGCTCTGAATGCAATTACTTTTCTGAATTATAGGCTCAAAAAAAGCAATTATTTTACCCGATAAGCGAATTTAACTTTTTAAAGTAAAAAAAGCATCTTTTTTAACAACTTATTTTGTTGAAATTAACAAACTCGGCATAAAAATTGATCCAACCCCCTGAAATAATGCTTTTTATGAGAAGTTTCATTTTTAAGCCTATTAAAACTAAAATCATACCTCAAAAGCAACTTTCAGCTAAACTTATTGAATACTACAAATGTATTTATTAGTATTCATTTTGAAAATCTACATAAAAAAAATGCTCTGTTTTCACAGAGCATTTTTAATAGGAATAAATCTTAAAGATTAAGCTTTTCCGGCAGCAATTAAGTTTAAAGCTGAACCTGCTACAAACCAGCCAATCTGACCTTGGTTGTAAGTATGGTTCGCCAGAATAATGTCTTTGGTGCCATCGGCGTGAACGAACTCTAATGTTAATGGTTTTCCGGGAGCAAACTGGGTTAAATCAGTGAAATTAATAGTATCATCCTCCTTGATTTTATCATAATCCTTTTCATTAGCAAAAGTCAATCCTAAAAGACCTTGCTTTTTAAGGTTGGTTTCGTGGATACGGGCAAAAGATTTTACCAACACCGCTTTAACTCCTAAAAAGCGAGGCTCCATAGCGGCATGCTCACGCGAAGAACCTTCTCCGTAGTTATGATCTCCCACAACAATAGATGGAACTCCGGCAGCTTTGTAGGCACGTGCTACAGCAGGAACAGCATCGTATTGCCCTGTTAATTGATTTTTAACCGAATTTGTTTTTTGATTGAAGGCATTTACGGCACCAATCAGCATATTGTTCGAAATATTATCCAGATGTCCACGGAAACGCAACCATGGTCCCGCCATAGAAATGTGGTCGGTAGTACATTTTCCGAATGCTTTGATCAACAATTTAGCACCCGTAATGTTTTTACCGTCCCAGGCATCAAAAGGTGCTAATAATTGCAAACGCTCAGATGTTGGGCTTACCACTACCTGAACTCCTGAACCATCTTCAGCAGGAGACTGGAATCCAGGATCTTTAACATCAAATCCTTTTGGAGGCAATTCGTCTCCTGTAGGTTCCTCTAACATTACTTCTTCTCCATCTTCGTTGATTAAAGTATCTGTTAACGGATTAAAACTTAAATCTCCTGCAATAGCCATAGCAGTCACCAATTCAGGCGAACCTACGAAGGCTAAAGTATTTGGATTACCATCTGCACGTTTGGAGAAGTTACGATTGAAAGAGTGCACAATGGTGTTTCTTTCTTCTTTTTCCGCTCCGTCTCTGTCCCACATACCAATACAAGGTCCGCAGGCATTAGCAAAAACAGTCGCTCCAATTTTATGAAAGGTATCAATAAAACCATCACGCTCGATGGTATAACGAACTACTTCGGAACCCGGCGTAATGGTAAATTGAGATTTTGTTTTTAAGTTTTTCGCACTTACCTGTCGGGCTAAAGAAGCCGCTCGGGAAATATCTTCGTAAGAGGAATTGGTACAAGAACCAATTAAACCTACTTGAATCTGTAAAGGCCAATTATTTTTGATAGCTTCCTCTTTCATTTTAGAAATTGGAGTCGCTAAGTCCGGAGTGAAAGGACCATTTAAATGCGGTTCCAATTCAGATAAATTAATTTCGATCACCTGATCAAAATATTGTTCCGGGTTAGCATATACTTCCGGATCTCCTGTTAGATAAGAAGCTACTTTATCGGCGGCATCCGCAACATCGGCTCTGTTTGTAGAACGCAGGTAACGCCCCATAGAAGCATCATAACCAAAAGTTGAAGTGGTAGCTCCAATTTCGGCGCCCATGTTACAAATCGTCCCTTTTCCGGTACAAGACATAGAAGTTGCTCCTTCGCCAAAATACTCAACAATAGCTCCTGTACCACCTTTTACCGTAAGTATACCGGCTACTTTAAGAATAACATCCTTAGGAGCTGTCCAACCTGATAACTTACCGGTTAGTTTTACTCCTATTAACTTTGGAAACTTCAACTCCCAAGCCATGCCTGACATCACGTCTACAGCATCAGCTCCACCAACACCAATCGCAACCATCCCTAATCCACCTGCATTTACGGTGTGAGAATCGGTACCAATCATCATTCCGCCGGGGAAAGCGTAATTTTCAAGTACAACCTGATGAATAATTCCTGCTCCCGGTTTCCAGAAGCCAATTCCGTATTTATTAGAAACAGATGAAAGGAAGTCAAAAACCTCGTTACTTTGTGTTTTTGCCCTTGCCAAATCGGTTGCAGCATCTACTTTTGCCTGAATCAGGTGATCGCAATGTACTGTTGTAGGTACCGCTACTTTAGATTTTCCGGCATGCATAAACTGCAATAATGCCATCTGTGCTGTTGCATCCTGACAGGCTACACGATCCGGGGCAAAATCAACATAATCTACTCCTCTTTTAAACACCTGAGACGGTACTCCGTCCCAAAGGTGATTGTATAAAATTTTCTCTGTTAACGTAAGTGGGCGACCAACAAGCTCTCGTGCTTTATCAACACGACCGGGCATGTTCTCATACACTTTTTTAATCATTTCAATATCAAAAGCCATAAGTATAATTGTTTTTGTGTTTTTTTTTGAACATCCCAAGTTACAAAAAATAGAGGAGTAATTAAAGAAAAAGCCCGAGTTTATCACTCGGGCTCTCTATATATAATGATTATAACTAATCGTAAATTACATCACTAACTGTTTGTTTGAAGGTGCAAACTTAGTTAAATTGATTCCTTCAACTGCAGTGGTATACTCCTCTAGTGTTGGAGTTCTACCCAAAATTGTAGACAATACCACAACCGGTGTAGAAGAAAGTAAAGACTCTCCTTTTTTACCTTCAGTATCCTCCACAACTCTTCCCTGGAAAAGACGTGTAGAAGTTGCCATTACCGTATCTCCTTTTGCTGCTTTTTCCTGGTTCCCCATACAAAGGTTACATCCCGGACGCTCTAAGTACAACATGTTTTCGTATTCTGTACGTGCTGCACCTTTTGGAGCGCTATCGTTAAACTCAAAACCTGAGTATTTTTGTAAAACTTCCCAGTCACCTTCTGCTTTCAATTCGTCTACGATATTATAGGTAGGCGGAGCAACAACCAAAGGCGCTTTAAATTCAACTTTTCCTTTTTGCGCTTCTACGTTTTTCAACATTTGAGCAAGGATTTTCATATCACCTTTGTGAACCATACAAGATCCGATAAATCCAAGATCTACTTTTTTCTCTCCTCCATAGAAAGATAACGGTCTGATCGTATCGTGAGTGTATCTTTTAGAAACATCAGCATTGTTTACGTCCGGATCGGCAATCATTGGTTCAGCAATCTGATCCAAATCAACGATAACTTCAGCATAATATTTAGCATTTGAATCTGGCGTTAAAGCTGGTTTCTCAGAAGTTCTCACCTCTTCAATTCTCTTATTCGCTTTATTGATCAATCCCTGAAGAACGTGTTTGTCATTATCCATTCCTTTATCGATCATAATCTGGATTCTGCCTTTAGCAATCTCCAATGATTCGATCAAAGTATCATCCTCAGAAATACAGATAGAAGCTTTTGCTTTCATCTCTGCAGTCCAGTCTGTAAATGTAAACGCCTGATCTGCATTTAACGTACCGATATGAACCTCAATAATTCTACCCTGGAATACGTTCTCTCCACCAAACTGATGCAACATCTGAGCTTGTGTAGCGTGAACCACATCACGGAAATCCATATATCCTTTCATATCTCCTTTGAAAGTTACTTTTACAGATTCCGGGATTGGCATAGAAGCCTCTCCTGTCGCTAATGCCAGAGCAACTGTTCCTGAATCCGCACCAAAAGCAACCCCTTTTGACATTCTCGTATGAGAGTCACCACCAATAATAATAGCCCACTCATCAATAGTGATATCGTTTAATACTTTGTGGATTACGTCTGTCATTGAATGGTAAACACCTTTCGGGTCACGAGCTGTGATTAAACCGAAATCGTTCATAAATTTCATCAACTTAGGAATATTTGCCTGCGCTTTTTTATCCCAAACTGAAGCAGTGTGACATCCTGACTGATAAGCACCATCAACGATTGGTGAAATTACAGTTGCCGCCATAGATTCTAATTCCTGAGCTGTCATAAGACCAGTAGTATCCTGAGAACCTACAATATTTACTTCAACACGAACATCAGAACCAGCGTGTAATACTTTTCCTGGTGTCGAACCTACAGCATTTCTGTTAAAGATTTTTTCTACTGCTGTAAGACCTTGTCCGTCATGAGAAATTTCTTTTGAAGGAGCAAATACAGTCGGAGCCGTAACCCCTAAAGTTTTTGCTGCGAATGTTTGAAGTTTTTTACCAAATACAATAGCATATGAACCACCTGCTTTGATAAATTCCATTTTTTGAGGAGTAAATGCTTTAGAAATATCGATCAGTTCCTGATCTCCATTGTAAAGTTTTCGCTCTTTAATATTAATTGTTAAAACAGTCCCTGTAGCTACAGAATACGTTTGCTCTAAAATTGGTTCGTCATTTTCATTACGCACAACATTACCTGCTGCATCCACTTTTTTAACCCAGTTTTTAAGGTCAAGACCAATACCACCGGTAACATCAACTGTCGTTAAGAAAATTGGAGAAATACCATTTGTGCCTCCAACAATTGGAGCAATATTTACGAATGGAATATACGGGCTTGATTGTTTTCCTGTCCAAAGTGCTACGTTATTTACACCTGACATTCTTGAAGAACCAACTCCCATTGTTCCTTTTTCAGCAATTAACATTATGCTTTTATCAGGATGTTGTGCCTGTAAAGCTCTAATTTCCTGCTGAGCTTGTGGTGTAATCATACACTGTCCGTGAAGTTCACGATCGGAACGCGAATGCGCCTGATTACCCGGAGAAAGTAAATCTGTTGAAATATCTCCTTCACCGGCGATAAAAGTAACTACTTTAATTTCGTCAGCTACTTCCGGAAGTTTCGTGAAGAATTCTGCTTGCGCGTAGCTTTCCAGAATTTCTTTTGCAACTTCATTATTATTTTTGAATGCCTCTACTAAACGATCTGTATCTGCCTCGTAAAGGAAAACCTGTGTTTTAAGAACTTTTGCTGCATCTTTTGCAATGGCAACATCATTACCCAAAGCTAAATCAAGCAGTACCTTGATAGAAGGACCACCTTTCATGTGAGATAATAATTCAAACGCAAAAGCAGGAGTAATTTCACTTACTACAGCTTCTCCAAGAATAATCTCTTTTAAAAACTCAGCTTTTTCACCTGCAGCACTTGTAGTACCCGGTAAAGTATTATAAATAAAAAATTTAAGCGAATCTTCTCTATACGGATTGTTAACATCCTTAATCTGTGAAATGATTTCGCTTGCTAATTCTGCACCATCGATTGGCTTTGGATGAAGACCTTGGCCTTTTCTTTCCTCGATTTCTTTAATGTAATCTTGATAAGTATTCATAATATTATAGAAGTCTTTTTATTTTTTGTTTGCAAATTTAGCTATTAAAGCCGAGAATTAAAAAAAATATAACAGAACTCGCCTTTTCAAACATTATTATTGCTAAAAAACAATTTTCATTACTTATTTTTGCCAAAATTTCAATTTTATATTAAAAAAATGAATTATTGCCATTTTAAAATCCTTTCTTTAGCAAAGTCGAAATTTGATGCTATAAATGAAGTGAGATTTTACCCCAACTTTAACGAAGAACCTTTCTAAATAAGCAATTATAACGTTATAGTAACCGATTTGTCTTCTCGAATCAGCCTCTTTCAAAACCAAAAAATCATTAAGAATATTTAAAGAAATCTTTAAATCAAAAAAACGAAACAAAAAGTTTATTTTTCAATTATTATTATAACTTTGCAATTCAAAGTTCTTTTAATTAAAAAATACTTTCTATGAATGCAACCAAAATAAACTCTTTTTTAAATGACCAAATTGGAGTAAAAATCAGCCTTATTATTACGCTATTCAGCACAACGATGCTGGCACTTTCTTTATTGGGAAGTAAATCAGATTACGAAAGCTTTGAAATGCTTTCTGTACTCAATATCATTATTCTCCTCCCGTACGGTGCTATCCTTACTTACAACCTATTAAGAAACAAAAAGAACTACCTTCATTTACTTCCTTTCTTATTTCTCAATTGGTTTATCGGATGTTTCTCTACCAATGTTTATGTAAATGTTTTCGAAAATTTACCCCTTTGGGTGTATTGCACAACGTTTCTGTTTTGCTTTTCAAACTTTGTAATTTACAATCGCGAAATAACAAATCGCAACATTAACTTTATCTCTTATTTCATCAACGGCTGTTCCTTTCTCTTAATCGTATATTATGCCGTATTCCTGATACCAATAAGCATGTTTTCTATTATAGGAATTCTTGCCTTAGGACTAGGTTTTTATGGATTAGTGCCCGGAATTGTACTTACAATCCACACCTACATCCTGTCTAAGGTTCTTTTTGAAGAAAAAAACAACACCTATGCGTTCCTCTCAGGCATCGGAATCATTTTAACCAGCCTGATTGTGTTTACTTTTTTATTAAATAGGGAAAGTCAAAAAATAAACCAATATGGCATTACCAAAACATTTGAAGATAATAACGATTTACCCACTTACATTAAAGTTTCTCAGAATCTTAAACCTAATTTTTTGAATGAAATTCTGCTAAAGAAAAACATTGTATACATTGCATCAGAAGACTTCTTTGAATTAGATGGCTTTGGCAGATTTAATAACAATGTTCAGTATCACGAAAGAAAGACTCACAATCCTTTTTTAAATATCGCTTATCATTTTGCAGAAAACATCAATTTAAGCGATGATGATAAAGTCAATATTCTGAAATCTAATTTTGATAAAAGACTTGAATCCGAAGAGCAATTATGGAGTGGACGAGATCTTATTACAAAAAACATTAAGGAAGATGTAAAAATTTATCCAAATGACAGACTCGCTTACACCGAGATTACAATGGATGTTGTTTGCGAAGAAGAAAGCAGGGGGCAGAAAGAAGCTATTTATTCCTTCCAGCTGCCTGAAGGCTCTGTTGCAACTTCTTTGTCATTGTGGGTTAACGGAATAGAAAGAAAAGGTGTTTTGACTACCAAAGAAAAAGCAAAAGAAGCGTACAATCAGGTCGTGGGTATTGAGGCAAGAGACCCTTCATTGATGCAGTGGAAAGAAGGAAACCGAGTTACAGTTCGCGTATTTCCAATTACAAGCGAATTACCCCGAACTTTTAAATGTGGCTTTACAACACCTTTAAAAATTACAGACGATAAACTGATCTATCAAAGTTTGAGTATAAAAGGTCCAAATATCAATAATGCTGCGACTATTTCGAGATTTCAGGTTAATGGAAATACTGAGTTTAAGACTTCAAAAGATTTTGACTTTGCGGATAATTACCACATAAATGAATCTAAAGGTCTGGACAAATGGGAAGCTGAATTCCCTTTAACCCAAAAACCATTGAGCAGCGCATTTGTTTGGAAGAATAAAAGTTATGAGATTAAACCGCTTATCAAAGAAAGGATTGCTTTTACGCCAAGCGAAATCATTCTTGACCTCAATAACAACTGGAAAATAGAAGAACTTGAATCGATACTCAATCTCTCGAAAAATAAATATTTTGTACTTATAAATAATACAAAACAAGAAATCAATACTTCCAATTACGAGAATATTTGGAACCAATTTGACGAATTGAATTATTCACTTCTGCCACTTTTTGATTTACAGGAAAATACTTTGATTATCACAAAATGCGGTACATTTTCTTCGAACTTTGAAGAGTTAGAATCTTCAAAATATTTAGAAAAAATAAGAAAAGGAACAAAAGACAAAGGCTTAAAAGTTATCAATATCTCGAACGAAATAAATCCGTTTTGGCAGACCGCAAAGGAACAGAAATATGTGAATTTTATACAAACAAATCTTAATACTTGTAAAGACCTTATCAGCAAAAAGCATTTCATAAAATTTCAAACTAATGAAAACAGTATTAATATAGAAACTGCCGGAATCTCAATCCATGAAAATTCAGTAATTCAGCAAACAGCTCATACCGGTTCAAATCATTTATACAGAATGTTCTGTTTTGGAAAAGTTTTAAACGATCAGGTCGAAATTCAGGCTGACACTTTAAAACAAAACAAATATGTTGACCTGGCGAAGGATGCCAATATTGTAACTCCTATTTCTTCTTTAATCGTACTTGAGACTGATGAAGATTACAAAAACAACGGGATTGAGAAAAACGTTAATACTTTAGGAAATGCTTCTATCAATAACGACGGAGCCGTACCTGAGCCGCACGAATGGGCGCTATTATTCATCGTTTTATCTGCCATTTTATTCTATTACAGAAAGCAAAAATTAACGAATTAATGAAGAATGTAATTCTACAGAAAAAAACAATACTTGCTGTTTTTGCAATCTTATTGCTTTTTGCCATAAACAGCAAGATATTGTTTATAAATCTAAACAACGATTTCCTTGGAATTCTTGGTTCTCTTTGTCTTTTTATCGTTGGCGGAAGAAAAACAAATTTCAGAATTAATTATTTTTTAATTCCAAGTATTCTATTGTTAGAATTCATCAGCTGGCGTTTAAACACAAAATCAGTTCATTTTCTTTCTATACTATTATTTCTGTGTTTGGTTTTCCATTATTTCACTGGGAAATTTTCCTTTATTGCTTTCATTTGTCTTGTTTTATTTTCGACCCTTTTTAGTGCTTTTTTTGCACACTTAACCTCCGAAATAAAACAAAGTCTTTGCTACATAGTTTATCTGACACTGAAGAATTTTATACCTATAAATAAAATCGAAGGTGTTAATTTTTACATCAATAATGCAAAAATCACCATCGACACTGCCTGCATGGGATTGTCAATGTTTAAGACAGGATTGTTGTTTGGCGCAGTTTTAATGACTCTCGAAGAAAGAAGACTTAAACAATATTACGGCGTTTTTCAGATACTCTCTTTCTGCTTACTTATAATAGCGCTCAATATTACCTCTAATTATTTCAGAATCGTAACCTTAATTTTTTTCAATTGTACTCAGGAAAACTTTTTGCATCACGCTATTGGTTTAATCTGCTTTACCGTTTATCAAATTATACCGATGCTATTCATTATTAAGTATATAAAACCAAAAACCGAAAACAATGATTCAAACAAAATCAAACCTAAAATACTTATTGTATTAGTATCATTTACAATCCTTTTAGCAACCAGTATAAAAATCAAAAATGAAACAGAAACTAGTTTTCATCAGGAAGTTAGTTTTGAGTACAATACAAAAAAAGGCTCTTGGGTAAACAAGGAGGTTTTTAAAATTGAAACTCCTGAGAAACTGACTTATATAAAAACACCCTCTCATAATCCGATGGTTTGCTGGACTGGCTCCGGATACAAAATTATTGAATCTAAGAAAATTGTAGTAAACAAAGAGGAAATATGGTTTAATAAAATGGAGAAAGACAGCCAAAATTATACATCGTATTGGTGGTACGAATCTAATGGCAAAAAATACAGCTCTCTTATTGAAGTTTTACTTATAAAATTGATTTATGGTCAACCCATTTTTTTAATAAACGAAACCTCAAAATCAAATTAAATAAAAAACCCAAACTAGAGATCATTACTAGTTTGGGTTTCTGCTGTTTTTATTGAATCTGTTACATCAGTTTTTTAATAATAACTTCTTCCGTTATTCCTTCGGCATCTGCTTTGTAGTTTTTAATAATTCTGTGCCTTAAAATTCCGGTTGCCACTGCTTTGACATCTTCAATATCCGGCGAGAATTTCCCATTAAAAGCCGCATGGGCTTTTGCTGCTAAAATTAAATTCTGTGAAGCTCTTGGTCCTGCTCCCCAATCTAAATAATTTTTAACAAAATCATTCGACAAAGCATTATCAGGGCGTGTTTTACTCACTAAAGTTACTGCATATTCAATTACATTATCGGCTACGGGAATTCTGCGAATCAAATGTTGAAAATCAATAATTTCCTGTGCACTGAATAATGGGTTAATGACTGTCTTAGCATCAGAAGTCGTACGCTTCACTACCTGAACTTCTTCTTCGAAAGTTGGATACTCCAGCTTTATAGCAAACATAAAACGGTCTAACTGTGCTTCCGGTAACGGATAGGTTCCTTCCTGTTCAATTGGGTTTTGAGTAGCTAATACAAAGTAAGGTAAATCTAACTTATAGTTTTGCCCCGCAATGGTAACCGATCTCTCCTGCATGGCTTCCAATAAAGCAGCTTGTGTTTTTGGCGGAGTTCTGTTGATCTCGTCAGCCAAAATGATATTGGAAAAAATAGGCCCTTTAATAAATTTAAAATGTCTGTTTTCATCCAAAATCTCACTTCCTAAAATATCTGAAGGCATTAAATCCGGCGTAAACTGAATTCTTTTAAAATCTAAACCTAAAGCCTGAGACAAAGTATTAATCATTAAAGTTTTTGCCAAGCCCGGAACACCAATCAAAAGAGCATGACCACCTGAAAATATACACAGTAAAATTTGGTCAACTACGGCATCCTGGCCAACAATAATTTTTGCTATTTCGTTTTTTAATTCGTTTCGTTTCTGAACTAAATTATGAATTGCTGTTACGTCAGACATTTAGATATGTTTTTAAAATTAAAAAGAGTTAGTATTATGAATTCATAAAACTAACTCTTTTTCTTTATTTAATAAAAATTATTTTTTTAGCCAATTGTAAACAAACTTACAATCTCTGTACTCTCCAAGAATTTTGATATAGGTATCTTTTATTTTAGTATCAAACCATTTCGAGATTGTCGTGATCTGTTTTTCTTTCAATGCCAGTTCTTTAATTTTAGTGTAGTCCTTAGCATAATCAGCCACGTGTTGTTCAATTCTATTCGTAACTGTGATTATCTTATATGTTTTTTTTCCTTTATCGTCTGTATTTAAAAGTGGCTGTGAAATTTCGTCGTCTTTCAAATTTGAAACCTGACCGTATAAAGTCGGATCCATTTTAGTCAGTTCAAAACGGGTATCCTGAGTATTTGGATTTACCAGTGTTCCTCCGTTTGCTCTTGTCTCTTTTTCATCAGATTCTGTTCTTGCAGCTTCTGCGAAAGTAATCTCTTTATTTATAATCTTATTTCTAACATTAGTGATTCTTTCTTTTGCTTCTTTCAATGCATTTTCAGAAACTGTTGGCGGAATCAAAATATGTCGTAATTCAATTTCCTGTCCTTTAATTTTTTCAACCATGATAATATGGTATCCGAAAGTAGTTTTAAAAGGTTCGGAAATCTCTCCCTGTGCTAAACTAAAAGCTACATCTTTAAATTCTTTGACAAAAGGAGTCTTTCGGGTCATTTTATAAAAACCTCCCGTTGGTGCAGATCCGGGATCTTGCGAATACAATACTGCTTTTGTCGCAAAACTGGATCCCTCAAGAACATCTTTCCTTATCGCATTCAGTCTGTCAATTACCTTCTGCTCATCTTCTTTAGAAACCTTTGGCTCCACAACAATCTGTGCTACTTCCATCTCAGCTCCAAAAGTCGGTAATTCCTCTTTAGGAATCTTTTTAAAGAAGTTACGAACTTCCTCAGGAGTTATTTCTACAGCATCAACAATTTTTTTTGTCATTTCTGACGCTAATTTTTGTTCTTTTAAGATATCTGCAAAATAGGTTTTAAACTCCTCTACAGAATTCTTTTTATAATAGGCTACAACTTTATTAATATCCCCTACCTGCTGTACCATATAATTCAATCGCTCGTCCATCATGCTTCTTACTTCGGCATCACTCACTACGATACTATCCTGAATTGCCTGATGTGCATAAAGTTTATCTTCTAAAAGCTTCCCTAACATCTGACATCTTGTAATGTCTTTTGTAGATCCGCCCTGTGCTGAAATTTCTAAAAATGCTTTATCAATATCTGAATCTAAAACAATATAATCTCCAACTGTAGCAATAATACCATCAACTTTCAACTTCTGCCCGGAGGTCATTGTAATGGCAGGTTTGCTGACTACTGTATCCTTAATAACTTCTTGTGCCGAAATAATTGAGTTGAAAAAAAATAAAAAACACATTGTCAACACGTATCGGAAATCAATTGTTTTTAGCGCTAATTTTTTTAATAACATTATTTAAAATTTAATTTGAATGTAAAGATCCTGCTTTAGAATTTGTCATAAACTAAAATCATTTAAAAAATACCTCAGACCTATAATTCCTGAAATATTAAACAATTAAGATCTAGTTCATTTTGACTTATGACGAACAAAAATAACAATTCAATTACATAATACAACTATCGGCTATACTATTAACAAAAAATTATAGAGATGTATCTCTATTTTCAAAGGAACTAAGTTCTAAGTCTCGTTCAAGGGTTCCGAAAAACCGGCATAAATCATCCTTAAGCCCTGAAAAAATGGGTTATACAACTATACTCTATTACATCTCAAGCTGTTAAACTCCCTTACCCTAAAAAAGTTATCCATACTACAACGTTTTCGTTGAATAACTAATTTCCCGTAAAATCAAATGAAATCAAAAAACACCTACTTTAGATATGTAATTGATAATTTAAAGAGGGATAAATTATAAATAACAACTCTTTTCACCTCTTAAAACTATAATTACAAACTTTTTTAACTTTTTTAACCAACCCGAAAATTATGAAAAAACCAATTTTACAATTTTACCTGATTGCAGCGATTACTGTATTCTTAGGTTCGTGTTCGCAAAATGAAACTACTGAAACAGATTCTAAAGCTCAGAGCGAACAATTCGAAATTATTAACGTTACACATCATGACGGAAGACCATTTAGTACCGGAACTTCCAATTCATCATCGACCGGAAAATATGTAGACAATCCCGGAGGCGGTGTTATGATGCAGGCCTTTTACTGGGATGTTCCTTCGGGAGGAACCTGGTGGAATACGGTGAGCAGTAAAGTAACCGTCTGGTCTAACGCAGGAATTGGTTCGATATGGCTTCCTCCGGCTTCTAAAGCACAAAACGGTGCTTTCTCTATGGGATATGACCCTACAGATTATTTTGATTTTGGAGATTACAACCAAAATGGCTCTGTCGAAACCCGTTTTGGTTCAAAAACCGAACTGGTTAACTTAATTACTAACGCACATGCCGAGAATTTAAAAGTATACGCAGACATTGTGATCAATCACAACAGCGGTGGACAATCGGAAGCAAATCCTTTTACCGGAACAAACACCTGGACTAATTTTAGCGGAGTTGCTTCGGGAAAATTCACTCGTAATTATAACGATTTTTACAAAAACAGCTATGGTAACAATGATGAAGGCGCATTTGGTGGTTTCCCTGATTTATGCCACGCAAACCCACATGTACAAGATTGGCTATGGCTGAGAGCTGACGGAGTGGGAAAATATTATAAAAATACCATGAAATTTGACGGCTGGAGATTCGATTATGTAAAAGGTTTTGGTGCTTGGGTGGTAAACTCCTGGAATGCGAATGTAGGTGGATTTTCTGTTGGTGAATTATGGGATTCTAATGTAAATACTCTGAACGACTGGGCAAACAATGCTAACAGCTCTGTATTCGATTTTGCTTGTTACTATAAAATGAATGATGCTTTTGACGGAAATAATCTGGCACTTTTGAATGATGACATGATGTGGAAAAGAAATCCGTACAAAGCAGTAACCTTCGTAACCAATCATGATACCGATGAAATTTGGAGTAAATTACTCGCTTATTCTTATATCCTGACCCATGAAGGCTATCCTACTATTTTTTACAGAGATTATGAAGAATGGCTGGACAAGAACAAACTAAACAATCTGATCTGGATACACAACAATAAAGCAACCGGAACAACTTCTATTTTATACGCCGACAATGACGAATACATCGCCAGAAGAAACGGCTACAACGGAAATCCCGGATTGGTTGTTTACATTAATAACTCTGATACCTGGCAGGAAAGATGGATTCAGACGAATTGGGCCAATACTCAGATAAAAGATTTTACAGGAAATTCTGGCTGGTATCCTACCACACAGGCTGACAAATGGGTAAAAATACAATGTCCTCCAAAAGGATATTCCATTTGGTCAATTAACCAATAAAGTTTCAATAAGAAAAGAGGGAATCTGCATCATTGAACTGCCCCCAAATAGTTAGACACTATTTGGGGCATGTTCAAAAGAAATCCGTACAAAGCAATAACCTTCGTGACCAATCATGATACCGATGAAATTTGGAATAAATTATTAGCTTATTCTTACGTCCTAACCCATGAAAGCTATCGCACTATTTTCGACAGAGATTATGAAGAATGGCAGGACAAGAACAACTAAACAATCTCATCTGGATACACAACAATAAAACGACCGGAACAACTTCTATTTTATACGCTGACAATGACGAATAGAAATAGTTACAACGGAAATCCCGGATCGGTTGTTTACATTAACAACTCTGACACCTGACAGGAAAGATGGATTCAGACGAATTGGGCAAATCTCAAATAAAAGATTTTACAGGAATCTCAGTCTGGTATCCTACCACACAGGCTGACAAATGGGTAAAAATACAATGTCTTCCAAAAGGATACTCTGTTTGGTCAATTAACCAATAAAGAAGAAGCCGATTTTTAATTTTTCCCAAGCGGGAAAAGGAGTTCTTTAAGATTTTTTATTTGTTAATTAACGTAAAGCAAATCTCAGTTTAAGTCCGTAAGAAACCAGTCTGACATTGTGTACGGATGGAGAATCCAATACGCTGTTGTATTGCAGCTGCACAGGAAGGCCCGGATTGTACTGTACCAGACTTTTGTCTCCATTTTTATTGTAGATGTTATTTAGACCATAATCGATATAAGCCCCAAGATAGAATGAACTTCTGTTCCCAATCTTTTGTTTTACACCTGTTTCAAAAGTAGCAGAGTAAGACACTTTAGTATCTAAATCCTGTTCGCTGATCTTTACATCATTAGTACTTGCAAAACCGGCAAACGCAGGGTTAAATAATTCTACATTGTATTGCGGATAGTAACCGCTTGTAGTAAGGTTTTGAAAGGTACTCTGATAACATCCTTTGATCGCAAATCCTACTTTAGCACCCGCAGCAACGTACAATTGAGTAGTTCCCGGAGTTTCAAATTGAATGGCGATTGGAACATTTATGTAACTCAGGCTTTGTTCTTCTCTGAAGTTAGTGGCTTTGTATCTAAACTGAAAGGTTTCATTTTCGGTATCTTTAGTAACATATTGTCCATTAAAAGAAGCATACTTTGCATCAGAATTATAGGATTGGTACTCCGCTCCAATTCCGATACTTAAGCCTTCGTTTAAATAATAGGAGTATCTGATTCCTGCACTAATTCCGTTTCCGGGTACGATAGTACCACCGCCACTGTACTTAAGAAAAGAACCGGATCCTGCGACGGAGATCGATATTTCCTGTTTTTTATCCTGACTATAGCCCTGGAGGCATATCGCTAAAAACGCCGTAACTGTAGCTATAGATTTTATAGAGGTACTGATATATTTTTTCATCTTAAAGTTGTATTAGCCAGTACCATTTTGAAGTGGTACTGGCATGATTTTGATTATTTTACAAGTACTTTGAATGACTTTTTGATATTACCTGACTCAATAACTACAAGAACCATATTACTCTCAGTACTTGGAGGTAATTGTATTTGTGTCTGAGCAGTAGACGATTTCACTGTTGTAAGTAGTTTACCTGTAACAGAGTAAAGACTTATTTGCATGTTTTCTAAATCACCTTCTGGCAAATCAGCGTCTACAGTAAGCATTTTTCCTGTTTCAACCGGATTTGGATACAATTTAACCTCAAGTGATTTTTGTGTCTTCATTTTAGAAGGACATGTTTGCAGCACTTTACCATCTTTAGTAGTCATTTTTACACTATAGTCGGCAGTAAGATCTAATTTATTCCCCAGATCGTCTCCTGCTGAAAAGTATTGGCCTGTACCAATTAATTGTCCATTTTTAAACCATTGGTATGAAACAAACTCATAACCGCCATTCGTTTGAGGGTTGTTGTTTACGATAAGTACATTATTGAATTTTTGGTGTACAATATCATCGAAATCAAATGGTTTTTCTACAGTTATAGCATAAGTAGCATTAGCACTTCCGTCTTCAGAAGTAATCGTTACATTTTGCGTATAAATTCCAGGTTTAGGTGTATTGATCGTAAAATTAGCTGCAGGCGTAAAGGTTGCATTGGTTGCATTGCTCAATGCTACATTTACGTTGTTCTCGCCACATGCCATCAGGTAATTAATAGTTTTAACCGGATTTGGATAAACTTTAGTACCAACAGTAATTTGAGTTACGGTCAATAGCGTTTTGCCAATGGTCAGTGTACCATTAACATAAGTAAAGTCGTAGTTGCCCGAAGTTCCTCCGCTTATTGTGATAGGATAAGTTCCCGTCGAACTTGACGCTACAGCACTTGTTGTAGCACTTGGCGCTGTGGTAAGACTCCCTACTGTATCTCCGTTTACAAAACCGCTATAAGACAGCGTTAAGACCGGATTAGCAGCTCCATAAACTTTTGATTTATTATCGGCTCTAACGGTCAATGGCGCTTTACCAATGATCAGTGTACCAGCAGCATAAGTTAAGTCGTAGTTCCCCGAAGTTCCGCCGCTTACTGTAATACCATAACTGCCCGCCGGACTTGATGCTACAGCACTTGTTGCAGCACTTGGCACTGTGGTAAGACTCCCTGCCGTATCTCCGTTTACAAAACCGCTATAAGACAGCGTTAAGACCGGATTAGCGGCTCCATAGATTTTTGATTTATTATCGGCCGTAACGATCAATGGCACTTTACCAATGGTAAGTATACCTTTAGCATAAATAAAGTCGTATTTATCTGAACTTCCTCCACTTACTGTAATATCATAACTGCCTGCCGAACTTGATGCGACAGCACTTGTTACGGCACTTGGCGCTGTGGTAAGACTCCCTGCCGTATCTCCGTTTACAAAACCGCTATAAGACACTGTTAAGTTTGGATTGACAGCTCCATAGGCTTTGGATTGATTACCAGCTGTAACCGTTAATTGTGCTTTATTTACAGTTAGTATACCTTTAACATAAGTAAAGTCGTATTTATCTGAAATTCCTCCACTTACTGTAATATCATAACTGCCTGCCGAACTTGATGCGACAGCACTTGTTGCGATACTTGGCGCTGTGGTAAGACTCCCTGCCGTATCTCCGTTTACAAAACCGCTATAAGACACTGTTAAGTCTGGATTGACAGCTCCATAGGCTCTGGATTGATTACCAGCTGTAACCGTTAATTGTGCTTTATTTACAGTTAGTATACCATTAACATAAGTAAAGTCGTAGTTGCCCGAAGTTCCTCCACTTACTGTAATATCATAACTACCCAACGGACTTGATGCTACAGCACTTGTTGCGGCACTTGGCACTGTGGTAAGACTCCCTGCCGTATCTCCGTTTACAAAACCGCTATAAGACACTGTTAAGTCTGGATTGACCGCTCCATAGGCTCTGGATTGATTACCAGCTGTAACCGTTAATTGTGCTTTATTTACAGTTAGTGTACCTTTAGCATAAGTAAAGTCGTATTTATCTGAAATTCCTCCGCCCACTGTAATATCATAACTGCCCGCCGGACTTGATGTTACAGCACTTGTTGTAGCACTTGGCGCTGTGGTAAGACTCCCTGCCGTATCTCCGTTTACAAAACCGCTATAAGACACTGTTAAGTCTGGATTGACAACTCCATAGGCTCTTGATTGATTACCAACTGTAACCGTTAACTGTGCTTTATTTACAGTTAGTGTACCTTTAGCATAAGTAAAGTCGTATTTATCTGAAATCCCTCCGCCTACTGTAATATCATAACTGCCCGCCGGACTTGATGCGACAGCACTTGTTGCGATACTTGGCGCTGTGGTAAGACTCCCTGCTGTATCTCCATTTACAAAACCGCTATAAGACACTGTTAAGTCTGGATTGACAGCTCCATAGGTTCTGGATTTATTATTGGCCGTAACGATCAATGGCACTTTACCAATGGTAAGTATACCTTTAGCATAAGTAAAGTCGTATTTATCTGAAATCCCTCCGCTTACTGTAATATCATAACTGCCCGCCGGACTTGATGCTACAGCACTTGTTACGGCACTTGGCGCTGTGGTAAGACTCCCTGCCGTATCTCCGTTTACAAAACCGCTATAAGACAGTGTTAAGTCTGGATTGACAGCTCCATAGGCTCTGGATTTATTATTGGCCGTAACGATCAATGGCACTTTACCAATGGTAAGTATACCTTTAGCATAAGTAAAGTCGTATTTGTCTGAAATTCCTCCGCTTACTGTAATATCATAACTGCCCGCCGGACTTGATGCTACAGCACTTGTTGCGGCACTTGGCGCTGTGGTAAGACTCCCTGCCGTATCTCCGTTTACAAAACCGCTATAAGACACTGTTAAGTCTGGATTGACAGCTCCATAGGCTTTTGATTTATTATTGGCCGTAACGATCAATGGCACTTTACCAATGGTAAGTATACCTTTAGCATAAGTAAAGTCGTATTTATCTGAAATCCCTCCGCTTACTGTAATATCATAACTACCCGCCGGACTTGATGCGACAGCACTTGTTGTAGCACTTGGCGCTGTGGTAAGACTCCCTGCCGTATCTCCGTTTACAAAACCGCTATAAGACACTGTTAAGTCTGGATTGACAGCTCCATAGGCTCTGGATTTATTACCAGCTGTAACCGTTAATTGTGCTTTATTTACAGTTAGTGCACCTTTAGCGTAAGTAAAGTCGTATTTATCTGAAATTCCTCCGCTTACTGTGATATCATAACTGCCCACCGAACTTGATGTTACAGCACTTGTTGCGGCACTTGGCGCTGTGGTAAGACTCCCTGCCGTATCTCCGTTTACAAAACCGCTATAAGACATTGTGAAGTCTGGATTGACAGCTCCATAGGTTCTGGATTTATTATTGGCCGTAACGATCAATGGCACTTTACCAATGGTCAGTGTACCTTTAACATAAGTAAAGTCGTATTTATCTGAGTTTCCTCCACTTACTGTAATATCATAACTGCCCGCCGGACTTGATGCGACAGCACTTGTTGCGGCACTTGGCGCTGTGGTAAGACTCCCTGCCGTATCTCCATTTACAAAACCGCTATAAGACAGCCTTAAAACCGGATTGGCGGCTCCATAGACTTTTGATTGATTATTGGCCGTAACGGTCAATGGCGCTTTACCAATGGTCAGTGTACCTTTAGCATAAGTAAAGTCGTATTTATCTGAAATTCCTCCGCTTACTGTAATATCATAATTACCCAACGGACTTGATACTACGGCACTTGTTGCAGCACTTGGCGCTGTGGTAAGACTCCCTGCCATATCTCCGTTTACAAAACCGCTATAAGACAGTGTTAAGTCTGGATTGACAGCTCCATAGGCTCTGGATTTATTATTGGCAGTAACGATCAATGGCGCTTTACCAATGGTCAGTGTACCAGCAGCATAAGTAAAGTCGTATTTATCTGAACTTCCTCCGCTTATTGTAATATCATAATTACCCAACGGACTTGATACTACAGCACTTGTTGTAGCACTTGGCGCTGTGGTAAGACTCCCTGCCGTATCTCCGTTTACAAAACCGCTATAAGACAGCGTTAAAGTTGGATTGACCGCTCCATAGGCTCTCGATTGATTATTGGCTGTAACAGTCAATGGGGCTTTGCCAACTACTAAGGTTTCTTGTGCTGTACTCCCATCCGGAGCAGCTATAGTAATGATTGTTGTTCCGGAACCCACAATATGTACTTTGTTGTTTACAATGGTGGCTACTGCAGAATTATTACTGGTATACGACAAGGCCGGGTTTGAGAAAGGAGCATAATTGGCATCTCCATATCTTTTGGTGGTATAATAAGATGAACCATTATAAAATTCCATTTCAGAACAAGCAGCATAAGTACTGTTAGCGTCTAGAACCTCAATACGAATGTTTAACGGAGTTATCGAAAAAGGAAAGTTGACACCTTTATCCGTTGTCAACTGTTTAAAGTCATAATTCATCAGAGGCTGAAAAGTGGCATCCGAAACCGTATTGTAACTGATTCTCACATTTCCGAAATCACCAGCTCTTCCTGGTGCACTTAGCGGTTTTGTTTTATATATCAAACTATTGACTACTGCGGATCCATTAAAATGATAGTTAAGAATACAAGTTGTCCCATTAAAGAAGTCAGAATGATAAAACGTGTTCGGGTTATTGTCATATGAAAGCTCAATTCCATAGTTTCCCGGATGGGTACTAGAAGCAGTTGTCCCGTTGGCCACAACTGATACTTTACTAATAAGAGGATCGATAACCGTCATGATCCCCTTTGTATAGTGAAATTCGTATTTATCTGAACTCCCCCCACTTACTGTGATATCATACCCCCCCATCGGACTTAAAACAAGGGCAGTGCTAGAGACAGCTGGAGCCGTAGTTAAGCTACCTATAGCATCTCCATTTAATAAACCCGAATAAGAAAAGGTAAATTGGGGATTATTTTCTCCCAAATTTTTGGATTTGTTATCAGCAATAATATTTAATGGGGCTTTGTTAACCGTTAAGATTTGTTGTGCTGTACTCCCGTCCGGAGCAGCTATAGTAATAATTGATGTTCCGGAAGCCACAATATGTACTCTGTTGTTTACAATGGTGGCTACTGCAGAATTGCTACTACTGTAGGAGGCATTTGATTCGTTTAAATTCGGGACTACCGGCCGATAATCGAGAGCTCCGTAAGTTTTAGTTACCTTTGATTCAAAAATAAGGTCAGTATAAAATTCCATTTCAGAACAAGCAGCATAACCACCGATACCCTCTAGAACCTCAATACGAATATTTAACGGAGTTATCGGAAAAGGAAAGTTGAAACTTTTAGCCGTTGCCAACTGTCCAAAATCATAATCCATCAGAGGTTGAAAAGTGGCATCCGAAACCGTATTGTAACTGATTTTCACCTTTCCTAAATCACCAGCTCTTCCTAGTGCGCTTTGCGGTTTTGGGCTATATCTCAAACCATTAACTACTGCGGATCCATTAAGACGATAGTTAAGGATAAATGGAGATGTATTAGCAATGGGCCCAGAATGATAATACGTATTCGGGTCATTGTCATATGAGAGCTCAATTCCATAGTTTCCAGTATAGGTAGAAGAAGCAGTTGTCCCGTTGGCCACAATTGATACTTTACTAATAGTAGGATCGATAATCGTCATGGTCCCGTTTGTATAGTGAAATTCATATTTATCTGAACTTCCTCCACTTACTGTGATAGGATAAGTCCCCGTCGGACTTAAAGTACCGGCAGTAGTAGAGACAGCAGGGGCCGTAGTTAAACTAGCTGTAGTATCTCCATTTAAAAACCCCGAATAAGAAAGGGTAAATTGGGGATTATTTTCTCCATTTTTTTTGGATTTGTTATCAGCAATAATACTTAATGGCGCTTTGTTAACCGTTAAAACCTGCTGTATTGTACTCCCATCCGAAGCAGCTAAAGTAATGATTGCTGTTCCAGAAGCCACAATATGCACCTTGTTGTTTACAATGGTGGCTACCGCAGAATTACTACTACTGTAAGAAGTACTTGAATTCAGAGGATCCGGAGAATAATCCGGATCTCCGTAGGTTTTAGTCACCGTTGATGTCAAAAGAGCAGTAGGGTAGATCACAGTTTCAGGAAGATTACTACCATCGATAGTTAACGTTCCGTTTATATGGTTAAAATTGTAGTTATCGAAAGTTTCTCCACTTACGGTAGCAGGATAAGTCCTCAGAATAGTCGAAACTGTAGCCCCAGTTTGGTCAGTTTTAGCACCAGTTAAATTGGTTACAGTATCAGAATCATACCATTGAAAATAGATATTTCCATTCCTATCACCGGTAAACTCATCTAAACCTAAAAGCGACGGCCTATAATTATAAGCTGTCGAAGTGTTATTTACCTCTAATTTTAGCCAATCTGGCTTTACGGGGTAGGATAAAAATGCCGTCACATTGTTTATTGTATTTATATTGCCATAAGAATGAGTAACCAATCCAAAAAAGCATAAATACATCCATAATAATTCTTTCTTCATAAATAATTCTTTTTTAAAAACTGAGTAATTGAGGTTTTAAACCTCTGTATTTTAACATTATTTAACACGAAAATACAAACAATAAAATTCTACCATTATCAATAGAAGCATATGTGTATATATGTATGAAATAACCGACAGGTTTAATGTAATATCTGGTAGCAAGTTTGCTGTTTTAAAAAGAAATAAGGGGGGGGTAAACTACAAATAGCCAACTTTTTCTCTAGATCAAGGCATATTGGTATTTTCCTAGTATTATATGTTGAGAATCTTGCCTGAATCAAATTTTAAATAATAACAATACAACTGAAAAGTCAAATGTATTTATCCAGTACAATACTTAATTATTCCTTTTTTGTTTGTATAAGCTTCTAACTTATCCCATTATAGATGTAATTTCCTCCTGAACTAAAAGCAAAATAGAGTAATAGTAGAGAATAGAAGAGCACCCACGACAAAGTCTTGTATCAAAAAATCTGACCGGTGGTAAAATTTACAGCATCCTTGCTCAATATTGTAATGAGGTTCCCAATTTAAGAAGTGAATATTTTTATTAAGCCGTAATTAATAGTACTTTTGCAACCTATTTATACGAAATATGAGCTTTTTAAAAGAAATACAACGCAGAAGAACATTTGGAATTATATCGCATCCTGATGCCGGTAAAACAACTTTAACTGAAAAATTATTGTTGTTCGGAGGTGCTATTCAGGAAGCGGGAGCTGTAAAAAACAATAAAATTAAAAAAGGAGCCACGAGTGATTTCATGGAAATCGAACGCCAAAGAGGTATTTCGGTTTCAACCTCTGTACTTGCTTTTAATTATAAAGACAAAAAAATCAACATTCTTGATACTCCGGGACACAAGGATTTTGCCGAAGATACTTTTAGAACTTTAACCGCTGTTGATAGTGTTATTGTTGTAATTGACGTTGCTAAAGGGGTCGAAGAACAAACAGAGAAGTTAGTCGCAGTTTGTAGAATGCGTAACATTCCTATGATTGTTTTCATCAACAAATTAGACCGTGAAGGAAAAGATGCTTTTGATTTGATGGACGAAGTAGAACAAAAGCTTGGACTTACGGTTACACCTTTAAGTTTCCCAATTGGTATGGGGTATGATTTTCAGGGGATTTATAATCTTTGGGAAGAAAATATCAATCTTTTTAGTGGAGACAGTCGTAAAAATATCGAAGAGACAATTGCTTTCTCTGATGTTCAGAACAATCCGGAATTAGATAAAATTGTAGGTCAAAAAGCAGCTGAAAAACTTCGTGAAGAATTAGAACTAATTGACGAAGTGTATCCAAAATTTGATCGTCAGGATTATTTAGATGGTAAACTGCAACCTGTCTTTTTTGGTTCAGCTTTGAACAATTTTGGAGTTCGTGAATTGTTAGATTGTTTCGTTACCATTGCTCCGTCTCCAAGACCAAAAGATTCTGAAACTCGTTTGGTGAACCCGAAAGAAGAAAAAATGTCCGGTTTTGTCTTCAAAATCCACGCGAATATGGATCCTAAACACAGAGACCGTTTGGCTTTTATTAAAATTGTTTCAGGAACTTTTGAAAGAAACAAACCTTATTACCACGTTCGTCAAAAGAAAAATTTAAAATTCTCGAGCCCGAATGCTTTCTTTGCAGAGAAAAAAGAAATTGTAGACATTTCTTATCCGGGAGATATTGTTGGACTACACGATACCGGAAATTTCAAAATTGGGGATACCTTAACCGAAGGCGAAATCATGAGTTTCAAAGGAATTCCAAGTTTCTCTCCTGAACATTTCCGATACATTAACAATGCCGATCCTATGAAGGCTAAGCAATTAGACAAAGGTGTGGACCAGTTAATGGATGAAGGTGTGGCGCAGTTGTTTACCTTAGAAATGAACAACCGTAAAGTAATTGGTACTGTTGGAGCGCTTCAATACGAGGTAATTCAGTATCGTTTAGAGCACGAATATGGTGCAAAATGTACTTATGAAAACTTTCCGGTTCACAAAGCTTGCTGGGTAAAACCTGATGATGCAAAAAATGATGAATTCAAAGAATTTAAGCGTATCAAACAAAAATTCCTTGCACATGATAAATATGGTCAGTTGGTATTCCTGGCTGATTCTGACTTCACGATACAAATGACACAAAGCAAATACCCAAGTGTAAAACTGTTCTTTACTTCGGAATTTGACTAAGAAATTTCAAAATTTCAGCTATAAAAAAAGCGCTAATTTTTTACAATTAGCGCTTTTTTTTAATTTGAATTAATCCAACCTTAATTAGTTTTTATACTCCAAAAAATATTATCTTTTTATATAAGCGATCGCAAGCTAGTACAATTCATTTACAACAAGAAATTTTGTCGACGAAAGTAAAAATATATCCGTTGAACAGCATTTCTTGATTGCTTTACTCGCAAATGCACCAGGATTTGTAGCGATTGACAAAATTCACACATCCGTTTTATCACAGTGGTAAAAGTCATCAAAACTTTCTTTACCTGACTTTCCTGTAATTGCTTATACCCTTTCAGGGCAATATGATTCATTATCTTAATTTATAGTGTGTTACACTATTTTCATGCTTTTGGGTTTTCGGCCTATTTTTAAATATTTCAAATAGTTATACCGGTAGAGAACACTAATTATAAAATCAGCCGTAACAAAATGCTCTCTTAAATGAAGAGCTGAAATCGTTAATAAAGGAATAACTTCTATCCACTCCTAACATTTTGTACTGAACCAAAATTTACCTTAGAAATTTAGTTTTTTCCATAAAAAAAGCCCCATTACTGGGGCTTTTAAGTTTATGCTTGTCCCGCAGGACCAAAATTAAGCGGTATTGGAGCTTGTTCTGTCTCTTTGATTTCGCCATGAGCGACTTCAAAACGATGAATATTTTCACCAATTGCTTTTAATAATCTTTTAGCATGTTGTGGTGTCAAGACAATTCTTGACTTTACTTTGGCTTTAGGAATACCAGGCATAATACTCACAAAATCTAAAACAAATTCTGATGATGAGTGATTGATAATCGCCAGATTAGAATAAATTCCTTCTGCAATAGTTTCATCTAACTCGATATTAATCTGTTCTTGTTGTTGGTTCGGATTACTCATAGGTTCCTAATATTAATAAATATATTCTTCTTTATTAGCCATCATTTCATTGTAATCGTCTTTAGATCCTACGATAGTGTTATCGTATTCTCTCATACCAGTTCCCGCAGGAATTCTGTGTCCAACAATTACATTTTCTTTCAATCCTTCTAAATCATCTACTTTACCAGCTACAGCAGCTTCGTTAAGTACTTTCGTTGTCTCCTGGAATGAAGCCGCAGAAATGAATGATTTAGTTTGTAGCGAAGCTCTTGTAATACCTTGTAAAACTGGCGTTGCAGTTGCAGTAATTACATCTCTGGCTACAACCAGATTTTTATCATTTCGTTTCAACAATGAGTTTTCATCACGTAATTCACGAGGAGTAATGATCTGACCTGGTTTTAATACCGCAGAATCACCAGCATCTTCAACTACTTTCATACCGTATAATTTATCGTTTTGAACGATGAAATCTTTAGTGTGAATTAATTGATCCTCTAAGAATAAAGTATCACCCGGATCCTGAACTCTTACTTTACGCATCATTTGACGAATTACTACCTCAAAGTGCTTGTCATTAATTTTTACCCCTTGAAGACGGTATACCTCTTGAATTTCATTTACCAAGTACTGTTGAACAGCAGCCGGTCCTTGAATTCTTAAGATGTCATCTGGTGTAATTGCACCGTCAGACAATGGTACTCCTGCTCTTACGAAGTCATTTTCCTGAACTAAGATCTGGCTTGAAAGTTTAACTAAATACTTTTTAATCTCACCAAATTTAGATTCGATAACGATCTCACGGTTACCTCTTTTGATTTTACCGAAAGAAACAACACCGTCGATCTCAGAAACAACTGCCGGGTTTGAAGGGTTACGAGCCTCAAGCAACTCGGTAATTCTTGGAAGACCTCCTGTAATATCGCCTGCTTTAGAAGAACGACGAGGGATTTTCACTAATACTTTACCTGCTTTAATTTTCTCACCATTCTCAACCATTAAGTGTGCCCCTACTGGTAAGTTGTACGAACGAATCAATTCACCTTCTTTACCGTAAACCAATAAAGTTGGGATTAATTTTTTGTTTCTCGCCTCAGAAATTACTTTCTCCTGGAATCCGGTTTGCTCATCAATTTCAACCATGTACGATTGTCCTTGCTCTAAATCTTCGTAAGCAATTTTACCCGTAAATTCAGAAACAATTACACCGTTATATGGATCCCACTTACAAATTACAGTTCCTTTAGCTACAGCTTCACCATCTTTAACAAAGATACTAGAACCGTAAGGAATATTATGTGTATTTAAAACGATTCCAGTTTTCTCATCAACTAATTTTAACTCCGTTGAACGTGATACTACGATATCTACCGCATTACCTTCGCTGTCCTCACCTTTAACCGTTTTTAAATCTTCAATCTCAAGTCTACCTGCGAATCTTGTAACAATACTAGACTCTTCAGAGATACCTCCTGCAACCCCTCCAACGTGGAACGTACGAAGTGTTAACTGTGTACCAGGCTCTCCAATAGACTGAGCTGCAATAACTCCGACAGCTTCACCTCTTTGTGTCATCTTACCGGTAGCTAAGTTTCTACCGTAACATTTAGCACAAATACCTTTTAAAGCCTCACAAGTTAATGGAGATCTAACTTCTACTCTTTCAATAGGAGAAGCTTCGATAGTCTTCATAATAGCCTCCGTAATTTGGTGACCTGATTGAACTAATACTTCATTAGTTAAAGGATTAATAACATCTTGCAATGCAACACGTCCTAAAATTCTTTCTCCTAATGATTCAACGATTTCCTCATTTTTCTTCAATGCAGAAACTTCAACACCTCTTAAAGTTCCACAATCCTCGATGTTAACAATAACATCCTGAGAAACGTCATGAAGCCTTCTTGTTAAGTAACCAGCATCCGCCGTTTTAAGAGCGGTATCCGCAAGACCTTTACGAGCACCGTGAGTAGAAATGAAGTACTCAAGAATCGAAAGACCTTCCTTAAAGTTAGAAAGAATCGGGTTTTCAATAATCTCACCACCACCGGCAGTAGATTTTTTAGGCTTAGCCATCAAACCACGCATACCTGTTAACTGACGAATCTGCTCCTTAGAACCCCTCGCCCCAGAGTCAAGCATCATATATACAGAGTTGAAACCTTGTTGGTCTTCTCTAATATTTTTCATTGCTAACTCTGTTAACTGAGCATTCGCAGAAGTCCATACGTCAATAACCTGGTTGTAACGCTCGTTATTGGTAATAAGACCCATGTTATAGTTCGTTGAGATACCTTCAACTTGCTCTCTGGCATCTGCAATTAACTTCGTTTTTTGTTCCGGGATTCTAATATCACCTAAAGAGAATGATAAACCTCCTCTAAATGCAAATTTATAACCCATATCTTTCATATTATCCAAGAAAGCTGCCGTTGTAGGTACATCAGTCACACTTAAAATGTGTCCGATAATATCTCTAAGGTTTTTCTTAGTCAATACGTCGTTGATATATCCGGCTGCTTCAGGTACTACCTCGTTAAATAATACACGTCCCGCAGTTGTTTGAATAATTTGGTACACTAATTCTCCAGCCTCATTAAAATCTTTCGCTCTAATTTTCACACGAGCATTCAATTCTAATCTTCCTTCGTTTAATGCAATGTTTACTTCTTCAGCAGAATAGAAAGTCAAATCCTGACCTAAAATAATGTGATCCTCTGTAGAAATACGCTCTTTGGTCATATAGTATAGACCCAAGACCATATCCTGAGAAGGTACAGTAATTGGAGCACCATTTGCAGGGTTAAGGATATTGTGAGAAGCCAACATTAATAATTGTGCCTCTAAAATAGCCTCTGGTCCTAATGGTAAGTGAACCGCCATCTGGTCACCATCAAAATCCGCGTTAAACGCCGTACATACTAATGGGTGTAACTGAATCGCTTTTCCTTCAATTAATTTTGGCTGGAATGCCTGGATACCTAATCTGTGCAAAGTAGGAGCACGGTTTAGTAATACCGGGTGTCCTTTAATTACGTTTTCAAGGATATCCCAAACTACCGGCTCTTTTTTATCGATTATTTTCTTAGCAGATTTTACTGTTTTTACAATACCTCTTTCAATCAATTTACGGATAACGAAAGGTTTGTATAATTCAGAAGCCATATCTTTTGGCAATCCGCATTCGTATAATTTTAACTCAGGACCAACGACGATTACTGAACGAGCAGAATAATCCACACGTTTTCCTAAAAGGTTTTGACGGAAACGTCCTTGTTTACCTTTTAAAGAGTCAGATAATGATTTTAATGGTCTGTTTGATTCTGTTTTAACAGCAGAAGCTTTACGAGTGTTATCAAATAATGAATCTACAGATTCTTGTAACATACGTTTCTCGTTTCTCAAGATCACTTCAGGAGCTTTAATCTCCATTAATCTTTTCAAACGGTTGTTACGGATGATTACACGACGATATAAATCGTTCAAATCTGAAGTTGCAAAACGACCTCCATCAAGTGGTACAAGCGGACGTAATTCTGGCGGGATAACTGGAACCACTTTCATAATCATCCATTCCGGACGATTTTCGCGGTTTAAGTTAGACTCACGGAAAGATTCCACAACTTGTAATCTTTTTAAAGCCTCCGTTTTTCTTTGTTTAGAAGTCTCGTTGTTAGCGCTGTGTCTCAATTCATAAGATAAAGCATCTAAGTCAATACGAGCTAATAAATCCATAATACACTCTGCTCCCATTTTGGCAACAAATTTATTTGGATCTAAATCATCTAAATATTGGTTTTCCTGCGGAAGAGTATCTAAAATGTTTAAGTATTCTTCTTCCGTTAAGAAATCTAATCTTTGTAAAGATTCTCCATCTGCATTTTTAGCAATACCTGCTTGAATTACTACATATCTTTCGTAGTAAATGATCATATCTAATTTCTTAGACGGAAGACCAAGGATATAACCAATTTTGTTTGGAAGAGAACGGAAATACCAGATGTGAGCAATAGGCACAACAAGATTGATGTGTCCTACTCTGTCACGACGTACTTTTTTCTCTGTAACTTCAACACCACAACGGTCGCAAATGATACCTTTGTAACGAATTCTTTTATACTTACCACAAGCACATTCGAAATCTTTTACTGGTCCGAAGATTCTTTCGCAGAAAAGTCCGTCACGCTCTGGTTTGTGAGTTCTGTAGTTAATAGTTTCCGGCTTTAAAACCTCTCCTCTTGATTCTTTCAGGATAGATTCTGGTGAAGCCAATCCAATAGAAATTTTGTTAAATCTTTTTACTGGATTTTTGTCTTTATTGTTTCTGTTATTCATCATAGTTTTTACTATTGATTTATTTTGCAATTAAAAAATTGATTTTTTTTGACGCTATATGCATTAGGCTGTAAGCTTTATGCTCGTGCTTACGGCTTATAGCTTAAGGCCTATGGCATTCAAAATACTACCTCGGGTTACTTCTCAAAACTTCAAAATTTAATTTGAAGCGCTAGTTATAGAATGCCTTGCATTACTATAAAAAATCGGAACGGGTTACGGGTATAAATCTTTAAAAACTTCTAACATTATTAGTAACAGTTAGCAGTCTCAGTTTTCAGTTGTAACTGAATGCTGAGACTGCGACTGAAAACTTTTATTTATTCTTCCAAACGAAGATCTAGACCTAGACCTTTCAATTCGTGCATTAATACATTGAATGATTCTGGTAAACCTGGTTCTGGCATAGTTTCACCCTTAACGATAGCCTCGTAAGTTTTAGCTCTACCGATAACGTCATCAGACTTCACCGTTAAGATTTCACGTAGTGTACTAGAAGCTCCATAAGCCTCAAGTGCCCAAACCTCCATCTCTCCGAAACGCTGACCTCCAAATTGAGCTTTACCTCCAAGTGGCTGTTGCGTAATCAATGAGTATGGTCCGATAGAACGTGCGTGCATCTTATCATCAACCATGTGTCCTAATTTAAGCATGTAAATTACACCCACAGTTGCAGCTTGATGGAAACGCTCTCCGGTACCACCATCATAAAGGTGTGTATGTCCGAAACGTGGTACTCCAGCTTCATCAGTCAAAGCATTGATTTGGTCTAAAGAAGCACCGTCAAAAATTGGAGTAGCAAATTTTCTACCCAAGTTCATACCAGCCCATCCAAGAACAGTTTCATAAATCTGACCAATGTTCATACGAGAAGGTACCCCAAGTGGATTCAATACGATATCTACCGGTGTTCCATCTTCTAAGAATGGCATATCCTCATGACGAACGATTCTTGCAACAATACCTTTGTTACCGTGACGTCCCGCCATTTTATCACCTACTTTTAACTTACGTTTTTTAGCGATATAGATTTTAGCCAATTTCAAGATTCCAGATGGTAATTCATCTCCAACTGTAATAGTGAATTTCTCTCTTCTTAAAGATCCTTGTAAGTCGTTCAGCTTAATTTTATAGTTATGAATTAAATCATTAACCATTTTATTTGTAGCGTCATCGGCAACCCATTGACCTTTGCTCAAGTGAGCAAAATCCTCTACTGCGTAAAGCATTTTTTGAGTATATTTTTTACCTTTTGGTAAAACTTCTTCACCCAAATCGTTCATTACACCCTGAGATGTTTTTCCGTTAACGATCAGGAATAATTTCTCTACTAATCTGTCTTTTAATTCAACAAACTTAGTTTCGAATTCCATTTCTAAAGCGCCTAAAGCATCTTTATCCTGAGTACGTTTACGTTTATCCTTAACGGCTCTTGCAAATAATTTTTTGTCAAGAACTACACCATGTAAAGATGGAGAAGCTTTCAATGAAGCATCTTTTACATCACCTGCTTTATCCCCGAAGATTGCACGAAGCAATTTCTCTTCCGGAGTAGGATCTGATTCTCCTTTTGGTGTAATTTTTCCGATCAAAATGTCGCCAGGCTTAACCTCTGCTCCAATTCTAATCATACCGTTTTCATCTAAATCTTTAGTAGCTTCTTCAGAAACGTTAGGAATATCGTTTGTTAACTCTTCGTTTCCTAACTTAGTATCTCTAACCTCTAATGAATAATCATCAACGTGGATAGAAGTAAAAATATCATCACGAACTACTTTTTCAGAAATTACAATCGCATCCTCAAAGTTATACCCTTTCCATGGCATGAACGCAACTTTTAAGTTTCTACCTAAAGCTAATTCCCCATTTTGAGTAGCATATCCTTCTGATAATACTTGTCCAAGAACCACTCTGTCACCTTTTCTTACGATTGGTTTCAGGTTGATACTTGTTCCCTGATTGGTTTTTCTAAATTTAATTAAGTTGTATGTTTTCTCATCAGCATCAAAACTTACCATTCTTTCATCTTCAGTACGGTCGTATTTGATAGTAATGATATTTGCATCAACGTATTCAACAGTTCCATCTCCTTCAGCATTAATTAATACTCTAGAATCTGAAGCTACCTGACGCTCTAAACCTGTACCAACGATTGGTGCTTCCGGGCGGATCAAAGGAACCGCCTGACGCATCATGTTAGATCCCATCAACGCACGGTTCGCATCATCATGTTCCAAGAAAGGAATTAACGAAGCCGAAATCGAAGCAATCTGGTTAGGTGCAACGTCTGTATAATGTACCACTGAAGGTTCAACAACCGGGAAGTCACCTTCCTCACGAGCAATAACATTAGTTGCCGTAATTTTACCAGTCTCATCCATTTCAATGTTTGCCTGAGCAATCATTTTTCCTTCTTCTTCTTCAGCGCTTAAGTAAATTGGAGTACTTTCTAAATCAACTACACCATTAGTTACTTTACGGTATGGAGTTTCGATGAATCCCATTCCGTTTACTTTTGCATAAACACCAAGAGATGAAATCAAACCAATGTTTGGTCCCTCAGGAGTTTCAATCGGACATAAACGACCATAGTGTGTATAGTGAACGTCACGAACCTCGAAACCAGCTCTTTCTCTCGAAAGTCCACCTGGTCCAAGTGCAGAAAGTCTTCTCTTGTGTGTAATCTCAGCTAATGGATTCGTTTGGTCCATAAATTGAGACAACTGGTTTGTACCAAAGAAAGAGTTGATAACTGATGATAATGTTTTAGCATTGATCAAATCAATTGGTGTAAACACCTCGTTATCTCTAACGTTCATTCTCTCACGAATAGTTCTCGCCATACGTGCTAAACCAACACCGAATTGCTGAGACAATTGTTCTCCAACTGTTCTAACACGACGGTTTGATAAGTGATCAATATCATCAATCTCAGCTTTTGAGTTGATCAATTCGATCAAATATTTCACGATTGTAATGATATCTTCTTTGGTAAGCACTTGCTTGTCCATAGGGATATCTAAATCTAACTTTTTGTTCATTCTGTAACGACCAACTTCACCTAAGTTATAACGTTGATCAGAGAAGAACAATTTATCAATAATACCACGAGCAGTTTCTTCATCAGGCGGTTCTGCATTACGCAATTGTCTGTAGATATGCTCAACAGCTTCTTTTTCAGAGTTTGTTGGATCTTTTTGTAACGTGTTGTGGATAATAGCATAATCAGCTTGGTTATTATCCTCTTTGTGTAACAAAATAGATTTAACGTTAGAATCGATGATCTCTTCCACATTATCTTTGTCGATAATAGTATCACGATCAAGGATGATTTCGTTACGTTCGATAGAAACTACCTCTCCGGTATCTTCATCAACGAAATCCTCGTGCCAAGTGTTCAATACACGCGCAGCAAGTCTTCTTCCAATATACTTTTTGATACCTGTTTTAGAAACTTTAATTTCTTCAGCTAAGTCGAAAATTTCAAGGATATCCTTATCTCTTTCGAAACCAATAGCACGGAACAAAGTTGTTACCGGTAATTTTTTCTTTCTATCGATATACGCGTACATAACGCTGTTAATATCTGTAGAAAATTCTATCCAGGATCCTTTAAAAGGAATTACTCTGGCAGAATATAATTTTGTTCCATTTGCGTGGAATGATTGTCCAAAGAAAACCCCAGGAGAACGGTGTAGCTGAGATACTACTACACGCTCGGCACCATTAATTACAAAGGTACCACTTGGTGTCATGTAAGGAATTGTTCCAAGATAAACATCTTGTACAATAGTTTCAAAATCTTCGTGTTCTGGGTCTGTACAGTATAGTTTTAACCTGGCTTTTAAAGGCACACTATAGGTAAGTCCTCTCTCTATACATTCTTGAATTGTATAACGTGGTGGGTCTACAAAATAATCCAGGAACTCCAATACAAAGTTGTTTCTTGTATCTGTAATTGGAAAGTTTTCCATGAAGGTGTTGTATAGACCTTCGTTGCCTCTTTCGTCAGATTTAGTTTCTAATTGAAAAAAATCTTTAAAAGATTTAACCTGAACATCTAGAAAATCCGGATAGTCAGGAATATTTTTTGTAGAGGCAAAATTCAATCTTTCAGTCTGATTTGTTATCATCAATGAACAAAATTTTGATTAAAAAAAAGTAGTTTTTTGTGTAAAACACATTGTTTAGTTTATACTTTCTTTTTAGAATCAACACATCTTTAAAAATAAACCGGATAAACCAAGTTCCATTTTTTTTCTTCGTATTGATCAAAAACTCTTCCGTATTTTAAACTATTTGATAATAAAATTTAATGTATTTTATTATACGAAAAATGGTTTAGGCCTTTGAGTGTTAACTCAGGACCTAAACCTAGTTCTTAAAACTGAGTTAAATTATTTAAGCTCAACTACAGCTCCAGCTTCTTCTAATGATTTTTTAAGACCTTCAGCCTCTTCTTTAGAAACACCTTCTTTAACGTTACTTGGAGCACCGTCAACTACATCTTTAGCTTCTTTAAGACCTAAACCTGTAAGTTCTTTTACTAATTTTACAACAGCTAATTTAGAAGCTCCAGCTTCTTTCAATACAACTGTAAATTCAGTTTGTGCTTCTTCTTGAGTACCTTCTCCACCACCAGCAGCAACTACTACAGCTGCAGCAGCAGGCTCGATACCATACTCGTCTTTTAATATTGTTGCTAATTCGTTAACTTCTTTAACTGTTAAGTTAACTAATTGTTCTGCGAATTGTTTCAAATCTGCCATTTTTTCTATCGTTTAAAATGATTTGTAAAATTATATTTTGTTTATTGTGCGCTATTTAAGCAGCAAGGAGAATAAACTCCCTGCGATAATTATTATGCTTCAGTTTCTTCTTCGCTACCAGCAAATTTGTTTTGTAAAGCAGAAATAATTCTTTGAGCTGGTGATTGCAATAATCCGATAAGTTCTCCAAGAAGTTCTTCTTTAGACTTAATAGTTGCTAATGCATCTAATTGATTATCTCCAATGTAAATTTCATTATTAATGAAAGCACCTTTTAAAACTGGTTTATCAGATTTCTTACGGAAATCTTTGATAATTTTTCCAGGAGCATTAGCTACATCAGAAATAAATATAGCACTGTTACCAGTTAAAACTGTTGGTAAATCACCATAATCATTAGCAGAAGCTTCCATTGCTTTTGCAAGCAAAGTGTTCTTAACAACTTCTAATTTGATTCCAGCTTTAAAACAAGCTCTACGTAAGTTTGAAGTTGTCTCTGCGTTTAAACCAGAAATATCAGATACATAAATGATATTTGTACCAGCTAACTGCGCAGTTAAATTTTCAATCGCGATTGATTTTTCTTCTCTAGTCATACTAAAAATTTTTAACTACCAATTATACTGCTTTTGGGTCTAATGCAATAGCAGGACTCATAGTGCTTGTAAGGTGAATACCTTTAATGTAGGTACCTTTAGCAGCAGTTGGTTTAAGTTTTATTAATGTTTGAATAATTTCGTGTGCGTTGTCAACAATTTGCTCAGCTCCAAAAGAAACTTTACCAATTCCTGCGTGAACGATACCAGTTTTATCAACTTTAAAGTCAATTTTACCAGCTTTAACCTCTGCAACAGCTTTTGCAACATCCATAGTTACAGTACCTGTTTTAGGGTTTGGCATTAAACCTCTAGGTCCTAAAATACGACCTAATGGACCTAATTTACCCATAACAGCTGGCATAGTGATGATTACATCAACATCAGTCCAACCGTCTTTAATTTTTTGTAAATAATCGTCAAGACCTACATAGTCTGCACCAGCTTCTTTAGCTTCCGCTTCTTTATCTGGAGTAACTAATGCTAATACTTTAACATCTTTACCTGTTCCGTGAGGTAATGTAACCACACCTCTTACCATTTGATTCGCTTTTCTAGGATCTACACCCAAACGAACTGCGATATCAACAGACTCATCAAATTTTGCAGAAGCAACAACTTTCAATAATGCCGCAGCATCTTTTAGAGAGTATAATTTGTTCTTTTCAATTTTTGAAGCAGCCTCTTTTTGCTTTTTTGTTAATTTTGCCATGTCTTTTTCTTAATTAAAAAGGAGCATCTCCTGATACAGTTATACCCATAGATCTAGCTGTTCCAGCAACCATACTCATAGCTTTCTCAATTGTGAAAGCGTTTAAGTCCGGCATTTTGTCTTCAGCAATAGTTCTAATTTGTTCCCAAGTAACGCTAGCTACTTTTTTACGATTAGGCTCACCAGAACCAGATTTTAGCTTTGCAGCTTCCATTAACTGAACTGCTGCTGGAGGAGTCTTAACGACAAAATCAAATGATTTGTCTTTATACACAGTGATTTGCACTGGGCAAATTTTGCCAGGTTTATCCTGAGTTCTAGCATTAAATTGCTTACAGAACTCCATGATATTAACCCCAGCAGCTCCTAAAGCAGGTCCAACCGGTGGCGACGGGTTCGCAGCACCTCCCTTAACTTGTAGTTTAACTACCTTACTAATTTCTTTAGCCATTTTTAAAAAATTTATCACTGTAATCAATGGAAGCGATTACAATGGTTTATTATAGTGTAACAAAAAATTATACTTTTTCTACTTGCATAAAGCTCAATTCTAATGGTGTCTTTCTTCCGAAAATCTTAACCATAACTTCAAGTTTACGCTTTTCTTCATTGATTTTTTCAACCGAACCGTTAAACCCGTTAAAAGGACCATCGATCACTTTTACCGTTTCACCCAGGCTGAAAGGAATAGCACGAGTATCTGTATTAACAGCCAACTCATCCACTTTACCTAACATTCTATTTACTTCAGAAAGTCTCAAAGGAACCGGTTCCCCGCCTTTGATCTCACCTAAAAACCCAATTACACTAGTAATTGACTTAATAATATGAGGTATCTCACCAACTAAATTGGCTTCGATCATAACATATCCAGGGAAATAAACTTTATCCTTAGACATTTTCTTTCCTTCTTTTACAGTAACTACTTTTTCTGTAGGTACTAAAACTTGGGAAACATAATCGCCCATACCTAATCTGGCAATCTCAGTTTCGATGTAAGCTTTGACTTTGTTTTCTTGCCCGCTTACAGCTCTAACCACATACCATTTTTTCACATTATTATCTGCCATCACAAAAAAAATTATCCTTTTAACCAGTTAAAAAATCCAGCCAAAGCTTTTGCAAAAAATTCGTCTACTCCCCATGTTGCCAAAGCGAACAGAATCGAAAATACAGCTACAACAATTGTCAATTTTTGAACCTCAGCCCAAGCTGGCCAAGTAACATTTGACTTTAACTCTTCGAAAGCCTCTGATAAATAATTAGTAACTTTTGTCATTTGATATATTTTTTTATTGCACGGGCGGAGGGATTCGAACCCCCATCAACGGTTTTGGAGACCGCTATTCTACCCTTGAACTACGCCCGTAATTAAAAGCCAGTGATTTCAATTAAGAAAATCAGCTGGCTTTTTTTTTATTTTTTATAGGATTATCCTACGATTTCAGTTACCTGACCTGCTCCTACAGTTCTACCACCTTCACGGATAGCGAAACGTAAACCAACACTCATAGCGATTGGGCTTAATAAAGCAACATTGATAGTCAAGTTATCTCCTGGCATTACCATCTCTACTCCTTCTGGTAAAGTAATAACTCCTGTTACGTCAGTTGTACGTACGTAGAACTGTGGACGGTAGTTATTGTGGAATGGAGTATGACGTCCACCTTCTTCTTTTTTCAAGATATAAACCTCTGCTTTGAAAGTAGCGTGTGGTTTTACTGATCCTGGCTTAATGATAACCATTCCTCTTTTGATAGATTCTTTATCAATACCTCTTAACAATAAACCTACGTTATCTCCAGCTTCACCTCTATCAAGGATTTTACGGAACATCTCAACTCCTGTAATAGTAGAAGTTAATTTATCAGCTCCCATACCAATGATTTCAACTGGATCTCCTGTATTAGCAATACCTGTTTCGATACGACCTGTAGCAACAGTTCCACGACCAGTAATTGTAAATACGTCTTCAACCGGCATCAAGAATGGTTTTGCTACGTCACGCACTGGCTCTTCGATCCAAGCATCAACAGCTTCCATTAATTCAATGATTTTTGGTACCCAAGCAGGATCATTATTCAATCCTCCTAAAGCAGAACCTTGAACTACAGGACCATTATCTCCATCATATTCGTAGAAAGATAATAAATCTCTAATTTCCATTTCAACAAGCTCTAACAACTCAGCATCATCAACCATATCCACTTTGTTCATGAAAACAACGATTCTTGGAATACCAACCTGACGACCTAAAAGGATGTGCTCACGAGTTTGTGGCATTGGACCATCTGTAGCAGCAACTACTAAGATAGCTCCGTCCATTTGAGCTGCTCCAGTAACCATGTTCTTTACGTAATCCGCGTGACCTGGACAGTCAACGTGAGCGTAGTGACGGTTAGCTGTTTCATACTCTACGTGTGATGTATTAATAGTAATACCTCTTTCTTTCTCCTCTGGAGCGTTATCGATTTGATCAAACGATTTTGCTTGACAGTAACCAGCATCAGACAATACTTTTGTAATTGCTGCAGTTAATGTAGTTTTTCCGTGATCCACGTGTCCAATTGTACCTATGTTTAAGTGCGGTTTGGAACGATTAAAATTCTCCTTTGCCATTTTACTTAATTTTTAATCTTAGTTATATATTAATTTTCAATTTCCTACTTACTTGAGCCAACTACGGGAATTGAACCCGTGACCTCTTCCTTACCAAGGAAGCACTCTACCCCTGAGCTAAGTCGGCAGAGAGTTCTGACTTTTAGATTTAGATCTCAGCTTTTAAAAACCCGAAACCGATAGCCCAAAACCTTAACTTCTTCTTTATTTGTGGGGAGAGCAGGATTCGAACCTGCGAAGTTCACACAGCAGATTTACAGTCTGCCCTCGTTGGCCGCTTGAGTATCTCCCCTTAATAATTTATGATTTCAGAATTCCGATTTTAGATCTAACCTAAAAACCTCACCCTACTAACCACAAACCTTTTTCAATAATTTTTAAGAACCAATTTCAAATCGCATTTGAAATATTTTTGAGCCGATAGAGGGACTCGAACCCACGACCTGCTGATTACAAATCAGCTGCTCTAGCCAGCTGAGCTACATCGGCAATTGCATTAAAAAAGTCCGCTATTTCTAACGGACTGCAAATGTAGCTATTTTATCTTTGAATCAAAACATTTTTTGAAAAAAATTTCAATTATATATGTGCTCTTATTTTTTCTTTCCTTTTAACAAGTAATCTTTCTAAAGATTCTGCTGAAAGTTCAACTGCCTCTTCGAATGTCTTGCACTGCTTTTTAACCAAAAAATCATCCCCCGGTACATTAATCTTAATCTCTACTGCTTTATTCTCTTTATCACTTGTTCTTTCAACTTTCAAAAAAACATCCGCCGAAACAACACGATCATAATATTTCTCCAATTTATCCATTCTCTCCTGAATAAAATCTACCAATTTTCTGTCAACAGTAAAGTTAACTGCATGAACATCTACCTTCATAATACAAATTTTAGGGTTAAACATTTCAGAACTATTGTTTATTCCTAGGATGCGCATTTGCATACACTTTTTTAAGCTCCGCTAAACTATTGTGAGTATAAACCTGTGTAGACGCTAAACTCGAATGTCCCAATAATTCCTTAACTGAATTTAAATCTGCTCCGTTATTTAATAAATGAGTCGCAAAAGTATGCCGAAGCACATGCGGACTCTTTTTTACCTTTTCAGAGACTTTACTAAAGTAAGAATTTATTAATCGATACACAAAAGATTCACTCAATTTTAACCCTTTGCCTGAAATAAAAAAATAATCCTCATCTACCACCTTTTCAATCAAAGTCCTTTCCTGTAAATACAATTTCATCTGCCCCGCAATTATTGGCAATATCGGAACAATACGCTCTTTATTTCTCTTCCCTAAAACCTTTAACAAACCAGATGACAAATCAACATTACATTTCATCAAATGAATCAACTCAGCCCTCCTTATCCCGGTGGCATAAAACAAATCCACAATAAGCCTGTCACGAACCTCCTCAAACCCGCAAGGATCACCAACCTTCAACAACAAATCAGTCAACTCTTTTTCAGAAAAAGGAATCTGAATAATCTTAGGCGTTTTCAATGCTTTATGCTTTAACATCGGATTCACTTCAATTTGCCTTGTTTTCAAAAGAAACCGATAAAACGCTTTCAAAGACGACATTTTTCGATTGACAGAAACATTCGAAACACCCTCATCCACTAAAGAAACAATCCAACTTCTAATTTGACCGTAATTCACCCCCTCAATTCCCTCTTGCTCAAAATTAACTCCATTAAATTCTTTAAAAGAAAAAACATCATTCAAATAAGCCGTAACCGTATGAACCGAATACTTCTTCTCCAACTCCAGATAATCACGAAACGCCTCTATATTTGATTTCATAAAAACACAATTCTTACAACACCTGTTAGTCCGATAAAAAGAAAACCAACTCAGCTTAAAATTAAACACAAAAAAAACCGTTAGTATCAAAATTAATTCTTTTTGATAACTAACGGTAATTATTTTAAAAAAAGCTACTACTAACTCTCTAAACTATCTCTCAATGTTTGAATGTAAGCCGCTTTTTGAATTTGAGCTCTTTTGATAACAGAAGGCTTAATAAAAGCAGTACGTGCTCTTAGTTGACGAACAGTTCCTGTTTTATCAAATTTTCTTTTATAGCGCTTTAATGCTCTATCGATATTTTCTCCGTCTTTAATTGGTATAATTAACATAATATTGACACCTCCTCTCGTTAAGGCTGCAAAAGTATGTATTAATTATGAATTATGAGCCATAAATTGTGCTTTTTTTTAGAAAATAGAATAAAGAGCAAAGAATAAAGACTTCAATACTACGTATCCTGCATTCTTCATCCCATTATTTTTTTTTTTAGAGAATAGAATATAGAGTAAAGAGTACAGAACAAAGAATAAAGACTTCAATACTGTGTATCCTGCATTCTTCATCCCGTTATTTTTTTTAGAGAATAGAATATAGAGTATAGAATATAGAGTATAGAATATAGAACAAAGAATAAAGACTTCAATACTACGTATCCTCTATTCTTCATCCCTTTACTCTTTACTCTTTACTCTTTACTCTTTACTCTTTACTCTTTACTCTTTACTCTTTACTCTTTACTCTTTACTCTTTACTCTTTACTCTTTACTCTTTACTCTTTACTCTTTACTCTTTACTCTTTACTCTTTACTCTTTACTCTTTACTCTATATCCTTTTACTCTTTCAACAAATTTCTGGAAATAACCACTTTTTGAATTTCGGTTGTTCCTTCTCCAATGGTACACAATTTAGAATCTCTGTAGAATTTCTCTACCGGAAAATCTTTTGTATAACCGTAACCTCCATGAATCTGAACTGCCTCGTTGGCAATTTTCACACAAGCTTCGGAAGCATACATCTTCGCCATAGCTCCTAATGTTGTCACCGGCTTATGTTGTTGTTTTAAATAAGCTGCTTTATGCAATAACAACTCCGACGCTTCTATTTCGGTAGCCATATCCGCCAATTTGAAAGATATACCTTGAAAATTACTGATAGGCTGACCAAATTGATATCTCTCTTTTGAATACTTCAAAGCCGCTTCATAAGCTCCTTTTGAAATCCCCAAAGACAAAGCTCCAATTGAAATTCGTCCCCCGTCTAATATTTTCATCGCCTGAACAAATCCTTGTCCTACTTCTCCCAATCTGTTAGCATCCGGAACGCGACAGCTGTCAAAAACCAACTCAGCAGTTTCACTGGCACGCATTCCTAATTTATTTTCTTTCTTTCCTGAGCTAAATCCTTTCATCCCTTTCTCAAGAACAAAAGCCGTCATTCCTTTTGAATCTCCTTTTTCACCGGTGCGAACAATTACTACCGCAATATCTCCTGAAATAGCATGTGTAATGAAGTTTTTGGCTCCGTTTATAATCCATTCATCACCCTCTTTAACTGCGGTCGTATTCATTCCTCCCGCATCTGAACCGGTATTGTGCTCGGTTAATCCCCAGGCTCCAATATGTTCTGCTGTTGCAAGTTTTGGCAGCCATTTTTTCTTTTGTTCTTCGTTACCAAAAGTCAAAATATGATTGGTGCATAATGAATTATGAGCCGCAACAGATAAACCAATTGATGGATCTACTTTTGCAATCTCTTCTACAACGGTGATATACTCGTGATACCCTAAACCGGAACCACCATACTCTTCAGGAACCAAAACTCCCATAAACCCCATTTCTCCCAATTGCTTGAACAGGGAAACCGGAAAAATTTGAGATTCATCCCATTCCATGATATTTGGACGGATATTTTTCTCAGCAAAATCTTTTATTGACTGCGCAATCATCAACTGCGTTTCATTATATTGAAAATCCATTGTAATTCTGTTTTTTTTTAGAACTCCAAATATAAACTAATTATTTTTGCTTTTTCAATAGGAAAACCTTTAATTTTTGACAAATCCTCAATATTATTAATATTCCCATTCATACTTCGATAGGTCACAATCTCCTTGGCCAATGCATATCGGAAGTAAGGAAACTTTGCCAACTCTTTTAAAGAGGCTTCGTTTATGGCGATTTTTTTTAAGGAGGGAGGAATTGCTACTTTAAAATGCGCAGTCAATTCTTTTACAACTTCTGGCGAAAGTCCCCAAACCTCATTCATCTGTTCCATCGAAACAAAACCTCCCAAAACTTCTCTTTGCTTAAGGATCCTTATCGATAGAGCTTCCCCTATACCATATATCTTAACTAAATCTTCCTGAGTAGCACTATTCATATCCTGTACTATAATTTCCTCTTTTTCATAAACAGGTTCTTTAAAAAACTCATTTCTTTTGATCTTATGACTTGATTTATTGGTAACCCACTCCGGAAATTTAAAAAGCGGAGAAATCACTCTCAGTAAAGAATCTGAGATTTTTGTGACTTCCTGAAATTCTTTTGCTGAATTTACATATTTGTTCTCTTTTCGGAACGCCAGCAGACGATCGATCTCCTGGACAGACATTCCTAATTTGTACGCTTTGTAATCGGTAATGAAATTTGGATTAAAAGCATAGACCTTTCTTTTCTCTCCAGACTTTAAAAATTTTAAAGAATCTATTTCGGATTGCAAATTCATCCACTGCTTTTCTTCAGGAACAATCTTCTCCGAAATATCGAAATCAACAAGAAAGTAAACCGCCTGCAATACAGCTATAATAATAAAGAGTAAAAAAACACCTTTACGTTGTTCTTGTGTAAACTTCAAAAGAACTTCAAAACGTCTTAAATTCATTTTATTAAAAATTTTCCTTCATTTTTTAAATTACTAAAATAAGAAAAACTTAAAGCTTTATTAAGAAAATTAGCAAAAATATTGCATTTTAAAAAATTACATTTTTCATTATTTATACCTCATTAATCTAATGAATCTCAGCCCGGAAAGATTGATAAACGGAGGTTTTATCAAAATATTTAATATTTTACAACTAAAAATGAGATAATTGTTTTTATTTTTTACAAAAAACGATACATTTGGAGCTTAGTAACAAATAAACCAATATAATATATGTCAATTTGGAGAGTTAAACCTATATCAGCCTTTGAGGCCGATATGAAAAAAAGTGATTTAAAAAGAGTTTTAGGAAAATGGAGCCTTACCGCCATTGGTGTTGGTGCCATTATTGGAGGAGGAATTTTTGTACTTACAGGTACCGGAGCCTATTACCACGCTGGTCCGGCCTTAGCTGTTTCCTTCATCATTGCAGGGATTGCCTGTGTTTTCGCAGCTCTTTGTTATTCTGAGTTTGCCTCTATTTTGCCTGTTGAAGGTTCTGCTTATGCCTACGCATATGGAACAATTGGAGAAATTTTCGCCTGGATTATCGGTTGGGGACTTATTCTCGAATATGCGATGGGATCGATGACGGTCGCCGTTTCCTGGTCCGGATATTTTAATAAACTGCTCAAAATGTTTCATATCCATTTGCCTGAATGGCTGACCACAGACCCTGCCAGTTACACCGGAGAAGGTTTTTCTATGAATCTTCCGGCTTTTTTAATTGTCATTTTGGTTATTTCCATACTTATTAAAGGAACAAAAAGTGCTGCAAAAGCAAACAATTTCATTGTTATTCTTAAAGTTTCAGCTGTAATATTTGTAATTATCGCCGGTCTTTTCTTTATCAATACTGCAAACTGGAGTCCGTTTATTCCGGCAGCTACTCAAATTATAGAAAAAGAAACTACGCACAATGCTTACGGTATTGGAGGAATTGTTTCCGGTGCTGCTGCAATTTTCTTTGCTTATGTAGGTTTCGATGCTGTTTCGACTCAGGCAGGTGAAGCGGTAAACCCTAAAAAAGATGTTCCGTTTGCGATCATTGCTTCCTTATTAATTTGTACTACCTTATATATTCTTGTTTCTTTAGTACTAACAGGAATGATGAACTACAAAGATTTTAATCCACTAGGAAAATATCCTGATGCTATTAAAGCTCCTGTTGCCTATGCATTTGATATTGCCGGACAGGGATGGGCTGGTTTTATTATTACAATTGCTGCAACAATTGGTCTTGTTTCTGTATTAATGGTAATGATTATGGGACAATCCAGAATTTTCCTTGGTATGTCTAAAGATGGATTAATTCCTGCTGTATTCTCTAAAGTAAATCCACTTTCAGGAACTCCAAAAACTAACTTAATAATTTTAGGTGGTATTATTGCTACAGTTGCTGCTTTTACACCAATCAACAAATTAGCTGATATGACCAGTTTTGGAACTTTATTTGCCTTTACAATGGTTTGTATCGCGGTTTGGATTTTAAGAGTAAAACAACCTGGATTAACGAGAACTTTCAAGGTTCCTGCACTACCAATTATTGCCGTTTTAGGTATTGCAATCAACACCTATTTAATGATCAATTTAAGCCACGATGCTCAATTTCTTTCACTAGGATGGTTAGCTATCGGTATTTTGGTTTATTTCGGATACAGTAAGAAAAGATCAAGACTTAACAATAACGAAATCGAAGAATAAAAAACTAAAAAAAGCTCCAAATAAAATTTGGAGCTTTTTTTTATAAATCAAATACCGAAGTTCGTTTGGCACGAATCAGATCTTTTAAACGAATCCAAAAAGCCAAAGTAAGGTAAATTCCGAATCCAAGCCCGGCGGTAACAAATGAAATGTAAATAAAAAACAATCTCACACTTGTCACGCGCATCCCAAGTTTATCCGCTAATCTTGAAGATACGTGAAAACCATATTTTTCAAAAAAGAATTTAAGTTTTAAAATAGCCGACATTTTATTGATTTTAGATTATAGATTTCAGATTCTAGATTTTTAATTTGTCTCTTTCTACAAAAGTACAAAATTATCACATTGTCTCATTTTCTAATTACAGATTGTAGATTTTTGAAGTGAACATTCCCCTACAATAAAAATTATCACAGTCCCTCATTATCTAATTGTCTAATTATCTAATTATTCTTAAGCAATTCTATTCCTAATGCACATCTTAAACAGGCTTTCTGATTGCAATATTCTTTTTTAAGTTCTAAAAGCGCCTGAGTTTCAAAAGCATTTTTAGCTTTTACTCCAAAGGACTCAAATTTACTAATAATCGCATTGCTCTCTGGTGCTACCTGATTCATAAAAGAAATTAACTCCTCAGAAATTGATTCATCTCTTGTAGCCGCATAGGCAAACTGAAGCGGGAGAATCGTATTTATAATGAGTAAATCTATAAATGCGTGAGACAAAGCCTTTGGTTTCTTTGAACTTTCTTTATCAAACTGATAATGGTTCTGCCAATACGTACTTGCCGATACTATTAACAGCTTACGTACTTCCTCAACTGATTTTACAGCAATTATTTTTGAAAACAGGTTTTGTTTTTGATATAAATTAGCAAGTTGTGAGAGTCGAATGGTTGGAAAATTATCCGGGCGATGCTTATAAAACTGAATTGGATCTATAGGATGCCTTTTTAACTGGTATTTGTTCAACAGATAATAATACCTCATTTTTAAGTCGGTGAAATACACATCTTCTTTCTCAGAGTCCAGCAATCCAATGGTGCCAAAAAACAACGCTTCGAGATTTTCAACTTCAAAGCTTTCCTTTCTAACAATTGAAAACGGAAGGGATTTTGCCATTTGCAGAAAAGAAATTCCATTGGTATTCAATCCAAAATTCCTCGCAAATAACGAGAATAAAACCGCTTCCCAGTCCTGCTGATTCTCCTTTAACAAATCATAAATAAATATTGCCTTACGCTCTAAACGCTCAAAGAATAGTCTTTCCTGCCAGTTTTTAAAAACAAACTCCTCAATTTCAGTGATGCTTTTTTCGCAGAATATCCATGATTTTGGCGCTACAAGAGCGTGATAATTAGTGAGTATTTCTTTAGAAGTATACTCTTTTAAAACCAGAACCGGAATCTCGGTATTATTCTTTCTAAAAATCTCTGTATCGTGTTCCCATACCACATGCAGAATTACATTGTCATAAGCGGTATCTTTTTCGTGAGCGTGTACATACCAATCTGAAGACTTGAGATGTATTTCGATATTACCTGCCCATTTTTGATCTCCTATTTTAATTTGAGCATTAAAGAAATCCGGCCCGGAAAGTTCCAGATAATCACCCGTTTTAATAATGATGAGCGGTTCATTCTGAGTAGTTCTAAGATCTAGAGTTTCAAACTTTTTGAATCTCCAGAGGTAATGAAGAAAATCTTCTTTCATAATTCAGGCATATACAATGATTACACAGTCCTAAATTAATAAATTTTACTAATATTCTTACAAAAATTATTTTTTCATCTACTTAAAATCCATACTACAAAACCTAACCTGATTTACATTTATACAAAAAATCCATACATCTAATTACTTAAAACTAGATGTATGGATTTAAAAATGTGTAAAAAGGATCTTATTTTATTGACCCAATGATATCATATTTTGTAATAATATGATGACTACCGTTTTCAAGATCTACTAAAACGGCATCATTTTCTTTTGTGAACAACTTAGAAACTTCTTCAATTGGAGTTCCTAATTTTACGATTGGAAAAGGTTTCCCCATTACTTCTTTAATCGGTTTTTCGGCAACGTTTTTATCGGCAACGTAACTTCTGAATAAATCCGTTTCGTCAACAGATCCAACAAATCCATTAATATCTACCACCGGAATTTGCGAAATTTTATACTTACGCATACGTTCGATGGCATGAGAAACTAATTCTTCGGTACGAACGACAATTAATTGTTTATCGATATGATCTTTAATAACGTCTTCTGCTTTTGTTACATTTTCTTCCAGGAAACCGCGTTCGCGCATCCAGTCGTCATTAAACATCTTACCTACATAACGGCTTCCTGAGTCATGAAATAACACTACTACAACGTCATCCGGCTTGAAATGCTCTTTTAACTGTAACAACCCTTTTATACAGGCTCCTGCTGAATTCCCAACAAAAATTGCTTCTTCTAAAGCTATTTTTCTGGTGTAAACTGCCGCATCTTTGTCTGTTACTTTGGTGAATCCGTCAATTAAAGAGAAGTCAACATTTTTAGGTAAAATATCTTCCCCGATTCCTTCTGTGATATAAGAATAGATTTCATTCTCGTCGAAAATTCCGGTTTCATGGTATTTTTTAAAAACAGAGCCATAGGTATCAATTCCCCAGATCTTAATATTTGGATTTTGTTCTTTTAAATATTTCCCAACTCCCGAAATAGTTCCCCCAGTTCCTACTCCCACTACAAAATGAGTAATCTTTCCCTCTGTCTGTTTCCAGATTTCCGGTCCGGTTTGCTCATAATGTGCCAATGCATTAGACATGTTATCGTATTGATTTACATACCATGAATTTGGCGTTTCACTAGCCAGACGTTTTGAAACTGAGTAGTAAGAACGTGGATCGGTAGGCTCAACATCGGTAGGACAAACTACCACCTTAGCCCCTACTGCACGTAAGATATCCATTTTTTCTTTCGACTGTTTGTCAGACATTACACAGATCAGTTTGTAACCTTTAATGATCGCTACAAGTGCTAATCCCATTCCTGTATTTCCTGAAGTCCCTTCAATAATAGTTCCTCCCGGTTTCAATCGGCCATCTGCTTCTGCATCTTCAATCATTTTCACAGCCATTCTGTCTTTAACAGAATTTCCGGGATTAAATGTTTCGACTTTTGCCAATACCAGTGCATCTATTTCAGCAACAATTTTGTTGAGTTTTACCAATGGTGTATTACCTATTGTTTCTAAAATGTTTTTTGAAAAGTCCATTTCTATTTGAATTTTAATATTTGGTTTTTAATCTATGAGGCGCCTAATTTTATTGGAAGAAATTCCAAACCAAACCAAATCGGATTACAAAATCACGATAGGGATTATTAGGTGCTGAATAATAATCGCTTTTTGAGAATAAAGCGTTTATGTGTTCTGCTTTAAAATAAAATCGGGTCTGACGAATTCTGGCGTTTAGAAAAAGATCGAATAACGGATAACCGCCAATCTTTTTATCATTCTGAACAAAAAACTCTCCTACAACCGGATTATAGTCATTCCCGTAATATTTTGTAAAATAATTGAATACAACTCCTGATTGCATGTACAATGCTTTCTTAAAAAAATGCCCTGAATAATAGAAGGTATTTCTGGTCACAAAATCAGGTACATTAAGAATCAAATCTGACTGACCAACCTTTTGGTATAAAAGGGTGTTATCTAAGGCAAATCGCCCAAATTTAAACTCACGGCTTGCTTTAATTTCCAAATAATTAATCGCATTCCCATATTGAGCCGGCTCAATAATTTGAATATGTGCAGCAGCCTGAGCAGCAGAAGATTTATCTCTAAAATAAAGATGATCGTTTAAAACGGTATACTGAACTTCTGCATTTAACCAAGGGGTTGACACATTGGCGCTAAGCGAGTTAATTTTTTCATTTTTAAAATTATTCGACCAGTTGTACTCTGTGTAACTGCTTTGGTACAAATTGAAATTGTTGTTTGGCAATTTATTGATGTTACGATATCTGAAATCAAACTGAATTTTATCATTCATATCGTATCTCAGTTTCGCATCTAAGTTAGAAAGCGACTGATTTGTAATCGATCTTGAATACAGAAAACGACCGTTCCATTTATTTTTTTGGTATTCGTACTGACCTCCGAAATTGTTAATTTGTACAAATAAATTATCCGGTATAACTTTTTTGTCTTTCCCTATGATAATTCTACCGTACTCATAATTGGATCGGTAATCGTCTACAAAAAAATTAAATTTTCCTAAAAGAGAGTTTTCGTAAGCAAGTCCTGCCTTATTGTAGAGCCTTTCGTATTTCGTTTTATCGTTGATACCACTTGTAACATACGAATCCCCAAAGCGTTGAAACGCCGTTCCATTACCAATATTTGAAGCTAGTGTTGCCTGATTATATTCAAAAAGTTTATTTTCGTAATTAAACTGATGTGTTACATATAAATTGTTGCTTCCGTTCTTGGGATTTACTCTGAAAGCATGATCAAAAAACAGGCGTCTTCCTTTTAAAAAGGACTTGGCATCTGTAAGATACACTTGTAATCGCTGACGGTTTTTATAATCTTTGTTATCACTTTCAAAATCTGTGGGTGTCGTAATCCCACCATTCTCTTCATTAGAAATATCCTGATAGGTATAGTGTGCATTTATGGCATATCTTTTATCCGTTGTAGCATAACTCGTTGTAAACCTAAAATTCCCAGCACTTACCAGCTGATTGATATAATCTCCTTCTGAACGCAAGCCTTTATAAGCAATCGAAAAATTAAGATTTTTTGAGGTGTTTAAGGTAATAAAGGAGTCTACGTTTTGTCCTTTGTTAATGGTAGTATTAAAGAACAATTCTGTCAAAGGAGTAGCCGCCGAATAATAATTAATCTGATCGGCCTGCATATAATTAAAATGTTTACCACTAAAACCAATTTCAGGATAAGGAGAGAAACTGGTCAGACTGTATTGTAATGTATTAAATGTTTGTCCAATATTGGAGAAGGCCAAAAGTCCAAAGTCGTCTTTTCTAAGGTGATTTTGTTTATAAGCACTCTTCAAAGTCAGCGAGGTGTCAACATAGGTAGTATCGTGTTCTAATGTGATAATCTGATATTGATCTATAGTAGCAATCTTGGCTTTTTTCTTTTTTACCGTATCCGTTATACTTGAATATTTTGTGTTCATGTCTAAACTATTTTTAGAAGTAGTTTTTTCCTGAGAAAATAATAAAGTTGGTACAACTAAAAGATATAGAAAAATGAATATTCTCATTTGATTGTTTTATAGGTAATTATTTGTATAAAATTTATCAAGCAAAGGTAAAAGATAAAAACGTATAAAAAAACAAATCATTGTGATCTGAATTCTTTTTCAAACCAAATTATTAAAACAAAAACCCCCAATCAAAAAAATGATCGGGGGCTTTCAAAAAAAATCAAAATATTTATCTTAATTCCATCCTGGATTTTGACCTAATCCCGGATTAGTATTCATTTCAATTTGTGGTATTGGCCATAAAAATCTAAAGTCAGATGCAGGTATAGCGGCAACCGGAGTTGTAATCACAAAACTATTACCCAAAACAAATGCAGTAGCAGGAGGCGAGACAGCACTAGCTACCTTAGCAGGAATTCCGTTAGTTGCAACAGATGCTATTGGATCTGCCGTCAATCTGTGAATGTCAGTCCATCTGCGACCTTCCTGTAAAAATTCAATTCTTCTTTCTTTTAGAATAGCCTCAACCATAGTAGGAACAGTAGTAAAAGAAGCAGCTGTATAAGCCTGCGCCACAGGGTTCCCCGGAGTTGCTACAGGATTAGCCAACGATCTGTTTCTTACAGAGTTCAACAAAGTTAGAGCTCCTGGTAAATTTGATAAACGTGCCTGAGCTTCAGCCATATTCAACACTACCTCAGCATATCTGATAACTGGTGCAGCATCTGTACGATTTGTAACATCTGTATATTTATTAGTGTATTTAATCCCAGCTGCAGTAAAAATAAACTTCCCATCTTCTCTTCGTTTATCATCTGTCAACCACCATTTAGTATCTCTCCATAAAATAGGACTAATACAAACCAGTGCTCTGTCTCTTAACATACTGGCTAATGCAGCATTTACACCAGGATTAGATGTAGCAGCATGTTGAATAGAGAAAATAGACTCTGAGTTACTAGTATTAAGAGCGGTAGTATTCTGAAACGGTGCGTAAGGATCAGCTGTCAATGCAAAAGCTCCTGTTAACTTATTCCCTTCAACAATTACATTTGCCCAGTCTCTTTTTTGAAGATACAATCTCGTTTTGAACGCAATTGCTGCCCATTTAGAAGCTTTACCAACAACTCTTGATGCAAATGCGCTTGAACTACCTGTAGTAATTAAAGTTTCTGCAGCGTTTAAATCAGTTAGAATTTTTGCATAACAATCAGCAACTGTATTTCTAGGTTTTACTGTTTCTGAGTCAATTTCAGCTTGTGTATTAACTCCAACTTCTCTGTAAGGAATACCCGCATGAGTTGCACCAGGAGTGTCAAAATAAGGTTTCGCAAAATAAGTTAGTAATTCTAAATGTGTAATTGCTCTTAAAAATTTACACTGACCGATATAATTATCGCCAATCGCTTTGGTGATGACACCTTTGGCAACAGCATCTGTTGTACCTTCAATCATCAAATTACATCTGTTGATTAATCTGTAACCATCAACCCAGTAATAAACATTGTTAGCACTAGTTGGATCATAGGTTGTACTGTATGTCAAATCATAAAATGTTGCCATATTAACAACATCTTCACCTCTTGCTTCTCCTTGCTCTACATACGCAGCTCCCCAAACATATCCTCTACCACCATTTGCAGTAGTAGCGTTATATTGACCAATAGCTGCCGCATTGTAAACACCGTTCATATAACTCTCTATCAAAGTTGGTGTTGTAAAAGCATCAGGGCTCAGAATATTATTTACTGGTTTTAAATCCAATATCTTGTCTTCTGTACATGAACTCATCCCGAGTACAGCAACAGAAAGTAAAATTGTTTTTATTATATTTTTCATATGTACTTATTATAAACTTACATTTAATCCAACTGAGATCACTTTTGAACGTGGCGTTCCATTAATATCTACTCCAGATGTTTCCATTTCAGGATTTAAACCTTTGTAATCTGAAATCAGCCAAATATTTTGCGCTTGAACAAATAGTCTGAAGTTATCTACTTTAATTTTATCTAGCAACATTTTAGGCAATGTGTAACCAATACTAATATTATCAAGTGAAATAAAATCGCCTTTTTCAACAAAACGAGTACTTGCGCTTCCACTAAGATTTGTTGAAGTATTTGTACCTGCATATAATCTTGGTGTCCATCCGTCTCCCGGATTGTCAACACTTTGCCATCTTCCTAAAATTTCTGTTCCGTTGTTGTTAAAGTTTTGGTTCATCAACTCTCTTCTAGTGGAATTAAAAATTTTATTCCCTCCACTAAATCTGAACATAAAACCAAAATCAAGATTTTTATACTTCATCGTAGAACTAACAGATCCGTAATAAGTTGGCAACGTATTCCCTAAAATAGTTCTATCAGAACTAGTCAATGATGCTGGTGCACCTGCCGCTGCCGGGTTATTTGGATCAAAAACAGAATAGGTAACAGCTGGCAAGTTTCCTTGTACTAAACTACCGTCTGCTTTGTAATACACCGGGTTACCGTTTGCTTTATTAACTCCCCAGTATTTAAATCCATATAAAGAATTAACTGATTCTCCTTGCTGAATAATGATATTTGGAGCAATGCTTGTATCTGTAGATGACCCCCCTATGATTGGTTGTCCTTGATACAATGCCGTAACTTTATTCTTAGCAAGCGTTAAATTAGAAGAGATATCCCATTTAAAGTTTGCATTATTAATTGCCTTAAATGTAGCAGCAAACTCATATCCCTGATTGTACATTTTACCAACATTTTGATTTACCGTATTATTAGGAATACCAATGGATGGAGGTTGTGGTGCAGCCAAAACTAAATTGTCGATATTATTTTTAAAATAATCGAAGCTTAATGTCAAACGATTGTTAAGTAATCCTAAATCTACACCAAAATCAACTTTAGTTGAAGTTTCCCATTCTAATAAAGGATTCCCAAATTGCCAGTAACCAATACCATTAGAAGAACCATAAGGAGAACCAATTGTAAGATCTTTTGAAGGATAAGAAGCTCCATCCAAAACCTCAACATTACCAACCTGAGAATAAGAACCTCTAAATTTCAAATCAGAAACTGTATTGCTAATTCCTTCCATGAAACTTTCTTTAGAAACGGTCCAACCTGCAGAAACTCCAGGGAAATTATGGTACCTAACATCTTTTTCAAACTGAGAAATTCCGTCACGTCTAAGGGATCCCTGAATAAAATATTTTTCTTTGTAGTTATAAGTAACACGACCTAAATAAGACATAATACCTTTTTCAGTAACACCACCACCAGAATCTCTTGTATTATAAGTATTACTTACTAAATTTTTATCAAAGAAATCACTTATAATATCACTTCCTGACCCCCAAAAAATCTTAGTTTTGGATTTTTGATATTCAGCAACACCTGTTACTCCAAGATTATGATCTTCAGCAAAAGTGTGCTTGTAGTTCAAAATATTCTGCCAGTTCCATCTCATAAGATTTGTATTATCTTGATATACACTACCATTTGATGAACGTCCGTCTCCGTGCACAGGATTCCAGTATCGGTAACCATCTGTTGATGCATTATCTGCACTTACCTGCAATTTATAGCTTAAATCAGAAGTAATCTTTGCATTTGCAAAAACACTTGCAATTATTCTCGTTGTTGTTGATTCATATTTATTATGATCCAATGCATAAATAATATTGGTAATATTATCTCCTACCGGAGCTAAATTATCCCACTGTCCAACGGTTGCATTATTTGACGAAAGATTGTATCCTGTTGGATCAAGAGCATCATAAATAGGCGTATTTGGCAACTGTCTGATCGTATTAAAAAAGTTACCTGATAAACTGCTTGCGGCACTATTCAATCCTTTATACTCCGTTCTGTTTACATTAAAATTTGTACCAAAACTAAACCATCTGTTAACATCCTGATCAATATTAGCTCTAATCGAATACTTTTTCATACTATTAGATAAATTGATACCGTCTAAATCAGTAAGTCCTAAAGATAAATAGTACTTTGTTTTATCAGAACCTCCACTGAAATTAAGATTATGCGTCATTTGAGGTGCATTTCTTAACACGGCACCTTGCCAATCTGTATTGTAAGTATTTCCAACTGCCCAAGGAGCCTGACCTCTATTGGTTCTTTTTTCATTAGAAATAACCAGAAAATCAGGAGTCTCTAACAAATCATATTTTTTAGCAGCACTAGCAACACCAAAAACACTTGAATAAGAAACTTTAAGAGTCCCTTTCTTTCCGCTTTTAGTTGTAATCAAAACAACTCCATTTGCTGCTCTTGATCCATAGATAGCAGTTGCAGCACCATCTTTTAAAATATCAAAAGATTCTATATCATCCGGATTGATATCTGCTAAACCATTTGTAGAAGAAACCCCTCCGATATCACCAGAATAAATTGGAATACCATCAACAACAATTAATGGCTCTGTACTACCAGAAATAGATCCGATACCTCTAATTCTAATTTTTGGCGCAGCACCAATAAGTCCGGTATTGTTTAATACCTGAACTCCCGTCGCTCTACCTGCCAAAAGTCCTTCAACACTCGGAGTTACAAGATTAGAAATGTCGCTTCCGGCAATTTTAGAGATAGAACCGGTTACTTCTTTTCTTTTCTGTACACCGTAACCTACAACTACAACCTCATTCATTAATTGAGCCTCTGACTCCAATACCACATTAACTGAATTTGAAGAACCAACAGTTACTTGTTTGTTATTCATACCAACATATGAATAAACTAAAACATCACCTGTCTTTGCTTTAATGGAATAACTTCCGTCAAAATCAGTTTGAGTACTTACTTTAGATCCTTTCACAAGAACATTTACTCCCGGAATTACCCCTGTTTTATCAGAGACTTTTCCAGTAACAGTTCTCTCCTGAGCAAAAGAAAACTGCATAGACAACGCCACAACCAGCGTAAAAATCCATTTAAATTTTAATTTCATTTTAATTTATTTTGAATTAGTATGGCGCAAACATCTTAATTATTTCTTAAAACACCAAAATTTTTTAACTTATTTTTAGCCTAAATTCCTAAACATCTACTAAGATCTATCACAATTTATTTAGATTCCATTCTTTTTAATAGCAATATTCTTTAATTTATGCTAAAAACATAGATTTATGTAAATTTAACACTTAACACGGTTTTAACACTTGAACCCGCGAAAAAGCAAGCCTCTTAAAAAACGACGGTCCCTTTTACGAACCCTTTAAAAATTGAATCTTTTATTTTCTTTTCCGTAAATCCAAGCTATCATTGAAAAAAGTTTTTTTAGCACTCTTAAAAAAAATTACAATATTTGTGACCTTGAATATAAAAACCCAGAAAATGCTTCAAAAAAACTTCTCAGGATACCTTTTAGAAACCGGAACTGATGAAGCAGGCCGAGGATGTCTGGCTGGCCCGGTAACTGCAGCAGCCGTAATTCTCCCTGCCAATTTTGAAAACCAAATTTTAAACGACAGTAAACAATTGTCTGAAAAAGCACGATTCTTATTAAAACCTATTATAGAAGAGCAGGCCATCAGTTTTGCGGTTACACATTTACTGCCTGATGAAATTGACGAAATAAACATCCTGAATGCTTCGATGAAAGGAATGCAGGAATGTGTTTTAAAGTTAACACCCCTACCTGAATTTATTATTGTTGACGGAAACCGATCTCTGAATGCAAAACTAGGACTTAGGAATACTGTGGGAAAACAATTTTCTACAGCTGAAATCGAATTACTAAAATCAATCCCTAACCAAAGTATCATAAAAGGAGATGCAAAATTTTTAAGTATTGCAGCAGCTTCGGTTCTCGCTAAAACTTATCGTGATGAATATATGGATAAAATTCATGAAGAGTTTCCAATGTATAATTGGAAAAAGAACAAAGGTTATCCAACAACTGAACACCGCGAAGCCATTAAAAAATATGGTACAACCAAATACCATCGAATGTCCTTTAAGCTGCTTCCTACTCAATTGGAGCTTTTCTAAAAAATAAAATAGCAACAGACCAATTGTTTTTATATAAAACGTAAGGCAAATAATCCGTCACAAAACACAGAATCCAAACAATAATAACTATCACTTTTTCAAAACATTACATTCAAAAAAAATTGATTAAATTGAATCTTTTTCTTTGTTAAAATCTCTTTGCTTTGTTATCTTTGATTCTCTAAAAACTAACCACATGAAAATCAAAATTTTAACATTACTTCTAATTGCATGTATGATCGTAGCATGTAATTCCAATAAAAAGCAGAATGATGTGACAAATACCACAGATTCTCTTGTAACGCCCCCTGCTACCGAAACCACTTCAGAATCTTCGTCGGCTAAAAAATTTGATTTCAATTCTGTACCAATTTCAGACAAAACACTTGGCACATTCCCTTATTTTAATCTGCCTGAAAATTACGAAGACACTTCTAAGAACACTATTGCTGATTACGACGTTGCTTATTTTTGGGTAAAAGATCATTTCGAAAAACCTGAAGGAAAAATTTTCTATTCCAGAATTAAAGCAAAAGAAGGGAAATCTTATAGCGATCTCGAAGTAGCACGAAATTTAGATGAACTGATTAAAAGTGTGGATGGAGTAAAAATCTCTGAAATGAAAGTTCCGGCAGATTCCTCCCATACAATTCCAGACAACAATCGTGTAAAATATATGAATGGTTACGGTTTCATGGCAAATGCCATTACCACTACTTATTTGATTCGACGTGCCGACAGAAATATCTGGATTCAGCTTACTCCGTATGACGATGCAGTTTCGGCGGGATGGATGGTTTTAGAAACAAAACCTTTTAAGATGACCGCCTCTCTCATCAAAGCGGATGCCATAAAAAAAGAACTTGATACTAAAGGGCACATCGCTTTGTATATTAATTTCGATACTGACAAGGCTACTATAAAAACAGAATCTGTACCTATAATTGATGAAATCCAGAAATTGTTAACGGCTAATTCTAATCTTAAAATCACTATTGAAGGTCATACAGACAATGATGGCGACGCAGCCCACAATAAAAAACTTTCTGAACAAAGAGCAAATGCCGTAAAAGCTTCACTAACCTCTAAAGGAATAAATGCCTCAAGGCTACAAACAAAAGGCTGGGGCTCTGACAAACCAATTGTTGACAATACAAGTGAAGAAAATAAAGCAAAAAACCGCAGGGTAGAAATTGTAAAAGTATAATCCCCGACAGATTTCCGCTTAAATCCAAAATGAATCTTAAATATAAAAAATGCAGACAATAGACGTATCTTTTGTCTGCATTTGTTCTGTTCACTAAACTCTTAATGATTTTAAAACTGAAATTTATATCCAAAATCGGGAGAAAAACCAATCTGATCTTTCTGATTAACACTATTCGTCAAACGATTATATTCCTTGGTAAAGATATTGGTATGGTTGGTTACATTCTGAAAATCGATATAAAACTGATGAAACCTCTTTTTCCTTTTACTGTTAAATTTGATTCCAAACTTCACATCCAACCTTAAATAAGGATCATACTGTTTGCTGAATGCATTGGCATCGTCTCTGATTTCATAACCGGCATTCTTAGAAGCAGCCAAATCAACCGGAGTATAATAACGTCCTCCCGCAGTTGTAAATTTAGTATCAATCGAAAAAACATTTTTCTTAGCCTTCCCTATTCTAAATTCTTTCCCTCCTAACAGATTGACGACATACCCATTATTAAAAGGTGAATTCCGCTCTATACCATCACTTCCTTTATACTTACTTTCAAAAAGCGAAGTAGTAAACAAAGCATAATAGCCTTCACTAAAGAATTTTTCAACTGTAAATTCAATCCCCTGATTGTATCCGCTTCCTTTACTTACTAAAGACGTTTTATCAATTGAATAACCAAAATCAGCCCCTTCTGTTAAAGTAGAATAACTGCTTGGAAGGGACTGAACTCCTGCCTTACTAATATCCTGATAGTAAATTTCTACTTTCCCTCTCCACTTTCTGGCCAATCGTACATCATAACCCAAAACATAATGCTGACTTTGAACTAAATCGAGATTCTTGTTAGTCTGAACCTGATTTCCATTTACCCATTCGTTCAGAAATAATATTGGAGCCGCAACACTTTGATGGTGCAATCCATAACCAAAACTAATAGTATTCCTTTGATTTACCGCATAAGCCAAAGCAGCTCTGGGTTCGAAAGCAAACTCTTTGTTTATCGAAAAATACTGTCCGTGTATCCCCGCATTAAAGGTTAGTTTTTCGGTCAAACGAAATTGTCCCTGAGCAAAAGGCTGAATAATATTATAATTCCCGTTATTGTTTATGAGCTGTACAAAGTCCGGATAACCATCTCCGTTATTGTCCTGCTGTCTGTCACGGGTAGCCATTTTAGCATCGAGCGTATAATTCTCAAAAAGTAAACCTGCTCTGAAAGTGGTCTTCTTATTAATTTTGGAATTGAACAAAGTCGAGAAAGTAACTCTATTTTCATTGTTACTAATATCCGTAAAAGGCAAACGATTTACTGCGGGCGTATTGAAATTATAATAGCGGAAATTCTCATAAGAGTTGCTCGAATTTGAAAAACCAACAATTGTTTTCAAATATGATTTTGTTCCAATCTCTAAATTGTGTTTTAATCCAAAAGAAGCAAACCCCGATTTAACATAGGCATCCTCATCCTGCGCAGCAAAAGGATCTTCCTTATCTATTTTATCTCCTAAAAAATCAATATCCGATGTTCCGTAGATTCCAAAAAGCGAGAAATTACCCATTTTACTTTTTCCTAAATCTACATTAAAACTAATGTCTCTGTAATTAGGCTGTGCATCTGTGCCCGCTAAACCTAAAACCCCGACAAACCCATATCTGGCTGACGCTACAAAGGAACCTCCTTTTTTACCAAGCGGACCTTCGGCCATAAATTCGACACCCGGATAAGCTCCGGCACTAATCATATACTCATAATCATCGGGATTTCCTTTTCGGAAACTCAGATCAAAAACACCTCCAATTGCATTTCCGTATTCCGCTGGAAAAGCAGAGGTTAAAAAGTCAGAATTAGCTAAAAGATTTGGATTCAGAGCTGAAATTGGGCCTCCTGTCGTTCCCAGTGTCGAAAAATGATTGGGACTCGGAACCGGCATTCCTTCTATTCTCCACAACATTCCCGATGGTGAATTTCCACGTACCACAATATCGTTTCGGCTGTCATCTCCGGTAGAAACTCCCGCAAAATTAGAAACCAAACGTGCCACGTCGCTCCTTCCTCCGGCGTACCGATTGACCTCTTCTGTCGTAAATTGTTTAGTCGATACCAACGCCATTTTATTAATGGGTTTGGCTTTACTTAAACCCGAAGTCACCACAATTTCATCCAGTGTATTAAACTTCTCCATCATCGAAACCGTCAGCAGATTGTCTTTTCCTGTAGTCACATCCAGGTCAGAAACAGAAGTATTTTCATAACCCTCAAAACTAAAACTCAAACTCTGTCGGCCAACCGGAATATTGGTTAATTTAAAATTACCCTCAGCATCTGAAATGGCATTTTTTTTCTCATCGCCAATTAATACTATAGCAACTCCGATAATTGGTTTTTCAGATTGTTTGTCAATTATTTTCCCTTTTACGGTACCCGTCTGAGCATAGGTGATCCACCCAAAAAGGCTTATAATAATCAAGAATATTCTTTTCATATTTATTTTGCTTTACAGTTATAGAAGCAAAAATAAAGAGCCGAATTTTCTTAAAAATTGACTTGAGTTAAGATTTACTGTTCAATGTAATTCTGGTTCTAATTCGGCTTAAACTTTCGGGTTGGATTCCCAGATAACTGGCAATGTATTTTAACGAAACCCTCTCCACCACTTTGGGACAGTACTTTAAAAAACGTAAATAGCGTTCTTCATGCGACAATAAAGACATTGCCATATTTCTACCCGTTAGACCTTTTATGGTTCTTTCCATCATAATTCGCAAAAAGGAATTGAATACAGGATATTCAGCAACCAGTTTTTCAAAATCATGCTTGTACGCCAGATACAACACACAATCTTCCAAAGCTTCTATATTGAGCAATGAAGGTTTTCCGTAAAGAAAACTCTCAAAATCAGAATACCAGTCATTTTCAAAGAAGAAGTTTCCGGTAGATTCTACTCCATCAAGCGAGTAATAGTAACGAATACAGCCTTCCGCAATAAAAACTCCGAAATTACAAACCTCTCCTTCGACTAAAAGATGCTCATTTTTTTTGATTTTCTTTAGTCTTAGTATGTTTTTAAAGGCCATACTTTCCGCTTCATTAAATTGCATAAATCGCGACAGGTCTGTTATTACATTTTGCATAATTGGTTAAGTTTTAGAAAAAAGTGGTTTTATAAATAACTTCAACAATTCCAAAAAATTGCCTTAAACCACTATAAAACAGAAATATAACAAATTATACCTGCAAAACCTTTTCCTGAAACACGTCTTTAATCTGATTGCTCCATCCTGAAACATTCTCGTCAGAAGCTCTGTCTGCTTTATCAAAATAAAAATGCTTCTGAACGTCTAGTCCGCAATAATTAAAAATTCCGATATCTGACGTTAGTGCTAAAGCTTTATCCATTCCTATTGATTCGTATTCTGCATTTGATTTCCCGTGCGAATTGATTATGATTGCCTTTTTCCCTGTCAATAAACCTTTCTGAATTCCCTGATCGTATCGATAAGCAAATCCATAACTAAAAACACGGTCAATATAACCTTTCATAATCGCGGGCATTCCTGTCCACCAAATTGGGTATATAAAAACAATGCGGTCAGCCCATGCGATAAAATCCTGTTCGATTTTAACCTCTCCGGCAATTTCCCCTACTCTCTGTCCAGTCATATCCGCCAAAGATAAAACCGGATTAAAATTGATTGCGTTTAAATCTCTCACGACAAATTCCTGCCCGGATTCCTCAAGTCTTTCCGCAATAATTTGTTTGAAAAAGTGATTTAAACTTCCTGTGTTTGGATGTGCGTAAACGATTAAATTTTTCATGTTTTCTGTTTTTTAAGATTGAACATGACAAATGTAAATCCGAGGATCTGATCACAATTGTAAGAAAACGAAAAGCAGACTTCTAAATCTTCTTTGAGCTACAGATATCGCTTTGAAATTTCAGAAATTTGGTTGGCGAGATATTCATATAATATTTAAAATCATGTATCAACTGACTCTGATCGTAATAACCGCATTGCTCTACAACAGCAAGCCAGTCTGTTTTTGCATTTTTTAAAATATCCTTTTGAATTACCTCTACTGCTTTTAAAAAACGCTCGTACCGATTAATTTCTTTGATGGTATAGCCAAAAAACTTCTTTTGATTCAACTGAACATTTCGCTGTGACTGATTTGTTTCAGAGGCGACTGCTTTTATCGGATCTATGTTTTTTTCTCTAAAATCGGTTAAAAGAGAAGTCATGACATGTTGTTCCCGCAAATAAGGTTTGCAAAATTCTAAAATATGATCAACACGTTCGTTTGGATTAGAGAGTTCCTTAAGTTCTTCCCATAAAAGGGCAAAACAATTTTCGGCAATCAAAGTATCAGGATCAACAGGTAAAGAATGAGTAAGAAGTGCATGTCCAAAAAATCTATAAAATGCATCTTCTTTAAAATTGGCAACTAAAATCTCCGAATCAGGATTTAAAGTGTATTCAAAAGCTTGTTTTATTGGTCCTAAAACAAGACATTTCTGTGCTTCAAGAGTTGTATTTTGCTGTGATTTTAAAGAAACACCTTCTCCAAAAATAAAAACCAAAATGGTCTGAAAAGTAGGCAATAGTGTTTCCGTTACAGGAATATTGCCTTTATTCTCTGCAAAATAAAAATGTGAAAAAACAGTATCAAATGCTGAAGGAACCGCAATTCTATAATTGTTATTTTCTTCAGCATGTATCATATTATTTTATATTTCAAAAGCTCTTTTTTTTAAACAAAGTCCGCTTCAAACAAATGGGTTAAATGTTTGATAATTTTCGCTTTTACTTCTGCTTCATCAACTTTTTCTACACCCAGTTCTACCTGTAAGGAAGTAACTCCTTTACCACGGATTCCACATGGGATAATGTTATCAAAGTACCCCAAATCGACATTTACATTTAAAGCAAATCCATGCATGGTTACCCAGCGTGACGCACGAACACCAAGCGCACAAATTTTTCTGGCAAACGGAGTTCCAACGTCCAGCCAGACTCCTGTTTCACCGTCACTTCGTCCGGACTTTAAACCGTATTCTTCTAAAGTGAGGATAATCGATTCTTCGAGAAAACGTAAATACTTATGAATATCGGTAAAGAAATTCTCTAGATCTAAAATGGGGTAGCCCACAATCTGTCCCGGCCCATGATAGGTAATATCACCACCACGATTGATTTTATAGAAGGTAGCTCCTTTGGCCTCCAATTGTTTTTCGTTCAAGAGTAAGTTCTCGAAATCACCGCTTTTTCCTAATGTGTACACGTGTGGATGCTCTACAAACAACAAGTAGTTGGGTGTTTCTAAATCAAGCTCTTCTCTTCTGTTTCTGATTTTTAGGTCGACTATATCCTTGAACAGTTCTTCCTGATATTCCCAGGTCGATTTATAGTCTCTGCTTCCTAAATCCTGAAGTTGGATTTTTTTATTCATCTTAATTATTTTTCAAACTCAACATCAAAGTTAAGTTTGTCAGGATTCTCCATATAATCCGTGAAAGGGTATTGAATTGTAACTGTTTTTCGGTCTTCACTAAACAAAGCGGTCGGATTTGATACTTTTTTAATGCGTTTTGGAAAATGGTATTTTAAAACATAAGTAGAAGATGCAAAAACCATTTTTGACATTTCGGCTGTCGTATCTTTCACTTTCTCTGCTTGTTTTTGTTTGTCGACTGTCGCTTTACGGGTAAATTTCTTTCCGTCGTAATTAAAACTTACTTTACTGTTGTTGTCTCCCAAACCACCTACAAATGGTGTTGAAGCATCTGCTCCGCCAACCAGCTTTTGAAGTGTATTCACCGATTGTAATATATCATGTAAGTCATTTACTTTTTTAAAGTCTTCCGAAAATGTCATCAGAAATTCTTTTTTCTCCTCATTCACTTTGATATTCACCACAAGATCTTCCAATTTTTTTATTTCACTCTGAACTTCCGGAGATAATTTTGAAATGCTTTCCCCTTTATCCGCCAATAGCTGTTTGAAGGTAAAAGTAGAATCCATATTTTTTTTGTTATTCGCTCCCAATTGATTACCAATCTGATCTCCTGCCATTGCCATTAAAGAAGAACCGTCCATATCTAAAGAAAATTTTCCGGTTCCGTTATCACTTACATAAATATTTTCGGTAAAAGTACAGCTTGCCAGAGTGGCAAATAAAAAAGAAAAACTGAGTAACTTATATAATTTCATTGTGGCTAATTTTTTCTCAAAGATACGAAGTTTCGTTAATTGTTTAATTGGTGATTTGTTTAATCGTTTAATCGTTTTGTTGGATTCTTAGATTCTCAGAACCTCATAATCTTAGAATCTTAGAAAAGAAACAAGTGGATAGCGGGACAAAACTACCTTGAAAACCTGAAAATTACTGCTTCAAAAAATCTAAAATCAGCATTCTGAAATCTACATTCTTTTCTTTATCTTTGCACACTTAAAAAAGAGCACAAAATGGCATTATCAGAACAAGAAATCATCCGAAGAGAAAAACTTCAAAACTTACGCAACTTAGGAATCAATCCTTATCCGGCTAATCTTTTTCCTGTAAATCATACTTCAAAGCAGATAAAGGAATCTTTTGAGGAAGGTAAGAAGGTGATCGTTGCGGGACGTTTGATGAGTGTGAGAGATCAGGGAAAAGCTTGTTTTGCTGAATTGCAGGATAGTGAAGGGCGTATTCAATTGTACGTGAATCGCGATGTTTTGTGCGAAGGTGACGATAAAACGTTATACAATCAGGTTTTTAAAAAATTAACCGATTTAGGAGACTTTATTGGTATCGAAGGAGAATTGTTCACGACTCAGGTTGGAGCGAAATGTATTCGTGTGAGCGGGTTTACTTTTTTGAGTAAAACATTACGTCCGTTGCCTTTACCAAAAGTTGATGAGGACGGAAATGTACACGATGCTTTTAATGATGCTGAATTGCGTTACAGAATGCGTTATGTAGATCTAACGGTGAATCAGCATGTTAAAGAAACGTTTATCAAACGTACCAAGTTGTTTACCGCTATGCGTGGTTATTTTAACGATGCCGGATATCTTGAGGTTGACACACCGGTTTTACAATCGATTCCCGGCGGTGCTTCGGCAAGACCTTTTATCACGCACCATAATTCGCTTGATATTCCGCTTTACATGCGTATTGCAAACGAATTGTATTTAAAAAGATTAATTGTTGGTGGATTTGAAGGTGTTTATGAGTTTTCCCGAAACTTCCGTAATGAAGGAATGGACAGAACACATAACCCTGAGTTTACTGCAATGGAAATATATGTAGCCTACAAAGACTACAACTGGATGATGGAATTTGCAGAAGGCCTGCTGGAACATTGTGCGATTGCCGTAAACGGAACAAGCGAAGTTACTTTTGGTGAGCATAAAATCAACTTTAAAGCGCCTTACGCTCGTGTTACGATGACGGATTCGATCAAACATTTTACCGGTTTTGATATCTCAGGAAAAACAGAAGAAGAACTTTTTGAAGCTGCAAAAGGAATGGGAATCGAAGTTGACAAAACAATGGGGAAAGGAAAACTAATCGATGAAATCTTTGGTGCAAAATGTGAAGGAAATTACATTCAGCCTACTTTCATTACGGATTATCCAAAAGAAATGTCTCCGCTATGCAAAGAACACCGCGATAATCCAGACTTAACCGAACGTTTTGAACTAATGGTTTGTGGTAAAGAAATTGCGAATGCTTATTCTGAATTAAACGACCCAATTGATCAAAGAGAGCGTTTTGAAGACCAAATGCGTCTGGCTGCAAAAGGTGATGATGAAGCAAACGGTATCATCGACGAGGATTTCTTAAGAGCTTTAGAATATGGTATGCCTCCAACATCAGGAATGGGTATTGGAATGGACCGTTTGATTATGTATCTAACCAATAATGCATCAATTCAGGAAGTTTTATTATTCCCGCAAATGCGCCCGGAGAAAAAACAGACTGTCGAATTATCAGACGAAGAGAAATTTATCGTTGATTTATTGAAAGGAAATGAAAACAAAATGGATCTTCAGCAACTAAAAATTACTGCTAATTTAAGCGGTAAAAAATGGGATGCATCCATGAAAAACTTATCTAAACATGGCCTGACTAAAGTCGCTGTTGAGGGTGAGTTTAAATTTGTGGAATTGGTAGGATAAATTCCTTAGAAATAATATTAAATTTAAAAAGGAGCTTTTACTAAAGCTCCTTTTTCTTATATAAAAATTTTCCTTAATTTTGAAAACATGGAAAGAGCAAGACTTGTTGTTAAAAATTTCGGACCTCTAAAAGATATTAATATCGAAGTTAGAGAAATGGTGACTTTTATTGGAGCGCAAGCATCGGGAAAAAGTACTTTAGCTAAATTAATTTCGATATTGGAAGATGAAGATTTTAGAAGAGATGACACAATATCTTTTGAAGAAGAATTAAAAAAATATAACATTTTTAATTATTTAAAAAAAGACACATTTATATCTTACGACAATATTAATTATCTCGAAAAAAGCCCTTACTCTCTCGATTACAAAGAAGGTATTTTTTTGAAAGGAACAGCATATAGATATCTATCTGTCATTAAAGAACTTAGCAAAGACAAAAGTTTAAATCAAAAAAAACTAACCGAAAATTTAAAAGAAATTCTTTGTTCAGAATTAAAAGATTGCTTACTAAAGGATCTTAAAAAAACGTTAGATATTTTCCCAAGTAAAACTCAAAAGAATAAATTTAAAAAATTTATCAGTACAGAAATTCTGATCACAACATTTAAGAAAATTGGTATAGATAAAATATTTGAAATATTAGACAAAGAACAAAATACTGAAAATTATATTAAACTATACGAAGATTTAATCAGTCTTTTACCCAATCTATATTTATTTGACTCCCTATATATTCCTTCCGAAAGAAGTTTTTTGCATTTAATTGAAGGAAATGTCATAGGCTTAATTAAAAATAAAATTCAAATTCCAGATCATATCCTTAATATTGGTCAAGAATACGAAAAAGCCATTCAAACTATTAAAGAGTTACCTCTAAGCATAATTGATAAAAAGATAAAATACAAAAGAGAAGGTAAGACTTCATATATATATCATAATGAAAATGAAAAAGTTAATCTATTAGAATCAGCGTCAGGCTTACAATCAATAATTCCAATTTTACTTTTAGTAGAATACTCTAAAACTTTAAAAGAAAAATACAACTTCAATTTTGTCGTTGAAGAGCCTGAATTGAATTTATATCCAAAAGCACAGCATGAATTAATTAAATATTTAGTTAAGAATTGTTTGTTCGATAGAAAAAATTTAATTCTTACAACTCATAGTCCTTTTGTCTTAGCATCTATTAATAACTTACTACTAGCTTATGATAAAGGGCAGAAAAATCCAAAAGAGGTAAATAAGATTATAAATAAAGAATCTTGGCTTAATCCTAAAAATTTTATTGCCTATGAATTGAAAAATGGGAAGGCAAAAAAAATAATGAATGACAGACTAGGGCAGATTTCTGAAAATATGATTGATAGTGTTTCTGATACTTTTGCAGATGAATTTGATAAATTATTAGACTTATGAGTTCCGAAGAATTATTAGCTCATTTTCCTAATTTAGAAAAAGATGTTTGCTATAGAATATTAGACAATTCCATTTATTATCTTGAAGAAATTAAAGATTCAACAGTTCAACTAAAAACTGAAGAAGAACACTGGAATCTCTGTTTGGAAAATGAAAATTTGAAGAACATTTTGTTTCTAGAAAACGAATATTCAATCATGAAAAATGAAGGTTCAAAAAAGTGTGATTGGTCAATATTTGAAAACAACAACATTTATTTTATTGAATCAAAAGATGTTAAACCAAGAAATAGAAATAAAGAAAGAAAAGATGCAACTAAACAATTAATTGCAACTATTGAATTCTATAAATCAAAAATTGACTTAGATTCTATCTCAATTTTTTCACAAATCTGTTTTCAATCCAAATCAAAAATAGTTAAAGCTGGAGATCAGGCACGAAAAGTTTTATTTAAACAATATAACTCAGAATTTTCAGAAGGTAATCTTATAAAATTCGATTAATATTTCAAACGCGACAGGCTTTAAAAACCTGTCGCGTTCACTTTTTAAAACGAGTACTTCTCCAACTTCTTCCCATCGATATCCAAAACCTTTGCACTTTCTCTTGAAGCATCCTCTTTGACAACTTCCTGAACAGATGGATTTGACGGATATTTTCCGTTTTTCAGTTTTAGAAGATGAAATTTCCCTCCACTTACTGCTATTAGATTATAGAATTTTTCAGATACTGAAGTGGTTACATAAATTGGAAAATCAGTTACCGTAAAAGAATTAATCAGACTTCCGTCATTATTTAAAATGTATCCTGAGCAGCCACCACTTCCACAAAAATAGGAATTAGAGAAGCCTACAAAATACTCCTCTTTCTGATCATTATTTAAATCAAATGCATCATAATAAAAAAACCTATCCTCTTTTGTCAGTGCTGGCAAATCTTTCTTCAGCAATACCAGAAGCTGCTTTCTGATTAACTCTACCGTTTTATCGTCTTTTACAGGAGTCTCACTCACAGCTGCTGTTCCGGTTGCTGTTTTTGTTATGGTGTCAGTTGCAATGGCCTCCACAACATTTTCTTTTTCTGTTTTTTCTTTATTCTGACACGAAATCATTCCTAAAATTACAAATGCCATTAAAATTTTTCTTTTCATATTTTCTCTTTTTTTTTTACAATTACACTTCTAAACGCGAAAGGTTCTAAAAACCTGTCGGGTCTGTTAATTTAAACTAACAAGGCAGTTTTATTTTCAATATCATTCTCTGCCAATAAAGACTTTATATTGTTAAAGGTCACCAAGGCGATCTGCGTTAAAGCCTCATTCGTAAAAAAGGCCTGATGGGCCGTCACCAATACATTTGGAAAACTCATTAAACGCTGAATCGCATCGTCCTGAATAATATCAGCCGAAAGATCCCTAAAGAACAATTTCTCCTCCTGTTCGTAAACATCAATTCCTAAATAGCCTATTTTACCTTCTTTCAAACCTTCAATAACAGCCGCTGTTTCAATCAAAGCCCCACGGCTGGTATTGATGATCATCACGCTGTCTTTCATTAAAATAATAGACTCCTTGTTAACAATATGTTTCGTCTGATCGTTTAAAGGACAGTGTAAGGAGATTATATCACTGGACGTAAAGATTTCTTCCAACGAAACAAACCGAACGCCGTCTTTTTCCATTTCTGCGCTTGTCACGATATCATACGCCAGAACTTTACAGCCAAATCCTATCGCAATCTTTGCAAAAGCTTTTCCAATATTCCCTGTTCCAATGATTCCGACAGTCTTCCCAAACAAATCGAATCCTAATAAACCATTTAGTGAAAAATTTTGTTCCCTAACTCTATTGTAAGCTTTATGTGTTTTTCTGTTCAACGTTAAAATCATTGCCATTGCATGCTCCGCAACAGCCTGAGGCGAATAAGCCGGAACGCGGCAAACTTTTAAATTGTACTTTTTAGCAGCATCCAAATCAACATTATTGAACCCCGCACAACGCAAGGCAATAATCTTCACTCCTTTTTCAGCCAATTGTTTCAATACTGCTTCATTGACAATATCATTCACAAAAACACAAACAATCAACGCTTTTTCAATCAATGCAGCCGTTTGAGGATTCAATTGTGTTTCAAAGAAATCCAATTCAAAACCAAACGAATCATTGTATTTATTAAAGAAGGTTTTATCGTAAGGCTGTGTTGAAAAAAAAGCTATTTTATTTGTATTTACTGTATCCTTTAAACTCATCTTGATTACTATTTTTTGAGATTTTTAACTTCCTGTTCTACTAAATTAAACAATTCTTCTGAAGTAACTTCTGATCCTGAAAAATCAACTTACTTTAAATATTCTTTTCCATGTGCAACAACCAATCCGTCTTTTGGGCAAAGACAGGAAACATCATAACCTAAACTTTTAAGGATCTCCAAACCATCCATCACTGCAACTTTATTGCCACCATTCCATGCCTTTTTCAATCCGTATAAAATGCATTCTCTGATATATTTTGGCCGGTTTAAATTGACGCTTTCGGTTTCTTTATCAGATACTCTGGTTAACACTACTCCAGTATTTAAAGGGTTTCCAGCATACAAATCTTCCCATGTAACAAAACTGATTTTCAATGGAGTTTGTTTATGACCTTCCAGGAATATCGTTATTTCAAATGTTGCCGCTTCTGTATCAAGCGCATACTTAGTAACGCTTTTGTACCAATAAACATTCTCTTCAACTGTAATTTTTCTTAATCCCATACGTGTAAAATGTTACCCTTTGAAAAACCAAACGATCTCTTCGTCTCTCTTTTTTAGCAAAAAAATCCTTCCTGCTTGTTATCCTCTAAACTTCAAATGATCGGTGCTAAACAATAATCCGATTCCGCTGTAAGGATCTCTCTTTAGATCATAAAAATTATTTACTCCCTTCATCTCTTTGTACAAATCAGAAATGATCGAAGCAGGTTGAAATCCATCTATGGTATGATTGATAATCGTATCTGCCAAACAGGTCAACTCTTTTGTACTATTGGTAACCCCCAGATTATTTCCGGTTTCCCAATCCCAGACAATCCACTCCCAATTGTGCTTTTTATGCATACAATCCATCCATAAATAAGACAAATTTTTAATTTTGACCTTCCCTGGTTCATTGTTTTTCCAATATTCGACACTTTCAACAATGGCGTTTACTGCCCTATCTGTATCGTCATAAACAAAGTCCGGATTTGAAAGCTGAATAATCTTTATAGCATCTGCTATACGGCTGGCGATCGTTTTCAGCTCTTTTTCGTTCGGATTTCTTAAAAAAGCAAATTCAATATCCTGTCGTTCGAAAGCTATTCCTTTTGTCTTAGTCAACATTTCAGACGGAATACCTTCGAGATTGGAATTTTCATCCACAAAACTTTCTTTGGGATCAAAGGAAAAATTCTCGTCCTGATAAAAACCGTTAACATATCTTTCCTCAATTTCTTTCAACAATTTATATTGCTCGAAATACAAATCTTCTCTTGCCTCATCCTCACTTTTAAACCTGCAAAAATAATCAGGCTGCAGCAGCCAATACAAACAAAGAACTGTTCCCTTATCAAGTGTTTTTTGTTTGACAATCCACTCAAAAGGTTCGATTCCATCATCATAATTCCAGTTTTGAACAAACTGATGTAATTCTGCTGCAGTTAACTTCTGATAGGACATCTCTCCGTTTACTGCTTTTAAAACCCGGTTTTTATTTTTTTTGCTAAATAATTCTTCCATTTTTTGATTCTGATGATAAGTGTCTCTTCTTTCTATTATGAAAACAAATTTAATTAACCTTTTCTTATAAAAACATGATAAAAAACATAGACTGACAAAACCATTATTAAAACACTAAAGACCAAGCCGTAAACCTTTTTCACGGCTAGTTTTGTTAAATAAACTATAATTACGACAATCTCGTTAAACCTCTTTCATCCGCTAAAGTCTAAATGCTATAAACAATTAAAAAACGTACCTCATGAAAAAATTAATTATTGCAGCTTTCTTATTCGTTGGAATAGCGAGTTTTGCACAAGAAGCGGATCAGTCTGTTCAACCACAAAGAGAGCGACTAACTCCGGAACAACGCAATGACAGACAGTTAAAGAAACTTACTTCTGAACTAAATTTAGACGCCAATCAACAAACTCAGATAAAACAGCTTCTGGCTGACAGAAGTGCTAACGCTGAAAAATTTAGAGAAGACCGTAAAAACAGAAAAGACAGTGGTACAAAGCCAACAACAGAAGAAAAGGCTGCTTTTAAAAAACAAATAATGGATGAAAAAACAGCTAACGATGCCAAAATGAAATCGATACTGAATGACGACCAATACAAAAAATGGACCGCTTTACAGGACGAAAAAAAAGAAAAAGCAAAAGAGAAAGCGAGAGAATACAAAAAAGGAAATAACTAGTATCATTCATAAAAAAAGAGGCTTAAAAGCCTCTTTTTTTATAAGTTCTTATTTCGGATTAAGAATTAAGTCAATTCTCTTAATACAATCCTCGTAATGGTATTTGGTTTCTGCATTTACAGGTCTTGCTTTTGCTGCCAAAAGTATACTTCTTAATGCATTCAATTCTCCTCGAACCAGGGCTCTGACATCAGATTGTCCCACATTATAATACACCGTTGATCTGTCAGATGGCTTTATTTCTTCTGTCATTAAGGCTCCCATTCGATCCATATAGCCGCGTTGCAGGTTTCTTCTATAAATCGTAACATTTCCTGGTGTTGCGGCCTCTTTCCAGATTCCTTTTCGTGTATCTCTTAATAAATCCAGTGCTTTGTAAGTGTCTGCTCCAAGAATTTCATTATCAACCAATCTGCCGATACGTCCAATACTAAGCAAACTATTTAGCTGTCTCACCTGTAAGCTTCTGAATTTCTCTGCATAACCTGCAAAATCCGTATTCTTTAAAGTTGTTACATTTACGATCCATGTTGGTGATGCAAAAGCATTGGTCTGAAGCCAGTTCATTGCCTCAATTTGTTTCGCTTTCGGTACTACCTCATAAACACTTCCTGCCTGATTTGGATTTTTAGTATTTTCATAAACTCCGCCAACATTCGTCACCACATGACCTACATATCGGCTCCAAACGTCTAACATTTCTTTATACAATTCGTCCAGATCTTCATAATTATTGGTCACGTTACTGGTCCATTCATTTAAATGCGCAGCAACATATTCCAGATTTTTAAGTCCATAAGTACTCGCTTTCATTGAATTATTTCCAATATCTTCGGTTTGCGAAGTAGGGTCAAAAGCACTACTTTGTTTTCCAAATTTATACAAAGGATTTCCGGCTTTGTCCAAAATCCATTTGTCCAGAGTTGCTTTTTCGTCCTGAGGAGATTTTGCATTTGGAATCACTCTGTACCCCCAGTTTAAAGCATAGTGATCGTAAGCCCCCATTTTACGAATAAAACGAATATTTTTATCTCCCGGCTGCGCGATATAATTGTATCTCGCATAGTCCATTATACTGGCAGAAATTCCGTTTTGCTGGGTAAAATCACCATTTCGGTAACTTTCTACGTCATAGGCACAGCTTGCGCCCATATTATGCGGAAAACCTAAAGCATGACCCACTTCGTGAGCGATTACCATACGCATCATCTCTCCCATTTCTTCGTCGCCGGTTTGTAAAGTTCTGGCTGATGGGTTTGCTGCTCCGGTTTCTAGTAAATATCGGTTTCTGTAGGAACGTAAATGATTGTGGTACCAAATCACATCGCTTTCGATTATTTCACCGCTTCTTGGATCTGAAACACTCGGACCAACTGCATTCCGCGTGGTACTTGCAACATAACGAACAACAGAATATCGAACATCTTCCGGACTAAAATCAGGATCTTCTTCTTTTGTCGGAGCATCTTTTGCGATAATTGCATTCTTAAATCCTGCTGTTTCAAAAGGCTTCTGCCATTCTTCTATTCCTTGTTTGATATACTTGCGCAATTTTTCAGGAGTCGCAGGATCCAAATAGTAAACGATAGGTTTTACCGGTTCAACTAGTTCTCCTCTTGCATAGGCTTCCGGATCTTTTGGTTCCAATCTCCAACGACGAATGTAGGTTTTAAGATCTGATTTTAATTCATTACTTCCATAATCGTACTGACTTACGGTAAACCAACCAACTCTTGGATCTGCTAGCCTAGGCTTCATTGGCACTTCAGGCAATAAAATCATCGACTGGTTCATCTGAATACTAATCGATTCTGTATCTTCCAGCATCGATGGCTTTGAAGCATTATAGGTCATATCCTGAATGACCTCGATATTCATCGGAAAACTCTTGATGGTATTAATAAAACTTCTCGAATCATCAAGCCCTTTTACTTTATACATTTCACGCATTTCTGCCGATATTCCGCTGATAGCCTTAACATCAGTACTGTAAAATTTGGTAACATCCACAACAGTGTTGGCCGAATCTTTACTAAAAGCTACAATATCAAATGCAAATAAAGTAGGTTCATAGTTATTTGATTTTACCGAAATACTAATCGGTAAACTATCATTGGCTACCGCATTGTATGATTTTGATTTGATCAGAATTTTATCCTGAAAACGCTGCCAAACAATTAATTGCTCATTAGTTTCCGATCCTGCATTCACATAACCGCCACCCAAATTAGAAGGCAGTTTTGACAATCGGCTTACTAAAAGCATGTCTTTGTTCAGGTATTTATTCGGAATCTCGAAATAGTATTTTTTATCGACTTTGTGCACTTTAAAAAGTCCGTCATCTGAGATAGCGTCTTTGGTGATTACTTTACTATAGTCTTTAATTGCTGACTCCGGTTTTTTCTCCGGCGAGGCAGCTGCCGATTCGTCTTTTTTAGATTTTTTCTTATTTGATTGTGCAAATTGAGAAGTGGGAAATAGCACAAATGCCGCTATTGTAGTTAAAATGAGAAATTTCTTCATTTACTGCAGGTTTAATGGTTATTTAATAAACAAAAATAATTTTTATCCTGAATATACGACGGAAAACCCATTTATTAACTTTTCATTAACTACTTACTGATTTTAGAATTTAAGTTGTAAAACGAGACCGAATATTGTGAAATATATTCTGTAAAATGCAAACTGCGACTGTAAACTGTGACTGTAAACTGCGACTGTAAACTGTGACTGTAAACTGTGACTGTAAACTGTGACTGTAAACTGTGACTGTAAACTGCGACTGTAAACTGCTACTGTAAACTGTAAACTGTAAACTGTAACTGAAAACTACAATGAAAAAAAGACCCAGCTTTACTAAAAAAACTGAGCCTTCAATTGAAAAAAAAATATATACTTTAATTTCTAAGATTTAAAAAGTCTTCGAAACTTTATCGATTGCATTGATTGTAAAATCCAGGTCTTCATAAGTTAGTGCATCGGTAATAAACCAGGTTTCATAAGCCGATGGGGCAATATAAACACCTTCTTGTAACAAGCCGTGGAAGAATTTCTTAAACGTTTCATTATCGCCTTTCGCAGCAGTTTGAAAATCAACAACCGGATTTGCATCAAAGTGAACAGAAATCATCGACCCTACTCTATTGATGGTAAAAACAACATTATTCGCTTTCAATACCCTGTCGATTCCAGCTTCTAAATATGCTGTTTTTTCTTCTAAACGAGTAAAGATTGCCGGATCATTATTTAGTGCCTGTAACATTGCCAAACCTGCAGCCATTGCCAGCGGATTACCGGATAATGTTCCTGCCTGATATACCGGACCAAGCGGTGCCAGATAGTTCATAATTTCTTCACGGGCTGCAAATGCCCCTACAGGTAAACCTCCACCAATTACTTTTCCGAAAGTCACAATATCGGCATTGATGTTGTACAATTCCTGAACTCCACCACGAGCCAGACGGAAGCCTGTCATTACCTCATCAAAAATCAGTAAAATTCCGTTTGCGGTACACAATTCTCTTAAGCCTTCCAGAAAACCTTTTTGAGGCGGGATACATCCCATATTTCCGGCAACCGCTTCGATAATAATGGCAGCGATTTCGCCTTTATTAGCTTCGATTAAAGTTTTTACATTCTCTAAATCGTTGTATTTTGCCAATAAAGTATCTTTTGCCGTTCCTTCCGTAACTCCGGGACTGTTTGGTGATCCAAATGTCACGGCACCACTTCCGGCCTGAATCAAAAAGGAATCAGAATGTCCGTGGTAACAGCCTGCAAATTTTACGATTTTATCTCTTTTAGTAAATCCTCGAGCCAGACGAATGGCACTCATACAAGCCTCTGTGCCTGAATTTACAAATCTTATTTTATCAATATTCGGAACCATAGAAACCGCTAAAGCAGCAATCTCCGTTTCTAATTCCGTTGGCATACCAAATGAAGTTCCCAGTTTTGCTTTTTCGATTACCGCATCCACAACTGGCTGATAAGCATGCCCTAAGACCATTGGCCCCCATGAATTGATATAATCGATTAATTTATTTCCGTCTTCGTCATACAAATAAGCACCTTTGGCACTTTTTACAAAAATTGGAGTTCCACCAACCGCTTTAAATGCTCTTACCGGTGAATTTACTCCTCCCGGAATTACTTTTTCTGCTTCAGCAAAAAGCTGACTACTTCTTTTATAAATCATTATGATTTTAAATTTTAGATTTCTGAATTTAGATTTTAGATTTTAACGAATTCGACCCAAAACTGAAAACTGTTACTGAGACTGAATACTACTTCACTCTCAACTTCTGTCCGATCGAAATCGCGTTATCCGAAAGATTATTTTTTTGTTTTAAATCATCAACCAATACATTGAATTTTTTTGAAATCGAATACAAGGTATCTCCTTTCTGCACTTCATACAGATTTGGATCATTTGAATTAGAAGAGAAAGGAGCGGTAGAAGAAACAGAAGAACTTCTTACCGGAGTTGATTTTTCAAAAGGTTTATAGCTTTTTCCGGTAACCTGACAATCGTATTGATGCAAATTGTATCGTTCGATATAGCTAATTAATTTATCCGGATAGTTGGGATCTGTAGCATAACCTGCAGCTCTTAATCCTTTTGCCCAAGATTTATAATCGTCTTTTTCATAAGTAAACAGAGTCGCATATCTATTTTTCCCAACCAAAAATAAAGCATGATCTCTATACGATTCTGCAGCTTCTGTATATTTTCGGAAACATTCCTGAGCTGAATCATCATCATGACGCACACTTTCTCCCAGCCAGTCTTTGTGACATTTAATTCCAAAATGATTGTTGGCTTCCAGGGCTAAATCTCCTTTTCCGGCACCGGATTCTAAGATTCCCTGTGCCAGAATGATACTTGCAGGAATACCGTACTTCTGCATATTGCCTATTGCAATATCTTTGTACTGTAAAATATAATTATTGATTAAATCGCTGGTTACAACTGTTTTTGAAGTAGACTGAATAACCTCAGTTGTATTGTTTGTAGAAGGGTATTTTTTGCCAATTGGTTTGGTATAAGTTGGCTTTTTGGTTGTCGCCACTCTGGGCCTCTGGACTGCCGCCGCTTTTTTGGTCGTCGCGATAGTAGGTTTACTTGAAGAGCAGCCTACTACAGTTGCCAGCATTAAAAGTGCTAATATTTTTTTAACCATTGCTTTTAAGTATTGGTAATTTTTTCTGCTTCAATTTAATATTCATCCCCGCAATTCCCTGCAATCCGCCGGTATGGATCAATAATATTCTTGAATGTTCAGGAAAATAGTTTTTATGTATTAAGTCTATAACGCCAAAAAACATCTTTCCCGTATAAATTGGATCCAAAGGCACTTTAGTTTCTTCAAAAAAAGTATTGATAAATTCAATTAATTCCAAATTTACCTTCCCATAACCTCCAAAATGATAGTCAGAAATTAAATCCCAGTTATCTTTCTTTGCAAAAATACGAATTTCATCGGTTAAAAAGTCACCTTTTAATGCCGGAAATCCTAAAATTTTCTGATGCGGTAGCGCACTATTAATCAATCCCGCTATCGTGCCGCCTGTTCCTACCGCACAACAAACGAAATCAAAAATGGCATCTTCTTCGGTCAAAATCTCTTCACAGCCTTTTACTGCCCATTCATTGGTTCCGCCCTCAGGCACTAAATAGAAATCGCCAAACTTATCTTTTAACTTTTCGATGAAGGCATTTTCATTTTTAAGCCGATACTCCTCCCGCGTCACAAATTCAAACTGCATTCCGTTTTCCTGAGCAAATTTTAGCGTTGGATTCTCTTCTATTTTATCAAAAAGCTCGTCACCTCTAATCACGCCAATTGTTCTAAAACCCTGCTCTTTTCCGGCATAAGCAACCGCTGCAATATGATTGGAAAAAGCACCGCCAAAAGTCAGCAGAGTCTTTTTATTTTCAGCTTTCGCCTGAAGCAAATTGTATTTCAGTTTCCTGAATTTATTCCCGGAAACAAAGGGATGAATTAAATCTTCCCGTTTTATAGTCAGCGTAATGCCCTTTGGAAAAGCGATTTGGATTTCCTGATTCAAAATCTAATGATGTTTTAAAGTTAAGTAATTCAAAAAACCAAAAAAAGATCGGCTTTTCAAATAATTAAGATGAGTTTCATTGGCGTAAGCTTCTCTTTCAAAACTTATATTCCGATAGGCCAGCTCTTTGTTTTTATATTGTATCAGCCGAATTGCATATTCTAAAACATAAAAAATATAAAACGGAACAACCAATAATTCCAATTGCTGTCTCAGGTGAATTTTTTCATGATTGACGAAAACAGCATTTTCTTTATCTGCATCATATTTTAAAATCACAAACGGAAACACAGCCATTCCCCGATACCCTTTTGGAATTAAATATTTAGCAACAATCAGAAACATTAGCCGTAAAATTTATAAATTTGTAGATGAAATTTGTCCGATTTCATTAAAATCACAATCTATTAATTATTTTTGATTTAAAAAAATGAGGAACACGAACGCAATGCAGATTTATGAAGGAGCAAAGTAATGAAAATAAATTAATCGAAGGGGAAGATTTTTACTATACCCCCGAAGGTTATAAATGCTTTACTGAAAAACACCATCTAAAACGTGGTTATTGCTGTAAAAGCGGCTGTCGTCATTGTCCATATGGGTTTGACAAACGAACAGGAGAAATAAGAAAATAATTCTTTAGACTTCTTAGATCGTTAGATTTTTAGACTACTTAGATTATCCTAATCATCTTCATCTAAGAATGACAAGAAGCCAATAAAATAAATAACAATTGTAAAAATTACAAGACTTAGATTCACTTTAAAGAAATCTAACAATCTAAGCAAGTCTAACAATCTAAAAATCTATAAATGGATATTCTGTTTCGAAAATTTAGGATTACTATCCACAAATCCTATCACAGGTCGGATATCCGTTATCCTTAGTTATTTTTTAATTAGAAAATGTGACAATTTGAAAATGAGATAATTATTTTATTTCTTTAATTGCCATGTCGCTCCGATGGAGTTTATAGCCTAATTTAATAAATCGCAGATTATTGCCTGCTTAGATCAAAACCTTAGCAGCTTAGAATCTTAGCAACTTAGTACCTAAAAAAATGACTTTCAAAGAACAAATACAACAAGGAATACCTACCCTATTACCTCCAAAGGCAACATACGATTTAGCGATTAACCATGCGCCAAAGCGAAAAGAAATCCTATCAGCAGAAGAAAAAAAGCTGGCTTTAAAAAATGCCCTGCGTTATTTTGATGCCAAGCACCATGCAGAATTAATTCAGGAGTTTTCAGAAGAATTAGAAACTTACGGACGTATTTACATGTACCGTTTTCGCCCGGAGTACAGAATGTATGCCCGACCAATTGACGAATATCCTGGGAAATCATTGCAGGCAAAAGCCATCATGCACATGATTCAGAACAATTTGGATTACGCTGTAGCACAACATCCACATGAACTGATTACTTATGGCGGAAATGGAGCTGTTTTTCAAAACTGGGCACAATATTTACTAACGATGCAATACCTGTCTGAAATGACAGACGAACAAACTTTGACCATGTATTCAGGTCACCCAATGGGATTGTTCCCATCGCATGCAGAAGCTCCAAGAGTTGTCGTAACAAACGGAATGGTGATCCCAAATTATTCGAAACCGGATGATTGGGAGAAAATGAATGCCTTAGGTGTTTCGCAATACGGACAAATGACCGCAGGAAGTTATATGTACATAGGGCCACAAGGAATTGTACACGGAACAACGATTACGGTTTTGAACGGTTTTAGAAAAATCAAACAAAATCCGGAAGGAAATCTTTTTGTAACTTCAGGACTTGGCGGAATGTCGGGCGCACAGCCAAAAGCCGGAAATATTGCCGGCTGTATCACGGTTTGTGCAGAAGTAAATCCAAAAATCACCAAGATTCGTCACGAGCAGGGCTGGATAAATGAAATCGTAACTTCGACAGATGAACTGGTAAAAAGAGTCCTTACAGCAAAAGCTAATAAAGAAGTGGTATCCATTGCTTACTTAGGAAATGTAGTAGACGTTTGGGAATGTTTCGACAAAGAAAACATCAAAATTGATTTGGGTTCGGACCAGACTTCTCTTCACAATCCTTGGGCAGGAGGTTACTATCCAGTTGGAATTTCTTTTGAAGAAGCTAACGAAATGATGGCTAATAATCCTGAATTGTTCAAAGAAAAAGTACAGGAATCATTACGTCGTCAGGCGAAAGCGATTAACCAACACACTGCAAAAGGGACTTACTTTTTTGATTACGGAAATGCCTTTTTATTAGAAGCTTCACGCGCAGGTGCTGATGTTATGGCTGAAAATAATATTGATTTTAGATACCCAAGTTATGTTCAGGACATCATGGGACCTATGTGTTTTGATTACGGTTTTGGTCCGTTTAGATGGGTTTGTACTTCAGGAAAACCGGAAGATTTACAGAAAACAGATGCTATCGCCAGTCAGGTTTTAGAAGAAATGGCCCAAACAGCTCCAAATGAAATCCAGCAGCAAATGCAGGACAATATCAAATGGATCAAAGGCGCACAGGAGAACAAACTGGTTGTGGGTTCGCAAGCCAGAATTTTATATGCCGATGCCGAAGGCCGAATTAAAATTGCCGAGGCTTTCAATCAGGCTATTGCCAAAGGTGAAATTGGAACGGTTGTTTTAGGACGCGATCATCATGATGTTTCGGGAACAGATTCTCCGTACAGAGAAACCTCTAACATCTACGACGGATCACGCTTTACAGCCGATATGGCCATCCAAAACGTGATTGGAGACAGCTTTAGAGGAGCAACCTGGGTTTCTATACATAATGGCGGTGGAGTTGGCTGGGGAGAGGTTATAAACGGTGGCTTTGGTATGGTTCTTGATGGATCTAAAGAGGCTTCAAAACGTTTAGCCTCAATGCTTTTTTGGGATGTTAACAACGGAATTTCAAGAAGAAGCTGGGCCAGAAATGACGAGGCTATTTTTGCTATCAAAAGAGCAATGGAAGTTCAGCCTTTATTAAAAGTGACTTTACCTAATAGGGTAGATGAAAATCTATTTTAGATCGTAATGTCAAGCGCAGCGGAGTTGAAAAGCTGACGAAAAAAAAGGGGGGACTTCGACTGCGCTCAGTCTGACGGACTGCGTTCAGTCCGACGGACTACGCTTAGTCTGACCGAGCGGCGCTCAGTTTGACGGGCGACGCTCAGTCAGGCAGATCAAAGAGAACATTAAATTTTTAACATATGAAAACATTCAAATTAGTACCCGTTTTTTTGCTTTTAATACTAGCATCATGCAGCACAGTCAGCGTTTACTCTGATTACGACAAAAACGTAAATTTTGCCTCTTACAAAACGTATGCTTTCTTCAAGCCCGGAATTGACAAGGTTGAAATATCTGATTTGGATAAAAGACGTATTTTACGTGCCATCGATGATCAAATGCAGGCCAAAGGTTTTACCAAAAGCGAAAACCCTGATTTATTAGTTAATATTTTTACTAAAGCAAGAGAACAAGTCAATGTAAATCAATTTAGTGCTGGCTGGGGTTACGGTTGGGGTTGGGGATGGAATCCTTACATGATGTACGGAGGAAACCAAACTACCGTTTCTACTTCTACTGAAGGAACTTTATTCATTGATTTGATTGATGCTAAGAAAAAAGAAATGATCTGGCAAGGAGAAGGTGTTGGAACGCTAACCAAAAACGTTGCTAAAAAAGACGAAAAGGTTGCCGAGTTTGTATCTAAAATTATGGCACAATACCCTCCGGTTAAAAAGTAGTTTTCAGTCTCTGTTTTCAGTTTTTTACAAAAACTAAAAAAAGTTATTGAAATCTTCTCAAAATAATTAATACATTTGCGATTCAATTATCTGAAATGAAAAACTTAAATAACATTATTATCGCTATTACTATTATTGCAATTCAGCAATAATGGCGAGGTAATGTATAAATAAGTAAACAAAATACAATTTATAAAACCTCCCAAAACGGGAGGTTTTTTTATTTAAAAAAAATATAGTACAAAACATTTTGCTTTAGATTTCAAAGATTTTCACAGATTAAAAATCTTTTTAAATCCTTTAATCTGTGGCAAAAAACAATTTAATCTTTATGAATTTATTTAACGAAGTACTTGCTGCTCAAAAGCAACTTGAAAATGTGGTTGCCGCTACTCCACTCACCCAAAATTTAAATCTTTCGGACGAGTTTAAATCTACTATTTTATTAAAAAGAGAAGATTTACAAATTGTGCGATCGTATAAAATCAGAGGAGCTTACAACAAGATTTCTTCGTTAACCGAAACCGAAAAAGCAAGCGGAATTATATGTGCCAGTGCAGGAAATCATGCACAGGGCGTAGCTTACTCCTGTCATCTTTTGCAAATAAAAGGTAAAATCTACATGCCCAAAACCACTCCAAAACAAAAAGTCAAACAGGTACAATTGTTCGGAAAATCATTTGTTGAAATTATACTTACCGGAGACACTTTCGACGATGCCTATGCTTCAGCTACAGCAGATGCAACCGAAAATCAAAAAACCTTCATCCATCCTTTTGACGATGAAAAAGTTATTGCCGGTCAGGGAACTGTAGGATTAGAAATTCTGGACAGTTATAAAGAACCTATCGATTATGTTTTTGTTCCCATTGGCGGTGGCGGACTGGCTTCCGGTTTGTCTGAAGTTTTTAAGCAACTAAGCCCAAATACAAAAATCATTGGAGTAGAACCCAAAGGAGCCCCTTCAATGAAAAACTCTATCGATGTCAATAAAAACACAGCTTTAAAAACAATTGACAAATTTGTGGATGGCGCTGCCGTAAAACAAGTAGGCGACAAAACTTTCGAAATCTGTCGTACTAATTTAGACGATATTATTCTGGTACCGGAAGGAAAAGTTTGTACTACGATTCTGCGTTTGTATAACGAAGAAGCCATGGTCGTAGAACCTGCAGGAGCATTAACCATTGCCGCTTTGGATTTTTACAAAGATAAAATAAAAGGTAAAAAAGTAGTTTGTGTGGTGAGCGGTAGCAACAATGACATTGAAAGAACTGCCGAAATAAAAGAGCGCTCTTTATTATACGAAGGTCTGATGCATTATTTTATGATTCAGTTTCCACAGCGTCCGGGTGCTTTAAAAGAATTTGTAAACAACATCTTAGGTCCTGATGATGATATCACTTATTTCCAATTTGCCAAGAAAAACAGCCGTGAGGTAGGCTCAGTAGTCGTAGGTTTAGAACTAAAGAACAAAAAAGACATACTGGCGATTAAAATGAACATGACCAAAAACGGATTTGAGTTTCAATATTTAAATGACCGTCAGGATCTATTTACACAACTGATCGGGTAAAATAAAAAAGGGTTCGATTTAAAACTGTTTATTTTTACAATAAAAACCTTTTCCATCGAACTTACAAACAATCTGAAATGATAAATATCAGCGATCACAAATTAGTTAATCGTACTTTTGTCTTTCATTTATAGTAGAAAACATGGCAACTCTTAAAGATATTTCAAACATAGAAGATATAAAATTAATGGTAGACACCTTTTATGGTAAAGTGAGAAAAGACGATTTACTGGGACCGATTTTCAACGAGAAACTCCAGGATCGCTGGTCGGAGCATTTAGAAAAAATGTACGGTTTCTGGCAAACCATTTTATTTGATGTGCGTGCCTATTCAGGAAGTCCTTTTCCTCCACACAAACAATTACCGGTAGACAAAACCCATTTCGATCGCTGGGTACTGCTTTTTAACACTTCTATCGACGGGCTATTTTCGGGAACTATTACCGAAGAAGCAAAAATGCGAGCAGCTAACATGGCTTATATGTTCAATTATAAAATTGACTATTTCAGAAATCCCGAAAATCATTAATTTTTTAATTGATAATTGACTGATTTTACGGTTTGCCTTAACTAAAATATAACGTACTTTTAAACCCAAGTAAAATTCCCCTAACTCACCTGCTATTGCATTTACACATGAAAAAAATATTACTTCCTTTTTTATTCTCTCTTTTATTTTTAAATTTTACTAAAGCACAATCCTCAAAAAACACTTTATACAAAGGTACAATTGACGGAAAAATAAATGTCACTTTTTATATAAAAGCGGAAGAAAATCCCTGTACAGCCGACCTCATGTACACTTCAATCTATCGTTATGACAAATCAGGAGGTTGGATTCAGCTGAATATTACGCAAAACACAAAAAACGAAAATCAGTTCGCGCTTGTAGAGCATGGATTCTCAGGCATGATGATTTTAACCAAAGAAGGCACCAATTTTAGTGGCTTATGGATAAGTCCTGACACTAAAAAACAATTAAAAGTGGTACTAAAAGAAGCCAGTATGACTAAAAAAGACATTGAATCGTATGAAAAAAAACTGGAGAAAGTTAATTACGAAAACAATGATTGCTAAGAGATAAACTTCCTTTTCTTATTGGGGAAAAGTCACGAAAAATGCAATTAAAAAACATTTCGGATAAAAAAATTGATATAAATAGCAAAAATTAGCACTGTAAATCCGTAATTTTACATTCTAATCTACAACGTTTTCGAAATGAATGCCAATATTGAAACAAACCCGTTATTAGAGCGATTGCCTAAACATTTAAAGCAATTTATTAAACCTCAGGATTATGGTGATTATACACCAATTAATCAAGCGGTTTGGCGCTATGTAATGCGTAAAAATGTAGATTATCTTTCAAGAGTTGCGCATCATTCTTATCTGGATGGTTTGAAGAAAACTGGAATCGAAATTGACTCTATTCCAAGTATGTACGGTATGAATCGAATTCTGACTGAAATTGGTTGGGCAGCTGTAGCGGTGGACGGATTTATTCCACCAAACGCTTTTATGGAATTTCAGGCTTATAACGTTTTGGTTATTGCTTCAGATATTCGCCAACTGGAACATATCGAATATACTCCGGCACCGGATATTATTCATGAAGGTGCGGGACACGCTCCTATTATTGCTAATCCGGAATATGCAGAATACTTAAGACGTTTTGGAGAAATTGGCTGTAAAGCCATCTCCTCTCATAAAGATTACCAGATGTATGAAGCGATTCGCCTGCTTTCTATTTTGAAAGAAGCGGAAGATACGCCTCAGGAAAAAATAGACGAAGCGGAGAAAGCAGTTGCCGATTTACAAAACAATATGGGCGAATTGTCTGAAATGGCACAAATTCGAAACCTGCATTGGTGGACGGTAGAATATGGTTTAATCGGAACCGTTGAAAATCCGAAAATATATGGTGCGGGTTTACTATCCTCTATTGGGGAGAGTGCTTGGTGCATGACGGATAACGTAAAAAAAATCCCTTATAATATCTCTGCAGCCAATCAAAACTTTGATATTACACAATTACAGCCACAACTTTTTGTAACACCAAATTTCTCCTATTTGAGTTTGGTTTTAGAAGAATTTGCCAATAAAATGGCTTTAAGAACCGGAGGTTTATCAGGCATACAAAAACTAATTCACTCCAATGCTTTAGGAACAATTGAGTTGAGTACCGGTTTACAGATTTCAGGTGTTTTTACCAATGTTTTGGAAGACGAAGGAAAACCTATCTACATTCAGACTACCGGAAAAACGGCTTTATCCTACCGTGAAAAAGAATTGGTTGGTCATGGAACACTAACACATCCACATGGATTTGGAAGTCCAATTGGAAAATTAAAAGGCTTCAATTTAGCAATCGAAGACATGAGTCCAAAAGATTTACAGGCTTATTCTATCGTAGAAAATGAAACTGTTAGATTAGAATTTGAAGGTGATATTATTGTAGAAGGTGAAATCATTACCGGTTCAAGAAATTTACACGGCGAAATCATTTTAATTAGTTTCAGAAATTGTACTGTAACTCATGGCGAAACCATTTTGTTTGAACCTGAATGGGGGAATTACGATATGGCAATTGGTAAAAAAGTCGTTTCGGCTTTCTCCGGCCCAGCTGATGTGAATAGTTTTGACCTGATCAATACCGTACCCAAAACAACTACTATAAAAGCACAACATACTGCCGAACGTGATGATCTGGAAATCCTTTATCAAACCGTTCGCTTGACCAGAGAAAATAAAAGTGCTACAACTGAGTTAAACACTGTATTTCACAAACTGAAAGAAAACCATCCTAATGATTGGCTACTATCGGTTGAAATCGCCGAGCTTTTAAAGAATTCAAATAAAGACCAACTTTTACAGGAAGTATTGGTTCATTTAGATCAATTGAAGGTTAAACGCCCTGAAGTGGCGCATTTAATTGCCGGTGGATTGGATTTGATTTTTGATAAAGAAGCGGTTTAAGTTTTTTGAGGTACTAAGGTTCTGAGGTACTAAGGTGCTAAGTTTTTAAAACAATTATATAAATCCGACAGGTTTTTAGAACCTGTCGGATTTTGTGCTTTTATAATATTTAGAGCGAAGGGAGAAATCCAATCTTTGTAAAGCTTCTTACGAAGATTTCTCCTTCCGCCCGAAATGACAATATTGAAAAAACCTCAGAACCTTAGCCTCTTAGTACCTCAAAAAACTAAAGCTTCAGATCTTCGCTAAACTCTTTTTCAGACTGGATTGTTTTTCCGTTGTATTGCAGTTTCCAACCCATTGAATTGGTAAGAATTAAAATCTTTGACAATTCACTGATCAATCGGTTTTGAGCATTTGTTTTTAAGGTAGATTTCTCTATTTTTTTGGCCAGATTTGCTTTTACCGATTTGTTGATCTTGTTGTAATCGTCACCCGTAAATGGATTCAGTTTACTTTGTTCAACATCATAAAACTGTATGTCAGGGTTGATGGTGATTTCTTCTTTTGGAATATTTAAAATGGTAATCGTCTTGTTCTTTTCATCGATATCATATTTCACTTTGTGCAAATCGTAAGCTACAGTAACATTTGCGTTTACCACTACAAGTGCTTTTTTCTCAAAAGAAACCATGTCCATTAAATACTTCTGCTGGTTTTTATAAGTAATAACTTCCGAAAAATGACCTTCGGTAACGACCAGTTTTCCAACATTTAAGATTTGCTGCTGAATGAGATTGGTATTATAATCAATAGTTGAATCGTCATCTTTTTTGAATTCACAATATTTGAAAGCTAGCACTATGACAAGTACAGCTACAGCTAAAACTATTATTCTCTTTACTAGATTTTGCATTCTATCCATTTATTAAACCAAATTACTTCTTTTTTTCACAAAAGCCCTCTATTTGGGTAAGGTTTTTTTCTTCTGATGTATTTATTAATGCAACATTTCTAAAAACTAATTTCTGAAAAGTAAATCTTTTTTTGATGTAGGTTTTAGAACTCTTTACAGCTTTTGTTTTGCATACGGCTTCTATCTTCCTCAAAGAATTTTAGGCATGAATTTATATCAGAAAATGTTTTTTTGGTTTCATACAAACTTTAAAAACCCAAAACTTCACCGTGACCAGCTGTAGATCAAAAATTTTGTAATCTTTAACTTATATATAAGTTTTTATCCCTCCCAAAATCTAAAACACGGGAACATTTAGCCGATCAAGTGTTACTCAAAACAACCAATTATATCATTGATAATCCGATTATTAAAACTGAATTATTTGTCTCAATTGTCCTAAATACCTTTGCATTAAGTTAAGATGAAGATAGAAGATGACGCCTATCAATTCAGCCTTGAAGGCACTAAATATTTCATTATTGAGTTAAACGAAATTTTAGTGCTTTCTTCTGAATTGTCCTCTTTCTAAACTTAACTATAACCACAATCCAAAAACACAATTTAACGGACTCCTTATGAAATTTTCAAAATTACTCGTCGCGCTATTCTATATACTGCCTTTAGCTGCAATTGCCCAGACAGAAATTTCTGCTGTTGCCACAGATGCTTCCTGTACCGGCGATGGTAGAGCAGATGGCACAATTAAGATCACAGTTAAAAATGTTTCTGAACCTATAATATATGCTGTTGCAAAATCTCCTTTTGATCCGGCAACTATTATTGCATCTTCAGCTTCTTTGATTACGCACTTAGAGCCGGGAGATTATTTCTATGGGTATTACGAAAACAATACTTTTATAAAGGCTGCAACTACCATAAAGGTAGGCAGTACCTATTCTTCTATTTCTCCAACTATTGGACTTTTTACCGCAAAAAATTATACTTACTGTGCATCAGATCCTGATCCCCTGGGTGATATTGCTATTAACGCAGAAAAAGGAAACCCTCCCTATACTGTTAACTTGCTAAATGCTTCAGATGGTACCGTTGTAAGAAGTGTACAAACAGCAACCGGTATTGTCAGACTTAATGGTATGCCAAGTGGCAAATATAAAGTTTCGGCTACAGATAATTGCGGTACTTTAATTTCACCTGTAACCGTATTGAATCTTCCGCCAAATGAAGTTCTTAAGAATTTTAACCTTGATAAAGGAACCATTAATGCTGTTGATCTCATTTATAACACTCCAAATGATGTCTGTTCCGGTATTAGCAGTGCTACCCTTCCAAACGGACTATTAGCCGTAAGTAATGGTGGCGCTTATTTTAATGCTCTCCCTCCTCTTTATGGAGTTCCGGATTTTATTTACAAATTAGAGATTCAGAACGGATCAGGCTGGGACGTTTATGACAATCTGACTCTTACTGATGTAAAGAAAAAATATTCAATGCCTTCAGATCGCTCCAAATGGGGTATTGTCCGCTTGAGCGCAACATATTGTAACATAACAAAAACTGTTGAACTAGATTATGGAGCATCAACTATAGGGATTGTTAAACCCTTTATTGATTTTGAATTCAGTATCGAAGATGACCCTTTGAATACCAATTGCAATGACACAGGACAAGTTCGGCTAAAAAACGTACCTAAAGATCAGGGGGGCTGTCTGCCTTATACCGTAGAAGTAACAGACAACGGTACAGGTATCAAAAATACTTATACTATTACAAGCATAAACAGTTTGGAAATTTGTAAACTAAATATTGGTAAAAGCTACACTATAAAAGTAACGGATAATACAGGAATCGCGATAGCAACTTACTCTTTTACGAACAATACTTCAAACACTTCTTCTAAAAAACCTGCTATTACTGATCCTAAAAATGTTTTTATTGATCCCAATTATTTTGCTCCCGATAAAGACATCAAAGGTAAAATACAATTTTTCACAGGACCAAGTGCTATGTTTTTTGGTAAATGTGCACTGGCGGTGTATCCTCCTATGGCCACTCCCGGTTATGTAGGCTTACAAGGTAAAGTTACCGTAAGTCTTGTAAACGGTCCGTCACCATTGGCAGTAACCTATAAAGAACCTATTTTCGGATTAGGAAATGAGTTACTTCCGGGAACTTACACCATAAGAATAAAAGATTCGGCTTGTTTTGATGAGGAATTTCAAGTGGTTCTAGACAGTTATTTTACAAAAATTGAAATCACCAACGTTAGTTTTAATCCGGACGCCTCAAGATGTGACCGTTATAACAAAAATATAACCCTAAAAGTATCAGCTGTCGGTACAGGTGCAATAAACAGTACATTGGCTAATTTTTATGGGAATAACCAAATTTTCCCCGGGATTGTAAGCGGACCTGCAGGTATGGGAACTTTTAATGCCATTCTGGGTTCTAATTCTTTAAAAGAGGGAATCAGTAATTTTTCTTTTTTTCAGGATATAGCAGGAAAATATGAAATAGGGATCGCCCGAAAATTTATAAGTGGAAGACCTCTCTTGCAAAGCGAATTAATTGAGAACACTCAAACTGCTTTTGTAGATGTGCAACCTAATTTCCCTGCGTTTGACTTATCTGAATCCGGCGGAATTGTCTGTTCAGGAGATACAACAGGGGATCTTCATGCCAAAGTAAACAATGTTTCAGAAAGCATTACTTACTTTATAAAAAAAGAAACGGATTCCGATTTCCCAACAACAGGACAATCAAGTCCTGTATTTAAAGCACTGACAGCAGGAAATTATATTGTAAAAGCAAAAACAGCCTGTTATGAAGTCTTACAGCCTCTGATTTTAAGAAGTTCATTTTCACAATTAATAAATGGTGGAGACCGAGCTGTTTGTATAGGAGGAAACATCAAACTATCTGTAGTACAGATTGGCCCCGTAAATTCTATAAAATGGACATTACCAGATGGAACCGAAGTTATTTCCCCGGAATTAAATATCAATAATGTAACAGCAGCACAAATTGGAACCTACAAAGTAGAAATTAATTCTTTAGGGGGGTGTTATTTCACCGAATCCATCAACATTAGACTTGGAGGTCTGTCAACTCCAACAGGAAATTCTACACAACAATTTTGTGCCACTGCTAAAGCCACTGTAGCAGATTTAATTACCGTAGAAACCGGTATTATCTGGTACGATGCCTCAACAGGAGGAAATATAATTCCGTCCTCAACCCTATTAATTGATGATAAAACGTATTACGCCGCCGCACAGACAGGTACATGTGAGAGTACAAATCGTTTAGCTGTAACCGTTAATATCGGTGATCCAAAAGCACCAACGGGTGCTGCTACACAACAATTCTGTGCAGCAACAAATGCTACAGTAGCAGACTTAGCAGTCTCCGGAACCGGTGTTATCTGGTACGATGCACTAGCAGGAGGAAGTGTAATTCCATCCACAGCATTACTAATCGATGGTAAAACGTATTACGCAGCGGCAAAAACGGGTACATGTGAGAGTACAAACCGTTTAGCTGTAACCGTTAGCATCGGTGATCCCACAACGCCAACGGGTGCTGCTACACAACAATTCTGTGCAACCGCAAAGGCTACAGTAGCAGATTTAACAGCCTCCGGAACCGGAATTATCTGGTACGATGCACTAACAGGAGGAAATATAATTCCATCCACAGCATTACTAATCGATGGTAAAACGTATTACGGAACGGCAAAAACGGGTACATGTAAGAGTACAAACCGTTTAGCTGTAACCGTTAGCATCGGTGATCCAAAAACACCAACAGGTACTGCTACACAACAATTCTGTGCAACCGCAAAGGCTACAGTTGCAGATTTAACAGCCGCCGGAACCGGAATTATCTGGTACGATGCACTAACAGGAGGAAGTATAATTCCATCCACAGCATTACTAATCGATGGTAAAACGTATTACGGAACGGCAAAGTCAGGTGCATGTGAGAGTACAAACCGTTTAGCCGTTACCGTAATTGTTAAAAAAGATCTTCCTAATAAAGATCCTGATTGGCTTACGTCGGCCTGTATTTCAGAAAAAGTAACCTACACTACTGTGGCCGGAATGTCCTCTTACAATTGGCTCGTTTCAAATGAAGGCACTATCGTAAATGGAGGTCAGCAATCAGATGATTTTGTAACAGTTTTGTGGAATAATGCCGGAAAAGGTGCTATCGAAGTCAATTATATTGATGAAGCTAAATGCAATCCTCTTGTGAGTATTAATTTTTCTATAGAAGTAGGGTCCTGTTTGAAGCCTAATGAAGATGCAGATATTGAGTTAAGAAAAACAATAAATAATCCAATAGCAAACATCGGTCAACAGGTCGTGTTTACCATATCTGCTGAAAATCTGGGAGGAAATAATTTCAACAATGTTCAAATTAGAGATATACTTCCATCAGGATATACGTATACCTCATCCAAAACTTCTTCAGGAGATTATAATATAACAAACGGAATATGGAATTTACCAGAACTATTAGCCAAACAAACAGCAACATTGACCCTAACAGCAAAAGTAAAAGCAACAGGGGATTATCTGAACATTGCTTTTCTGGAAAATTCAACTCCGGAAGATTACAATCCGCATAATAATAAAGCGCAGGCGGGCATTACAAATCCGGAGGTAATTGTTTTCAATATGGTTTCTCCAAATGGAGACGGCAAAAATGATTACTTTGAGATTAGAGGTCTCGAACGATTTCCAAATAATTCGGTAACCATATATAATTCCTGGGGAGTCAAAGTGTTTGAAACTACTAATTATGGTGCAAACAATAATTTTTTTCGTGGAATTTCTGAAGGAAGAGCAACGGTAAACCAAAATGCTGGATTACCATCAGGAACCTATTTTTATGTGCTTTCCTATGGAAACGGTGCACTTATGACCGAAAAAAGCGGATACTTACATCTTACTTTGAGATAAAAACACAGAGAATTTCACAATCTTTTCGCACAGAAGTTTCACTAAAAAAATAACTATACAAATGAAAAAGAATTTATTTTTTTTAAAGTTCTTATTGCTTTTCAATGTAATAAATATAGCGGCTCAGCAAAATGCTCAATACACACAATACATGTACAATACCATAAATATTAATCCTGCCTATGCCGGATCGAGAGGTACGCTGAGTGTTTTTGGATTGTATCGCGCACAGTGGGTAGGCCTTGAAGGAGCACCAAAAACCAGCGCTTTTTCAATTAACACCCCTATAAACGACAGTAATTTAGGTATCGGTGTTTCTCTTGTAAATGACAAAATTGGTGCTTCTGATAAAAGCTCTTTATCGACTGACTTTTCCTATACGGTTCAGACTTCAGATAATTTTAAACTTTCATTCGGACTTAAAGGAACTGTTAGTCTTTTTAATCTGGACACTAATAGGCTAAATCCCGCAGATTTGGACGATCCACATTTACAAAATTTAAATAATGTCATATCTCCAAATATAGGAGCCGGGGTCTATTGGCATTCTGACAAAGCTTACATCGGTTTATCGGTACCGGATTTTATAGTGACCAATTATTATGACAATAATGAAGTAGCCATATTCAAAAACAAAATTAACTACTACTTAATGGGAGGATATGTATTCAATTTGAGTGCTTACAACAATATAAAATTCAAACCCGCAGTGCTCACAAAAATAACACAAGGTGCGCCGCTGCAGGTGGATGTCTCAGGTAATTTTATGTTCAACGATAAATTTATGGTTGGAATTGCCTACCGCTGGGACGCCGCTTTCAGTACCATGGCCGGTTTTCAGCTTACAGATGGTATGTACATCGGTTACGGTTATGATCTTGAATCTTCAAAACTAAACAATTACAGTAATGGTTCGCATGAAATATTCCTGCGTTTTGAGTTTATCCGAAAACAAAGCAGAATGACAACCCCTCGTTTCTTTTAAAATTATTTACTATGAAGAATTATATACCCTTTTATTTATTAATACTAAGTTTTTTTTCATTTCATACTTATTCTCAAAAGAATAAAATAGCTACAGCAGACAAACAATATGCCAACTACGCTTATATTAATGCGATTGAAACCTATGAAAGAGTAGCTTCAAAGGGCTACAAGTCTGCAGATATGTTCAAAAAACTGGGCAATTCTTTTTACTTTAATGCTGAATTTGACAAAGCTGCAAAATGGTATGACGAGTTATTTGCCATGACTAACGATGTGGAGCCCGAATATTATTACCGATATGCACAATCGTTAAAATCGACAAATCGCACAGGGAAAGCCAATCAAATGCTTGATTTATTCTCTCAGCATTCAAAGAATGATACAAGAGGGAAACTATACAAAAAAAATGAAAACTATCTGGATTTGATTAAAGCAAATTCCGGACGCTATACGATTGAAGATTCAGGAATAAACAGTAAATATTCGGATTACGGAACAACATTTTTCAAAAATAAAATTGTTTTCACCACTGCAAGAGATACAGGAGGACTGGGACAACAAAGACATAAGTGGACGGGTGAAAGTTTCACCAGCCTTTATGAAGCTGTGCTCGATGAAAATTTCAATCCAAGCGCACCAAAAAAAATAAAATCAAAAATCAATAGTAAGTTTCACGAATCCACTCCCACTTTTACAAAAGACGGAACAACTATTTACTTTACTCGCAATAATTATATTGATGGTAAAAAAGGAAAAAACAAACAAAAAACCACCTTTATAAAAATATACAAAGCCACTCTTAATCAAAAGAAGGAGTGGGACAATATCGTAGAATTACCTTTTAATAGTAATGAATACAGTACGGCACATCCTACTCTCAGTCCGGACGAAAAGACTTTATATTTTGCTTCAGATATGCCCGGAACAATAGGACAATCTGATATTTACAAGGTCAAAATCCTGAGTAATGGAGGATACAGCTCTCCTCAAAATTTAGGCCCCGGAATCAACACCGAAGGAAAAGAAACATTTCCTTTCGTAACCGATGAAAATGAAATTTATTTTGCTTCAGACGGGCATCCGGGACTTGGCGGTCTTGATATTTTTGTTGGAAAAATAAACGACGCCGGAGTTAGTAATATTCAAAATTTAGGAGCAGATGTCAATTCTCCTAATGATGATTTTGCTTATATTATTGACATCAAATCCCGAAAAGGCTTTTTTTCATCGAACAGAAAAGGCGGACAAGGATCAGATGATATTTATAAATTTTTAGAGACAAAAAAAATAAATACTGACTACCAATTATATGGAGTTGTGACTGATCTGGACAGTAATGAAATTTTACCAAATGCCAAAATCACCTTGTATGATCAGGACATGAATGTAAAAGATTCCACCTTCTCCGATGAGAAAGGAAAGTATAGTTTCGTTTTGGATCCTGAAACTCCCTATTATATCAGGGCCAAAAAAGAAAACTACACCACCTGGGAACAAAAAATACTGGTATCAAAAGATCGTTCAAAAGCTTATTTACCGATTCCACTTGAAAAATCCCGCTACCAGGTAACCATTGGAGATAATTTAGGCAAAGTTTTCGGTATCAAAATGATATACTTTGATTTAGACAAATCCAATATTGGTAAAGAAGCTGCTTTAGATCTGGAAAAAATCCTGGATGTACTGAACTTGTATCCTAAAATGAAATTAGATATTCGTTCTCATACAGACAGCCGTCAGACGCATAAATACAATCAGCTGTTGTCTGATAGAAGAGCTAAATCTACTATCGACTGGCTTATTAAACATGGGGTTAATAAAAACAGATTAACCGGCAAAGGTTATGGTGAAACACAACTTGTAAACCATTGTTCTGATAATGAAAATTGCACGGAAGAAGAGCATCAAATGAACAGAAGAAGCGAATTTATTATTTCCGGATTGTAGAAACAACTCTCATAAACCGCAGGAATAAAAGTTTAAAGTAAGCTTTCTATTCCTGCGGTTATTTTATTCTGTCTGTTCTAAAAACATAAAATCAGAACGGGTACCCAATGGCGATGTTTAAAATCAAATTCTCTTTTCTCCAGGGACCACTTCCAAAATTAATATCATCAATTACCCATCTCTGACCTTGCGGTAAATAGGGTTTTCTCAACGGAAATGCCAAATCGGTTCTTAAAACTAAAAAAGACAAATCAAAACGCAAACCGGCTCCGGCTCCTACGGCAATATCTTTCATAAAATCTTTGGTAATTTCTCCACCGGACTTATTGGGATCGGCATTTAAAAGCCAAACGTTTCCGGCATCTACAAATACCGCTCCGCGGACAATACTAAAAAGTTTGGCCCTGTATTCGGTACTAAACTCCAATTTCAAATCGCCTGACTGATCCGGAAGAAAATTATTAGTCGTTTGTGTATTGAGATAACTTCCCGGTCCGAGTGATCTGGCTCTGAAAGCCCGAATACTATTGGTTCCTCCTACCACAAATTGTTTAGCCGTTGGCAATGCCCTTGAATTTCCGTACGGAAGTCCTATTCCCAAAATAATCCTGCTGGCCAATTCACTTTCTTTACCCAGCTTTAAATAATGTCTGAGATCACCTCTCATTTTTACATATTGACTAAAAGGAACATCAAAAATATTTTTCTGATTCCCATCTTTAACATTTGCTCCTGTTACCAGACCTGTAACGTTTCCTGCCAAATCTAAATCACCACTAAAGTAAAACGTATTTTTTCTACGCTTCTGCATCGTATTGGTGTAGGTATACGTATAAGTTGGTCCAAAAATCAATTGTTTTTCAATTATCTTTTCTAATGACGGGTCTTCTTGAATATCTGCTAAATATTCAGCCGTCACGTGATTGGGACTCACATAGGTCACATCAATTACATTCAGTTGATTTTCTTTTCGAATATTCTCTTTCCACTGGTATCCAAAAGAGGTTTTAAAAGAGTTTAAAGCATACAATTGTGTTCTGTTTTGATATTCATATCGCACTGTTGCTTTGGTTCGCGGCACATATTCGCTGGAACCTTCAATATGAAAAAACGGAACGATAAATCTTGGCCAGGTCAAACTGGTTTCTGTTCCCAGCTTATAAATATTTTTCCCGTTATTGGCTCCTGAAAGCTGAAAATCGGCACCACCAAAAATGGAAACCGTAAATAATTCTGCCCCTCGAAATAGGTTTCTGTTGTTCCAGTTGATATTAATCTCACTACCGGTATAACTGGCCGAGTTTGTTTTTCCTAAAACTTCTACACGAATAAATTTCTTCGGTAAAAGCGTCAGATAATAATACGAATCCAACGCATTGGGTAAACTATCCGAAGGCTTAAATTCATTTTTCACAAAACTAAACGTTCCCAAATTTACAAAACGATTTAGGGTCAGATTGTGGTCTTTACGGTTGTAGAAATCTCCCTTTTTGAAGTGGATGGCGCGATCAAAAACTCTTGGCTTAAAACTGTCAGCTGTATCAATAATGGTGAAGTCTTTATATTGAATAATATCTTTTGACTGGTACTTTACACTGTCTTTTGAAATGGTAAAATTCGGGTAGACTACAATTTTATTGATTTTATAGGCTGTAAGCGCTTTTGGAGGCGTATCCGCTTTAATTACCAATCTAATTTTCACTTCATGATCGCCTTTGCTGCTGTCTACCTTTGCCAAAAGATAGTCGGGGTTAAAATAATAATACCCTTTCTCCTTCAATCTGGCGTCTATACGTTCGCGCTCTGCTTTAATAACATCCAAATCATACGGCTGCCCAACCTTTAAGAGACTTCTTCGGCTTGATCTTCCTATTATTCTGGACATCGCCAAGGAATCGTCAGGAAAAATTACGCTTTTAATAATGTATTGCTTTTTAGGTACTACTGTATATTCTGCTGTAGCTCTTTTGTTGCTAACAGTAGAATCGGCACTGACTCGGGTTTTAAAATACCCTCTGTTTTCGGTAAAATTGCGAAGGACGGATGCATTATACTCTAAATCAACTTTACAAAAAAGCACGGGAGGCTCTCCTACTTTAGTACGCAGCCAATATCGGATTCCTTTTTGTTTTTTAGGCTCTCCGGCGATATTATAAAACCATAACTTAGGACGTAATCCCAGGAATTGTTTGTTGGGTTTAGGGCGCAGTAAATCATTCAGTTCATTTTCCAGTGCTTTTCGTTCTTTCTTTTTAAGAACTGAATCTTTTACCGTTACCGAACCTCCTGTGTACAATAAATCTCCCTCCGGCAAATATTTTGTGTTACTGCATCCAAAAACAAAAAATAAGGACAGCACAACAAAATACCTGACATATTTCATTCTTACATTGTTATGTTTTTTGCTCATTCCCTTCTATTTGATTTTCCTTTTTTTGCTTCTCCTCTTTCTCTTTCAGTTTCTTTTTTTCGTTGCGCAATTTTTCTTCTCTAATCATTTCTTTTTCTGCTGCACTACGATGAAAAAGTTCGCGGAATTTATTGTAACTCATTGTGATGATAAAAGCAACACCGGTTTCAACTACCTGACCTTCGACCGCCACCTGATATTCATTTTTTCGATAAGCCCGAACCATATAACGGCCGTCTTTGGTTAATTGATAATCCAATGCCACATCTCCCGCAATATTGGCACTTTGCTCGTTGGCACGTTCCTGACCTTCAACGGCAAAACTGCTCCCTACGGTAACTTTTAATCGATCGTTTAACAACTTTTTGGAAACCCCGACGTTCAGGTCGGTTCTGTTTTCTCTGCTACCGGATGTATAATCGTCTGTTGACTCGAGATCAAATTCTAACTGAACTCCCGTAATTAATTCTCCGGCAAGATCATTTAACTGCTGTGACAAAATTTTACTCACACTTTGTCGTGCGAGAGATTCTGCACTGGTTCCCCCGCTTTCGCTCGAAAATGGGTTTTCGCCAATAAACCGGTTCAAGAGTAAAAGAGCAAAAACCTGTTTGTTCAATTCCGCTGGTTCTTGTCTTAACTGCTGAAGTTTTGCTTTGGTAAGTGATACCACATTTGCAGAAACATCATTATTACCCTCCGGAAGTACAATATCAAAAGTGATTTCCGGTTTTAAAAGCTCCCCGTTCATTTTCAACAAGGTCTGAAACGGAATTTTCTGCTTATAGGTGTTTCGCTCCGTAGGGTTATCCGTTGGCAATTGGTTGCCCAATAAGTCTATTGGTGCGGTGTTTACTTTATAAATCGCCGTAATATTCAGATTGGCCATGGTAGGTTCACCGTTCCAAATGATATAACTCCCTTTCTGAATATCAAATTTTCGTCGGATCATGTTGAAATTCATTTCATACGCCCCACCTGAAAACTCATATTTACCAGTTAAAGTTGTTTTACCGGACGGATCGATTCCACCGGTAAGTTCGGCTTCTCCTTTTAAGTTCAAATAATCACCGTTTCCTTTATCGATTACCAGGGTAAGTTCTGCCTCTTTGTCGATGGCAATAGCCACACTGACGTCCATACCAACTAACCGTGACTGATTGAGTTTTTGCTCCATAGCAACAGTCTGTTTCAGATATTGATTGTCTTCGTCTACAAATTCAACTATCCCTTCCCGATCGGCGATAGAAGGATCGGATTGCGGCATCACAACTGTAAACTTGGTTTCTTTATTTATTTTAATATTGCCGCCAACTACAGGATTTTCGAGCGTTCCTTTGATGTTCAGCTTGCTGTCTAACACCAAATCTCCATAAAACAAATCATTGTCTTTTTCTTGCGAATGTATCGCTCTGAAATTATCCGCCACTACAGTTAAGCCAAAGTCAAATTTGGTATAATCTGTTGCTTTAATGGTTCCGCTTACAATCAGTTCATTGTCGTTTTCATCATGAAAAGTAAAGGTATCAAAAGTGATAACATCATCCTGAAGTGTTATTTTTTCGTCAGCTGTTTTGTAGTAGGAATTAAATTTTGTTACTCTGAAACCTGTCTCTTTAAATTCCAGTGCTCCGTTTACTTTTGGCGCGGCAGCATTTCCGGTAATTTTGAAATTCCCTGCTAAAAATCCAGTTCCCTCAGTCAGATTGCCCATGCTGAACCCTTGAATACTTTTGATATTTAATTTGTTCAGATCCAGATTAAAATCCAGATTTCCATCGTCGATTTTATAATTTCCAGTCAGATTCACCTCATTTCCTTCTCCGCTAAGAGTAATATTGGCTGCCAGCAAATTATTGGTTTTATTGTCTACTTTCACTGTAATATCTCCAACAGGTTCTCCTTTGAATGCAAATTGATCTACTTTTATGTCTGAAGTAAAGCTGGGTTTTGTCATTACATTTTCAACCAGTGCATGTCCATTAATCAGACCCTGCATTAACAATTGATCTTTTTTGACGATGTTCATAATCGTCTCTATTTTGAAATTTACAAAATCGACCTGTAGTGGTGCATTATCCTGATCTCCTAATGATTGAACTCTTAATTCATTACCCGAATTTTCTAAATTAAATTTATTGACATACAATCTTTTGGCTCCAAACTCCACCACATTTTCAGGATCCATATTCCATTTATCATAATTCAGAATAAAATTTTGAGCATCAATTCTGAAACTGCTTTTTGAACCGTCGTGCTTTAAGTCTCCCGCAATAAAATACTGTTGTTTCTCTTTAGCATCTTTTACTTCAAGTGCATAATCCAAAACATTATTTTCAATTTTTCCGGATAAGCTTGTAAATGGAATTTTTAAAGTACCGCTCTCAATTGTTCCAAAAGAAGCATTGTATGTTAAACCATTTTCTTTGGCTTCGATATTGATTTTCCCGTCGGCAATGGTGTTAGCGGCATATACAATTCTCGGAATACTTCCTTTTATTTCCAAAGAATCTGACACGTTATTGTACTTTCCTGATAAAGTAACAGGTTCCAACCCCGTCAATTCAGGAAGCAGTTTCAGCAACACGGGATCATTATCAATCTTCACCGTAAAAGCCAATCGTTGCTCATCCGTTTCTCCTTTTACTTTTGGACTTTTTAAATCGATGTACTTTGACAGTGATTTTTTTAATGCTGCCGTTAAAGTTGTCAGTTTGTATTTCCCATCAACCTCCGCATTTAAAAACTGAGAAGAAACTTTGATATTGTTTCGATTTTGATCGGCAAAGGCAATCAGTCTGATTGAATCGAGAACGATAGGTTCTGCTGTCTGGGCAATCTGAATGTTGGAAAGAAATACTATTCCATTCAAAAAATCAGGATTACTGTTGGCAATATCGGCGTCAACATTTCCACGCAGTTTCATTGGACCGGCATGCAGATTTAATTTTTCTAAATCGGCAATATCCAGGTTTAATTTTAACTGAATGGAGGGATATTTCTCTTCGGTATTTCCACTGGCCGTTAAATCGAAATGCAGGTTGGGGTCTTTCATTCCAGAGTTTAGAACAAAAGATCCTTTCTCGATATTGCCTTTTAAAGCCAAATCTTTATAGGTGTATTGATTAAAAACAGCCTTCTGAACCAAGCCGTCAAATTCTGCCTGTGCTGTTTTCGGGTCCAAACCTTTACCTTTTACTTTTGCTTTAAGTGTAATTCTTCCTATTGAATCGTTTTTAATCAATTTACCTAAATCAAAATCAAGTAAATAAACGGTCGCATCGTACTTTTCTTTTTTCTTCACGCGCTGATCGAACAAAGCATCTACTTTTGCGTTTCCGAAACTACTGTTGAAAGCCAGCTTGGTTTTAAAATTGGCAACAGAACCTTTAAACTTACCTTGTAAATTCAACTGTGAAGGCAATTGAATATTCTTTGGAACAGTTCCCGCAGGCACAAACGAATAAATGTCTTTTGACGTGCTTGATAGTTTTCTGATGTCTAAATCGTAATCCGCTTTTTGTGCATCAGGCATCCCTTTTATCTTTCCTGAAACAACAACTTTTGTAGCTCCGATTCCGCTCATTTCGAACTGGGCCATATTCAGATCTTTTATCTTCCCACTCAAACGTGCATTGACCTTCAAAACGGCATTTGGATTACTCTTAAACGGATTGGATTGCTGTAAATCGGGAGCAAAAAGCAGGATATCTCTAAAGCCAATTTTGGTCTGATTTAAATTGGCCTCTAAAGTAAGATTGCCCAAATCTTTGGAAACGGAAGCGATCGAAGGATAACCCACTTTTATAGTGTGCTGAAAAAGCGTTTGGGGTGTTTTCAAATACAAATTGCTCAGGTACGCGTTCTTTGGTCCGTAAAAGAAATTGGTTTTTAAAGCCTCAAGCTTCAAGCCGCTTTTATCGTTTAAGGTCAGTGTTTTTATATTTCCTGAAATTGTATCGTTCCCATAATACAATTTTTCTGCTTTAAAATTAACCTTACTCAGATCCATATGACTGTAATCAACTCCTTTCGAAATTGGTTTCGATTGCATATCATCAAATTTGAACGCTATATTTTGGATGTCTATAACATTCAACTTTACTTTCCATCCTGCCTGTTTTATGGCAGTAGCATCTAAATCGGGAGTTTGAAGCTGTTTGTCTTTTGCCCCCAAACGTAGATTCCCTTTTAAATTTTTAAGTTCGAAAGCTTTGAAATCCAATAACTGACGGTTCAAATCAATTTTGTTTACGGCTACATTCAACTGATCCAGTTTTATTCCGGAATCTAATTTGGAATCTTTGTTGTCGTAAACAATATCAATTTTTGCTAATCTGATGTTTCCTAACTTCAAATTGAAATCTGCTCTTTTCGAGACGGTATCTATCGTTTGCACTGATCCTTCAGCGATCTTTTCGATCACATCCTGATTCAAAACTACCTTTAACCCGCTTAGATTGATATCCGGGATGTTGAAATTCATTTTATCTAAATCGAATTCCTTAAATTTGGTATCAAAATGCGTGAGTTTTACACGAGTGTCGCTTTTAGAAAAATCATCTTTAAAATCAAACCTGACGTTATCCAGATTTATTTTTACAACCGAGATTTTAAAAGGTTTGCTGTTCGGATCTTCAACCTTTGGTTCTTTAGACTCAAATGCTTTACTAATATAATCAAAATTAAAAGCTCCTTTTTTATCCCTTGAAATACGGGCTGTGGTATTTTGCAGTGAAACCGAATTAATCTCCAATTCACTGTTGATCAATTTGAACAAATCAACATCCAACTCCAAACGTTTCCCGCTTAACAGGGTATCTTTTTTTTGATCTTCAAAGTAAAATCCTTCCAAAACAATGTCTTTTGGAAATTTTATCGAAATATGATCTAACGAAACTTTGGTTTTTATCTTTTTATGCAGATAAGTAATGGCCTTATCTTTTACAAAATTCTGGACGGAAGGAACCTGAATTAATACAATAAGAAGCAATAAAAGTGTAATTACAGAAGCCATGCACCAAAGCAGTACACGAAGTGTTTTTTTTAGAAAATGAATGGTTTTCTTATTCATACGTCAATAAAACACATTTAGATTAAAGTTTGCTTTGGACAAATCTGCAAAGACAAATTTGTAAAATTTAAACTCTAACAATTTACATAATTACCTGTAATTATTCTAAAATTTAGCCACAAATAATTATTTTCTTACGTTTGGTATTGTGGTTACCGGGCGGAAACGTAAAGAATTCTGCTCTGTTGAAATTGATATTTTAAATTGCAGCAAAGATTTACGATGTTCTGAATATCAAAACATCTTAAAAGTCCATGAAGTTTTAGAACTTAATATGTGGCCATTTTTCTTCTACCTTATTTATTTTTTGACGAAGCTTGACTAAAAATTTCTGATGCTGTTCAGATTCCGGATTAAAGCTTCGATGGTGCAGACTCTTTTGAATTTCTCCTACTTCCTGCAAGGTCGAAATGCTATTCTCTGCAATGTAATTTTCACTGAATCGCTGCCAGATATAGTCAATTGCTACAGCATTCGGATGCAGCATATCTTCAGCATAAAAGCGATAATCACGAAGCTCGTCCATCATAATTTCGTAAGAAGGAAAATATCCTAATTGCTGATTGTTGATTTTAGATTGCAGATTCTGGTGAAACCCCGAAAACAAATGCGATTTACTCAATTGATTTTCTACAAAACCGTCTTTGATATGGCGCACCGGTGAAATGGTAAAAATGAAATTTATATTGGCATTTAAACCATGAATTAAACGGATTGTATTTTGAATACTTTTCTGAATTACATCAACAGTCAATAATTCTTTCGTGAATTGTTTTTGAGGTACTTTATGACAATTAGCAACTACTTCGTTACTTTCAATATTTCTGTAAATCCATGAGGTTCCATAGGTTACAATGATATGAGTCCCCTCTTTGATTTGTTTGTTTGTTTCGGCAATTGCTTCGTTAAGTGTTTGCAACAACTCCTGTCGATCGGAATGACTCAAATCTGAATGAACTTCAAAACAATGCCAGCGTTCGTTATGAAAAAAAACATCTTTCTCCGTAAAAAACTCCTGTTTAACCACTCTCTGAATCACTTTCTCAATAGAAACAGGATTGAAGATAATTCCAAATGGATTGGTTTCGTTCTGAAACTTAAAATAATCAAATTTCTCTGCCATGTTTTCCGCAAAACAAGATCCCATAGAAATGATCTTCGAATGATAATCGATTGGATTGCTGCTTTTTGAAATTGGAATCTGGGTTCTGAATTGCATGAAGTTGTTTTGTGTAAATTTCGGTTATTTTTCACAAACAAAAAAGCCAGAAACAAAAATGCCCCCGACTTTTCGCCCCCAAATTTTAAACTTTCTATTAATAGAAATACTCAGATGTATATTTTAATCCTTCAATGTTATCAACGCTTTTTTCAGGATATCCGGCTGCATTATAGGTATAACTATTAGGCAGACCATACAGTCTTTCCTGAAGTATCTGAAATTTCATTGTGAAAAATTCCGGTTCCTTCTTCATCCACAAAAGAAATTTTATTAAATCCTAAAATATCTTTAGCATTACAAACATAATACACCTCATAATCAAAACCTTACGGGATTCCACATCGAAAACGCGCAACCCAACTCAAAACAAATCTAAAGCACTAATAATGAACAACATACACTAATAAACATTTTAGAAAAAAAGTAGCTAAAAAACAAAAAACCGTATAAATACCTAGCTATTTTCTTGTATTTGCTTATTGCTCGCGGATTAAAAAATGAAATCCGGGTTCTGAATTGCATGACGTTTAATTTGAATACGGGTTTTACCAATTTTTAGGCAATAAAAAAACCAAATACAAGAGTATTTGGTTTTTTTATAAATTGCAATTTGTTTTTAGTATGTAAACTGAGCTGTCTCAGTTAACTTTCCATTTTCACTAAAATGCTTTTTCTCCGTTGGAAAATTATTGTTATTGTAAACATAAGAGAAAGTACTTACATAAGATGAAGTAGCTGAAGTCCCTGTTATTTTAACAACATTGTTAACAGAAGTACCTTCTTCTGCATCTAGTAAAAGTTTAAGCCCTGGAACATTAGCATTAGGGGTCTTTTTTGAATCATACTCGTAAGTGTAGGTAGCATTTGCCTTACCATAAAAAGAACTTTCAGATTTAACTAAGTTACCATCTTTAAAAGTATACTTTCCAACCTTTCCACCTTCTTCTTCAGCTCCTGTTGTGGCGTTTACATAAAACCCTTCAAAAGAAACAGTACCGTCTCCATTTTGAGTGTATTTTGTTTTATAATACTTAGTTGCACCTGCATCTTTCACCGTTACAGAAGCCACCTTTCCTGCAGAATAGCTATATTCAGTAGTCGTTACAAGTACATTATCTGATTTGAATTCTTCTATTTTTGAAATTAAATCACCTACATAAGAATACTTAAGAATACTACCGTCACTATCTGTTTCGCTTACTAGTTTGCTTCCCTCATATTTCATATCTGTAGCGTAATTCTCTTTAGGATCAGAGTAAGAAAAAGCAATTTTTGATGGTTTTAATGAAGCTGATGCATCAACAGCATCATCACTTGAACAAGAAGAAACTACTAGAGCCAAAGCACTAAAAAGGCATAAAATTTTTTTCATTTTGATTTGGTTAAATTTATTTTGCCGCAAACTTAATATAACCCAAAACTAAAACCTTACGGGATTCCACATTTAAAAGCGCACTATAACCCAAAATAGCCGCCAACACACTAACAAATAGCAAGATCTATTAAATTCATTACTGATAAAATTTAATCAAAAACTAAAATGCGATATAAATACTTGGCTTTTTTCTTAAAGTTTCATTTTGTTGTCCAATAAAAAAGATGTTTTGCAGAAATTAAAATGCTTTACATCTAAAAAAAACACCGGCAATTTCAACTGTAAAAAAAATTACAGTTTTAATAACAAAAATCCATTTAACAGTGTTAAACAATTCACTACTTTTACATCTTCCATAAATTCAAATTCACTTATGAAATTACTGTATTCTTATATAATCAAACATAAAATGTTACTGTTTTTTGCTTTGATTATGGCTACGATCAACATTTGTTTCAGTTTATCAGACTCTATTATTACCGGTAAATTAATGCAGGATTGCGGTGTTGGTTTACATAAATACGACGGAAATGCCGTAGGTTTTATCAAATCATTAGCATTTTGGTTAGGGCTTTCGCTTGGTGCAGCTATGGTATCGAGAATTACCAAAAACTTTCAGGATTATTTTACCAATGTTGTTATTCAGCGTACCGGAGCGCAGATGTACACAGACGGAATTAAAAAATCACTGGACCTGCCGTTTGCCGAATTTGAAGACCAACGAAGCGGTGAAACGTTAAGCAAACTTACCAAAGTACGTTCTGATTCCGAAAAATTAATCACTCTATCAATTTCTTTAATCTTTCAGACTGTGATTGGTTTTGTATTTGTGATTGTTTATGTTGCCCGAATCGATTACCGTATTTCAATTATCTTTTTGATCACGGCGCCAATCATTGCTCTGGTTAGTTCGTATCTGGGCAAAAAGATCAAAATTGTCTCTAAAAAAATCGTAAATCAAACCAATGCTTTAGCCGGTTCCACCACCGAAAGTTTAAGAAACATTGAACTTGTAAAAAGTCTTGGATTGACGTATCAGGAAGAAAAACGTCTGAACCTAAATACGTTTAAAATTCTACAGCTGGAGCTTCAAAAAATCCGTTTCATCAGAAGTTTGAGTTTTATCCAAGGCACAACCGTACACTTTTTGAGAACTTGTGTGGTTTTTACTTTGTATTATTTCTTATTTGGAGGAAAGATTATTGTGGGTGATTTGCTAACGATGGTTTTCTTTACTTTTTTCATTTTCGGTCCGCTTCAGGAACTTGGAAATTTCATTATTGCTTTAAATGAAACTAAGGTTTCGATGGAGAATTTTAAGACCTTATTGAGCGCTCCGAAAGAATATCGTCCAAAAAACCCAAAGCACGTTGGAGCGATTCAGTCTTTACTCTTTTCCAATGTAAGTTTTCAGCACAAAACCGCTAAATTTAAAGCGGTTGAAAATATCAATTTCGAAATTAAACAGGGACAGACCGTTGCATTTGTGGGTCCGTCAGGATCAGGAAAAACAACTTTGGTCAAATTACTGGTTGGATTGTACACCCCAGCCGAAGGTCAGGTATTCTACAACGACATCGACTCTGCAGAAATTGACTTACTGGATCTAAGAAAACAATTAGGATTCGTTACCCAGGACGCACAGTTATTCTCAGGAACAATTCGCGAGAATTTATTGTTCGTAAGACCCAGTGCTACCGATGAAGACTTGTACGATGCCTTGAAAAGAGCGAGCTGTGAAAAACTGCTGCATCGTGCCGAAGACGGTTTAAACACCACAATTGGTGAAGGCGGAATTAAAGTATCCGGTGGTGAAAAACAACGTTTGTCGATTGCCCGTGCTATTTTAAGAAATCCGAATTTATTGATTTTTGACGAAGCCACTTCTGCCTTAGATTCTATTACCGAAGAAGAAATCAATACCACTATTCGTAATATATCCGATAAAAACAGGATCACGGTTCTGATTGCGCACCGTTTATCAACCGTAATGCACGCCGACAAAATATTTGTACTGGAGCAAGGAAAAATCATCGAGCAGGGAAAACACGAAGATTTAATTTTTGAGAAAGGACTTTACTACGCAATGTGGCGCCAGCAGATTGGAGAACGAAAATAATTAAGGGGCTAAGATACTAAGCTGCTAAGGTTCTGAGTTTTTTAAACGTACTATTTGTCAAAAAAGACATATTAATGGAAAAAAAACACATTATAATCTTTTAATCTGTGACAAAAAACAAACCCCAACAGATCGAAAAACCTGTCGGGTCTGCTCAACCTTTTAATACTATTTCACTTCTTATGGTGACGGAGGAGTTTCTTTTACGTTGGCACCATCTGGAATTCCAATCCTTTTCTCTTCAGCTGCTGTAATAAACTTTTTTGGCAAATAAATCTCCGTTAATCCACTGTATAGAAATGCAGAATCGCCAATAGAGCTAACACTATTGGGAATGAGTATGGATTTTAATGCCAAACATTTATAAAATACATTAGCATCTATAAAAGTAACACTTTGTGGAATAGTTATATTTGGTAAGGAGTAATTGCCAAAAAATGCCGAATCTCCAATAGAAGTAACGCTATTCGGAATACTTATCTCTTTTAGTGAAGTACATAATTCAAATGTATTATTCATGACAGAAGTCACACCCTCCGGAATAACTATGCTTTGTAATGCCACACAGTCATCAAATGCGTTCGAACCAATATAAACTAAACTTGTAGGGAAGAAAACCTGAACTAAGTTATCACAACTACCACCAAAGGCTTTAGGTCCCACTTCCTGAAGATAGACACTTTGAGATATATCTACCAACGTGAGAAGACCTGCTGACTCTACATCAGGACCAAATATATTCTCGCCGGTACCAAGTATATAGACTTTCTTATCACCAATTAATGCAGGAATAACGAGACTACCCTCTTCAATATCGCCCGTATAGCGAACTAACCTGCATCCATCCTTCCAATCCTCTACTACCCAATCATCATCATTTTTTAATTCCTTTTTCATATTTTATACTATTTTACTTGTTAATACTACAAAACTAGTAAAAATTTATATCGCTCTTATTTTTTTTACTTTTTTAACTTTAATTTATATTATGGCGTTTAACCTCTTGAATGCTACTAAATAATTTGATTTTTCCAATTACTTTCTCTTCAACACTAGATCCACTTTAGATCTTACTATATAATTCGATTCTAAAATAGCCTCTCTGCTTTTTGCCTTCCTACATGTAAACCCCTCTTCGTTAATTCATGATACAAAATTGCCTCATAAACAGATTCAAATAATCCTGGTCCAAGTTTTACATGTATTCTATAACAAACATCGACTACGATAGCTGAAATTTCATTCTCTGTCATTTTTTTTACAAAATCAAAGAAAAAAACCTACAAACAGAATTGTTCCGTTAAAAAAAAGCCGCAAAGCTTAAAAAAACTTTGCGACTCTGTGTCTTTGCGAGACTAAAAAAATTACTTCACGAAATCAATCGCTTTCGTCAAAGCTTCTGCAATTCCATCAACATTTTTACCTCCTGCAGTGGCGAAGAAAGGCTGTCCTCCTCCTCCTCCCTGGATGTATTTTCCTAATTCACGAACTACCTGTCCTGCGTTTAGGTTTTTCTCTGCTACAATTTCTTTAGAAATGTAGCAAGTCAACATTGGCTTTCCTTCCTGTGCAGTGGCGAAAACTACAAACAAATTGTTATACGAATTACCCAATTCATAAGCCAAATCTTTTGCTCCTTCCGGATTTAAATCTACTTGTTTTGCTAAAAACTGAACGCCATTGATTTCCTGCAATTCTTTAGCCAGATCCCCTTTCATGTTTTTGGCTTTATCTTTCAACAAGATTTCCAATTGTTTTTTCAACTGAATATTTTCTTCCTGTAAAGACTGAATCGCTTTCACAGGATCCTGAGCATTTTTCAAGGTCTCTCTAATTTCTTCATAAGAAAGCAACTGAGACTCAAAATAATCTTTTGCAGCTTCACTCGTGATTGCTTCGATCCTTCTGATTCCTGCCGCTACAGCTCCTTCTGAAATAATTTTGAAATGCCAGATATCAGCCGTATTTGCCACGTGAGTTCCTCCACATAATTCGACAGAATCACCAAATTTAATCATACGAACCAAGTCACCATACTTCTCTCCAAACAAAGCAATTGCTCCTTCTTCCAAAGCCTGATCTTTTGGAATGGCTCTTTTTTCGATCAAAGGCAAACTTTCACGGATTCTTGCATTCACAAAATTTTCTACTTCTTTTAATTCCTCATCGGATACTTTTGAGAAGTGAGAGAAGTCAAAACGCAAAGAAGCATTTCGAACCATAGATCCTTTTTGCTCAATGTGCGTTCCTAATATTTTACGCAATCCCTGGTGCAATAAATGCGTAGCCGAGTGATTTGATGATGTTTTTGCTCTCTGAAGCGCATCCACAACCGCGTTAAATGTTCCTGTTAGATTTTCAGGTAACGATTTTGCCAGGTGGATTGTTTGATTGTTCTCTTTTTTAGTATCAATAATATAAACGATATCACCGTTTTGAGCTTCCAGATATCCTTTATCTCCGGTTTGCCCTCCGCTTTCACCATAAAATGGAGTCGCATTGAAAACCAATTGATAAATTTCGCCATCTTTTACACTATCCACTCTACGGTACTTCGTGATTTTTACCTGATGCGATAATCTGTCGTAACCTACAAACTCCTGAATATCATCTTCTACCAGAACATTCCAGTCTCCTGCAGTGACTTTTGAAGCGGCACGGGAACGTTCTTTTTGCAATTGCAGTTGCTCCTGAAATCCTTTTTCATCTAATTTTAATCCTTTTTCAGAAAGAATCAAAGCTGTTAAATCGATTGGAAAACCGTAAGTATCATACAATTCAAAAGCTTTTTTACCATCGATAGTATCTCCTGAATTGTTCAGAATCACAGCATCTAAAAGTACCAATCCCTGATCAAGAGTACGCAAGAAAGAATTTTCCTCCTCGCGAATCACATTCGAGCAAAGTGCTTTTTGAGTTCTGATTTCCGGGAAAGAATCTCCCATTTGTTCGCTTAAAGTTTCTACTAACTTGTAGATGAAAGCTTCTTTTATATTCAGGAACGTAAATCCGTAACGAATAGCACGACGCAAAATACGACGAATTACATATCCTGCACCGGTATTTGACGGCAATTGTCCATCAGCGATAGCAAAGGCTACTGCACGAACGTGATCTGCAATAACACGAATTGCAATATTTACTTTTTCCTCTGCTTCATTTGATGCTTTAACGGTATAATTTGCCCCGGTAATAGTTTCAATTTCTCTAATCAAAGGCATGAAAACATCGGTATCATAATTGGATGTTTTTCCTTGTAATGCCATACACAAACGTTCAAATCCCATTCCGGTATCAACGTGTTGCGCAGGAAGTTTTTCTAACGAACCATCTGCTTTACGATTGAATTCCATGAATACATTATTCCAGATTTCAACTACCTGAGGATGATCGTTGTTTACTAAACTTTTTCCTGAAACGGCTGCTTTTTCTTCCGGAGTACGCAAATCAACGTGAATTTCAGAACAAGGTCCACATGGCCCCTGATCTCCCATTTCCCAGAAGTTGTCTTTTTTATTTCCCAGAATAATGCGATCTTCATCGATTAATTCTTTCCAGATATCCCAAGCCTCCTGATCAAACGGAACATTATCTTCTTTACTTCCTTCGAAAACCGAAACATAAAGATTCTCTTTTGGAATTTTGTACACTTCTGTCAACAATTCCCAAGCCCAGTTGATAGCCTCTTTTTTGAAATAATCTCCAAAAGACCAATTCCCCAGCATTTCAAACATCGTGTGGTGATAGGTATCAATACCCACTTCCTCTAAATCGTTATGCTTTCCTGAAACACGAAGACATTTTTGTGTATCGGCAATTCTTGGACTTTTTGGCGTTCCGTTTCCTAAAAAGTATTCTTTAAACTGGGCCATTCCCGAGTTGTTGAACATTAAGGTTGGGTCGTCTTTAAGTACAATAGGAGCCGAAGGAACAATAGTGTGTCCTTTACTCTCAAAAAAATCTAAAAATTGTTTACGTACGTCTTGTGATTTCATATTAAAATTAGAAAATGTGTCAATTTGAAAATGCGATAGTTAATTAGAAACATGTTAATCTGAAAATGTGATACTTACGTCTTTTTAATACAAAAATTAAAGTTCAAAACAATAAATTTCGCATTTAGGGCATTATCTAATTATCAAATTGACACATTATCTAAATTGTTTTATTCCTGAAAAAAGCTTCGAACATCATGAAACATTTATTAAATTTGTTCGACTAACTTATTTTACAAGCTGCAAAAATAGGGTATTTTAAAATATGGCGAAAGTAAAATATTATTACGACTCAGAAAATCTGGCTTATACAAAAATAAAGACCCGAAAAAGGGCTAAAATTGGCTATGCATTACTGTTTTTATTGGCTTCGGCATTATTTGGCTTTTTAGTTTTTATACTTTTAATCAATACTCCCTATTTTGAAACGCCAAAAGATCGTTTACAGGCACGAGAAATTGAAAATCTAAAATTACAATACGCCATTCTAAACAGAAAAATGGATGAAATCGATGCTGTAGCCGAGACATTGGAGAATAGAGACAACAACATTTACAGAGTCTATTTTAACAAAGCTGAAATTCCGGATTCTATTCGAAAAGCAGGTTTTAGAGATTCCCGAAAATATAAAGATTTAGAAGGTTACAACAATTCTCAACTGGTTTTAAACACCACAAAACGAATAGATCGTCTCTCTAAAGAATTAGCGATTCAGTCTCGATCGTTAGATGAAATTTTAAAATTAGCCAGTACAAAAGGTAATTTATTGCTGGCAATTCCGGCCATTCAACCTGTACGAAATGAGAATCTAATCCGTATGGTTTCAGGTTTTGGATATAGAACCGACCCGTTCACGAAAGTACGAAAAATGCATAACGGAATGGATTTCACCGCCAAAACAGGCACTCCCGTTTATGCTACAGGAGATGGTGTTATCGAGCGGGCCGATAATTCGGCATCAGGATTTGGGAATCATGTGGTCATCAGGCATGGTTTTGGCTACGAAAGTTTGTATGCGCATTTAAGCAAATACAATTGCAGACCCGGACAACGTGTAAAACGAGGTGATGTTATTGGTTATGTGGGAAGCACAGGAAGATCTGAAGGACCGCACTGTCACTATGAAGTACACAAAGACGGCAAAGTCGTAAATCCGCTGAACTTCTATTACGGCAATATTTCGGCAGTCGAATATGTGGCCATTTCACAAATGGCTAACCAGGAAAATCAGTCATTAGATTAATACTGCAAAAAGTAGTATTTTTGGAATAAATATAGAAAATTAAGAAACATGCATATTGAGCTTTCAAAAGATAAACGATATTACAGCATTGGCGAAGTAGCCAAAGCTTTTAATGTCAATGCATCATTGATTCGATTTTGGGACAGCGAATTTGACATTTTGAAACCAAAAAAGAATGCCAAAGGCAACCGAATGTTTACGCCCGAAGATATCACCAACTTACAATTGATCTATCATTTGGTTAAAGAAAGAGGTTTTACGCTTGAAGGTGCCAAAACACATTTGAAAGAAGGACAAAAGAAAACATTAGATAAATTCGAAATAATACGTAAATTAGAGACCATCAAAACACAATTAATCGATATTAAGAACGAATTATAACCTATTAATTAAATCAGAAATAAACTTAAATTAAATACACATGAAAAGATTTTTGCCTTGGATTATTGGAGCAGTTGTACTTATTGGAATTTACAGCTGGGTTAAAGGGATTAACAATACTGCGGTAACATTAAACCAAACTGTAGAGCAATCCTGGGGAGATGTTCAAACAGCTTACCAAAGACGTAATGACCTTATTGGAAATTTAGTAAACACTGTAAAAGGTGCTGCCGATTTCGAAAAATCAACTTTAACAGCTGTTATCGAAGCTCGTGCAAAAGCAACAAGTGTCACTGTAGATCCTACTAATATTACACCGGAACAACTTGCTGAATTCAACAAAGCTCAAAGCGGCGTATCTTCTTCTTTATCAAGATTATTGGTTTCTGTTGAGCAATATCCAACATTAAAAGCAAACGAAAACTTCTTGAAATTACAAGACGAACTGGCTAGTACTGAAAATCAGATTTTAACGGCAAGAACACGTTTCAACGAAGCGGTAAAACCCTACAACAACCACATCAAAACATTCCCAAATAGTTTATTTGCAGGTATGTTTGGATTTAAAGAAAAAGCATACTTTAATGCAGTTGAAGGTGCAGACAAACCAGTTGAAGTAAAATTCTAAAACAGTTTTTTAGATCATAATCTAAAATCAACAATCTAAACTCTAAAATTATTTCAATGTCAAAAGTAGAAGATTTTTTATCCAAAGAAGAAGAGCTGGAAATTGTAGAAGCAATTCGTGTGGCCGAGAAAAATACTTCTGGCGAAATTAGAGTACATATAGAACAAAGCACTTCTAAAGTCCCTTTTGAAAGGGCTTTAGAAGTTTTTTACGAATTAAAAATGCACGAAACCCAGCTTCAAAATGGGGTTTTGTTTTACTTTGCCGTTGCTGATAAAACTTTTGCAATTTGCGGAGACAAAGGTATAAATGATGTGGTTACTCCTGATTTTTGGGACTGTACCAAAGATGCCCTAATTCAACAATTTAAATCCGGAAATTTTAAACAAGGTATTGTCGACGGTATTTTGAATGCCGGTGAACAATTGAAAAAATACTTTCCGTGGTCTGAAGGAGACAGCAATGAATTATCAAACGAAATATCAAAAGGATAAATAATGAAAATTTCCAAATACAAAATCTCAAATTCCAACAGAATTTTTCAGTTTACTCTTTTGTTTATCGCGCTTGTTACCTGCAACAGTATTTTTGCACAATTTACAATACCTGAAAAACCAAGTTTACAAACTTCGGTTTACGATTATGCCAACATCTTAAATGCATCTGAAAAATCGCAGCTGGAACAAAAACTAATTCGTTATTCTGACTCGACTACTACCCAAATTGTAGTGATTACGATAGAAAGTTTAAAAGGCGAAGATGTAAGTCAGTTAGCAACCAAATGGGGACAAACCTGGGGAATTGGAGGAACTGCAAAAGACGACAATGGTGTTATTATCCTGCTGGCAAAAAAGGAGAAAAAAATTGCCATAAATCCCGGTTATGGTCTCGAAGACCGATTGACTGCCGGAATTGGCGGAACAATCATCCGAAATATAATTATTCCGGAATTCAAAGCCGGAAGTTTTTACAACGGACTTGACAAAGGAACAGATGCTATCATTGATGTTTTTAAAGGAAAATTCAAAGGCGAGCGCAAACAAACCAAAGAAAAAGATTTTCCAATCCTGCCTTTTATTATAATTGTCGTAATTGTATTAATTTTACTGTCCCGAAATAAAAGAGGCGGCGGAGGTAATTCAGGCAATAATAGCGGAGGTGGTGGTCCTAGCCTGCTCGATGTCATCATTCTAAGCAATCTTGGAAGAAGTGGCGGAGGCGGATTTGGAGGCTTCGGCGGAGGATCATCCGGAGGCGGAGGTGGCTTTGGCGGAGGTTTTGGCGGAGGAGGCTTCTCTGGAGGAGGTTCTAGCGGAGGCTGGTAAACAGTTTCAGGTTTCAGGTTTCAGGTTTCAGGTTTCAGGTTTCAGGTTTCAGGTTTCAGGTTTCAGGTTTCAGGTTTCAGGTTTCAGGTTTCAGGTTTCAGGTTTCAGGTTTCAGGTTTCAGGTTTCAGGTTTCAGGTTTCAGGTTTCAGGTTTCAGGTTTCAGGTTTCAGGTTTCAGGTTTCAGGTTTCAGGTTTCAGGTTTCAGGTTTCAGGTTTCAGGTTTCAGGTTTCAGGTTTCAGGTTTCAGGTTTCCCCTTAAACTTAAATTTTAAAATAAAATTTAAGTTTAACTACCCACAACCCACAACTCACAATTTATAATTCATAATTAAAACAAAAGATGTTATCACATAAAGCAAAATACGCCCTTAAGGCCTTACTTTATTTAGCAGAACAAGAAGAAAATCACATTTCAAGAACTATTGAAATCGCTGATGGAGCCAATATTCCTAAAAAGTTCCTGGAGCAGATTTTATTAGACCTGAAACGAGGGCGTTTGGTAAGCAGTAAGCAGGGAAAATTTGGCGGATATTATCTGATACGCTCCAAAAATGACATCACTCTGGCAGAAATTCACCGTTTATTTGATGGCGCAATTGCCTTATTGCCTTGTGCTTCCTTAAACTTTTACGAACCATGTTCAGATTGTAAAACCGAGGAAGAGTGCAGCTTAAGACATGGTTTAATGATCATTCGGGACGAGACTCTTAAGGCCATGCAAGGCATCACAATCGCCTCTCTCATCAAGAAATAAAAAAATATTTTTTAATTCCTAGTAAATCGATAGAATTTATATATATATTTGCAAAAAATAATTAACAAATCATTTACTAAAGTTTTAACTATGAGAGTACATTCACAACCAATCGATGTATCGAAAAATCTTTTGCAAAGAAATTATATTATTCCATTCACAACTGTGAACAACTATTCTTCTACAATGTGTATGTGTTGGTAAAAAAAATTTATTTTAAATTCTACTAATCACATATACTTAATGTAAAAATGAAAAATTCGACAAAAAATATACTTACAATCTTATCTTTTTTAACTTTCTCCATATCCTTTGCACAAAACATTGAAGGTGTTGTTAAAACAAGCGAAAACATCCCTTTAGAAGCGGCAAACATTGTTATAAAAGGGACAACCTCAAATACTACTTCCGACCAAAACGGAAAATTCAGTATCGACAGCAGAGGAAAACTTCCGTTAACCTTATTAGTTCAATATGTAGGTTATAAAACCACTGAGATCGAACTTACCGATTTACCTATAACTCCCCTGCAAATAACCATCAAAGAAGAAAACGAACTTATTGAAGTAGTGGTTTCTTCTCGACGCAGAATCGAAAAAGTTCAGGACGTGCCAATCGCTGTATCGGTAATTACCGGTAAACAGGCAGAACAAACCGGAGCTTTTAATGTGAACCGAATTAAAGAACTCGTTCCTTCTGTACAATTATATTCTTCAAATCCGAGAAATACAGGAATCAATATTCGTAGCCTTGGTTCTCCTTTCGGACTTACTAACGATGGTATTGATCCAGGTGTTGGTTTTTATGTAGATGGGGTTTATTATGCCCGTCCGGCAGCCACTACTCTTGATTTTATCGACGTAGAACAAATTGAAGTATTACGCGGACCACAAGGATCTTTGTTTGGTAAAAATACTACCTCTGGTGCTTTTAATATTACCACTCGCAAACCAAGTTTTACTACTGGTGCTGATTTTGAAGTGAGTTACGGAAATTATGCTTTTCTTCAGGCGAAAGCATCCGTTACCGGAGCATTGGGTAAAAAAGTAGCGGGTCGTATCTCCTTTTCAGGTACACAACGCGATGGTTTGATCGACAATGTGGCTACGGGAAGACCTACAAACAGTTTAAACAATCAGGGAATTAGAGGGCAATTGCTTTTTACTCCGTCAGAAAATACTAATATTATTCTGGCAGCCGATATCACAACGCAACGTCCGGATGGATACGCGCAGGTTGTAGCCGGTGTTGCGCCTACACAAAGAGCTGGTTACAGACAATTTAATGCCATCATTAAAGATTTAAATTATCAGCTTCCAAGCCAAAATGCTTTTGACCGAAAAATCGATCACGATACCCCATGGCGTTCAGGACAGGACATGGGAGGTATTTCTCTTAACGTTGATACTAAAATTGGATCAGGAACACTTACTTCCACTACCGCATGGCGTTTTTGGAACTGGGATCCATCAAATGACAGAGACTTTACAGGATTACAAGTTTTGGCTAAGTCTCAAAACCCAACCAGACAGACTCAATTTACACAAGAAGTACGTTACGCAGGTCAACTAACTTCTAAACTTAGTGGTGTTGTTGGTGCCTTCTTTATTGATCAAACTTCGCAAACAAACGGAACAGAAGAATCCGGTAATGCTCAATGGAGGTTCTCACAAAGCAGTACCAGTCCGCTATGGAAAACTCCGGGACTTTTTGAAGGATACGGAATTAAAACAGATGCCAGAATCAGAGCTTCCAGTGCTGCTGTTTTTGGTCAGGTTGACTGGGCAATTACTGAGCGTTTACATGTATTGCCGGGTGTGAGATATAACTTTGACAAAAAAGATGCTCACTACAGCCGTACGACTTACGGTGGTCTTCAAACTACTGATCCGGCTTTACTGGCACTTAAAAAATCGGTTTACTCGGACCAGTCTTTTGCTTCGAATACTGACAATACCGATTTCTCAGGAAACATAACAGTATCTTATAAAGCATCTGATAAAATCAACGCTTATGCTACTTACGCTAAAAGTTACAAACCGGTGGGTGTAAATGTTGCAGGGCTTCCAACAGATTCAAAAGGACTACCATTATTGGATCTTGCAGTAATCAAACCAGAAAAAGTAAATCATTATGAAGTTGGAGTAAAAACTTCTCCGTTCAAAAATTCCATCTTTAATCTGACTTTCTTTAATACGGAAATCAAAGACTTTCAAACCAATGTTCAGGCAGCCGAACTTGGTGTAAACCGTGGTTATCTTGCCAATGCTGATAAAGTACGCGTAAGAGGTGCTGAACTTGATGCCAGTTTTGTTTTTAGCCAGCACTTGACTGTGAATGCAGCCGCGACTTATACAGATGCAAAATATGTTAAATTTACCAATGCACCACTTCCGTTAGAAGAAACGGGAGCTCCCGTAGCTTTTAAAGATGTTTCAGGAACAGAATTACCGGGTGCTTCAAAATGGGCAGGATCACTAGGGGGTGAGCTTTCTGATAATGCAAAATTCTTCGGAAACAAAGGAAAAATCTTCTTAGCTGTTGATTCTTATGCACGTTCTGAATTTTCATCAAGCCCTTCTGCTTCAAAATACTTAGTGGTTCCGGGATATGCTATTTTTAACGCTCGTTTAGGATTCCGCGCGTCAGACGGACTATCTGTTCAGTTCTGGGGTCGTAACTTATTAAACAAAGATTACTATGAGCAATTACTGCCTGCCGGTGGAAATTCCGGACAATATGCCGCTGTACTTGGTGATCAAAGAACTTATGGTATTACTTTAAAATATTCATTATAACCAGTTAGTTAATTTTATACACTAAACGAGGCAGGTTTTTAAAACTTGCCTCGTTTTTTTTATTTCTAAAATTTCAAACTCCAAATTCCAAAAATCTAATGTCTAAAAATCCAGCATCCTAGCTGTCTTTCAAATAAAAACCATTATTGTCTTGTTCCGCCTGGAAATCAAAACTCTTCTCTTTGCCTCTTCTTTTTCCCTTTTTCAGCAGCAAAATTTCCTATTTTATAACTTACGGAGAACATGATATAACGCTTTAAAACAGTGTTTTCTTCATCACGGATTGATGTTGCCGAAATCGACGTCGTCGCGCTTTGATTTTGGTTTAGAACGTCGTAAACTTTTACTTTAGCATATACTTTTTTATCCAAGAAACCGTAGGACAAACTGGTATTCCACAGATAAAAATCTTTTTTGAAATTACCCGAAATGCTTGAATTATAAGTGTAACCAAAATCATTTCCAAAAATCAGATTTTCTGGCCAATAACTTGTCGTCTGTAAATTGATTCTGTGTACCACATTTGAACTGGCATCTCTTGAAGAATTCTCGTACTTGGTTTCGTTATAAGATAAACTATAAGATGGTGAAATGATTAACAACTCACCGTATTCATAGGTAAAATTAAGCTTTGGAGTAATTGCTGTTGATTTTGCATTGTACAATACAGCATTGGTAAATCCTTTATCAAAAGAATAACTTGCATTTAATCCCAAACCATATCTAAAAAGGTGAGCATCTCTTTTTACCGACTGATTCCAGTTACCACCAATCGAGGTCGTGTAAGTTCCCGAAATATTGACATAAGTAGTTGTTCTCTTTCCACTATCGTCATAAACTGAAGTCGAAACCACATCGTTGTTATAATAATCTCCCCTTACAAACAAACTGTAACCGGAACGCGTACGGAAATCATAGTTCCTGAAGCTAATATTAGCACTATTTTTCTCAATAGGAATCAAATCAGGATTTCCGGTAATCGTATTCAACGGATTCGTTAAATTTAAAACCGGCATCAACTGAACGGCCGTAGGAAGCGCATTGGAATAATCGTATTTGAATGACAAATTTTTCGAACGGCTAAATTTGTATCGAACCTGAAAATCGCCATAAGGCAAAGCATATCGTTTGTTCAAATCGGTAGCATTGTTCAGGTATAAAGAATGATTGTCAAACGCTACAATGGCAGTTCTACTGCTTAAATTAACCGTAAATTTTCGCTTTTGCCAGGTTAATCCAACTTTCGGACTGAAGGAATTTTGTTTTGAAGTGGTATAATTGGTTAAAGATTCATTCAAATCCGAATACGTTTGTGTTGCATTGTCAAAATCGAATGTTTTTGCCTCTTTGACCTCTTTATTCCAGTCAAAATTTGAACCGAATCTTAACCTCAGTGAATCTGTCACCGGCTCGGTATACTCAAGTTCGAGAGAATAAACATCACTTTTGTTGTTGTTTAGGCTTTTTTGATTTCTATCGTCATTAGGTTTGCTGTCCTGATAAAAAATAGTTTGAGAGAGATTTCGAGCCTCGCTATCTGTACTGGTGTTATTACTGTCAAAAGAAAGATTAAAATTACGATAATCCTTCTTGAAAGCTTTATTAAAATTGATGGTATTCCCCAAACTCGTATTGGTACTTTCCGAGTAGGATTTGGCGCTGCTTTCATTTAAAGAATTTCCATTTTCATCTTCCGAAAAACTTGATGAAGACGAGTTATTATTCGAACGGGATTGATTGACTTTTGGCGTTATGACCAATCGGGTTGTGGGATCAATTTTATACTCCAGTTCAAAATTTGCGTTGTTTCCGGTATTTTCATTTCTGGTTTTAGAATCGGCCGAAGTGGCAATATTTCCGGTGGGCAAAAAACTCACCTGATCTGACTTGCTGTCATTAGTATTAACGGAATTCGAGAAATTATAACTTCCCATTCCCGACCAGCTTTTCGACCAATCATCGGAGTAATTAAGCCCGACTAAATTCGACTGTGTGATTCCTTTACCACTACCTGAACTAGTATTTCCCTTACTGTTTCGTCCGCCTCCCATCGTATCAAAAACCTCGTCCATTGCAAAACTTGTGGAATTAATATTATTGGAAGAGGCCAAAAGACTTATTTTCTGTTTGTTATTAAAAAAATTCAGGATCAGGCTGCTTTCATAGCGATCGTCAGAACCATAGCCACCCAATATTTTCCCAAAGTATCCTTTGTTTTTCTTTTCGTCGATCGTAATGTTGATGCTTGAAAAATCTGAAGTCGATTCCTGCCTGGAGAGTTCTTCTTTTTTTGTTTTAAAATCAGACACCTGAACCTTTTTGATTATTTCCGCGGGCAGATTCTTTAAGGCAATCGCGCCGTCTTTGTCAAAAAAAACTTTGCCGTTAACTAAGACCTGATTGACTTCCCTTCCGTTTACGGTCACTTTTCCGTCGGTTCCCACATCAAAACCCGGTAATTGTTTCAATAAAGTCTCTACATTGGAGTCCGGACGGACTTTATAGGAAGCCGCATTAAATTCTAGCGTGTCTTTTTTAATGGTAATGGGCGGTGCTTCGCTTTTTATCACGACATTTTTTAAGGCGTTTACGTTTTCAAGCAAATACAATTTCCCAAAATCCTTACTCTCCTGAATACTCTTTTCTTCTTCAAAATAAGGCTGATATCCCATATAATTAACCTTCAGAAAAACAGGTTTATCATACTTTTTAGTGGTAATGCTAAAAGCTCCATTTTTATCAGTTGTCGCATATTCGATTACGGTAGAATCTTTAACCGTGGTAAAATAAACCGTTGCCAGCTCAAGCGGCAATTGCGTATTGATATCTACTACGGTTCCTTTAATAACAATATCATTCTGCGCGCTGGCCGCATAACAAAAAAGAAATGTAATCAGGAAATATAAATATTTGGTCATGAAAATGGTTCGTTTGAGACAGTAAGACTCCATAAGAGCTAAAAGGTTTATTGTGAACGAAACATTCGGTCAAATAGTATACCACTAAGCCTAACAAAAATAGTTCGAATTAACTCGTTGAATGTAATTTTAAAAACATTTTTAACACATAGGAACATAGTTTTTTTAGATCTAAAAAGAGAACAAAAAAGAAATACATTTCTCTCATATAAGAAGTTATGTGTATTTCAATGAAGTGAAACGCCTGTTTTTATGCATATAGAACCTCTGTTCCTATGTGTTAAGATGAATTACCCCAAACAAGTTCAAACTAACAACAAGGCATAAAAAAAGTCCTCTTTTAGGAGGACTTTTACTTTTATTTTTCTCTGATATAAATATCGATTGGCACTCCTGCGAAATCCCAATTTTCTCTAATTTTATTTTCCAGATAACGTTTGTAAGGTTCTTTAACGTATTGTGGCATGTTAGCAAAAAACACAAACTGAGGTGTTTGCGTTGGCAACTGCATACAATATTTAATTTTCACATACTTTCCTTTTGTTGCCGGTGGCGGATAAGCTTCAATTACTTTCAACATGTATTCGTTGAATTTTGAAGTAGCAATTCTTTGTTTTCTATTTTCAAAAACCTGAACTGTAGCTTCCAATGCTTTCAACAAACGTTGTTTGGTTAAAGCCGAAACGAATAAAATTGGCACATCAGTAAAAGGCATTAACTCTTTTTTGATTTTCTCTTCATAATCACGTGTCGACATGGTGTCTTTTTCTACCAAATCCCATTTGTTTACCAAGATTACAACTCCTTTACGGTTTTTCTCAGCCAGCCAGAAAATACTCTGATCCTGTCCTTCAAATCCGCGGGTTGCATCGATAACCAATATACAGATATCTGCATGCTCGATGGCACGAACCGAACGCATTACAGAATAAAACTCTAAATCTTCCTTCACTTTAGCTTTACGACGGATTCCCGCAGTATCAACTAGGTTAAATTCAAAACCAAAACGATCAAATTTTGTATCAATTGCATCACGGGTCGTTCCTGCAATATCGGTTACAATATAACGATCCTGCCCGATCAAAGCGTTGATAAAACTTGATTTACCGGCATTCGGACGTCCTACAACTGCAAAACGAGGCAAATCTTCTTTAACCTCAACTTCCGGTTTCTCCGGAAATGCATCAATTAAAGCATCTAACAAATCTCCAGTTCCACTTCCTGAAATACTGGCGAATGTGTAATAATCTCCTAAACCAAGATTATAAAACTCAATCGCGTCTTTCTCACGCATGGCGTTGTCTACTTTGTTTACTGCCAATAAAACCGGTTTTGTTACTTTACGCAACAATTTAGCCACCGTTTCATCCATTGGGGTAATACCTTCTTCAACATCCACAACAAAAATAATAACATCGGCTTCGTCGATAGCCAACTCTACCTGTTTACGGATTTCACCTTCAAATACGTCATCAGATCCGCGAACGTATCCACCGGTATCAATCACAGAAAACTCTTTTCCGTTCCACTCGCTTTTACCATAGTTTCTATCACGGGTAACCCCAGATACTGAATCTACAATAGCTTCTCTTCTTTGTATCAGCCTATTAAAAAGGGTTGATTTCCCCACATTAGGTCTTCCTACTATCGCAACAATGTTATTATTCATTTTTTTGAATTTTAGATTTTGGACTTTAGATTTTAGATTTTTAGTTTCCTAAAATTCTATCCCTTATAAATACAAAATGCTTTATTTTAATTTTTTGCAAAGGTAGTTAAAAAAAGTTGCTGAGAGGCTAAGTTTCTAAGTACCTAAGTTTTTATATTTTTAGTCGCAGTTTACAGTCACAGTTTTCAGACTAAGACTGTAAACTGCGACTGTAAACTCTTTTTACTGATTATACCCGAATCGTTTCAGCATATTGGCATTACTTCTCCAGTTTTTGTTCACTTTCACGTAAAGTTCGATATGAATTTGTTTTCCGAAGAATTTCTCTAAATCTATTCTGGCATCCATTCCCACTTTTTTCAAAGCAGCTCCTTTATGTCCGATAATAATTCCTTTTTGTGTATCGCGCTCTACCATAATTACCGAACGGATACGGATAATTTTTTCATCTTCAAAAAATTCTTCTGTTACGATTTCAACCGCATACGGAATCTCTTTGCTATAGTTCAATAAGATTTTCTCACGAATAGTCTCGTTCACGAAAAAACGTTCCGGTTTGTCTGTCAATTGATCTTTTGGATAATAGGCAGGTGATTCCGGCAACAATTCGATGATTCGGCTAAAAACTTCCGGTACATTAAAATTCTGTAAGGCCGAGATTGGGAAAATTTCAGCGTTTGGCACTTTGTCTTTCCAAAAAGCAACCTGCTCTTCTAATTGTTCCTGATTGGAATTGTCGATTTTATTCAACAATAACAAAACCGGAATTTTAGCAAAGATGATTTTATTAAAGAAAGCTTCGTCTTTTAAATCCTGCTCTCCTATTTCGACCATATAAATCAAAATATCTGCATCTTCAAAAGCCGATTTTACAAAGTTCATCATCGACTCCTGCATTTCATAAGCCGGTTTTATAATTCCGGGCGTATCTGAAAGTACCAACTGAAAATCTTCGCCATTTACGATTCCTAAGATTCTATGACGTGTTGTTTGTGCTTTTGAAGTAATGATCGATAATCTTTCTCCAACAAAGGCGTTCATCAATGTTGATTTTCCAACGTTTGGATTCCCGATGATGTTTACAAAACCTGCTTTATGTGACATTTGTGTATTATTTAATTGTACTGAGGACCATTTGACCCAAGGGTCTCGGGTGCAAAGGTAGTCATATCAACTCAATACAGAAAATAAAACATTTTTTAATCTTTTCGTTGGATTTCTCAAAAAACGGCGTATCTTTGCACCCGAAACATCGCGGGATAGAGCAGTAGGCAGCTCGTCGGGCTCATAACCCGAAGGTCACAGGTTCGAGTCCTGTTCCCGCTACTAACACAAAGCTTCAGAGAAATCTGAAGCTTTTTTATTTTACACACTTTCTAACTTTTTCATTCCACAACTTTTACTACACATTTGCACTTTTAATCTTATTTAGAAATAAGAACTTCATTGATTTCGCTTAACAAATCAAATTCATCATTAGGAAAAAGTTGCAAAGCTACCTCTAAAATAATCCCCACATCTATAGCCGATGGTTTAACCGTTTCTGAAATTTTACACTCATCCTGATTCAACGCTAAAACGCATAATTTAAGCATGTTTGCAATAACACAACCTAATTCAGAGTAATTCAGCACTTTGATTTCAGTGGTATAATACCCCGTTTTGTCTTTAATTGGTTTTAATGTATTTAAATAACCATCTGCTAATCTTTTGATATACTCTAAATCTTTATTTTCATTTGTTTTCATCGTACATTTTTTTGTTAAGTTTTTAAAGTTATCATATAAGATAACCTGTTTACGCAAATATATAACAAAATTTGAATTATCATAAAAGATAATTCACTTTGAAACATTCATTACAACAAAAAGTCGGAAAACGAATTCAAGAAATCAGAATCCAGAAAAATTTTTCTCAACAGGAACTAGCCTCAAAATGCAATTTTGAGAAAAGCAATATGTCCCGATTGGAAAACGGAAATTCTAATGCGACACTTTCTACTCTAGAAAAAGTATGTGACGCATTACAAATTGATTATATTGAATTATTTAAATTTTAAAAGCATATAACATTTTATTCACAATACCCGCTACGCAAAGTCTCCTGACTTTACGTTTTTAACTTTTAGTTCTCATAAACCTTAAACCCGTATAAATCTCCTGACTTTTCTTAATTCTATTTATATTAGTAGTCGTTTCCAAATTACATCTTCTACAAGAAAACTTAATCACTTTGCGGGTGCGAAGTCAGAGACATTCGCACAGCTCCTCATAAGGAACTTTTCGGAGAGCGGGAACAAAGCTTCAGAGAAATCTGGAGCTTTTTTGTTTTGCTCACGAACGGGACGCTCGAGCCAGCTGGGAGATTGAACAATCTATTTTTTCATTTACCAAATCATCCCAAATGCAAAACCATCTTTCCATTAAACCTATTGCCAAAATCCGTTGTAGCAACTGTTATGCCCAGTTATTCTCGTTATTTAGTAGGTTTTGAAGTTGCCGTCGGTTTAACTTTTTCTTCAAGAATATCTATTACACTTTTCTTCAAATCATCATATTTTAAGTTGTCATTAAAACCAATGTTAAATGTTGAATGTGTATCTCCTTTTGTTCGGCAGAGTAAATATTTTACCCCACCTTGCTCTACTGAAATTGGAGAATATTCTGTTTGAATTCTATATTCAACTTTATCGTTTTGATTTACAACATAGAACAAATGTTTGTTATATATGTCTTTTGAACCTTCTTCATATCTTTCGAAAGCTTGGATTAATTTGTCATTCCATTTGAATTGATCGAAACAAAACATATCTTTTAAATTGTCTTTTAGTTGTTTTTTCTTGTGTGCTTCATACAGTTTGTCTTTGTATGGTTTTGCTTTGTCATACTCTTTTCTATAGTAATATATTTGAATAAGTTTAGCATAAGTGTGATAGTCTTCTGAATCTAATTGCAAAAGTTCAACAAAAGCGGGTTCAGCTTTTTCATAGTTACCTTTTAGAGATTCAAGAAGTCCAATATTAAATAATGCATTTATGTATGAATTAGATTTTTTGTCAATTTTTGATTTTGCTATATAAAATGCCTCTAGAGCTCTATCGTTATTTTTCTGGTCAGAATAAATTTGAGCTATAAACGAATAAGGTCTATCGGGGCAATTCTTTTGTTCCGTCGCCTTTTTGTATGCTTCTAGTGCTAAGTCTATTTTCTCTAAATTATAATAGGAATCTCCAAGTCCGCTATAAAACTCTGCATCATCCGATTTTAGATTAATTGCTGATTGAAAACTTTTTACAGCATCATCATATTTTTGCATATAATTTAAAGTGGATGCCTTAATATAAAATGACGCAGGATCTTTCGAATCTTTGTCTATGGAGAAATTCATAAACGTAATACAGTTATTATCGTCTTCTTTCATATAATAAGCTAGTCCAATATAGTACAATGATTTTGCTGAGTAGTCTTTAGATTTAGAAGCGTATTGCTCAACAATTTTGTCGAATTGTTTATTGTCAGATAAAGTTTTTAGCTCTGTAGTTAGTTTGTCTTGAGCAAAAATTGTCAAGTTAAAAATTGTCAGAATGAGTGTTACTAAAATGTTCTTAATTTTCATTATGTGTTATTATGTTGTTATTTTTATAATTGGACATAACGTCCCGCTACCCCGCTACGCAAAGTCTCCTGACTTTGCGTTTTTAATCTTTAGTTCTCATAAACCTTAAACCTGTATAAGTCTCCCGACTTTTCTTAATTCTCTTTATATTAATGGTTATTTCCAAATTACATCTTCTACAAGAAAACTTAATCACTTTACAGGTGCGAAGTCAGAGACATTCGCACAGCTCCTCATAAGGAACTTTTCGGAGAGCGGGATATTGACTAAAGTTGGCGGTATGAATATTTTAGGCTACTCTAAAATATATCCCTCCGTTATTTTTTGAAGGTTTAAAACTTCTTTATTTTTTAATAAAAGGTATTTATCTAAAAAAATAAAATAATTTTTCAAATATGCAGAGACTTTCGGTTTAGTAATTATCTCGCGCATTTTTTCCTTACTTGTTTTTTGAAAGTCGTAGCCATAATTATTTAAAAAAACAATTATTGTTAAGTGAAGCATATGCAATCTATCCCATCTCTTTCTATCTTCAAGAGGAGATAAACCATCAAAAAATCTGAATAATATGGATAAATTTTGTTGATTTTCTGGAAGCTCCTGAATAAAAACAGTATATGTTTTTAGATTGTCATTTTCAATTACACAATCAGACCATTGTTCAAAATATACTCTAAAGAAATGATCCTTCATTCTATTTCCATCAGCTTTTTCGCCTTCAATTAAAGCTAGATCACAAAGAATTTCCGGAAACACATTTAGAAATTTTACAAATTCTAAATCCTCTTTTGATGCTATTGTTGTATCTAAATAAATCATTTCTTTTTGAATCTTTTTGATCCAAGCGAAAAGCACTAATGTTTTATAGACAAAAGAATGATAATAATAATATTCGTTGTTATAGTCTCTGTCTCTTTTTAACCAATTTTCTTGATGATTTTTGGTCAAATTTTTACAACGATGATTAAAATCTTCACAAGCATTTATAAAATGAATTTTATACTTAGCTAAAGTTTCTTTTATTTTTTTACCTTCATTGAATTTGTGTTCAATTTCTAATTTTCGCTGAAGAAGTTTATTTTGAAAATAATTTTTAAACCAATTAGTTATAAAAAAGGTAAGAATAGAAACTATTATACTGATCCAAGCAACTTGATAAGCACTTAGTGAATAGTTCTCAACTAAAATTTTAATCGGTTCATCCATAAATTATAAAGTCCTGTTTTTTTTTAGCCTTGCTATTAATACCCAAATTTACGCAATTATGTTATCCTTCAATTCTTACATGCATAACTTCCTTGAAAATAATATAAAAGATTACTCCCCACTACCTAAAGTCTCCCGACTTTTCTTAATTCTCCGTTGTAGCTGTTACCACTCGTTTTTTTGTAGATTTTCTGAATACAATTTATTTGAATCAAGTTCAAAAAAATCAAATATTTCTTTTTTAATTTCCCTATTTATTGGATTTCTTAAATCAGTATCACGACCATAAAATTCTTCATTCCAATATGATTGATTTGAATTTTCTGATATTGCTTGTAGTAAACTTGACTTATTAAAATCTAATCCAAATTGAATTGATTCATTTCTATATGGATTGAATTTTAAGCATTTATCCCAATCTCCTTTAGGATCTGGGTTTGGTATTTCAATGTATTTATAAAATTTATCTCTTTTAGTTTCTTTGTATATTTTACCATACTGTAAATAAACAGTATCAAAATCACCATAAGAAATACTTCTCGCATATGAAATTGGAAAATCTATTTCCCAATCTTCTAATGGTAAGTTTCCGATTATTTCAAAATCACCATAATATAGTAAATTGTCCATAATATATTGTGATGGTAAACTTTTCAAAAATTTCAAATAAGTTAAATCTATTTCTTTCGAATTCTGAATGATATGATATATTTTAATAACTAAAGGTTGTGTCATCAAGTTCGAGAAGCCATAATTTTTATTTGTTTTAAAATTTGGATTTTTTCTTATTTTTCTAATATCACAAATTAAACGACCAAATCCGAAGTTTCTCCTATCAACTTTGTAAATAAAAAAATCACCTTCTTTTAAATTTATTCGTTTTCTTTCTTCGGTTGCTATTTTTTGTAAATCGTTTAAATCACTTTCGGTTGTATTTGATATATAATTGTCTAACCAAAGAGGCAAATCCTTAATACTCTTAAATCTAATATTTTCAAAACTTGTAGAATAATATGTTTTCTCTGTTGAGTGATTTCCTATAATAATTCCTGCAATGTTGAAAGTAAAATACATACCAATTCCGTTTCTAGCTTCTAGAGAAGAAAAGTTTAATTTTTTCTCTTTTCCTCTGCTCGTTTTAGGTAATAATATTGTTCGATTTACAGTTTCTTCTTCTAATTTGATTTCTTGATAGGAATAATCACCCACACTGATTTTTTTTCGGATTGTATTGCCATCAAAATAGACGAATATTTCTTTAGTGATTTCTACTTTTTCCCAATTATCAGGAACAATTTCAAGACCTAAATATTTCCTTTGGTGATTGTTTAATTCAAATTTCATCAGTTTTTCCTTAAAATTAGTGGTAACTTATATATGTATGACAAACCCACACAAACTCATCCACATTTAGTAGATATGTGTGATAAATTTCACACATTACTTATTTTCAAATATATATTTTTTTCACTACAAACCATCAAAAGGACTTTTAATTTGATTGATGCTTTTTGGCACTTGTGTGATTGGCTATACAAACAAAAAAAGAGAAAAAATTAAGATGTGCATGCTAAAATATTGTAATAATCCTGGATAATCTGGTTAGATATTTGAATGCTTCCCGCTACTAACGCAAAGTCTCCTGACTTTGCGTTTTTAACCTTTAGTCCTAATAAACTTTAAACCAGCATAAGTCTCCTGACTTTTCTTAATTCTCTATGTATTAATAGTCATTTCCAAATTACATCTTCTACAAGAAAACTTAATCACTTTGTGGGTGCGAAGTCAGAGACATTCGTACAGCTTCTCATAAGGAACTTTTCGGAGAGCGGGGTTAAATTCTATCTTTAAATAGCCCATATAATAATATAAAACTTAATGTTGCAAATGAAATTACCAATGACAATGTTATCGTTTCTTCCGTTAAAAAACTGTATTCTTCAATTATTTCGAATAATTCATATATTACATAGGCAATACTCACTATAAGTAAAAAGATATTACCATAGCGAAGTGTTTTTTTTAATCTAAATTTAGTTATATCAGTTTGCTTATAAACGGTTAAAAGAATTGAAGTGATTATTGCAAATACATAAAAAAGATAATTTGTATTATTTGGATCACTATTATGACCACCCATTCCAACTAAAAATTCTGCCATAATAAAAAGTAGAATACTTACAATCAATATAAAACGATAAATAATAAAACTAAATTTAAATATTGAGTTGGCTTTCATAAAATAATTATATTGTTTTTGGTTGTGTTAGTTTTGTGAATTCTCAGTTTTTTGGTTAACTGTCACATACCGTTCTGGTACTACAGCGGGTTTGGGACTAAATTAAACCCTATTTTAGGATTTGCCAAATCATCCCAAATACAAAACCAACTTTCCATAAAGCCTATAGCCTAATCCGCTGTAGTAGCTGTTATGCCTTCGGTTATTTCGCTACAATTATTTTCGGTTACAATTTTCGGTTTCGCTTCCACACTGATTAAGCAGAAAATATTTTTTAATGTTCTTTGAAATATATTAAAAGTAGTTTTAGTGTAAGTTCAAATTGAGCTTACTCCTCCTAAGAGTTTCAGCTCGGTTTGTTAGTTTTTAAATCTGATTGTGATGTCAAATTTAATCTTTACAAACTTCCTTACTTCTCTCAGGAGTAAGCTTACTCCAAAAATTGTCAACATAAAATGTGATTATTTTTTGTCGGTAAGCGACCAACCTTTTACGGTTTCCGATAAACACTTTGTTATTCACCAATTAATCAAAAGTAAAACAACAAGCCTTACTCTGGTTTTGATTAATTGTTACGTTAGTGGTCAGTTAACGCAGGTACTTTCAATATTTTTAATGAACTTAATTTATAATGTTTTGGTTTAGTTCGGTTTTTTAACTGAGGCATAACGTTCCGCGGCTTCATGCCATAGCGACAATTTAGTAAAAAATATTATACGAAAGTCGAAAATAGGAATGAACTAGGTATTTTCCAAGAAAAACAAAACAAGACAAGGCACTAAAACACTGTTATACAATGTTTTATTTTAATTTTAAAAGTTTCCAGAGATCAAATTTTCCTTTTTTTTCAACTTTTATTTTATCGTTTGACTTTTCTAATGGGTTTTCAAATGTGATTATTTCAACTTTATCCGGTCTATTTTTTACTACAGTTCCATAATGATTTGGCCAGTTTGAATTAATTTTCTCAAACTTACCAATGGATAACATTGTCTCTAGTATTGTTTTACCATCTTTGTAATTATCATTTATCACTAGTGGGATTGGAAAATATCCAGGAGTCGATTTTATGTATTGAGTGAAGAAATAAGGGTCTAGATCACCAAATTCTAATCCAAAGACAATAGGAACTTCAATATATTGATTTGTAACAACATTCTCAAAGCTACAGTGAAAACCATGAAAAAAGAATTTCCAGTTATTCATTTTTCCACCTTGTCCATTTTTCTGCCAATATTTGACGAAAGCTAAATAGGGAAGTTCATTTGAAATGTCAATCTTTAAAAACCCTTCTAACTCAAAGATTAATTGGGTAGCAAGTTCTCGATACTCTAAAGCACATTTCTCAAAGAAAACTTGATTTACTTCAACTTCTTCTGGAGTTATTAATTTTTTGTTTGAATTGTCCAATTTCTTTCTTAAGTGAATGTCGCCTAACGTCCCACTACTACAGCGAGTTTGGGACTAAATTAAGCCTATTCTTCGGATTTACCAAATCTTCCAAATACAAAATCATATTTAAATTAACCAAATTACCAGCTACGCAAAGTCTCCTGACTTTGCGTTTTTAACTTTAGTTCTCATAAACCTTAAACCGTATAAGTCTCCCGACTTTTCTTAATTCTCTATGTATTAATAGTCATTTCCAAATTACATCTTCTACAAGAAAACTTAATCACTTTGCGGGTGCGAAGTCAGAGACATTCGTACAGCTTCTCATAAGGAACTTTTTGGAGAGTGGGATTGTGCAAAATCATTAAACATTTTAAAAATCGAGAAGTTTTCTCTCTTTATTTTCTGTAAATTTGACTGTATGTACAAAAACAAATCTGCTCATAATTTTAGCAAACAACTTCTAAATTATTTATCTTAAATATAACCAATGTCTACTCTTTATCAAAGCCCAAGAATTATTATTCGCGAATTTTTACCTCAAGAGCAACAAACATTTTTAAATCTTTTTAAAGACAATCAAGTTACCCAATACTTGCCTGATACTTCACCCGAAAGATATGTAGAAATGTTTACTGAATTGCTTGAAAACTATGAAAAGAAAAATCTTAGTCGATGGGCGATATTTGACACTACAAATAATAATTTCATAGGAATGTGTGTTGCTCGTATTTTTACACATAACACAACCCAAATAGAAATTGGGTATGTACTCAGTAGGGAATATTGGGGAAAAGGTATTGCTACAGAAGTATGCAAAGCAATAACACAATATAGTTTTGCAAATACAAATACAAAAGAAGTTGTAGCCGTAACAGATCTCCATAACACCGGATCACAAAACGTACTGCAAAAAGCCGGATTTGAACGATTAAATAATCTGATAAGAAATGAAGAAGAGCTGGCTTATTTTAAGATAGGACGATTATGATCTTGCGGGTACGAAGTCAGAGACATTCACCTTTACTCTGGATTAGATAAAAAACTTTAAATTTATTCAAAGGAAAGCAGAGGTGAACTACTAAGAAAAAGCTTCAGAGAAATCTGGAGTTTTTTTATACATAAATTCTCCATTTCAGGATCTTATCTCTATTATTTGGCTCGTTACTTAAAAATTAATGATTGGAGCATTTAGCAAAAAGAGATACTATTTTTATAATAGCAAGTACTATAAAAAAGATAGTTTTTCCGGATAAACCTGACGAACTGTCTGATACGTTTTTGTCGTTACTATTAGAAAGAACAGCTTCTCTATTACTGGTTAAAATGTCTGTTAAATCAGGATCGTAAGCAACATATCCCTGCATCGAGATTATACAAGCCGAATAAAAATTAGATGATTTATTAACATTGTAACGCTCCGAAGCTATATTTACAAGACTTCTGATTTTATCATCCATCTCGATAGAACTGAAATAGGACAGCAAAACATAAAAACTTCTAAATTCGGCGTAGGGAATTGCCGAGAAACTTGGCGAGTTGATTTCTGTTAAATTTACAAGTATAAAGTCAATTTTCCCTCTTAGTTTTTTATTTAATTGAAAAAGTGCATCTTCAGGGAAATAGTCTTTAAAAGTAAAAATATCCGAAATGCAATCAAATTTATTCTCAGATAAATGCTGATCGAAAAACAGGACTAAATCATCATTAAGAAACTGATATATGAAGGACTGAATTTTTTCTGGATCATATTCTCTTTGAGGAGCAGGAAAATTATTCCTGGAGTAATTTTTTTTCGAAAAAAGATTATACAAAACTCGGTTTGAAACTATAAAATAGAGTTCGTCAAGATACTCTTTTAAAGCCAAAATCAGATTATTGGCAACATTAAGATCTATATCCGTATTTATTCTTTTCTCAATATTAATCTGTTTTTCTGTTCGGATTATGTCTTCTCGTGAAAATAATAGAATATTGTTTTTATCTATCTTTAATTCTTCAAATAATTCTATTATGTTCATGCTTAATCCTGATTTTAAAAAACAAACATAGTATTTTTAACTCTTTTTCAAAAGATGAGATAAAGAATAATTTTAAGAACATTTAGTTACCAAAAAAGGCAAAATAGCACAAATCACTGCAAGTATTATTTTCATAACTGGAGTTGCTGCGACATCGTCAGCAGATTCTCTTAACACAGACACAGCATCCCTATTTTTAGCAAGAGTTTCATTTATATTTTCATTAAAAGCAGTATAAAATGACATTGCTTCGATAACCGAAGTAAAAAAAACAGTATTCACTTTTTTATTATAAAATTTAATAACCAATGACAATAGATTACTTATTTTTTGATCCGATTCAATCGTTGCAAAATGAGATAATAAATCATAAAAAGTTCTGTATTTAATGTAAACGATATTTGAAACCTCGTTAGTAGTCAAAACAGTCAATTGAGAAACAGCAAAATCTAATTTAGAAAAAACAAGTGATGCCATTTTGTAAATAATCTCTTCTGGAAAATATCTTTTTAAATCTAATAGAAGATCAAGTTTTTCTAAATAGTGATACCAGCCTTTTGATAGTTTTAAACTGAAAAAAGAAATCAAATCTTCTGCCAAAAAAAGAGCTATAAAGTGTTTCATTTTTTCATTTGAAACAGTCAAATCATAATTTGAAAAATGATTTTTTGAAAAATTGTTCCCTGTGAAAAAATTAAACAAAATACGATTTGATAATACAAACAACAATTCTTCTTTGTATTCTTTCAATGCAAGAATTAAATTTTCACTTGTTTTAGAATCTATTTCCGGGTTTATTCTTTTCTCTACATTAAGCTGCTTTTCGACTCGCATTATGTCTTCTGTAGAAAATAATAGAATATGGCTTTTATCGATCTTTAATTCTTCAAATAACCCTATTATGTTCATTCTTAAATCTATTTTTAAAACACAAACATAATATTTTCAACTCTTTTGAAAAACATTCAACAAAAGATAAATTTTATTACTATTTAAGTTTGTACAAAACTATCATAAGAAAGAGAATGGCAAGCATTATTTTTATAACAAGATCTATTTTTGTATTCTCCTCTGTTTTTTTATTCTCATGTGTTTTTTTTGGTTTCATTAAAATTTCCCTACTTTCGATCAATAATTTGCTTATTTCTTCAATATAAGCCTTATAAGATGCCATTGATTTTAGAACAGAACTAAAAAAAATAGTATCCGTCCTTTTTGTATAATGTTCAGAAACCAAATTTAATAAAACAACTATTTTTCGATCTAATTCAAATGTTGTAAAATGAGATAGTAAATCATAAAAAGTGCCATATTTAATATATTCAATATTAGAAAAATCATTAGTAATAGAAGCAGTTAACTGAGAAATAGCAAAATCAAGTTTAGAATAAAGAAGTGAGCCCATTTTATAAATAATCTCTTCGGGAAAATATCTTTTTAAAGTTAAGAGAAGATCAAGGTCTTCCAGATCGTGTAACCAACCTTTTGAGAGTTTAAAACTGAAAAAAGAAATCAAATCGGCCGCTAAAAAAAGAGCTATAAACTCTTTCATTTTTTCATCAGAAACAGTCTGCTTATAATCTGAGAAATGTTTTTTGGAGAAATGATTATCATGTGTAAAAAAACTAAAAAGAATATGATTTGACGCTACAAACAGTAATTCTTCTTTGTAATTTTTTAATGCAATAATTAGATTTTGCCCTGTATTAGCTTCTATTTCCGGGTTTATCTTTTTTTCGAAGTTTATTTTTTTCTCAATTCGAACATAATCCTCAGCACCAAATGCTAAAATCTGATCGGTTTTTATATCTAATAAAGAAAATAATTGAATGATATTCATTGTATTATAAATTAATTAAGGCTTTGATAAAAAATAATATTTATACTTAATATCGTATTAAATAAATTGTAAATTGCTCATTCATGAAATCCAATTTTAAAATGAATGTAATAATAAACCAACTGTTTGAAATTGAAAAAAAAGCGTTAGAACAAAACTTCAACGGTTTCGAGCGCAATCTAAAAAGAATTTATAACGAATTGGAAGAAAAAGGATATAAAATTATAAATCCTTTGGGAACAAATTATGATGAAAGAGACAGCTCTATTGATGCCAATATTCTTAATTCAAATTCAAAGAAAATAACCAAAGTTATCAGACCCACAATTTACAAAACAGAAAACGACACCCTGCAACTGGTTCAAAAAGCAGTAGTTATAGTAGAATAATAGCATCATTATGAAGAATATCAATATCGGAATTGATTTAGGAACAACGAATTCAGGAATTGCAAAGTACGAAAATGGAAAAATCAACATTTATAAAAATCCTGTTGGATTCAAGGATACTATTCCTTCTGTAGTTTCGTTTCGAAAAGGGCGCATTCAAATAGGCGAAAAAGCAAGAGAACACAGCGCCACAAATGCCGAAAATGTATTCTCTTCTTTTAAACGAAAAATGGGATCTGATGAAGTTTATTTCATCAAAGATCTGGATAAAAATTGCAGTCCTGTTGAATTGTCTTCAATGGTTTTGAACGAATTAATTAATTTCGCTCAGGGGGAAAGTTTAAAATCTGCTGTCATTACGATTCCGGCCTCTTTTGATACGATCCAGTCTAATGCCACAAAAAAAGCTGGTTATCAGGCAGGTTTTGAAGAAATAGTTTTGCTTCAGGAACCTATCGCTGCTTGTTTAGCATATTCAAATTCCTTAAATATTGAAATTACATCCGATAAAAAATGGTTGGTCTATGATTTTGGAGGAGGAACTTTTGACATCGCATTAGTAAACATCAACGAGCGAGATCTCAAAGTATTTGATCATAAAGGCAATAATTTCCTTGGAGGCGTCGATTTAGATACGCTATTTGTAGAAAAAATAATATGCCCAAAAATCGAAAAGGAAACTCAGGAAAATAATCTTTGGTCAAAACTAACTTCTAAAGAAAACCCCGTATATAATAAACTTTTTTTTGAACTTCTTTACAAAGCAGAGGAAGCAAAAAAAGAACTTTCGATAAAAGAAGTCTCAAGTATTGAAATCGATTTTGATGAACTTTCAATCTCATTCGATCTAGATATCAGTCGAGCAGAATTGGAACTAATCATCCAGCCTAAATTTGAAGAATCTTTTCATTTAGTTGAAAAACTAATTACAGAAAATCATCTCACATTTTCAGATATAGAGCGTATTATACTTGTCGGCGGCACTACCTATATTCCTTATATACGTCAACAATTACAGGAGAGAACTCAAATTAAAGTAGAAACAAATTTGGATCCTACAACTGCAGTAATGATTGGAGCCGCTTATTATGCAGGTTCAAAACCGTCAGAATTAAGTAATCAAAAGATTGAAAACGACCCTGTATCTGAAGAAAATAGTATTCAGGTTGAGACCATCTACGAGCCACATTCAAAAGATACTGAAGAACTAATTGTTGTTCTTTTGGAAGAATCATTTGATGGTTATTACAGAATTACAAGAGCAGATGGCGGTTTTGACACTGGCCTGCTGAAAGCAAATAAAAAAATAGCAGAGTTTGTTCCCTTATTAGAAAAGACTACCAATCAATTCACACTATTTTTATTCAACAATCAGCAAAAACAAGTATTCAGCAACGCTAACATTAAAATCACCAACGGATTATACAGTATTCTAGGGCAACCTATTCCCAACGACATTTGTTTGGAACTAGACGAAGAAACGGGAAAAAGCCACATGGAAATTATCTTTAAGAAAAACGATATTCTACCTCTAAAGAGAACAATTTACAAAACTTGTTCTAAAAACATACTAAGAAATTCTGACCAAAAACTTATTATCAATGTAGTTGAAGGCAATGCCGGAAGTATGGTAGGCAGTAATATCTCTATCGGGTATATTGAAATATCCGGAAGTAATTTTGAGCAGGATCTTTTAAAAGGAATGGATATTGAACTGAATTTTAAAGTTTCGGAATCACGAGATTTAAGTATTGACGTTTATATCGGTGCTCTTGATTTAGAAATAAGTGAAGTATTTAATCCGCATCAAAGAAAAATTTCTATCGAGAAATTATCCTTGGAAATTAAGAATGCTTTAGATACAATTTTAGAAGAAATAAGAAGTGAAGAACAGAGCGAAAATTATGAATATTTAGCAAAGTTAAAAAGATCTGAGGAATCGTTGACCGTTCTTTATAATGAGGCATTGGAAAATAAAAATGATGCTATTACAGATAAAAAATATCAAATTGATGAACTGAAAAAAATCTACATTCAGGAATTTGATGATCTTATTCGACACAAACACATATTATCTGAGCTTGAAGAATACAATAACATAAAAGACAATCTTACTTTTTATATCGAAAAAGGTACTCCTCGTCAAAAAGAAGAGTATGGAAAGATCATAAAAAACGAAAAGGAAGTGCTGCAGTCTAACAATAAATATTTGATTCGAAAAAAGAAAAAAGAACTGGAAAACCTGTTAGAAAACATTTATCAAAATCAAGAGGAAAGCTACATAGATTATTTTTATTATTTTCGATTTGAAGACGCAGCTGTCTTTAAAGACAAATCGAAACACGGCGAATTGATACAATTAGGAGAAAAAGCAATTGACAATTCTAACTTAGTTGAATTAAAATCGATATGTCACCAACTCTATAATTTATTAATTGTTAAACCCAAAAGAAAGGATGACTTTAATACGTTTGACGGAAATCTCGGGATAAAATAACTTGTCGGGATATTTTCATAGATCTATAAAAGCCAAAAAGAACTATTTCTGATCTAATAAAAATAATATTCATATAATAGGCAACAATTAAATTAAGACATGCATTCTATAATACTATAATAATCTTCAAAAAATTGGTTAGGTATTTGAATGCTTCCTGCGACGAGAAAAGCTTCAGAGAAATCCGGAGCTTTTTTTGTTTTAGCACCCCACTACACAAAGTCTTCTGACTTTTCTTAATTCTATTTATAGTAATAGTCGTTTCCAAATTACATCTTCTACCAAAAAACTTAATCACTTTGCGGGTACGAAGTCACGGACATTTGCACAGCGTTGCAGATGAACACTTCGCATAGCGCAGACAACCTGAAAACAATTAAAAAAGCTGATAATCAAATTTTAAATAAAAATTATATTCTGGCTTTATGATCCCCATTTTTACTAATCTTGTTTAATAATGTTGTCTGTTTTTTTAATTAAAAACTTTTACCAACACTAAGTTTTGCAAATAAATAACATACTTTTGGATTAACTAAAACCTTATTTATAAAACTAAAATATGAGAAAAATTATTGTAAGTATGTTTGTTCTAAGTCAATGTTTTAATGTACATGGACAATCGATAGATAAAATTATTACGAACAAGGAGGTAACCCGTATAGAGAAAATACTTTCGGCTGATGATATGCAGGGCAGAAGAACTTTTACTCCCGGTATTGAAAAAGCATCCGCTTTTATAGAATCAGAGTTTAAAAAAATTGGCCTGCAAACTTTCAATGCAGCAGCGAATTACAGACAAGAATTCTCAATGACTGCCTCTAAAGCTGTTTCTTCAAAAATTACCATTGATAGCAAAGAAATAAATAACAATCAGGTTGTAACCTTCTCCTACCTTCCTCAGGTTTATTTAACCGAAAAAAGCGATGCTTCTGTTGTAAAAATCAATAAAGGGGACAACTTTGGCGAGAAATTTAATGAATATTATAAAAGTCCAAAAAATCTTTTGGTACTAGTTGACTCTTCATTTGATAAGATTTTACCAAATATTCAACATATTGACCGAATAACTTCTAATCCTGGAAACAATACAGTTATGTTTGTTTTTGGCACTACAGAAGCAACCACTTTTTCTGCTGAATTGACGAATACAATCTCCAAAAAAGCATTGAATAATATTGTTGGAATATTACCCGGAAAAACCAAACCAAATGAATATGTGATTTTCTCAGGGCATTATGATCACATAGGAACAGGCACTCCTGAAGAAGGTGCTCCACATCCTGCAACAGATTCTATTTATAATGGAGCTAATGATGATGCCGCCGGAACAACAGCAGTAATTATGCTTGCTAAATATTTTAAAAAACAAAACAACAACGAGCGTACTATTATTTTTACCACATTTACAGCGGAAGAATTAGGTGGTTATGGAGCCAAATATTTTTCTAAACAGCTTGCGCCAGAACAAGTGATTGCGATGTTCAATATTGAAATGATAGGAACAGAATCTAAATGGGGTAAAAACTCTGCTTACATTACAGGCTTCGAAAAGTCGAACATGGGGCAGATTTTACAAACTAATTTAACCGGAACAAACTTTAACTTTTATGCAGATCCTTATCCGGATCAACAATTATTTTACCGCTCAGACAACGCTACTTTAGCCAGACTTGGAGTTCCTGCTCACACCATTTCTACTTCAAAAATGGATAATGAGCCTACGTATCACACAGCCGACGATGAATTTGAAACCTTAGATATTGATAACATGACCCAAATCATAAAATCAATTGCACTAAGCTCTTCTTCGATTATTAGTGGAAAAGATACCCCTACAAGAGTCAATACTACTCAATTAAAACAAAGTAAGTAAATCATTGCACAGGTTCGAGTCTTCGTCGCGACGAACTCCTAAAAAAAAGCTTCAGAGAGATCTGAAGCTTTTTTGTTTTTAATCGTCCCTGAAGAAACTTTGTGTTCACGACTGGGAGAAACTGTTTTTAACAACATATATATTATTCTTCTGTGCCAATTTCATCAATTACTCTAGCAATCATTTTTTTCTTTCGAATTAACTTCAACCCAAATTTCATTAAAAAATAGGTTATCAAAATATAAAACAAAAAACAAATAAGAAATCCAATTGTGTAGCCTGGAGCGCCTACTACCCCATCTTCAAATTTTTTCTTGCAATTTTCAAATAGAATTGGGAATACATGTATCGCAGGAAAACAAAGTAAAATTGCAAATACTATTATTATAATTCCCGCTATCTTTTTTAAGATGTTCATTTATATTTTAAAGTCAAAGTTTTAAATATCTCTTACTAATGTTACCTCACTTTCCCTGGTGTCTTCCTGAATGCTATGCAAATGTATCTCACTTCGCAACATCTCTTAAAAACAAATCTAGATAAAAAAACGAAAACGTCATAAAGCCGCGCTCATGAAAGCTGGTGTAGCTTTTATTTTTCTTCTTCTAGTTAATCATTACTTTTAAATTATTTACTTTCTGATTCATTAGATTTTACCAAAACCAAATTATCTTTCTTTAAAACAAATGTATCTTCTTCTTCATAACTCGAAGATCTCTGAGTGCGCATGCTTGCACCAACTACTTTAAAGGATATTTTGATTGTATCACCTTTAGTTACAACATTTATGTAATCAAATGTTACCTGAGAGCTTGCCGTAAACGGAACAGCAGAACAATCTGCTAAACGCTCTAACTGTTTTTTATCATTTTTAAACCACTTTCTTAAAAAACTTAAATGTTCTTCTGAACATTGATAACCAATATTAAGTGCAGTATTAATTTTACAACTTAAATTATCACGTTTTTCATTTGGCTCTCCATCCCAATCACATTCACTTCCAATAAAGCTTGCAACAAATCCAAGGGCTGCTTTTTCAGGTTCAGAAATGTTTTTGGAATATTCTTTATTTATAAAAATTGTATTAACCGTGTCCTTTAATTCTTTGTCATATTCATCTTCTCTCCATAAAAATTTTACAGATTTGTCTGTTAATTTTATTGGAGTTTCGACTTTTAAAGCTTCAACTTTCTTATTTAAATTTTCTGATTCATTTTTCTTTGTACAAGACACTATTAAAATCAAAATAGTTAAGCTTAAATATTTCATTTTAGATTATATTTTTTTTTAATTCTTTAATATAAAAAACGGTTCCTTAATAAGCGAGCTGCCTCTCATCCGCTACGCAAAGTCAGGAGACTTTTCGCTTTTAACCTTTAGTTCTCATAAACCTTAAACCTGTGTAAGTCTCCCGACTTTTCTTAATTCTATTTATATTAATCATCGTTTCCAAATTACATCTTCTACAAGAAAACTTAATCACTTTGCGGGTGCGAAGTCAGAGACATTCGCCACAGCGTTGCAGATGAACACTTCGCCGAGCGGGACGGTATACTTAAAGATCAGGTTCAAACCATTCCCCTTTATTTATAATTGATAACAAATGTTCCACAGTTAATGATTTCTTTTCTTTTTTCGTTCGAAAGATTCTTCTAAAAATTGAAATCAATATAAATTCATCTTCATCAAAATATTCATAATAATCAAAAGCATTCATATCTATGTTAAATTTTGTTTTAAATAAACCCATAAAACAATCATTATCTTCTGATATTGTTTGGAGCTTATTTACTGCCGTGTCCAAATTGATATTATCTACCTCAAAAACTTCATTTATCAACAACTTGAGCTGCATCAAATTATAATGATCATTCATAATGCTTTTTTTTGTGTTGCTCTATCAATAGTATATCCCGCGCTTGGCCAAGCCTCACCCCCCTTCGAACTGTTCTCTTGAGTGTTACACAAATATCTCTGATTTTGTGTCCTCTCTAAAAACAAATCTAATATAAAAAACGAAAACGACATCAAACTTCTGACTTTACCTCAAGTTTAATACAAAATTGTATTATTAGTATTCAAACCACTGACAATACAAAAAAGCGTAAAGTCAGAGACATTTACGCTTTTTTTTATAAGCTCTTTTACAGAACAGAATGAACCATACTATTCTAAAACACTACCAACTAAATTCTGCCATTTCTTCCGGGGCTTCAATGCAATTTTCTACGTCGTTGATAAACAAGTCGATTTGTTCTTTGGTTACGTTTGGCATGCAAATAATATGAGAGATATCGCCCTCAGTGGCTAATTGCCATTTTGATTTCACTTCTTCGGTTATTTTTGGAAAAACTACAGTGATCGAATTTGGATTTCTCCAGGCAGCAATTCCCATGTCTTTTAATCGCTGCTCACAGTATTCCGCTACTTCCAGACTGTGTAAATAACGCTTTTTTAAACCTTCAATCCCTAATTTTTTCAGGGTAAACCATAAAAACAACGGGGAATGCCCATTTCTGGATCCTGTAATCGTCGTATCTAGGGAACCGATATATGAGATCCCTTTCGAGATTCTGTCTCTATTAGAACGCTTCGTGATAATAACACCGGTTGGAATTGGTGAACCAATAAATTTGTGTCCGCTGATGGAAATACTGTCCGCTCCATCCATAAAATCAAAAGGAAGTCGCGGTTCCATAAAAGCACCATAACTTCCGGATAAGGCTGCATCACAATGGATGTAACTATCCTGTATGGCTAATGCTTTTAGAATGTTTTTAATTTTTGATACGTCGTCTTTGGCTTCTTTCATTGTGGTACCAAAAGTAGTCAGTACAATGGCCGGTTTATGACGATTCAGTTTCAACGTGTTTTCAAAATCCTCATAATCAATCTCACCATTTTCCTGTGAGCGAATAACGATACTCGGAATGTTGAGCAAATGAATGTTTTTACGCACACTGTAATGGGTCGATTCCGAATAATACACCATTGCTTTTGGATATAATTCTCTTGCGAGATACAGTCCGTACAAATTACTTTCAGAACCGCCATTGGTAACGTAACCCCAATAATCTTTTGGATTGGCGCGGAATAATTTGGCAAAAAAGCCAACCACTTCTCTTTCCAGTTCGTGTGTTTGTACTTTGTAGGTACAGTCTTCAAAAGGATCACCAAGATTATTGATCGGATATTTTAAAAAATGACTGATTTCCGAATAATCAAAATCTTTGGATACAGGATAGCCCAAGAAATTATCTCTGGCATTTTCGATGTATTGATTCAAATCGAATAAACGTTGATTGTCTTCTAGGGATAATGATTCTGAAATAGGTGCCATAACATTTAATTTTTCTGTAAATGTACTTTTTATGGTTTAATATTCTTTATTAACAATAAAACTCAAAATATAATTCTAAATTTGAATCATAATTAAGTTTTTTAATATTGAATTTACTATTTCTTTTTTCTAAAACCATATAATTATTCTGAGATGGATGCCATAGATAAAAAAATATTGATGCTTTTGCAGCAAGATGCGAAGCAAAATACCAAAGAAATTGCCGATAAAATAGGCTTATCTGTTTCTCCCACCTTTGAGAGAATCAAAAAACTGGAACAAAAGCAGTACATCAAGAATTATGTCGCTTTGCTGGATTCTGAAAAAATTGGGAAATCAATCAGTGTATACTGTCAGGTTACTTTGGCGGTGCACTCACGAGAATTGATAGATGATTTTAAACAGCATATTCTGGTATTGCCCGAAATAATGGGTTGTTTTCACGTGTCCGGGAATTATGATTTTTTACTGAAAGTGGCGGTCAATGATATGAACGAATACCAAAAGTTTGTGATCGATAAATTATCGGTTATCAAAGGGATTTCAAATGTTCAAAGTTCATTTGTGATGGAAGAAATAAAAAATGATTTTGCCTATAATTTATAAAAATTCCAAAAAAAACATACTGCTTTTCATCAGGAACTCTTCCCTTAATGAGGTAGAATTTTTAGGAATTTATTTCTTTTTGGGCTTAAAAATTCTTCTTAAAAACCTTATCCAAATGGTCCATCTACTGTTTTTCTTTTCCTTTGTAAAATGGTTTTCGACTTTGTCAAATGCATCTTCAATATAAGAATCGTGCAGCCAACGAATTGCAAAGACCCATTTTAGGGTAGCCAAACCTATTGTATTCATATCAATAGAATGTTTCAGCTCGGTTACATGAGCGTCTAATTCCCTAATTTCAAACTTATGAAATCCATTAAATCCTTTTGGTTCTGTAAATTGAAATTGAATATAATGGTCCGGCTTATAATCCATAACGGTATATCTTATTTGCCCGTGCCCACCCTTTGAACCAATACTTAATCCGTTGTCTAATCGCATTGGCGGCCATTTGTCTGTTGCCAGCATCATATCGTTTCCGGACGATAAGGTTCTAAACAATTCTTCGATTTTGTGTTTAGGCTGATTAATTATTCTTGTATGCAGATTGATTACTTTCATAACAAAATGTTGTTTTCCGCTCTCCATTTTTGCAACCCGCCAATTAAAAACAAAAGCCCGATTATTATAGCCACTAAAGAATATATTGTTTCAGCTATTGAGTTTGTTCCCTGTATTGTATCAGCAATTAATTCTCCTATTCCACGCAGCAGATATATTCCGGCAATTAAAAAGATAACCGGTTTAAGAAAGGGCAACTTTCTAAATTTATTAGCTGCCGAAAGGCCGTAAAGACCGAAAATAAAAAACACAATAGCCACAATAATGGTCAGCAGATAAGGCAAAGTACTGTGCTTTTGAGCTAGTGTTGCCATTTCTTTTCCAATTCCCGTAATTTCAAACATCTTGTCCGCCCAGAACAATCCGACGATGTGAGCGATTGCGATTACAATATTGATATATCCTCCTAATTTTAGCATAATTTATTTTTTTTGAAGTTCTTACATACACCAGTAAACCAATCGGCAAAATTTCTTTTCTCAATCATACTTTCTTTATTTTTTCTATTATTATTCTGTATTCCTTTGGGAATGTTACTCCATTAAAATGATTGGTCAGTCCATAAAATAGAATGATTGTTAACACAAATCCGAATATAAGAATTGATTTTGCCTGTTGTGCCGGAGTTAAACTCAGAACATTGCTTTTCATCTTTTTATTATGAACGGAAGCAATGTGTCCGAAAAAAGAAAGAATTGCAAGTCCGTAATACGGAACAAAAAACCAATAAAAAGGAAAGGTATTAAGGCCTGCCACACCAAAATAAAAATTGGTATCGAGATGTAAAAAGAGACGGGCGATGAAAACAGCACTCACATGAACAATTAGAAAAAAAGCCAGGTAAAGTCCCGTCCAAATATGTAGTTTCTCAAAATGGGATGTTGCTGTTTTTCTGCTTTTCTTAAAAAGATTGATTCCTGATACAATTTGAACCAAAACTGCCACTAATAAAATTGTCTCAACAAAAGTATTGCGATAAAACAATCGTAAAGTATCCATTATTGCAATATGGGTCGCCACACCAAAAATGCTGCAAAAATGATTGAATAGATGTAACCCAATAAAAACTGTAATGGTTAGCCCTGAAATAGAATGAATTCGTATCATCTCATTTGATTTCTGCAAAGTTCAATCAACTTATTGAAAATCCATTTGATCTAAATCAAATTCGGTATTTTGGGTTGCGAATCCGGCTCAAAGTTTCAAGCGTCACACCAATATAGGAAGCAATGTGTGTTAACTGAACGCGTTGAATAATATCGGGGCGCGTATCTAATAGACTTTTATATTTCTGCAAAGCACTCTCAAATTGTATCGAAACAACTCTTTCCCGCAATTTAAGCATTGTTTTGGTTACCGCAATTCCTCCTAATTTCTCAAAACAATGATGTTTATCGCTCAATGCCAATACTGTTTCTTTTGAAATTTGCAACAAAGTTGTGGGTTCAAGCAATTCGATATTGTATATCGTTGGACCGCCTCGGAAAAAGCTATCAATGGCACTTACAAAATCACCCTCAAATGCAAACCAATCTGTAATATCCCTGCCATTTTTAGTATAATAGGCTCTTGCACTTCCACTAATTATAAAATAGAGTTTATCGGCAAACTGGCCTTCTTTTACAAGCACTGTCTCTTTATCAAACGTCAAAACTTTTGCCCCTCTTTTGAGATCGTCTTTACATTCCTCTGTTAACGTAACGTAGGTGGTACTTATAGTTTCTATTATTTGTTCAATGTACATAAGATCGTTTTCTCTGAAGTGGGACACCGTATTTTTGTTTGTAATTGTGGAGTTAGAAGCACAAATGCTGAATTAAAACACCGATATCAAATATACATACAAATGTTCAATTAGGTACCATAAGTAGCACTACCCTGTAAGTGAGGGCATCTGCGCAACGTTTATGGCGATTCCGAAGAGCTATAATATTTACTAATTTTAGCAGCTTGTAGGGGTATTAAATATAAAATACTTTTCTACTATTTGATTTGTTTTACTATTCTTTGCTCTTATTTTATAAATGTATTTAGTTGTAAAAAAACTAGTGTCTATTTTTTCAAGAGATTTAATATTCTTTATATCATCAAACCATTCAGCTCCACAATTTTTTTCTACAGCAAGTTTGAGTTCGTCAATCGTAAATTTTATTGGAGGATCCGCACTTTCATCAAAATATATAAATTTTAAATCTTCCTGATTGATTTTAAGCTTTCTCCATTCTGACCTGTAACTTTTCCAATTGTCAATAACACAAAGTGGGACTTCAATTTCTCGTTCTGTTTCAATTCCTATTTTCACTTCAATTTGTCCATACAATTCTATCTCTTCAAACTCAGTTTGTTCAATCTTAAATGTTTTGTCAAACATCCAATCACCAGGAATAAGATTAAAATAAACAGTATCTTTTTCTGCTCTATAAGTATAATCATCCTGATCTGATTCCTTACGCCAATCCATTTCAACCTCTTTTATCAAATCTTTTACTAAAATGGTTAAGTCGGAAAATTTAACTTTCACATTATTATTTACATTCTCTTTTTTAGCTGTTATTAAATCTTCTTCCTGCTCAACCAAAATCTCTTTCTTATTTAATCTTTCGTTTAACTCTTTTTTCCTTTCCTTGCAGGAGAATAATAAAAAGCAAATTAGTACTATCTTAAATATAATTTTCATGGTGGTAAGTGAAGTTTAAATGGTTAATTTTTCCAAGCCCTAAAAATATATTTTTTATCCATTTTTATTGATTTCCTCTAAAGTTTTTTTTAAAAGAAACTTATCCAGAATATAATTCCGATTCATTCCAAAAAAAGCCGGTGCTATTTTTGTTTTTATGTCCTGCAATTAATTTATGATTTGATTCAGATTGCAAGTGCGAAACCAAAATACATTCGCACAATATACTTTTAAGTTTTATCTGATATCTACTTTTCTTGAAAAATCCTCGAAAAATCCCGAATAAAACGCATGAATTTTCCTTCAAAACAAATAATTGCAAAAATATTTTTCATTTTTTTTGAAAGGCATCATTTTAATAAAAGAAAAGAAAAATCTTATTTCCTGTTTTTTACTGTCAAAACAACCAATTCTTAATCAAATGAATACAACTTTAATTCATTCTACCCCTCTGCGATTGGTTATTTCTAAAGGCACTGTTTCCAGAATAAGCCTGAAAAAATTTTTCAAAAAAGCTATTGTGTATTCTAAAAACAGTTGTATTTTTGCACCCGCAACAACAAAGCAGGTCCGTTCGTCTATCGGTTAGGACGCCAGGTTTTCATCCTGGTAAGGGGGGTTCGATTCCCCCACGGACTACTTATCAAAACAAAAGCTTCAGATTTCTCTGAAGCTTTTTTTATTGAGATTTTGTAGGGGAGAAAAATTGCTTTTGCCCTTTCAGGGCAATCTTACACCTTAATCTAATTTATAGCACTTCGCACTATACTCGTGCTTTTCTGGCTTTCAGCCTTTTCTCCCCAGGTTTTGTTCTTGATCCATTAAAATGATTTAATCCTTAGTTTAAGTTGCGTCCGGCTCCTTTACCTCCATCAACATTGATAATTGAACCTGTAATAAAACTGCTTTTTGCAACCGTATACGCCATTTCTGCAATATCATCGATCTCACCTACACGGTTTAACAGATGTAAACCGGCACTTTGATCTGCGTTATCTCCATGCATTGGTGTACGTATAATACCGGGCGCGATGGTATTGACACGAATGTTTTGTTTTCCAAATTCGGCCGCTAACTGAATCGTTAAGGCATGGATAGCTCCTTTGCTTGATATCGGTGCAGTAGCAGGCAACCCTCCAAAACCATGATTAACCAGCGGTGTCCCAATATTAATTACAACCCCATCCTGTTGTTGCAACATTTGAGGAATTACGGCTTGTGTGGTGAAATAAGTCCCTTTAAAATTGGTGTTCAAAAATTTATCCAAATAGGCTTCATCTACTTCTAGAAATGGTTTGCTGTCAAAAATCCCTGCATTGTTAATCAATACATCTATTGATCCAAACTTTTCAAGTGCTGCGTGTACTAACTGTTCTCCTGTTTGTTTATCGCTTACATCTCCAGCAACCATTGCAAGATTGTCCCCTGCTCCCAGTTCCTGAAATGTGTCTTCAAGGGTACTTGGCAGCAATGAATTAATAACCACATTATCCCCTCTGTCTAAAAAGTATTTTGCAATTCCTTTTCCTATTCCTGATGCTGCACCAGTAACTACTATTGTTTGTTTTTTCATTGTTTCTATTGTTTATTGAATTTATTATTTTTCTTTTTTCTGTAAAGCCCTTTCTCTTATTACTGATCCTTGTTCTCCGGCATATCCCCAATTATCGAGATCTACTTCCTGAATTACAACATGGGTCAAATGCGGATCTTTGTTTAAGGTTTCTGTAATTAAATTGGTTACTCCTTTTATAAGGATTTGTTTCTGTTCTTTAGTTACGCTTTCTCGCGTAATCTCAATTTTTATGAATGGCATGACTTTTTTGTTTTATGCTTATCGCAGTTATTTGATTTTTTTAAGTAAATAGTAGACAATAGAATCCCTTCATGAAAGAGGAAAAATTTCCTTTCATGTCTCTTTTTCAGTGTTGTTTAGAGGGTAAGAAGCTTGGTGTTTTTGCCGCTTCTCTATGTAAGTGAAGTAATTACTCCAACCCGAACGCCTCTGCCAGTAATTCGAGGGTTTTCATCCTGTTTTCTTTACCAAAAATCTGGGGCAATATCATTACTTCGTCGGTTTGGTATGCGGCGGCAAGCTGCTCGATTTGTTGCTTTGCACTATCCGGATTTCCAACAATAATTCTTCTTCTGTTGTTCCTGATCATTTCTTTCTCTTCCACTGTATAAGGATACTCCTGAATACTGTCAAAATTCATGTAGTAGGGAGTTTCACGTCCTGACTCTATCATTAACATCCAATGATCAAATCCTTTAGCAAGCTCTTCGGCAGCTTCTTCTGTTTCGGCAATTGCCGCAAAAATGGCTACCATGTTTTGAGGTTTAGAGCTTATTACCGAAGGACTGAAATTGGAGAAATAATCTGCTGTGGCCTGCAATCCAGTTCCGCCAGGGTTGATAAAATGTGCGAATATATAAGACATACCTTCCCTACCGGCGAGTAATCCTCCATTACCTCCTGCTCCCAGTGACCATAATTGTGGTACGGTAGTGACAACAGGTGATGGGACTAAACCCGGAAACGAAGAATTTATTTCTTCCTGACCGCTCAAATAAGCTTTTAAATCTTTAACCTGCTGTTCATAGGATGAAATTCTAGTCTTTCCAAGGTTTAGTGCCGAGTGTGTGATTTTATCTCCTCCGGGAGCTCTTCCTATACCAAGATCAATCCTGCCGGGATACAAAGCTTCCATAAGCTTTACGCCTTCTGCTACTTTGTATGCACTGTAATGTTGCAGCATCACACCTCCGGACCCAATACGTATATTTTGTGTATTGGCTAAAAGGTGCATCATTAACATTTCGGGATTACTTCCGGCTAAAGTCTGCATTCCATGATGCTCAGAAACCCAAAATCGTTTGAAACCTAATTTATCCGCAAGTTGAGCCAGTTTTGTGGTTGCAATTAAGGCTTCTCTTGAATTATTCTTCTCGTCAATAGGAGAATAATCTAATATGCTTAAATGAATCATAACTTTTTTTTTTGCAAATTTAGCACCAAAAAAAAGCTGCCACAATAACGGCATAACGATTCAGATACGGCAAACTTATTCCCTATAACTACGCTATTTATTGGTTGTTTCTTTTTTTAGTTCAAGAAGTTTTCTAAAATGCTCGCGATATTTATTTCCCCATTCTTCCATGGCAAGGGTTATTGGAAGCAAAGAGGTTCCAAATTCTGTAAGGGAGTATTCTACCTTAAGCGGTAAAACAGGGTATATTTTTTTCTCTATAATACCATGTTCCTGAAGTTCGTTTAATTGAATATTGAGCGCACGTCTTGATGCAGCCGGCATGGCTCGTTGCAGATCGCTTGGTCTAATAATCCCTTCATGAATAAGATTGATCAAAGTAGGTTTCCATTTCCCGCCAATAATTTCGCTTGTAATCTCTATACCACAGGAATACTCTTTTTCTATTTTTCTCTCGTACATAAATCAATAGTTATTTTAGTTTTCAGCTAACCTAAGCTGCATTTAAACAGACACAAACGTCTTATTTTGGTATTTACAACTGGACATTACGTCTTTCAAAAAGGCAAGAAGTCCGTAAACAAGTACTGCAAAGATAATTATTACCACCTAAAACAAATACATCCTCTAAATTCTAGAAAAACATCTTATTTGAAAGGAATTTCTTTGATATATTAGTATATTCGAAAAATATAAATGGAAGATTTTTTAAAGACCGACACCGACAAAATCATTAAATTTTAAATTATGAAAATTAAAACCTTAAATGTTACCTTTATGGTAATCACTTATTTAATTTCTATCCCAATTCTAGGATTTTTATCCGCAGTTATAGGATTTAAAACGCACTATCTTCTCCTCTTATTTTTTCATTTTATTTTCTTCTTTTTTCTGATATACGTATTCACCGGTACATTAAGCATTGATTGCAACAGTGACAAAGATACCCTTACATTAGAGTGGGATAAAAAACCGATCTATACTAAAATCCAAAATCAGGTCATTCTTTTATCCGAAATTAAAAGCTGGAATTTTTTTAATGGCCGTGGTGCTGACCGGCTAAAAATATACTTTAACAGTGGTGAGTCTTTAATCATTGATTTTAATAATTTGATTGACTTTGGAGAAAATTCTAAAAAAGCAGACCAGCTGCTCTTTTTTCTGAATACCAAAAACATCAAACAACAATTGGCTTAACCACTCTAACCCTAAGCTTGAAAAATATTACAAAAAAACATCCCAAAACCATGTACCGTACCTCTATTACTACAACTATTTGTTTTTATAAACGAATAACGAACGCATTTACGAATCCTAAAAATCTGCTGTCGGTTTTTACCCTCTTATGGCTGTTTTCGTTCTCCTGTACTATTCAGGCCCAAAGCTCTGCTAAGATCATGAAGGATAGTTTGATGCTGTACAATAAAGTACTTTCGCCAAAACAAATGCAGGAGGATCTTAAAATACTTCGAACAATAAACGAAAAAGCAAATTCCGGTTTGTATCAATACCGCTCTAAAAAACAGGTAGACAGTATTTACAACGGTGCCTTTAAAAGTATTAAAAAGCCCATGAGCACTATCGAGTTTTACAAAATAATGCTTCGCCTGTCCGATTATGAAGGAAGTTTACACAATTACACCATTCCCGATCTCGATTTAATCAACTTTCTGAACAGACAAAAGTCCTTTTTCCCTTTTCCTCTAGTCTATATTAACGGACAAATTATTTTTGACGGTCAATCATCGGATATCCCTCCAGGTTCAAGAATAAAAAGTATAAACGGAATAAATGATGCACAATTAATGCGCTCTTTCTACAAATATTATACAACAGATGGTCATCATCTTGTCCAAAAATTATCGGCCAGTGTCAATAAATCGTTTGGATTAAACTACCTGCTCGAATATGGTCTTTGTGATGAATTTATTATAGAATACAGCGTACCAAAATCGGAGGCTCTTCAAAAAACAGTGCTTCGTGCCGTAACGCTAAAGGAAAGAACAGCCAATCTTAAAAACAGGTTTAGTGCTCCGGTTACTGATTTACTAGATTATAAAAAACAGTCTCCGTATAGCTTCCGTATGATTAACCCCGCTACAGGTTTGTTGAATCTAAGATTTTTTGGTATGGCCTATGGATCAGACGATCCTAAGTTTAAACCCTATGTTCGATTTTTGGACAGCATTTTTACAGCACTGGACAAAAATAAGGTTGCTAATCTGATCATTGATGTTAGAAATAATCCGGGAGGCAGTGATCCTAACTTCGAACAGCCTGTTATGTACCTTACCGATAAACCCTTCAAGGAAAATGAAAAGGCTGTCATCCTATTCGACCCTAATGTTTTACCTCTCGAAAAGTATTTTTGGGGTACTTCAACTTCAGAACGAATGGATAGTACTGCTCTAAAAGCGGGAAAAGAATACCTGAAATCACTGTATCCGGTATTCCAAAACAACATCAGTATTCAGGATCAGAAATACAATCCGGTTTACCATCCTAAATCGCCGCTCTTTAAAGGCAAGCTTTATCTTTTGATTAATGAAAATGTGGCATCAGCTGCTTCCCATTTTGCTTCTTTGGTAAAAGCATATGTAGATAATGTTACCATAGTAGGTCTGGAAACCGTTGGAGGTTACTACGTTCACAACGGACATTCACCATTGGTTTACGAACTTCCTAACTCAAAAGTAAAAACACAATTTTCAATTGTAAATGTCGTACAGGATGCACCTAAAAAAGCGAACCAGCCGGAAGGTCACGGTATTATGCCCGACTATGAAGTATGGCCTACTCTGGATGACTTTTTTGAACAGAAGGACACACAAATGGAATTTGTTCTTAAGCTGATTGCTAAATAATTAATTCTAGTTTTACAATATTTCCCCCTATAAACACAAAGCTCCGAAGAAATCCGGAGCTTTGTTATTTTAGGCTAATTACATAATATTATAAAATTTTTAATGCCTCCCTTATTCAAAACACTGAAAGCGGCTATTCTATCATTTTCAATTAAAAAATACAGTACTATTTTTTTGTTTTCTTTTAAAATAAAAACCTTCGAAAAATCGGTTATTACAAATTCTTTTTGAACTTCTTTGTCATTCGTTGCTTTTATTATTTTTAATTTTGATAAGTCCTTAGATTGCAATTCTTTTCTTATGGAAGCAATACCATCTGTTAAAAATTTATCTAAAGTAGCTTTTGCTTCTGTATGCTGTTTGCCCTCGCAAATGTATTTATCTTTTATAACAGGTATTTCGATATTTTTATCTTTACAAGCAGCAATAAAATTAAATATCAGTTTTTCTTCTTGACTTTGCACATTGCAACTTATAAGGAAAATCAGTAAACATTTAATCATTAAATTTTTCATAATTCGTTTATTTAGAGTTAGAAAGAGCTATTCCCCCAGTAGTTTTAATACTAGCACCCGAAGGTAGTGCCATATTTCGAATATCCTGCCCTAAATTTCCTGGGTTTGTTCCTCCTCCCCCCGGCCAAGATCCATCAGTATTAGGTAATTTTAAACCTCCTGTTGCTGCTATTTGTTGTGCAAAATCGCTACAGTTATTTGTATTTAAATTGTATTGGCCAGAGTAATTTGTAATTTTTGAAATTACTTCAGATAACTGTGAAGCAGTTAATGTTTTAGATATTCTAACATCATAAGAGTGTCCACTATCGTTAAGGTAGGCGGGGCTAGAACCTGGTGAAGTAAAAGGATTCACTCCATTTGAAGGATAATAACCAATAACTCTGACAATTCCGTTTTGTTCAATAGCTAAAAATGTATGACCAACCTCAGGATTGACCATTCCGTCATAGGCGTCAGATTTATTTGCAATAGGCTGATCTACATAAACATGAAGTGTTCCCTCTGAGTTTAAATTAAAATTTTTAAAATAATCCTGTCTATTTGCTATTTTTTTTGCCTCCTGTGGTGCGTTCAGTAGGATGTCATCAGACCATGTTACATACATAGGACCAGATATACCCGGCATATACCCGGGAGGTAAACTTCCAGGCCCATAATCCGGAACCCACATCCAATTACTACATTTAGTATAGGGCCCCACTGTAACGTAATAAGTACAAACTGTCCTATTTGTTGTGTTTTTGCCTTGGTCAAGATTATGAAGACTTACTTGTTCTCCTTTTTCAAATTTTCCCGAATACACAACTTTGTTTTTAGCACTTTGAACCGTTATATATCCTGAATACTTGGTACCCGTTTTGTAAAGATTGAATTCTTTGCTATTATTATCAAAATCTATATCTTTTGTAGTATAGTCAATATCAAATACTTTAAATATTCCTTCTTCGTCTTCAATAAAAAGTAATCGCATATAACTCTTATAATCTTTATCCTCAACGACATTTGTAGAAGTATTATTTAGTAAGACGAGAGGTACCTCAACGGCTTTTCTTCCCTCTTCGTTAATAACAACAGCATTATTCCAATCTATTAATTTTGTGTATTTTAATACATCTAAGCTTGTTTCGCTTTTTTCAAACCATTTTTTTGCGTTGGCAGTAATAAGGCTTTCATTGTTTGATTCTATTTCTTCTGTTTGACATCTCGAAAATAAAAGAGTCATGCTTATAAAAATAAAGACAGAAGTAACATTTTTTAATTTGTGCATCATAGATTAGTTAATTTAATATTGGTTAAATCTCAAAGAATTATATGTCCCAGATTAAATAATTTTAAATACCATAGCAATAAATCACCATACTACGAAAAAGTTATATCAATCCAGCACCACAATGGTAGCAATAAAATTCTTATAAAAACACAATTTTATGATTTATTTTTAATTAGTTTAAATAAACATTGTAGATTTTTAACTTACCAATTTGTTTTCCGTTAGCTTTAAGTACCGTATTTTATTGCACTCGGATTAGGTAGATTCGACAGGACGAAAACGCGGATTAATACGGATTTTTTTTTATTTTTAGTAGAAAGCATATCGTTTTTTCAATAGCAATACTCATTGTTAAAACTGCTGATTTATTCAGATAAGTAAACAGGCGATTGTATTGGAGTGACAAACTCCAATACAATCGCCTGTTTTGTTGTTTCCTTTAACTTTCTGGATGCAATTAGTTCTAACACACAGTTTTATGTATCCTTCCGGCTACTATTTCTGCGTACTTTGCGTAAACCTTTGCGATCTTTGCGGTTAAAAAACAGTCCAAAATCTACTATTCCGGACTGATAAATGGATAGTATTTTTCATCTATAATTGGTTCGATACCAAAGAAATCATTCAGAACCGATTCGGCGGTACAGAAGGCGCCTTCTACCCAAGCCTGATCGTTTGAATAGGTTTCTCCAACGATAAAAATATCGCAATCTACTTTTGGTACAAGCTGTGAAGGTTTTCTAATTTTTCGTTGTACATCACCCAGATTATAGTGTGATTTATAGGCATGATATCCGGCATTGAATGGCGGAAGCGACCAGTCCATATATCGGGTTTCTAAAGGTTCAGGTACGGCCGAATAATCCGTCTGTGGTCCAAAATGTAATGCTGCCAGTTGCGAACGAAGCATTTTGACCATTACCGGAGTAGCTATACGCGGCCCCTCTAGCGTTTGACAATCTCTGGACTCCGGAATTTCACGTGTTCCATGAGGGCCAAGTTCTAAAGCTTTCCAAAATGTGGTGTATTGAATGTCGTCATAACTGGCCAAAATACCATACACTTTTTCCCCTTTTTGATTGAGGGCATTATCACCAAAATAAACCACTTGTCGGATCGGCATATCGGTAATACTTGGACCAATGGTATCTAATTCGGCTATAGCTGAGATTTGCTTTTCTTCTTTAAAAGTCAGGCGTTCCTGAATCGCATTTTCTACCGCAGCTATAAAACTGGCCTTATCGTTAAACGATGTCGCGATAATAACGGGATTTTTTGCTGATTCTATTGCTTTCAGATAATTAGAAGGAAATTTTTCTTTTTTCAGTTTAGCAATTCCTTCCTGCGTTAAAAAGTAACTGGTTAATTTGGCAGGATAAGTTGGGCTTCCGGCTTCGGTTGTTCTCCACCATGGTGTAGTGAAAAACATCCCTATTTTATAGGAAGGTTCCATAATTACAGATTCCAGATAGAGCTGTACTTCTTCGTGGTTTAAGATGTCCTGACCTTCATCATCTGTATAACGTGTTGCCTGAGCTACCAGTTCAATGGATGCGCGAGGCATGGCCAAGAATGCAGCATCACATATTTTACTATCGGCAAGTTTATCCGGAGTTGCGCGTTTTGCGGTAGTAAAACGAATCCCTGCCTTAGTATGCAAAATCGAACGCAATCGGGTATCCGGAAAATAATTCAGCGTAATTCCTTTTTGTTTGGCTAGTTTTTCAACTTCCTCAAATAAGGCAACAAATAAGCTGGAATATCCTTTTACCAGCGTTTTATATTCTGTTCCCGGCGTAAACTCGTCATTAACATTAAACGACTGGGCACTATGACTATTTACTACATTGGAGCTATAGCCGTTACCATCTGCCAGATAGCCAAATCCTTCTTGTCCAAGTCTGTCATAGGCAAGATTCCAATATCCAATATCCTTTAGTAAATCTCCTCTTTGAAAGATGGAACTGTCCGGCATGTCAATCTCGATCTTTCCATTCTCATAAAACTTACACCATTCTCTACGGGTAACAGGACCTGACGTTGCTGTGATTGCTACAGATTGTATGGTGGTGAATCCATCATCTGGCGGAGCATCTTCACCATAATTATTAGTAAAATAAGGAGCCGGCTGATTCGAATTAACATCTGAGACATACATGTTCTTGGTACGCAAAGACATTAAAGGATCAGCAGATTCGTTAAATTCAACTGAATCTTTCTTTAAATCCAGTTTCTCTATCGTTTTTGTGACTACACGATGTCCTGCTCCTTGTGGAGTGCCGTCCCAATATGAATATCGCATACCGCCCAATTCCAGATACGAATTGTCTTTGTTGTCTTTATAATGCCACGTACAAACGCGTGCTCCTGCCTCTCTGGTTCCCTGGTTTTTTTTAGAAAAATCATATTTCCCCCAGTCGTAGAGTTCTAATACATCGCCTTTAATCAGCATTTTTTCATTTTTGTCGCGTTTGGATTTTCCATCCAGTAATCTCCACGCTGTATAGAGTCCGGCTGCACCGGCTCCAAAAATAGAGTATGTTTTTTTGCTCATGATTTTATGTTTTTAATTTTTTTATTGCTTTTTACTAGTTGTTTTATTCATTCCCCAGCCTTTCCATCTGCTGTGCCAGGTCTTTTTGAGGAATTACAATTTCTACCAGAGTGGGCAGATCTGTTTTTTCCTTTAGTTTAAGAAGTACTTCGTCTAATTCTTTTACGGTTTCAGCACGGTAGCTCTTTGCTCCAAATGCTTTGGCAAGTGCCTGATAGTCCCATTTTGGAAGAATATCAAATTCATCAAACTTATGAGACGAACCTTCTTTAAAAGAGTCCATGTCAACATATACCTGTTCGATGGCATATACCCCATTGCTCATCACGAAGATTACAGAGTTGATTTTGTATTTTACCAGGGTCGAAAGCGCTTGTGCTACCATCATAAAACCACCGTCACCTGCGATAGTCCAGGCTTGTTTACCACTTCCTAACTGAGCTCCGGAAGCAGCACCAGTTTCAAAACCGATACACTGCCAGGCAGCAGAAGAAATAAAGGCATTCTTAGATAATCCGTACATATTGGTGGCTACATACATAGAAGAACTGACCCCAAAAGTGAATACGATATCGTCCAGCATTTTTTGTTTTTCCAGAAAATAAGTGGCTCTCTCAAAAAAGCGGTTGAATGTTATTACTTCGGGAGTTTTGTTGTATTTAGGGTCTGAGTTGGATCGCCATGGTTCGGGAAATTTTGGCTGAGCGGGAGCTACTGCTTTTAAAGGATATCCAGAAGCTTTTTTGAAACGTTCGGTTAAGGCTTCAATGAAATCTTTTAAGGTTACATTTTCATAAGTAAAATAACCTACCCGCATTTCCTGTGTGGTTACCTGGATCATAGCTGAAAATTTATTTTCTACCAGCCATAAATAGTCATCGGTAATAATCGTTCCCAAAGACAAAATGCAGTCTGAAGCTTCGACTATTTTAATCACTTCGGGTATCGAAGCCTGATCAGAGTACGTTCCTATAAACTTATCTCCTTTCTCATCAAGAACTGTTTTTCCGAGTGACGTTGTAGTGTACAGCATTCCACTTACTTTAATAAGTTCCTCTAACTGCTTTGATAAATTGTGTCGTAAAAGCTCTACTCCTGCAAAAATCAGCGGTTTTTTTGACTGACTGATTTGTGTCCAGGCTTGCGAAACTGCATTCTCCAATTCCGCTGCTTCGCTTTTTATGATCTTAGGTTCTAATTTTTTATTGGAAGGTTTAGGACAAGGTTCACCCCATACCTCTTTATAACAGGCTATATAAACCGGACGCTGATGTGTAAGTGCCGCAATAATTAAGTTATCGATTTTTTCAGGAGCATCTACAGAGCTGCTCAGCGTTTCGGCCGCAACGGTTACTCTTTCAAAAATTTCCTGATCGGCATTGAGATTGCCTGTAGAATGGTGATAAAGTACATTGTACATATTTCCAATTTGCCTTGCGTCTGCTCCGGGTGTAGCGCTAATTACAACCACAGGACTGCGTTCGACATAAGCACCGGCAATGGCATTCAATGCGCTGTAAGTACTTACCCCATATTGCAAAGATACCGCTCCTAAACCTCGGGTACGGGCATAGGCGTCTGCTGCATACGAAGCATCTAATTCATTTGATGTTCCAATGGTTTTAATTCCGTTAAAGTCTTCGAGAGCTTGTGTAAAATGTTTCACATAATCGCCCGGGATCTGAAAGACCTCGGTAACATTTAATTGTTTGAGTCGGGTGAGCAGATAATCTGCAACTGTAAATTCTTTTGTAGGTTTCATTGTTTGGCGGTTCTAAATTAGGAGTCTTGTTTGTTTTGGACAGCAGATCTCTTCAGCAGGTATTCTTTTAAAGCGATCTCCTGATTTGTATTTCTTTATAAAATTACCAGTCTGCCAAAACACAAATTAAAAAAAAGGCATGAGTGCCGAATTTTTATCCATGAGAAACCCAAATAACAGCATGAGGTCAGTTTTTACATTTTAGGACAAAGGTTCGTCTCTTTGTCATGGCCCTTTTCTTTTTTTAAGGCTAAAAATGACTCAACAATTGACGAACAAAAACATACTGATCTGTATAACAATTAAATAGACCTAAAAAAATGACCATTTTACGCTTTTCCGTATTAGAATTTTGATGTTATGCAGAAATTCTGACGTTATTTTTTTCTAAAAATATAAAGAAAAAACACCAGTTAACATATAAGTAACTGAAAATTAATAATTTACAAATGAAAAGATTGTTTAAAAAAGGGTATTTTTACGCTGTCCTGATATCCCTAAGTTTTTCTAATTTAGATATTCTATCAGCCCACGTTTTTATTACAAATCCAAATTTAAGCCGGGAAACACTTCTTTTTATTTTTGAATCTGCGCCTTAGAGCTACTTCTTTTTAGCCTAATTACATCGTATTACTACAAGCGGAATATCACAAAAACAAGCCTAAAATACACCCACTGCTTTAAAAAAGGCAGAGATTTGAATTGCCTTTTCTTAAAGAATATCAGAATATTAAAATTTTTCACCAGATGATTTTTGAAGTTATTCAGATTATTACAGAACAAGTCAACAACTACCTCGATGAAATTGGGTTAGAAAAAACGGTTGTGCCTGAAAACATTGCTTTTCTGGAGTCACAAAATGAAACGGTATCCGGAAATCTGGAAGATAAGGTAGCACTTACTCTTATCAATCTGGATGAAGAAGCGACTTTGAAAAACTTTCCCAATCACATTGTTCAAGGCAACAAAACGATCTATAAAAACAGTGTCATCAACTTAAATCTGTACCTGCTCTTTAGCGCCAACAGAACCATATACATCAACTCTTTAAATGATATTTCGAAAATCATTACTTTTTTTCAGGGGAAAAAACTTTTTACACAGTCTGATACTATTTACAACCGAAATAATGTGGCCATGGCCAATATCGACAACTTCAGATTTACCGTTGAGCTTTACACCCCCACTTTTGAAGAATTGAACTATATCTGGGGGACTCTGGGCGGCAAACAGCTTCCATCGGCTTTGTACAAGGTGAGCATGATACAAATTGAACGCAATATTGCTCAAAGTGAAGGACCACTTATCAGCAGAATTAAGGGTATAACGAAAACAAGAAAACAATCATGAGTTATAGTATCACATACGGATTGTTATTGGAGGCAACCATTTTGCATAATTATTTCCTGAATAATGGTGAAGAAACCTTTGCAAGTATGTCGAATGACGATAAAGAAAAGATGCTTCAAAAGTTCAACACTGCTGTTTTCACCACGATCACACCAACTCTGGAGACCCACACTATACTCCAAAACTATAAAATGGTGTTCAAAGAAAATAAAACAGGTTTCAAGATTTACATTAAAGTCAAAGAAGCTGACGAAACAGATCCGTTTATCAAAGTTCCTGCCGATTTGAACCTGAACTTTCTAATCACTATCCATGACTATCAATTTGAAAATTACACCAATTTAGAATTTACGCCTAACCGGGTCTTTCTGTTCAGTAATGTGAAACCTCCTAAAGAACCGGTTAGCTTCAAATACCTGCCTAAAATTAATGACAACAAGTTAATATCAAGTGCGTATTTAGTATCTGAAGAAACCACAACTGATCTAATTTCAACACTACATTCATCAGAAACACAAGACCTGTTTGGGATTATTTCACTGACGCTGCAAGGCGATAATAGTCCTGAAAATAGTATAGACGATGATGGTAAAATAAACAGTCCAAATTTCAAAATCCATTTTGACAATCGAAAAACGCTTTGGAAATACATCAACCGCAAAGCTGCCTCCGAAATTGAAACCAATACAACAAAACCCTTAACACGTTCCGGCTTTGTTGAAATTGACCCGCTAACCGATTTTGACGTACCGCAACCCGTGAGCAGCAGCTATCCTAATCCATCTGTAAAAGCAATAACAAAAGACAATGGTGATTACTATTCTGAAATATTTATTTAATAATTAAAAACAATTAATCATGGCAACAACTTACAAAACACCCGGGGTATATGTTGAGGAAATCGTAAAATTTCCTCCTTCTGTTGCCCAGGTAGAAACAGCAATTCCCGCTTTTATTGGCTATACTGAAAAAGCTACAAACAAGATTAATGGAGATTTGAAATTAAAGCCCACCCGAATAACCTCTCTCTTAGAGTACGAACGTTTTTTTGGTCTTGCAAAACCGGAAACAACCATTAGTGTTACCATCAATGATGTTTCTACGGATAATGGTGATGTTAGATCTATTATTGTAGATCAGCCTACTTCAAAGCAGCCCTTTTTGATGTATTATTCGCTGCAATTGTTTTTTGCAAATGGCGGTGGTCCTTGCTACATTGTTTCAGTAGGGCGTTATGGCAATGATTTAGACGATGCAGATTCTGCTGTTACTGCGATCAACAACAGTAATGCACTAAAAAGCGGATTAGCAGAAATAGAAAAAGTAGATGAACCTACTTTGTTATTGTTTCCCGACGCCACAAAAGTATCAGGAATCACGATTACGGATTACTACGGATTGTACAACGATGCGCTGACCCAATGCCAAAATCTTCAGGACAGATTTACACTGATTGATACACTTAATTATGATGAATCAAGCCCTACAGATGCAAATATAGACGATTTAAGAAATAAAGTGAGTTCTGAAAAAGATACTATTAAATACGGAGCAGCTTATTATCCCCATTTAGAAACCATACTTGATTATGCTTTTGATGCAAGTAAAATTGTCTTAAAACACTATTCTTATACGGCAAAAGCCTACGATCAAATTGCTGTGGGATTAGTACCTATTGAAGACCCCGCAACCGGAATAGCTGCTACGGTAACCAAATTGGTAAACGAACCAGTAGCGGGCGATATTGCCGGACAGATTAGTGATCTGTTGTTGCAGATGTATAGTAATAATGCCACCGGTTTTGATTTAGGCGGAACCTTCGCGAGCAGCCCTGCCAAAAAAACGGCTTTCTTAAATAAACTGAACCCTTTACTGACTACTTTGGAAACTTTATCCATATTAAAGAGTTCATTAAACGATGAAGCCAATGCTGCCATCAGTACCATCTCAGACGAAGATCCGGGAATTGCAAACACCATCACCTCAACCCTGAATACTTTCAATTTAATATTTACGGCTCCAGGTAAAATCGATGCTGTCTATAAAAATTTAAAAGCGTTAAAGAAAAAAATACAGGATGAAAACACAGATCCTAAACTGAAAAAAATTCTACTAACCGACACTTTAAATTTTGACACAGAAATAAAAAAACTGGTAACGTATACTCCACTGAATGCTCAAACCGGAATCAGCGGACTAGTCAATAATTTCTCAGGCATTGCCGCTGCCCTTACCGCGCTTTTGAATGCTATTAAATCGGTTAGCGGAAAAGATTTAAATAATGGAGAATTAAACGGAAGAAAATTAAGTGCTCTGGAAGCAATTGACAACGCTACTTACAATAAAATCCTTACCGAAATTTACAACCTTCCTATAACACTTCCTCCTAGTTCGGCTATTGCAGGAGTCTATGCCAGAGTCGACAAAGACAGAGGGGTTTGGAAAGCGCCAGCCAATGTAAGTCTGAACTATGTCATAAAACCTACCGTTAAAATTACCAACAATATTCAGGACGGTTTAAATGTTGATACGGTTGCCGGTAAATCGATCAATGCCATCAGAAGTTTCACTGGTAAAGGAACGTTGGTTTGGGGCTCCCGAACATTAGCCGGAAACGATAACGAATGGCGTTATGTACCGGTGAGACGTTTCTTTAATATGGCCGAAGAATCCATCAAAAAAGCGACCGAACAATTTGTATTTGAACCTAACGATGCCAACACCTGGATACGCGTGCGAGCCATGATAGAAAATTTCCTGATTCTGCAATGGAGAGCCGGAGCATTGGCAGGAGCTAAACCGGAACAGGCTTTTTATGTCAGAATCGGACTGGGGCAAACCATGTCGGCTATAGACATTCTCGAAGGCCGATTAATTGTCGAAATTGGAATGGCAGTAGTTCGTCCGGCGGAATTTATCATACTTCGCTTCTCTCACAAAATGCAGGAATCTTAATTAATACCGATTATGCATTCAATATAGCCCAATAAAAATTGGCCTATTTTCATGCTATATCGGCATTATTCCAAAAGTCTCAGGACAGTTTTAAAAATATAACATGTACAATAAAACACTAACATTAAAAAATATAGATCATGAGTTATCCGCTATCAAAGTTTCATTTCTCAGTTGACTGGGGTGGAACAAAAATAGGATTTACAGAAGTTTCGGGATTAGATGTCGAAACTGAGGTTATTGAATACCGTCAGGGAGCAAGTCCCGAGTACAGCAAGATCAAAATGCCAGGCATGCAGAAATTCTCCAACATCACACTGAAAAGAGGAACTTTTAAAAGTGATAATGAGTATTATGCCTGGTGGAATACGGTAAAATTAAATACCATAGAAAGAAGGGATATTACCATCAAATTACTGGACGAAGAACACAATCCTGTAATCACCTGGAAAGTAAAAAATGCATGGCCTACCAAAATTCAATCCACTGATTTAAAAGCCGACGGAAACGAAGTCGCTATTGAATCTATGGAATTGGTTCACGAAGGTTTATCGATTCAAAATGACTAATCATGGCTAATTATTATCCACCTGTCGGTTTTCACTTTTTAGTAGAATTTCAAGGTCTTGGTACGAAAGAAAAAGACCATCAGTTCCAATCGGTTTCCGGCTTGTCTGTTGATATCGAGACAGAAGAAATTGCCGAGGGTGGAGAAAACAGATTCAAACACAAACTCCCGGTAAAGACAAAATATCCAAACCTGACTTTAAAGAGAGGAATATTGATTGATTCTCATGTCATTGACTGGTGCAGAAAAGCTATTGAAAATTTTTCTTTTGAACCCGTAAACCTGACAGTCAAACTACTCAACCAGGAGCATCAGCCTTTGGTTTCCTGGAATGTGGTTCACGCCTACCCTGTAAAATGGTCGGTGGAAGACTTTAATGCCGAAGAAAGCAAGCTCGTCGTCGAAAACATTGAGCTTACTTATAATTATTTCACCTTAATGAAAAGTTAGTTATGCCAATAGAAATAAAAGAGCTTCACATTAAAATAAATGTGAGTGAAGGATCAAAACCGGCTGCTTCTCCAAATTCTCCGAAAAGTAAAGGAGAAGAGCCCGTTGCAGAATGCGTAGATCAGGTAATGAAAATTATCGAACGTAAAAAAGAACGTTAATCATGGCTGGAGAATTAGAAAAACTGAAAATCGTTGCTTATAGTGACCCGCAGTTTAATAACAAAATTGCCGATGGTAAGTTTTCTACGCTTATGAATCCGGAGAAATATACCTATCACTATAAAATTGAGACTGATGACACTCAGGCCTCCGGAACGAGTACGGTATCTCCCAAGTTCAACAAAAAACTACCGGAGAATCTGGAACTTGATTTTGTTTTCGACCGATCGGGAGTGATTAGCGGCTACAAAAGTTCGAGTAATGGTATTATAGACGACATTGAGAAATTTAAAAAGGTCATTCTGGATTACAACGGTGACGAACACAAACCCAACTATCTCATGATTTCATGGGGAACCTTGCTTTTTAAAGGGGCTCTAACCGAAATGGAAATAGAATTCAAACTCTTTAATCCGGACGGAACTCCGATCAGAGCTATCGCAAAAGCGAAATTTCAGGGTTTTGTGGAAGACAACCTCAGAGCAGCCAGAGAAAATAATAAATCGCCGGATTTAACGCATTACAGAATTGTAAAAGAAGGCGATACTTTACCCTTGATGACCTATCATATCTACGGTGATTCTAAGTATTATCTCGAAGTTGCAAAAGTCAATAACATTATCAATTTCAGAAAATTAAAAACCGGGCAAAAACTATTTTTCCCACCCTTACAAAAACAATCCTGATGAACAACAGCGGAGTGATACAAACCAGTCAGAGTGCCGATTTAGTAACGTACAAAATTTTAATTGAAGGGGAAGAATTGTCTAAAACCTATCAGGTAAAAAGTATTGTAGTGCAAAATGAGGTGAACCGGATTCCTATGGCTCAAATTGTTCTCACAGACGGAGAAGCTTCTGAAAGAGATTTTAAACTGAGTAATGAGGATTTATTGATTCCGGGGAAAAAACTTGAAATCAATGCCGGTTATCACAATGATGAGGAGGCCATTTACAAAGGAGTCATCATCAAACATTCTATCAAAATAAAAAGCGGTGCTTCTTTGCTCATTATTGAATGTAAAGACGAAGCTGTAAAACTAACGATCGGCAGAAAGAGCAAGTATTTTTATGATGTAAAAGACAGTGATGCTTTTGAGGAAATTATTGGTACATACGGACTGGAAAAAGACGTTGAAGCTACTAATTTTAGTCATAAAGAACTGGTTCAGTACAATACTTCCGACTGGGATTTTATCGTTTCAAGAGCACAGGCTAACGGAAAACTTTGTTTTGTAGAGAACGGAAAAATCACCATCAGCAAACCCGATCTGAGTTCAGCAGCTGTTGAAACCATTACTTTCGGAGCAACTTTGCTTGATTTTGATGCCGAAATTGATGCCCGAAATCAATTTGCCAAAGTGTCTTCGTACAGTTGGGATTACACCAATCAGGAATTAGTGGAAATCGAAGCCAATGATCCTGGTGTTAGTCTCAATGGAAATTTATCGGCTTCTGATTTGTCTGAAACTATCGAACTGGAAAATCTGGAACTGCGTCACGGAGGTACCATTACTGAAACAGAATTACAGGATTGGGCCGACGCCAAATTACTGTTTCAGCAATTATCCAAAGTTCGTGGAAGAGTCAAATTTCAAGGAATCCCTGCCGTAAAGCCCAACACCATCATTACACTGGAAGGCGTTGGTGACCGATTCAACGGAAGCGCTTACATCACGGGAGTTTTTCACGAACTAACAGAGGGAAATTGGACCATCGATGCCCAATTCGGATTAAATCCGGAGTGGTTCTCTGAAACCTATGACATTCACACGCCAACAGGTTCCGGAATCATGCCGGCCATAAGAGGACTTCACGCCGGAATCGTCACACAACTGGAAGGCGACCCTAATGGTGAAGACCGCATTCTGGTCAAAATTCCCATCATCAACAATGAAGAACAGGGTATTTGGTGCCGCGTAGCTTCGCCCGATGCAGGAGAAAACAGAGGCATTTTTTTCAGACCCGAAATAGAAGATGAAGTAATTATTGGTTTTGTCAACGAAGATCCAAACAATGCCATTGTTTTGGGCATGCTTCACAGTAGTGGAAAGCCTGCTCCTATAACAGCTTCAGACGATAATCACCAAAAAGGGATCGTAACCCGAAGTGAAATGAAGGTCATGTTTGACGACGAGAAAAAATCGATAGGAATTGAAACTCCGGCGGGTAAAAAAATAACACTCGACGAAGATAAAGGTGTTATCGTTATTGAAGATGAAAATTCGAATGTCATTACCATAGACAGTAATGGTATAAAAATGGAAAGCGCCGGAAACATTGAGATAGTCGCATCAGGTGACGTTAAAATTGAAGGAACCAACGTATCCTTAAAAGCCAAAGCGCAGTTTAAAGCCGAAGGAAGTGCGGGAGCTGAAATGTCCTCAAGCGCAGTGGCTATTGTAAAAGGAAGTATCGTACAAATAAATTAATCTTTCGGAGATAATTTTAAAAAAAAAAGCTTTAACACATAGAAACATAGAATTTTAAGTGCAAAAAGAGAGCAGAAAAGAAACTTATTTCTTTCACATAAAAGGTTATGTGTATTTCAATAAAGTGAAACGCCTTTTTACAGGTACAGGACCTATGTTACTATGTGTTAAAATGAATTACACTCAACGAAGGTTAAGTCAATACCAATTGTACTCAATAATATCAAAAATATTGAACTGAAATATAAAAAATTATGGGAGCACCAGCCGCCAGAATTACAGATATGCACGTTTGCCCAATGGTTACCGGAACCGTTCCCCATGTGGGAGGACCAATTTTACCTGCCGGTTCGCCAACCGTATTAATTGGAGGAGTTCCAGCCGCATGTGTTGGAGATATGGCTACCTGCACAGGACCTCCTGATACCATCGCCGCAGGTTCGGCAACCGTTTTAATTGGAGGAAAACCCGCAGCACGTATGGGGGATTCCACCGCACATGGAGGCACAATAGTAGCCGGATTAGCAACCGTTTTAATTGGTTAATTATGGAAACAGATCAAGCTTTTTTAGGAACCGGATGGAGTTTTCCTCCCGAATTTAAGAAAACAACCAGAGCTACTGTAATGATTTCTGATGAAGAAGACATTAAAAGCAGTCTGGAGATTCTATTGTCAACCAAAATAGGAGAACGTATTATGGTCCCTAAATACGGCTGTAATGTAGACGAGCTTCTTTTTGAACCGTTAACCACAACCTTAAAAACGTATGTGTCTGAACTCATCAGAACCGCCATTTTGTACCATGAACCGCGAATTGATGTGGAGAAAATCGACATCAGTCAGGGAGACGATTTAAATGGCGAATTGTTAGTGGCTTTAGATTACAGAATCAGAGCAACCAATTCCAGAACTAATATGGTATATCCTTTCTACAAACAAGAAGGAACTAATATTTAATACCGATTGTATATTCAATATAGTCCAATTGCATTGGACTAAAAGATAAGTAAAATTGATATAAAAAGCATTATGTGTAACAACAGCGACCATACCAACGATACCTTATTTAAAAGAAATGGCACCGATCAGGGCGACCGCGTGAATAGTATTCTCGATCCCCACAATTTGGAGCTCCATGACTTTGATAGGGAAGACTGGTTTCTTTTTACCTATAATTTTGCCAAACAGGTTAACTTTTTTGACACCAACAACAGCAAAAAAGCTTCCGGAAACTGGCAGGAAATTTTTGATCATTTTGGCTATTCGAAAAAAGACATTCCAAACAGAAAAGACAAAGATTATACGCTTCTGAAAGAAAGTATTTCGGAAACACTTCGGGATATTGAATTCGAAGGCACGTTAACGCCTCACATGACCCTTTTTATCTGTTTCCTGAAATTATTGGAACTGTCTAAAGAGCGCTTTAATAAAATTACCAAAAAACATCTCGATTTCTTTTACAAGGATATTTTACAAATCGAAAAACTCGCTGCAAAACCAGATCAGGTACATGTTATTTTCGAGCTGGCTAAAAAAAGTACCGAAGAACGAATCGAAGCGCAAACACAATTGGATGCGGGAAAAGATGCTTTAGGCAACAAACTTATCTATAAAACAACCGAAGAATTAGTTGCCAACAAAGCTCAAATTACAGCGCTTAAGAGTGTTTATAATGATATCACGCTAGGGGAGATAAAATGCAGCCAGGTGGCCAACTCTCTTGATGGAAAGGGAGAAAGTCTTAAGGAAGGATCCAAGTACTGGTTGCCGTTTGGATATACTTCTAATGAAGAAAAATATACTGAACTGGAAGCTGCCAGACTTGGCTTTACCATCGCTTCACCCTTATTGCAACTAAAAGAAGGCGAAAGAAATATCGATATTACCGTTACCTTCAATGAGGCTTTTACTTTTGATACCGAACCGTTCAAAGAACCCATTACCGTCAATGATCTTGTTGATAATATCAGCATTTTCTGCAGTGGCGAAAAAGCATGGCTTGGTCCTTTTAAACTTATAGGAACAGCTGCTACTTCAGGTATTGCGGGAAAGCAATTGCGATTGGTGTTTCAAATTTCAAAAGATACCCCCTCTGTTGTAAACTATAATCAAAAGAAATTAGGAGAACATTTCTCAACTACAGAACCTGTTATCCGATTTTTAATTCGTACAGAAGACAAAAAAGGACATTATTTATTTAGAAATCTGGTGACCAAAACCGTCAGCAGCATTGGTGTTAAAGTAGACGTAAAAGATGTAAAATCACTATTACTCGAAAGCGATACCGGTTTACTAAATGCCGAAAAACCTTTCTATCCTTTTACCACACAGCCTACCAGCGGTTCCTCATTTCTTATTGATTATCCGGAAATGTTTTCCAAAAAATGGAAGAATATCAACGTCTCTATAAAATGGAAAAACACCCCCAAATCTTTTAAAACGCACTATCAGGCCTACAAAAAGAAATATCAGGATACCACCATAAGCCAGACTCTTTTCTTTAACGGAATGTTTCTGGAAGAAATTATAAAAGACAAAGCCGTAAATCAGCCGGAAGATCCTGAGCCTAAAGCAGATGCTGTCGCCATAAATATTCCAAAAAAAAGTAATTTGATTCTTAACACCGTCGACACCGATCTTATTGTAGACTCCGATGCTTATTTTAAAGGTAATGTATCTCTCTTAAATAAAGAAAACTGGGAAACTAAAATTACAGACACTACTTTGTTTACGCTAAAAGACGGGGTTTATGTAACCGAATTTCCTTTAGCAGGAGACGGTTACGACATTGACAAAAGCGGCCCGATCCGATTGACGCTAAACCAATCGTTGCTGCACTCTTTGTACCCCAAAATATATACACTCGCTGTTATGAGTAAAATTGCGGATACCCTGATTCCGAATGAAGCTTATACGCCATTTGTCGAAACCATTAGTTTAGATTATACGGCGGAGGAAACGGTCAATTTTACCCATCAAACCGAAGTCGAATATCAGTCAGAACGAATCCGATTATTTCATGAAGCTCCATTTGGACAGAGTGAAGAACATTCTTATTTAAAAAATGTTGCCAGACAGAAAGGGGTTTTGGATGCTAATAGCGCTCTTACAAGCCGTCTCGTTCCTGATTATTGCAAAGGAGGCGAATTTTACATCGGTCTTGAGGAAGCCGAAACTTTACAGCAGGTTGCTTTATTGGTGCAGATACTTGAAGGAAGCGAAAATCCACAGGTAGACTCTTTCGTGGGGAGACAAAAAATAGAATGGTTTGTTCTTTGTAACAATCAATGGAAAAATATCGAGAATGAAATTTTAGCCAATTCTACCGATAATTTTTTAAAGTCGGGGATACTGAAATTTGCGATTCCAAAACAGGCTACCAAAACAAATACTTTATTTCCGGACAACCTGATCTGGGTAAGAGCAAAAATGCATAAAGCTTATGATGCCGTCTGCAAAATAATCGATATTAAAACACAAGTGGTTACAGCCGAATTTTACAACCACAATAACGAATTGTCTCATTTAGAAAAAGGATTGCCCGCTGAAACGATTTCTAAACTCATTACCCGCATCACACAGGTGAAAAGTGTCGCACAGCCTTTTAATTCTTTTAACGGAAAAGCACAGGAATCAGACGAGACCTATTACAAACGGGTAAGTGAACGTCTTCGCCACAAAAACAGAGCGATAACGCTATGGGATTATGAGCATCTTATCCTTCAGGAGTTTCCGGAAGTTTTCAGAGTAAAATGCCTGAACCATACCAATAATGAAAAGGAATCCTTTCTTTCTCCCGGAGATATTACTCTTATAGTGGTCCCGGATATTATAAACAAAAATGTATTTGACCTTTATGAACCAAGAGTAAATACGGCTACCTTAAATAAGATTCGAAATTACATCAGCAATCTCAACAGTATGCATGTCGAAGCCGCTGTAATTAATCCGGAATACGAGAAGGTGATCATCAAACTCAATGTGCGGTTTTATGCTCAATACGATGAAAACTTTTATAAAAAACAGCTCAATGAAGATATCACCAAATTTTTGTCGCCGTGGGCATTTGACACCACTCAGGACATCCTTTTCGGAATTGAATTACACCGGAGTACGATCATTGACTATATCGAAAAATTATACTATGTAGATTATTTAGCAGAGTTAGAAATGGCGAAACTCAAAGACAATACCGAATCAGAAAATCCGAACGATATTACTTATCAGGCAACACTGGATTTCTTGCCGGTACTGTCACCGTCTAACCCAAAACGCATACTGGTGTCGGTAAAAAATCATATCATTTCTACAAAAATCAACAGTTGTACAACACCTAATTTTCAATCCGAAGAGTCATGTCAATACTAAATCCACATAATACAATTCCTAAAAAGGTTGCGACCGAAGATGACTTGGATTTTTTCTATCTCAGAAAAAAAGGCATTGAGTATATCGAACAACTGGGTGGCAAATTATGGACTGATTTTAATTCGCATGATCCCGGTATCACGATGCTGGAGATGCTTTGTTATGCGATAACCGATCTCGGCATGAGAACCGATTTGCCAATCGAAAACCTCCTTGCTTCTGACGCAAAAGAAAAAGATATTCCCAACCAGTTTTTTAAGGCTTCCGAAGTATTGACTACAAGTCCGGTTACTGCACTGGATTACAGAAAACTGTTTATCGATATCGACGGTGTTAAAAACTGCTGGCCGGCAAAGCACTACAAAACCGTTTACGTGAATTGCAAAGACGAACTGCTATCCTATAATTATCAGGATTTTAGCGAAGTCCCAAGCCGCCTTAAAAAGCAATTTCAGCTCAAAGGCTTATACGATCTTTATGTCGATTTCGAGAGCAATAAACTCTCTGAAATTAATAGTGTCAAAGACAAAATCAGACAAAAATTTCATGCCAACAGAAATCTGTGTGAAGACCTGATCAACATTATAAAAGTCGATGAATATCCTATAAAAATATGTGCCAGCATTGAGATCGATACTCAGGCCGACGAAGAAATGGTTCATGCCCTGGTGTTAACCGCATTAGACGGTTATTTATCAACCACCGTTAATTTTTATTCGGTTAAGCAAATGCTTGATAAGGGGTACACTTCCTTAGAAATTTTTGACGGGCCGGTTTTGGAACACGGTTTTATTGATACCAAAGAATTAATCGAAGCCGAACTGACCAGTGAGGTGCGATTATCGGATATTATCAAACTGATCATGAATGTGCCCGGAGTGCTGACCATCAAAGATATTTCTCTGGGGAATTGCGGCGATGATGAAGCGGTGGCCAATCAGTGGCTGCTTTGCCTCAAAGAATACCAAAAACCGGTAATCTGTAATAAAAGTGTTTTCAACTACAATAAAGGCGTACTGCCTCTGAACATCAATAAAACCCAGGTAGATCTTTATCTGAAGGAAATTAATGACGTAAAAGATAAAGCTACCGATTATTCCAGCAAACACAAAGAACTGAAAATACCAAAAGGCACTTATTTAAACCCAAACAGTTATACCACCATACAGAACGATTTTCCGGATACGTACGGAATCGGAGAAGTCGGTTTACCATCAGGAGCCACAGTGGCGCGACAATCGCAGGCCAAACAGCTTAAAGCCTATCTTTTATTCTTTGATCAGATTCTGGCCAGTTACTTTAAACATTTGGGAAAGGTTAACGAAATACTTTCGGTAAGCGGCAATCTCACTAAAACATTTTTTACCCAGGCGGTAAAAGACATTAAAGGCTTTAGCGAACTGGTAAAAGACTATCCTGAAAACAATGATGATTATCTGACAGAAATTCTCTTTAAAGAGCTGGACAACAATATTGAAAGACGAAATTCTATTCTGGATCATCTTTTAGGACGGTTTGCAGAACGTTTCTCTGAGTATGTTTTCATTAACAAAAGTATCTACGGCAGTGCTACAGATGAGGTCGTGCTGAAAAACAAAGAAGATTTTTTGAAAGATTATAAAATCGTAAGCAAAAACCGCGGCAGTTCTTTTAACTATTACCGACAACCCAACAGCAATCTGTGGGATACTGATAATGTTTCGGGGGTAAAAAAGAGAATTGCAAGGCTTTTGGGGATTAAAAACTACAACAGAAGACATCTTTCGGATTCCTTTGTTGATCTCTATCATTTTATTGATTCAGACAATCAACTGGTATACCGATGGAGAATCAGGGATGATCAAAACAAAATCGTGCTTTCTGCCACGACAGAGTATTACGACACCTCGGTTGCCAATCGGGAAATGTATTTTGCTATTTTACAAATCATTCAAACCCGCGAATACAATGTCGAAGAGGCTTTTAAAAAAGGCATCACAGATCCGCAGGTCATCGATAACATTCAGATACACCGGTCTCCTTCCGGAAAGTATTCGTATGACATCATTAATCCGTTAATTACGGATGTGAACAATAAGGACCGTATCATTGCCAAAAGGTACACTTACTACAGTTCTTTGGCTAAAGTAAAACAGTCTATTCTCGATTTGATTCATTTTATGAAAGAAGTGTTTACAGAAGAAGGTTTGTTTATTGTAGAACACATGATGCTTCGCCCGGATGTGAACCAGACTATTGTAAATCTGGCAACATTTTTACCGGTCTGCACGGATGAGTGTAAGAGCTGTGAACCTCTCGACCCTTACTCCTATCGCGTCAGTATTATTCTGCCCGGATATACTTTGCGTTTTGCCAACATCGATTTCAGAAATTATATCGAAAAAGTAATTAAGGAAGAATTACCGGCGCATGTTCTGGCAAAAATCTGCTGGATCGGACATCGGAAAAATGAAATTCAAAATCCGGCAGAAAACGAACTTTTGCGGTTTGAGAACTCTTACAAGGATTATTTATTTGCCAAAACCTTATTGAATCAGGATCAGCCGGAGACAGATCTCATAAAGCTTATCACCTCTCTATCGAACCTCAGCAATTTATATCCTACAGGAAGATTATTTGACTGCAACGACGAAAACGAAAATCAATTCGAGAAAATAATACTGGGAAAAACAAATTTAGGATCACTATAAATACCATTCAAAATGTTAGTAAAACTTTCAACCATAACAACGCTGTACCGAAGATTCACTAAAAATCAGGTACTAACAGAAGGACATCTTAACGAGATTGTAGATTATTTTGATGATCAGGATCGTATTTCCAGAATTGGTCTTAGTGGTGTCGGCATCATTTGCGGATTTAAGGTTTCATACAGCCCCGTTTCAAAAGACATTACCATAACTCAAGGCAGCGGTATCACAACCGACGGTGATCTTATACAGTTGTACAAGTCTACTCCAAACGGCGGAAAAATTATTGATTTTGAAAGTAAACAATACACTCATTATAAAGTATACGACAACAAAAAAGCGGCTTACAAACCTTATTTTTACGATGGTTCAAAACAGCTTGAGATCTTCGAACTTTTAACTGCCGAACAGCAGCTTATCGAAAGTGCCAATACTTATCCGATACATTATCTTAAAAAAAATACCGGATTAGAGGTAACGGATGCTGTCGTTCTTTTGTATATCGAATCGTATGAAAAAGATTCCGATCTCTGTGTCAGTCTTTCCTGCGACAATCAAGGACTGGAAATTATCGGTAATCACAAAGCCTTATTGGTAAGCAAAACCGTTGCGGCGCAGATAAACACTCATGATAAAATCATTAGCAAAATCAAATTCTCTAACCTGTATTACAAACTTCCGGAACTGGTCTCTAACCGCATTGTATTACAGCCCGAAGATTTTAGCAGTTATTATGAAATCAAAAGAAAATTCACCAATGGTCTGTTCAGAAACAATGTAGTGGCCAGACTGCAAGACGGTTTTGAGATCCTATTGACCCCTTTAAAAATGCCAACTATATTGGATTCTATAAAAAAGAATCTGGCTGCTCTGTACAGTTTTGATGAAAAAAATGTCCCACCTGATTTTCAGTACCGATACGATCTGCTCAACGATTTAATTGATACTTACAATGAGATCAGACTTTTATTATCAAATATGGACTATGATTTTTGCTTTCCGGACATCAAATCATTCCCCAAACACTTAATGCTGGGAGAAGTGCAGAAAAGTGGTCCTTGTTTTGAATACCGACATTCTTTTTACAAATCACCATTGCTCACGGGACAAAACCTTAGCACCTGTAACGATTGCCTGCCTTTTGACACACTTAACGAACCCGGGAAGAAAGACACCATTAACGAATTTATTGTCGATTTAGAAGGTAAAGAAATTACAATCTGTTATGGAAAAAATACAGATTTGCAGCAATTGTACAGTCTGATAAAACGCTGCGTACAATTATTAGCAAACTACAATGTAAACTATACTTATATAAAAATCACTCCTAGTTTTGAATTGGGTTTGCTTGGTAAAAAAGCAATTCCATTTTACAATAACGTGGGCGATCATCTTATTGAACTTTGGGATTACGAAAAAACCACTATCGGACAACAGCGCAATAACAGAAGTTATCACGATAACTTATTGAATACAAAATGGCCTAACGAAATGGTCTCAGATCACAACTTCTACAGAATCGAAGGGCATCAGGGTACAGACTACAAAAAAGCACTAAAAACGATTCAGGCCATCAGACGTCAGTACGGTTTAGGATTCAATGTTGTTGTACTTGGAGTAAAAGCCTATGACGCGAAAAAAATAGTTGAAAATTATACCTCCTACTATCTGAACAAAAATCACGGATACGAGCACAAATCCGGTGTGGCACCCGGAGGCACATTTGTCATGATCTATATCGAAGGAGAGTACAGTCAATATCCTTATTATTACGGCTATGGTTATCCTTACGAATATCCGCGTGGAAATTCACTCGCAGGCGATTTTGAAAAAGAAGGCGATAAAAAAGAACCCGGAGAATCTATCGTGATAAATCCCGTAATAGCCGATTTTACCTTGCCGTATTTATGCTGCGATGATAATTTCATCACCCTATCCTTACCTATGAATCATATCTGCTTTGATGAAACAACACCTTACTTCCCCTTTCACGTAACACCAACCGGAGGTTTTGTAAAAGCCGATGTAGACGAAGATTTGAATGGCGGAGTGACCAAAAATCAGTATGGAGAATTTGTTTTTGATCCAAAATTGGTCAGTGAAGAACTCATCGGAAAACCGATAACTTTTACAGTCAATAATTTTGAAACCAACTGTCAAATAACCATTTTCAGAAAACCAAAATTTGATTTCACCTTTGTCTTCCCGAAATCGCTTCATAAGGATGGGGTTGTGGTTGATTTTAGTATTAGCGGTGAGAATCAGAAAGACATGAAATATGTTTGGGATTTTGGTGATGGCAGTGAACCTGTTGCCACTACTGAAGCAAAAATTCAACATATTTATGCCTATGAAGTACCCGCTAAAGAAAGCTATAGTTTTCAGGTAAAAGTTACAGGTGAAAACGGAAACTGTAATGCTCAGGCACAGCATCCGGTGACTTTTGAAGTGCCTGTAGTAGTAAGCATCGATACTAAAAACATCTGTAAAAATGATCTCAAACCACATGTTTTAACCATTGAACCGAATAGCAAGAAAACCGTCTTATCAGGCCCGGGAGTCTCCCAAAATGATGCCGGTCAGTACATTTTTATCGGCAATAATGTTCCTAAAGATGTCGATCAGGTGGTTATACTAATAAACGGTAAACCTTCGAATCTTACTATTATAATGCAGAATCCACCTGTAGCTTTGTTTAGCCATTCAATCAGAAATAATCAGATTGCCTTTAGCAACAAATCCACGGATGCTCTAAAATACATCTGGAACATTGAAGAAGAGATAATCGAAACCGATGCTACAGAAGCCATCATACGACCAACTTCGCTATACAAAAACGACGTGATCAAAGTATCCCTTTCTGCACTCAACAAAAGATGCGGCGAATCAATAGACGGTCCGAGAGATATCCGAATTCGCGAAAAACCGACTGAAAATCCCTGTCTGACCAATGCAGTAGAATTCGTCAAAAAAACGAACCTGACTTTTGAAAAAATCAACCAGCAGCCTGAATTACAAAAATTTAGTAAAGAGACTCTTTCGCTGATTACTGAAATTCAAAAACAATTTGCAAGTGTTGAAAAAGAAACCAGTGCTTATATCAATGGAGATTTTAATACTGCATTACCCGAGATGTATAATGAGCTTGTATACCACAATTTATTACTGGGTTCAAAAAATGCAAGAATGGAAGAGGAAAAAACAGTACTGAGTTTCCTTAACGAAAGTCATATCTCGCTTTTCTATACCATCATAAAATGCCAGCCCGCAGAACTCATAAATAAATTCGAAAAACCCTTTACAACCATTACGGCACGTATAGACAGCTTGTTACAAGGTTTTGTAAAAAATCAGTATAAGACCGATCCTAAAGGAACCTTAAAAAGTTTCTTAACCGATCAGAAGATTCCGTTTAAGGACATCAAATTTATTCTGGAAGCCATCGAATCACAACTAAAAAGCTTAAACTAAATGCAACACCTTGGGAGCCATATCATCAACAAGCTGTTTCTAGAGGTCAATACCCAATCTAAAGAGAAGGCGTATTACCTCAAAGATCATCTGGATACGTTTCTAAAAGAAGAACTCCTTCCTCTTTTAGAAGCCTATTTTGATACGCTCCATACCCAAATACCACTGTACAGTATTCAGATCGAAAAATTAGACCTAGACCTTTCTGTTGCTCCTGAACTTAATTTTAATGCCTTAAAACTGGAAATTTTAAATCAACTTCAAAAACAGATTGAAGATCAGATTCAAAAAGGTTTTCCCGATACGCAGCGTTACAAATTAATAAACCGCGAAGAAAAAAACAGTGATGAATTCTTTATTTTTCTGGAAACAGGAACCAGTCCCTGGTGGGTGATTACCAGCGACAATAACTACGGTAACGGCAATCGTAAGAGTAATGTTAATACTCCCCCTGGTCCGGAAGAGGATCTTCAATTACAAAAAAATATTGGAGACAAAACTTTCGGTTCAAAATTGCGAAATGCATTGAAAAACTCCCAAATCAGAACCCGTTTCATCAAACAATTATCAGACGCACAGATTTATGATATCCTTAAAAAAACACTTCTTTTGACCGCCGATGATAAAGAAACAGCTACCAAAATAATTGAAAAGATCCATCGCAATATGCGCAAACTTGTTTCGAAATCGAAACAGGGCATAAATCAGCGCAATCTAATTTGGGAAATAGTCTTTTCGGAATTGTTACAGCATGATGAAACTCTGACAAAAGAAAAATTAGTGCAGCTGATTGCTTCTTTTGTTTCTATAACTCAGGAAAACCTGAAAATCATATTAGAACAAATCAGGCAAAATGTATCCGATAAATCAGTACTCTCCGTACTAAGCAATCTTGCTCCCGAAATAGCCAATATAAAAGCTCTTTCTGAACAAATCGCTTCCGACGTTCTTTCGGAAAGCGATAAAGAAGAATTCTTAAAATTAAAATTTTCAGAAACTGACAGATCTCCTGAAGTTGCTAACAAACCTCAACCTGATACTAAAATGGAGGCTCAAAATAGGGAAGCTCAAGATTTAGAATCTGGAAATAAGGAAAAGGAAAAAATTCATAAAGTTGTTGATCCTGATAAAAAGAAGAAAACCGAAGAAAATCGAAATCCTTCTTCAAAATCCCCGGAAACCGATGATGCAGAAACGGCAGAGATCAATACTCTTTTGAATCGTAGTAAGGAAATCGAAAGTAAAAATGAAGAAACTAAAGATCTGGAAGACTGGCATTCGGCATTATTCCCTGCTGACGGAGCAACTTCGGATGTTCCTTCTTCACACTATGTAAACAATGCGGGACTAATACTGGTGCATCCTTTTTTGAAACATCTTTTCGGGAATTGCGGTTTACTCCATAAAGACCATACGATAAACGATCCCGAAACTGCCGCCCATCTGCTACACTATATCGCGACAGATCGGGAGCAGGATTACGAATCTCAAATGCTGTTCGAAAAAATGTTGTGCAACATCCCCATAAACCGACCTATAAACCGAAACATTATACTCTCGGAAGAGTTAAAAGATCAAGGCAAAGAAATGCTGCAAGCCGTTTTAGACAACTGGCCGATTATGAAAAATTCTTCTATAGCCCTATTACAAAATGAGTATTTACAAAGACCCGGTAAAATAATTCTTAGCCAAGACAACCCCAAAGTCATTGTCGAAAGAAAAACACAGGACATTTTGTTAGATAAAATTAGCTGGAATCTGGGAATTGTAAAACTCGCATGGAAAGACAAGATCATTTTTGTGGACTGGTAATACGATATAAAACATGGAAACCGAAAAAAACACATTTCTAAAAGAAGATGAACAAAATATTTTCTACGAGCAAAAACAAGCTCTCAAAAATATTTTTGAAAACCTCGATATCACAAAGATTGCCTTTGTAGGCGGAATTGCGGATTACATTAACCTCCGTGCTTATTACGATATGCCTATAAATGATATTGATATTATTTATGAAAATGAAGACGATTTATCCCTCATTAAAGAAAATGAAGTGATCACCCGTTTTTTCAATCGTTTTTATGATCTGGAGGGGGAAGTTTTGGTTTCAGAATACCAGATCAACGATAAAAATGTCCATACAGATTATTACAAAAGAGATTTCTCTAAAATAGGCTTAACCCAGTCCTATTTATTAGGTAAAATGGTATGGCACGCCACCTTTGATGAAATGAAAACATTTCATAATGACCAGATTCCGAAATTGACCTCAGAAGCAACAGGTGAAAAATACGAATGGAAAAGACTCTATAAACACAGTAAAAAAGCTTCGTTATACAACAACGTCTGCTATCTGGATGAAAAACAACAGCTGCAAACCTTAAGCGATATTTTATGGAAGAACCAAGAATAATATACAGCCTGAACGCTTTTCCTCTGATCAATAATCGTTGGCAGATGGGCAATAAACTTAAGGAAACCGTTTACATGACCGCTCTGAGTATTTTGTACAGTCATCTTTGGTACAAGGACATTGAGCTTTATGCAGACGAAACTGCCTATAATTTTTTGTATATGCTGCCCTGCAGAATCACAAAAATGGATAAGGAACACAATAAAGAATTGTGGATGAAATCAAAAATTCATGCCATCGAAAAGCAGACCAAACCTTTTGTTCACCTCGATACGGATGTGTTTATAAAAAAGAAAATCAATTTCAATTTCGACTCCATTATTCTCGAACGCAAAGAATGCGGTTATGAAGCGCACTATAAAAAACAAATCGATTTTTTTAACCAATACACACAAAATTTACCTTACTGGCATCCTGATTTAGGACTTTCCTACAGCTGTGGCATACTGGGGTTTAATGACCTTACACTGCGCGATAAATTTATAAATGCCTATTATGATCTGGAAAAAATCTATACCACCAACCGTAAGGAATTTGAACCACTAAAGCAACAAGGTTTTGAGCCCTGTATTGTCATAGAACAATACAATCTGGCTTCTGTATTAGACTATAACAATATTACGCCTACCCTGCTTCTTAAAGGAAAAAATATAACAGAACAGAGTAAATATGCCAGTGAAATAAGCTACAGTCATCTCTTTGGTATTAAAAAGTACAAAAAAGACATTACGGAAGAAATTGAATATCGATTGTTTAAAATATTTCCATACTGGTACGCACAAATAAAGATCGAACTCGAAAAACATCAGATCATACCAAAAGAAGAAACCAGCTCTCCAACGATGCTCGCATCGTAGCACCCTTTATTCCGGAAAATTGATCCTGTAAAGGGTAAAGAAATATTTTTTTATTTCAAATAATAAAACAATGAAGTGATGAGAACGCTAGAAAATAAAAAGCCAATTGCTCAATCCTCCTCTTCCGCTTTTTTTGGACCTAAAATCCAGAAAAAACTGAAAACCGGAACAGTCGGTGACCAGTTTGAAGTTGAGGCAGACCGGGTTGCCGATAAAGTAGTGAATAATAATTCGTCCGGAGGAAGTCTTCTGCAGTCGAAAGAAAACGTACAGCAAAAACCAATTGCAGAGACCATCTCTTCTGTTCAGAGTAAGGAAATCAAACAAGAGGAACCTGTACAGAAAAAATCCGATAAGAAAGAAGAGGAAAAACCAGTACAAAAGAAATCCGATAAGAAAGAGGAAGAAAAACCGGTACAAAAAAAATCAGATAAAAAAGAAGAGGAAAAGCCGGTACAGAAAAAATCGGATAAGAAGGAAGAAGAGAAACCGGTACAAAAGAAATGTGCTGATTGTGAAAAAGAAGAAAAAGTACAGTCTAAAGATCAAAAAGAAGAAGACAAGGCCGTACAAAAGAAAGAGCAAAATCCCGATGCCGAAATTGAGAATAATGAACTCGAAGGAAAGCTGGACCACTCAAAAGGTGGAGGAAACGGCTTAGACAAAAAAACCAGAAAAGAAATGGAATCGGGTTTTGGTGCGGATTTCAGCGATGTAAAAATTCACACTGATACGAATGCTGTCCAAATGAGTCAGGAATTAGGAGCACAAGCTTTTACCAATGGCAACGATGTCTATTTTAACAAAGGAAAATACAATCCGGATTCTCGCGAAGGGAAACATTTGCTGGCACATGAATTAACCCATACCATTCAGCAAACCGGAGCCGTACAAAAATCCGTCGATCCTTCTGCAACTGCAGCTGAAGATCTAGAATCTCCTCGCTTTAAAGGAGATTACAAATTAGAGCAAACACACGATGATTTAGATTATCTCGCTACCGGAAGTAAGGGCGAGCCTGTAGAAAAAGTACAATCGGGTTTAATGGATTTAGGTTATCAGCTTCCTAAATTCGGTGCTGATGGTGATTTTGGCAGTGAAACACGAGCTGCTGTATTCAAATTCCAATCCGATAATGGTCTGAGCTACGATGGTGTTGTTGGCGTACAAACAATTGGTCGTTTAGATGATATTTATGTTGGAAAAGGCTCAGGTCCAGGTAAAGACAAAAAGAAAAAACCACCAAAGAAAAAAGACAAAAAGACCTGCGATATAACGAATATATTTCATTTCTCCTCAGATCCGGTTCATATTGAAACATTAGAAACAAATGGTGATTGTAAATCATTTTCAATCTCATTAACAACCACAAGAAATAAAAACGAGAACCCCTGTTCGGGTTACAGCGTCGAAATTATTGATTCCACAGGGAAAAGTTTAATGGGACCAACCTCGTTCAAAATTGGTGGTACCGTTCCAATTAATTTCACCGCCCCAACAGCAGGCAAGTTCAGCATGATCATTGGAACTCCTGCTTCCTGTGGAGAGAATGCTTTTAAAGGTGTGGGATCAAAACACAGACATTAATAAAATCAAGTACCGTTAACGATACATGGGAGCCTTTAACCAAAAATCAAAATCCAGTCCTTCCGGACCATCCGCCTTTAATTCAAGGCAGGGTGAGGATTTTTTTGGCGTACAGACCAAGCTCAGTATCGGAAAATCGAATGACAAATATGAAGTGGAAGCCGACAAAGCAGCAGATCAAATCGTTTCTCAAAAACAAAATGCCAAATCGGAATCTTTTTTTAGTCCATCTTCTGTAGTTCAAAAAAAATCTTTAGCAGAACAGAGTACCCCTGTTACGCAATTAAAAACGGAACAGGAAGAAACACTTCAAAACAAAACTGAAACTGTTGTAGCCGAAACTCCTAAGCCAGTCGAAAAAAACCCGATTTCAAAACCACTGATTCAGCAGAAAAAAACCGAAGAGGAAGTTCAGACCAAAGAAGAGGAACAGGAAATTCAAAAAAGTGCCGAAACTGAAACAAGTCCAACAAATACGGCATCGCTGGAAAGCAAACTTCAGAGCAGTAAAGGCGGTGGTTCTCCCATGGCCAATACCACTCAGGAACAAATGGAATCCGGTTTTGGGGCTAATTTCAGCAAAGTGAGAATCCACAATGATTCTAATGCTGTTCAAATGAACAAAGAATTAGGCTCTCAGGCTTTTGCCAATGGTAATGACGTCTATTTTAACGAAGGAAAATACAATCCCGATTCGCAGGACGGAAAACATCTGTTAGCACACGAACTTACGCACACGATACAGCAAGGCAATAAACCCAACATTCAAAAACAGAATCCTTCAAGCAATTTAGACAGTCTAAACGAAATGCTCGACAGTTTTAATGTTCCCGAAGATGAAGTCATTACAATGTGTTCTCAGCTTAACGATACTGAAAAAGCAACTATTTTAGGCAATAGCAGTTACAAAACCAGAATGGCTGCAGCACTTGATGTAGCCCAAATGATCAGAGCAGTTAATAATTTGGGAGCTCCTCTGAATACAAAACTGGAATGGGTAAATGCCGCCGCTACCTTTGGAACATTTTTCATGGACTACAGTGAAATTAAAGGAATGGTAACCGCTGCCGATCAAACGCAAAGAGATGTTTTAAAAACCGATGTCTGGAAAAACTTTTTTGTTGACGTTTGTACTGATGCCAATATGATTGAAGCTCTTGACGATTTACAATTTGATTTAATAACAAAATTAGTATGGCTTAAAGCCGAAGTCTTTTCTGCCACTTGGTCAATCAACTATTCAAACATAAAACCCTGGATTACAAGCACCACGACTAACCAAACCGAAAGAGATACCCTAAAAGTGCATACCGATGTGGGTATGAATTTCTTTGTAGACGTTTGCGACAATATTACTATAATTGAGGCGTTAAACGATCTGCAGTTTGATTTAGCTACTAAATTGACCTGGCTGAACGCCGAAATGTTCATGACGAGATTCGAACTCGATTATGCTACTATAAAACCATGGGTCATACACTCCAGTACAGACCAGGCACAAAAAGACGCTTTAAAAACGCCTCTCTGGAAAGATTTTTTTAGCACGATTTGTGATAACATAACCATGGTCGAAGCTGTAACCGATCTCAATTTTGACATTGTAACACAATTAGAATGGATTAATTATGAAGGTTCAGATTTCATTCCAAAACTTACCTGGCTTCTCAATCACAGTACTGATTATGATGCCATTAGAAATGAAATCTTAAATGCCTCTCCCGGCGACAGACAAGCTGCATTGGCAGATACCAGCATCAGAAGCTTAATCAATTCAAGACTGACAGCTCCGGTTTCTGTTGCCGTTTTCTCTCATCTTTTATTGGGGTCAATGTATTGGAGAAACCCTCCTAACAATGATTTCTTCGCTTATTTTGTAACCAATGGCGGTTCCGGAACACTTCCGGCTGCTGCGACTATGAATTGCTGGGAAAGCATCATGTATGCTGCTTATCTGTCTAACCGAATTAATGCTTCCTGGATTCAGACCTTCTATAATAATGCATTTAGTTCCGGCGGAGATCCAAATATTTTGATATGGAGCCAATTGGGTTGGAACAGCGGTCTGCCTACCTATCCGGGTACGACGCCAACAGTCGGGCAGTTAATTTTTTATACTGCTTCGGGCGACCCTTACCCAGGACACGTGGCAATGGCAATCGACGGAACTCACGTCATCAGTTTATGGTCGGAGCCTCATAATAATTATTTTATACAGCGGGTCGACATTACCGTATTTTCAGGAGTAATTCAAATTTCTAATCCACCTTGGTAAATTGTTTAATCAAATATGAAAATGGCTCTATCTTTATTATTAATTTTAGTATTTACCAATTGTCAAAACGTTTCTAAAATGAATCCGGAAAACAAACACGACCTCACTTTTAAAATTGTCTATAAACAATCGATAGATTCCGTACCTGCTTTATCAAAGTATCCTACAATCGGTAAAAACGGGCACGAATATTCTCGTATAGACATTCCAAACCCTGCACTTTCATTTCCCGGAAAATATATGGAATTGTATGGAACTTCAGAGGCATTAATTGGTCGATATGTTTCTGAGAATGGCACACGGGACAATCATTTTTTCTCTATCCTTAATGATTCTTTTAACTACCATTCCGATTCTGATGTCATTGATGTGGCTGTTACTACAAATGGGGATTTTCTAAAGTTAACTTCTGACTTCCTGTATATCGTAAAAAAAGATACTGTCAAAATTCAGCATCCTTTAAAAGGAATGAAAATCCTCCTCTCAGAAAACAAAGACATTTGGGTAATTGGGATCAGTAATGCCTGGCTGATTGAAGGTGATTATACAAAAGTCAAAGTCCTTGAATGGTTCGGCGGTATTCATACCGTTTCTTATCAAAATGCGCTCTATTGCATCGATAATTCTAAAAGTACAATTGTTTCTTTAGATACAAAAGGTATTGCTGCAAATGAGAAAACAACACCAAACTTCGGCCCCTTTGAAAAGCTCGCCGGCTTCTGGGGCAATAAATATATTACCCTTGAAGGCACTACTTTCAGATGGTATGAAGAAACTGTTCTGAAAAGAAAAATAGCACTTCAGTCTGCCGGTGTTTTAAATAATGGAGAGGTATTTATTTCTTATACCGAAAACAAAAAAACCTACTTAAAAACCAATACCATATCCAAAGAATGGGAGGTTCCCGAAGATTCTAAAAGTTACATTCTGCCCATTGTTTTTGAAAAAGGAGATTCCTACTTCGGTTATCATTTGAACAGCTTTGGTGAATTCAGTAAAAAAGATCAAAAGGCACAAGAAACAAACCATATCGATGAAAAGGTCTATGAAAAAACCATATTGCCTTATCGATGGAAAATTGGACAAAGTCGTTATTTTAATATCCCTGATTACAATAAGCTACTGGTATCCCTGGTTGGACCTAAAGAAATTATTCTAATGGAGATCAATAGTTCTTTTTAAATTTTAAAACGGTAAAATATGACTTAATTATGGGTGCTCTTGCAAAAAAATCAGCTCATTCCTCCAATCAAACTACCTCAACGAATGAGCGAGGCAGCAGCTCTTTTTTTGGTGTACAGGCAAAACTCAGCATCGGCAAATCAAATGATAAATATGAAGCGGAAGCGGACAAAGCTGCGGATCAGATAGTTTCTAAAACGACTAAAAATAACCCTGAACCGTTTTTCAGCCCATCACCCATAGTTCAAAACAAATTAGAGGAGGTACAGAAAAAGGAGGAAACCGCTCCTCAAAAATCAATAGCCGAAAACCTCTCTCCCGTTGTTCAGTTAAAATCAGAAAAAGAAGAAAAAGAAACCGTTGTTCCTGAAAAAGCAACTGTAGAAGAAACCCCTCAGAATAAAACCGAAGTTCCCCAAAACGAAACAACTAAAAACACTGAAACCAGTTCTGTTCCAAAACCGATTGTTCAGCAAAAGAAAGCCGAAGAAGAAGTTCAAACTAAAGAAGAAGAGGAAATCCAATCCAAAGAAGACGAAAAAGAGCTTCAAATGAGCACTGGTACCGATGCAAACCCTTCCGATGATTCTAATCTGGAAAGTAATTTAAACAATAGCAAAGGTGGTGGTTCTCCGCTTTCTAAAAACACCAGAACAGAGATGGAATCTGGTTTCGGAGCCGACTTTGGCAAGGTAAAAGTCCACAACGATTCAAATGCCGTTCAAATGAACAAAGAATTGGGTTCACAGGCATTTGCGAGTGGAAATGACATTTACTTTAACGAAGGCAAATACAATACAAATTCAACAGCCGGAAAGCATCTTTTAGCACACGAATTGACACACACCTTACAGCAAGGCGCCAGTGCCGTCCAGCCTAAAATGATTCAGAAAACGCCAACTGCTGCAACTCCGGTTACTACTGCATCAGCCAGCAGTGAACGTATTTCTTTACAGACACCAACATTTACACCACCGGAAGCAATTGCTACTCAGATTGAGGCAGCGGGAAACAGAGGCGCTGAGGTTAATGTAACCTTTGGTCAATGGGCATCAGGTGTAATCAAAATGAAAAAAAATACAGACGGTACCTACAATACAAAAGACAATAGACAAAGCATAAATCTTAATATTAGTTATTTAAGTCCGCTTACAAGTATAAATATTACCCCGGTTTTAGCCATTCAAATAGAAAACAATACTATAAATGGCTATATTACAGTAAAAACAGGAGATCGGTTAGTTGGAAATCCGGCCGGACTTATTAATGCCATTAAAGACAATAGCGAAGCTTTTGGCTGGGTTGGAATTGACGTTACAAGTGTTCCAAACGTGCAAAACAGCATTGAAGGCGGAAATCTGACCTTAACAGCAAATGGAATTCCTGTTCAATTGGGAGGATTTGTAAATGCAACTCTTGACTTTGGAATTCAGGGTGAGGCTATCACATTCAGAGCCAGTGGAAGTATTGAAGTTCCTAACCTAAGTCCAACTCAAATCACAATTGAGCGTAATGCCGAAGGAAACATAACCGGCGAAATTGATTTGGCTGTAAATATGGCCAATTTTAACGGTAGTATTCACGCTGCTTTTTTAAATGGAACTTTTGACATCAGAGGTACTGTAGGGTATCAAACCGAAAAAATAAGTGGTCAGGTTACTTTGCTGGTGACCGATGCAGCAACAGCCAGAAATGCGGCTTTAAGCCAGCTCGATCCTTCCCAAATTGATGAAAGTGCGAGGGAAACAAACGGAATTCCTGAAGCAAACAGTGGACCAACGCCAGGCCCCAGAGCTATGGCAGGCTGGGGTGAAGTCGATTTTAGCTTTACCGAATGGATGACAGGCAGAGCTATGGTTATTATTGATAATGAAGGCCATGTCACTATTCATGGAGAAATAACGCCGCCTGCAGAAGTAGAATTATTTGCCCAACGAGATTATATAAGAGAAATTTTTACTGTTGAGGTCCGTACCATGTATGGAGTTCCATTGGTCGGTAACGTCTTCTTATTTGCTAATATTGGCTTAGAAGCTCTGGCGAAAATAGGTCCTGCAAAGATTTATAACATCAGGGCAGTGGGAACTTATTCTACAGATCCGGCAGTATTTAATGATTTTAGTCTTTCCGCCTCTTTCAATATGTCAATGTTTGCAGGACTGCGACTGCGAGCAGAAGGAGGATTAGGTGTTGAATTACTGGGTCATGATATAAAAGTAGGTGTTGGTGTTAATGCATTAGCCGGAATTAGAGGGTATGTTGATGCCACCCCAACGATAGGTTACAGAGAAACGGCATCTCCTGAAGCCGGAAGACAAGGAGAGTTTTACATACACGGGCATGCCGAAATGGCTGCACAGCCTTTCTTAGCATTAGGTGGTGATCTGTTTGTCGAACTAGACAGTCCGTGGTGGTCTCCTGCGCCAGATGATAAATGGACCTGGCCTTTAGGGGAATTAGAATATCCTTTGCCGGGAGAGTTTGGTATTGGCGCTGATGTAGATTACGTTTTAGGCTCTGACGAATTACCTGAAGTTGAATTTGCACCTGTTGATTTTAACTCCGATAAATTCATGACCGATTTGATGAATGACCACGTCCCTCCTGCCCAATCTACAGATGCAGAGCACCCGGCAGAATTTCAGGAAGGAGCAGCCGGAGGAGAAGGAAGTGCGACTCCTCAGGTCACAGACTCAACTGGAAATCCTAATGCCGGAACAACCGGAACACCACCAGGTGCAGATGCTCCGCCAAACCCACCAACACCCGAAGTTCTGGCACATTGGGGTGATGGATTACAAGCATTACGAGCCTTGGCTACAACATCCGAAAACCATCCTTTAACACAAGCTCAAATTACAGCCGAATTAAACCCTATCAGAACCAGACATCATTTCACTCATTTAACAGCAAGAAGAAACGGTGAAAATTGGAATATTGATGCGGAAATGCCAAACATCAACAATCACAACACTCCAATTTTAGTAAAAGGAATAAGAGGAGTTGGTGAAGAAGAAAATGGAGAGGTGAATGGAGAAACTAATGCTGTAAAAGGAGAAATACTACAAATAGAAAGACCTTTTGATGAGACGGATGGGGACAGACACACTCTGAGATTTAGAGACAATCACAATGCGATTCAGCTTATGGTTCATAGTGATCCTAAAGATATCTTTGAATATTTACATTCCGATGAAGTCGACCAAAATGATAGTACCGTAAGAGATGCTATCAGATTGGCTACAGAAATAAGAACTATGGCAAATAATGCTGCAAATACCAGTGGGGTCATCCCTAATTTAAACTCAAAAATGAGAGAACTCAGTGAGATGATGAGTCATATCAGAGGTAATCTCAGACGATATTTACCTGCAAATCCGGTATATAATTATCAGCCACAAGGCAACAAAGCGCATAAGGCAGAGGTAACTTTACTATCGGCAAACAGATCGGGTGGTACGGAGCCCGGAGGTTCATTTGTACAAGGCTGGGAAGCCATTCAAACCGGAGGTCTGACGAGAGGTGCCGGTCATTGGAAAAGACTCCATCTTATCAATCAGGGTTTTGGAGGATTTGGAGTTCCTGAAAATCTAACTCCGGGAACAACATCAAACAATTCTTCTTACGATAACAGGTTTGATGATCCTGTAAAAAATTTAATTGGAAGTCGCCCTAATGATCCAACAAAACAAGGTGTAGTGAAAATTGTTGCTGAAGTAGATAGTTATTACAGCGGAGAATTTCCAACAAATGTTAGCGCTCCCTTAGGCGGATCTTTAGACGTTAAAGATGCTAGTAACAGAGTCACAAGAGATAACTACGCTCAACATATAAAATTTGAAGCCTGGGAGTATAATTACGTCAATAGAAGCTGGGAATTAGGAAATAAATTTGTAGATGCCGGTTTAAATATTGACTTGCCTGACTGGAATTCGGTTAATCCTCCTGTAATTGGAGTGGGTACAAGAAGCGAAATTGTGCGGGCCTACAACTCTCTTCAACCAAGAGATAAATATAGGGTTGACTCACTGCTTAGCTCATCATTTGAGAGTATTCTAACTGACACCGTGATGGATATCATAAGAAGTAGAACATACAGTAATGTTACTGATTTTAGAAATGCTATAACCACTGAAGTAAGTGCTCCATCAACTCCGTCAGGCCGCAGAACACCCGAAACTATAACCAGGTTAAATGATATAAAAAATACCATCCCAATTATGGTCAATGCTAACGTATTAAAATTCTAACTATGGAAAATATACTTCTTGAAATAAAAGAACTTTCAGATTTAATGCTAAAGAAGGATCATTCTCATACTGTAAAACTAAGTCCTCCGGTGACCAGCAGTAAATTGAAAAAACTGGCTGCTGAATTAAAACTTAATGACTCTTTATTATCATTTTATACAACTGCGAATGGACTTTTTATATCATGGTTTTCTGATGTTGATATTTTATGCTTTGGTAAACTTAATATTCCCAAATTAGAAACATTGTCAGATTATTTGACAAAAGTAGAGAAGACAGACCTTAAAGAATATTCAACCTACATACAAAAAGGATACATCCCTTTTGATGTTGACATCATTAACAAATTTATAACTTTCATAAAACCAAAAAAAGAAAACTACGAAATCATAAGATTGAGCCCCGATCTTAATGAAGTTACATTAAATTGTACTTTAGAATCTTACTTGAATTTGGGAATAAAGACTGGCGGACTTTACCATTGGCAAAATTACATCTCAGAGGAGGTTTTCAATCACTTTATCAAATACAATAACGATTTTTTTTACTACTTAGTCAACACAAAGTTGAAACCTGAAATACTTGAATCGTTCTTTAGTGATTCAGGCACAAAAACAAAATCATTTCCCTCTATTGGAGGTGCTAAATTTAAAATACCGGAAAATCATAAAATTACAGTATATAAAGAAAACCTTGGATGCTCAAACATTGAAATTAGAAGAGCCGAAATCGCAATAAAAGACAAACTAAACTCCCATTTTGTTTTGTATCATTATCGAAGAAATGGCCTGGAAATCAGCTGGAAATCTGAAGCCTACTTCGCCAATTTTCAAATGCTGCCACTTGAAACCATTTTTGGAGGAGTTCTTCATGCTCAGGAAAGAATTTGGGATAATAACTACTTTAAGTTCATTAATGCGGATAAAAGTTTTGAAAAAAAACTGAGTAAGTTTTATCCTTTAATAATTGAAGAAGCCGGAGATACCGTTTTCTCAATTGAAAATGAAAAAATTAATCTTTATATTATTTCTTCCTCTTTTGAACCTCAAAAAATAAACCTTTCTTTCGAAACATTCATAGAAAAACTATATAGTTGTGGAGGAATTAGCGGATGGCAAAACCTATTTATTGATGAATACACTGAAAAAAATCCCTTGTATAAAGATATTTTAAAGGGAATTGAACACTGTTTTCCTACTCTTAATCTAATAGATTTTCTTAAAAATTAAAAAAATAAAGTCCCGATTATAAATTCAATAACAATAGGCAAAACAAAAAGACCATGGAACTTATACTTCAGTTTCTTAAAACCCAATTTCAATTTCAGCTTGATACACTTTTTCAAGCCGAAAACCCAACCGGAAAACCTGCTTTAATCCAACTGGATTCCAACGGGTTTATCAACGAATTTATCATTGAAAATAACCTCACCGAAACAGATACTCTCTTATTGGCATTAGCTCTTGTGCATCATATCAAACCTGATTTTTTAAGTTCGATTATTGCAGAATATTTACCCAACGGAGGAGAATTACCCGAATTTGGAGGGGTGAAATCAAAGAACCACCGCGGTATTTTACCAACAGGCGAAACGGCTCAGTTTCTAATAGCGGGAAATGATCTTGACACCCGGATTTCTTTCTATAATTACCTGCACAATCAATCCTTTCTTTATCAAAAAAGAATCATTAAAATAGAATCTGTTCCAAACGGCGAACCTAAACTAAGTGGTTTACTGATTCTTGAAGACGAATACATTGAAAAATTCATCACCGGAAAAATCCTAAAACCTCAGCTAAGCAGTATTTTCCCTGCTCAGCTAATTGAAACCGCATTAGACTGGAACGATCTGGTGCTCAATTCTTCGACTTTAAATCAGATTAAAGAAATAGAAACCTGGCTTAAATTTAATGAGATTCTGCTCCACGAATGGAACATGAAAGCCACAATTAAACCAGGTTTCAGAGTCATGTTTTATGGTGCACCGGGAACCGGGAAAACCCTTACGGCCTCACTTCTTGGAAAATATACACAGAGAGATGTCTACCGAATTGACTTGTCTATGGTCATCTCGAAATACATTGGCGAAACCGAAAAAAACCTGTCTTCTCTTTTTGACAAAGCGGCCGATAAAGACTGGATTCTCTTTTTTGACGAAGCCGATGCCGTTTTCGGGAAAAGAACCAATGTAAGAGATGCCCATGATAAATATGCCAATCAGGAAGTTTCGTACCTGCTGCAACGTATAGAAAATCATCCCGGACTGGTTATTCTGGCCTCTAATTTTAAAACCAATATTGATACAGCCTTTACCCGAAGATTTCAATCCATAATTGAATTCGAAGTGCCTTCTTCCCGTGAGCGTTTACAGCTTTGGGAGAACAACCTGCCCAAAGGAATCAAAATTGCTGAGGATGTAAACCTTAGCGAAATTTCAAAAAAATACGAGATTACCGGTGCTAATATTGTGAACATTATTCAATATGCCTGTCTGCGAACATTAGAAGATCAAAACGAAAATATTAATCTTCATCATCTTCTTCAAGGGATTAAAAAAGAATATGTCAAAGAAGGCAAAATGATGTAATCTCTTTACAAAATAAACTAGTGAACACCAGCTTCTTTTAGTACTACTTTTAATCGATCTTCAGATGGTCTTGGAGCATTTGGATCCACAATATTACCCTGCGGATCGATTAAAATAAATCGTGGAATATTATTTACTTCGTAGGCAGCCTCAAAAGAAGTATCTCCATTGGCAAACAATTGTACTCCGGTTAACTGAAGACCAGTCACCATTTTTTTCCATTTATCGTGATCTTTTACGCGATCGGTAGAAATACTCACAAACGCTATATTTTGATCATGAAATTCTTTTTCAACAGTTTTAAGAAAAGGAATTTCTTTTTTACATGGTCCGCACCAGGTTGCCCATAAATCAATATAAACAAACTTACCTTTAAAATCATCCAGAGAAGTTTTAGTACCGTCGTAATTCTCGTAATTAAAGAATTTTGGCGAAACTTTTCCTTTTGGAAGAATCTCTTGCTGATGCTTTTTTAATCCGGTAGTTTTGTTATATCTGACCATGCAGCTTTTCTTAAATTCTTCGAGATCCTTTTTTTCAAGAGCAATAAAAGAAGCTTCCAAACCTTTTGTATTTACAAGAAGTTTTTGATAACCTACCACAATTTCATCTATTTTTGCCGTAAATTCTGCATTTTCTAATTTAAATATAGACTTATCCGCAGTAGCTTTTTCAGTATACAGTGCTTTCTTAAATAAATAAGTATTAGGTATCTCACCATCACCTTTAAAGGTCATTGTTTCATCCCATTGTTTGGTATCAAAAGTAATTTTCAGATTGTAACCATTTTTAAGATAAAAGAAACCTTGTTCTTTACCATCAAATAGTCCATAGTAACCTTCTTTTATTCTCAGAGTGTCAGAGAAAGAACCGTCTTTATTAACATTAATTCTTTTAATTTTAGTTCTGTTCTTGAAAACAAGCAAAGAATCTGAATTTTTATCTGTAATTTTTCCGGACAAACGTACATAGTCTTTTGTGCTTTTCTGTGCAAAGCAATTTATACTAAGAATAAAAACTATAATTCTTAAACAATACCATTTCTTCATTAGATTTTTCTTTTAAACTTTATTTTATAATTATTCATTGGAACCTTTTTGAAAATTATTCTTTCGTATAAATGATCCCCGATTTAATGGTCATAAAGCCATCTTTCAAATTTTCAATATTCTGTAAAGGATTTGAATTGATTACATAAAGGTCTGCACGTTTGCCTATAGCTATGCTCCCTCTGTCTTGTACTCCAATACTTTCTGCCCCAATTCGCGTAGCACTTATGAGAACATCTTTGTTGGTAAAACCACAGCTGTCTGTCAATATTTTTATCTCTTTGAACAATGGGACACTATTGTCTTTTTCGAATAAATAAGGCCAATCTGTTCCTGTAGATATCTTAACACCGAGTTCGTGAGCTCTTTTAGTTATTTTCATCCCATCAAAAAGTTTATTGTTGTTTGCCAGATAATTGGTCGGATCCAGTATCACATTATTTGCTTTCATCAAGAGTAATAACTTGTCCATTTTTATAGTATCGATGGCAGGTATTTTTTTTGAGTGATCCATTTTCCCTGAAGAAAAGCCATAGGCTATATCAAAGGCATGTGACATCGAATTCACTTTGGCATTGGCAACATCGGTTGGCGTAGCTGGGAATACTGCCGCATGGCTCCAGCTCTGTAATCCCTGCTTTTTTGCTTCTTTTACAATTTTTTTTATCATGCGGGCACTTAAATCATTATAGATCTTTATTCCGCTCACACCTGCTCCTTTTGCTGCTGCCACAACTATTTTAATATTTGTTGTATCTGTAATAGTACGTTGCCACGGAGTATCTTTTTCTGTAGTATGCTTTCTCACTAAATTAAAATAATCTGGTCCCGCAAACTGAGCTGCGTAAAAAATGGAAGGCGCCGGCAGTTGATTCAGGGCACTCACTTGCTTGTAATCGGCAAGGATAATTGCATTTCCTGTCATATCCCTAACTGTTGTTATACCGGCATAAATCATTTTAGAAAGCTGATCCTCCATGTATTTATTACTCTTTTCTCTAGTGAGATTAGGAACTGTTGCCAGATGAACGTGCGTATCTATTAATCCCGGCATCACAAATTTTCTAGTGATATCAATTATTGTGGCTTCCGGATATTTACTAAGATCATTCGTATACAATAAATCTATAATTTGATTGTCTTCAATTATGATACTGCCAGTCTTTAGCCCAAAATTATCGTCAAAAATAAATCCATTCTTTAGTATGGTTAATTTAGGTTTTAGTTTAGCTTGCGTTGGTTTGCTTTGTGAATGTCCAACTATCGTAGTAAGTAATACAAACCATAAAATAAGGACTCGTTTCTTTTTCATTTAAAAAGGATTTTATACCATTGTTAAAACTGTTGAATAGGAGGTAGTATTCAAATAGGAACATTACTTCCTCCTAAAATATCGGCATTAATATCCCGGATTTTGTGCAATCCCGGAACGATCTATTTCAGTTTGTGGAATAGGCAATGCAAATCGGTTAGCATTCGCCAATAAACCAGTACCGTCTGCTCTTTTAAAACCTAATCCAAGTCTTTTAAGATCGGTAAATCTAAAGCCTTCAAAGGCTAATTCTCTTCTTCTCTCGTTTAAAATTTCTTTACCCAGATCGGTCCCTGTATAATTTCCTAAACCTCTGGCATTTCTTAATTTATTAAGGTTAATTAATGCCGATGCATTGTCACTACCCTGTAAGTATGATTCTGCCAATATTAAGTATAGTTCAGGTACTCTCATTAGTTTTAAATCTATATTACCGGGATCTGATGCCGAGGCAGTTGTGGTTCGGGTTCCTGCTTGTTTTTTAGGATAATAACTGTTTGAGATGGTAGGATGATTTTTAAAATATACTGTAAATCGTAAATCTTTAGTTTTATCGTAAAGATTGATTAAATCGGTCGATACTAAATAGGGATAACTTGAAAGAACCGGTATGGCAAAAAGTGCCGCATTTTGTCCCATTTCAGTATTTTCAAAACGTATTCTGAAAATAATTTCACCAGAATCGTCCTTATCCCATTCCTTTTGCAAAGCAGCCAGTGTGTTATCTAATTTATATCTCGCATCTGTTAATGCCAGATTACTGTATACAATTGCATTTTTGTAATCAGCTGTCTCATGACATACACGGGCTGACAATGCATAAATAGCCGTCTTAGAAATTCTGTAGGAGTTAACTGTATTGGTAGCTAAAGCTGCTGCTTCATTCAAATCGGCCTGAATAAACTGAATCACTTCGGCTGAAGTGCTCCTGGGTTTTACATCTAATAATTTATCCGTTTCAAATCGATAGGGTACCGATAATGCTTTTTTATCAATACTATAAGCTGGTGAATAAAAGCGGTATAAATTATAGTATAGTAGTGCTCTTATACCTAAGGCTTCTCCCAAAAAAGCATCTTTATTGGGTAATGAACTTGCTCTTGCCATCTTGATAATCGTATTCACATTATTAATAGCCTGATAAGAAATTCTCCAAAATCCCTCTACATTACCGGTTGCACTATTGTACGCCAACGGGTACATGGCGCCTAAACTGTTATCGAAAGAAAAATCTTTTGAATTTGCAGAACCTAAAAGATCGTCACTAATAGCTTCCGGAATAGTATAAATTCCAAAATAATACCCGTAAAAATCTTGTTTCATAACGGCATAAACGCCGTCTAAGGCACTTCTGAAACCGCCTTCTGTCTGAAAAAGTGTTTCCGGAGCCAATTGATCCAGAGGTTCTTTGTTGATAATATCATTAGAGCAGCTGCTAAAAAAAGTAACTATCACTGCCGTAAAAAATAATTTTATATTTGTCTTCATATGTTGTTCTTCATTTTTTTTCTGTTGAATAAAAATTCTTTTATCATTATTGTTAGCGGATAAACGTTTATAACAATATATTTTGTGATCCTTTTTTATTAGAAACTAGCATTAAATCCAAGAGAATACGCTCTCACAATGAATGAAGAAAGTCCAATGCCTCCAGCCGCAGTGGCATATTCCGGATCAATATAGGTTACAGCCGTTTTGGTAAAAAGATTTTGTCCCTGAACATAAATTCTTAGACTTTCGATTCCTGTTTTCTCTAAAACATTTTTTTGAAGTGTATATCCCAGAGCCAAGTTTTTCAATTTAATGTAACTCGCATTCTCTAAAAATTGAGTAGAATTTTTGTAGTCCGACTCTAGGAATGCTGTAGGGGTAACTGTATTCACTTGTCTTACAGCTATATTTGACTGATCTCCGGAATTTTTCCAAGCATTAAGCACAGCTGTACTTTGATTGTAAGCCGGATTGTTATATAAATTATAGATTCCTTCATTCAAAACATAATGTCCGCCAGCATAAGATATCAAGACTGACAGGTCAAGTTGTTTGTATCTGAACGTATTGGTTAAACCTCCATAATATTTAGGCATAGCAGTTTTGTTGCTAACCTGTCTCAAGTTAGTAATTGCTGTTAGGTTGGTTGTCGTTTTATTGGTATTGTAATCCACTAGCGTTCCATCCTGAGTTCTGTACTGATTAAAACCTGTGACCGGATTAACACCAGCCCAATCTGCAATATAAAAAGATCGTATAGCACTTCCTTCCTGGAATACGGTAGATCCCGCATTGTTAATAATATCTTTCTTGTCGGACAAGGCCAAAACTGTTCCCTTATTCAAAGCAATATTAAAATCAGTGGTCCAGTTAAAATCTTTGCCTTTTAAATTTACAGTATGAAGACTAATCTCAACCCCCTCATTTCTAAAGTTTCCGATATTAGAGATTAACTCTTTAAAACCTGAAGTTAACGGAACTGGCTTATTGTTTAATAGATCTCTGGTATCTCTGATATAATAATCAACAGTTCCGGAAATACGATTATTAAACAATCCGTAATCAATACCGAAGTTCTTATTATAATTCTTCTCCCAGGTTAAATTTGGGTTTTCTCCGCGTGACAGATATGGCACGGTGCTACCTGCATAAACGTATAGACTAGAGTAACTATATAAGGATTGGGAAGCAAAATCTCCAATAAAGTCATTTCCTGAAGTACCAATACTGGCACGGAATTTTAAAGAACTTACGATTTTATTCTCTTTAAATAAATTTTTATAAGCATTCCAGGATGTACCAACTGACCAGAAATTGGCATATTTGTTATTCGCTCCAAAACGGGAGGAACCATCTCTTCTAAAGGATAATGACAGGTTATAAGTATTATCAAAGTTATAATTTAGTCGTGAAAAATACGACAACGAACCCGCCTGTGATTTTTGTTCTGTAGCTGAAGTGATCGTTTTTGCGGCGCTTATGATTTGTATAGCATCAGAATTAAAAGTATTAGCCAGTACAGAAAGACTGTTGGTTTCATATTCATTAACTTCATTACCCAATACTAAGTCAAAACTATGTTTTTCAAATTTCTTTGCTATAGTAGCTGTTAGCGTAGCTGTATAGTTATTGTTATCACCACTAGAACTGGTTAGTGTTCCGCCTTTTACAAGTACTTTCTCAAAAGTACTACCCTTTGAGTTATTATAATTAGCTCCTAAAACTCCATTCAAACTTAACCATTTGAAAGGTGTATAAGTCAAATTTACACTTCCTCCAATATTTTTTCGATTGGAATTTACAATTGTATTATCTCTTACAAATAATGGATTGTATGGAACTCCCGCAGCACTGCCAACATCCAAAAGCCTTAACGGATTTCCTTTATTATCAAGAAAACTCAACCATGGGTTTAACATAAATGCATTTGAAAAAGGAGAACCTACGGTACGTTTATTCACGTCCTTTACATTTCCAAAATTTCCTGAAAATCCAACTTTTAATTTACGACCCAAATCAAAATCGATTCGAGTGCTTGCCGTATATCTTGTATAATCACCCCCAAAAATATTATCGACCTTATTATACGTTACAGAAGTATAATAATTCGCTTTATCGGAACCTCCGGAGAAAGAAATATCATTTTCCCTATTTACTTCATTCTTTAAAAGCAAATCTGCCCAATTTACATTTTTGCCTAATGCCCTTCTGCTTTGAAGTAATGCCGGATTTGTTTTATAAAAACCCAGTGATTCTTCAAAGTCTAATTTCTGAGAACCAGTCATCAAGTCGTTGGTGAATGATTGATCTGCTGTTTTCACTCCAAGTCTGGTATTAAAAGTAACCTGCAGCCTGTTATTCCTATTTCCTCTTTTTGTAGTGATCATTATGACTCCATTGGTTCCTTTAGATCCGTAAATCGAGGTTGATGCCGCATCTTTTAAAACACTAATTTCCTGTATGTCTGCAGCATTTAAGGCAAAAGCCCCCAATCCTGATCTGGGCATCTGAACACCATCAACAACAATCAGAGGGTCTGTACTGGCGCTTATCGAGCCAATACCTCTTAATAAAATAGAAGGCGGTGCATCCGGAGAGGCAAAATTTTCCTGTACAAATAACCCGGGAACAACTCCAATCAACGCATCTGCAAAAGATACATTTTGTGTATTCTTTAATACTTTGGTATCCAATTTTGTTACAGCACCGGTAATTTTATCCCGGGACATCTTTCCATACCCTACCAGAACAAGCTCGTCCAGTTTATTAGTACTGGGTTCTAGAGTAACATTAAGTAAAACCTGATTGGTAATCTTAATAGTTTTAGTTTCGAAACCTACAAAACTAAAACTTACTACATCACCTTCATTTACAGCAATTTCATATTTACCGTCAAAATTAGTAACTGTTCCCTGTTTACTACCGTTGACTGAAACTGTCACTCCGGTCAAAGGCATGCCTTTATTGTCTTTTACGACACCCTCAACCTTCTTTTGGTCTGTACTTTTTCCCATAAGGCCATAAAGGGGAAGCTCTTTCGAAATTTTAGTATTTCGATCGTAGTTTTCGGATTGAGCATCACATATTGAAGCAATAATTAAAAATGCGGTTAGTTTGACCTTCAAAGTCCGTTTTAAATAAAATAGAGATGCCGTTCGGGCTTTCATCATAGTCATTTTCTTCATACTATATACAATTAATGATTTTGGTTAGTCAGGGAAATTGATCGTATAAGAATAAAAGAAGCATTTAAGTTCTTTCTTCTTATTATCTTGATACAAAAGTTGTGGTATTTAAATAGCAAATGCCATTATACAATTCGAACAGATACTGTAAATAAATTGCATCTTAGTTTCTAATGTATCAACAAAAAAATGGGAAATAGTTCCCTGCTAAAGTGGTATTTCAGGGTGTTGTGCAACAATTTCTATTCGTTACAAAGAATAAAGATTGATGACGTACAAAGATTTTGTTTTTATGACTTTTCTCTTCGTAATTGTACCAAATATATAGGATCGAATTCAAGATTAATTTCAAAAGCAATAACTGGTGTGTTTTAAGAAATAATCGGTGTGTTTTCGCAAATAAAAACATAAAAAAAACCTGTGAATTTGATTCACAGGTCTTGAAATTAATTTAGTAAGGGCAATCGATTTGTATCCAATAAATCAACTACAATTTTTAAACACTTAACTCAGCCAGTCACTCACCAGTTTTCGGTAAGTTTCACCAATAGGGAGTTGTTCACCGCCAGTCAATTGTATCTGATTGCCTTCGATCACTTTTATTTTGTTTTTTGGAATAATGTACGAACGATGAATGCGAACAAATTGATTTAGGGGAAGTTTTTCGAGAATATCTTTCATGTTTTCCAAAACCATAATTTTTTCGCCTTTGGTATGAATCCTGATGTAGTCTTTAAGTCCTTCAATGTAAAGAATATTTTCGGTGGCTATTTTATGATGCTTTCGATCAGCTTTTACAAACAGAAAATCATCGGTTTGCTGGTTTTGCATGGTTTCCTGCCAACGGATAAATTTCTCTACACTCTGATAAAAACGATTAAAAACAATTGGCTTGAGTAAATAATCTATAACATGAAACTGAAAAACATCTAAAGCATAATCCGGATACGCAGAAGTGATGATGAAATTGTGCTTCTGATTGAACATCTGCATCAATTCAATCCCCGTTAATTGTGGCATCTGAATGTCGATAAAGACTAAATCGACAGTCTCATTGTTCAGTATCTCAATGGCTTTAAAAACATCTGAATCAGCATATAAAACATTTAATCTCGGCACTTTAGAAGCATAGTCTGCCATTAATTTTACTGCAAAAGGTTCGTCGTCTAATATGATACAATTTATTTTTTTCATTTTAATTCTATTTCAAGTTCAGCTGTAAACTGGTTGTTTTGATTGACTACTTTTATTTGATGTTTCTCCGGATAATGAATTTCCAGTCTCATTTTCAAATTACTTAATCCAATGCCTCCCAGCTTGTCTTTCTTTTGCACGGCAATATCATTGACTACTTTAAAATTAAGCTTCTTATCTTCTAAACGTAACTCAATTAAAATTGGCTTTTCATTGGATGTTATGCCATGTTTCAAAGCATTTTCAATTAACGGAGACAAAATATAAGGCGGAATTTCTTCGGAAATATTTTGAGTTTCAATTCTGAAATCAATAAAAGCACTGTCCTGATGCCTCAATTGTTCGAGCTCAATATAGGCTTTAATATAATCGATTTCATCTGCCAGTTTTATCTTTTCTTTTTGAGATTCATAAGTGGTAAAACGCATGATCTGACTTAATTTTTCGATGGCCATCAACGATTTGTCGGATTGAAAATACACCATCGAATAGATATTGTTCAGGGTATTAAAGATAAAATGCGGATTGATTTGCGCTTTCAGAAATTTTATTTCGGTGTTTTTGCTTTCTTCCAAAATAACCTGATTGTACTCGAGCAAACGGATAAAATAAATCACAAACCAAAGCAGTGAACTTAAAATGACTGACATACTGCTGTAGTGCAGGTTATCTTCCATATAATTAAAAAAGGTGGGATTGGTGTAATTGATTCTATGGAATAAAACTTGACTTATCTCCTGCTCCAACAGCCATCGTAAGGCCGTAAAAAACAAGTACGAAACCAATACTCCTGCAAAAAATCTTTTCCATTGAAAGGATTTAAAAACCAATTTCATCACCACAAAATAATGAAAATAGAAGGTTAGTACAAACACAATCATATACGTAGACAGGAACAGATCCGGGGTGTAGTTTTTGGCCTGGATTAGATTTTTAACAAAGGTGAAATACCCCATCAAAAGCCAATATATAATGTGAATGAATACTTCTACTTTTTTTGATAATGTTCCTTTATACATCTTTTTGTTTTTTTCAAAGATATGCATTCATAAAAAAGTCCAAAACAGGGTTTGTAGATTAATCCCGGGGGTTTGTCGATAAAAGTAGTTTTAGGCATTTTTTCGGCGCAGTTTTGCAGCGTAATTAATCTAAAAACCATGAAAAATAGTAGCCTTTTAGTACTTGCCTTTTTATTTCAAACGTATTCTTTTGCTCAGCAATACGAACTTAAAGGAAAAGTAATCAATCAAAATAAATCAGCTGTTGAATTTATCATCGGCAGTTTGTTCAATTCTCAAAAAACTTTAATTGCTCAGGCTTCAACCGACAGTTTGGGGAGTTTTGTTCTGAAAGTACCAAAAGGAAATTACCGTTTGATATTGGAACAATTTGGCACAGAATATATGAACCGCGAAATTACAATTGATCACGATACAGATCTGGGTATCACTGAAATTAAAGAATCGGTACAGCTGGAAGGGGTAACGCTGAAATCAAGAAAAAAACTGATTGAACAAAAAGTAGACCGCCTTGTTTTTAACGTCGAAAATTCTGTAACAGCCACCGGAGGAACCGCTTTAGATGCTTTAAAAGCGACGCCTACCGTAAGGGTTCAAAACGAGGTTGTTTCGATTGTAGGTAAAGGAGAAATTTTAGTAATGATTGACGATCGTTTGCAAAGAATGCCTCAGGAAGATCTGGCGGCATTTCTGAAATCAATTCCCTCTGATAATATTAAAAGTATTGAAGTAGTTACAACTCCGCCTGCAAAATATGATGCGGAAGGCAATAGCGGTCTTATTAATATTAAATTGAAAACGGCAAAAGCAAACTCATGGAATGCTAATCTTGGAACATCCTACACGCAAAAAACATACGCAGGCGGAAACGTGAACGGACTTTTTACGTACAATCACGATAACCTTTCGGTACAGGCCACTGCAAGCAAAGGGAAACAAAAATTACTGACTACTTCTGAAAGTTCTATTTTCTACAAAGACGAAACCTGGAAACAGGACGTTCAAAACAGATCAACAGCCGATGTTTTAAGTTTAGGCCTTGGTCTTGATTATAAAGTAACCGAAAAATGGAGTACCGGACTTAAATACCTTGGCAGTTTTACGGATAAAGTAAATACAAACAATCCTTTTACCACTATTTATGATAATGCAAACGGAACGGCGAATTCCTATATCGCTTCGAATGCGAATGCGAAAAATAACCCGAAAATGAATGCCGTTAACTTTCATAATTCGATTGTATTAGACAGTTTAGGAAAAAATATTTCGATGGACTTGGATTATTTCGATTACAACAAGAAAGATTATCGTTTCTTTTCAGGGAATGAACTGGACAGCAGTAAAAATAATATCCCCGGAGGTTACTTTTCTTCGACAAATTCAAATGTCAATGCAATCAAAAATTACTCGGCCAATATTGACGTTACTTTACCGTACGATTGGGCAAATCTTAGTTTTGGAGCGAAAACTTTCCACACCAATACAAACAACAATCTGATCGTGTACGATAACGAAACCGGAACTCCCGTCTTCAACACCAATCAATCCAATGTTTTCAATTATAAAGAATACAATCAGGCTTTGTATTTCTCCGGAAGTAAAAAAATAAATTCAAAATGGGAAACTCAAATTGGTCTACGAATCGAAGCAACACAAACCAAAGGTTACTCTGAAAATTTGAATCAAACGAACACCAACAATTACATCAAATTATTTCCAACAGCTTATCTGACTTATGTACCAAACGAAAACAATTCTTTTTCCTTAAACTACAGCAGAAGAATCCGCAGACCTGATTTTGATTATTTGAATCCTTTTGTCATTAAAACAAGTCCTTATTATTATTCCGAAGGTAATCCGTACTTAAAGCCTTCATTGATTGATAATTTTGAGTTCTCGTTTATCCGAAATCAAAAATGGGTAAACTCTGTTTACTTTTCTCAGGTTTCCGATTTTGGACAGGAATTATCGATCATCGATCCGAATACGAATGTTACCAGAAACACGCCTTTAAACTATGCTAATACTTACCAAATTGGACTTTCGACCTCTTATAATTTCAACAAATGGTCGTGGTGGAACAGCTTTACCGGATTCAATTTAAACTATCAGAATGTAAAATCAAAAACTGCTTTTATTCAGTCCATCGATGGTTATAACGGATACCTTTACAGCAATAATGATTTTACGATAAACACTAATAAAACCTTATTTCTTGGCTTAAACTATGGTTTACAGCTTCCTGGTCGTTATCAGATCTTTAATATTTCGACTTTAAATATTCTTGACATCTCTGTTAAGCTGTTAACTTTCAACAAAAATCTTTCGGTTACCATCATTGGCGAAGATTTACTGAACGCACAAAAACCATTGATTTCCTATGATTCCAACCATATTAAAACCAATGTAAAAAGTTATTCGGACACGAGAGGTTTCAGAATTTCATTGAGTTATAAATTTGGTAATCAAAACATCAAATCCAAACAACGTGATTTTGGAAATGAGGAAGAAAGAAGCAGAGCCAACTAAATGTGTTTAGATCTTCATACAAAGCTTCGGATTTCTCTGAGGCTTTGTATATTAGTTTGAATTCCGGTTAACAGATTACTCTTTCCAATTTTTTTAACCGGCTTTTGTAACACGAAAGCATCATTGAGAACTTCATAACATTTATTTTCATAGTCGTTCTCCCTGGAATTGATGCACCCCCCATTAAACCAGACACTTTACACTTCTTCTGATTCTATATTTTCTAAATAAAGCGTTTTTCAAAGTATAAGAGCTTTTTTCATTACTAAAATTCATGCTTTCAATTACAACCTTATCAGATTCCCCTATTCTTACAAAACCCCGGTCTAAGCAGTCGATAACATTATTTACAAACTCATCTACACCTTGACTATATCAAAATCCTAATTATTAATACTTATCATAAAACGCCCAGTCATCCGTAAGTTTCATGATTAAATTGTATTTTTTTTTATAGTCCTCATCAACCAATTTTTGATCTTTGGAATCGTGTGCTTCAACCACATAATTACCATAATCCGTAATAAAACCATTAGGGTTGTTAAATTTGAATGCAATTTTTCGAACTTCAGCATCATTAGTTCTTCCACACGACTTGGAACTGTATAAATTGCCTTTATAAATACGAAAACAAGATCCATACCCTATGGTGTTATTAAAACTCCTTTTTTGATCGTATTCCAAATTAATAGTGCTTTTATCCAACAGTTCGTTTAGATCTTTACTCTTTTTTGGCGTTTGTTGTATGGCATGAAGGATTAAAACATTAAAATCAGGAAAAGGGATCAAAACAGTATCCCTTACTACAAGACTGCCTATTTTTTCTTCGGAAGGGTAACCTTCTTTTTTCAGTAAATCGATCAGTTTACCGGTAACTTTTTCTGTTGTTTCATATAATACTTTTGGACTCTTTCGATTTTCAAGCCCATATTCAGCCTGATCTTCATCAAGTAAATCTGTTAATTCTTTTTTTAGGTTTAAATTCCATTTATACTGCGCATTTTTAGAAACGGAATCGTATTTGACACTAAAGCTCTTCCATTCCGGATTTTTCCTCAAAACAGCAAAAATTTTAGAATTAAAATACGGCAATTCAATGCCTTTTAATGCCAGTTTTTCTCCCCACCAAAAGGCATTTTTATAATCTCTTGACAGTATGGCGCAACGCATAGCATTATGAATATCTCTCGCAAATAGTATGGGATATTTTTGAGCTAAAACATTATACTCTTCTTTTGCTTTGCCAAACTGCCTGCCTACAATATAGTTCTCAGCATTCTGTGTATAAGTGTAATAATTGATCTCCTGTTTTTGTACTTTTTCTTTCTCAATATCTGCTACCCGTTTATTAGCTGTAATTAAGGGAATGCAGTCATAATTTTCCCTACGGATTATTTTGTTTCGTTTATTCTTTTCAGGATCATAAATCATAGCTCCTATATCAAATATTTCAGAATAACTTGAACCGAAAGCAAGCAGCGAGCTTCTATTGACTTTACCGCTTATTTTAAAAGGAAATCTGTTTCCCAAAACTGTCTTGTAATGAGAATATTTTTTTTTAAAATAAAACGCAGGAAATGTATCCAAGACAGTAAATTCATTTGCTTCTTTACTATTTAATTTTACTTCGACAGAATCTTTGTTGACGGTTTGTCCCAAATAACAGATCTTTGTCGTATTTATTTTTTCTCCCAAAAAGATTTCGACGTACTCTTTCTCTCTTTTTGTTTTAATCAGAACGTTAGCTCCCCATTCATTATTTCCACTCACAAAACCTTCAATGTCTGCAATACTGTCTTTTGGATTATAGGAACACTTACTAATTTCAACTTTTAAAAAACACATAGAAAAATGCTCCAAAAAGTTAAAATTCCTAAAAGTTTTAGTGCGAAAAGTTACCCCGTAATTAACGATCCCTTTATAATTTCGGGCATCTACAAAATAAGATATTTTTGAAGTGTCAGCTGATGCTGAAAACCAATTCTTCCGATCTTTGTCCCAAAAGCTATAAGTTTCATTAAATATTTTGTTTTTCTCAAAATCAGTTTGCGTGTAAATTTTATCTTTTGAACTACTTTGTCCAAAGGATAAATTCATAAAAAAAATATTTATTAAAACAATTAAAAAACAATTAGATAATTCTCTCAAAACAATAACCTGTTAAATTAAAAAAAAATAAATCAATGAAATAAAACCGATTCTGAATTGGTGAAATTCAAAACCGATCAATTTGAATTTTAAAGAAGACCATATTTATCTTCTAAATAATTGATTATTGCAAGTTATCTAATTTAAAAGTGCAATCCTGCTCCATTATCGGGTAATTTTATTCCATTTCAGAAAGATTACAACAAAACAAATCTCACCACAAAATCCAAAATAAACTTATATTAGCTTTAATTTTAAGCTATTACCAAAAACGACCGTTTAAAAAACCAAAAACTACCATGACCAAAAAAACCATCATTTTACTCGGGTTTATCGCCTTAAAATTTATACTGCAATATATCTTAATAAGTCCCGAATATGATTTGCAGCGCGACGAATACCTGCATCTGGATCAGGCGCATCATTTGGCATGGGGCTATTTATCGGTCCCTCCCGTTACTTCCTGGATTTCTTACCTTATCCTTTTACTTGGAAATTCGGTTTTCTGGGTCAAGTTTTTCCCTGTCCTTTTTGGAGTTTTAACGCTCTTGATGGTTTGGAAAACGATTGAGGCTTTGAAAGGAAACTTATACGCCCTGATTTTAGGCGCCACCTGCATTACGTTCTCGACCTTGTTACGAATCAATATCTTGTACCAGCCTAACTCGTTGGACATCTTATGCTGGACTTCTTTTTATTATGTACTTGTGCAGTACATGACCACCGAAAACAAAAAATGGTTTTACATTGGTTCCGTTGTCTTTGCTTTTGGCTTTCTGAACAAATACAATATGCTATTTCTCCTTATCGGCCTCTTACCTGCCCTTTTATTATCCCGTCAAAGAAAAATATTTTCAGAGAAAAAACTCTATGGGGCACTGCTTTTAGGAGTAGTTCTAATTTTGCCAAATCTTTTATGGCAGTACAACAACCATTTCCCCATTGTACATCACATGAAAGAGTTGGCCGAAACGCAGCTTGTTAATGTAGATCGAATGGATTTTTTAAAAAAGCAATTGTTATTTTTCATCGGTTCGCTTTTTGTTATTCTTTCCGCTTTATATGCATTGTTGTTTTACAAGTCCTTCGAAAAATACCGATTCTTTTTTGCTTCGATGGTTTTTACACTGGCAGTGTTTCTGTATTTCAAAGCCAAAGCTTACTATGCTATCGGTTTGTACCCTGTTTATATTGCTTTTGGAGCTGTTTTTCTTTCTCAGGTACTGCAAACAGGCTGGAAACGTTATCTAAAACCTGTTTTCATTATCCTTCCATTGTTATTTTTTATTCCGATGTACGACTTAGCCTTTCCTAATAAAAGTCCGGAATACATCGTGAAAAATCCAGAGGCCTACAAAAAACTTGGTATGCTGCGTTGGGAAGATGGAAAAGACCACGAACTGCCACAAGATTTTGCCGATATGCTGGGCTGGAAAGAACTCGCCCGAAAAACAGATTCTGTTTATGCCCTAATTCCAAATCCTAAAACAACACTGGTACTCTGTGATAATTACGGACAAGCCGGTGCCATAAATTATTACTCTAAAAAAGGGATAAAAGCGGTGTCTTTTAATGCCGATTATCTCAATTGGTTTGTTCTTGATGTACCCTACAAAAATGTCATCAGAGTTAAAAACTCTTGGGAAAGAACTGCTGAACTTCAGGAAACCAGCCCTTTCTTTCGATCTTCACGTATTGCAGGTGAGATCACCAACAAATATGCAAGAGAGTATGGAGCGACTATTTTTGTTTTTATCAATGCCAAAATCGACATTAACAAAAGACTGAAGGCTGAAATTAAAGAAGAAACGAATTATAGTAAATGATTGATTTTACCACTATCGACTATCTAAAAAACGGAAACAGCAAACAAATTCTGGCTTATAAAACCCTGACTCAACATAATATTTTGGGCGACCTAGTTGAATTTGATCCTATTTTAGTGGGCACCATCCCCATTGCGATTGATATCGAAAGTAGTGATTTGGATATCATTTGTTACTGGAAAAACAAAACTAAATTTATCGAAAAACTCCATGCTGCTTTTGGAAACAAAAACAATTATACCATTCGGGAAACAGTAATTGATAACAGAGAATCGATTATTGCAAGTTTTAGAATAGGCCCTTTTGAATTTGAAATCTTTGGACAAAATATTCCAACTCAACAACAGAATGCGCATCTGCACATGCTCATAGAACATGAAATTCTGCAATTAAAAGGTGAAAATTTCCGATTAGAGATTATCAAACTCAAACAAAAGGGATACAAAACTGAACCTGCTTTTGCTTTTTTGTTAGGTTTAAATGGAGATCCGTATGCTGAATTACTGAAATATAAAATTTAAACTTTTTTCAACAAAACACAACAAACTGTACACCAGTATCTTACATCAAAAATCAAGATATTTAAAAATATTTTCATTTTTTGCTTGCATAACCGTATTAACTGTGTATCTTTGCACCCGAAACATCGCGGGATAGAGCAGTAGGCAGCTCGTCGGGCTCATAACCCGAAGGTCACAGGTTCGAGTCCTGTTCCCGCTACTAAGTAAAACACCACTTCAACAAGTGGTGTTTTTTTTTATTTCAAAGCAAAAACTGGCGGGCTCATATCAGCCGCGGCGGACACAGGTTCGAGTCATGTTCCCGCTACTAAGACAAAAAGCTTCAGAGAAATCTGGAGCTTTTTTTGTTTATTTAGATTTTTACTTAAGCTTAATCCAGATTGTGATACGAAGTCGGAGACATTCACACAGCTTTTCATAAGGAACTCTTCGAAGAGCGGGAGTTGGCAGAAGCCTATTGGATTTTATTAATAAGCCACTCTAAAGGATTTGTAGCAAAATTTCCTAAAGGATAAAATTTTCCATCATATCCCATTTTGTTTACACAAGGATCATTTTTTAAGTTTTCGATTACTCTGATAGTAAAATTCTTCAGTTCTTCTTTTTCAGTTTCATTTTTAAAATTTTTATAGAGAAATGTATATTGATTAAGAAAATATTCAAATCCAATATTACTCGAAAATTCTTGTGGATGAAGTATTGTCTGAAAAATTAATTTTAGAAAATACTTTTGTTCATTAATCAGTCTTCTAACCGAATATAGTTCATATGTTGGTAAAAAAGTATCAATATGTTTTTCTATTTCTTGTTCCAATTTTTGCCAATCATTCGCATCAAACACATCACCGCATTTTGTTGTAGAAACTGTTGGGTAATATAAGCAATCATATGTCGGTGAAAATTCTTTAGAATCTTTTTGATTATAATCAACTTGTATCTTACCTGTTTGGATATAATCTTTAAGATTATCTGAAAGCATATCAAAGTAAGTTCTTCCAAATACTATATCAACATATTTATGTATTTCTCTATCAATGTAAAGTTCTCTTGTGTTTTCCATTTTTTCTCCGTTTTTTGTTTAGGTTTCTGCCAACGTACCGTGGCGATGCCAGCGGAATGATTTATTTCTGTTAAATATAAAGTTTTTTCGTGAAGAAAAAACGTCAAGTTAACTAAACAACTAGCCATTGCGCAAAATCGCTGTTAGGCAATCGTCTATTTTATTAATAAGCAATTTCTAAATAATAATTCTATCATTTTTAATAGTTATTTCATTAGTACCTTTAATTATTATTTTATGCATATCTCGCATTTGTTTTTGCTCAGGTGCTTTTATTAAGTGATTATGGAAGTTTGTTTTCGCCTTTCTTGGAAATGATACAACTGCATAAACTATTTTATTTTCAGAAATTATATTTTTATCTCTAAATAATTGTACATTCTCCAAGATTTTCTCTTTACACTCTTTATGATAATTTGAAGCATTACTAGGTTTACAATCTTTAATTTCGATAAATAATATCCATGAAAAAGTATGTAAATTTGTTGGGTTCATCACGCATTCACATTGTTTCGGTTCTTTTCCATTTTCATCAATGAAACATTGAGGTAAAAAGATTGAAGTAAAAACATTAACTTTTGTAGGATTATTTATTATTAGAGAATCAATGTCTTTTGGTTTAATCTGATGTACTTCAACCGAACGAACTGATGCAGTTCTTTCAGTATAATCAGCAACAAATATTTCCTGTGAATCGTTAGAAGTATATATAAATTTTTCCGGATTGAAAATTTGATCTATTTTACTTTTCATCCTTATAATAGTTTAAAAGCTGGTAATATTCATCAGTTAAATCGGTCATTTTAATATCGAAATAATTTTCAGATAAAATATTATCCTCATCCTGAATTTGCTTTAGGGTTCCATTATGAATTTCCCATATAGATATTAATTTCGGAGAAATCCAAGATTTCCTGGAAAGAAAATTTGTTTCTAAAAACTCAGCTTTTTCTATTTTGTCCATATCTTGATTACTAACAAGATTACCCATTAAACAATTATTGATTGCATATAGAATGTAAGGACTATGTGTTGTTAAAACTAAATTATGTTGTCTATTTTTTACTTTTATACATTCAAATAAATGGTAAATTAATTCCTTCTGAGTTTCAGGAAATAAATTTTGCTCAGGTTCTTCAATTATTACAGTTGAATGATTATAGTCTGTAGAAAAACCTAATTTATTCCATATTTTCTTCTTTACTATTTCAACTTCTTTATTGCTATTTTGCTCTATCTCATTGTTATGAAAGTTTTGCATATCAATTACCCATTTATAATCTGACTTCATATTATCAGGCAATAAATTTTGAATATTTTTTCTTTCTGCAGGTGATGGATTTCTTTTTTGATTGTATAGTTCATTAAACAAATATTCACAAACAACTAATAATGGCATAATTGATTGTTGTCCGCTTGAAGCACGTTGAAGATTTACTTTCTTTCTATTTGGTAATGTAATTACATCTTCTTTTTTTGTTGAATTGTATTTATACTTAATATTAATCGACTTTAAAGGACTTGAAAAATCTTTTTTATTTGTGAGAGTTTCTTTAAATATCATCCAATCATTTAAAAAGTTAATAATATTATCATAACTATCACTATACTTTTCAAGATTAGATATTGCAGAGACAAAATTTCTTTCCGCTGGAATATATTCAATTTTTAAATTATGATATATATCAGTTGAAATATCATTTCTAATTACGGAAATCTTACTTTTTTTTCCTTTTCCTTTGAATGTTATTTTAACCCATAGGCTATCATAAGTAATTTCAGAATCATCTGAAAAATAACTATCATCCATTCTGTGAAAGTCAATTAAACCTCCATAAAAATAATACTCTTCTCCAGTTAATATATAGTTCTTTTCAAACCAAAAGCACTGACTAATAATTTTTGCAATCGTACTTTTACCACTGCTTTGTGGCCCCATAAATACATTAATTTGATTTAAATCAATTTTAATATGTTTTATAGGTCCAATATTTATTATCTCTATATTAGTCATTTTATATGTATCTTTTTTTTGTATAAACAAATCTAAGTAATAATATTCAATAAAAAATTCTTATTTGAATTGTACTTTTGAGATGTCGCCTAACTAGTATATACTACTGATGATATCAGGTTTTTTTTGTAGTTCGAAAAATCTTGCTTAATTTAAAAAAACACAAACTATCAGTGTTTTCAAGGAAAATTGATTCAAATCCCGTTAGGCTATTAGAGTAGAATCGTGCATAAGGTCTTGGTTTGGAACTAAATTAAGCCCATTCTTGAGGTTCAATAAATCATCCAAATGCAAAACCAACTTTCCATTAAGCCGATTTCCCAAATCCGTTATAGTAACCATTGAGCGATCGGTTTTATTTTTCGGTATTAATTTCCCAAGGATTCACATTGTCTTCCCAATTTTTCCAATGCAACTTAATTTTGTCAATCAGTTCTTTTCCTGCAAACGAAATTGTTTCTTCGTGAGTTTGATAAATTACCCAATCTGCATTTTCATTTGTAAAAAAGATGTCGGGTGAATTAAATTCTTTTATCAATATTTCAGAATAAATATGTTCTTCTCTAGCTTCATTAAATGAGTAAACATTACCATTATTTATCTCTTTTAGAATTTGATTAAGTTTTTCATAACCAATTTTATTTTCAAAAGCATCTGTTTCAAAATAGATCGTATTTTCTTTCAATTTCCCTTGTAATGGAATCCAAAAATCATAGGGATTAATATTCCACTTATTTTTAAGGTTTGTCTTTACCAATTCTATATCCATATGAATTTCTGTTCGTTTCTCTCAACTGTCGTCCAAAATTCTGGTACTACAGCGGGTTTGAGATTAAATTAAGTCCATTCTTGAGGTTCAATAAATCATCCAAATGCAAAACCAACTTTCCATTAAGCCAATTGCCCAAATCCGTTGTAGTGGCTGTTGGCAGTTCGGCAGTTTTATTTTCTTATTCTTGAACTTTCAATGTAGTTCCTAAAATTTTAGTTGATTTTGAAATCTCCTCAAATGACTTTAGATATTTCATAAATTCCAAATCATTACTAGTTGACAATACTACAGTAACGATTGTATTCTTACATTCAATAATTAGTAAACATTCTTTTCGTTTGTTTTCATATTCGTATGTTACTATTTTATAATTTCCATTTGAGTAATTATCTTTTTTAATGTTTTCAAATTTCAGGTCTAAACTTCCAATTTTTACTCCTTTCTCGTTTTCAATAAGGTATTTATTGTTTCCATCAATCCATTCATCTAATTTTGGATTAATATCATAATCAATTCCATAAGCATACATATAAGTCAAATCACTTACATTTTTTTCGTCTGGTTTAATGAAAAAAGGCAATTGGTCATTTTGTACTTGAATCCAATCTTTTGGTATTTCAACAAAGATTGTATGTTTATTACCAACAATCATTTTAGATTGACCGATTGAATAAGTTGAAAATATTAAGCAAATTAGGATTATAATTTTTTGTGTAATTCTCATTTATTATGTCTTGTTCGTTTAGGTTCGGTTTTTTTCTGCTGACTGCCAACTTTTATATATGTGTGACAAAACCACACAAAGCCATTCAAATTTGGGGAGATAGGCGTGATAAATTTCATACATTATTTATTTTCAAATATATATTTTTTTCACTACAAACTATCAAAATGATTTTTAATTTGATTGATGCTTTTGGGCACTTATATGAGCGGCTATACAAACAAAAAGCAGAAAAAAAATTAAGCTGTGCATGCTAAAATATCGTAATAATCCAAGATAATCTGGTTAGATATTTGAATGCTTCCCGCTACTAAGAAAAAGCTTCAAATTTCTCTGAAGCTTTTTTTATTTTACCCCTCCCTAAGCCTTCTTTATTAACATTTCACTGCGTTCACGAACGAGACGCTCGCGCCAACGGAGGAATTTTACATTTTAAGAATACAGGAAAAACTTAAGTTTTACTTGTCCAATATTACCGCACATATTAAATACCTTTGATACAATAAAACCAATAGAATTATGATAGAAAATTTTGTGCTTTTAGCATTTGACACTTATTATTTTGACGGAAAAGCCAAAACCGTTTGTATTGAATTTAATCAATGGAATCAAGACAAAGATTATAAAGTACATTCAGAAATAATTGATAATATCGAAGACTATATCCCTGGAGAATTTTACCGAAGAGAATTACCGTGCATTTTAAGTCTCTTACAAAAGATGAAATTAGAAAATATTGACGCTGTAATTGTCGATGGCTATATCTATCTGGATGATGATAAAAAATATGGCTTAGGAGGATACCTATATGAAAAATTAAACCAAAGAGTCCCAATAATTGGGGTCGCCAAAACTAATTTTGCATCATTGAATAAAGACAAAAAAAGCTTATTCAGGGGCGATAGTAAAAAACCTCTTTTTATCACTTCAATCGGCATTGATTTAAACGATGCATTTGCAAAAATCGAAAGTATGGCTGGTGAATTTAGATTCCCTACCTTGTTAAAAGAACTAGACAGGCTCACAAAAGAAATATAGGTTATTCACAAGTTGTCTAGCCATTTGAATACTTCCCACTACTAAGACAAAGCTTCAGAGGAATCTGGAGCTTTTTTTTTCACTATCCCTCCTTTATCAACATTTTGTTACGTGCGCGAGTGAGACGCTCACAGCAGCATATTTTTTTTAACACTTTGTAACAATGGACGAATTCGAAATAAGTATAAAAAAATTATTACTTTTGTTAAAAACAACTGAGATGAAAGATGTTATAGAAATTAAAAAGGGTAAAATTACCGCTCGCCTTTCAGTGACTGTAAAAAAACTAGATTCTTCTTATATAGGATACATCCCTTCTTTCGATATCCCTTTTACTTCTCCAAGTGAAGAAAAGGTCAGTGAGATAGCTAAAGGCCTCATCAATGTATTATTTAAAAGATGGTTAGAAAAGGGAAAAATAGATTTTTTTAAAGAAAAATTAGAAAAACACAAATTCTCTCCTCACGATAGATTCCACCAAGTTCGTTTTGAGCACTCAACCCCTTCAAAATCAATTCAATTCAAAGAAGAGTTATATGTTGTTTGAACCTAGTTGTTTCATTAAATTTATCGAAGATCATGATGTTGGTGTAATTGAATATACAGACAATTGGACAGATGGTGCCGATGTAAAATACCATTTTTTTAATGATGATTTAGTTATAGATATGCAACATTGTATTCATATTGAAGTTGCTAAACACTATTTAAAAAAAATCAACGCTGCTTTTCTTATTAATGAACTAGAAAACATAGATTGTCCTTGTTCCGATAAGTAGAATCCTAAAAAAAAACCGCAAAGTTCACAGGAACCTTTGTGCAGATTTTTGTAAAAATACTCCGGAGAGCAAGTGCTGAAAGAGAAAGATGAAATGAGGAAAAGGATTGAAGAACTAATTAATTAATGATTCCGAAGTAATTCTTATTTATATCCGGAAATATTAAATTAAGAAATATTCATTTATAAAAAATATAAAAATAAAGCTTCAGAGAAATCTAAAGCTTTTTTATTTTAACCGTCCTTACAACCTTCTTTATTAACATTTCGTTGCGTTCACGAGCGAGACGCTCGCACCAATGGAGATAAATATGTAAACTTTTTTCAGGACGAGACATTTTTCGATGTTTTTTTATTCCTGTCTAGTACCAAATAGGAGAATAACCAAGGGAAAAGTTGACAGACATTATCCTCACCAAAATTTCCTCCTATCATATAGCTACTGCATTTATTGTTTTCATTATAAAAAATCTTATAATTCAACTGGTTTGATAAAGATTATCTGAACATTGTTTTAATTCTCAATAAATTAATTCCTGCGTAAGAAATGAATAGAGCTTACTTATGATTGCTTATTATTTTAAGGTATTATCAGGTATATATTATCTATTAGTTGTGAAATATTTCAGTAATCCTATTTTCAATTTCTGCTTTGATTTCTACACTGCTACCTATCCATCTGCCTATGATATTTCCCTCTTTATTGATTAAGATTTTCACTGGAATTCCTGTTACTGCATAGGTGTTTTCAATTGTGCTTTTATTTTCTTTGATTGAAAAATGTTTCCACTTTTCAATATTTTCTTTTTGTATTGTAGCTCTCCACAAATCTTGCTTTTCATCCTTTGTAACACTTATAATTTCAAAGCCTTTGTCTTTGTATTTAGAGTACATTTCTTTTAGAAAGGGAAAATCTTCTCTGCAAGGGCCACACCAACTTGCCCAAAAATCAAGAAGTACATATTTGTTGTTTTTATATGAGCTAAGTTGCAACAAGTTAGCATTCAAATCATTTACCTTAAAATCAGGAGCCAAGCTTCCTATTCTACTATTTTTAAAGTAATTTAATTTTTCAGCCAATTGATTTCCGCTGTAAGATTTTTGTACTTCTGGTCCTAATTTATCGTATAATTTTTTAATTGTATCATATGGAATTTGATTATCCTCTTCTGCTAATATGTACTCTAATAAGTCAGGTGTTATAAATGAATTTGGATTTTTTTTTATAAATTCAAAATCCGATTGTCTATTTATTTTTATATTTTGATCCACCAATTGATCCAACTGTTGATCCAGCGAATCTAAACTCTTTTGAAATTGAATTTTTAAAGAATTATCCCTTGTTGCTGCCATTTTAACAGAATAAAATCTACTCAATTCTCTGATAGAATCAATTTTTTTGTGAATTTTTTCCTTTTCCGTTGTATTATGCAATGCATAAAATTCATCGTTCGTTTTAGAACCACTTATTACTATTGTATTCAAATCATCAATATCGAGTTTAACATTCATGGAAGACGGCTCCAAATAAAATATTTTTGAATTTAAGTTTGTCATATAAAATCTAGGATCAGTACAAATAATTGCTTTAACTGGTAAATCAATTTCTCCTTTAAATACAAATTTATTGTTATAGATCTCCGAAGATTTAGTAATGCTCTTGCCGTTGGCCTTATATGTCAAATAAATTTTTTTCTTGTTAGCTTTTTTGAAGCAGACGCCCTTTAGCACAAAACTATGCTGTGCCAGCATTATAAATGGAAGAACTAAAAAGAAAATTGAAAGTTTTAATTTCATGTGCACTAATTTTAAAATTTTAATAAAAAAAATAAGAAATCTTAATTCAATAAGATTCCCTGTTTTTAAATCTAATTTATTACATAAAAGGTACTAGAAACTATTTAAAGGTAAAACAGGAACGTCCATCGCACGCATCACGACCTGATCCACAATCATATGCACTATAACAGGCGCCACAACCTTTCTGACCAACAGGTCCTCCACCATCAATAGCTCTCATCTCACTTCTAGAAAGCATACTTTTAGCATTTTTTAAACTTATTTTTTTTATAACTAATAATGTAACAAATATCTCCTGTTTTCATCTCTTTTTGTAATATCGTATTATCTTTAATGCATATAATATTATCCTAAAATGATGCAAAAACAAAGGAGCTGTGTGTTATAGTGAGTAGTGCTTTTCAATTTACGAATACTTCTGCTCTCAAAATCTCAATGAATATTTATGACCTGTACTCAACGTTCCGGTACTATAGAGGGGGAATTAAATTAAGCCCTATTTTTGCATTTGCCAAATCATTCCAATTACAAAACCAACTTTCCAGTAAGTCTAAAACCGTAATCTTGCCAAACGTCAGATTTAAGAATGTGAATGATATTACGAACACTCACAAACATTCATTTATAAATGATCCTATTGCATTTATAGACAACTTGATAAACCAAATGTTTATAAAATAAGAAGCCCTAATGTTGAATTTGATAAAAAAATCAATAGCAATTCCACTAGAGAATATTGTAAATGATTTCAATAAAATATCTAACGATTATAGAATATTATTAAAAGAAAAAACACTTCTAAAAAAAATCTGTCTGAAGAAGCCAAAAAAAAATGCGCAAAGTTCACAGTGGATCTTTGCGCAGATTTTTATAGAAATACTTTAGAAAATAAGGATCTACCAAATTGTTATTCTGTCTTTCTTCGGTAAAAACATTTTATCTTTAGGCTGTACATTAAAGGCCTCGTAAAAAGGTGTCGTATTCATTAAAGTACCATTCACACGCCAAATTGGTGGAGAATGTGGGTTATTGTTGATCCACAAACGCAGGAACTCGTCTTTCATTTTTACTCTCCATATTTTGGCTAACGAAATAAAGAAACGCTGGTCCGGAGTAAAACCGTCTATTTTTGTGTTTCCTTTTCCTTGTTCTGTCATTTTAAAAGCATCATAAGCAACTGCTAATCCGGCAATATCTGCCGTATTTTCGCCAACTGTCATGGCGCCATTAACATGTAGATCACCTAAAACAGTATAGGTGCTGTACAAATTGATCACCTGTTGTATTCTGGACTTGAACTGTGCATAATCCTCTTTTGTCCACCAATTTTTCAAGTTACCATCCTTGTCATATTGCGCACCCTGATCGTCAAAAGTATGGGTTATTTCGTGACCAATCACCATTCCGATACCTCCATAATTAAGGGCATCATCTGCGTTATTATCAAAATAGGGAGCTTGTAAAATACCTGCCGGAAAAACAATTTCATTTGCAGTAGGGTTATTATAGGCCGTAACAGTTGGAACTGTAGTATACCATTCTGATCTATCAACCGGTTTACCCAATTTTGCCAATTGAAATTGATAGGCAGCTGTAGCGGCCGAAACCATATTCTCAAAATAAGCATCTCTGGCAATATTCACCTTACTATAGTCTCTCCATTTGTCCGGATAGCCTATTTTCTTAGTCATGGCAGCCAATTTTTCTTTCGCTTTTTGTTTGGTAACCGGACTCATCCATTCTAATTTATCAATTCTTATGGCATAGGCTTTTTGCAAATTATTCACGAGGATCAACATCCGTTTTTTAGCCTCTTCCGAAAAATATTTCTTTACATACAATTCGCCCAACGCATCGCCTAAGTAAGTATCCAGAACACTAGCCATTTTTTCGCCGCGTGATTTTTGAACCGCCTGACCAGAAAGCACTTTGGTATACTCAAATGAGGCATCTACAAAAGGTTTACTTAAATCGTCGCCATATCTTTCTAAAGAATTTGCCTTCAGGTAAATTTTCCAATTATTAATGGGAATGGTTTTTAAAAGCTTATTAAGGGCATCATAATAGGCAGGCTGGCCTACATTAATGAAATCGGTTTTAGCTCCTAAATTATTTAAAAAAGTAGTCCAATCTATGTTAGGATGTCTTTTTACGAGCTCTGACACAGCTATTTTATTGTAATTGGCCTGCACATCACGAAGTTCAACTTTTGTTTTATGCGAACCAGCTAGTTGTTTGTCGATACCGTAAACCAAATCAGCATTCTTTTTAGCCTCATCAGCATTGCTGCCTGTTTGTTGAAATAATGTCGTTAGGTATTTTTTGTAAGCTTCCTGTATGGCAACAGTTGGTGCATCCGATTTAAAATAATAGTCCCTGTCAGGCAAACCGATACCCGTTTGATAGATTTGAGCAATGTTCATACTGCTGTTTTTTTCATCGGGTCCAACTCCAAAAGCTATAATAGACGAATTACCTACTTTTACTTCATTCACTACAAAGTTCATTAGGGACGGTAAATCGCTAATTGCTTCAATTTTTGCCAGGAGAGGTTTGATAGGTGTATAACCGCGTTTGTCAATGGTTACCGTATCCATTCCAGATGCATAAAAATCTCCTACTTTTTGCGCTATACTTCCTGGTGAATTCTTGCTTTTTGAAATACTGTCCAATATGCCTTGCAGACGCATTCGTTGCGGGTAATTCATAAACATGTAGACACCTACTCCGGCTTGAGATGCAGGTATTGATACTGAATCATACCATTTACCATTTACATATTTAAAAAAGTCATCACCCGGCCGCAATGTGGAATCTATTCCGGTGATCGCAATATTTTTTTGTCCCTGATGTTTGGAACACGCTGTAAAAGCTAAGAACGCAGCGAAAAGTGCTAATGATTTTTTCATAGTCTAAATAATTTCTATTAAAATGAACTGAAAAACGTTTGAAAGCAGGTATGCTAAAATGTATAGGACTGGCATATTTGATTTTAGCAGAACAATATACGAATTCAGTTTTTAATTCTAATGTTCTTGTTAGAAATTACTAGTTAAAAAACTTGGAAGCTATGATAAAGAGAAAAATACTTAAAAATCCGTTTCCATCGGCGTTTTCGTCTAGCGAATCTGTATAATCTGCGTACTATTTGCATTCCAAAATTCATTAATTTATGATTTACAAGCAGCAATCATAATAAAAATAGGCCTTCTTAATTCGTCTGTCATTTCCGGATATTTTTCAATGATTTCTTCTGACGGCTTAGGCTCGGATATTTGTGTGATGTTAAACCCTGAGTTAACTACGGCATTTAGAATACCTGCTACAGTTCGATGGTATTTCACTACTTTATGACCTAAGAAATTGGTTTGCCTCACTCCTTCGTTCTGGTAATGGTCAACTGGCCAATGCAGTCGGTTTTCATTTTCATCTTTATACCAATCCTGCTCCGCTTTTGCCGTAAAAACAGGGTGTTCCATAGAGAAAACGAAGCTCCCTCCTCTCTTTAAATATTGGTTTATTTTACCGAAAAGAGCCTCCAAATCTTGTATGTAATGAAACGTAAGCGAACTGAAAATAATATCAAAGTGCTCGTTTTCAAATTCAATATCTTCAATTGGTTTTTGATCATATTCTATTGATAATCCTTTCGAATTTTCCTTTGCTTTATCAATCATTTTTTTTGATAAATCAACTCCAATTACATGCTCTGCTCCTTGTTCTTTTGCGTAAATACAATGCCAGCCATAACCGCAACCCAGATCCAGAACATTTTTGCCCCGAAAATCAGGCAGCATATTTTTTAAAACATGCCACTCTCCTGCTGCGTTTAGACCTTCTATCGAACGTGGCATTTTACCATAGTTCTCAAAAAAATCAATATCATCATAAATATTTTGTTTCATCTCTTACTCTTTTTTATTAAACCTAAATAATACAACAACGAATATCTTCTCTCTATCCCTCTTATCATTTTGTACTAAAAGTGGAATACACAAAAGTACAAAACCTAAGAAAATTATGCATACCCGCTCAAAATGCCCATACCGCTTAACAATTAAATAATATGTTTTCTTAATAACTGGGTTTGTATTCGTAATTGTTTTTATAAATTTGCGTCCTAAAATATTTAGTAGTTTTTTAGCTCGCTGTATTTCAGGCCTGATAAACAATTACCCATTAATTTAGTCATTTACACATTAACAATTATGAAGTCCTTTTTACTTTTTAAAGTGATTCCAAAAACCTCTTAATCACTCTTAAAAAATCAACTTTTCGGTTTTGCTTTTTTATATCAAAAACCGCCACTTACACTTTAACCCTTTAATTATCAAACAACAACAACAACAACAACAACAACAACAACAACAACAACAACAACAACAACAACAACAACAACAACAACAACAACAACAACAACCTACAGTCTTTATCAACAATAAATCATATTACAATCATAACTAAATACAATGCTTAAAAAACACAGCCCCCAAGTTCTAATTTTTATACTTTTCAGTTTATTTTTCTCCATTAGTTCTCTTGCTCAAAAAAATATTTACGCCGGAATTGAAATCGGCCGCAGAACGATAAAAGTTTCTGTTCTCGATGTCAGTAATATTAAAAAAGCAGATTACAAAATTATCTATTATTCAAATGACGAAGGTCTGAGTTTCGCCAAACATATCACTGCTACTGGTGAACTTACTCAGGAAGATATCAATAAAGCAGGTCTTATCGTTTTTACTCAATTGACTAAAATAAGAGCACAATTTAAGATTCCGGAAGAAAATATCTTTTTAGTGGCTTCTTCTGTTTTTGGATCTGCTCGTAATGTTGATGCTTTAAAAAATAAGATCAGCACGCTAACCAACAAAGAGCTTGATATTATCAATGTTGATGAGGAAGCTAAAATACTAGTTAAAGGTTCTATACCACCTGTTGATTATGCTAACGCTCTGCATCTTGATATTGGTGCTGCAAGTACTAAAGGTGGATACATTGATGAACTTCAGGATGGTAAATTAGAGTTTATTCCTTTAGAACTTGATTTTGGTACGATGTCACTTACTGATGCCGTAAAAAAAACGGTTGCAAACCAAAGCCAAGCCAGCGACATGTCTGTATATCAGGAAAAATCTTTTGATTTTAATCCGATTGTTCGTAAAAAGATAAAGGATATGCTTGATGCAAATCCGCTTTTATTAAAAAAGGAAAAAATCTATCTGTCCGGTGGAGCTGTATGGGCTTTTACAACATTGTATTACAATGAGAATACGAAAGACCATTATCTGCCAATAAAACTGGAAGATGTTATCGATTACGATGCGGTTCTAAAGAATAATTTCAACAAGTTTAACACCCTTGCTAAAACCAACACCGAAGCTGCAAGAGTATTAAACATATACGACCAGAAATACCTTATTTCGGCAAATAACATACTACAGGCCTGCGTAGAGAGTATTCCTAATTTAGAGAAGAAAAAAATATATTTTGTAAAAGAAGGCCCAATAACCTGGTTGATCTCTTACATTGCAGACCGTTCTAAAAAGGTAAATACCAATTTTTAAGAACCTCATCATCAAGACAAAGCTTCAGAGAAATCTGAAGCTTTTTTTGTCTATGAAACATCTAATAAAATAAAAAGTAACATTGAGTTTTACACTAGTTTACAGCTTCATATCCGAGCTAATATTCCGAATGTATTTGCGATTTACTTTAAATGTTTTTCCGAAATTATAGGATGCATTTACTAAAATCATATGAGATGTATTTCTGTTGTCTAACACATAATAATTGGTATTATTTGTAAATCGCAACATTCTGTTTGCATCAGTATTCAAAATATTTCTATACTCCAGATTGATATTTAATCTGTCTTTTAAGAAATTTCGGGATACACTAAATGAGATATCAGGTTTCACTGAACGATACAAATTAAAATCGTAAAACCTGTCAATATAATAAGAGTTGATCGAATACATGGTGCTTTTATCTATATTCCCGCTAACCGATAAATCAAGATAATTTACAAACCCTTCATACATCTCATTCTCCTTCTTCATTTTTAATTTGGTATAACTATAGTTCAAATTAAATCTGGATTCTTTATAAAATTTAAATGAGACTGAAGTACCAACAGAACTACTACTATAAGAATCGAGATTTGTATTTTTAGAGATCATTTTGTAGTCATTTAGTTCATTAACAATAGAAATATTGTTAGACGATGTTAAGTAGCCGAAGTTTAGAGTTACATCTACTTTCTTTATATTCCTGACCAAATCGAGAGAAAAAGAATTATTAATTTCCGGCTCTATGTAAGAAGGATTGACAACTGAATTATTATTAAAATCCTGATACGTAAAATTAGAAATTGATCTTATACTTGGCCTGACAACGTACCGCTTATAATTGAACTCCAAATCTACTATCGAATCAAATTTCGAAAAATAAGTAAAATTTGGCAGGTAAAAATTATGATCAAAAACAGCTTCACTGTTTACTTTATCTCGAGAGAACTGAAATCTGTTGCCAAATGATACTGAATTATTAGGGTTTAAATCATAACTAAAACTGACAAAAGGGGTAACAATATTTTGCTTCACCTCACTCCTGTTTGTCACATTGTCAAAAACATAATTGCGATCGGTCAATACCAATGCCGATTGAATATAAAGTTTATCAATTGACTTTGAGATCGAAGAACTAAACGTCCATTCTGTAAATTTTTGATTCGACTTATTAGACTTATTTTCAATTTTATTATTATTACTTACATAATCTAAATTGAGTTTATACTCTAAATTATTTTCTGTCTTCTTCTCGTACCTTAAATTTGTGCTATAATCCCGAATAAGAAAAAAATAAGACGCCTCTGATAAATCCGGAAAAATACTCCTTCTGTTTTCATCTACTATGGAGTATTTGTTTCGCAGTGAAAGACTGCTTGATTTATCGATCTCAAAAATAGTAAGCATTGAAAAATTTGACTGATACAAAACCCTATGATTGGAATAGTTTAAAGTTTTATCATTGAACATTTCTTCTGAACTGTTATCGGAAACATTTTTAAGATTAGAAACATTCAGAATTGTCGAAAATTTATTTTTTTTATAAAACAGATTCAACCCTAAAAAATTGAACTCCTGCAAGAGCCCCAGCGTTCCATCAACTGTACCTTTTATATTATCAACATTACCATTATTGTCCTTTACTTTTATAACAAGTTCGGTCTCGCCATTGGACAAATTAAAATAATTCTCAACAATCTGAAAGGAAACAATGTTCTCAGATAATAGCTTAAAAAATTCTTCCTGAGTGATTACTTTGTCGTTATAAATATAGTTTTTGATTTTTTTGCCTTTAAAATAAACTGTCTTGCTATTATCCAAAGTAATATTCTCAACGCGTCGCAACGTTTTACCCATGTTTTCATTTTTCAAAATTTCTTTGGGCAAATGAAGTTTATAGATACCAGCTTTTCTCTTATTTTTAATAATTTTTATCTCTTGAAGGATTTCCACTTTTGAGGAGTCGACCCATTCATTTTTAACTATTTCCTGAGCGAAAACAACAAATGAATTTATAGCGAACAATAGCGTAATTATTTTTTTCATTCTGATACTTGGCAACGATAGCGGTTAAATTTTCAACTTATAAAGGCAAAATTTGGCGCAAATAAAACAAAATAAAAAAACTCAATTCTACTATTTTTATAAAAAAAGTACCACAAGAAGCGTATCGGATAAGATACTATCTGGCCGAGATAATATGAGTCAGATTTTAAAAGTTAGCTGATTCTGAAATTATATATTTCGATCTCCAATTTATTTCAAAAGCATAGGATACTTTCAGAAAGTTCATCTTTATAAACCAAAAAAATTGCACCAAGCCAAAAAGACTTTGTGCAATTTTAAATCGAACTCTTTACCAAGTTCAGTAATCAACTAAAAATATCTTGACTTCTTAGAATCTAATTTCCCGGCTTCCTTCGCAACCTGATCTTTTGCATGTTTTAAAAATAAAATGCATCTATTTTCGATCAATTTATCATAATCGTTATTGTTATCTTGCCCTTCTTTATTTATAGATACTACCGCCGTTTCAAACAGATATTCCATAATCTTAGTTTCTTTTTCATTTTCATGATCAAAAGGAAGCTCAATCTCCTGAATGTATTTTAATAATGAGAACAAACTGTTTATCGATAATTGATCTGAAAAGTATCCTAAATGCAAATAAATAAGTCCTAAACCAACTTGCTCAATCACTTTTCTAAAGAGCACCCTTTTAACAGCCACATGATTATCACTCAAATAATACTCTGCATCATCAAAAAGCTGTTTTGCCCTTAAAACTTTGTCTTTCTCATATTTTTCTTTGAATTCAGATTCCCAACTAGGAAGATGTTTTTTAAAATAAACAGTATAATAAGGAGCATTGTAAATTAAAAGTCCGTGCGTTTTGACATAATCGAAAAAATACTTCCGGTATGTCTTTTCCTTACGGATTAATTCTCCTGAATGGCTAAGAATGGTTACCTGATGCCTGCCTTCAAATTTTTCCAGAATAAGTCCTTCCATTGAGGAGATTTCATCTTGAGTTTGATCCAGACTAATGATCAGCAGATAAAAATGATACCCAGGAAGTTTATCAGAATAATTTTGGGGCTTACTTTTCTGATCGTGAAGTATGGTATAACCAAAACAGTAAACACATCTTATGTTTGATTGAGTTACCATCAAATCGTTAATACTTTTTAAAGCATCTTCAACAAAATAATCGGATGGAATCTTTTCGTTGAAAATATACTTTCCGGTACATTCTTGCCTGCTTAATTTCTGCATCTTTTCCTTACATAATGCTTTATACTCCAAAAATAATCTGTTCAATTCTTTCTGCATTGACTCCACTTTTATTTTTGCCTTAATCATCAGCTCCGGATCTATATCACCCATCTCTGTATTTTGCATAGCACAGGAATAAGCTTTATTAAGCATTACAACTATCTCATTATGAACTGCCATATTCTTATTGAGTATTCTTTTAAATGAAGGCGCATATTTGATGATGTAATCATATTGCTGAAACAAACAAGTATTGCTAATAAAGACGGCAGTGAAAAATTCTGAGGCACAGATATAAATATACCTTAAGGTCTGATACAAGGCAAATACGGCTTCTTCATTTTTATTTTTTCCGCTATAAACCGACACATTTCTAAAAGATACCACTGCAGCTTCCATATCAAGAGAGAATCTTTTTTTTGCTTTTTTAAGCAGCTTTTTAGAGGTGTCTTTCCGAGGGTAAAAAACTTTAGCTCCCGGTTCAAAATAAATTAATTCTTTTAACGTACAATGCTGAACAAAGTAAGGCTTTCCATTTTTAAAGCCCTTTTTAGCACAGTCAGAATCCATAAACTTAAAAATAAACTCGGGATAGATACTTATTACTTTCTCCTTTACCTGATCTAAAACCTCCTCATCCTTATCGGTCTCTTTTTTTAGAATAAAAGTGATGACTGTTACTTTATTGCTTTTAGTAAAAGACACATAAATGGCTTCTGCTCCAACAAACGGAAGTAAGTTTACAATAGCCATTTCTAATCGTTCCTTATAGGGGTTTTTCGGATCTATTCTGAGTATATAATTCATCTTTTATTCTTTTTATGTTAAACCTCATCGACCTATCTTTCCTTTACTTTCATTTTACAACTTAAAGAACGCCTGAGAATAATAGCTTTATTTTTCTTCTGAAATTTTGACTACCTTACCCTTTAGTAGTGTATTTTATGTTTTTTTTTGTACGTTTGTTTAAAACATCATTTTGTGCTTTTTTACTTACAAATATATAGATTTTATCCTATAAATAGCAATAAAAATATGTTATAATCTAAAAATAATTGCAATGATCGTAAATAGAATCTTACAAATTATTGAATATAAAGGAATTAATAGAAGAAAATTTTATATCGAAACGGGGCTTTCTAACGGCTTTTTGGATAAGGTTAAAGATGTTGGTGCCTCAAAAATAGAGCAGATACTTCGCATTTATCCTGAAATTAATCCGGAGTGGCTCCTGACAGGAAAAGGGCATATGCTTGAAAATGCTGCCTTTTTTGAGTATGAATGGGGAATTAAAATGAGTGAAATTGAAGAACCTTCTACTGTTTACGAAGTCACCACTACAAAAACACTTAAGAAGCAGTTTGTACCGGTCTATGATGTTGAAACTGCTGACGGAATGGTTTCCCTGTTTAAAGAATCTGAGGAAAAACCAATTGACTATGTCTCTGTTCCAAACTTACCCAAATGCGATGGCGCTATTTATGTAAGTGGAGATCGCATGTATCCTTTTTTAAAGAGCGGTGATCTGATCATTTATAAGAAAATGAGCAGCAGAATCGAACATATTATTTGGGGAGAAATGTATTTGGTTTCTGTAGTAACCGATGAACCGGAAGAATTTCTCCTGATCCGATGGGTACAAAAATCAGACAAAGGAGAGGAATGGATTAAACTGGTCAGTGAAAACAGTCGATACGAATCGAAGGATGTTCTCCTTAAAAATATTGAAGGATTAGCTTTAATAAAAGCGACAATTCGGATCAATTCAAACTTTTAACATTAAACACTAACAATCAAAAACTTAACTAAAATCCCCTAAAATTGTGAATATCTATTTCACAATTTTAGGGGATTTTTTTTCGGTAAAATCTATCTTTGGCATCCTTAAAAAATAATAAAGATGAGCGCAACTTGGTACGAATGCAAGGTAAAATATAGAAAAACGGACGAAACCGGAGGGCAAAAAGTTTTAACAGAGCCTTACTTGGTAGATGCTTTGTCTTATACAGAAGCTGAAAGAAGAATTAATGAAGAGATGTCGGCTTATATCAGTGAGGAATTCAAAATCACCAATATAAAAGTGGCTAATTACGCCGAAATTCACCCTTTTGAAAATACAGACCGTTGGTTTAAATCCAAAGTCTCTTTATTGGCTTATGATGAAGAAAGCGGTAAAGAAAGAAAGTCAAATATGTACATGCTGGTTCAGGCCAATGATGTGAGAGAGGCTTACGACAACACGCTGCATGTAATGCAAAGCACCATGGGAGAATATTCTATCCCGGCCGTTTCTGAGTCCCCTATTATGGATGTTTTTCCTTATTTCAGTGGAGAAGAAGGAGAAACGGAGCAATTGGAAAGATTTAATAGACTAAAAGCATCTAAACCTGCACAAGCAGCTGCGGAGGTTGTTGACCATATGGAGTTTGAAACTGCATTAGAGGAATAGGTTTTAAAATTAATGCAGGCTCTTTCAAAGAAGCTGTGAATAGTGTACACGAATCTGACAGCTTCGCTAAAGCGAAGACACGGATTTATACGGATTTCTTTTTTAAATTATAAAAAGCAAAAGCTTCGGAATTCTCCGAAGCTTTTTTATATATAGATTTTTGCACATTTTCTAATAAAAATAGATCAATACAAAATGTTGTGGGGCTGATAGAAATTATTCCTTTTATTAACGATTTCAGCTCTACATTTAAGAGACCATTTTATTACAACTGATTTTATAATTAGCGCTACCTTCTGGCATAAAGATTTGAATGTTTAAAAAGGGCTGAAAGCCCAAAAGCATAAAAATAGTGCAACGCACTATAAATTAAGATAATGAATTATATTGCCCTGAAAGGGCATAAGCAGCTATAAACAAAGTATAAGATCTTAATTAAAAGTTATGTTATAAAATAAGATATGTGCTTTTTGGGTTATGCTTTCGCCCTTACAGGGCTTAAACAATCATCATCATTATTGATGGTGCTTTGCACCGCACTATTGCTAAGGCTCTTTCAGAGCAACAGATCCCAAACACTTATCTCTTATGGGGTAAGCTGTAAATTATTATTTTTACAATTAAGTAATTATTAGGAAAATGCAAAACCTTTAAAGATTGCAAAAGGCTGTCACTTTCATTCCTAAAGTACTTTAAGATAAAGAGAATACTATTTTATTATACTGCGATCCCTCAAAATTAACTACAATAAAGAGTTCATTTTATCCTACTTCAGAAAAAAATCGGCATCGATTAAACGGTTTCCGGTGTCGTCGTAAACGGCGTAGTTAAAACCTCCCTGAATGCAATACGAACCATATTCTCCGGCTTTGTTCAGGGCAATAAAACCTACCTGAATGTCTTTTAAATCTTTGTTTCTGTTTTTGGTTAATTTCACAATTCGTGCAACGGCTTCTTCGCAGGCTTTTTGAGGTGATTTACCTTGTCGCATTAATTCCACCACAAGATGACAGCCCGAAATCCGGATGACTTCTTCTCCATGTCCGGTAGCGGTTGCGGCTCCTATTTCATTGTCGACATATAAACCGGCTCCGATAATTGGGGAATCGCCAACACGTCCGTGCATTTTAAATGCCATTCCGCTTGTCGTACAGGCTCCGGAAAGATTACCATTGGCATCCAAAGCAATCATTCCAATGGTGTCATGATTCTCAATATTGGCAATGGGTTTGTATTTGCTGTCTTTGAGCCATTCTTTCCATTCTTTTTCAGATTCCTCTGTCAGCAGATTTTCTTTTTTGAAACCCTGTGCTACCGCAAATTGCAGGGCTCCATCGCCTACCAGCATCACATGAGGTGTTTTTTCCATGACTGCTCTCGCAACCGATATGGGATGTTTGATGTATTCTAAAGCAGCAACTGATCCTATATTAGCGTTTTCATCCATAATACAGGCATCTAATGTTACACGGCCATCTCGGTCCGGGCGTCCGCCGTAGCCTACACTTCTTTCTTTAGGATCGGCTTCCGGAATTTTAACTCCGGCTTCGACAGCGTCTAAAGCAGTTCCTTTGTTTTTTAAAACTTCCCAGGCAGCTTCATTGGCCTGAATTCCAAATCTCCAGGTAGAAAGCACAATGGGCTTTTTTCCTTTTTTAGAAACTATGTTTTTCTCTTCTTCTTCCGAATTGGATTGAAAAGATTGCAAGGCTACCGCTACTGAAGCAATAGCTGCCGTTTTAATAAAATTCCTGCGATTTGAATTTGTCATATCTACTATTTTACGGGCCGCTGATCATTTTTTTTTTGCCACAGATTAGAGGATTCAAAGGATGCTCTAATCTGTGTTGTAAAGCTTTTTAATCGGTGGCATCTAATATAATCAAAACTATGCTGTATAAAGCAAACTTGTTGCGCCTAATAAAGCTGCTTTTTCGTTGTCTGTAGAAACAGCAACATTGATAGTGCTTCCAGCTTCTTTTATCTTTTTGTTGAAAATTGGTAGAAAAAATTCACTTGCGTTGGCAATTTTTCCACCAATGATGAAACTATCCGCATCGAATTTTTCCAACCATGGAATAACAATCGCGGCTAAATCTTCTCCCATTTTTTCAAACACTTCTATCGCGACTTTATCTTCGGCTTTGGCCAAATTAAAAAGCTCCAATCCGTTGTTTATTTTTTTTCCGCTTAAAGCAAAATAACCGGCTATAAGTCCACGTGCGGAAACATAATCTTCGGCAATTCCGTCTTGATAAGGCAGATCGTATATTTCTCCGTCTTTTGGTACTAAATCGCCCGTACTAATCGATTCGCCTTTGTCTATAAAACAAGCTCCAAGCCCTGTCCCTAATGTGATAGCCATTACTTTTTTAGAAAGATTTTCAGCATCTTTAAATACTTCTCCTTTACCAAAACAAACGGCATCATTTTCAAACAATATAGGAAAATCACCCGACAGCTTCAATTGATTCTGAAACAGATCGCGAACATTAAGTCCATAAAAATGCTCGTATTTTGATTGCCCTTTTATCCAGCAAACACCATTCGTATAGTCAAACGGACCTGGCATGCAAACAGCCAATCCTGTGGTATTTTCAACTTTTGAGTTTTCGATCGCGGTGCGAATTGCTTTTTCCCAGATGGTCATTACTTCTGCTACAGGCAAATTCGAATCGAAAGATTCTTTGTGCAGTGAAAAATCGATCACCTTCATGTCTACTATATCAATAATCGCTGCGGTGATATGTGTACCTCCAATGTCTAATCCAACGGCATATTCTTTATTCATTCTTTTGTATTTTGGATTTGAACCAATATGCGGATTAGAAAAATTTAGTTTTATTTTTTTCAACATTAAGAAATTAAGTTTATTAAGTCTAACGGCTTCATTTTTCTTAATTTCTTAATGGTGAATATTTTTATCTCTAGTTTTACTAATTCCTTAATGGTAAATATTTTAGTTTAAATGTTTTTATCTTTTAAAATTTGAGGATAATGAATGCTGGTATGTACAATCATTTCTCCAAATAGGGTATTGGCCCATGCAAACCATTTTCGGGTAAATTTGGCTACATCGTCTTTATGGAATGACTCGTGCATGAAACCGGTATCGGCATTTGTTTTGATCAGGTTGCTGATGCATTGTTTAATTTCCTGCTCGTCTACGCTGGTAATGGCTCTCAAAACGATACTCATTGGCCAAATGGTATCTGTCCCGGTATGCGGACCGCCAATCCCCTCTCCTGCTTTTCCTTTGTAGAAAAAAGGATTGTTTTCTGAGAGTACCACTTTTCGGGTATTCAGATACAATGGACTGTCGGGTGCTATCGCGCCTAAATACGGCAAAGACAATAAAGAAGGAACATTCGCATCGTCCATCATGTGGAAACTGCCATAACCGTTAACTTCAAAAGCTATGATTTTTCCGAACTTAGGATGTTCGATGATTCCGTTTTCTTCCAGTCCTTTTTGAACCTGTCCACGCAATTCTTTGGCTTTTGCCACCAAATCATCGTCTTTTAAAGCCGGTAAAGAGAAAATTTCGATCAGATACCCCAATACTTCGATCGCGAACATATTACTCGGAATTAAATAACCAAACAGCGTACTGTCGTCACTAGGTCTGAAAGTCGAAACAATTAATCCGCATGGTTTTACCGGATATCCGTAACCGCTTAAAGGTACTCCGTCTGTCGCCCAGGCTGTAACCCGTTGGAAATTGTAAGGTCCTTTATCGTGCATTCTCTGCTGCTCTTTGAAAGTCTGCAATACCAAAAGCATCGCTTCTTTCCACTTGCTGTCGAACAAACTGATATCTCCTGTTTCCTTCCAATAACCGTGTGCCAGTCGTATGGGGTAACACAAACTGTCGATCTCCCATTTGCGTTCGTGAATACCGGGCTGCATCTTGGTCATGTCGTTTTTCCACTCACTCACTTGCGCAAAATCTTTGTAGAAAGCGTTTGCATACGGATCTAGCAAAATGCATTTGGTCTGACGATTGATTACTCCTTTTACCAGTTCTGCTAGTTTTTTATCTTCTTTTACAAATGGAATATAAGGCCAGATCTGCGCTGTACTGTCACGCAGCCACATGGCATCGATATCTCCTGTAATGACATAAGTATCCGGTTTTCCGTCGATAATTTCAAAATCGACAGTGGTATCTAAGGTGTTCGGAAAACAGTTTTCAAACAACCAGGCAAGTTCCGGATTCGCAATTTGTTTTTTGATTCTTACAATGGCAGCTTCAATTGCTCTACTGGTAAATTTTCGTTCTGCCAACGGAGGTCTTTTGGTAATAAAATCTTTTAGTGCAAAATTGAATACATCCGATTGCATTCCGAAAACATCCGTTTGAAGCGCCAATAATCCTGCTGAAAAAATCCCTGTATTTTTTATAAATTTTCTACGTGACTGCATAGTATTATTTTGAAGTTGAATAAGAATATGGATAGGCACTTGAAGAAGTTCCTCTTTGTAAATTGGGTTTACTGCTCATGTCGAAATTGAATTCCCCTCCTTTTAATACTTCAAAATGGTTGATGAAGTTTTTGGTATGGGTGGTGTTGTTCCATTTTAATTCCTGAACGTATTTGTTGTCAGCTGAATTGTTTGGAGCATTGATGACCAAATGTTTTCCGTTTTCGAGTTCCAGCGTAATTTTCTTGAACAAAGGCGCTCCAAGTACATACTCGTCGGTTCCCGGGCAAACCGGGTAGAATCCCATAGCCGAGAAAATATACCAGGCAGAGGTTTGTCCGTTATCCTCATCTCCGCAATAACCATCCGGAGTGGGTTTGTACAAACGGTTCATCACTTCTCTTGACCAATATTGCGTTTTCCAAGGCTCTCCGGCATAGTTGTACAAATAAATCATGTGCTGAATCGGCTGATTACCGTGGGCATATTGTCCCATATTCATAATTTGCATTTCGCGAATTTCATGAATAACCGCTCCGTAATAACTGTCATCAAAAACCGGAGGTGTTGTAAAAACAGCGTCTAATTTAGCAGTGAATTTTTTCTCCCCTCCCATTAAACCAATCAAGCCTTGTACATCATGAAATACACTCCAGCTGTAATGCAAAGCATTTCCTTCTGTAAAAGCATCTCCCCATTTAAGCGGATTAAAATTTTTCGGGAAACTTCCATCTTTATTTCTACCGCTCATCCATCCGATTTCAGGATTATAAAGATTCTTATAATTCATCATTCTTTTTTCAAACAAATCGATTTCTTTTTTCGGACGATTTAATGCTTTCGCTAATTTCCAAATCGTAAAATCATCGTAGGCATATTCTAAGGTTCTTGCCGCATTTTCGTTAATTTTCACATCATAAGGAACGTATCCTAAAGTATTGTAATAGGATACTCCTTTTCGTCCTACTGCTTCTAAGAGACCTTCGTTATTGGCTCCGTGTACTAGGGCTTCGTACAGTTTGTTGATGTCATAACCGCGTAATCCTTTCATATAAGCATCTGAAACTACCGAGGCCGAGTTGTTTCCTACCATCACGTCGCGGAATCCCGGGCTTGACCATTCCGGCAAAAAGCCTCCTTCTTTATAATCGTTGATTAATCCTTCCTGCATTTCTTTATTAATCGAAGGATAAACTAAATTCAACAAAGGATACAAGGCCCGGAAAGTATCCCAAAAACCTGTTCCTGCAAAACTATAACCTGGTAATACTTTACCATTATACGGGCTGTAGTGCACCGTTTCTCCTTTTGCATTAATCTCATACTGTTTTTGCGGAAAACAAACGGTGCGGTACAAGCAGGAGTAAAACGTTTTTAATTGTTCTTCGCTTCCGCCTTCGGCATTTAATTTTCCTAAAACTTTATTCCATTCCTGTTTGGATTGTGCTACGGTTTCGGTAAATGATGCTGTACCTAATTCGTTCTTTAAATTCAATTCGGCTTGTTCGAAACTAATAAATGAAGAGGAAACTTTTACGTTTACGATTTCTCCCTTTTTAGTTTTAAATCCAATAACAGCACCTACATGATTGTCTTTTAATTCGAGTTTGTCTTTTTCTAAAACTTTCCCGTGCCAGGCAGCAGTAGTCGCAAAAGGCTTATCGAATTGCAGTACAAAATAGTTTTTGAAATTCTCATGAACTCCACCACTATTGCGGGTGGTATAACCGATAATTTTATTTTCGGACGGAATTATTTTGATGTAAGATCCTTTGTCAAAAGCATCGATTACGATAGAAGACTGTTCGTTTTCCGGAAAGGTGATCTGAAAATGTGCCGCTCTTTCGGTAGTGGTGATTTCTGTGGTTACATCGTAATCGGCCAGGTAAACGCTGTAATAATACGGCTTTGAAACCTCTGCTTTGTGACTGAACCAGCTTGCTCTTTCGTCTTCGGTAAAAGCCAATTTACCGGTTACCGGCATGATCGAAAACTGTCCGTAATCGTTCATCCAGGGTGAAGGTTGATGGGTTTGTTTGAATCCTCTGATCTTCTCGGCAGTGTAAATATAAGCCCAACCGTCACCCATTTTTCCGGTTTGTGGTGTCCAGAAATTCATTCCCCAAGGTCTGCAAATCGCCGGATACGTATTTCCATTCGAAAGACTGTGCAAGGACTGTGTTCCCATTAATGGATTTACATACTCTACAGCATCTATCGCTTTGATCTGTGCATTAACAAAACCGAAGCATTGCAATAGTCCTAAAAAAAGTAAACTCTTTATTTTCATGTTTTTATTTTTTTGCTTTAGGCTTTAAGCGATAGGCTATAAGCTAAAAACGGTAACTGATCTCTTCTAAAAATCTAAAATCTATACTCTTTATTCTTTATTCTAAAATCTAAAATCTGCAATCTAAAATCTGCAATCTAAAATCTGCAATCTAAAATTCTAAAGCGGTCTGTCTTCTTTTTTCACTCCAAAAGTCATCGACGGTTTGCTTCCCATATACAATTTCAATTCTCCTCCTTTTACGATCATATCGTGTGTAATGTATGATTTTGTATAAGGTTTCCCGTTGTACTCTGCTTTTTGGATATAGATATTTGTCTTGCTGTTATCGACAGCTTTGAGGGTAAACGAAATACCTTCTTTGTGATGTATCGTTGCCGTATTGACTAACGGACTTCCTAATACATAAATTCCGTTGGCCGGATTAACCGAGTAAAATCCCATGGAAGAGAAAACATACCAAGCCGACATTTGCCCCAAATCTTCGTTTCCGCACAATCCGTCCGGTTTTGTCGAATAGAATTTCTCATCGATTTCACGGATTAGTTTTGCCGTTTTCCAAGGTTGTCCTGCGTAAGCGTACAGGTACGGAATATGATGATTCGGTTCGTTTCCTTGTGCGTACTGACCAATTAAACCGCTAATATCCGGAGAGATTTCCTCCCCTTCTACTTTGTCTGTGATTAAGAAAAGAGAGTCTAATTTGGCCAGAAATTTATCTTCACTTCCAAACAAATCAATCAAACCATAAGGATCCTGCGGAACTAACCAGGTGTACTGCCAGGCATTTCCTTCTACATAATCGTCTTTTCGGTGTGCTGATGAAAGCGGATTGAAAGGTGTTCTCCAATTTCCATCCGTCAACTTACCTCTCATAAAAGTGGTTTCTTTGTCGAAGTAAAGCTTGTATAAATTGGCTCTTTTCGAGAAATAATTATAATCTTCCGTTTTGTTCAGATCCTTTGCCATTAAGGCTACGCAGTAATCATCGATAGCATATTCTAAAGCATTTCCAACAGATTCGAGCATTTTATCTGCGGGGATGTATTGCAGTTTTTGTACATAATCCATTCCGTCGCGGGTTTGCATGGCTGTTTTTTTGATGGCTTCGTAGGCCAAGGCAACATCATATCCTCTGTATCCTTTTCTATAAGCATCAACGATAACCGCTATGGAGTGATTTCCGTTCATGGTATTGGTTTCATTCCCCATTAAATGCCAAACCGGCAATCTTCCCTGCTGCTCATAAATGGCCAGGAACGACTTCACAATATCATTGATTTTGTCGGGCTGTGTAAGGGTGTACAATGGATGCAGTCCGCGATACGTATCCCAAAGTGAGAAGGTGGTATAGTTGGTAAAATTTGCTTTTTCGTACACTTTCTTATCGGTACCTCTGTAATCTCCGTTAACATCATTAAAGATGGAAGGCGCAAACATGGTGTGGTACATCGCAGTGTAAAAAACTTTCATCGTTTTATCGTCGGCTTTGATCTGAATTTTGTTCAGTTCTTTGTTCCATTTTGAAGTTGCTTCTTTGGCTACAGCCTCAAAATTCCAACCCGGAATCTCGGCTTTAATGTTTGCCGAAGCATTCTCATAACTTACCGGAGATATTCCAACTTTTACTAAAATCTGTTTGTTTTTTAACGCTTTAAAATCAAGAACCGCTTTCATTTTCAAGGCTTCTCCTTCGTTTCCGGCAATTGCAGTGGTAGCATCATACAAGGCCATCGCAGCAATTGGTTCCGAAAATTCCATGGTGAAAAAAATACGCTGATCGGTGGCCCAGCCGGCAGAATATCTATAGCCAACAAGCGTAGTTTCATTGATTTTTTTGATAAACGTTTTAACCGGTTTATCCCAGCCAATTCCGTCTGCAAGATCCAGTAAAATATGATTATCCGTAGTGGAATTAAAAGTATACTTATGAAAACCAACTCTTTCACTGGCGGTCAGCTCTGCTTTAATTTTATATTTGTCTAAGATAACGCTGTAATACCCGGCTTTACTCACTTCATTCTGATGTGAGAAATAAGAGCCGTAACCGGTAGTCATGTCTTCTTTTGTTCCTTTGGTAAGCGGCACTTTTCCGGATACCGGCAATAGAAGGATATCGTTCAGATCTCCAATTCCTGTTCCGCTCAAATGGGTATGTGTAAAACCTAAAATAGTGTTACTGGCATAGTTGTATCCACTGCACCAATCCCAGCCTTCAAAAACATTTACAGGACCTAATTGTACTGCTCCAAATGGAACGTTGGCTCCCACAAATACGTGTCCGTGGCCCGCCGAGCCAATAAACGGATTTACATATTGAGTATAATCTAAATGGGTTTGTTTTGCCTTCTTTTGCTGTGAAACAACGGGATTGGCAAAAAATAGATTTAAAGCTAAAATCCCGCTAAAAGCTATTTTGTTATATTTTGTAAACATATTATTTTTTTATTGACTTGTGTTGATTGGCCACGGATGACACTGATTAAACAGATTTACATAGCTATTTTTTAATTTTGAACCTAAAAATTTAACCGCAAAGCGCGCAAGGATTTACGCAAAGCTCGCCAAGCAGACGCACTCCACCTCTGTTAAAAACCTTTGTCGCTTTGAACCTTTGAACCTTTGTAACTAAAAAAACTCAGAACCTCAGCCTCTCAGAACCTTTTAAGATAAACTGATCTACACCGCTATTTTTAAAATTTAACCGCAAAATGCGCAAGGTTTTACGCAAAGTCCGCCAAGCAGACGTACTGCCATGCGCCTCTACAAAAAACCTTTGTCGCTTTGAACCTTTGAACCTAAAAAACTCAGAACCTCAGCCTCTCAGAACCTTAGTACCTTTTAAGAACATCATATAGAGAATAAACTCTAATGATTGGCTTTGCTATCGCACCTTCAAACGTGATGGTTTTCTCTTCTCCTGCTTTCAAATCGAAATAGTTGTCGCTCCACTTTCCGGTATATCCTTTTATAGAAACGTTGACGTATTTGGCCAATTTCGAGGCTTTTAGAATCACCTTATTTCCTTTTACCTGCCAGGTGATTTTTGGGTCTTCCAATTTTAGATTGATCGGACGGGTCAAATCAATTTCCGGCGTTTTATCATCACGATAGGCTTCTTTCATAGCGTACCATGCTGCTTTGGGCTGTCTGTCGTAATAATCGGTAACGCTCCAGCTTGCTACCGGCCAACAATCGTTAAGCTGCCAAACCAATGTTCCCATATTGTAAGGTGCTTTTGAACGATGGATGCCAATAATATTTTTAAGGGAATAATATTGTAAACACTGTGTGAGATACGTATAATCCTCCACATTCATTTTCTTTATTTTGGTAGAATCAATAAAATATCGGTTCAGGTACGAATCTAATTTCATGAATCCTTTTCCGGCTTTTTGATGGGCCTGTAAAATATCCGAATACAAATAGCGATCTTCAGCTTTTGTAAATCTTTCGATCGACGAATAGTTTGGCATGGCCTGCATTCCGTATTCGCTCACAAAACGTCCTGTTTTATTTTGCACGGCTTCCACATCTTCCAAGCCCCACCAGGTTCCCCAATAATGGCTGTCACCTTCTGTTAAACTTTTTGCTTTCGACCAGTGAAATGATGGTGAAGAACTAATATACGGTCGTTTATTGTCTACTTCTTTTACCCATTTTGGGATACTGTCCTGAAACAAACGAACGTAGTCTTTCCATAAACGAATAGAATCCTGTTTGGGCATTTTCATACTTTTTTGCCATCCCCAGTCTTTAAAGGCTTCGTCGATTTCGTTATTGCCACACCACAAAACAATACTCTTGTGATGACGTAAGCGTTTTACCTGATACTGAACTTCTTTTTTTACATTGGCAAAAAAAGCATCATCTCCCGGTACCATTGTTCCCGCAAACATAAAATCCTGCCAGACGTAGATGCCGTTTTTATCGCATAAATCGTAGAAATAATCGTCTTCATAAATACCGCCTCCCCATACGCGAAGCATATTCATATTGGCCTCTTTGGCCATCCCAATTACTTTTTCATATTCTTTTTTGGTGACTCTCGAAAGAAACGCATCCGACGGAATGTAATTGGCTCCTTTCATATAGACCGGTTTTCCGTCTATTTTAAAATAAAAGGTTTTACCTACCTTATCCGGTTCCTGAACCAATTCGATTTTACGGTCTAACACATACGGTTTCTCAGCTTCCTTTTTGTCGTAAGCTTCTAAACGAGGGGTTTTCCAAATTCCGCAAGTGGTGAATTTTGGTCCCCAGTCCCATCCAAAATGGTATTGTGCTTTACGTACATACGCACGTGGATTGTCGGGAATTACAAAAGGTAAATCTTTCTTGGCCAGGGAATCGACTACATTTTGCGCCGATTTAAATACAATAACCAGGTTGTTATTTCCTGATTTCAGTACTTTTTTTACATCTACGCGCCATTGCAGGAACATATTGTCGGCTTTTAAAACTACCTGATTGTTCAAATAAACAGTGGCATAAGTATCCAGTCCGTCAAAAACCAGTTCTGTATGTTTTTTAGCGAGTGTTGCCGCGCTTACCTGAAAAGTCGTTTTATACTCCCAGTCTTTCTTTTCGATCCAGGTCAGTTTTTTTTCATTGTCCCGGTAAAATGGATCCGGTATGGTTTTATTGTTCAGCAAATCGGTATGTATTTCTCCCGGAACTGTCGCAGGATACCATTTTTCAGTTTTAGTCTCCCGATACTGCCAGCCGGTTTTTAAATCTTTATTTTGGGCATTTGCCGCCAATGAAAAATTGGCGAGACAAACGCCGACAAACCAATAAAATCTTTTTGTATACTCCATTTTATACCAATTATAATTATGTATCTAGTCTTCCGGTTTCTGGTACAATGCCGATGTTGTATGAAAATGGTCTAACTTTTAGTAGACGATAATGCATATACAATCGGTATTAACTGACTCATAAACTATTTATCCGTTGTAATTTAGTTTAACACATCGTGACATAGGTTCTGTATTCCTAAAAAAGACGTTCCACTTCATTGAAATACACATACCCTTTTATGTGAAAGAAATATATTTCTTTTTTGTTCTCTTTTTACACCTAAAAATCTATGTTTCTATGTGTTAAATCTTTTTTCTAATGCTGTCGCTGGCAGTTGGAGAAGGATAAATCTTTTTCAATTATTTCCTTCTCGCTTTAGGTTTTTATTACGGAATAAAAGCAACTAACAAAATATTCTGAAATCATTTCCTTTTTTTACGGCTGCCAAGCTTTAATTCATTTTAGATCGCTGATTTTAAACTCTCGATTTCTGATTTTCGATTTCTTAAAAGTCTGTCCTAATTGTGATGTTCTTTGGATGATAATTCCATCTTTTTCAGCAGAAGCTAATTTCTCTTGCGAAAAAAAGGGATTAAGATTTATCGAACTTTTTCGGATACAACTCCTCTAAATTAGTGAAAATCAAACAGAAAATTAAAAAATAAGCCGGGAGGTACAGGTATCCCTACCCGGCTTAACTCAACTAACTCACCTAACGCATAAAACTATTGCTTGTCCCACCAGATTCTGGTTGTCATTAAATCCAACCCCTGGCGAGCAATTGCTTCTTTATAATTAGCCGAATTGGTAATCAATTCTGACTGATCATAAATTAATCTTCTTGGTATAGTTCCTTTTGTTTCTCCTGTTGGATCATTTACCGGAACTAAAACCGGATATCCTGTTCTTCTGTATTCTGAAAATGCTTCAAAACCATTGAATAGCAATACAATCCATTTTTGAGTGATAATCTGCTCGATTTTTTGAGCCTCGGTTCCTGCTGCTTTAAACGGATTTGCTGTCATATAAGCGGTATATTCTGCAGACGTAACTGCCGGTACTTTGTCTCCAAAAATAGTAAGCACTTCCATAGCTGCTTTTACACCGTCTTCATAAAACTTCTGTGCATTTCCTCCAACACTCCATCCTTTTACTGCTGCTTCTGCCAATATAAACTGAACCTCAGCATAAGACATGATTAAAGTAGGAGCATCTAAGCGTAATACTGTAGAAGTGTTAGGATCTGAGAACAATTTTTTGTCTCCTCCCGGAAATTCTTTTGCATCATTGGCCAGACCTTGCTGACTAGCAGGATTGTTGTTTCCTGTAGCTTCCAGTTTAGCATAAATTCTTAAACGCGGATCGTTACTGTTTTTCAACGCATCAATATACGTTTTACTGAATTTGATGTTTGCATCTCCTTTGTTCAGATCGTTTCTAACCCATGAAGAGGTAATTGGATTGGTTTTCACGCCAACCGGACCTGCATCATGTTTTAAAACTAAACTGTCATCATTTGAAGTAAAAACACCTTTAGAAACTGCTTTCTCCACATACTGTTTTGCTTTGGCAGGATTTACTTTAGACAAACGCATCGCTACTCTCAACATTAAAGAGTTCGCCAGTTTTTTCCATTTAGTAACATTACTCTGGTAATATAAATCAGCATTACCCACGAATGGTTTAGTAACATCTAAAGCATCTCCGGCTTCGTCTAATTCTTTCAGAAGATCATTGTAGATAACTTCCTGCGTATCGTATTTTGGAGCAAAAACATTTCCATTGTACCCTTTACCAGCATCGAAGTAAGGAACTTCTCCGTAAGTATCTGTCAATTTTTGAAACATAAGCACTTTCATGATTCTGCAAGCCTGAATCATATTGGAGTTTTCTGGTGCATCTTTTGCCACTGACATCAATTGAAAAATCTGATTCAATCCTTTACCATAAGACTCACTAAAAAGTGCCGCAGAATATTCCGAGGAATAGCTATATTTTGAACCTGGTCCTCCTAATGAAGAAAATTGCTGAACGATTTGTGCCGCATACAGGTTATTTCCTCTGGTATTGGAGAAATCTTGTCCGTCAACGTAGATCTCAGCAAGTGTAAACATTGATTTTACAGCCGGATCAAGCAAAGCATTTGGATTCTTATTTAACTCTTCGAATCCTTTATCGCATGAAGTCAGCGTCATGGCTCCTACAATTGCGATACAAAATATTTTTATATATTTATTTTTCATCTTTCAGTTGGTTTATTAAAATTTCACATTAAGTGTCAGTCCATAGTTTCTCGTCAAAGGCATAGAAGCTCTTTCAAGACCTTGCGCATTACTATTAGAATAGTTTGATTCCGGGTCAATGTTTGGAACTTTATCGTAAATCGTCCATAAATTATGTGCTGAAAATGCTAAGCTGATTGCTTGGAATGGGGTTTTTGACAAATAAGCTTTTGGGAAATTATAGCTAAAAGAGATGGCTCTTAGTTTCACAAAATCGGCATCGTAAACAAAGTTTGAAGTTACATCACTATAGCTTCTCCAGTAATCGTAAGCAGAAACTGTGGTGTTTACCGGATTTCCGTTAACATCTGTTCCTTTTACTGCAACTCCTCCTTCACGGCCTGAAACAGTTTGTTCTGTTAATCCGTAACGGGTTCCTAACTGGTTCGTAGCAGAGTAAATCTCTCCTCCAAATTTAGCATCTACAAAAACGGAAAGTGTAAAGTTTTTGTACTGGAAGTCATTTGAAAGTCCCATTGATGTTGGTGCAACACCTTGTCCTGCAATAATCAGGTTTCCTCTCAGGAATTTTCCATTAGTATCGATTACGATATTTCCGTTAGCATCTCTTAAATAGTCATAAGCTTTGATCACACCAAAAGGCTGTCCTTTTTCTAACACCACAGAAGCTCTTCCGTCTCTGTTCCCTTCCAATGATTTGGTTGTAATTTTATCTGAAAGCTTAAGAACCTCACTGTTATTATAAGCAAAATTATATCCTACACTCCAGGAGAAGTTTGGTGTTTTAACTGCTTTTACATTGATGGCAAACTCAACCCCTTTGTTCAGAATCTCTCCTACGTTAATTTTAGTAGTTCTGTAGCCTGAAGACTGAGAAACATCAGCATCCGTAATATCATTCGTCGTTTTTTTGCTGTAGAAAGTCAAGTCGGTACTTACTCTGTTATTGAAGAATGTATTTTCAAAACCAAACTCGATTGTGCTTACATTATAAGGTTTTAAAGTTCTGTTTGGAATTGTTTCTCCATTCACTCCTAAAATTGGCTGTCCTAAAGAATCCGTTTGACCGTCCGGTGAAGTATAGGTCAAAGCCAAAGCATAAGCATCCGGCAGTGCACCTCCTACGTTACCCCAACCTGCTCTGAATTTTCCGTATGACATCCATTCCGGCAAATCGATTATTTCAGAGTAAATAAAACTTGAACTTACAGATGGGTAAAACGTACTGTTGCTGGATGGATCTAAAGTAGAAAACCAATCTTCACGACCTGTTAAACTTAAGTATAAGAAATCTTTGTATCCTAAATCGGCCGAATAGAAAAGAGAGTTTACTTCACTTTCTGAAAACAATTTCTCCGATTTGTCCGGTTGTGTATTCCCATAGAAATATTGGAACGGAACAATAAAGTTATTCCCTCTCATTTTAATTCCGCTGAATCTGTTGTGTTGACGGTTAGCTCCAATGAAAGCATCTAAAGATAAATTTTTAACGATATCTCCTTTGTATCCTAAATAAGCCGAAGCATTATATTCTGAGCGGTTTTCTACTCTGTTCTCATAAGATCCTCCAGGATTGTAGTTAATTCCTGTTGGTTCAATCTCCGTATACTCATAATTAATATCATCCACTCCAAGAACACCTTTTGCATAGATTTTATCAGTGATGTTGTAGTTTACCTTTGCAGAACCAATGAAACGTTTTCTAAGATCATCATTTAAAGGAGATTGTGTTGCATAATAAGGGTTTGTATGGTAAACATTTGCCCCAAAATAATCTGCCTCTCCGCCATTTGCATCAAAACCATTACTAATCCATCTGATATCAGTACCTGGTGTTAAGAAAGTAGTCGGAAAAGAAGGATTTCTAGGTGAATCATTCAAATAAGGACGGTTGTGACTTTTCTCTGTGATATACTGAGCGTTAGTCTCGATGCTTATTTTTTTATTTACTGCTGAATTTAAACTTAAAGCAATGTTATTTCTACCAAAGTTTGTTCCCGGCATGATCGATTCGTCTTTTGTATTTCCGAAAGACAATCTGAAATTAGTAGTTTCGCTTCCTCCCGAAATTGCTAAAGTATTACTGGAAGAAAATCCCGTTCTGTAGAAATTTTCAACGTTATTTTTCCCGTAAGCCTGATAAGGTCTGGTCGTTCCGTCAATAGATAAAGAAGGTGTACCGTCGTATTTGTCTCCCCATGCAAAATAGTAAGAATCTCTAAGTTCCTGCAGGTTTTTAAATCTTGTAGCCACCCCATTTACCGGTGCTCCCGCTCCGTATTGATCTTGCCAGTTTAATAAACTTGCTGGCGTGTTAAATGTAGCGTTAGTACTAAAATCTACTCCTATTCCTGTTCCGCTCTTTCCTTTTTTAGTCGTAATTAAAATTACACCGTTTGATCCTCTGTATCCGTAAAGAGCAGAAGCCGCACTACCTTTTAATACCGACATAGACGCGATATCATCAGGATTGAAAGACGACATACCGTCTCCTTTATCGGCACCTCCCCACATTCCTGCATTTCCCTGTTGGCTGTTATCAATCGGAATACCATCGACTACATACAAAGGCTGGTTAAGTCCCGAAGCTGAAGTCGCACCACGAATTACCACACGGCTTGATCCTGAAGGTCCTGTAACCGGTGCAGAAACGTTAACTCCGGCAATTTTTCCCTGAAGAGCATTTCCTAAGTTAATTTCCTTATTTTTTGTCAGTTCATCGCCTTTCAGTTCTCCAACGGCATATCCTAAACTTTTCTTTTGTTTTTTAACTCCAAATGAGGTTACTACCACATCTTTTAATTCCTGAGTATTTTCTACTAATACCACTGAAATTTTGTTTTGGTTTTGCTGCAACACTACTGATTGCGGATTAAAACCTATAGAGGATACATTTAAAGTAACCGGTCCTTCGGGCACATTCATTTTAAATCGGCCTTCCGCATCAGTGATTGCACTATACGGTTTTCCCTGAACCTCAATCGATGCAGCAACAATTCCCTTGTTTTCTGCATCAGCTACTATGCCTGTTATCAATCGGTTTTGCGCCACAGCTCCTAAGCTGCTGAACAACACCATTCCTAACACTGCCAATATTCGTTTCATAAGCATTCTTTTTTTGGTTATTTGTTTGTTTTGATTTTTGTGATTGTTTCTAATTTGATTGTTTTAAATAATTAATAAAAAATTTTGAACTCCTTTTTAATTAGGATACTTATAAGGTTTGCACCTTATAAATATCCCGGCCTTATTTATAGTCATGTTTATAAGCACTCCTTTAAGAAATCGATATCGTAAACTGATCAGAAACCTAACTCATTTTCAATTTAATTGATCTAAAATTTACTAAAACGATTTAGTAAAACGGTTAAAAAAAAACGAACCGTTTCTTTTCCCTTTTTATTTTTTTTTCTCAAAATTTTAAACCGATTCTCTAATAATCAATTTTCCTTTTTTAAGACTTTTTTCTACTTCAAACTTCTCCATATCCGTCATCTGACTCATTAACAATTGTATGGATTTTACAGCAATATCTTCTATCGGCTGTTCAATAACACTAATGGTTGGCGTATGCAATTTAAAACTGTCGTGATCATCAAAACTAATTACCGAAATATCTTCCGGAATTTTGATTCCCATTCTTCGGAAAGCCTGAAGTCCGGCAAGTCCCATATAATTCGCCAAAAACAAAACGGCGTCAATATCAAGGTTCTTTTCAAAGAAATCTATTATTCCCGCAATTCTCGCCTCTTCATTAGTATGGTAATCCATGTGAAGAACAAGTGACGGATTGTACATTTCCGCTTCCTTCAAAGCATCTCTGTATCCATCCTCACGCAGCTTCATCTGAATCATCTCGGAGGTATTATTTACCACCGCAATATTTTTGCGTCCCTTACTGATCAGGAATTTTGCAGCCGAATTGGAGGCTTCATAATTATCCATCACCACATGACTCACTCTTTGTCCCGGAAAATATCTGTCGATCAGTACAACCGGTTTTTTTAACTTTAAAAGAAGATCAATGCTATTTTCCAGATTCTGAGTTGGCGTTACAATAAAACCATCTACATTGGCCTGTAATAAACTATGTATCAACTCTTCAGAACGTTCATCATCTCCTCCTGTACTGCAATAAAAAACCCTATAATCAATACTCTTCGCTTCATCTTCAATAACCCTGGCGAGATCAGCAAAAAACTGATTCGAAATATCTTCAACAATAAGCCCTATAGATCTGGTTTTCCCGGTTCTAAGACTGGTAGCAATCATACTGGGTCTGTAATTGAGCTTTTCGGCCACTTCCTGTACCTTTTTGATCACTGCCGGACTGATGCCCATTTTTCCCCCTTTACCATTGATAACAAAAGATACAGTAGATATGGATACCTGAGCCTCTGTCGCAATATCCTTAATAGTAATCTTTTTCATCTAATGAGTTAATTTTTTATTAAGCAGTTATTAATTATATCACAAATATATACAAAAACAGTTACTAAAACGATTTTGTAATTCTTTTTTTTATACAAATCATTATTTTAAAGTTAATTAAACATATAATCATCAGTATTTACAGGTATTTTCTCCATTAATCATTTTTTCCGTTCCTGATCATCGCTATTGTTTTTAATATGAATTCTCTTCAATTCTCTATTTTTCAAAGCGATAAAATTATCATGAACCCTAATTAAAGACCTGTAACGTGATAAAAATAGTCTCCGCCACTTTCTTTATGAGATATATACTTCTAAAACTGAAGCGGTTCCTTTTAAGCTGTAATTGTGCATTCCTGCAGGAATCAATACAGTATCACCTTGTTTGTATTGATAATTTACGTTTTGATAGGCAATTTCAAAATGGCCTTCCGTACACATATAAACCGTAAAGCTTTCTCCTTTTTTACTTACTTCAAGAGTTCCGTCAAGCGGAAGGAAATTAGTGGTAAAATAAGGACAATTGACCACTACATTTGATTGGTTTAAGGTCGTTTCATACTTTTTCTGCGTATCCACTTTTTTGTAATTAATCGCATCCAATGCCAAATCAACATGCAGTTCTCTTTTGTTGCCCTGAGCATCTGTTCTGTCAAAATCATATAAACGATAGGTAATGTCAGATGTCTGCTGAATTTCTGCCACAACCAAACCGGCACCTATAGCGTGAACAGTTCCTGTTTCTAAAAAGAAAACATCCCCGGCTTTGGCTTTTACATCGTCCAGTATTGAAACTAAGGCGTTATTATTTAAGTTTTCTAAATATTCTTCTTTACTGGAATCTTCTTTAAAACCCACAATAATTCTCGCATCTGCATCTGCCTGCATCACGTACCACATTTCGGTTTTACCAAACGAATTATGACGTTCTTTCGCCAACTGATCGTTTGGATGAACTTGTATCGATAAGTCCTCTCTTGCATCCAAATACTTAAAAAGCAAAGGAAACTGATTCCCAAATCGTTCGTAAACAGCTGTTCCCAGAATCTCATTTGGCGATTGATCTATTAAATTAGTTAACAATTGTCCTTTTAATGCTCCGTTTGCAACAATACTTACATCCCCTTCTACAGTAGACAATTCCCAGCTTTCTCCTGTAATTTTTGATGTAATTGGTTTATTCAGAATTGTTTTTAGCTTCTCTCCTCCCCAGATTCTTTCTTTCAGGATTGGTTCAAATTGTAATGGATAAATTTTCATACTCATTATTTTATGTCTTTGAGAAGAACGAATTAATCTCGCCCTCCGGTTATTTGTTTTTTTCTTTTGCCACAGATTAAACCATTTTCCATTCGCAAAGATCAGAAAAAAAATCCGCGCCATCTGTGCGTTATTTCTATCTCTTTTCTACTTTATTGAAATCGCAAAACCGCCACTCGCGGCTAGTATTTGTTTTAACTTCGTTTTACTATTTACAGTCATTTTACGAATGTTGTACGATTGTGGATTACTCTTATAATCGGCTGTTTTTCCGTCTTCATAAATCGTTGCACTATAGGTTTTCCCTTCAGGCAAAAAACTAAAATCAATGAGAGCAGTACGTGGATTTTCATCCGTAATTCCACCTACAAACCATTCTTGTTTTCCTTTAGCTTTTCTGGCTATTGTGATATAATCTCCTGGTTCTGCTTCGAGAATATAACTGTCATCCCAGTCCAGTGCAACATCTTTTATAAACTGAAAAGCATCCTTGAAACGCCTATAGTTTTCAGGCAAATCGGCCGCCATTTGCAACGGGCTGTACATGGTTACATAAAGCGCCAATTGCTTCGCCAGTGTTGTACTCAACTTGTTTTTCTTTGAGCCGTATACGGATAAATCTCCCTGAAAAATTCCCGGTGTATAATCCATCGGCCCACCCATAAGACGTGTAAAGGGCAAAATTGTAGTGTGATCAGGATGAATCCCCTCCATAGCCTCAAACTCAGTTCCTCTGGCTGATTCCTGCGCAAACCAGTTGGGATAGGTACGATGCAATCCCGTTGGGCGAACTGCTTCATGGGAATCTACCATGATTTTATGCTTTGCTGCCTCCTTGGCTACATACGTATAATGGTTCACCATTTGCTGCCCGTCATGGTGTTCTCCTCTTGGAATAATTGGTCCTACATAGCCCGTTTTTACCGCATTATAGTTATTATCAACCATAAACTTTAAGGCATCCGGAAGTTGTCTTTCATATTCTGAAGCCGAAGAGGTAGTCTCATGATGCATGATGATTTTCACATCTTTCTGCTTGGCATACAAACTTAAATCTTTCACATCAAAATCCGGATAAGGTTTGGTAAAACTATAAATATGCTCCTTTTTAAAAGCGGTATTATCTTCCCATCCCTCATTCCATCCTTCCACCAAAACAGCGTCGAAACCATTTGCCGAAGCAAAATCGATATATTCTTTTACGTGTTTCGTATTGGCTCCATGTGTTGTATTAGGCTTCAGTTTAGAAAAATCGGTAGCTCCAATTACTACATCCTGATTGTCAGAATACGCCCAGGTAGATCCTCCGCCGGTAAAATATTCCCACCAAACCCCAATATATTTCACCGGTTTAATCCATGAAGTATCTTCGAAAGCACAAGGTTCATTCAGGTTTAAGATCATTTTTGAAGCCAGTATATTTCGCGCATCATCACTCACCACAATCGTTCTCCAGGGCGTAAAACTTCCGGTTTGAATGTATCCTTTATTTCCAACAGCATCAGGAACCAAATGGGAACTCAGCGAATAAGTTTTATCATCAACATTAAGACACATTGCCGGATAATTTTTTAAAGCGGCTTCGTGAATATTAATATAAAGTCCGTCATTAGTCTTCATCATCAAAGGCGTTTGTGCAGCCAGATTTTTAATCGTTGTTTGTGCTGCCATCGAAACGTGAGCAGCATTGTACATCAAAGATGGTATCTCCGAAATTTTTGAAGTGGTATAACTGTACTCGTTTGTATCATAATCCCCCGGAATCCAAAAAAGTTTATGATCCCCCGTTAAATTAAACTCGGTAGTTTCTTCCTGAATCACAAAATGACGCAGCTTATCCTGTATCGGAAACTCATATCGAAATCCCAAACCATCATTGAACAAACGGAAATAAATAGAAATCTTTCGTTTACTCTTTTCCTGTATCAAATCAGCCTTCAATTCATTGTACTGATTTCTGATTTTTTTCTGCTCTCCCAATACCGGTTCCCAGAAATTGTCTTCTGATTGTTTTTGTGTACCAACAATCTGAAAACCTTTATTCATTTTGATATCCGACTTTAAAATAAAACCCAATCTGCTTTCTTTGATTACTTCTTTTTTCTTGTAGGTCAGAGCATAAATCGGAGTACCCTCTGCATTTAAATGGAATGTCAATACCAGGTTCCCATCGGGAGACTTCAGTTCCTGAGCATTGATCCATGCATTCGAAACAATAATAAAAAAGCAGGTTAAAAGAATTTTCTTCATAAACAAAAGGGTTCTAAGTGTTGCTAAATCGATTTAGCAAACATAATAAAATTTATGAAACAGAAATACCTGAAAGGAAAAAATATAAAACTTTAACTTAAAAAAGCAATATGAAAACCTAAAAACTGCTAAGTGATCAAATTTATTCTGATTGTAAAGATCGACTCCTAAATCCCAAGTAAAACAGTACAACAGAAGAACTGGTTTAACTTACGATACTGGCTTTAGACATAGATATCAGAAGCAGTCATAAAGGGCTGAAAGCCCAAAAGCATAAGCATGGCACAACGCACCATGTACTAAATTAAGAGCGAATTATTACCCTGTAAGGGCAAAAGCAGAAAACAGAATCGAACAACTATTTTTCTTTTGCCAAAATCAGGCTTATGTCCTTTCAGGGCACAAACTACCTCCCTCATTACTCATAATGCTCCGCATTATACTATTGCTAAAACTCTTTCAGAACATTAGTTTCCACATTGATTTACTACAACTAAATACGAAAATCCATTCCAAAATTTGCAGATACAAAAAAAGACTGCCTATAAAAGCAGTCTTTCTAAATAGTTGCGACAAACAAAGTCTGGCTTATGCCATAAACAATGCATACTTATTGTAATTGTATAAAACCAGGTCATACGGAACTAAAAGCGGTGCTACTTTTTCTGACGAAGCTTCAAATGTAATTCCATGGTGCTTTCTGAATAAATAAATCTCTTTTAAACAGTTGGACAAACTCTGGTGAATTCCTGTAGTAAAAGTGGGCAGTTTTTTATCCCCGACCAATAAATCAATCTGGTAATTTGAACTGCTTTTAGACAGATTATTTCCTATAATTCTTATTGTAAATGTTGTTGCTTTTCCGTGTTGTTCACCTTGATACTGTACTACCATAATTTTATAATTAAAAAGGTTAGATTATCTTTTATGTTCTAAATTGCTTTCTGCTGCAAATTGAAGAATTAAAGTTATGAAAAAAAAGTAATGGATAAAAAAATGCACTAAATTAAATGTTATTTTTCATTCCAAAAAAGTAAAGACCAGACGTAAAAAAACCGTAACGAATTACGGTTTTTAAACAATTAACTAAATATATTTAATCCACTTTTTAACGAGTGTAAAATTCATTCATAAGCACGATTAATTTCTGGTAACCATTGTGGTTTCTTTTCTAGCGGCTATTTCTAATAAAAAAGGATTTCCTTCTTCATCAAACATCGTCATATTTAAGGCATCTAATAAAATCAAATTTTTCGAAACGCCTCCTTTAAATTTATTATAAGAAAGATTCAATTCAGACAAATGTCCTAATTTTTCTAATTCATTTGGAATTTCTCCTTCAAAATTATTATCAAACAAACTCAGGTTTTCCAAAACACTAAAGTTGCTTACTTCTTTGCTCAAACTTCCTGACAATTTGTTCTGATTTAAAAGCAAAACTTTCAAAGTCTTTATCGTATAAATTGACCCTGGTAACTGCCCCTGAATTTCATTATTAAACAAAGCAAGAGTTTCTAATTGGCTTAGTTTTCCAATCTCCAAAGGAAGCTGTCCCTGAATTTTATTGTCGTGTAAATCGATCGTAATCAGATTAACCAAAGTCAACAATTCTACAGGCAGATTTCCCTGCAAATTATTATTGGCCAAATGAAGTCCGACGACTTTACCATTTTCAACTTTTACCCCATACCAGGTAGCTACCGAAAGTGATAAATCCCACTTTATCTTCCATTCCGATCCGTTTGTTACCTCATACAATTTGATAAGCGCCTCTTTCTCTTTATCTGAAACGGTATCAGCATAAATAGCAGGCGAAAAAATAAAAGCCAGAAAAAACAGGACTAAGCTTTTCATTACAAAACTTCAAGATTTATTGATACCACAAAATTATACATTTCATAGTTATAAAGCTCATAATGTCGATAAAGTGTTGATAAAAATTAATTTAATCCTAATTTTACTACTTTAAGCTAAGTCACATTTTGTGAGATTTTTTGTTTAAATTTGAGCAACTAATCCTAAAAACCTCATATTATGGAATTTAACCCTGTTGCATTATTCTTATCAGCCATCGTAACACTGGCTGTTGGTTTTATCTGGTACAACCCTAAAGTATTCGGAACCATCTGGATGAGAGAGAACAATCTCACTCCGGAAGACTTACAAAAAGGAAATATGCTTAAAATATTCGGTCTTACGTATCTTTTCTCGTTAATGATTACCGTAATTTTAATGTCTCTTACCATCCATCAAACCGGTGCTTTGGGAATGGTGGGCGGACCTCCTTTGGTCGCCAGTGCTAAACCATCATTTGCTGCTTTTATGAATGACTATGGAACAGCCTACCGTACCTTTAAACACGGAACTCTTCACGGATTTATGTCAGCACTCTTTTTTGTCTTTCCCATAATTGGAATCAACGGCCTATTCGAAAGAAAATCGTGGAAATATATCTTTATACATGCAGGTTACTGGGCGGTTTGCCTTACTTTGATGGGCGGAATTATCTGTGCATTTGCCTAACTCTAAAAAATACAAACCCGTTTGAAATTAAATCTCAAACGGGTTTTCTTAATAATAACTTAAACCAGTTGAGTTCTTATAAATATTCTCTAATTTTGAAGAAATTAGCTCCCTCTTTTGACTACAACTTATTCTTTCAAAATATACAATAGCGCATCACTACTGCCCTTGGAATGGAATTCTCTGGCGGCAGCTAATATCTTTTTAACCAAAGAATACCTGGAAGTCCTGGAGAACTCCTGTCCGGTAAATATGATATGCCATTTTATCGGAATTTTCAACGATAGTAAACTGGTCGGAATTGTTCTGACCCAATTTCTATTTACGGAGAAACTGGAATCGTTCGGGGAACGCGATCAATGTTTGAAAACTTCGGTGCGAAATTTTGCTTTTAAAAATTTTGCCTCTCATGTACTATTTGTCGGAAACAATATGCTTACCGGACAAAATGCGTTTGTACTTGCCTCAGACATCAAACAATCAATAGCTCTAAAAACACTGCACAAAGCCATTAATCAGCTTAAAAAAAACCTGAAAGCAGGCGGAAGAAAGGTTCACATTACCAGCATAAAAGATTTTACAGCTACCGAAATTATTCCTTTACAAAACGAATTTAAAAACAATTACACGTTTTCAACTCAGCCTAATATGGTTTTTGAAATCCATAAAGACTGGGTATCTGAACAGGATTATATTGGCGCTTTATCAAAAAAATATCGGGATCAGTACAAACGGGCCCGAAAAAAAGCAGACGGAATCGTAAAGCAAAAAATGTCTTTAGCCGACATTAAAAAATATGAAGATGTTATTTACGATTTGTATTTTCATGTGGCCAAAAACGCTCCTTTCAATACTTTTTTCTTAGCCCGAAATCACTTTAGTTTTTTTAAAGAAATCATGAAAGATGATTTCCTGTTTTACGGCTATTTTTTAGAAGAAAAACTAATCGGATTCAATACCTTAATTAAAAACGGAAGTGCGATGGATACTTACTTTTTAGGGTACGACGAGACCATTCAACGCGAAAAAATGCTATACCTCAACATGCTTTACGACATGATTGCCTACTCTATCAATCATGGTTTTAAAGAAGTGGTATTTGCCAGAACCGCTCTCGAAATCAAAAGCTCTGTCGGGGCAAAACCGGTCAAAATGTATGGGTTAATAACGCACAGCAATACGCTGATCAACCACAATATCGGCCGATTATTTAGCTATTTGGAACCCAAAACCGACTGGCAGGAACGAAATCCGTTTAAATAAATACTGATTTTAGATTGAAGATTAACGACTGCAGATTTCTGACCTACTAATGACTAGTACTAAATATTCTCTCTTTTTTATACGTTCTATAAATCTGAAATCAGAAATCGTTAATCAAAAATCGAAAACGATTATACAGATCGTTCCAATGGAACTCATGAAAACACCACCCCATTTTCAACGGATTAAAATCCGTTGCTACAACATATACATTCCTACGGAATTCTGAAGGCAACTCTGCTAGGAGTGGAGTATCTATAGAAATAAATTCAAACATCGGTTTTAGCCCCATCGGGGCGATACATTTCACAATCCATTTTACCCGGCCCTCAAAATCTGAAATCAGAAATCGTTAATCAAAAATCGAAAACGATTATACAGACCGTTCCTATGGAACTCATGAAAACACCACCCCATTTTCAACGGATTAAAATCCGTTGCTACAACATATACATTCCTACGGAATTCTGAAGGCAACTCCGCTAGGAGTGGAATATCTATAGAAATAAAATCAAACATCGGTTTTAGCCCCATCGGGGCGATACATTTCACAATCAGTTTTACCCGGCCCTCAAAATCTGAAATCGAAAATCGTTAATCAAAAACAATTATACAGATCGTTCCTATGGAACTCATGAAAACATCATCCCTATTTTCAACGGATTAAAATCCGTTGCTACAATACAATCATTCCTACGGAATTCTGAAGGCAACTCCGCTAGGAGTGGAATATCTATAGAAATAAATTCAAACATCGGTTTTAGCCCCATCGGGGCGATACATTTCACAATCAGTTTCAAACAACCTCCAACATCTGAAATCAGAAATCGTTAATCAAAAATCAGCAATCCTTTTAGCTGTTTTTCCTTAACTTAATTACATCTCACAATCAGTTTCACACAGACTATAAAAACTACGGGATTGCAATTTTCATTTGCTTGTGCAGAATATGAATTTCCAAATCCGTTTGTGCACCACAATACTCGCCATCAATCTGAAAATTAACGGGATAATCGGTTTTAATCGTCGCTTTATCTGTAGAAATAATTACAATATCATCCGAATCAATAGGCATGTTTCCGGTAATAATTTTTCCGATCAATAGTAAATCAAGGCTCTTTAAAATGACCAATTCAAACTTACCGTCATTCATTGCGCCATTTGGATTTATTACGACGCCGGTTCCGTATTTCTGAGAATTAGCAATCACAATCATTCTTGCGGTATGCTCCACGGTTTCGTTATTAGCCGAGATTGTAGCCACAAAAGGTTCTTCCGATTCTTTTAAAGCCGAATAGGCCTGTAAAGCGTAACCCCACAAACCGCGTAAATTACTCTCTTCGTAATTTTTTACCAGATTGGCATTTACGCCAATATCACTCAAATGAATACTTTTTTTGCCATTGATAGCAATCATATCCATTTCGATATAATGATGCAGAAAAGCAATTTTCAGGTTCTCCTCGAGTGTATCCGGCAGATTTAGATCGACTGACAATCCATTGGCTGAACCAGCAGGCAAAATACCAATAATGATATCAAACTGCTCCATGGCTTCAGCAACCATTTTTATGGTTCCGTCTCCACCGGCTACCACAATACGCTCAGGAAGATACTGATTGTACAGGGTCTGTATTTCTTTTTGATCCTTCTTACCGGTGGTTTCATACACTTCCAAATCAAAATGATGAACAACAGAAAACTCCTGTACAGCGGCTATTAAATCGGATTTATCCAGATCTCCCGAAATCGGATTTACAACAAATAAGATATTCTTTTTCAAAGTTTTATTTTTAAAATCAATTAAAATAATTAATTTACATCATCCATAAATATACACAATTAATGAAACCAATTTTACAATTATATCGCGGTTATGCCAATGAAGAAGAATTAATTGTAATGGGACATGTTTTCAGAAGAACCTATGACTATGATTTTCAGAAAAAAAACTTCAAAAATGCCACTTCGATCATCAATCAGTTCAGAATAAAAACCATTAAAAATTTTGATGTTTATCTAAAATGCGGAAATCAGGAAATTCACACTAAAACCCTGGACGATGGCTATTTCAAGTTTTGTATTCCACTGGAAAAAGAAACGCCCTTTGGATGGGTTGAATACGAAGTAAGTATAAAACACAGGACTGAAACAATAACTGAAAAAGGCAGTTTCATAAGACCACACAAAGGCAAACTGGGCATCATCTCCGATATTGACGATACTTTTTTGATTTCGCATACCGGAAATTTCTTCCGTAAAATATATGTCCTTTTATTTAAAAACGTGAACGACCGTAAAGTTTTTAAAGGTGTTGTACCCCATTATCAAGCTTTAAGTTCAGCGGGACGAAATAATAAGGAAGAAGAAAATGCCTTTTTTTATGTGTCGAGCAGCGAATGGAATTTGTATCGATTCATCGTCAAATTTACCAAAATACATCATCTCCCAAGGGCTGTAATTCTATTGAAAGACATCAAAAGAGGAATCCCTGATTTTTTCATGAGCGGACGCGGAAACCACGATCATAAATTCGACAAAATAAAACACGTTTTAGAATTTTATCCCAATCTTAAGTATATTTTACTAGGAGACGATTCGCAACACGACCCCATTTTGTACGAGCGAATCTGTAAAATCTTTCCGGTAACTGTAAAGGCAGTTTATATCAGACAGACTGGCAAACACAAAAAAAAAGCCACTAAAACGATTATGAAAAACCTCGAAAACTTAGAGGTCTCTGTTTGTTATTATAAAGACAGCAGCGAGGCCATTATGCACTCTAAATCTATTGGTCTTATCTCGTGAGATGTGATTTGTGATTTGTGAAATGCATGGAGTACATAAAGTGTCTCTTCTATTTTTTATAAGGGATGGTAAATTTTAGACATAAAAAAAACTTTGCCAAAGTTTTAAACCTTTGACAAAGTTGTATATTCATTTCAAAACTGAAAACTGACACTGAGACCGAAGACTGTGACAGTGACTGAAAACTAGTTAAGCATTAAAATTATCAATCTCCTCCTGAACAATTTCCCAGTCCAGCAACAATTGATCTAAGTCTTTTTTCTTTTTGTTGTATGCGGTAAAAAACGAAGCATCTTCAATATGTTTGTCATAATTAGAAGCCAGCATTTTATCATCGTGCTGAATGTCTTTTTCCAATTGTTTGATTTGACTCTCTACCTTACTCAATCGGTTTTGAAGTGCTTTTCCTTTTTTCTGATCTTCGTATGACGTTTTCTTAGATTCTTTTGGAGCGGCTTCTTTTACAACATCTTTTTTCTCTACCTCACGCATGTTTTCAAGATTACGCTGCTCTAAGAAGTAGTTAATATCTCCTAAATATTCTCTAATCTTTTGGTCTTTGAATTCGTACACGATATTCGACATTCCCTGAAGGAAATCTCTATCGTGAGAAACCAATAATAAAGTACCGCCAAATTTTTGAAGGGCAGCTTTTAAAACGTTCTTAGATTTAATATCCAGGTGATTCGTAGGCTCATCCATCAGTAAAACATTGATAGGCTGCAACAACAATTTACAAAGTGCCAAACGGTTACGTTCACCTCCTGAAAGTACCTTTACTTTTTTCTCAACATCGTCTCCACGGAATAAAAAGGATCCCAACATATCACGAACTTTCATACGGTTTGTGTCTGTAGCAGCATCTTCCATAGTTTGAAGCAACGTAATTTCTCCATCAAGATATTCAGCCTGATTTTGAGCAAAATATCCTAACTGAACATTATGCCCTAATTTGATGTTCCCCTGGTACTCAAATTCGTTTACAAGAGCTTTAATGAAAGTCGATTTCCCTTGTCCGTTTTGTCCCACAAAGGCAATTTTACTTCCTCTTTCAACCAATAAACTAATATCTTTCAGAATCGTTTTGTCTCCGTAAGCTTTGGTAACATTTTCAGCTTCGATTACTACTTTTCCGGGTTCTTTTGAAACCGGGAACGAAATATTCATTACCGAATTATCATCCTCATCTACTTCGATTCTTTCAACTTTATCTAACTTTTTAATTAACGATTGCGCCATCGAAGCTTTAGAAGCTTTTGCACGGAACTTTTCGATTAATTTTTCAGTTTCTTCTATTTTCTTTGCCTGATTCTTTTGAGTAGCCAATTGTTTTTCACGAATTTCGTGACGCAATTCTAAATACTGAGAATACGGTTTATTAAAATCGTATGCTTTTCCTAAAGAAATTTCGATGGTACGGTTGGTCACATTATCCAAAAACATTTTATCGTGCGAAACGATTACCACAACTCCGGGATAGTTACGAAGGAAACTTTCTAACCAAATGATACTCTCAATATCCAGGTGATTCGTAGGCTCATCCAGAAGCAATACATCATTAGATTGTAATAACAGTTTTGCTAACTCGATACGCATTCTCCATCCTCCTGAAAATGTTTCAGTCTGATTATTGAAAACTTCTCTTTTGAAACCTAATCCTAAAAGAATCTTCTCCGTATCTCCTACATAGTTGTAACCTCCAAGAAGATCAAAACGATGGGTATAATCAGATAAAGCTTCAATGATCTGGCTGTATTCTTCACTTTCATAATCGGTTCTGGTCACCAATTGATGATTGATTTCTTCTAGTTTTTTCTCAACAATTTTAATTTCAGTAAAAGCCTCATACGCTTCCTCCAACACCGTTCTTCCACGTTCAAAATCAATATCCTGACGCAAAAACCCCATTCGGATATCTTTCTCCTGGGAAATAACCCCCGAATCAGGAGCAAAATCTCTTGCTAACATTTTAAGCATTGTAGATTTACCCGCTCCGTTTTTACCCACAAGACCTACACGGTCACCGGCACCTAAACGAAAGGTAACTTCTTCAAATAAATATGTTCCTCCAAAAGAAACCGAAAGATTGTGTATATTAAGCATAATTTGTAACTATTATAACAAGGAGTAAAGGCTTTAAGTGCCTTATTTACTTTACTTTTTGAAAGTGCAAAAGTATGACAATTAATTTAAGTTTCGACTGTCGTTTTAAAAACAAATAGTAGAAGGTTTTTTTACACGAAAAATTAGTTTTAGCTCTTCGGCTTCTTTGTTCCAATCACGAAAATCATAAAAAACGGATAGCACTCCTTAGACTGCTATCCGTTTTAATAAATTCTTTATTTTATGTTTTATGCTTCTTTTGGCTCCGGAAGCATCACTGAGGCCAATACAGAAATTACCAGAATTCCTCCAATTACAAGCAATGAATACAAAGATTCAATATGATAAAATGGAGAAATAATCATCTTAACTCCAATAAACGAAAGAATAATAGCTAAGCCATATTGTAATTTACTGAACAAGTGAATGAAGTTATCCAATAGAAAGAATAAGGCTCTAAGTCCCAAAATAGCAAAAATATTAGACGTGTAAAGAATGAACGGATCATTTGAAATGGCAAAAATTGCCGGTATAGAATCTACTGCAAACAATAAGTCAGTAAACTCAATTACAGCTACTACCACTAAAAGTGGTGTCGCCAGTTTTTTTCCATTTTCGATGGTAAAGAATTTATCTCCATCGTATTTATCACTAACGCTGAAAAACTTTCTGATTAATCTTGCTCCTCTGGTGTTATTATAATCTTCTTCATCGTCATCATCACCGGCAGACCATGATTTAATTCCTGCATATACCAGGAATAATCCGAAAGCTGTCATGATTAAATTGATATCGTATTGGAAACCTTCTACTCCAACCAAACTTAAAAGCTTGTTTAAATAAGTCAGTTCGATAAGGAACGCTCCTGAAAAAATAAAAATAGCTCTTAAAACCAATGCTCCAATAATTCCCCAAAATAAAACTTTGTGTTTGTTGTGATTGGCTACGTCGAAAAACTTAAATACTAATATAAATACAAAAAGATTGTCAACTGAAAGTGCTTTTTCTATCCAGTACGCCGATTGAAATTCATAAAATTTTGCCGATCCGGCGAAGTAATAAACCAAACCACTAAAAATCATCGCTAAACTAATCCATACTAATGACCAGGTTACTGCTTCTTTATTACTTACGACATGGCTTTTTTTGTTGAAAATTCCCAAATCCAACAATAGCATGATGACTACCGCAATGGCAAAGACGATTATTAATCCCGGATGTTCTGAAAAAATAGGGTGTTGATTCATTTTTGAATATTAATTATGTTAATTTAAATTTTACTTATAACTATTGTAACATCACAACTCAGCGTTCTTTCGCTCTGAAGCTACTTTTTATTGCGGGCAATATTACGATTTACAAGCTATTGAAACAAGCACTGTTTATTATAAACCATAAACTATTATTCTCAGATTTTTACATTGATCTCTAAAGCTGATGGTAAGGCTCTAAAACCAGCTTGTCCCATTTTGAAAAATCTTAGAGAAATAACGATGAGCACCCTCTAAATGCATTTTCACCATTTCTTTAAAAAAATACATTTAAAGGGATCTAGTGCAAATTTTCTGTGTTCTGGATTGCAATAAAATCATCTGCTTGCTGAATACTATCTCAAATTTGAAAAACTCAAGATGCGTCTACATTTTAAATTGCCTACACGTAAGACTGAACTATTTTTTGAATAGTCTGCCCTAAAAAAGTATCAGTAGTTGGATCTCCAATTGCACTGAATTTCCATTCTCCATTATGTTTGTATAATTTCCCCATAATGATGGAACGTTTGTTTACATATTGAGAATCAGCAGAAACATTATAAGAAGCAAATTCCGAAACCACGTTGGTCGGAGTACCTTCGTACATTCTAATTTTTGCATACGGAATTTGAGAGAAATCTTCTTTTCCTGCATTGTTTAAAAAGAAAAAGATTTGATTGACTTTGGCATCAACTTTAGAAAGATCCACTGTAATAATCTCATTATCTAAACCATCATCTCCACCAGTATCACCGGCAAGATCATCACCAGTATGTTTTAAGGCTCCATCAACACTTAACAATTTACCTTTTGGAAGTCCAAATTGTTGTAATACTTCTAATTTGTATAACGGAGAATACAAATGATCGTAAAGCTTATTCTGATCATCAATCAATACACAGCTCAAATCCAGATCGACTTCTACTACGTTTTTTGATAATCCTAAAAAACCTTTCGTTTCAATCGCTCCCCAGTTTACACCCACGCAAAAATTGGTTAATGATTCGCCGCTTGATTTTCTTAAATCAATTTTTTGTCCTTTGGTTAAATTAATAGCCATCTTTTTTAATAAGGTATTAATTATATTTATTCAAATAGTCTTGTAAACCACCTTTCATTCCTATTCCTACAGCTTCAAACTTCCATTCGTTGTTTCTTTTGTAAATTCTTCCGAATTCAACAGCTGTTTCAATAGAAAAATCCTCATCAAGCTCGTACTTTACTAACTCTGTATTGGTCTGATCAATGATTCGAATAAATGAATTTCTAATCTGTCCGAAATTTTGTCTTCTGGTATCTGCATGATGAATTGTTACAACAAAGCAAATTTCATTTACATCCGGAGATATAGTAGATAAATCGATTTGAATTTTCTCATCATCCCCATCTCCGGCACCGGTTAAATTATCTCCAGTGTGCGTTACAGCTCCGTCAGGCGATTTTAAATTATTATAATAAACAAAATGATTGTCATTTGGAATTTTTCCATTTGCACCAACTAAAAAAACTGAAGCATCAAGATCAAATCCCTCTCCCGTGCTGCTTGAATTGCTATCCCAGCCAAGTCCAACAATGAATTTTGGAGCTTCAATACTCTGTCTTTGACCTTTTTCTAAATTAATTGCCATTTTATTCTTCTTTATTTAATATTTATATTTAACATAGTTCTTAAAATATTGGTTTGTTCATCTACATTTTGAAGATCTTCTACAAAATCGACAGATGAAATCTTATCCAGATATTCTTTTAATACTTCATCTACATTTTCAGGAAATGATGTTTTTATTGTACTTAATTCAAATGTTAAAGCTGAATTTTTTTCTCTCAATTGTGTAATAATCTCTCCTTTAACGGAGTCATTTTTAGCAATATTAATTTCTTTTGCCAACACATCATCCAAAAGATAAAATGCTTTTTCATTCGCAATAAAGATAAATTTATCGTTAGAATCTCTAAATTCGAAGACCTCAATAACTTCATTGTTACAAACCAGTCCACACAAAAATTTAATTTTAAATTTCAGTATATTTAGTCTTCCCAGAAGTTTCTTTTCAAACTTTACATGTTTATTTTCATAAAGCTTCTTATTCAAAAAGTCTATTTTTTCATATTCTTCAAGAGCAATTTCCCGAAAATACTCCTGTTTAACATGGTCGGAAAAACTTATAATCTCGTTCCAACTAAAAAAACCTTCATTTTCAGTGGCAAACATATTGTAAAGTTCTTCAATCTTTCGAGACATGTTTCTCGCATGTGTCTTTGCTTTTTCTGCAAATCCAGATTCGTCAATTTCTGATTTTAATTTGGTTATGATATCCTCATTGATATAAATCTCATCCGAAATCAAAAGATATTGCTGCTCTTTCGCTTTTTTTAGTTTTTGAAACAATTCAATAAAACTACTTGTAAACTGTACATGAAAGAGTTCTAACTTATTTATGTCTAATGCTTTATTGTTTTCAAAAAGAGTATGAATGATTCTTGTTTTTATTAAAACCCCAACAAAATCCTTGTGACTAAAGAAATTGGATAACAATTCTAAAATCACAAGTTTTCTATTACTGTCTTTTATTATTTGAACAAACCGTTCCTCTTCCTCTTGCATTTAACTGATTTCTGTTCAATTAGCTTATCACTCCTTTTTTTAATTCAACTTCAAGACTTTGCAGTCCCGCGTCAAGTTGTCTTCTGGTTTCGGTACCCTGCTCATGAATTTGTTTTACTTCTGTCAACGTATCAATTAATGATTTCGTCGTCATTTTCAAAGTCTCAAGGGACACAACAGTATTTTCATTTTCTTTTGCTACTTCAATGCTGTTTTGTTTTAACATTTCAGCATTTTTCTGCAAAATAGTATTTGTCGTTTCAGACACTCTTCGTTGTACTTCAATATTTTGCTTTTGCCTTTGCAAAGCAACTGCGAGTGTTAACTGATTCTTCCAAACCGGCATGGTTGTAGTCAGGATCGATTGTGCTTTCTCTGCAATTGAAGTATTATTATTTTGCACCACACGAATTTGCGCTAAGGACTGTAGCATAATAAAACGAACAATTTTCATATCGGCCAAACGCTTGTCCAGACGATTAATAAAGTTTCTTTTATCCGAAATTTGATAATCCTGGTATTGAGCCGGATTTCCTTCCATTACAGCAAGCTCCTCACCCAATTCTTTAAATCGGATTTGTCCCGCAATAATGTGTTTTTCCATCTCTTTGATAAGATTCACATTTCCGTCAAACATGGTTTGAAGAGCACTGTTATCTTTTACCGAATTGATCATTCCTGCCTTTACCTTATTACTGATCTTATCGATATTTACAGTAATTTTATCGTATTGCTGGAATAATTTTTTTACATCGGTTACCAATTTGTTCAGAATCGGAATTTTAGACAGGAAACGTTTAAATGGTCCCTGATCCAGCTGATCTACATCAACATAATTTAACTCTGTAAGCAAGTCATTTATCAACGTACCAACTTCACCTGAATTATAAGTTCTAACATTGGTTAAAAAAGTATCACTTTGCTTCGCAATTGAATTCTGGATTTCGGCTCCATAGTTCAAAATTGAATTAGTATCATTTTCATTTAACTGATTTGAAATCGACTTGTAATTATTAACTTCCGTTTCAGAAATTGAAGCTAAGTTTACATTTCCATCCTTATCAATCAAAGCGGTATTCTCCTGAGCAACCAATTGATTTTCTAGCATAGTTTATTTATAGATGGTTTTGTTGAATGGTAACGATTGTTTGTTCCAACTTTTTATCATTTGTCGGAGTTCCGATTGCACTAAACTTCCAATCTCCGTTTCTTTTATAAAAAACTCCTAAAACCATAGAAACATTTCCAGCGAAAGAAGCATCATTTGCAACATCATAACGTGCAAATTCCTGGCTTACTTTTGTTGGAGTTCCTTCATAAATTCTGATAGATGCAAAAGGGATATCTTTAAAATCCTGTCCTCTAAAGCTATTTATAAAAAATGCAACGTGATTGGCAGCTGGTGATATTTGCGAAAAATCCAGAGTAATTACCTCATTATCCAAACCGTCATCCCCATTTAAATCACCTGTTAAATCGTCACCACTATGCTTAATTGCACGATCATTTGATATTAGTTTTCTAAAATTTACAGAATCAATATGATTTTTCTTGTCGTCATAAATAGCGCAGCTTGCATCTAAATCTACTGCCTCTTTTTTGGTGCCAAAAAATCCCTTTTTCTCAATTGCTCCCCAGTTTACACCGACACAGATGTTCTGTAATTTAGTACCATTACTTTTCTCAAGGTTGATACGTTGCCCTTTTTCTAAATTAATTGCCATATCTATTAATTGTATTTGTTTAAATAATCTTCTAATCCGCCTTTCATTCCAACACCAATAGCTTCAAATTTCCATTGGCCGTCTTTGTTATAAATCCTTCCAAACTCTACAGCTGTTTCTATTGAAAAATCCTCTTCCAATTCGTATTTAAGCATCTCGCTATTATTACTCTCGTCTACAACTCGAATGAAAGAATTTCTAACCTGACCAAAATTTTGTTTTCTGTTCTCAGCATCATGAATGGTTACAACAACACAAATTTCTTTTACTGTCGAATTAATTTTAGTCAAATCAATTTTTACTTGCTCATCATCTCCATCTCCATCTCCTGTTAAATTATCACCTGTATGTATTACCGCCTCATCCGGTGATTTCAGATTGTTATAAAAAACAAAATGAGAATCTGATATTATCTTTCTGTTATCGCCTAAAATAAAAACTGATGCATCAAGATCAAAACCCGATCCAGTACTGCTGCTGTTTGTATCCCATCCTAAACCAATGGTAAATTTGGGTGCATTTATGTTTTCACGTTGTCCTTTCTGTAAATTGATAGCCATAGTTTTAATCTATTTTTATTACATTAATGTTTGATTTATACTCTAAAATCTGATGGTAATTATTACTTATTGCTAAATGAAATAAGTCTTTTGTTTTTTCACTGGAAATATTTTCTACTAAATAGCCAAACTGCTCTTCATTTAAACTTAAAATAAATTTGACAATTCTGGTATTGTATTGAAAAGAAGGGCTGTTTATTATATCCACGATATCCTCGACATTTTTAACAGCGTAGTAGTTAAAGTGATTCTCAATTTTTGGATGAATGTCCTTATTTGATAATTCTGCGAAATACACAAAAACAAAATCTCCATTCACATTGTACTGATTTAGAATCTTATTCACAGTATGTTCATGACTACCGGTAATTTTAATGTCATCAACAAAAATACAAAGCTTTCCGTCTATAAAATTACGATCAATATAGTAGGTATCGTTCGAAATTAATTTCACCCTTTCATCAAAATCCAAATTTCCATAGTCCGTAACATAGGTTTGGTTTCTGTAAATTTTAGATTCTATACTGGTCTTTTTACCATTTTTGAATAAAAAACTATTCAGCTCTTTTTTAAAATAAGAACACAAAAAATTCGAGGCTGTTGGTATGGATAAGAATGGACTTGGCAGAATAACAATTTCTTGTTCCGACAACAACAATTCTCCAAATTCTGACACGAAACCTTCAAACAATTCCTTTGCAAACTTCTCTGCAAATGATTTGTCACCAAATTTAAATTTACTGTATTCTTGTTCCTTAAACGGACAATTATCTTTGTCCAATATCTTATGTAAGCTGTAACTTTTATTCACTTTTATATTTTTAATAAATGGGCATCAAATCCGAAATTAATTGCTCCATTGTAATCTGCAACACTATTATCTCCGACGTGTAATATTTGTTTTTTTACCGTACTCTTAAAGGCATTAATCTCATCAAAAACCAATTGAAAAATTTCATTGTTTGGTTTCGAAAATCCAACTTCGTCAGAATAAATCTGAAATTTAAAAAAATCAGTCAATTCATAATACGCTAACAGTTTTCTTAAGGTTCTGCCTTTGATAAAAGCTGTATTACTTAGTATATTAATAGTCTTATCTTCATTGGTTATTTCCTGAAAAAATTTCTTCGTATCCGGAAAAATTAACTCCGGCTTATAGTTCATAAACAAAGAATCTGTTTCTTCATAAAACTGACTTAACTTATTTGTTTCGAATTTATTAATATCAACTTCGAGTGCGCTTAAAATTAGATAATAAATTTCATACGTATCAATATTCAATCCAGTTTTTTCGTTAATATTATTGCACAAAACATCATAGTACCTCACTACTTCATTTACTTTATCGATCGTACAATCAACTTCAAAGAAATTTTTAAACAATAAATTTCTCTTCTTCTTAAACTCCGGATTGGACTTTATTAATGTCAGCCATAAATCAAAAGAAATATGGGTGTGTTTTTTGTAATTTATTTCCAAATGAATGCTTTTAAAATACGTACAGAAATACCTGTCTTATTATAATTTATTAATTCACAACTCTTATTATGATCATTTTTGCTGCTGTCGGCATATACTTCTGTTATTGCAAAAACTCATTTCTTTATCAATACCTTTTTTAATCCAATAAAACTCCTTAGCATCAAAAAATCAAAAGCTATTTAATTATTTCTCCTGAATAATATTTTTCTAAAAAGAATCCTAAATCAGCTCTGTAGCCTATTCCGGAAGCCTCAAATTTCCATTGTCCATTTCGTTTGTATAATCTTCCAAACTCTACACCGGTTTCAATCGAAAAATCTTCGTCTAATTCATATTTAGCAATTTCCTGTCCTGTAGCTTCATCCACAATTCGAATATATGAATTTCTTACCTGACCAAAATTTTGCCTTCTTCTTTCAAAGTCTTCTATAGTAACCACAAAAAGAATCTCATTTACCTCTTCAAAAATTTTACTCAAATCAACCTTAATAGCTTCATCATCATCACCATCACTATTACCTCCTGTCGGATCATCTCCCGTATGTTCTAATGCACCATCGGGAGAGGCAAGATTATTATAAAAAACAAAGTAATTTTCGTCTATAAGTTTACGATCAGAATTAATCATTATGGCCGAAGCATCTAAATCAAAACTATGACCTGTACCCTCATTTGGATCCCAACCTAACCCTATATTAATCTTTGACAGGCCAATATCAATTCTTTGACCTTTACGCAAATTTATCGCCATTAAAACAATCCTTTTTTTTTAAAATAAAACATACAATGATACAAAAAAGCAAATTAAGTAAAATGTGGGTTTCCGTAAAAGCGATAATATTTATTAACAAATTAAAATCCATTATCAAAAACATCAACCTACCCCCCATAACAAGTCATACCATCCTGAATACAAAAAATACAAACTAAAATAGTATCTTTGTTCTACTCTTCTTCGTAAGATAAATTTTAACTATTTTTATCAGAATCAAAATGTTTTACTCTAAAACAAAAATTGATTCTCTACAACATCAACAATTAATTGAATTGCAACCATGTTAAAAAAAGGATCTAAACTATACAGTATACTAACAGGAAGCTGCCCAAGATGTCACAAAGAAAGCATGTACTCTGACCGAAATCCGCTTCATTTGACCAAGGTTCTTAAAATGAACGAAAATTGCAGTCACTGTGGATTAAAATACCAGATCGAACCATCGTTTTTTTATGGCGCCATGTATGTTAGTTATGGTTTAAATGTTGCAGTCGGAATTGCAGCTTTTATCGTTTCGTTTGTACTTTTCAAAACCTCAGTCGAAGAGTCTTTTCTGATCATTGTTGCAACGTTGATTCTATTATTCCCATTTGTCTTAAGACTTTCGAGGAACTTGTACATTAACATGTTTGTTTCTTATGATCCCGAAGCAGGATCGAAATAAAACTATTTTCTTTTCTTGTAAAAACGATGAATATCAATTGTTGGATCTAAAGGTTTTTGATCTTCGATATACTCATACAAATCTTTAGCCATGGCCGGGCCAAGCATTACACCACGCGTTCCTAATCCGTTTAAAAGATGTAATGAACTGTATTGATTGTGCGTACCAATAATTGGCCTACGGTCACGTACGGTTGGCCTCACCCCGCCAAAATGCGAAATAACTTCAAAATCACAATTGATAATTTCCTCTATACGATCGATTAACTCTGTTCTTCCTTCTTCTGTTGGCGCATCCGTTTTGTCTTTCCAATTATAGGTCGCTCCCACTTTAAACAAATCGTTTCCTAAAGGCAAAATAAAGACGCTGGTATTCACAATCACATCCAGATCCAGATCAGGTGCCTTGATAATAAAAAGCTCCCCTTTGGTTCCGTCTAAGGGCAAATCCTGAAAAAACGGATTGGCATGCAGTCCGAAACCTTCCGCAAAAACAATATGCTTAGCCTGATATTCTTTATACTGAACAAAATCTTCCTCAATAACCAACTTAGCATAATCAAACGACTCCTGAAGCAATAATTTATTCTCAAGCAAATATTCGCGATATTTATCCAACAATAAAGCCGTATCGACATATCCGGTATGTAAAACCTCACCGTAATCAAACGGAGAATCGATACCATTGTATTTTTTAAAGATTAATTTGGTAGAAAGAAATGGTGCCAGAAGCGGTTTATCCGAAGCTGAGAACCAATTGTTTTGTTCTTCTATAGAGAAAAATTTTCTTAAAATAGGAAGTTTAAAATTCACCTTGGTTTTCAGCTTACCTTCGATGGTCTCATAGAATTCTTCCATTAAGGACAACTGTTCTTCTGCTTTCCAAACTTCACTAAAACGTTTTAAAATCACCGGATTGTACAATCCTCCCGCAACTCTTGATGAATTTTGCGATTCATCATTTATAACTACTATAGATTTATTGTTTTTAAGCGCAATTTCAGCAAATGAAATTCCAGCCAATCCAGATCCGACAATTATATAATCCAACATTTGTAAAGGGGTAAAATAAAAAACTCTTACTACAAATGTAATAAGAGTTTTTGGTATAATGTTACTAATTTCTTAGTAGCTCCACATATCCTGTTCAAAGTTGCGAATCTTCTCTTTTACTCTTTCAGATTCCAACAGCTGCTTCTGTGCATTGTCTTTCATGTAATCTTTAATTTCACGATCTCCATAAACGTTTTCTTCTTTATAAATAATTGAATTAAAACGTCTCGAATTTAAAATCTGATCGAATGAAATTGAGTGTGCCGAATTACTATCGTTAAATGCTTTTGCTTCGTTCAACACTTCTCTCGCATTAGGAAAGAAGACCCAAAACAGTTCAATATAATCTTTTTCATCACTATTCATAGTATAAACATCGGGTGTCACAGGACAAATTCCGAGTAAACGGTATTTCAATTCACTCTGACGTTTGTCAAAATACCAGTATCCTTTCAATTTATACTGAGTAACATCTGCTGCCGTTAAATCTTGTTTTAAAATATACTCAGCAGGTACCGTTCTGGTCGGACCAACTGTTTCATCAACATAAGTAACTACTTTTTTCTTACCAGTTCCAGTCACCACCTTTTTCTTCACCACCCGTGTTTTGTAGTCGTCCGGGTATTGATTGATTAATTCCCTCCCGGCATCAGTCGTATCGATACGAGACAATCCCCCTTGAATGTCTTTTAAGGATTTTTTAGTATTAAAGTAGCTATCGGCATACACTTCTGTGATTCTTCCTGCTTTTATTCCTCTAATCAAAACATCATAAAGAGAGCGTCTATCCGAACCAATATTGGCAGTATCCACCGGAAAATACAATGGGAAATTAATTTTCTCATTCAAATCAATAATTTCCCAGGTCGTTTTTCCCATTAAAACATCCCTGTCATCTACATAACCATAAGCCATTGGCTTATCGTTATCAGCACGCAACTGAGCAGGATTCTTTACCCCGATCTGACCTGCTGTTTTCGCATTAAGCAAATTAGATTGAGCTTTAATACTAAGGTTACTGATAACAAAAATAATAACGATAAAAAAAATCTTTACTTTCATGATACAACAATTAAAACCTATTGAACGTAAATATACGGTATTTATTGTGTTTTTTCTCACAAAATTTAAAAATACCATAATAACAACTACTCTAATCGGAATCAACTCTAAAAAGCTCAACAAATTCACCATTTAAACTGATTCTCAAGATAATGAGCAAAAAAAAACTCTTACTACAAATGTAGTAAGAGTTTTTCATATATTGTTATTCAGATACTTAGTAGTTCCACATATCTTGTTCGAAGTTACGAATCTTCTCTTTTACTCTTTCAGATTCTAACAATTGATTTTGTGCATTGTCTTTCATGTAATCTTTAATCTCACGATCTCCGTACAAGTTTTCTTCTTTATAGACAACCGCATTAAAACGTCTTGAATTCAAAATCTGATCGAATGAAATTGGAAGTGCAGAGTTATTATCGTTGAATGCTTTTGCTTCGTGTAGCGCCTCTCTGGCGTTAGGGAAGAAAACCCAGAACAACTCAATATAATCTTTTTCGTCACTATTCATTGTGTAAACATCCGGAGTTACTGGACAAATTCCAAGCAAACGATATTTCAATTCGCTTTGACGTTTGTCGAAATACCAGTATCCTTTAATTTTATATTGTGTAACATCTGCAGCAGTTAAATCTTGTTTCAGAATATACTCCGCTGGAACCGTTCTTGTTGGACCAACCGTTTCATCTACATAAGAAACTACTTTTTTCTTACCAGTACCAGTCACAACTTTTTTCTTCACAACACGTGTTTTGTAGTCGTCCGGATATTGATTGATTAATTCTCTACCTGCATCTGTTGTGTCAATACGTGATAATGCACCCTGAATATCTTTCAAAGATTTTTTAGTATTGAAATAACTGTCGCTGTATACTTCAGTTATTTTGCCGCTTTTAACAGCTTTCGTCAAAACATCATAAAGTGAACGTCTGTCAGAACCAATATTAGCCGTATCAACCGGAAAGTACATTGGAAAATTGATTTTTTCATTCAAATCAATGATCTCCCAAGTAGTTTTTCCCATTAAGATATCTCTATCATCTACATAACCATAAGCTAAAGGCTTATCGTTATCAGAAATAAGTTGCGCAGGAGTCTTAAGACCTATCTGAGCCGGTGTTTTCGCATTAAGCAAATTCGATTGCGCATAGGAAGAAAATCCTCCAGCGATAGAAACAATAGCTATTAAAAAATTTCTTACTTTCATCATGATATCATTATAAGATATTGAAGTAGTTTTACCTACTATATTATTGTATTTCGTAAATTACCGGAGCAGTTCTTGGCAATAAATAACTACCAGCTCCAACAAGTTTAGTTTTAATTTCAGAAATAGTAACCTGGTCTCCTTTACCAGCTCTTGCAAGAACTGATTTACATTGTGCATTTAATCTGTTACCATTAACAACCACTGTAGGTTGTCCTGCAATTTTCAAATTAAATCCAACAACATCTAAACCAACTTCGAAATCGAAATCAAGTAATTTAGCACCAATTGTAGCAATTTCTAAGTTCGATTTAGGTCCTTTAACAACACCCATTTCTCCTCTAATTGTACCAGTTGGTCCAGGAATACCTTTAATTCTAAATGTTTTCTTATCTGTAACTTTATCTCCGTTTGGCAATGTACCAGTAACAGAAATAGTAGCTTCAGTACCTGAACCCGGGTTCATGTTATATTTTCCAGGTTTTCCGGCAGATACTAATCCTGGAGCACTTGCAACAATTTTGTTTGCATCAACACCAGCGAACGATACAGAGATTGGATTCACAACTCCTCTATATACTACGTTCATTTTATCAGCAGAAATTGTAGCAGAGTTTGGTCTTGGTACTACAACATATTTTCCGGCAAATTTAAGTGGAATGTTTTTACCGTCTTCTAAGAATGTAAATTGTCCATTAATATTTTGCTCTCCAACACCTCCTGCAGTTAACGAAATAACCGCTTGTCCGTTAACAATTTGTCCAGGACCTTGGAATGAAGTTGGTTTTGTGTTTTCGTCGTAACGACCTAAAACTACCTTTCCAGTAACTTTCTCTCCTTGGAAATAAGCGTTTTTGTCTAAAACAACAATCGCTTGATAATTGCTGTAAGAAGCAGCAGCAACAGCCGCTTTTCCTAAAGCACGGTTGTAAACGTCAGCTTCAAGTTTTTGAACATCATTTTGCCAAGCTGAAAGTTTTGCAGCTGAAGCAATTGCAGGAAATCCTTTAAAGTGGTATGCTAAGTATTTTTCTTTTATACCTTCTTTATTTTTTACATCAGAAACATTAAATTTTTTCTCTACCTCTGCAATAATATCAGCATATTTTTTATCTGTACCTAAAGCAGCTTTAATATCTGATTTGTATTTCTCGATTTTAGCGATAATTTCATTTCCTTTTTTAGTGTAACCATCTCCCGTAAACCAGTCGTCGATGTTATCACCTCTGTCCATAGACTCATAAGGCATTTTTCCAGTTTCTTTATCTACTTCAAATCCTTTTACAGCCTGAGTTTTCAGACCTCCGATAAAACTATAAAAATCTTTTGTAATCGCTTCAACTTTATGAGCAGTTCCCGCAGCGATAGCGAATTCTCCTTTAGCTTCAGCAGCTTTCTGATCTAAAGCTGTCAATAAACCAGCATTTGTAGTAACTGAAGAAGTATTTGCATCTTCAAATTTTTCATTCATCAAACCAAAAGCAGATATAACTTCTTTTGATACGTTCATTGCTAACATTGCGATGAAAACCAGATACATCAGGTTAATCATCTTCTGTCTAGGGGTTAATTTTCCTCCTGCCATTTTTTCTAATTAGTTCTTATTAATAAATTTAATATAATAGTCAAAAACTAATTATCCTTTGTTACTCATTGCAGAAAGCATACCACCGTAAACACTGTTTAATGAAGCAATGTTTGCAGTCATAGATTGCATTTGTTCTTTTAATTTAGAAGCATTTTCAGCAATTTCGCTGTTTGCTTGTGCATTTCTAGAAGCACTTTCTAATTGAACTTTGTATAAACTGTTTAATGATTCCATTTGTGCAGCAGCCATAGACATTTCTTCAGCATATTTCTTTTGTCCTGCAATTGAATCAACTGTTGGAGAAATAGCTTTTGCAGCTCCTTCGAAATTTTTGATGCTGTTTCCTAAGCTTGCCATTAACTCTCCGTCAATTTTAGCATCTTTCAACATTGCATCTAATTTTTGAGACAATAATCCTTGGGCGTCAGATGGTGCCTCAACTTTGTCAGCTTTTTTTCTAGCCTGACCATTCGCTAATTCAGGGTAAACAAGAGTCCAGTCTAATTCGTCTTCAACTGGTTCGAAAGCAGAAAGAGCAAAGATTAACGCCTCAGTTACCAATCCAATCGATAACATAACAGTTCCTGTTAATGGTCCAATCTCAAAGTGAGTAATTTTGAATAATGCTCCAATAATTACTACTGCCGCTCCCATACCATAAGCGAAATTCATTGCTTTTTTACTTAATAATGCCATAATACTTTTTTTTAGGTTTTAATTTAAAATAGATTTGTTGATTTGGTTTACTTATTTGATTTTAATTAATTCGATAATTACTTTTTCTTCTTACCACCAGTTGCCTGAGTTCCCATGTAATCTTGTACAGTTCTGAAACCAATATAACTTCTGGCAGAATCAGCATATTCGTGATCACGTGTGCTTACCTGTAGGAAATAAGCAACGTCTTTCCAAGAACCTCCACGAACTACTTTTCTTTGATTGTTCCCGTCAATTACGTTAGGGTTCATTGTAGAAACATACTCGTATGCATTTGGATTATAAGCTGAATCGGTCCACTCAGAAACGTTTCCTGCCATGTTGTATAAACCATAACCATTAACTTCATAAGATTTAGCTTCAACAGTATACAATGCTTCGTCAGCCGCATAATCTCCTCTGCTTGGTTTGAAGTTTGCTAAGAAACAACCTCTGTCGCTTTTTGTATAAGGACCTCCCCAAGGGTAAGTAGCTGATTCCAGACCTCCTCTTGCAGCATATTCCCATTCTGCCTCTGTTGGCAATCTGAAAGCATTTACTAAGTCACGTCCTTTTTTCTTAGATTTAATATAACCGTTTTTATTCAAAGTTCTCCATGCGCAGAATGCTTTTGCCTGTTTCCAGGTTACCCCTACTACTGGATAGTCTCCATAAGCTTTATGCCAGAAATAGTCGTTATGCATTGGCTCATTATAAGAATAAGCAAAATCTTTAATCCAAACTGTTGTATCAGGATAAACACTTACTTGTTCCGTTTTAACGAAGTCTTTTCTTTTTCCAACTTTAGCTTTCGCTGCAGCCTGAATATCCATCCAGGAATAACGGAATTTCAATTTGTTTACATCAATTGTTCTTAAACCATTGTAAGACTCTTCAATTGGCAAATACATAGAATCCATTACCTCAGTATAATACTCATCCGGGTAAGCTTTTGTATCTTTAATTAACTTTACTTTTTTGTTTAATTTTCTACCTGCATAAGGATCATCTTTCGTTCCTACACTGTAGTAGTTATCATACATATATTTGTCATATGCAGTCATTTTTTCCGGATCTGAATCATTAAATGCAAAATCAGCAATACTTCCGCCTTTTTTACCTTTAGAATCACCTGCAGGTTTTTGACCTGTTTCATCAGCTAAAATAGCCAAACGAACTCTCATTGTAGAGTCTTTTACCCACTCTACAAATTGACGGTACTCACTATTGGTAATCTCTGTTTCATCCATATAAAATGAACGAACTGTCACCGTCCTAGTAGGAGCATCCTCCACATTAGCTAAATCAGCATCTGATTTACCCATAATAAAAGATCCACCAGGAACTAATGTCATTCCATAAGGCTTCTCAGGGTGCCATTTACCTCCTGTAACACCTACCAACTCACCTTTGTCACCTGACTTACCACAGCCAATTACCAGTGTTAACATTGTTGCAAATGCAATAAACTTCTTCATATAAATTTGGGATTATCTATTCATTATTATAAGTCCGTAAACGTATTTATTATTTATCTAAAAAACAATACTAGTTGCGAAATTTATTTTATCGGTCAAAAATAATGTTAAATAAAATAAAAAAAAAATATTTCATCGATAAACTAACACAAAAAATCGACGTAAGACGTTATTTATCAGTTACTGTGCTACTTATCTTACTAATATTATTTAACACTATTTCAGAAATGCAAAAAAAATAAAATTTCTGCTAAAATTTCATTTTACAAAGCATTTTTTCGTTGCGCTTTCCACCACCTTTCAGGCAATTCCTGATTACAAGCACTCAAATACTCATCGTAAGAACACGGTAATAACGTATTTCTCTTTAATTTATTGTGACCATTTGATTCAAACGGAATTTCAATCCACCAACGGTCTGTTTTATCACTTTTATAGAAGATCAATTCTTCCTCTTCAAGAGGAACAATATATTTTAAGTACGTTGCTCTACTACCAAATGGATATTCCTTAGACCTATAATGATATCCTTCAATAAAATACCATACTATTTGTGCAATGATACTAGCTTCAGGTACTGTACTATTGTGATTAAAAATTCCAAAACTGGAAACTTTATCACTTATTCCGGCATACCTTGCCAGTGAACATATTTCTTTTCCATTGAAACCGTTTGGCTCAAATGAAACCATATTTCCTGAAGCTGAAGATTTTACTGAATTCAAATCGATACTAACCAAATCAGCATCTCTAAAAACTGGCTCTGCCAATGCAATCTTATTGGAGATTTCCCCTAAACGATAGGCATCAAAAAACAATTTTTCAATCAGATCAATTTCTTCTTGTGAATTGTAATAAGTCTGATAACCAATGTTGCAGTAATTAAAAAGATTATTAGGCTCGTCGATAATAATTTTAGTCAAATAAGAATTAGCTGAAACCGTTTCATTCTCTTTACCAAAATCAAACTTATTATCCACAGCAACCATATTCACCATTTGCTCTAAATCGTCATAGGCACGATATAAAGCATAGGTTAAATCCTGTGAACCCCCAAGAACTATAGGAATCACTTTGTTCTTAATTAAAGTAGATGTTACTCGCTTTAAAGCAAAATAAGTGTCTTCTACAGAATTTCCTGCGAGAATATCTCCCAAATCGCCAATCGAAGCATCCCAGTTTCCTGGAAACATCCCATACAATTTTTTACGAACGGCATTCAGATTAACAATGTTAATTGAATCTTCATTACGACGATCTTCTAAAACACCAATAATCGCAATATTGATTTTACTGATATCCGGAAACTGATCCTCAGTATGCAAAACTATCTTACTTCCCAACTCCTGCGAAGACAACGAACTAATAAATTTTAAAATCCCGTCGTTAAGTGGCTCTAAAAAATCAAACTCCATTCTTTATTTCTTTTTTGCAGCTGGTTTTTTAGCAGGTGCTTTTTTTGCAGTTGTAGCTTTCTTTGCGGTTGTCGCTTTTTTAGCCGGTGTTTTTTTAGTCGGTGTTTTTTTGGCAATCATTTCCTGAACTTCTTCCAATGTTAATTTCGTAGCATCAACCTCTTTACTCAGTTCAATTTTGATTTTTCCTTTTGTGATTACAGAGCGACCCCAACGCGCCTTTTCAACCAAAATTCCTTCTTCTTCCCAGTTGTGAAGCACTTTATCAATATTCTTCTGTAATTTATCTTCAATTAATTCCTCAACATCTGCCTGCGATAAATTATCAAAATTATACTTCTTGCTTACGTTCACAAAAAGACCATTCCATTTAATAAACGGACCAAAACGTCCCACTCCTTTTTGAACCGGTTCGCCTTTATACGTTGCAATTGGTGCATCTGCAAGTGCTTTTTCATCGATCAGTTCCTGTGCTCTTTCTTTTGATACACTTAAAGGATCTTCTCCTCTTGGCAACGAAATAAAAACACTTCCATGACGTACGTATGGACCGTAACGACCGTTACTCACTTCCACTTCTTCTCCTTTGTATTCACCTAAACTTTTAGGAAGTAAAAACAAATTCAAAGCATCTTCCAGTGTAATACTTCCGATATTTTGATCGGCCATTAAACTGGCGAATTTTTTATCTTCGTCGTCCGCTTCTCCAATCTGAGCCATTGGGCCAAATTTTCCTAAACGAACTGAAACTTGTCTTCCGTCAGCATCTTTTCCTAAAATTCTCTCTCCGCTTTCACGCTCAGCATTCGCCTCAACTTCTTTTACATTTGGATGGAATTTATTGTAGAACTCCTGCATCATGGTTGCCCAGTCAATATTTCCTTCGGCAATTTCATCAAAATCCTGTTCTACTTTTGCCGTAAAGTTATAGTCCAGAATATTCCCAAAGTTCTTCACTAAGAAATCAGTAACAATTGTTCCGATATCTGTTGGAACCAGTTTCCCTTTATCGGAACCTGTATTTTCTTTTAACAGCTTCTCTCCCACTTTACTATTTTGCAAGGTCAGTTGCGTATAATTACGTTCCTGTCCTTCCAGAGTTCCCTTTTCAACATAGTTTCTGTTGATAATGGTAGAAATTGTTGGCGCATAGGTAGACGGACGCCCGATTCCTAATTCTTCTAATTTCTTCACCAGAGAAGCCTCTGTATAACGCGCCGGAGGTCTTGAATACCTTTCGGTTGCTGTAATATAATTGTTTGCTAATTTTTCGTTTACTTTCAAAGCCGGTAACATTCCCTCTTGCTCTTCCTCATCATCATCATGTCCTTCTAAGTATACTTTTAAGAATCCTTCAAAAAGTAAAACTTCTCCTGAAGCTGTAAAAATCTCATCATGATTGTTTGCTTCGATTTTTACATTGGTTCTTTCCAATTGCGCATCACTCATTTGTGAGGCCAATGTTCTTTTCCAGATCAAATCATACAAACGAGCCTGATCGCGGTCGATATTCACCGTATGACGAGACATATCGGTAGGACGGATTGCCTCGTGTGCTTCCTGAGCTCCTTTATTTTTATTGGCAAAAGTTCTCGGTTTAGAAAACTCTTTCCCGTATGATTTTATAATTTCAGCCTCAGCAGCACTCATAGCCTCAGCAGAAAGATTCACGCTATCTGTTCTCATATAGGTAATCAATCCGGCCTCGTACAAACGTTGTGCTAACTGCATGGTGATTCCAACCGGCAAATACAATTTTCTCGCCGCCTCCTGTTGCAGGGTCGAAGTCGTAAAAGGTGCAGTTGGTGATTTTTTGGTAGGCTTCGTTTCTAAATCGGCTACCTGATATTGAGATCCGATATTTTTAGTTAAAAAATCTTCGGCTTCTTTTTTAGTATTAAAGTTCTTTGGCAATTTCGCTTTAAAAGCTTTACCTGCCTCATTTACAAATTCTGCAACAATGGAGTAAGTTGCTACCGCATTAAAGTTCTGAATTTCACGTTCACGTTCTACGATCAAACGAACAGAAACGGATTGTACACGACCGGCAGACAAACCTCCTTTAATTTTTCTCCACAATACCGGAGACAACTCATAACCAACTAAACGATCCAAAACACGACGTGCCTGTTGTGCGTTTACCAGATTATAATCTATTTCTCTTGGATTGTCGATTGCTTTAAGAATCGCAGTCTTTGTAATTTCGTGAAAAACAATTCTTTTGGTTTTTTTAGTATCCAGTTTCAATTCTTCCGCCAGGTGCCAAGAAATAGCTTCCCCCTCGCGGTCCTCATCGCTCGCTAACCAAACCATATCGGCATTCTTAGATAGTGTTTTCAGCTTGCTTACCAGGGCTTTTTTATCCGAAGAGACTTCATATTTAGGTTTAAAACCATTCTCAACATCCACTCCTATTTCCTTTGATGGTAAGTCCGCTATGTGACCGTAACTTGACTCTACCTGAAAATCACTTCCTAAAAATTTCTCTATCGTTTTCGCCTTTGCAGGGGACTCCACTATTACTAAATTCTTTGCCATTGCTCTATTTTTCTGCAACAAAAGTATCTATTTTTTTTAAATATCAACTGCGCGAACTCATTTTTGATTTATTTTAGTATTATGTTTCCTAAAATTGCAGATTTATCTGTAATCTCACTTTATACATATATAGGTATAGATTTTGGATTGTAGATCGCAGATTTTAGATTGCAGATTGTTGAATGTTAATTGCAAATCCTAATCGTAGTAAAATCAAAAATCTTTTCTCTGCCATCTTGTCACATTCCCTCCATTTACATTATCTTTGCACTTTGAAATTATACAATGGAAAAGATTATTGAGGAAAGTAAACAAGGCGAAAGTCTCGTTTTGGAAAACAAACCTGAGAATACTAAAAAGCTTTTTATTGAAAGTTACGGTTGTGCGATGAATTTTTCGGACAGTGAAATTGTAGCTTCCATTTTATCTGAAAACGGATTTAACACCACACAAACTCTTGAAGACGCCGATTTGGTTCTGGTAAACACCTGCTCGATTCGAGACAAGGCAGAACAGACTATTCGCAAACGTCTGGAAAAATATAATGCTGTAAAGCGTATCAATCCGAAAATGAAAGTGGGCGTTCTGGGCTGTATGGCCGAACGTTTGAAAAGTCAATTTTTAGAGGAAGAGAAAATAGTCGATCTTGTCGTTGGACCTGATGCTTACAAAGATCTGCCGAATTTATTAGCGGAAGTTGAAGAGGGACGTGACGCCATCAATGTAATTTTATCCAAAGAAGAAACGTACGGAGATATCTCACCTGTTCGTTTGATGAGTAACGGTATTACTGCTCTGGTTTCGATTACCCGAGGCTGTGATAACATGTGTACCTTTTGCGTTGTACCTTTTACACGCGGACGTGAACGCAGCCGTGAACCACAAAGCATCATGAATGAAATTCAGGATCTATGGAGCAAAGGCTTTAAAGAAATTACTCTTTTAGGGCAAAATGTAGACAGTTATCTTTGGTATGGCGGCGGATTAAAGAAGGATTTTGTAAATGCTTCTGAAATGCAAAAAGCAACAGCCGTTGATTTCGATCAGTTGCTGGAAATGGTTGCCGTTGGGTTTCCAAAAATGCGCATTCGTTTTTCGACTTCAAATCCACAGGATATGCATGAGAGTGTACTGCACGTTATTGCCAAACATCCTAATATCTGCAAACACATTCACTTACCGGTTCAGTCGGGAAGTAACAGAATTTTAAAAGAAATGAATCGTCTGCACACTCGTGAAGAATACATGACTTTGATTGATAAAATCAGAGCAATCATTCCGAATGCGTCGATTTCACAAGATATGATTGCCGGTTTTCCAACAGAAACCGAACAAGATCACCAGGACACTATGAGCTTAATGGAATATGTGAAATATAATTTCGGTTATATGTATTCGTACTCTGAGCGTCCCGGAACTTTGGCAGGAAGAAAAATGGAAGATGATGTTGCTGAAGAAACCAAAGCCAGAAGATTACAGGAAATCGTTGACCTACAGCAAAAACATGCCTGGTTTAGAAGCGAAGAATTTGTTGGACAGGTTGTAGAAGTTCTGGTAGAGAAAGTTTCAAAAAAATCAAAAGAAGAATTCTCAGGAAGAAATTCGCAAAGCATAACGGTAGTTTTCCCAAAAGAAGATTATAAAATTGGAGACTTTGTAAATGTAAAAATCGAAAGCTGTACCTCAGGTACCTTAAAAGGAAAAGCTGTTGGATATTCCGAAATGAATTAATTTTAGCTTGCCACGAATTACACAAATTTACACGAATTTTCTTTCTTTTACCTCGTGATTTAATAAATTTGATTTAAAAATTAAATCATGGAATTATATCGAAAAGAAGAATATTTTAAAATTGTGGGCATCTGTATGGAAATCCATAGAATCCTTGGTGGTGGACTTCTTGAAATAGTATATAAAGATGCTTTAGAATATGAATTTAGAAAACATAATATTCCGTTTGAACGAGAAAAGGAATATAACATTCAATATAAAGACATTATTTTAGCCCATAAATTCTATGCTGATTTTGTAGTTTATGATGAAATCATTTTAGAAATAAAGGCATCAAAAGAAATTGTTGATGAACATATTGCTCAAACAATTAATTATTTGAGACTAGCGGATAGTGATTTAGGAATCATCGTTAACTTTAGTAAAAAGTCTTTACAACATAAAAGAGTTATTCATTAACCCGATTTCAAAAATTTGTGAAAATTCGCGAAATTCGTGGCAAAGAAAAAAATTACATGGAAACAGTTCAAGCAATAAAACAACGATTTGAGATTATTGGTAATGACCCAAAATTAAATCGTGCCATTGAAAAAGCCATTCAGGTTGCTCCAACAGATATTTCGGTTATGGTAACTGGGGAAAGTGGTGTTGGTAAAGAAAATATTCCACGAATCATCCATTCGCTTTCACACAGAAAACATGGGAAATATATTGCAGTAAACTGCGGAGCCATTCCGGAAGGAACCATTGACAGTGAACTTTTCGGACACGAAAAAGGAGCCTTTACAGGAGCAACAAGCACTCGTGAAGGGTATTTTGAAGTAGCTGACGGAGGAACCATTTTTCTGGATGAAGTTGGAGAATTACCTTTAACTACTCAGGTTCGTTTGCTTCGTGTACTTGAAAATGGTGAGTTTATTAAAGTAGGTTCGTCGCAAGTTCAGAAAACAAATGTGAGAATTGTAGCCGCTACAAACGTGAACCTGTTCAATGCAATCGAAAAAGGAAAATTCCGTGAAGATTTATATTATCGTTTAACGACTGTCGAAATTACTTTACCGCCATTACGTGAAAGAAACGACGACATTCATTTGTTGTTCCGAAAATTCGTAGCCGACTTTGCGCACAAATACAAAATGCCTCCCTTAAAATTAGACGATGATGCGGTACAGCTTCTTCAGAAATTCAGATGGAACGGAAACATTCGTCAATTGCGAAATGTGGCCGAACAGATCTCGGTTCTGGAAACCAATCGCGATATTTCATCCGCTATTTTACAATCGTATTTACCTACTGAAGGAAGCAGTCTGCCTTCTGTTATTAACGATAGCAAAAAAGAAAGTGATTTCAGCACCGAAAGAGACATCTTATACAAAGTGCTTTTTGATATGAAAAGTGATCTGAACGATTTGAAAAAACTCACTTTAGAACTGATGAAGAATGGCACAAAAGTGCAGGACATCAATCCGAATTTAATTCAGAAAATATATGGTTCTCAGGAAAATGAAAGCGAAATAGACTTTGAAGAAGAACCAAGGACCGCCGTAATGACACCTACTCCACGCGAGGACAATTATCAGATGCAGGACGACAATTATCTGTTTGCAGAAACCATTGAAGAAGAAGAGGTTCTGCGCTTAGAACAGAAAGAAATCGAGATGATCAAAAAGTCACTAGAAAAAAACAAAGGAAAACGAAAAGCTGCTGCAGACGAATTAGGCATTTCCGAAAGAACTTTATATAGAAAAATTAAACAATTCGATTTATAAAAATAAATAATTCTCAAATTTTAAATTTCAGGTTTAAAAGCTGAGACAAAAAAATAAAATCCAATTTGCTTCGTCGGTTCGCCAGCGCTCAAATCCAAATTATTATATTTGAAAAAAAATGGGATTCCCTAAAAATTTGGAATTTTATATTTGGAATTTACACCCAATTGATATTATGAAAAAAATATATTCTTTATTAGCCTTAATGAGCTTGTTCCTATTAAGCGGTTGTTCTGTTTACAACTTTACAGGAACAGGAAACATCGATGCCAAAACTTTTCAGGTTAACTTTTTTCAAAATAATGCTGATTTAATTGAACCCGGAATTGACCGAACTTTTACATTGACCTTACAAGACTTAATTCAAAATCAAACCAATTTAAACCTGGTAAGTAATAGTGGTGATTTAGTTTACGAAGGAGAAATTGTAGATTACAGAACTACCCCAATGACGGCAACAGCCGATCAGGGAGCTTTTCAAAACCGTTTGAGTATTCGTGTACATGTGAGGTTTACCAATAAAAAGAAGGAAAAAGATGATTTCGAAAAAACATTTGAATTTTACTATGATTTCCCAGGACAGGGGCTACCTACCGGAGCTACTCTAAATACAGCTATTCAGGTTATTTTTGAAAGAATCACACAAGATATTTTTAACGAGTCACTAGCAAAATGGTAATTTGCTTTTCTGTCGAATCATTAAAACCTTTAAGCGATTAAACAGTTAAACAAATAAGCGATTAACCCCATAAACGATTAAACAAAAGAATAAATGAATGTAACCGATTATACCTACTTAATGAACAAGCCTGATGCTATCACCGAAAAGCAGGCAGAAGCATTGGGAAGTGTTTTGAATGAATTTCCTTATTTTCAAAGTGCAAGAGCCTTGCGCTTAAAAGGACTTTACGATCAAAACAGTTTTAAGTATAATTATGCGTTAAAAGTCACAGCAGCTCATACTACGGATCGTACCGTTTTATTTGATTTTATTACTTCTGAATCTTTCACTTCGATTCAAAGTGAATATTACGATAAGAAACTTAGAGACCTTATGGAAATTAAAGTTTTTGACAGTGAGATCGTATCCTTTGAAGAAGTCAAAAAAGCACCGGAAGTACGTGTTAATCCAATCGAGCAATCTATTTTGGATTCTATAAAAGAAGCTACAACAGTAACTTTTGAAGCACCTGTAAAAGTAGAAGAAAAACCTGTAAATCTATTTATTGACCAATCAATACTAGATTACGCACAAGAAGCGGCAACCGTAACTTTTGAAGAGCCGGTAAAAACAATAGAAAAAGCTGTCGAATCTGTTACAGAACAATTTATTGTTGCCGAACCTATAGAAGTTGCTCCGATCATTTTGGAAGAACCTGTAGAAACGGCGCAGCCGGAAACAGAGTTGACGGAACAACAACCTGTATTACCTCCAACCAAAGAGCCAACACCAACTTTCTTTGATGAAATCGTTGAGGAAGAAATTCAGGAAATAAAACCAGAAGTTAAAGAAGTAAAAGTTACCCCTGTTGAGCAATCGATATTAAATTCTATCAAAGAAGCTACAACGGTTGTTTCCGAACAATCTGAATTAATCGAGGAACCAAAAGAAGCCGAAGTTCCCGAGAGTGTAAAAACAGCGGAAGAAAATCTGGAAATAGGACAGCCTTTAGACTTTTCTGTTAACGAGAAACATTCTTTTCAGGAATGGCTGCAATTAGCAAGAACAGAACCAATTGACAGAAGCGAAGAAACTTCACCCGAAATAAAAGAGCCTGAAAAAGTAACCGAATCTACAACAGTAACGGAATCAATTGACGAAGAGAAAAAGAAAAAAGCAGAATTGATCGATAAATTCATCGAAACCAATCCAAAGATCTCTCCTATCAAACAAACTGCAATAACGCAGACCGTACAATCAGACCTAAGCAAAGAAGATAATTCTTACTTAATGACAGAAACTTTGGCCAGAGTATATTTGGAACAAAAAAAATACACCAAAGCAATACAAGCATATGAAATATTAATTTTGAAATATCCAGAAAAAATTAGTTTCTTTGCAGACCGTATTTCGGATATAAAGATTTTACAACAAAATAACAATAATATTTAAACAATGAGTACATTTTCAATTTTCTTAGTTTTAATCACAATAGTTTGTTTTCTATTGATCGTAGTAATCATGGTTCAAAACCCTAAAGGAGGCGGATTGTCTTCTACAATTAGCGGAACTCAAATGTTAGGTGGAGTACAAAAAACAACTGACTTTTTAGACAAAAGTACTTGGACATTGGCTACTATTTTAATTGCTTTAATTTTACTTTCCAGCTTAAGCTTTACAGGATCATTAAGCGACAGTGACTCTAAAATCATTGAAAAAACTGAAGCGCCTGCTGCTACACCAGCTACTCCTGCTCAACAAACACCTGCTCCGGCAACGCCTGCAGCTAAATAATACATTTCAATATCACTATAAAATGCCAGCCTGTCAAAAGCTGGCATTTTTTTTAAGAAATAATGTCAGTTTTACCAGCATGGCACAGTTTCTGAAAGTTTCTAGAACATAAAAAAAACGTATAACCTAATAATATAATAAATCATGGCTTTAAACATAAAACCGCTTTCAGACCGCGTACTTATTGAGCCTGTTGCAGCTGAAACTAAAACTGCATCAGGAATCTTTATTCCAGATACTGCCAAAGAGAAACCACAAAAAGGAACTGTAGTTGCAGTAGGAAACGGATCTAAAGATCACACTATGACTGTAAAAGTGGGCGACACTGTTCTATACGGTAAATATGCAGGAACAGAATTAAAACTGGAAGGGACTGATTATTTGATCATGCGTGAAGATGATATCCTTGCGATTATCTAAAAATGGCCGTAAGCTATAAGCTTTATGCTGTAGGCTTTTCAAAAAGCTTAAAGCATATTGCCTAAAGCTTAAAGCTACAAAAAATGAGAGATTTTAAAAAATATGACATTTGGCAGCTAAGCCATTCTTTCACCTTAGAGATTTATAAAATCACTTCTACTTTTCCAAAAGAAGAAATTTATGGATTAACAAGTCAAATAAGAAGAGCCTCTTCATCAATTCCAACTAATATTAGTGAAGGATGTGGAAGAAATAGCGACAAAGAGTTCAATCAATTTCTCAACATAGCTTTGGGTTCTGCAAATGAAACCGAATATCTTTTGATTTTAATTAAAGACCTGCAATATCTGAACAATGAAGTTGCAGAAAATCTAATCGAGAAAATCAATAATATAAAAAGTAAAATTTACAAGTTAAAGCAAGTACTAATTAAGCCGTAGGCTATAAGCTTTAAGCTGTAGGCTTTTCAAAAAGCTTAAAGCATATTGCCTAAAGCTTAAAGCAATAATAAAATAAATACTAATCCAGTCAGTAGAGAGAGCATAAAGCGTAAAGCCTACTGCCTAAAGCAATAATAAAAAATGGCAAAAGATATAAAATTTGATATTGAAGCACGTGACGGATTAAAACGTGGTGTTGATGCATTGGCAAATGCTGTAAAAGTAACTCTTGGACCAAAAGGTCGTAATGTAATTATCGGAAAATCATTTGGTGGACCAACGGTTACTAAAGATGGTGTTTCGGTTGCAAAAGAAATCGAATTAAAAGACCCATTAGAAAATATGGGCGCGCAAATGGTTAAAGAAGTAGCTTCTAAAACTAATGATTTAGCGGGTGACGGAACTACAACTGCTACAGTTTTAGCTCAGGCAATCGTAAAAGAAGGTCTTAAAAACGTTGCTGCAGGAGCAAATCCAATGGATTTGAAACGTGGTATCGACAAAGCCGTTGAAGCAATCGTTGCTGACCTTGCGAAACAAGCAAAAGTAGTTGGAAGTGATTCTGATAAAATCAAACAAATTGCTTCTATCTCTGCAAACAATGACGAAGTGATTGGAGAATTAATCGCTACTGCATTTGCAAAAGTAGGTAAAGAAGGGGTTATTACTGTTGAAGAAGCTAAAGGAACTGATACGTTTGTAGATGTTGTTGAAGGTATGCAGTTTGACAGAGGATATCTTTCTCCTTACTTCGTAACAAATCCTGAGAAAATGGAAGTTGAATTAGACTCTCCATACATCTTATTATACGACAAAAAAGTATCTTCTTTAAAAGAATTACTACCTGTTTTAGAGCCAGTTGCTCAATCTGGAAAGCCATTATTGATCATCGCTGAAGATGTTGACGGAGAAGCTTTATCAACTCTTGTAGTGAATAAATTACGTGGAGCATTAAAAATCGCTGCTGTTAAAGCACCTGGTTTTGGAGACAGAAGAAAAGCAATGTTAGAAGACATCGCAATCTTAACTGGTGGAACTGTAATTTCTGAAGAAAGAGGTTATACACTAGAAAATACAACTATCGAAATGTTAGGAACGGCAAAAAGAGTTTCTATCGACAAAGACAACACAACTATTGTAAGTGGTGCTGGTGAAGCTGATATCATCAAAAACAGAGTAAACCAAATTAAAGGTCAAATGGAGGCTACAACCTCTGATTATGATAAAGAAAAATTGCAAGAGCGTTTGGCTAAATTAGCTGGTGGTGTTGCTGTTCTTTATGTTGGTGCTGCTTCTGAAGTTGAAATGAAAGAGAAAAAAGACAGAGTTGACGATGCTTTACACGCAACACGTGCTGCTGTTGAAGAAGGAATCGTTGCAGGTGGTGGTGTTGCTTTATTAAGAGCTAAAGCTGCTTTGGCTGACCTTAAAGCGGATAATGCTGACGAAGCAACCGGAATTCAAATTGTATCTCGTGCTGTTGAATCTCCATTAAGAACTATTGTTGAAAATGCAGGTCTTGAAGGTTCTGTAGTAGTAGCAAAAGTGGGTGAAGGTTCTGGAGACTTTGGTTACAATGCTAAAACTGATGAATACGTAGACATGCTTAAAGCTGGTATTATCGATCCTAAAAAAGTAACTCGTGTAGCGTTAGAAAATGCTGCTTCGGTTTCAGGAATGATCTTAACTACTGAGTGTGCGTTAATCGATATTAAAGAAGAAAACGCTGGCGGTATGCCAATGGGTGGCGGTATGCCAGGAATGATGTAATCGTTCTTTTCTTTAAAACTCAAAACGCCGGATTTCGATCTGGCGTTTTTTTTTATATTTTCTTTTGCCCAGAATTCTCGCAGGCCATTATTTTCCAGCCACAGATTAAAGGATTAAAAAGCTTACAATCTGTGAGAATCTTTTTAATCTATGGCAAGATCTTTCAGATAAAGCATTCGTGAAAATTCGTGTAATTCGTGGCAAACTTTTTTACTTTATGATTGTTTAACATTCTGTTTTTGCGGATGAAAGCGCTTATTGATAACTTTGTAATTCAATAATTACAACAATGAAAAAGCATTTTACCGCTCTCCTATCCTTACTTTTCTTTTCGATTTCTTTTATATTACATGCTCAGACCAATAAAGATACTTATGTGGTTTTAGTTTCTATGGATGGATTTCGTTGGGATTATGCTAAACATTTCAAACTTCAAAATCTCGCCCAAATAGCAAAAGAAGGTGTCCATGCCAAATCAATGCGACCTTCTTATCCCAGTAAAACCTTTCCCAACCATTATGCCATCGTTACCGGACTCTACCCCGATCATCATGGAATCATTAATAATGTTTTTTACGATGCGGCATTAAACGAATCCTTTTCATTGTCTTCAAATGCCAAAAATGATTCCCGTTTTTATGGCGGAAATCCGATTTGGAACGTTGCTGAACAACAGGGAGTAAAAGCCGCTTCTTTTTTCTGGCCGGGATCAGATACAGATCAAAAAAGACCTGGTATTTATAAAGAGTACAACAACAAAATTCCTTATGAAACCCGCATTGATACCGTAATCAAATGGCTTCAGCTTCCCGAAAAACAACGCCCGCATTTTATCACACTTTATTTTGATGAACCCGACCATACCGGTCATTCATTTGGTCCACTTTCTCCTGAAAACGAAAAAGCAATCCGAAGAATGGATACTCTTATGGGGCGACTATCTTCTAAACTGAATCAATTATCCATTGGGAGACAGATCAATTTAATTATCGTTTCAGATCATGGAATGGCCAACATTAGCGATGATAAAAAAGTAGCCGTTCTGGATTACCTAAAACCCGAATGGCTTGGTTATAATGCTGTAATTAATCCCATCATGAGTCTTCAGGCAAAACCCGGCTTTCAGGATTCGATCGCAAATGCTTTAAAGAAAGTACCACATATTAAATTCTGGAAATCCCAAGAGGTTCCTAAAAGATTACACTTCGGAACTAATCCGAGAGTTCATGATTTTGTCATTGAAGCCAAAAAAGGATACAGTTTAGTAAAAGAAAAATCGGTACATGTAAGCGGAGGTACACACGGATACGACAACAAAGAAAAAGACATGCAGGCTATTTTTTATGCTAAAGGCCCCGCTTTTAAAATAAATAAAACGGTCGGATCGTTTCAGAATGTTTCGGTATACCCTTTAATTGCTCATATTCTCGGCTTGCAAATCGATGAAGTAGATGGAAAATTCTCCGAAGTTAGCAACATGCTTAAATAATTAGATAATGTGGCAATTAGATAATTACTGTACGTTACGCTTAAAATTTTCTAATTGCCACATTATCTAATTATCATATTCTCTAATTGCCACATTAAGCTACTAAGAAACAACTTTGTACGTTGGATCTTCAATTACATTTACAGCAATAACAGCTTCAGCATTTTTAAGTAAAACAATACAGTCTTTGCTTAAATGCTTCAGCTCAATCACTTTGTTTAGCTGACTGTATTTTTTCGTCAAATTATTCAATGCTTCGATGGCCGACATATCTGCGATGCGGCTTTCTTTAAAATCAATAATCACATGATTGGGATCGTTTGCGGGATCGAATTTTTCTATAAAAGCAGTAGTAGAACCAAAAAATAATGGTCCATAGATTTCGTAATGTTTTGTCCCTTTCTCATCAATATAATGTCTGGCACGAATTCTTTTGGCACTTTCCCAGGCAAAAACCAAGGCAGAAATAATCACTCCAATCAAAACCGCTAACGCCAGATTGTGCAGTAAAATAGTAACAACTGCCACCAAAACACCCACAAAAATATCATGCGCCGGCATTTTGTTAATAATCCTGAAACTCGCCCATTCAAAAGTCGTAATCGCAACCATCATCATGACGCCTACTAAAGCAGCCATTGGTAATTTACCGATTACAGGAGCTCCAAAAAGGATAATCAATAAAATCGTTAAAGAAGCAATTATTCCCGAAAGTCGTGCTCTCGAACCGGCAGAAAGATTAACCAGTGTTTGTGCAATCATGGGGCATCCCCCCATTCCAAAAAAGAAACCATTCAAAATGTTAGAACTCCCCTGAGCAATACATTCTCGGTTACTATTACCCCTTGTACCTGTTATTTCATCGACAAGATTCAACGTCAGTAAACCTTCTGTTAAGCCCACTGCCGCAACAATTACCGAATATAGAAATAGGATCTTAATGGTTTCAAAAGACAACGGGATATTTGGAATATGAAAGGGCGGAAATCCTCCCTGGACAGAGGCAATATCCTGAACGGTTTTTGTGTCAATATTAAACATCAATACGACAGCAAATACGACAATAATTGCCACCAAAGAGGCCGGAACTGCTTTTGTAATCTTTGAAAAAAGCAATACAATACCAATGGTAAGCGCCACTAAAGCAAGCATAATATACAATTGAGATCCTTGTAACCAAGTGGTTTGCCCATTCACCACAATTTTAAATTGCTCCAGCTGCGACATAAAAATAACCACGGCAAGTCCGTTTACAAAGCCATACATAACGGGCTGTGGCACCAATCTGATAAATTTCCCGAGTTTAAAAAGTCCGATACAAATCTGGAAGATGCCTCCAAGCGCCACGGCCGCGAAAACATATTCGATACCGTGTGATTTCATTAAAGCAATTAAAACAATAACAGTGGCTCCCGCTCCACCCGAAATCATCCCGGGTCTGCCTCCAAAAACCGAGGTGACCAAACCCGCAATAAAAGCAGCATATAAACCAACCAAAGGTGGGAAACCAGCCAAAATTGCAAACGATAACGATTCTGGAATCATTGTCATCGCAACTGTTAATCCCGCTAAAATTTCGTTTTTATAGTTGACCTTTTGAGTAAAATCAAAAAGAGGAGTCCTTTTTTTCATAAGCACACAAATTTAAAAAATAATGTGCACATACTTAAAGAAAGCTTTCCTATACTAAAACTTAATTTAAAAACTGTTTTACCAACAGTAAAAAACAAAAAACAATAAAATTTATCATATTCTAATTATTCTAATTTTACACAAGTATATCCTAAACAATTCACATAATCGATAATATTCTCAGGCTCTAAATCAATGCCTTCTATACGCAATATTTTATCACAATCTTCTAAGTCAAAGTTGATTTTATAATCAGGAAACTGGCTTTGAATAACGGCAATGACATAATTTTTATCTGCCTCTTTCTGCACATTTGTTTTAAAAACTTCAACAACCATATCTTTCTACTTTAATGATACATAAAATGATCAACGAATTACGGAATCAAGCTGAATTATAAACCTACTATAAAATGAATCATGAAAATCCCCAATCTAAAAAATTCGGGAGCTTTCTGCTAATTACAAATAACTTAGACGTTCGTTCTTAATTTCTGTTACACATACATCCAAATTTTATAAACTCTAGCACATAAAAAACGAATAGCTTAGACATAATGCTCTCTATTCAGGCGATTTCAGGTTTAAAATCCGATTGCCTTAACTTGTAGATTCTCTTGAGATTTGAGGTGCCTAAATGTAAGCAAAAACTTTCTAAATTAGATTCTGTACGTGAAGAAATTATCCTTTTTTCATAAAAAAATAAAAAAACAAAGCAGCTAAACGAGATTCCAGTCAAATACCTGATACAGAAACGCACTTTATATCTATACGATAAAAACCAAATGCTTTCTCTCCATAAAATCCCCTCAAATTCTCAAAAAAACAATCTGCTTTAAAAATAATTTTCTTACATAAAAAAATTATCTTCGCAAGACCAAACAACTTTAACCTAAATTTTCGGAAAAATGCCTTTTTTTAGTTTTCTATTTAAAAAATCAAATTCAGGATGCCCAAGATGTCTTGGGAAAGGTTTTGTAGACTGGGAAGACATACGACGTTTAAACAAACAATTAAAATGGGCACCGGGTCCTTGTGCTTATTGTAATGCTTCAGGAAAAGCTACTCAAGAAATGCTTTCGAATGTGGCCGTAGATACAACTTACCTCACTATTGATTTACCGGAATCTGAAATAGAAAAAATAAAAAATGGTGACGAAGAAACTATAGAAAAAGGCAAACTGCAAGAACTTTTTGTAGAAAGCATTATTAGATATACCGAATACCATTACGTGAATAAAAATATGGATGCTCAAAGTATTGCAGATTTGTACCTGAATACGGAAGATGAAAAAGCACCATTTTCGGTAGAAAAAGAAAATCTGATACAATACATTCAAAAAATAATAGCATTAAAAAATTCTGAACCGGATTAATTCCCAACAAATGCTACTTTAAGCACACTAGAGAAAACAAGTCGTAAAAAATAATCTTAAAGCAATGAAATCAAAGAAAAATATTCTTTAAATCTCTGATCTTTTTGGACAAAAAAACGCAAAAACAGGTATAAATACGTGTTGCCAAAACTTTCTTAAGTGGTAGTTTTGCCACAAATAATTTTTATTTTAAACTGTAGTTTTCCTAAGAGAAAATTATTAAATATTGTCATTTTTTTTTGGAACAATTAAGTGAGGTTTTTAATCGATGCCAACGATTAAAAATCTCACTTTTTTACGCACCGTTTTCAATTGACAAGAAAACACTCCTTACTTTCTGCCGAAAACATCCGCAAAGATTTCTTTCCTGATGATCATCGAACAAATTTTAAAAGCTAGCTATGATCAAAACAAAATCACTTTGTATCTTTGAGCCTTAAAAAATTATAGCCCCTAAATATCTCTATGACACGAGAACACTATATTCCCTTTAACAAGGAATTTCTATTGGAACAACAACTAACTGTCTTTGCCAAAGATTCGAAGAAAACGGATGATTTCAGAAAACTGTTTGATATTATCGAACACTATTTCCATTACGAAGCTTTTAATCTTAATCGAAATCTGAAGCAAAACTACGCTTTGTTTGATCCTGATTTAAGTCTGAAAGAACGCGAAAATTTTATAGGTAAAAGTGATTTCAACGTTTTCAAGAAAACATTACTTACGGTATTAGAACAGGGGAATTATCGTCGGATAGATCAGGAAACACTGGACAAAGCTTTTGAAGATTCAGACTTAATCGGTTTGAAGCTTTCAATTGATTTCAACGCCTATAAAGACTACGAATTATACGTTCGTGGACATCATAAGGCAAAAGAAAAGATGCGAAAATATTTTTTCTGGAAGAAAGAAATTGAAATTGAATATTACGATCGTGTCCTGATTTATCTTCATTACAGCGAAGCTGATTATATTAAAGAAAAGAAAGTAAAACTGGGAAAAATGCCTATCGAACCGGGTTCGGTTGCTTTAAAGATTTTTAAACGTGTTCCTAAAAACGATCTCGAAACTATATTCCCAAATGCTATTCCAAGAATGTCTACCAAAGATAAGTTGCTCTTTTGGGTTCCGGGAATAGGAGGCGGAATTTCACTTTTAAGTACAACTGTAATTCCTGCTTTGATTGGCATGTATGCCGCGTATCAATCGGGAGAAGCTATCGATTTATTAAACAGCAAAGCCTCTTTAAATCAGGGTTTAATTGCACTGGGTATTTTATCCCTTTATTTGTTTCGTCAGTACAGTAACTTTGTCAATAAAAGAATCAAATACTCTAAAATACTTTCAGACAGCCTTTACTTTAAAAATCTCGGAAACAATAGCGGTGCTTTCTATTCACTTCTAAATTCCTCTGAAGAAGAAGTATTGAAAGAAACGATACTGGCCTATACCTTTTTATACAAAACCGAATATCCCATTACTGCCGAAGAACTCGACAATCAAATTGAGTCCTGGTTTACAACAACACTAAATGCAAATCTGGACTTTGATGTACAGGATGCTTTGTTGAAATTAAAAACTATGGGACTAGCCGTTGAATCCAATGGTAAATGGAGTGTTATCCCTTTAGATGAGGCATTGGTAACCGTTGACTCATTATGGGATAATGTTTTTGACTACAATCAAAAAATAGAAGTTTCTGAATACATTTAACTGAAAAATTTAATAATGAGCAATGCTATAAATGAAAAGAAAAAAGCAAGGAGAATAAGTATATTAAAAATTAATTTTACAACTTCAACCCGATCTTCTGATAAATTATTTTGAGTCCCGGTATGATTATATAGTTGCAAACCGTCTGCCATTTTTTGAGCATCATTCTCTTTTTTATAATTGATTGCATAAACCTTTACGGTCTTCTCTTCTCTAATCTCTCCTTGTTGCATGACTAATTGTTTAAGGGGGTATTTTATTTATTGTCAAATTTAGAAATGAAAAAAAAAAAGGCACACCTAATTAAGCCATAAAAATATCACAATAAGACAAATACATTATTTTTTTTGAGTATTTAATCTAAACTTTGCCACATTTATTTTAAAAAAAACAAATTCCTCTTTAGTACTAAAGTACAAGCAGATCTGCATTGTCTCTAATTCCATTTCATATCGGTATCTTCCTAAAAATTAAGATCGTATATTTTTAAGAATAATTGAAATTGATAAAACGAAAGTTTTTTTTAGTAGATTTACTATTCTAAACCCTAAACAATGAGAACATTAGAACAATGGTTTGATGAATACGCTGTGAGTCATCAGAACCCTAAGAATAAGGCGATACATTATATTTGTGTACCAGCGATCTACTTTTCGATAGTTGGACTGTTAATGAGTATTCCAAGTTATTTCATCTCCAATACCTTAAAATTGAACGCTCCTGTTCTGGAAAACTGGGCGGCTGTTGTTTTAATTTTTGTGCTTCTTTTTTATCTTCGTCTGTCGGTAACGATGGCTTTGAAAATTGCTGTTTTTTCGGCAATTTGTTTGGTTGTAAATTACTATGTCGGACAAGTTTTACCGTTATGGATCTTTTCTATTGGCGTATTTATAATTGCCTGGATTGGTCAATTCTACGGACATAATATTGAAGGAAAAAAACCTTCTTTTTTGAAAGATTTACAATTTCTAATGATTGGTCCAGCCTGGGTAGTGGAGAATTTATTTTCTAAGAAGTAATTTACACCCTATATGTTAGAAATGATAGCCTCAGGAATACTTGCATTTTAGCGGAAATACTAATTAACATACTTATAAAACATTAAAAAAATGGAAAACAAAAAAGCATCATCATTTGTTTTTGGAATTATTGCAATCATCTTAGGAGCAACATTGTACAAACAATTTGACTTTGAAAAACTAACTTTCGAAAAACCCGCTTTAGCAGCACTTTATAGCATCGTGTTTTTATTCTCTATTTTCATTTTAATCAAAAACGCAAAAAAAGGATCTGCAAAATAACGGAGATAAAATTTCGTGCCTCTGATATCAGATCGTTTTCGAATGAATTATTAAAATAAGGCCTGAGAATATCAATTCTCAGACCTTATTTCAAATACCCTCATATATACTTTTTAGAAATAATTTATTCTAAAATTAAATTGAAGACCATTAGCTGTAACAGAAAATGTGACTCTAAATGACAGTTTCATAAATTCGATTTTAGAAGTTATTAATCCTACAGTAATTTTATTGGTATATAGATATCGACAATATGAAGGTTTTCCGGATGCAATTTAGGATCATTTAAATGACTTAAAAAGAAATTTCTATTATCGGGCTGATAACCATTTTCTTCAAACCACACTTCGTATATGTAATTCCAGGTTTTAAAACATTCTGACATTGGTCCTTCTTTATGGAAAATGGCATATAATCCTCCACTTATTATTGTATTACCCACTATGCCCTCTCCAACTATTTTCTCAGGAACAGACAAACAAACGTCAGCCTGAAGCATTCCTGATAAATTAGCATTACTTCTGTAAACGGTTAATGCTTTGGTTTCAGGAAAATTTACTAAATTTCTTGGAGTAGCCCAGCTGAAAAGCTTTTTAAACATCTCTTCAAATGTTTCACTATCATGACTGTGGATATTGAGATTTCTGATGTAAATAACATTAAACGCCTCAAGATTTTTAACTTCAAAATCAAGTTTTTTCATTTCACTCATTTCAATATTTTTTAAATTATTTAATTTGAGTGCAAGGTAGTTTTCGATTTCAGACTGCATTTTTCCAATATTGCTATCTATTATACGAATATTGCTATTTTTATACTGCTCCCGCCATTCGCTTGGTGTCATCTGTCTGACTTCACGAAAACTCCTTGAAAAAGAGGAAACACTCAAAAAACCACAATCATTGGCTATTTCACTAATTGTCTTTGACGGATTATTCATCAGGAAAAACAGCGCCCTCTCTATCTTTGCATTTTTAATAAATTCATTGATTGTTCTTCCTGTAACAGACTTAAAAATTCTATGAAAATGAAACTTTGAAAAGCTGCAAAGCGCTGCCAGTTTTTCTAAAGAAAGCTCTTCATGAAGATTTTCTTTAATGTAATCTATACTCTTATTGATTCTAAAATAATACTCTTTAATAGACTCTTCCTTTGTCATGCTTTTAATCTATAGTATATACGTTAAATATCATTTACAGATGCAAACTAATATTAATACAAAGTTATGGATGTATCAGACATTTTTTTATTCTTTTAAAGTCCTTTTCTGAAGCAAAATTATTAATACATTTATCCAACAATAAAGATTAAAAAATGGGTGACAGAATATTAAAAGACATACGCTTTTACGAAAGTGAAAAGCAAAATATTGAAGGGCAAAGCATCCCCCGACAACTAGGTAAGCTTTTCGTACCAACAAAAGACACAAATTTTATAGGACAACGAATTGCCAGAAAATTAAACGAACTAAAATGCACTTATGGAGAATTTGATCATATATACATCAATTTAACAACCGTATTAAAAGAAAATGAAATTGTAGTTTCTAATAGAAACGTTGACAAAAGAATTAAATATTTAGATTTTGGAATTAACACTGAAAAATTACAATCATTTTCCGATAGTGAAAAAAACAGCCTAATTAAATCAATAACATTCCAAGTGCTGCGAAAAATAAGTAATGCCTTAAATTTAGCATTAGTAGATCAAACTGAGAAGCTTATTTCTGAGTTGGATACCAAAATAAAAATTCATTTTAAAACAAAAGAAACCAAGTCCTTTAAAATTGATATTTATTATCAGATTGAAGTCGAAGAAATTGGAACAATGGCTGTAATTGAATACAAAGACAAGAAGAATAATTTTTGCGGTTCATTAAACTACAAGCTTCAATTCTATGAGGATATTTATACCTTGATTGATACGATAAGTTTTACGAAAGGACTAATAACTTTAAAACCCAAAAAATCTTTTACCGCAGACCTGAATAATAAAAGATATGAAACTCCAATACAATTAGAATTGAGCGATTTTAAGGAATTTGTATGTGTGTAAATGGTTTTACAATCGCAGTATTACTAAAATAATGCAGCCTATAAATTTTATAAAGTCCAATAATCTGAGATGATTTTAAGCTTGTCACGGGAGCTTCACAGGATTTACAAACCAAAACGTGTAAAACAGTTAAAAAAAGACCTAAAAAAAACCTATTTCATTACGAAATAGGTTTTTGTGTTTAGGTGATCTTGGCGGTACAGAATTTGAAGCGTTTATTGGAAGATTTAAAAATTGGAGAACAGCTCTTTTTAATTCATATTAAACCTTATTCTTTTGATTAATCTTTTTGAGTCTATAGCTATTTCATCTCGTCCATGCAGTAGTAAATCATTTCTGAATAATACTAAATCTTGCTTTTTTAATTTAATTTTAAAAGAATTAGCTTCAAAAATTTTATCTAAATTATTTAGTTCTTCCATTTCCTTCTCATTGATTTCGGAAAATGATTCCATAGTTATTCTGTCATAACAAATGTAATAGTTGCCATTATTGAGACTTAAAACACTTCTATACTGATTTCGGAATTTCCATTTTTTATGTAATAGATTATGGATAACATTTTCAGGTAATTGATTTATTATTTTTCTTAAAAAAACAAAGTTATTTGCACCTTGCTCCTTGATGGCTGGCTCGACACATAAAAGACCTACACAGTTTGGAATTACATCAAAATCAGCACAATCAGTATGCAAAGGAAAGGCCAAAGCCGAAGTAGCAATAGAGGTAAAAAAATTATTTTGCTTAGCTATTTTTACATCAAAAATGTCTTGCCTACAATTGTTTCTATTTTCTTTTACAGAATCTCCAATACTATTGATAAATGATTGAAATTCATGATCTAATAAGGGAAAATTTTCTATAAGCACTATAGCTTGCCCCTTTTGCAATGTTTTAATTACATCTTGAAGATTGAAATCTTTTTCAAAATCAAAACTAGTTAACAAGTCCAATGCCTCCATCAATAAATAAGCTTAATTCATTCTTAAATCCATTTTTCGGAAAACTACTGATTTTTTGCTCCAAATCCTCAATAATGGTAAATACTCCAAATTCAGTTCCTGATTTATAATAATAGCTACAGGATATTTTTTCTACGTTTTCACCCCATTTAAGTTCTCTGTAAAACGGAATCTCAGTTATTTCATGAATTTTTAACAAGAGTTCTCCAATTGTAGAGCTTTCATTAATATCAAGAACATTTAAAATTACGGGAGTTTGATTGTCATCGTCCAACTCTGAAAAAAATTCAATATCCATCTCTTATATGCTTAATTATTTAAGTTCAATTAAATTGTCTGGCTAATATAAAAAAATTGAAGTACTAAATTTCTCAAAACCTAGTAGAAATATTTTATCAATAACAAAAACAGCTGCATATTTAAAGTCTTAATTAATTTTAAAATCCTTCACAGCGTTCGAACCGAAATTTACCTTAAATAATAGTGTTGCGAAAAAATAGAATTTTTAGAATAATTTTCGAACCTTAAAAAAGCCTGACAATCTACATTCTCATGCTTTTCAAATTTTATAGCGCCCTTGACGTTACAGAATTCGAACCATCAGTTAGAAGATTTAAACATTTTAAATAATGCATCACCATTTGATTTTATAGTAATTCAACTAGTGATTAGTTATCCCGTTCTTATTCATCAATGAAGTAAAACCATGGAAATTCTCACTCCCATTAGTGCAAAAGTATTCAGCAAATTAAAAGCCCTTGCAATGATTTATAACTTATTATATATTTGATAATAAATAAATGTTAATAGCATATATTAGTTCTAGGTTATTTATGACAGACTATATCAATAAAGAAGATAGACAATTAGCAGCTTCTCTTGTTAGAAAATATTTTAACGGAGAAATATCAATATGTAACTTATTTGATAACTTCCCAAATTTCGAAAATGATTATAAGATACGGGCTCTATTTTATAGAATTGAAAACAAACCTAAAACAGGATGGTTATTTGGTGTTTCAAAGTCAAAATATAAAAAATTCTTAGACGAAACTTACAATATGATTGAAGAATTGGAAAGTGATCAATTGCGTTCTAAAACAATGAAAAGTCTGTTTGAAATGCTTTGGCTACAATCAAACAATTGTACGGAGCAAATACAAAATATGGGGAATTTAATATTCGAAGTGTCAAAAATGACCAATAATTCTAAAAAGGAAGTTGTTAGATACCTAAACTTACTTATGGAGAAAAGCTATATTGAAAATATTTCGACAGAGCCTCTTTTATATCAATTTACATTAAAAGGAAAAAATATAAAAACGGATTCTGAAATAGAAGAATTAATAAAAAACGCCACATAACAGCTACTACAACGAATTTGGACAATAAGGTTACTGGAAAAATGTTCTTGTATTTGGGATGTTTTGGAAATCTGAGAACAGGCCTTAATTTAGCCCCAAACCAGGTGTAGCAGCAGTACGTCGACAGTCAGTTGAAGCCGCGTTTACGCAGGAAATAATCTAACAGATTTAATTTCTTTAGACACCAAACTGAAAAAAATAAAAATCTAATCTTAAATCCTAAATTTATAGCATGAGCAAATCATCCAAAATTCAAATATATTTTTATTCAATACTCTTATTTAACATAATTTGGTTATTTATATTTCCAAAGCCAATTAAAAATTTCTCTCCAATCATTTTTGCAATTCCAACTTTCCCTGTTTTTGCTTTAAGTTCATACAACAAAGTACACGAATTTAGTACAGCACTTAAAAACACACATCCTGATTTGTTTGAAAAATATGTTATTAATTATGGAAATATACATGACCGAGGTAAAATAGTTGAAATAGGGTACATTACAAAAAATGAGGATTTTGAAAATTTACAAGATGCGAATCTTTACGAATTATATAATTTATGTAAACAATTTGCGACGTTAACGATTTACTCCTTTATAATTACCCTTTTTTTAGGAATCGCAACAGTTTATCTATAGAAACGCTATATCAGAAATATTGATATTGAAATAAGAAAATTATCTTTGTCAGCAGAATCGCGTAAAGAAGATACTTAAAAAATAAGGATAAAAATATCAGTTCCATTATAATACCGTAACGCCAGAAGCTACTACAACGGATTTGGGCAACAGGCTTAATGCGAAAATGCTTTTTTATTTGGATTAGATGTGCTAATCTAAAATAGAGTTCAATTTGAGATTAAACCTTAACTATAAAGCCCTAAAAAAGAATCAAAAAACTTAACAGCCCATGATGGGGTTCGAGCCGAAATCTCCGTAGAATATAGGCATTTACAAAACTCTAATAAAATCTCAAAAAAAATAGAGCCACAAAAAAAAGCCTAAGAATCTACATTCTCAGGCTTTTAAAATTAATAGTGACCCCGGAGGGGTTCGAACCCCCAACCCTCAGAGCCGAAATCTGATATTCTATCCAGTTGAACTACGAGGTCTTCTTATTTTAGATTTATGATTTCAGAGTTCAAATTCTGAACTAAACTCTGAAATCATGAAATTATTTACGATAATAACTTTTTTACAATTGTAGAAATGGTTTTCCCTTCAGCTGTTCCTCCCAATTGTGCAGAAGCCAATCCCATCACTTTACCCATTGAAGCAATTCCAACAGCTCCAGTTTCAGCAATGATTTTTGCTACTACTGCTTCTACTTCTTCTTCACTTAACTGAGCCGGTAAAAACTTCTCGATTACAGCTACTTGAGCCAATTCAGGCTCTGCTAAATCAGGACGATTTTGCTCTGTGAAAATTCTGGCGCTTTCTTTACGGGTTTTCACCAATCTCTGAAGCAATTTAATTTCATCGTCTTCTGTTAATTCTTCTTTAGAACCTGAAGCCGTTGCAGCCAGTAACATTTCAGACTTAATAGCTCTTAATGCTTCTAAACTTACTGTATCTTTCGCTTTCATGGCGGTTTTAATCTCGTCCATGATTAGTGTTTGTAAACTCATTTTCTAATTTTATTTAAATAAGCCAAGGCTTATAGATTGATCGATTACCTTTAAAATTATATTTTCTCCTTCGCTTAAGCTGACTAATAAGATTCACTTTAAAAACCTGTTTGGGAAGTCAAATTTTAAATTCTGTGCGAAGATAAAAAAAATAACCCGAAAATTAAATCCAATTTTCGGGTTATCCAATTATTATGATTTTAAAACTAGTCTACGTTGTCGTGCAAAAACGAATTGTTTGAACGCAATTGCAAATCGTTGTTACTGTCTGTTCCAACCGAAATTCTTGAGTTTGTGTTGTTTGCTTGTGAATTAGACAAATCGATACCTAATCTTTTGTAAGCAGGCTCTTTCTCCAATTCATCAATTCTGGACACATTATTATGGAATTTATAATTAAATTCTTTTAATTTTTTTCTTCTTTCTTCTGCTCTTAAACGTAAAGTCTCTTCAATTGTCAATTCCATCGGAGACACATTTGCTGTTGTGGAGTAATCCGGTTCAACAGCGAAATCAGGTCTTGGTTTCATGGTGATATTTAATTCTGCAGGAATTACTTCTTCTACCACTTTTTCAACCGGTTTTGACGTCATTAAATCGTTTTCAACTTCCATGTATTCCTCTAAAGAATACTTGATAACTCCTTTATCAGAAAGCTCGGTTACCGGTACAAATGAAACCGGATCATTTACTTTAATATTACGGGTTTCGTTTGTTAATTCGAATAAAACTTTAGTTTCTTCAACAACTGGCTCTTTCCTAACTTCTGGTTCGGATCTGAAAATTGGCAAATCAAAGGAGAATGTCGTTTGCTCTTCTCTTTCGAATGTTCTTTGCTGCACTTGCTGAACAGGTTTTATATCCTGAAAAGCTTCGGCTTGCGGACTCGTAATCGTAAAATCGATATCGGTTATCGGCGAAACAATTTCAAACGTAACATCCAAATTTTTGATAAACTCAGACATTACCACTAACTCTTCCTGATTCATCGCTGGAGCAACTGCCACCGGAGCAACTTCAAATGGTGCAGCTGCAACTGGTACAACCGGAGTGGGAGTTACGGGAGCAACCGTGTCTTCATCGTCCATTAAATCAAAAACAATTTTTTCTTCTGATTTACTGGTTGGTGTATCAATTGTTAAATCAAAAGAAGTAACTGACTTATTGGTTAGATTATGAACACTTCTTTGCTCATCTTCCAAGGTATGAATGATTTTTTTAGGCTCTGTATTAACGATATCATTTTGCTGTTCAACATCAAAACCTGTCGCAATAATAGTTACGGCAATAGCATCACCAAGAGCTTCGTCTTCACCAACTCCCATGATGATATTTGCATTGTAACCTGCTTCCACCTGGATGTGATCGTTTATTTCTCCAATTTCATCCAAAGTAATCTCATTTGATCCAGAAACGATAAGCAACAATACGTTTTTGGCTCCTGTAATTTTATTATCGTTCAGCAACGGAGAGTCCAATGCCGAAATAATAGCTTCCTTAGCTCTGTTCTCGCCCTCTGCCACAGAAGATCCCATGATCGCCGTTCCACTATTCGAAAGAACAGTTTTAGCGTCACGTAAATCGATATTTTGAGTATAGTGATGCGTAATTACTTCAGCAATACCTCTTGAGGCTGTTGCCAAAACTTCATCCGCTTTAGAGAATCCGGCTTTAAAACCAAGATTTCCATATACTTCTCTTAATTTATTATTGTTGATCACGATTAATGAATCGACCTGCTTACGCAATTTCTCAATTCCTAAAAGTGCCTGCTCCTGACGTACTTTCCCTTCAAACTGAAAAGGAATCGTCACAATACCAACGGTCAGGATCTCTCTTTCTTTAGCTAACTGTGCAATTACCGGAGCTGCACCTGTACCAGTTCCTCCACCCATACCAGCGGTAATAAATACCATCTTAGTACCACGGTCTAACATTTTTTCGATATCAGCGATACTTTCTATAGCAGATTGCTGTCCCACATCAGGATTTGCTCCTGCACCAAGACCTTCTGTTAAGTTCATTCCTAACTGAATCTTATTAGGAACCGAACTGTTCTGCAGTGCCTGTGAATCGGTATTACAGACGATAAAATCTACGCCTTTAATACCTTGTTTAAACATATGGTTGATAGCATTACTACCACCTCCACCTACACCTATTACTTTGATTACATTTGATTGGTTTTTTGGTAAATCAAATGAAATACTTCCAAATTCTGAGTTGCTCATCATCTTTTTGGTTTTTGAAATTCTTATTTAATACATTTTTTACTTCTTGACTTGGGGCCAATAAAGTAATCCTTTTCTTTTATTATCTTATTCTGCGTTGTCTAAAAAATCTTTGATTTTATCGACATATCGGTCAAAAAATGATCTTCTGATTTTTGTTTCTGTAGATTCTTCTTTAGAGACGCTGTTTCTAACTTCTCTGGTTTCTTCGATAGTTTCTACTCTTTCAACGTAGTTTTCTTCAACTTCGTATCGCTGTTGCACCGGCTGTTGTATCGGTGGCGGTACATTTCTGTAAACCACTTTTGGCTGATCGTTTACAATCTCCATTCTAACAGCACTTTGCGTACTATTCTCGATACTATTCATTACTAAACCAACTGCGGTCGCAAATAACGGACTGGAGATTTCTTCACTGGAATTTCCTGCCAGGTGCTCGTTTGGATATCCAATTCTCGTATCCATTCCTGTAATGTACTCTACTAATTGCTTGATGTGTTTTAGTTGAGCACCTCCGCCCGTAAGCACGATACCGGCAATTAATTTTTTACGTGGATCTTCGTGTCCGTAAGCCTTAATTTCTGCAAAAACCTGCTCTACAATCTCCACCACACGGGCATGAATAATTTTAGATAAGTTTTTAAGCGAAATTTCTTTTGGCTCTCTTCCTCTTAATCCCGGAATAGAAACAATTTCATTGTCTTTATTCTCTCCCGGCCAGGCCGATCCGAATTTTATTTTTAAAAGCTCTGCTTGTTTTTCGATAATCGAACAGCCTTCTTTTATATCATCTGTAATTACATTTCCTCCAAAAGGAATTACTGCTGTGTGGCGAATAATACCATCTTTAAAAATGGCTAAGTCTGTTGTTCCTCCACCAATATCAATCAACGCAACTCCGGCTTCTTTTTCTTCCTGACTTAAAACTGCATCCGCAGAAGCCAAAGGCTCTAAGGTTAATCCGGACAATTCAATTCCTGAACTCTGAATACATCTTCCCACGTTTCTGATTGAAGAAGCCTGCCCCACTACAACGTGAAAACTGGATTCTAATCTTCCGCCATACATTCCGATTGGCTCTTTAATCTCAGACTGCCCGTCGATTTTAAATTCTTGCGGCAAGACGTGAATAATTTCTTCTCCCGGTAACATCGCCAGTTTATTTACCTGATCGATCAAAAGCTGAATATCTTTTTCGCCAATTACTTCCTCCGGATTATTACGGCTGATGTAATCGGTATGCTGTATACTTCTGATGTGCTGTCCGGCGATACCTACTACCACATCTTTAATTTTATAACCTGAATTATTTTCTGCTTCAAGTATTGCTTGCTGAATTGATTGAATAGTTTGCGTAATGTTGTTTACAACTCCTCTCGCCACTCCCAAACTTTTGGATTTCCCAATCCCCAAAATTTCCAGTTTACCATACTCATTTTTCTTGCCTATCATGGCAACTATTTTGGTTGTTCCAATATCTAGACCTACTGCAATGTTATCTTTTTCCATTTTCTATTATTTTGTGCAAACTACTTGTTCCGTAAACCTAAGGTCAATTTTATTGTATTTGTATAACGAACTATCTAAAACCGCTTTTTGAAAAAAGGCTTTATAGTTATTAAATTTCTTATCAACATTCATCGTTCTGCCAAAATCGATGAAGTAATTATAGTTTCTATTAAACATTTTTAAGCTGCCATTAGGCATAATTTGTATAGCAATGATGTTTTTTTTCAAAAACGCATCGTCATAAATTGTGCGAAATAAAGCAGCTAAATCTTCGTTATTTTTTTTATTAATTGCCCCCGAAACAAGAGGAACTCTCGCAGTATAATTGTCCGACAAGGGCATTTTATTACCCTCATAGTCAATATAAAAAGATCGATCACCATCATAAACTCTTGCTATTGGCGTCTTCTGTTTTACTACTGCTTTTAGAACGCCGTCAATGCTTACAAAAACATCTGACTTTTCAATCATGTCTTGCGCATTGAGGGTTTTCTCTATCTTATTCAAATCTAATTCATCTTTTCTAATACTGGAAGCGTCTTTTTTATTTTCTATCAACAATTTATTAACCGTTTCAGGCTTTACAAACAGGGTGTTTTCTCCTACAAAAACGACCGTGGATTTTTTTAATTTTCGATCTCCATTTCGATGTTGAGCGAAGGAATATAAAAAAATAACCAACCCAAAAATGAGTATCAAACGAATATTTGTCCAATTAAATATTTTCATTCAGCATTTTTTTAATTGAAGGAACCATCTCACCAAGATCACCAGCTCCTATTGTTACAATTATTGGCGCATCACTGGCTTTGATCTCCGCTAATAAATCCTCTTTTGCAACAATTTTTTTGTTCGAATTTGTCATTTTTCCCAACAGCCATTCTGATGTAATCCCTTCCATCGGTAATTCACGTGCCGGATAAATATCCATCAGAAACACTTCATCAAATGCTGATAAACTCTCCGCGAATCCATCGGCAAAATCTCTGGTTCTGCTGAATAAATGCGGCTGAAAAATAGCCAGTACTTTACGTCCCGGATACAATTCCCTAACTGCCTGATGTACTGCATTTAGTTCTGTTGGATGATGTGCATAGTCATCTATATAGACTAAATTTTCAGATTTAATCTGATACGAAAAACGTCTTCTGATTCCGTTGAATGAAGCAATGGCCTTTGCAATGGAGTCGGTCGGGGTGCCGAACGTTTTAGCCATCGCAATAGCCATTAGTCCATTCATTAAATTGTGTTTCCCCGGTAATCCGAAACGCAAGTCTGTCATCACTTCTGCTGGCGTCTGCACATCAAAAACATAACTTCCGTTGTCGATACGAACATTAAAAGCCTTGTATACAGCTTCTTCGTTTATAGCACACTGAACTCCTTCAAGAGGTAATTCTTTGGTTATAAACAGCTTATTTTTATCTTCTACTTTTGAAGCAAATTCTACAAACGAAGCCTCAATTGCATCACTGGTTCCGTAAATATCCAAATGATCTGCATCCATTGAAGTGATACAGGCAATATTAGGATGCAAGTGCAAAAACGAACGATCAAATTCATCTGCTTCCACTACGGTAACCGTTTTTCCTTCTCCAATTAAATTCGAATTGTAATTCTCTACAATGCCTCCCACAAAAGCAGTCACATCTGCTCCGCTTTCATACAGTATATGCCCCAAAATACTTGAGGTTGTGGTTTTTCCATGTGTTCCTGCCACAGCAAAACAAAACGTATCTTTAGTGATAATCCCTAAAACTTCAGCACGTTTTTTAACCACATAATCTCTTTCTGTAAAATAATTCCATTCAGCATGTGTTTTGGGTACAGCCGGTGTAATAATCACCAGTGTATTCTCAATATAATAGTCCTTTGGAATTAAACCAATATTATCTTCAAAATGAATATCAATACCGCTTTCAATCAACTCGCTTGTCAGCATAGATGGTGTCTTATCGTAACCGGAAACCTGTTTCCCTATATTTTTAAAATAGCGGGCCAGGGCACTCATTCCGATGCCTCCAATACCAATAAAATAAACGTTTTGTATTTGATTTAAATTCATTTTTTCTTTTGCTTTTTTTTTCTGCTTTAAGCATTACGCTTTAGGCTTTAAGCCTTCCACTTTTGTCTTTATTTTTTATTCTTTTCTTGCTTTAAGCACTCAACCTTTTGTGTTTATTATTTATTCTCTTTTGTGTTTTAAGCTTTAGGGCAAGCTTAAAGCTTACTGCCTATAGCCTATAGCTGAATAAGCTTCACAATCTCTGCTACAATATCCTGTGTCGCTTTTGGTTTTGCCAATTTTTTAATATTTGCACTTAATTGTTTTTGCTTCCCTTCATCTTTAAGCAAGGCTTCAAAAACAATACTAAATTCATTATCCAATTCTGATTCCTTCAGTAAAATAGCTCCTTTAGCATCTACGATTGCCTGTGCATTTTTAGTCTGATGATCTTCAGCAACATTAGGCGACGGAATAAATATAACCGGTTTCCCTACAATACACAATTCGGAAACCGATGAGGCTCCGGCACGTGAAATAATCACATTGGCAGCCGCATATACAAAATCCATTCTTTCAATAAAATCAACTACCTTAACATTTTGCTGATTGTATTTTTTATATTCTTCAAAATACAACTTCCCGCATTGCCAGATTATCTGAACGTCCTGCGAAAGAAAATTTTGCAATTCTTTCTCGATTAACTGATTGATCCTTCTCGCTCCTAAACTCCCTCCTAAAACCAACAATATTTTTTTATTCGGATCTAGTCCATAAAAAGCAATCGCCTCTTCATGCTTGCTGTCAATATCAATGAGATCCTGACGAACCGGATTTCCGGTTAAAACAATTTTTTCTTTTGGAAAAAAACGCTCCAGGTTATCATAAGCAACACAAATTGCATTGGCTTTTTTACTTAGCAGTTTATTCGTAATTCCCGGAAACGAATTCTGTTCCTGAATGACTGTTGGAATTCCGGCCGAACCTGCTGCCTTTAATAAAGGTCCGCTGGCAAAACCTCCGGTACCAATTACAACATTTGGCTTAAATTGTTTTATGATTCGTCGTGACTCCAGCAAACTTTTTGCCAATTTTAACGGAAACATTAAATTTTGCAGCGTAAGTTTTCTTTGCAAACCTGCAATCCAAAGTCCTTTGATTTCATAACCCGCCTGAGGCACTTTCTGCATTTCCATTTTATCCTTGGCACCTACAAAAAGAAACTCAGCGTCAGGGAATTGTAATTTTAATTCATTTGCAATAGCAATTGCAGGATAGATATGCCCTCCTGTACCACCACCACTTAATATGAATTTATATTTTGTCATGTTTTTTTTAGTTATGAGTTGTGAGTTATGAATTGTGAGTGCTCTCAATACTTATCAACCTATTTCTCTATTCTCTTTCTTCTATTCTCTCAGCTCTATTCTTACTTATTTAAAACTGCATTCATCGGATTTCTGGAATTGTCTTCAATGGAATACAATCCCTCTTCTTCATATATCTTTTCGTTAGCAGGCAGATCTTCTTCTGCTAATTCTTTATCAATTAATCTTTGAAGGGCTTCTCTTCTTCTTTCTTTTTCCTCCTGTTCTTCAGCAATTTCTTCTTCTTTTTTTGTCACACTAATGATAATTCCGAGGGAGAAACAGGTCATCCAAATCGAACTACCTCCACTACTGATCAACGGAAGTGTTTGCCCTGTTACCGGAAGCAACTCCACTGCAACAGCCATATTGATCATTGCCTGAAAGATCATCGGAAACCCAAGTCCGACGACGACGAGCTTTCCAAATAATGTATTTGCCTTGTGTGAGGCGATCACAAATCGGAACAATAATAATAAGTACAAAATCAATATTGCTACCCCACCTACTAAACCGTATTCTTCTACAATAATCGCATAAATAAAATCGGAAGAAGACTGTGGCAAAAAGTTTTTCTGAACGCTTTTTCCCGGACCTACTCCTCCTAATCTTCCTGATGCTATTGCAATTTTTGCTTTCTCAATCTGATAATCATCTTCATCCGGTTTGTCGGTGGTAAAGTTTTCAATACGACTTCCCCAGGTACTAACCCTGCTAAAGAATCTGGAATCCGGGAATGCTTTTGCAACCAAAAGGAAGAACGCAAACATGGCAATTCCGGAACCGATAATAAAACCAATATATTTTAATGGATACCTGCCAATAAATGTCAGCATAATTACCATTGCAAAAATCAACGCTGTGGTTGAGAAGTTCGCCGGTAAAATAAGTGCCAGTGTTATAAAAACCGGCAGCCAAAGCTGTATCAGCGATACCTGAAAAGGTTCATTTTCTTCTTTCGTTTTCGACAAATAACGCGCCACAAATATGAATAATATACTGGCCGCCAAGGTCGACGTTTGAAACGTAATTCCGATAAAAGGAACCTGAATCCAACGGCTCGCATTTGCACCTGCAATAACAGTTCCTTTCAACAAGGTATAAAGCAGCAAAAACCACACTATAGGCAGTGCAATTTTCGAAATCGCCCTGAAATAATGATACGGCACGCGATGCACCCAGTAAATAATCAGAAAACCAATACAAACGTGAGCCAAATGCTTCACTAAATAACCTAATGTATTTCCGGTCCCATGACCGATATAGGCCAGATTACTACTCGCACTAAAAACAGGCATAAACGAAAACAATGCCAATAAAGCCACGAATGACCATATTACTCTGTCTCCTTTTAATTTGTTCACCAGCTCTTTCATAATGCTATTTTAGATTTATGAGTTTAGATTTTAGATTTTTCTAAACCTTAGTCTCTTTATTAATTCTGTTATTTACTGTTTTTAAACTACTGACAAAAATTGCCGTCAGTTCATTACCTTCTTTCCAAACTATTTCTAATTCAGATTTATCGATCCATTCTTTTTCTCTTATAATTTCAAGCCAGAATAAAGTTTCATCTGCTTCTTCTAAAACGATATTCATTTTAGCAACAAACTCCTTATCACTTCTGGCTCGGCATACTGCCCGATAATTTGCTCCAACTGATGTTCCACTCCTTACCATCTGATTTGTAATTGATCTCGTAACATTTGTACTTGGCATTTTCTCAGCTAAATCAATCACCATCAAAGAGAACTTTTTTGTTCTCAACTTCATTTCATCCGTCGTCATAATCAAAAAGAACTTAAAAATTCATTAATCTTAAAGTCTAGAAAAATCTAAAATCTAAACTCATAAATCTAAAATTACAAATTGTGAACGGCTTGCTTAAACTGCCTTCCTCTATCTTCGTAGCTTTCGAATAAATCGAAACTTGCGCAGGCCGGAGACAATAAAACAGCGTCGCCTTTTTCTGTTAAACGCTGTGCTGTTTTTACAGCATCGTTCATGTTATTTACTTCGACCATGATGTCAACCACATTTCCAAAGGCGCTGATAATTTTATGATTATCAATTCCAAGGCAAATAATAGCTTTTACTTTTTCGCGAACTAATGACATCAGTTCGTTGTAATCGTTTCCTTTATCTACTCCACCAACAATCCATACTGTTGGAACGTTCATACTGTCTAAAGCAAAGAAAGTCGCATTAACATTTGTTGCTTTTGAATCGTTGATATATTGTACATTCTGAATTTTAAGTACTTTTTCTAAACGGTGTTCAACACCCTGAAAATTAGATAAACTTTCGCGAATTGTTGCATTTCTAATTTGCATCAATTTCGCTACAGAGCTTGCTGCCATTGCGTTTTTCATGTTATGTTTTCCTTCTAACGCAATGTGTTCTGTGTCCATTGTAAACTCTTCTTGGTTGATCTTTATTTCCATTTTGTTGTTATTTATAGAAGCTCCTTCATCGAATGATTTCGTCAATGAGAAAGGAATTAATTTTGCTTTTGTTTTGTTGTTTTTTAACCATTCTGTACTTGCCTCATCATCTGCATCGTAAATGAGATAATCACTTTCGGTCTGGTTCATCGTTATTCGGAATTTCGAATTGATATAATTCTCATATTTATATTCATATCTATCGAGGTGATCGGGACTGATATTGGTTATGATCGCAATATCCGGTCTGTAATCTATTATTCCGTCTAACTGAAAACTGCTTAATTCAAGAACGTATGCATCGTATTTATTCTCGGCTACCTGCCAGGCAAAACTCTTTCCTATATTCCCTCCCAAACCTACATTCAAACCTGCTGATTTTAATAAATAATGTGTCAGCATAGTGGTAGTCGTTTTTCCGTTACTACCTGTGATTCCAATAGTCAATGCTTCTGTAAAAGGTTTTGCAAATTCTATTTCCGAAATCACTTTTACTCCCGCTGCTACCAACTTCTTTACAATTGGTGACTTTTCAGGAATGCCCGGACTCTTCATAACCACATCAGCATTTAAGATCAGATCTTCGGTATGCTGTTCTTCTTCCCAGGGAATTTTATTAATGATAAGAACTTCTTTGTAACTCTCTTTTATCTTTCCAAAATCTGATACAAAAACATCATATCCTTTTTTCTTTCCGAGAATAGCAGTACCTACGCCGCTTTCTCCTCCGCCTAAAACCACTAACCTCATACTTTATAAAATTAAAAATTGAGAATTAAAAATTAAAAATCTGCTATACTCAAGACCTCTAATTATTTGCATTTTTCCCTTTTAAGGTTAATATAATTTTCGCTAATATTTTACATATCTCCTCTGCTTCCTTATGAATGCTTTCGAATTCAACTGCAGAAATATAATCCGTTGCTTTCAAGAGTTTCAACCAATAAATTGTTTCTCTTGCTTCTTTATATGAGATTTCCAGTTTAAACAGAAACTCCTTATCAGAACGTCCCCCGATTGACTCTTCGATGTTCGCTCCAATAGAAGTCCCACATCTTAGAATCTGCTTACTCAAAACAAACTCTTTCTTTTCGGCCGTCAGATATTTATATAAATTGACAATTCTAACCGCGAAAAGAAAGGATTTACCCTGAATAATATTTTCTTTCCTTTCTAAGAACTTTCAATTTTTAATTCTCAATTTTTAATTCAAAACTATCTTAGTTTTAAAGTAACGATTGACAATATGGCTAACATTACAGCAACAATCCAGAAGCGGGTCACAATCTTACTTTCATGATATCCCTTTTTCTGATAATGATGATGCAGCGGTGACATCAGGAAAATTCTTCGTCCCTCTCCGAAACGCTTTTTTGTATATTTAAAATAGGTCACCTGAATAATTACGGAAGCACTTTCGGCAAGGAAAATTCCGCAGAATAAAACAATCAATATCTCTTTACGAACGGCAATCGCTAAAACAGCAATAATTCCTCCAATGGTCAAACTTCCTGTATCTCCCATAAATACAGATGCCGGAAATGAATTGTACCACAGAAATCCAATTAAAGCTCCCACAAATGCGGATATAAACACGGTCATTTCTCCCGAATTGGGGATGTACATTATATTCAGATAGTTGGAGAAAATAATATTCCCGGAAACGAATGTAAATATCCCGAGTGCGAGTACAGAAACCGCCGAAGTTCCGGCCGCGAGTCCGTCAATACCATCCGTTAAATTAGCTCCGTTTGAAACCGCTGTGATGATAAAAATAACCACCGGAATAAAAATCAGCCAGGCCCATTTTTCATACCCTTCACCTGTCCAGGCTAAAACTTCAGCATAGTCAAATTCATTATTTTTTACGAAAGGAATTGTAGTTGCTGTAGATTTTTCTTCTACCGGTGCCGGCAAAACTATAGTTGAATTGTTCGTAGCTGTTTTAAAAACATCGGTTCTCCCTGTATCGGTTCTAACGGTAACAGCAGGATTAAAATACAAAACAGATCCCACAATGATTCCAAGACCAACCTGTCCGATCACTTTAAAAATCCCTTTAAGTCCTTGTTTGTCCTTTTTGAATATTTTGATATAATCGTCCACAAAACCAATACTACCCATCCAAAGCGTCGTTACAATAAGCAATACGATATAGATATTATGCAAACGAGCAAATAACAAAACCGGTACCAGCGTTGCAAAAATGATAATCAGTCCTCCCATTGTTGGAGTTCCTGCTTTTTCATTTTGACCTGCAAGACCTAACTCACGAACGGTTTCACCAACTTGCTGATTACGTAAAAAGTTTATAATTCTTTTTCCGTAAATCGTTGACAAAAGCAACGAAAGCATAAATGCCAAAGCCGATCTGAAAGTGATGTACTGAAAAACACCCGTTCCCGGTACATCTAATGTTTTGTCTAAATATTCAAATAAATAGTATAGCATATATCTTTGTTTATTTGGTTAATCGTTGATTTGTTTATTCGTTTATTCTTGATTTAATAATTATTCGATTAAACGAATAATCAATTCACCGATTAAACTTTTATTTTCCTAGTTGTTCTAAAATTTCCTTTACCGTTTCCATATCATCAAAATGATGACGCACCCCATTTATCTCCTGATACGTTTCATGCCCTTTCCCTGCAATTAGGATAATATCATTGGGCTGAGCCAACTGACAAGCCGTTTTAATCGCTTGTTTTCTATCTGAAATTCTTAATATTTTTTTATAATTGTGAGCTTCAACGCCTTTCTCCATTTCATCTAAAATCACTTCAGGATCTTCATTTCTTGGATTATCTGAGGTTAAAATTGCCTTATCGCTCAAATCTGTAGCAATTTTTGCCATTACAGGCCTTTTGGTTTTATCTCTGTTTCCACCACAACCTACAACTGTTAACAGCTGCTCGTTTTTGGTACGGATATCATTAATCGTTTTTAAAACATTATCTAAAGCATCGGGAGTATGTGCATAATCAACTATTGCTGTAATGTTTCCTTCTGAAACGATATACTGAAAACGCCCCGAAACACTTTCTAAATCAGACAGTAAGCGCAACGCTTCGAGACTATCCATTCCTAACTCTACAGCCGTTCCGTAAATTGCCAAAACGTTGTAAGCATTAAACGTTCCGATTAGCTTTACCCAAACTTCATTATCATTAACTTTCAATAATAAACCCGACAACTGACTCTCCAGAATCTGCGCTTTAAAGTCGGCATACGTTTTTAAAGCGTAGGTAAACTTTCTGGCTACTGTATTTTGCAGCATTACCGATCCGTTTTTATCATCGATGTTAGACAAAACGAAAGCTGTTTTAGGCAAAGAATCAAAAAACGATTTTTTCACATCTCTGTATTCCGCAAAAGTTGGGTGATAATCCAAATGGTCGTGTGACAAATTCGTAAAAATTCCTCCAACAAAATGCAGTGCCTCTGTTCGTTTTTGGTGAATCCCGTGTGAACTCACTTCCATAAAACAATGCGTAACACCCGCTTCGATCATTTCGTTCAGATAATGATTGATTGTAATCGAATCCGGAGTGGTATGTGTGGCAGGAAATTCAGTCTCATCGACAATGATTTTTACGGTTGACAATAAACCAACTTTAAAACCTGCTTTTTGAAACAACTGAAACAACAATGATGCAATGGTAGTCTTTCCGTTTGTACCGGTAACCCCAACCAACTTTAACTTTTCGGATGGATTTCCGAAGTAATTGGCTGCCATAAAAGCCAGAGCCGCATTAGTATCTTTTACTTTTATATAGGTTATTCCTTTTTCAATGTTTTCCGGCAGCGTATCGCAAATAATCGCAACGGCACCTAATTGGATTGCTTTTTCAATATAATCATGACCATCTGAAAGTGATCCGCGAATAGCCACGAAAACATCATTTGCCTCAATTTTTCTTGAGTCAAAATCAATTTTATGTATATCGATTTCCGTTGAACCTGTTACAGACTCAATCGCTACTTTGTATAATATGTCTTTCAGTATTTTCACGATAATTCTAATACTATGATTGTGTTTTTACTAATATTTTGTCCGGGTTGAATAGACTGTTTTTTAACCTTTCCTACTCCGATAACTCTCACTTTTAAATCAAGGTTTTCTAACAATGCCACTGCATCCATACCCGGCATACCTTTTAAATTAGGAACCTGATTTATTTTTTTATTGGCTTCTGCCGTATATTTATTATAACTGTCATCTTGTTTTGGAATTCTTGAATCCAGTCTTTTTATTCTATTGGTTGACGGTGCATCTGTAAATATTTTTTGGGCGATTCTTTTAAAAACCGGCCCGGCAACATCTGCTCCGTAATAATTGTTTTTTGATGTATTAGGCTTATGCACTACTACTATACAAGAATATTTAGGATGTTCAGCCGGAAAATACCCCACAAATGAAGAGGCATAATACAAGCCTGATTTTCCTTCTTTTCCACCATAATTCACCTGTGCTGTTCCGGTTTTTCCTGCCATCGAAAAATCTTTCGAATACAGCTTAGAGCCCGTTCCCTTTTTTACCACATTGAGCAATACTGCTCTTACCTTGTCGATGGTTTCCTGCGAACATATTTTCGGATTGATAACTTCTACCTCAAACTTATTAATCGTTTTGTTCCATTCTTTAATTTCCGAAACAAACTGTGGCTTAACCATAACTCCATTGTTCGCAACGGCATTATAAAGCGCCAGGGTTTGCATTGGCGTAACCGAAACTCCATAACCAAAAGCCATCCACGGAAGTGAAACTCCTGACCAGTGTTTGTCTCCGGGTTGTGGAATATATGGCCTTCCTTCCCCTTTAAAATGCAATCCTAATGTTTTATTTAATCCGTACGAATTAATATGATTTACAAACTTTGACGGATTGCTTTTGTAATTGTCATACACAGCCTGAACCATTACGGTATTGGACGAAAGTTCAAATCCTCGTGCCAGCGAAATTTTCCCGTAACCGCCTCTGTGCGAATCACGAACAGCACGTCCGTAATACCTCATTTCTCCTCCATGACTGTCAAAAACAGTACTTGTATCGGCTACTTTATCTTCTAAAATCGCCATTAAATCGACCAATTTAAATGTCGATCCCGGCTCATGGGACTCGGCTATAGCGTAATTTGTAGTTTCATAGTACGATCCGTCTTCTGATCTTCCCAGATTCGAGATTGCTTTTACATGCCCCGTTTCGGTCTCCATTACCACCACACAACCGTGATCGGCTTCGTAATCTTCCAATTGCTTTAATAAAGCATGATGTGCAATATCCTGAATAAAAACATCAATGGTCGAAATCACATCATAACCGTCTACAGGATCTACTTCATTTAAATCGCGAATAGGCTTCCATTGTCCTTTTGCAATTTTTTGCTTTAAAATTTTTCCGTCTTTCCCGTTCAGATAACTTTTATAAGCCCATTCGATTCCTTTACCAACTTCGATTCCGGTTGCAGGGTCAATTCGATCATAACCAATGGTTCGTTCTGCAATTTTACCTATCGGATGTTTTCTAACGGTTTCCTGTTCAACAATTATCCCTCCTTTAAAAGCGCCCAGATTAAACAAAGGAAAACCTTTAATTTTCACATATTCGGTATAACTCAAATTGCGGGCAATCAGATAATAACGATTTTTGTTGGCTCTGGCTTTTCTTAATTCCTGCTGATAATAACCTGCCGGTCTGTCTAAAACGGTAGCCAATGAATCGGATAATGCTTTTACGTATTTTTCAAAAGTCTCTGTTTTTGGCGCTTTAGCATCAAAACGAATTTCATAATTCGGAATAGATGTAGCCAATAAACTTCCGTCAGCCGAATAGATATTTCCTTTGTTTGCCGGAATTACAAAATTTCTAACGGTACGCTGTTTCGCCAGTTTTCTGTAATAATCTCCTTCTACCCATTGAATATTGGTTAACTTAACAACAATAGCAATTGCCATCACAAAGATGAAAACTGCTACGAGGTAAATTCTGTAGGATATATGTTTATCTTCTACTGCCATATTCTTTTAAAGAAACTTTTTTCTTCTTCTTTTTTTACTTCTATTTTAATCGGAGGAACTGTGGATGGAAAAATTTTCTTCTCCAGCATTTTATCCGATATCGTCGATTCCATTTTTAACTTCATTAACTCTGAACGGCGGTCTACAAATTCAGATCGCAATTCTTTGACTTCATTGTTCAGTTTTGCGATTTCAAAAACCTTCTGTTCGTAACGCTGTGTATTGGCGATCATCAAAATGGCAAGCAGAATAATAAAAACAATGAAACGCCAGTTTTTTACTGCATCATCGTTGATCAGAAACCTTGCCTTTAATATATCAAATACACCACTTTTCATCTTTTCTACCTATATATTATACTAATCTGTTTAATTGTTGAATCGTTCAACCGTTTAACTGCTTATGGTCAAACTCACATTTCACAACCAACATCTCACAAACTATATCTTCTCAGCAATTCTTAATTTAGCACTTCTTGCTCTGTTGTTGATTTTAATCTCAGCCTCATCCGGAACAATCAGTTTTCCTATCGTTTTAAACGGAACTGAAAAGTTTCCGTAAAAGTCTCTTTCTGGTTCTCCTTCAAACATTCCGTTTTTGATGAATCTTTTTACCAGTCTGTCTTCCAAAGAATGATAAGAGATAACAGAGAATCTTCCGCCTGGTTTTAAAATTTCCAAAGACTGCTCAATAAACTCTTTTAGAACATCCATTTCCTGATTCACCTCGATTCGAATCGCTTGGTAAATCTGAGCCAGTATTTTGTTTCGAACTTTTTCCGGCAGATATTTCTTCAGAACTTCTTTCAGTTCATCTGTCGTTTTGATTGGATAGCCTTGTCTTGCTTCTACAATTGTTCTTGCTAAAACCGGCGCGTTCTTCAACTCCCCATAATCAAAAAAAACACGACGTAAATCCTGTTCTTCATATTCGTTAACCACCCGATAAGCATTTAAATCATTTTTCTGACTCATCCGCATATCCAGTCCGGCATCAAATCTTGTTGAGAAACCTCTCTCCGGAACGTCAAACTGATGAGATGAAACACCCAGGTCAGCCAAAATTCCATCTACACCTTTAACACCATGAAAACGCAAAAACCTTTTTATGAATCTGAAATTCTCATTAATTAAGGTAAACCGTTCATCCGGTAGTGCATTGGCAAGCGCATCTTCGTCCTGATCAAAAGCAAATAATTTCCCGTTTGGCCCTAATCGTCTCAAAATTTCTTTTGAATGCCCCCCACCGCCAAACGTAACATCTACATAAATGCCGTCAGGTTTAATATCTAAACCATCAACTGTAGGATGAAGCAAAACCGGATTATGATATTCCATTGTCGTCGTCATTAATATTTCCCATTACTTCTTCAGCTAAATCTGCAAAATCCATATCTTCGCCGCTTATTGATTTTTCATATAAATCCTTATCCCAAATCTCCACAATATTAACCGCAGATGAAAAAACCACATCTTTAGAAATACCCGAAAAGGTCACCAAATCTTTCGGAACCAGCAATCGCCCCAATGCATCAATCTCTACCACTTTCACACCTGCCGTAAATCTTCGAATGAAATCATTGTTCTTTTTTACAAAGCGATTCAGCTTGTTGATTTTTTGCATCATCAGATCCCATTCACTCATTGGATACAATTCTAAACACTGTTGAAAAACCGAACGCTTCAAAACAAATCCGTTCTGAAGAGAGGAAGTCAATTGCTTTTTCAAAGGTGCAGGCAACATCAGCCTCCCTTTAGCATCGACTTTACACTCATATGTTCCAACAATTGTGTTCAAGAAAATTCATTAATATGTTATAGGACAAAAATATAAAAAATATTACCACATTTTACCACAATGTACCACTTTGTTAATAAGTTTAACCACTTACGCCCCACTTTGCATAACAGATAGAAGATCAATACATTAACTTATTATTAACGAATTATCAATAACACTAATCATTCAAAAAAATTACGCGCTATTTTTCTTAAAAATTTAGCTATTCTGCCGATTTCTTAACATTTAAAAAACCGACAAAAAACACCACTTCATACTGATTTCTAACCACTTATAAATTATACTAAAATTATCTAGTTAAAAAACGACAGCAAAAATCCTTTTTTATTTATTAAACCCTATATTTGTCCAAATTGAAATTGGCATTAAATTAAATGGACAAACACTACAAAAAAGAAGGCAAATACAGCTATTATGAAGCTGGAGAAGGAACTCCTATCGTTATTTTACATGGCTTAATGGGAGGCCTTAGTAACTTTGATGCTGTAGCCGAATATTTTCCAACAAAAGGATACAAAGTTGTGATCCCGGATTTGCCAATCTATACTCAAAGCATTTTAAAAACAAACGTAAAAAGCTTTGCCAAGTATGTAAAAGACTTTATCACTTTTAAAGGATTTGATCAGGTCATACTATTAGGCAACTCTTTAGGCGGCCACATTGCACTGTACCACACAAAGCTATATCCCGAAAAAGTTGCCGGACTGGTAATCACAGGAAGCTCAGGGCTTTACGAAAGCGCAATGGGTGACAGCTACCCCAAAAGAGGCGATTACGAATACATCAAAAAGAAAGCTGAAGATGTTTTCTACGATCCTGCAATTGCTACACCAGAGCTTATTGACGAAGTGTACGCAACTGTTAATGACCGTATCAAACTCATCAAAACTTTGACGATTGCCAAAAGTGCTATTCGTCATAATATGGCCAAAGATTTACCAAAGATGACCACAGAAACCTGCATTATCTGGGGTAAAAATGATGCCGTTACTCCCCCAAATGTTGCCGAAGAATTTGATAAATTATTGCCTAATTCAACTTTGTACTGGATAGACAAATGTGGACACGCTGCTATGATGGAGCACCCTCAGGAATTCAACAAAATTCTGGAAGAATGGCTCGTTAAAAAGAATTTATAGCATCTAACTTTCGACTTTTAGGAGGTTTTAAAAATAAAAAACATGAAAATTAATACCGCCGAATTCATTGTAAGTAATTCTGAAGTATCAAAATGCCCGAAGGATTTTTTACCGGAATATGCTTTTATCGGAAGATCAAACGTAGGTAAATCCTCTTTGATCAACATGCTTACGAATCATAAGAATTTAGCCAAAACATCAGGGCGACCTGGAAAAACACAGTTAATCAATCATTTTAAGATTAATAACAATTGGTTTCTGGTCGATTTACCGGGTTATGGCTATGCCAAAGTATCTAAGAAAACCAAATCCGTTTTCCAGCAATTCATCACGGATTATTTTGAAACCCGAGAGCAATTAGTTTGCGCTTTTGTTTTAATTGACATTCGTCATGAAGCACAAAAAATCGACATTGAATTTATGTCTTACATGGGAGAAAGCGAAATACCGTTTTGCATCATTTTTACCAAAGCAGATAAAATCAGTAAAGTAAAAATCGATTCTCACGTCGCAGCTTACAAAAAACAAATGTTTGCCAATAACTGGTCTGAAATGCCTCAATATTTTGTAACTTCATCTACTGAAGCTACAGGAAAAGAAGATCTTTTAACCTATATTGATGAAGTAAATCAGGAGGTTTTTAAAAACAACTCGGAATTTTAGATCCCAATAGAGGAAATTCCAAATCCCAAAATAATCAATAAAAAATCCCAAATTCCAAGTTTTACTATTGGAATTTGGGATTTTTTATATTGGAAATTTAACTACTTATTTCGTCAGCTCCAGTTTCTCTGCAAAATAATCACAAAAGTCTTTCATAGTATCTGACATCTTCTCGTCGTCAGTGGCACGTTTAAAAGTATCCGCCATAGCCACCAAAGTCTGGTGAAAGAAAATTTTCATTTCGTCTACCGGCATATCTTTGGTCCACAAATCGATACGCATACTTTCTTTCGCTTTACTGTCCCAAATTGACAGCATAATTGCTTTTGCTTCCTCTGCTTCTACTCCACCGTCCTTTGCCGTCCATGATAATCTTTCCGGAACACGGTTTTCGTCTAATTCTATATTGAATTTAATTTCTGATTTTATTGTATTTGACATTATTTCTTAGGTTTATATTTTGACTTTTCAAAGATTACCTTTGCTTCTGTTTTTAATAATTCCGGCAAAGTTACGTTATTATTCTTCATATACGACCGTACAATTTGCCATCCTAACCAAGCCCCTATTCTTCCCGGAGAATCGTTGTCAATTTCTAAGTAGAATTTAGAAAACGGAGCAGGCACTATAAATCGGGTAGTTAGTTTCGGATCATCGCTGTACAGCATTTCGCTTTCAATAAAATAGCGCCACATATAGGCTTCATTTTCCTGGCTCCATTTTATTTGTTCAGGTGTGTAACCTATTTTTTCAGCATCAGTATAATTGGGCAACAACAAATCTTTCGCATACAATTGCTTCCCTTCAAAAATCATTTGGGAAACTAAATTTTTATCCGGAAATGCCGGGATATTTCGATAAGCGAAACTCGAAACCACGTCGGGCATAATTTGCTTCTCTTCAAAATTTTGTTTTAGATAATTTGGGAATTCATAAAATTTATGATCTTTCCCCAAATACAATTCCAACGCTACAATTACCAGAGTGTCTGCATATATAGCCTTGGCATTATAATCCATTTCCCCAATTACAGTGATAACTTTTGGCGTTTTCGTTTTAGGGAAGTAATATTTTACATGCTGAAAAAGCGCATTGAATTCTTCGCGGACAGGCTCAAAATTGCTGTATTTTTTCTGAACCTCGGTATAAACTTCTTTCCAGATGGGATCCTGCATTTTCTTAAGCCAGACATTATCATCATTTCCTGCCGGAAAAAAGAAAGGATACTGTTTTTTTACTTTAGCTAAATCCTCTGGTTTAGTCTCAAAAAACACCTTATCAAAACGCTCTACTTTAATGTCGACCGGAATTTCTTCTACTGCTTTTTCGACTTTGGTTTTCTGGTCACAAGACAAAAAAAACAAGCACAGAACCACTGCTAAGCGATATATTTTCATTTTATTTTAATTAGATTTGTGTTGCTCATATTTTAAACAAACTATGCTTAAAAATATTTGTGCAAATATACATCCCTGTATCTTAAATCTTGAACTATTATGGCTAAAAAAAGCACTATTCAGACAGAAAAAGTAAACACCCACATTGTAGAGTGGTTAAAAAATTATGCAACCCGAGCAAAAGTTAATGGTTTTGTAATTGGGATTTCAGGCGGAGTTGACTCTGCAGTGACTTCTACCTTGTGTGCACAAACCGGCTTAACCGTTTTATGTGTTGAAATGCCAATTCATCAGGCTGCCAATCAGGTTTCAAGAGGAAGAGAACATATTGAGCAATTAAAGAAACGTTTTCCAAATGTTTCAAGTGTAGAAACGGATTTAACCGCCACTTTTGAAGCTTTTAAAAGCGCTGTACCTCAAACGGACGATGAAGCGAAAGTAAATTTATCCCTAGCCAATACGCGTGCCCGTTTAAGAATGACCTCTTTATATTATTTAGCAGGAATTCATGGTTTGCTTGTAGCGGGAACAGGAAATAAAGTAGAAGATTTTGGGGTAGGATTTTACACTAAATATGGAGACGGAGGTGTCGATTTAAGTCCAATTGCCGACTTAATGAAATCAGATGTATATGCTTTAGGGGCATTTTTAACAATTCCGGAGTCAATTTTAAGCGCAGCACCTACAGATGGATTATTTGGCGATAATCGCACCGATGAGGATCAATTAGGCGCCAGTTATGATGAACTTGAATGGGCAATGTTAGCCTCGGAGTCAGGAAATACGGGGGATGACTTTAGCGAGAGAGAGAAAATTGTCTTCGAAATTTATAAACGTTTAAACACCAGTAACAAGCATAAAATGGATCCAATTCCGGTCTGTATTATACCAAAAACGTTAAAATAATACTTTTTAACATTTGTCTGCAATTAATTACAGAATTTATTTATTAATTTTACAGTTCCAAAAACATGAACAATTCTAAAAAAGGTAAAAATTATGATTAAAGTATGTCTTGCAGACAATCATCCTGTGACTCACTTTGGCGTTAAGTCTTATTTTAAAGACCACGATCAAATTTCAATTGTTGCCAACGTAGGCAATTTTTCAATGGTTAGAGATATCCTTCAGACGAAAGAAATCGATATCCTGATTCTAGATCTAGAACTGGAAGGACTTTCAAGTATCTTCGAAGTAAAATCCATCCTGAAGAATTTCCCAAAAACAAAAATTGTAATTTTTAGTGACCTCGCTGAACAAATGTATGCTCCAAACGCTATTAAAGCAGGAGTTTCTGGTTATGTACACAAAACAGAAAAACTTGAAACTTTAGGTATTTCTATTATTAAGGTACACGAAGGAAAAATTATCATCAACGAAACCGTACGTAAAAACATGGCCCTTATTGCTAAACAAAGCAAAAGCGAGCGTTTGTACAGAAAACTTTCAAATCGTGAGATCGAAGTTTTACGTTATTTAAGCGATGGTAAAAAGAACAATGAAATCTCTAAAATCTTAAACCTGAACGAAAAAACAATCAGTACTTACAAATTAAGATTATTGACTAAATTAAATGTTACTAATTTAGTTGACTTAGTAAACAAAGCTAAGACTTTAGAAATTATTTAATGGTATCGCGACATTACTCTTCCTAGTTTTTTCGCGAATGAATTAACTAATTTTGAGTAATCGACAACCATAGACAAAAGCTCTGTATTATCTGAATTATCAGGTTTTATAGAGCTTTTTAATTCATCAATGATTTTGCCTACCAAAAACCAACGCATTGACATAATCGTTTCGGTAACGTATTGCGCAATCGTTTCATGCTTCATTTTTGAAAAGATATTCTGTCCTTCCCAATCGTGAAGAGCCAATCTTTCATCTTCCATTAAAATATCCGTAACTTCCTGAGCAAAATCAGGCTGCAGGCGCATTAAATATTGCTCGAGACTAAATTTTTCATGCTGATTGTAAAACCCGATTAAGTCTGTAAAGATATCACGGAACAAATTATTAGAAAGTTCTACCTCATCTTCCTGCAAACTCAAATAAATACGCTGATAGACTTTATAATTTTTCATTTCAGAGACCATTATCACTTCGCCCTCTTCATTCGTTTTTAAAAGTACATCTTCAAACTCCTCCGTCTTATCACCATAAAGCAGCAGGATTTCGATTACTTTTCGTTCTAAACGGTATAAAATATCAACTTTCTCCGTCGGCTCTTGTGCATACGACGGTTCTCCCGGATAATAATCCTCAGGCGGCCCTGTCCTTGGGTCTTCGGGATCGCCCCCGGAATAACCGGTCTGTTTTGCAGGCTGATTCCTGTGTACTTCAAAAGGTCTTTGCTCCTGCTTTTGCTTTTTGCCTGCTTCTGCAAGATCTTTTTGAATTAATTGTGCCAAAGTACTCACCAATACCTGCTCAGAAATATCCATGATTCGGGCACATTCCTGAGTATAAATTTCGCGCTGGATACGATCCGGAATCTTCGAGATACTATTGACCATATCCCGAATCAAGTCGGCTTTTTTTATAGGATCGTTTTTCGCTTCTTTCATTAAGAGAGAGGCTTTAAACTGTATAAAATCTTTACTATTTTCTTCTAAATAAGCAACCAGATCATCATGCGAATTTTTTCGTGCAAAACTGTCCGGATCTTCTCCATCGGGAAAAGCACAAACTCTTACATTCATTCCTTCTTCCAGAATCAAATCGATCCCACGAACAGAAGCACGTAATCCTGCAGCATCTCCGTCAAATAAAACGGTTATATTTCTCGTTAATCGGTTGATCAGACGAATTTGGTCCGGTGTTAAAGCGGTTCCTGATGAAGCTACCACATTCTCGATTCCAGCCTGATGAAACTGAATCACATCCGTATATCCTTCCACCAGATAACAGTTGTTTTGTTTCGCAATCGCTTGTTTGGCCTGAAAAATTCCATAAAGCACTTTACTTTTATGGTAGATATCACTCTCAGGCGAGTTTAAGTATTTAGCGGCTTTTTTATCATTGGTCAGAATACGCCCTCCAAAACCCAAAACACGTCCGGACATACTTTCTATGGGAAACATCACACGCCCCTTGAAACGGTCAAACGGACGGTCTTCTCTTGGAATGGTCAAACCGGTACTTTCCAGAAACTCTAACTTGTATCCTTTACCCAAAGCTTCTTTGGTAAGAGCATCCCAGGTTTCAGGTGAATATCCTAAACTAAATTTTTTGATGGTTTCGTTGGTAAAACCTCTTTCCTTAAAATAAGAAAGTCCTATTGCCTTTCCTTCTTCTGAATTTAAAAGTGTTTTATGAAAATAGTCTTTCGCAAATTCCGAAACCAGATACATACTTTCACGAACATCTGTCATTGCTTTTTCAGCATCCGTCTGTTCTGTTTCTTCAATCTCTATATTGTACTTTCTGGCCAGATATCGAATGGCTTCCGGATAGGTAAACTGTGAATGTTCGATCAGGAACTTAACTGAATTACCTCCTTTTCCCGTACTAAAATCTTTCCAGATTCCCTTTGCAGGCGAAACCATGAACGATGGAGAGCGTTCATCTGAGAACGGACTTAGTCCTTTAAAGTTACTTCCGGCTCGTTTTAAATTAACAAAATCACCAATAACCTCCTCTACTCGAGCAGCATCAAAAACAGCATCAATCGTACTTTGTGAAATCAAAACGTAAAATATTTATAAAATTTGAAGGATGTAAAATTACACAAATCCCCCATGAAATCGGGCAATTTTAAATAAAAAAAAGCACCTCTTTCGAAGCGCTCTTTCCACTAACTAATCAATTGTATTCTTAATTAAAGTCAAATCTTAATCCCAATGAAATATTATTTTCTTTTACAGTATTATTCCTAAACAATGGGTTTAAATCGTATTTCAAATACAAACTCATTTCTTTATAACCAATGTAAGAACTCAATCCGTAAATAAAATTATTCACATTGTAATCTCCTTTTATAGTTGTCTTATAATCTAAATCATCCTGATCGTATTTTAAGATTTGTTTGGATTTTACATTGACTCCTGCGTAACCTCCAATTCCAAAGCGAAAACTATCATGTGTTCTAAAATACGTTTTTCCGTTACTCACTTTTGGTCTTGAAAAGTCAAACTCTAAATGAATTGGCACTGCGATGTACACATTTCTAAAACGGGATTCCTCTAAATGAATCGCATTGGTTTGCAATTCTGTCTGGTTTCCATTGACTACAAAATATTTATTATCTCTCGGGCGAATATTATTATACATTAAAGACAATCCGTATTTAGCGTGTAATAAATTATCGTTTTTCATTAACCTGGTGTTATAGGTAAATCCCCATTCGTAAAAATGCGATCCTGTAAACCTATATTTAGCATCCTGCAATTTACCATCAACCATCATATTATTCAAACCTGCTGCAAATACAAACTGCGATGTCGTTCTTCTTTCGCCGCGTATAGAATCTTTTCTTTTTTTATTATTGTCCTTCCATTCTATGTCATTCCAATGAACAATCAAAGCACGTCCACTTTTATAATTCCCTTCCTTGATTTTCCCGTCCACTTTTTGCTGCACCAAATCATTTAGCTCATTTTGCGCCAGTGTTACTTTTTCTTCGATAATAACCGCTCTGGCTTCTGCTAATTCTTTTTTACGCTTGTCGGCTTGTTCCTGAGTGATTTTCCCTTCAGACAACTGAACATTAATTGCTTCAATTTCTTCTTTCAAAGCTTCTTTTTCCTCTTTGGTAACTTTCTCTATTTTGTTGGCAATTTTTCTCGCTTTTGATTCAAAAGTTTCCTGTCCCATAACTTTACTTACAAATAAGAAGACGAGGATAACGAGGTGAATGGTAAAATTTTTCATGACTGTTTTTTTTAAAATTTGATTGTTGATTGATGTTTTTTTTTCTAATTGTGAAATGTAAAATGTAAAATGTGAATGACAAACAATTATTTTTTAATTCTCAATTTTTAATTGGATTAAAAATTGGCACTAAAAGCCTGCCCGACAACTATCGGAATTATTTTTTTGATCTTTAATTTTTGATTTTCTCCAACAGCACGTTCCTGATTGGAGTTGAAAACTTTATTCCTGCTGATTTCGATTGGCCAAAGCCACTTTTACCGTTTGGTAATTTTTATTGACTTTTGTAATTACCTTTTCACGAAACGAAAGCTCTAATTCACCATCGACCTGTTGAAGCAAATCATTGGCATTAATTTTTACTTTTGATTTTGGCTTGACAGCATTTTCAGCGACGATTACTTTTTCAGCTGTTCCCAGCAACTGATCTGCCGTTTCTTTTTCAGGATTTTTAGCCATTAAAGGCTGTGGATTGATTGATTGTTTTTCAGGATTGTTTTTGATGATGATTGAAGACTCCGCTATTGCATTGGGTTTATTTGCAATGATTTTATTCGATTTTGATTCCTGATGCTTTTCTTGTTGAACTGACTTTTTAATTGTTTTTTCTTCTGAAACTGCTACTGCTTCTTCAACCCCTATATTGGTATCGAAAGTTGGCCTTACAACCGAATCTTTCTTAGCATCTTCCTTAACCACTATAATGTCTTTTGGTGTTACATCTGTATTTTTCTTTTGGTTAAAAAAGAAAGTTCCAACCCATAAAAAACCAACCAAACTTGCCGCAACATACATCCATTTCTTTTTCCCGGCTTGTCGTGAACGAAGATCGATCGTTGTTTTCTTTTCTTCAGCAACACTCAACATCGCATCCAATCGATCCCAGGCTTTATCACTTGGTTCAATTTTACGTTGGTTTAGTTTTTCACGGAAATCCTTTTCAAAATTATTCGGTTCCATTATCTTGTTTTTTTAGACTATTAATTTGTGTTTGCAGCATTTTCCTGGCATGCGATAATTGCGATTTCGATGTACCTTCATTAATCCCTAACATCTTAGCAATTTCATTGTGTTTGTAACCTTCTATGGCGTATAAATTAAAAACCATTTTATAACCTTCCGGTAAAGCATCAATTAAGAACTGAATCTGATCGATCGAAAACTGACTGTCAATGGCATTGAAACTCTCTTCGATATAAATTTCTTCTTCACTAAACTTTACTTTTTTATGAACTCTTAAATATGAAATACATTCATTTACCATAATCCGCCTGACCCAACCTTCAAAACTTCCTTTGTGCTCAAATCTGCTTAAATTGGTAAACACTTTCATAAAAGCGGTTATCATCACATCTTCGGCCAATTGAATGTCTTTTATATACTGTCGACAAACACTTAACATTTTTGAAGAAAACCGACTGTAAATTTGTTGCTGTGCTTGCCGATTATTCTCGACAGCCAACTTTATAATTTCGGTTTCTTCCTGATGTAAATGAATAATTTTCATTAATAAGCGGTTGGTTTTGGTTTAGTAACAGACTTCTATTAGCATAGACGCATAACGTTTTGAAATGGTTGCATGAGAATGGAAAAAAAATCAATAAAAAAATTACAAATTTCAAAAAAAACACAATTAAAACATTCATTTACAACAAAGTAAATCAATTTTCTAATTAACAAATTTCCTAATTATCTAATTAAAAAAAACTATTTCTTTCTTTCAATAACGTAGTTTACCATTAAAACAAGGGCATCTTTAAACTCAGAATCTGAAAAATTATCCAACAACAAAAGTGCTTCCTGCTGAAATTGTACCATTTTCTGTTCGGCGTAAGCCAATCCATTATTACCTTTTACGAAAGCAATAACTTCTTTGACGCGTTTTTTGTCTTTATTGTGGTTTTTGATGGAGTTTATCAACCACTTTTTTTCTTGCGGGGTACAAGTATTTAAAACATGAATTAAAGGCAAAGTCATTTTTTGCTCTTTAATATCGATTCCGGTTGGTTTACCGATCGCTTCTTCGCTATAATCAAATAAATCATCTTTGATTTGAAAAGCCATTCCGATCAGTTCACCAAATTTTCTCATATTCTCGACCTGAGCATCATCTTCAATTACCGATTTTGCACCAAGTGCACAACAGGCCGCAATAAGTGTCGCTGTTTTCTTTCGGATGATTTCGTAATATACTTCTTCGGTGATGTCCAGTCTTCTTGCTTTCTCAATTTGAAGCAATTCACCTTCACTCATTTCGCGAACAGCGACAGAAATGATTCTCAATAAATCAAAATCGCCATTATCGATAGAGAGTAAAAGCCCTTTGGATAGTAAATAATCTCCAACTAAAACGGCAATTTTATTTTTCCAAAGTGCATTGATTGAGAAAAATCCACGACGGCGATTGCTGTCGTCTACCACGTCATCGTGTACCAAAGTAGCAGTATGAATAAGTTCGATTACAGAAGCTCCGCGATAGGTTCTTTCGTTTACAATACCTTCAGAAACCATTTTAGCGGTTAGAAAAACAAACATAGGACGCATTTGTTTTCCTTTTCGGTTTACGATATAATAGGTAATACGATTCAATAAAGCCACCTTTGAGGTCATCGATTCATGGAACTTTTTTTCAAAAAGTTCCATCTCGTTAAAGATGGGCTGTTTTATTTGAGAAGTAATATTCATTTCGATCCCAAATATACTATTTTAAATAAAAAAATACGGTGTATTTTACATTAGTATATCAATAATTTAAATACTAATGCAAAAAAAACGGGCCGAAAACTTTCTTCTGTCTCAATTTGAATTCGTTATCAAAAAAAGTGTCGGCTCTCAGGCAATGCTCTATAAAAAATGCCTTGAAGAACAAGGCATCTTTAAAAATTTATTAAGCGGTTTGTTTGCAGCACAAAACTGCAAAACATTATTTATCCTTCTTTATTGGCCAATTGTCCGCAGGCAGCATCAATATCCTTTCCTCGGCTTCGGCGTACTTTTACGACTACTCCGATATTTTCTAATGCTTTTATATAAGCCAGAATTGATTCTTCTGAAGCTTGTTGAAACTCGCCATCATCAATTGGATTGTATTCAATTAAATTGACTTTACATGGAACATATTTACAAAACTTTACCAAAGCATCAATCGAAGCTTTGTCGTCATTGATTCCTTTCCAGACTACATATTCGTAAGAGATTTTACTTTTGGTTTTTCTGTACCAATATTCCAAAGCTTCACGCAAATCTTTTAACGGAAAATTTTTACTGAAAGGCATGATTCGCGCACGTACGTCATCAATAGCCGAATGCAGAGAAACTGCCAGTTTGAATTTTACATCATCATCGGCCATTTTTTTAATCATCTTCGGAATTCCGGAAGTCGAAACCATAATACGTTTTGGTGACATCCCTAATCCTTCCGGCGAGGTAACCATATCAATAGCTTTGATGACGTTGTTGTAATTCATCAAAGGCTCACCCATTCCCATAAAAACAATATTCGAAAGCGGATGATTGTGATACAATCGACTCTCTTTGTCTATCGCAATAATCTGATCGTAGATTTCTCCCGGTTCCAGGTTTCGCATTCTTTTCAATCGTGAAGTGGCACAGAAATTACAATCCAGACTGCACCCAACCTGGCTTGAAACGCAGGCTGTTGTTCTGGTTTCTGTTGGAATCAATACGGACTCTACCACTAAACCATCATGCAGACGAACGGCATTTTTTACGGTTCCGTCACTGCTGCGTTGCATGGTATCTACCTTGATATGATTGATTACAAAATTTTCCTCCAGCATCGTACGAGTTGTTTTGGCAACATTGGTCATGTCTTCAAAACTGTGTGCTCCTTTGCTCCATAACCATTCGTAGACTTGATTTCCACGAAAGGCTTTGTCATTATTAGCGACAAAAAAATCGCGAAGCTGATCTTTTGTTAAGGCTCTTATATCTTTTTTCTCCATTTGCATGCTGCAAAGTTAATCACTTTTTAAAACATTTCTCAGAAAATGTATTTTCTCTCTATTATACGCTTTAAATAAAAACCTAACCATGATTTTTATCAGGTCTTTTGCTATTCGTTCGTAATAAATTTGACATAAGAAAAAGACAGTAACTCATTATCAAAAATCAACTGAACCGCAAACTGATCTTAAATTTAACAAATACCTATACAAATGAAAACGATCCAATCTATTTTATTAGCAGCAGTACTGATGTTATCTTTACAAGTAAACTCACAAAAAAGATATAGCTTATCAAAATCGGCCTTTGAAGTTGCAGGAACTTCCAACATACACGATTGGACGATGAAATCTTCAGACGGAGTGGGAAGTGCTTTTTTAACTGTTACAGATTCGAAAATTACAGATATAAAAAACCTGACTGTTTCCTTATCAGCAGAAAGCTTAAAAAGCGGCAAAGGCAGCATGGACGATGTTGCTTATAAAGCTCTGGAAACCGAAGACCATAAAAACATTAAATACGTTCTAAAATCTGCCGAAAAAGTAAACGAAAACACCTGGAATCTTACCGGAACTTACACTATAGCAGGTGTTAGTAAAGATTATAAAACCCAGATCAGAGTAACAGCCTATAAAGATGGTACTTTTGCGCTGCAAGGCTCTAACCGAATGACTTTTAGTGATTTTGAAATGACAACCCCATCAGCAGCACTTGGAGTTGTTAGAGCCGGGAAAGAATTAACAGTAATCTTCAACATCACTTTGACTGATTTTGCAAAAAATGACAATATATTAGTGATTAAATAACGTTTTAAAAGCAGCAAAATATAAAGTATGGAACAATAAATACTTTTCGATTCTAAAAATGAATAAAAAAAACTGCTCAGCATTTCAAAACTCAAAACTTTGGCACGAGAATTGTCTTGCACTCAAAAGGAAAATAATCTTACAAAGAGCTCAATCATTTTAAAATGTGTATCTTTATTTTTCAGCTTTATAACTTTTAAATTTAATCAATCTAAAAAAATCAATTTCTTATGAAAAAACAAATCTTAAGTCTGGCTGTTATCGCTCTATTAGCATTCGCTGTACAATCTTGCGAAAAGAAGGAACCGAAACCTGCAGAGGAAGAATTAACTCTTGGTAACAAAGTTGATTCTTTAACTACCGATATTAAAGAAGTTAAGGATAGCGCTGTGAGCAAAACTGAAAATGCTGCCGAGGATGTAAAAGAAGCTACCAAAAAAGCCGCAGAAGATGTGAAAGACGCTACTAAAAAAGGCGCTGAAAAAGTAGAAAACGCTGCTAAAGCTGCTAAAGACGGTACGGTGAAAACAGCTAAAGAAGTTAATGAGGCTTTGAAAAAATAGTCTCTTCGCTTTATGAAACTAAAACCATTCGCTACAACGAATGGTTTTTTTATACCCAAAAAGGAGCCACTATTTTTCGTATTTTTACACTCAAAATTAGAAGATACTACAAGATGCATTTTATTTCTCAAGAACTGGAAGATTATATCGAGCAACATTCTGAAAACGAACCGGAATTGCTGGCTAAACTAAATAAGGAAACGTACCAAAAAATATTACTCCCAAGAATGCTTAGCGGGCATTTTCAGGGTCGTGTTTTAAGCATGCTCTCCAAATTGATTCGTCCAGTGAACATTCTCGAAATTGGAACTTATACCGGTTATGCTGCTTTGTGTCTGTGTGAGGGAATGCAGGAAAATGGGCAGCTGCACACCATTGACATTAAAGAAGAATTAGTCGATTTTCAACGTAAATATTTTGATGCGTCCCCCTGGGGAAAACAAATTTTCCAGCATTTAGGAGAAGCTGTCGAAATCATTCCAACTTTGAACGTCAAGTTTGACTTGGTTTTCATAGATGCCGACAAAGAAAATTACATCAATTATTGGGAAATGATTGTTCCCAAAATGAACAAAGGCGGTATCATTTTATCGGATAACGTTTTATGGAGTGGAAAAATATTAGAACCGGTTCATCCAAATGACATTAGTACCAAAGTCCTTTTGGAGTACAATCTACTTTTGAAAAATGACCCAAGAGTCGAAACCGTTTTATTGCCTATACGTGATGGGTTGACTGTAAGCCGCGTTCTTTAGTTTACTTTTTTAGCCCTGTGAGCTTTGAACCTACTTCTGGCAAAACATATAAGACAGCAAACTCTTGAAAAAAAACAATGAGGTTATCTTAGCAAGAAGCAATAGCCCCATTGTCATTCTATTACTCTTTCATAAACTGCTTATTAGTACTTTTTACTTTAATTACATATAGCCCTTTAGACAAATTACTGACATCAATCTGTCCTGTCTGAGTACTACCAGCCTGTATTTGCTGCCCAGTTAAATTATAAATTACATATTCTTCATTTTCTGTATTAGAAATAGTTAAAATATCCTTTACCGGGTTAGGGTATAAAATGATGTCTTGCGAGTTTTCTGTTTCTTTTTCCAACGTATCTCTCTTGCTTCTACCTGTTTTACCAGATCTTAAATCTTTCACTGTAATCTTAAGATCTGTATTGATAGCGGCATCTGTTGATGTCTCAACGGTATATAAATCAGGATAATCTTTACTAATAGATTTTCTCATTACTTTAACCTGACCCGGGGTGAACATAAACCGGCAGTTACCGTAATCCATAATATTTTCAATTAACCTTCTGTGACCACCACATTGAACAGGAGCAATACAATTTTTAAAGGTCAGTGGGTATGTTATTAATTCAGCAGGAGGGGTATCACTAATCTTGTCATTAACTTTCGTACAACCGCCCTCAAAAGTATGTTTCAGCGAAAAATAATGCCCCAACTCGTGGGCAGGCGCACTTCTTCTTTGAATATGCGGAGGATCATCAGAGGTATTATAGTCCAAAAGCATGAGAGAAAATGCCAATACGTTACTTTTTACATCTTCCCATCTAATAGTATATGCTGCCATATCATCATCTATATTATTGATTATTTTAGGTACATATTTGATGAATACCTCCCGTTTATTAAACTCTTTCGCGCTAATTTCACCATCTCTTCCTTCTTTCTGTATCTTATCTGCGTTATAAGCCTTCTTCGATGCCTTACGAATGGTGATATCAATATCTTTGAACACGATTCTTGCATTGGCCATTTCGGCACCCGCCGCCACTGCTGCAGGCGGTAAAGCCTTAGCTGTTTTATCGTTATAGACTTTATTAGCCCAATTAAATTGTTCTCTTACCATCTCTTCGTAATAAAGAGCCGTACTATTGTCTTCCGGAGCTTCCAGAACTTCTACTTTTACCTTCTTGATAATGTAATAAGGTTTTTCTATCTTTATTATTGATATTAGGTTTTCATTCGACGCCACAGCAGGAACTCGTACGTCCATCAAAGTAGCATCTTTTACTGTAATTTTTACCACTACAGGCTGGTTTACCAACTGTATCAGTTTATCCTGATCTATTTCCAAAGAACAGGAAGAATTTACAAGGCTGAAGGCCCTAAGCCAGGTCCAGGCCCAGCCTCCACAATTCACTGTAACTGCACTCGATGATTTGGCACCCAGTGTTTTTATATCATCGGAAGAGATCTTACCAATCTGAATGCCACGATCCCAGTATTCGTAATTCACCTCTTTTGTTGTTTTAGAAAATACATTTGGGGAACTTTGAGTGATTTCCACATTATAGATCGGTCTGGTTACAAATGCCTTCTCATCATTTGTCAATAGCTGCAACCCTCCTGCTCTCATGCTGTCGTAAGCATGCACCTCGATTTTGATGTAACCTCCGGGTTTATCTATGGTTCCCTTAATACCGCTTAGGTAGTTGTTGCGACGGTTATAAAGTCCTTTGTAATATACGGTCAGTAAATCGGACTCACTGCTATTGTCTGTTTTGGGATTTGCGGACCAAAAAATTTTCTCCCCGACTACCTTTATATCGTTTCCCGGATAAGTGACAACACCACTGCCTTCACTTTCTTGTGCATATATACTAGTGCAAAAACAATAAATCAATATAAAAATCTTTCTTGTCATAATTTAAACCCTTAAAGTCTATCCCTCCCCTATAGTCTATCCCTAGCATAAGTCAAACTGAAAGCTTATTCAAAAGCATTATCTATTTTCTTTAATAAATCGATTCATTTTTCTAATGCCTTTATCCTCTTATTCAATTCTTCTATCTTTTTATTTTGATCAATGATATGAAGAAGCAGCTCCTCAACATTTTGTAAAAGACCTTCATTAAAAACATGTATTTTATATCCTTTTTCTTTTACTTCTTTTTCTGAAACTATACCCGGAAGATGTTTGTTCTCTTTAACATAGCCCTCCAAAGCACTTAAATCCATTTTTTTATAATCATTTTCAAAAACAGCATCCTTCCAATGTGGTTTAGGAATAATATTCAGATCTGATGCTAAAATTTGTTTTTCAACAAACAAGGAGCAATCCTTTTCAAGGTCTTCTCCTATTTCAGGGTGTGTTTCTATATTTTTAGATTCGCCAATGTAGACTTTACCTCCCACCGTTAAAGCCGCTTTGTTTACCGGATTACCCGCATTTATGGCAACCTGCGCCAAATCATTGGCCTCTCCATAATCCAGAATAAGTTTCTTTGCATTGATTGCTACCTCATCATTCGAATCACCTAAAGTCACTTTATTGCCTAAATCTGAACTGATAAACATCCCATTATCATCACCATAACTAATCAAATCTGTTTTTTCATTACCCACCAGCACTTTAAAATTATCATGTTGTCCAATCGGGTTACTACTGGCAACCCTCAACTCTCCCCTCATCCATGTCTTTCCTCCAACTGTCAAAGCAACTCCGTCTGTTGGAGTATCTGTATTTATGGCGACCTGTGCTAAATTATCCCCTCCTGCATTGTTCTTCAGTACAAGTTTTTTTGAATTAATCGTGACATCATCGTTTGAGTCTCCCAAAGATATCTTATTGCCTGTTTTAGAAGAGATAAACATCCCTCTTTCGTCCCCATTACTTTCTATGAACGATGAATAGCCGTCTGCATAGATGGTAAGATTATCCCAAACTGCCCCAGGTGTTGCTCTATTTTGCACAACCAAAGTACTCGGTAGCCTTAGTTCAAATATCATTTTTTCTGAATCACTCTTACGAAGACACATCATTAAATTATCAAGATTTCCGCCTCCATTTGCAAACCAACTGAAAGCTCCCGGCTCTCCCTGTTCATTCTTATTATTATCAAGCGAAAAAGTCCAATTAGGCTCATTTACATTTTGATTGTATCTATTGCTCATTAATTCCTGATAAGTTTGGCTATAGCTCAGATTTACGAATAATAATACAGCCATAAGAATAGTGTATCTCCATGATAACAAATTTTGAAAATTTTTGGATAAAGAATTTACATTTTTCATAATATTAACTTTATTAATTGATTAAACCTCTTTATAAATATCTGTCGTTTTGCTTATAAAACAGCCTTAAATTTACGTTTAAGATAAAATTAACAAATATTTACTTTCAAAAAATATTTGTTACATTATAAATTATAACTAAACCTAAAAAACTCTTTACGAAAGAAACTAAACGACACTTAATCTATTTGTTGCACATTAGTTCTACTCTTTATTTGGTAACCAATTAAATCAAACAAAATCCAGGTGTGCCTAATTAAAGCGTATTAATAGGTTCTCTTTATCCGGAGTAATCTTACGGCAAGACCCTTTCTTAATCAGCAATTGCACGGATTGGGTTAATTCGATTTTGCATGAGAGAATAAATAGGAAAGTCAACAACCACAATTGGCATCAAAAAAAGGACTAGTTACTTTTTATCAATACAAATACACCCTCCCAAACTATTACGAAATTATGGTTCCGAAGATGAATAAAGGCGGTATTATTTTGTCGGATCATGTTTTGTGGAACGGAAAAACACTGGAACTGGTTCATCCGAATGACGTTACTGCCAAAGTTTTTTTGGGGTGCTTTGAGGAAGACTCTAAGGTTCTGAGATACTAAGGTGCTAAGTTTTTTTTGGGTTGATTGAATTGAGCTGAAGGATAGCATTGAAAAAAAAGCTTTAGCCAAGATAATTTAGCTAAAGTCTCTTTGTATTTCTTAAAATATATTTCTCTAGCTAAAACTGGAGACAATTGAACAAAATAATTAAAAACCAAACCAATAAGGTTCTAAGTTTTCTCTAACAAAAAAACTTAGAACCTTACTAATTTAAAACCTTAGACCCTTCAAAAAAACTATCCCGGAAAATAGAGCGGCTTTAGCTTACGGTATACCAGATAAAGTAATGATCCGAAAAGCGCTCCAGCGAAATAGCCGGTTAAGATATCTCCCGGATAGTGTAATCCCAAGTAAATTCGGCTATAAGCGAAGATTAAAGGCCATAGGAATATAAATCCTAAAAACTTAATGCGGCGTCGCAAAACGAAATATAAAAAGGTCGCTACCGCCATAGTGTTGGCTGCATGTCCGGAGAAAAAACTAAATGATTTTCGGGTTTGCACCACACGAATTATAGTGTTGATATCGGGATTATTACATGGACGTAGTCGTTGAACCGTGTATTTAACCAAATTGGTAACCTGATCTGTAAAAGTGATTAGCACGGCTATAAAAAGTATCACATACAAAGTTTGTTTTCCCCCTATTTTTTTATACATCAAATAAAAAAACAACAGAAAAAGAGGTGTCCAATTTAACTGACTGGTAATAACCAACCAAAGTTTATCGTATGTTTCAGAACCTAAACCGTTAAGGTACACCAATAACTCGGTGTCTAATTTTTGTATTTTTTCAAGCATATTATCTTTGGCGTTTTACAGGTCCTGAGATTGAATCGATATCTTCTTTTACTTTGTCTATTTCTGTAGTAGTGTCTCCCAATAAATTAGCGGAGTCCCCCATCAGATTGCTTTTGGCGTCATTAATTTGCGCATTGATGTTACCCGTTATATCTGTAAGTGATTTTGAGTCAAGACCATTGGCCTCAGCTCCTTTTTGAATTTCACTTTTAATATCGTTAGTAGCATTTTTCAACTGCGCCATGGCCTTCCCCATTGTACGGGCAATTTCAGGCACTTTATCTGAACCAAAAAGCATTAGCACTATAAACAGTATAAAAACTAATTCTCCTCCTCCTATACCAAACATATCTTTTATTTTTGTGTTCACAAAGATATTAAATTTTACAACGGACGGTTTTAAAATTTACTTAAAAAAAAGGGAACTGCCTCAAAAGAATTACGCTCCGATGGAGCTTTTTAAAACTGGTAAATTGTATTTGCTATAAACATTTTGCTCCGATGGAGCAATTTCACAAAAAAACAGTTCTTTTACGAAAGATTTCAATTTATAAAAAAAATAGGGCTGTCTCATTTTTGAGACAGCCCTATTTTCAGGTTTATTTTTAATCAAATTTTGATTTTTCTTCTACTTTCGGCCAGCTATTGTTGGTAACATCAATATCGGCAGTCATTAATTTCGGATCTATCTGAATGCTTTTGATTGCTTTTTCGGTTGCATACACTTTCTTAGCGGTGTCATTATTCTTTCTCCAGATCTGGGCCGGATACTTGTAATTCTCCTTTGTTCCGTCTTCATAAGTAATCTCAACCAAAATTGGCATGATCATTCCTCCCGGTTTACTAAACTCTACTTCATAGAAATATTTAGGTGATTTCAGACTTGCTTTTTCTTCCGCTGTAAAGGTTTGACTAACGTAATCTGACAATAGTTTTACCTCTTCTACTTTTAGTGGTTTCTTAGTCGAAGCGTTTACCTCGGCATTATCGCCAGCAACTAAATATACGAAAGGTCCTTTTTCAAATCCAAAACGTCCTTTTTTCACTTTAATATCTTTGATATCTGCAGTTGGGGTTTCGGAAACATAATATTGTTTTACCTCTTTGATTCCGATATCTACAAAATCTGTAGAATAAAACCATCCTCTGAAAAACCAGTCTAAATCAACCGCCGAAGCATCTTCCATCGTTCTAAAGAAATCTTCAGGGGTTGGATGTTTAAATTTCCATCTGTTGGCATAGGTTTTAAAAGCATAGTCAAACAATTCTCTTCCCATTACGACTTCTCTCAGAATATTAAGACCTGTAGCCGGTTTTCCATATGCATTATTTCCAAATTGGTGAATGGTTTCAGAGTTCGACATAATAGGCTCTAAAAACTTCTGATCTCCACTCATATACGGAACAATATTTTTCGCAGGTCCGCGTCTTGAGGGAAAGTTCGAATCCAGTTCCTGCTCTGCCATGTATTGTAAAAAGGAGTTCAAACCTTCATCCATCCAGCTCCATTGACGTTCATCTGAGTTTACAATCATTGGAAAAAAAGTATGCCCCACTTCGTGAATTACCACACCGATCATTCCGTTTTTAACTTCTTTGCTGGTCACCCCATTTTCATCCGGACGTCCATAATTCCAGCAAATCATTGGGTATTCCATCCCCTGATCTTCTGCTGAAACTGATACTGCTTTTGGATAAGGATAATCAAAAGTATGTGCTGAATAGCTTTTTAAAGTATGCGCTACCACCATTGTGGAGGTTTCTCCCCATAACGGATTTGATTCTTTCGGATAAACAGATTCGGCCATCACTACTCTGTTTCCAATTTTTACAGCCATTGCATCGTAAATGAATTTTCTTGAAGAAGCAATTCCGAAGTCACGTACATTTTTCGCACTGAATCTCCAGGTTTTTTTCTTTTCCGAGAACCCTTTTTCCGCTGCTTCTGCCTCAGCTTGCGTTACAATTACAACTGGTTTGTCAAATGATTTCTGAGCCTGTTCGTAACGTTTTACCTGTTCTGGTGTAAAAACTTCGGCTCTGTTGGTCAATTCTCCGGTAGCATCAATGATGTGATCTGCAGGAACTGTAATGTTTACATCAAAATTACCGAAAGGCAATGCAAACTCTCCACTTCCCCAAAACTGCATGTTCTGCCAGCCTTCAACATCATTGTATACGGCCATTCTTGGGTAAAACTGAGCAATTACATATAGTTTATTTCCGTCTTTATCAAATGATTCATAACCGGAACGTCCACCACCTTCTTTTCTGTAGTTGTTAACGTTGTACCACCATTTTATGGCCAGTGAGATTTTTTCACCCGGTTTTAATGGTGTTGCCAAATTAATACGCATCATGGTTTCATTGATGGTATACGACATTGGGTTTCCTTTTATGTCTTTTACCTGTTCAATATTAAAACCGCGCTCTAAATCCTTTTTCAAATATTTACTTGAGAAGCCATCCAAAGGCAAAACAGGGCTTATTTTTTCGCTTTCCGCTAAAGAGGTTTGCGTTTTGGCTCTGGCCTGGTTCTGATCTAACTGTATCCATAAATACTCCAGAACATCAGGAGAATTATTAGAATAGGTTATGATTTCAGAACCGTCTATTCTTGATTTTTTATCGTCTAATTCAATATCAATTTTATAATCGGCCTGTTGTTGGTAATAAGCAGGTCCCGGCGCTCCCGAAGCTGTACGAAACATATTTGGAGTAGCCAACAGATCATACATCTGGCTGAATTTGTTTGTATCGTACTTTCCTTGTTGCTTTGGAGCAACTGTTTTTTCCTGAGCGACAAGCATCGCAGGAAAAATCAACAATAATGAAAGTTTTTTCATAAAATAGTAATGGTAATTTTGTCAGGGTGTGAAAATAACAATTAAATCAATAATTTTATCCATTCTTTAGTACTTTAACAATTCTTTCCTCGAAGATTCGGTAAAGAGAATACTTTTCTTACTACCAAATGCCGTAACGTGCGTAATATTCTGTTGCTCAGCATTCCAATCTACTAAAATCGTATTAGAGATTTCAATAGTTTTAAATTTATCGATGTCTTTTATTCGCGAATAACACACCAAAACATCACCGGCTTCTATCTCTTTAGACAAAAAGGTGATGGGTTTTGACTGACCGTTTATTTTAATGATAAAGTTTTCTGCAAGGTATTTTTTTAACAGCTCTACATCTGCTTCGGTTTCTTTATCGGTTCCTACGAATGTTTTCTTATGGTATTTTTTCTCCATACCATTATTAAGGTCATCAATAAAAATTCGGGAAGTAATCTGAATCATCTTTTTCTCAGCGGCATAATTGACCTGAAAAACACCCACATAAAACTTGTGGAATGCGAAAGCAGAAAGCGATAAAAACAATATTCCTATTAAAGGATAGATTACCTTATTTTTCATTACTGAGAAACTTTCACCTTTTTAAATTCCTTATTTTTATTAACCAGGAAATCAATCAATTCAAATTTTTGGTCTGGACCCAAATGTTTTCTGGATTCCGGATCATTCGAACAATACAATAGAAACAATTCTATATCATCTTCTTTTAATCCCAAAGTACCGGTAAAGAAATTCGGTTTGAAATTGGCTCTGGAATATTCAATAAAAGCAAGATCCGTAACGACTTCTTCCTTATCATCATCATCTTTAGAAAGCAGCTTTTTAACATCTTTAAAAATCCTAACAAAGTTCATTCCGTATTTAATCGTCTGATCAGAATACATTGTAATATTTTTGGCTGTAGACTGCTTATCATCTTCAAACTGCATGTCGACATATTTCTGTGAACCTCCGCCAAGTGATTTTACTTTTAGATCCTTATGCACCAAAACTTCTTTCAGCTCATTACTTATTAAATCTAATGGCACTGAGAACAAAACCCCGGCACAATCTTTTTCTGTCAGCACAATTTTTTTGGACTGAAACGCCAATCCTGTAAACAACAAGGTATCCTTAGGTTTTGCCATGATATCAAACAATCCGCCTGAACCAATAAAGGTTCTCACATTGGCATTCACATTCATCACAAAACCGCTTTCAACGGCGAGTGATTTATTGGTAACTTGTCCGTGGAGGGGTTTTCTTGAATTTTGTCCTAGTGTAATTTGACAAATCAGGCATATAAGCAATAAAGTTAGGCTATTTTTCATTTTCGAGAATTATTAGATATTTTCTGGCTAGATCGGTTAACAAAAACATACTCATTGTTTTGTTTTTAGTATTCAAAGATACGGCAAAATCAGCATCATCCACACAATATAACTGAAATCCTTTAATATCTGCTACAGGTATCCGTAACCTTTCTGTGTAATAATTTTCTTCAAAAAGATATTCCATTTTTCTAAAGAGCGCCTCTTTCTTCTCTACATTAACCTCTTTTTTAAGCATGGCTGTTCTTCCGGAAATTTTATTAAGCAACTTGTCTACCGAGGTTGAAGTCGCAGTATACACTTTTCGTTCTGCAGGGGTATATTTTTTCTGCCCGTACGGAATTATCCCTAAATTCTCAGCTGTTATATTGGCATTTTCATTCACCACTACTTCTTTCAGCTCCACTTCTTTGGCTGTCATTTTAATCTGAATCCGACCAGCATTCATATCTTCAGCTGTGATTCGTTTCTTATATCCTTCGAGATTTACTGCCGAAAACACCAAAACATCGCCTTCTTTTGCTACAATCGAAAACCCTCCGTTTGCATCTGAAACAGCCGTTACCTGAGTCGTATTATTAATGATATTCACGGACTCCACTGAAGTAGACTGCTCAAAAATCTGCCCCGAAATTTCTTTTGAAACCTTATTCTGTGCAAATCCCAACTGAACCAACAACAACAGCAGACTACTACTTATAAATCTATTTATTTTCACTTGCAATTATTTCTTTATACTTAACCGCTAATTCCGCCAGCAAAAATTCTGTCGAAGTCTTATTTTTAGAGTTTAAAATCACTGTAAATCTATCATTATCTACGGCGTAATATTCAAACCCTTTTACATATTCTAAAGGAATTTTCAAGTGCTCTACAAAATGCTCCAGCGTAAACATTTTTTCTAATAGCTTCATAAAAGCCTCCTTTTTCTCTACCACCGCCTCTTTTTTTAGCATAGCCGTGCGTCCTGAAAAATAATTCAGCAACGGATCGGCAGAAACAGACCCCCCTACCATACCTCCTCCGTTAGCCGTCGCATTTAAACCTGTAGCAGTACGCAATTTTCGTTCAGCTGCTGTATATGTTTTTTGTCCGCTTGGAATAATTCCCAAAGAAACAGCATTTACATTATTGTAATTTTTAACAACAACTTCCTGCAATTGATGCATTACTACATTAAGTTTTACAGTAAAGTTGATATCTGAGAAATTTTCTGCCGTTAACACCACTCTGCTTTCTTTGAATTGTATCGAAGAAAAAACAAGCTCATCACCTGGTTTAGCGTCTATAGAAAATATACCCGAGAAACTGGTTGTTGTCATTCCCTCTGTTCTCGCATTGATGACATAAACCCCTTCGAGATCATTGACATTCGCACTTATCCGCCCGTTTAAAACGGTCTGGCTCTGAGCCTGAGACCAAGCGGTCTGCCCTAAAGCAAGAATCAGAAAACACACGAACCTGTACATGACGACAAAATTTTAAAGATTTTCTTAAAGCTGTAAAAATATCTTAATGTTCTCCAAATTTAATACTAAGGAGTTGGTAAAAATATGTTAATTAAACCCTATAAGGAAGCATTCCAAAGAGAGTTTTTTAATACCTTTAGCCGATTCAACCTGAGTTTAAACAATATGAAAAGCATCATCATTGCCAGCACTTCTACTCTTCACGAAGGCAGCTATTTAGAGTATTTACTCCCTACTTTACAATCTCACTTTAAAAATTGCAAGAGCATTTTATTTATTCCGTTTGCCAGACCCGGAGGCATTTCGCATGACGATTATACCTCAAAGGTTTCGGAAGCTTTTGCTTCGATCGATATTTCTGTTAAAGGAATTCACGAATTTGAGAATGCAGCAGACGCCATAAAAAATGCGGAAGGAATATTTACCGGAGGCGGAAATACTTTTTTACTGGTTACACAGCTTTACAAACACAATATTATGCAGCTTCTTTCTGAAACTGTAAAAAACGGAACTCCTTATTTAGGAACAAGTGCAGGAAGCAACATTTGTGGTCTTTCTATGCAAACTACTAACGATATGCCCATCATCTACCCTCCAAGTTTTCAAACCTTAGGATTAATTCCTTTCAACCTGAACCCACATTACCTGGATCCTGACTTACAATCTAAACATATGGGCGAAACAAGGGAAACCAGAATTAAAGAATTCCATGCTTTCAACACAATACCGGTTTTAGGTTTAAGAGAAGGCAGCTGGCTGGAAGTAAAAGGCGATAAAATTACTTTGAAAGGAAACCTGCAGGCTCGTTTGTTTCTTCAAAACGAAACTCCGACAGAACTAGAGACAGGCAGCGATCTGAGCAATCTGAAATAAAAGTTCAATCTTTTAAAATTCCAAATTCCAGTTTATCAATCAAATTTGGAATTTGGATTTTTTGGATCAAGAACAAAACCTGGGGAGGAATGTCAAAATAAAATTAGAAATTTGTAATCTAAGAATTAGATATGACACCTATAGAGCTTTTAAAATTTATGCTTCCTGATTTTTTAATAGAATACTTTGAAGTAGTTTCTACCACTAACACAGAAGAAGTATTGCATCTGTATTTTGAAGAAAAAATAAAACCTCCACAAGAGTTTAATTCTTTTGAATTGATTTCTAAGGGGTTTCTTGATGAGATTACTATTCAGGATTTTCCATTAAGAGGTAAATTTGTGTATTTACACATCAAAAGACGCCGTTGGACTAATAAAACCAATGGAGAAATCATCAAAAGAGATTGGACTTTAGTTGCTAAAGGAACTCGCATGACTCAGGAGTTTGCGACTTTTTTAAAAGAAATTAATAGATAAGAGTGCCACAGATTGTCATACCATTGGAGGCTTTTTCGGGGTTAACGGAAAGAGACTCCAAAGACAATACAAAAAACATTTAAGCTCATTTAATACATGGGCTCCACGCGAACATGCGCACCAATGGATGATTTACCCTGAAAACATGGGCACTCATTTATCCATTGACGAGGTGGCTTTGTCTCAGGGGGAACTTTACACTATCCTGACCAACAAGAAATTCAAAGGCAAAAAAGGTTGCTTGGTAGCTATTGTTGCCGGAACTAAAGCAGACCAGGTTATAGAACACATCAGAAAGATTGATTACAAGAAAAGATCTTTTGTCAAAGAGATAACGCTCGATATGGCTAATTCCATGAAGCTAATCTCTAAGAAATGTTTTCCTAAAGCCATACAGGTTACAGATCGGTTCCATGTTCAAAAATTAGCGCTCGAAGCAGTACAAGAGATTAGAATCAAACATCGCTGGGAAGCTATGGACTTTGAGAATCAATCGATACTACAAGCCAAATTAGAAAACAAAACATACATTCCCCAGCTTTTACCTAACGGAGATTCTGTTAAACAGTTATTAGCCAGAAGCAGGTATCTACTTTATAAGTCTCGCGAAAAATGGACTCGGAGCCAAGAAGAAAGAGCACAAATGGTATTTGAACTATATCCTGACATTAAAACAGCTTACAATTTAAACCAACAGCTTCGAGGAATTTACAATAACTACAATGACAAACATATTGCCATGACCAAACTGGCACATTGGTATAGAAATGTAGAAGAATCAGGTTTTAAAAACTTTAATATTCTACTCAATACCATAACTATTAATTATCAGTCAATCTTAAACTATTTTGATAATAGAAGCACAAATGCTTCGGCAGAATCTTTCAATGCTAAAATAAAAGCTTTTAGAAGTCAATTTAGAGGAGTGAGCAATATAGATTTTTTCTTGTTCAGATTATCTAATCTTTTTGCTTAATCCCCAACTTTTGAACCTGATCCGATTTTTTTTACACGAATACGCTTGAATACAGGCAAAAACGAAAAAAGCCTCAAACAAATGTTTGAGGCTTTTTTAAGAGCGAAAGACGAGGCTCGAACTCGCGACAACCAGCTTGGAAGGCTGGAGCTCTACCAACTGAGCTACTTTCGCATTAACAGGGTGCAAATATAAAAAATTAAATCATTAAAAAAACAAAACTCAATAGATTTTTTTTACACGAATACGCTTGAATACAGGCAAAAACGAAAAAAGCCTCAAACAAATGTTTGAGGCTTTTTTAAGAGCGAAAGACGAGGCTCGAACTCGCGACAACCAGCTTGGAAGGCTGGAGCTCTACCAACTGAGCTACTTTCGCATTAACAGGGTGCAAATATAAAAAATTAAATCATTAAAAAAACAAAACTCAATAATTTTTTATTTTTACTAAAAAAACCGAAACAATTAAATCTCGATTTTTTTTAGAGCGAAAGACGAGGCTCGAACTCGCGACAACCAGCTTGGAAGGCTGGAGCTCTACCAACTGAGCTACTTTCGCATTACTGTGGTGCAAAGATAAGGTATAAGTTCAGTAAAATCTAAGCTTTTCGGCAAAAAAAATCAATAAAAAATCACATTTAATGATAACTTATTTAAAATTAAAAAGTTATAAAATCAATTATTTCTCATAAAATGGAGTTCGCATGAAAGAAACTACAGCAAAAGAAATTTATTCCGATTATCAATCCCTGCTTCGAAAGGAAAAATCAGCTGAAAGTTGTATCTTTGAAGGAAAAGTTTAAAAAACGACCGACTTAACCGGTCTTATTTAAATAATGAAAAATTAATAAGAATTATTTCATTATTTGAAAAAATCAGACCTATATTTGCCGAGAAAATCAAGTTTAAATCCGGAAAATCTTTACAGAAAAGCTTCAAAAGAGTAAAGAATCTGAAAAGGCCGCAATCTAACGCAGCAAAACCTACTGCAGCGTTGATGAAGCCAATTTGATTTAACATCAAAACGCTATTGTACGTTTACGAAAAGAACAGACTTCCACCCCGGGGTAATTTAGTTCGGATTAAAAACTATAGTGTGTATTGTTTTATATTTAAAAGAATATTGAATGAAGAATTTTTACTTTTTATTTATAATATGTTTACTTATTAGCTGCAAGAAAGAAGCACCAAAAGTTATTCCCGTGGTAAAAAAAGCCGCCCCGGCTATTATACTTACTGACGAAAGAAAGGTTTCAATTGATACCGCTCTGATTGGTACTTTTAAAAGTGAAACACTTAAACTGTTCTACAACTCATCAGAAAACATGACCGTTTGGGGAAACCTGAAAAAAAGAACTTATGTTTTATCTCAATTGAGCAATGCCGAACAATTAGGTTTGGATCCTGAGGATTACAAAGCTTCGAGACTAAAAAAATTCGAAAGCAAAATTAGTTCGTTAAGCGATTCCGATCTGGCAACTTACGATGTTTTACTGACTTATAATTTTGAAAAATACCTCAACCATCTGTATAAAGGAAAACTCGACCCTAAAAAACTATACACCGATTGGGATCTGGAAGAAAAAACATTTGACGTTAACAATGTCCTGATAAAAGCATTCAACAAAAACAAACTGGATAGTATTGTAGACGGCATTCAATCAAAGGCATCTCCTTACAAACAACTTTTAAAAGCACTGGAAATCATCAATACTTTTCCGGATGACGATATCCAACCTATTGAATCGGTTGCCAAAATCACCTTAAATGATACTAACACCGCTTTGATCAACATCAAAAAAAGACTCTTGTTCTGGAAAGACATGACCGGAAAGGACAGCCTTACTTCTATTTATGACCACAAAACTTTCGAATCGGTTAAAAAATTTCAGGAAAGACATGGCTTAGCCGCTGATGGTGTTATTGGAGTTGGAACGATAAGTGCCCTTAATTTTTCTAAAGAGAAAAGAAAACATCAAATTATCGCCAACTTAGAACGCTGGAGATGGTATACTACCGATTTGGCTGAAGACTACTTTATTATCAACATTCCTGATTACAAATTAAATGTTGTCGAAAGTCAGGATACAACCCTGGTCCGTAATGTTGTCGTAGGAACAAGTAAGAGAAAAACTCCAATCATTACTTCAAAATTAAGAACGGTGGTTTTTAACCCAACCTGGACTGTACCGCCAACTATTTTAAAGGAAGATGTGGTTCCGGCAATGAAACGCAATCGAAATTATCTGGCCAATAAAAATATTACTATTTATGATACTGCCGGAAAGGTAGTTGATCCTAATGCCTGGAACGAAAATAAACCGGGGAATTACCGTTATGTACAAAGTCCGGGTTACAATAATGCTTTGGGATTAATGAAAATTTTGTTTCCAAACAATCATAGTGTTTACCTGCACGATACGAACCATCGAAATAATTTCGGAAGAAACAACCGCTCTTTAAGTTCCGGTTGTGTGCGTGTAGAAAATCCGCTGGAACTGGCTGAACATATTTTGGGAGATTCAACCAATTGGTCTAAAGATAAAATTGACACCATCATCGCTTCCAAAAAAACAACCAGCATTCGAATCACAAAAAAATACGCCTTATACCAATGGTACTGGACAGCATGGAGCAAAAAAAATCAGCTCATTTTCAGAGCTGACATTTATAATCTGGATTCGGATTTGTATGCTAAATTAAGAAATTAGCCTCTCTTCCATCGTGAAACTTCTGGATGGATGGTAGATGTACAAAAGCGATTTGTCTTTTATGATCTCGATAATTTCATTAGTCAATCCCATTGGAATTGCCGGACATCCCTGACTTCTTCCCAATCGTTTGTTGCTTCTGATAAACGATTCTGAAACATAATTGGCTCCATGCATGACAACTCCACGTTCGCGTGCATTGTCATTCACTCCGTTCTCTAGTCCGTCTAAGCGTAAAGAAACACCATGTTTACCTTTATATACTTCGCCTGTAGCATAAAATCCAAGGCTGCTTTTGAAAGAAGAATTGGCATTTGAAAAATTAGACGCAAATTCTTCTCCGGTATTTCTACCATGGGCTACTAAAGAATTAAATAAAACGGTATTGGTAGCCAAGTCAATTACCCACAAACGTTTGGTGTTTGACGACAGGCTAAAATCGATAAGTGTCAGGATGTCTTTTTGGATTATGCCTCTTTCTTTCAACAAGTAAAACCCTTTTAAGGCTTCAGAGAAAGTTCTAAGTTCAGGTAATGAAAAATGATTGGGATTTAAGGTATTGTAAATACTCTCAATTTTCGAATCAACTGTAAGCGTTTCTACTTTAGCAATAGTTTTTACAGCTGCTTTTTTAACTTCGGAGGTGTTGTTTGAATCTTTACCAAAAGATAACAGCAAAAACACCAGTAATGGATAAATCTTGTAAATCATTGAATTTCTTTAGGTTAAACAGAGGTTTGGGTTTGGCAAAAGTATAAAAAAAATATACCTGGCAAAATTTAAGGCTGTAAATCAGCCCTTTTTTGGTGAAACTTTAACAGAATCAGCTTAACAAATTAGTATTTGGTTCAAAAAACAAATATTTTTGTAAGAGGTTTACTCAAGGATGAATAAAAAATTGATTTTTCGTACTTTTCTTGCAAAAAACACAGGAAAATCATTTATTTCGATCAAAACTGTAACATTTTAAAAAAACCGTGGTCTATTAATCAAAGCGCAATATCCATTCTTCTATTTTTTACACTATCATGAAAAAATTAGTTTTTATCAGCTTTCTCTTCTTTACTTTTTGGTGTCATGCTCAAAAGAAAATACTGCAGGCTGAACTGACTACCGAAAACATTTTAATTGATGGAAAACTGGATGAACCTGCATGGAAAAATGTTTCTCCTGCTACCGATTTTGTAATGTATCAGCCCGATAACGGCAAACCTATTCCGGACAATCAAAAAACCGAGGTAAGGGTTTTATACAATAATGATGCGATCTATATTGCTGCAACGCTGCACGATGACCCTTCTAAAATTTTAAAAGAAATTTCACAGCGTGACAATTTCGGAACTTCTGATATGTTTGGCGTTTTTATCAATGGCTTTAACGATGGCCAGCAAAATTTTCAGTTTTTTGTATCGGCAGCAGATGTACAGGGCGACTGCATCATGACAGATGCCAATGGCGAAGACTATTCGTGGGATGCGGTATGGCTCAGTAAAGCGGTGTTGAATGAAAAAGGATGGGCTGTGGAAATCAAAATTCCCTATGCTGCCTTACGCTTTTCAGGCGGAGACAAACAAACCTGGGGCATTAATTTTTTCAGAGAGATCAGACGGGAACGTAAAAAGTATACCTGGAATTTAATCGACACCAAAATTGGAACATTCACACAACAAAATGGTAATCTGGAAGGAATCGTCAATATAAAACCTCCTACCCGATTGTTTTTTATGCCTTACGCCTCTTATTATTTAAATGCTTCTGACGGTCAAAAAACATATGGAACACTGAAAGGTGGTATGGATATTAAGTACGGTATTAATGATGCTTTTACGCTTGACGCGATTCTGATTCCTGATTTCGGACAAACGAAATACGACGATCAGATTTTGAATTTAGGTCCGTTTGAGCAGCAATTCAACGAAAACAGGGCTTTTTTTACAGAAGGAACTGATTTGTTCAATAAGGGAGGTTTGTTTTATTCGAGAAGAATTGGCGGCAAACCTTCTATAGACATTACTTTAAATGACAATGAAAAAATAATTGAAGAAGTTCAGAATGTGAACCTCATCAACGCTTTAAAAATTTCAGGAAGAACCCAAAAAGGATTAGGAATCGGGATCTTAAATGCGGTTACCGAAAAAACGTTTGCCACGATAAAAGACACTCTTTCAGGGGAAACAAGACGTGTGGTTGCTGAACCCCTAACCAATTATAATGTATTGATTTTAGATCAGCGCTTTCGCAAAAATTCTTCCGTGACTCTTATCAATACAAACGTTACCCGTAATGGACATTACAGGGATGCCAACGTAACGGCACTGGCATGGGATTTAAGAACGAAAGCCAACACCTACAGCTTATCCGGTAATGTAAAATACAGTCTGATTAACGATACTGAAGACAAAAATGGTGTTTTCAGCACTATTCGTTTTGCCGAAACCAGCGGGAACTATCGCTATAGCATTGCCTCAGACTTTGTTTCTAAAGATTTTGACCCCAACGATATGGGGATTAATTTTTATACCAATTATTACAATCTTTACGAAAATGCCAACTATCGCATTCTAAACCCTACAAAACTCTTTAATACTTTCAGAATTGATTATGATATGTATACCGAATTCAATAAAGAATCCGGTAAAGTACAGGACAACCGAATTAGCACAGAAGTCAATCTTTCTACTCTGAAAAACAATTTTTACGGTGCCGGGATTGATCTTTTTCCTCTAAATTCACATGATTATTACGAGCCAAGAGCCGAAAACCGCTATGTCATCATTCCAAGAAAAATAGAAGTCTGGGGAAGCGTTTCGACTAATTACAACAAGAAATTTGCTTTGGACTTAAATCCATTTATAATCTTTGCGGACGAAGCAGGAAGAATGGCTTATGGTGTTGATGTTGGACCAAGATACCGTTTTAACGATAAGCTTTTACTAACCTATGCTTTTAGCTTTCTTCGAAGAAACAACAACAAAGGTTATATTGACGATTTTGACAACGACGATAATGACAATACTCCCGAAACGATCGTTTTTGCGAATCGAAATGTTATTACTTATTCGAACACTTTAAACGGAAAATATGCCATAAACAGTGCAATGACACTTAATCTGGCCGTAAGACAATATTGGTCTTATGCCGAAAATAAAGACATACTCGAGCTTCAGCAAAACGGAACTTTAACGCCTTATCCACAATACACCAAGAATAAAAACTCAAGCTTTTATTCCTGGAACACTGATTTATCGTATTCCTGGTGGTTTGCTCCGGGTAGTCAGCTTTCGGTTTTATATCGCAATAATGGCGTTAATTTTGAACGCATTATCAACAAAGACTTCAAACACAACATCACCGATTTACTAAACAATCAGGCCTTAAAACATATCTTTTCAGTAAGTGTGAAATATTTTATCGACTACAATGGGGTCAAAAATAAGATCAGAAGAAGAGCCTAGCGTGAATTAATTTTAAAATTTTTAGGGTTCTGCAACCAAATTAGTATTTTTTACTACGCTTCATTTTATTAAACATAATTGTCACCGCGCTTTTTTGTCGACTTTAGAAATGAATTATCTTTGTAAAAAACGAAAACTAATGAACAAGAAAGTAATCCTTATGATTTTAGACGGTTGGGGAAAATCTCCTGACCCTAAAGTATCTGCAATAGACAATGCAAATGTTCCTTTTATAAACAGCCTTTACAAAAATTACCCAAGCGCTCAGCTTCGTACTGACGGACTAAACGTTGGTTTACCCGAAGGTCAGATGGGAAACAGTGAAGTGGGTCACATGAATCTTGGTGCCGGAAGAATTGTATATCAGGATTTAGCCAAAATAAACTTAGCCGTAGCGCATCAAACACTTGCCAAAGAACAGGTACTTATTGATGCTTTTACTTACGCTAAAGAAAACAATAAAAAAGTTCACTTCTTAGGATTAGTTTCTGACGGAGGTGTTCACTCTCATACTTCGCATTTACGCGGATTAATTGATGCTTCTCAGGAATACGGACTGGAAAATGTTTTTGTTCATGCGTTTACAGACGGTCGTGATGTTGATCCTAAATCGGGAGCAAAATACATTCAGGATTTAGAAGAGCACATCAAAAATACTCCTGTAAAAATTGCTTCAATCGTTGGACGCTATTATGCAATGGATCGTGACAAACGATGGGAGCGTGTAAAACTTGCTTATGATTTAGTAGTAAACGGTATCGGAACTCCTTCTAAAAATGCGGTTTCAAGCATTCTTGACAGTTATGCACACGATGTAACCGATGAGTTTATCGCTCCAATCGTAATGGTTGACGAGCAGGAAAAACCACTGGCAACCATCACCGAGGATGATGTAGTTATCTTTTTCAACTTCAGAACCGACAGAGGCCGTGAACTTACAGAAGCGCTTTCGCAGCAAGACTTCCACGAGCAGAACATGCACAAATTAAACTTGTATTATGTAACGCTTACCAACTATGACGAAACGTACCAAAATGTAAAAGTCGTTTACAACAAAGATAATATTACCGAAACTCTGGGTGAGGTTTTGGAAAAAGCAGGTAAAAAACAAATTCGTATTGCCGAAACAGAGAAATATCCACACGTGACCTTTTTCTTTTCGGGAGGAAGAGAAACTCCATTTGAAGGAGAATCGCGTATTTTAAGAAACTCCCCAAAAGTTGCCACTTACGATTTACAACCGGAAATGAGTGCCTATGAATTAAAAGACGCTTTGGTTCCTGAATTAAACAAAGGCGAAGTAGATTTTGTCTGTCTTAATTTTGCCAATGGTGACATGGTGGGGCATACCGGAATCATGAGTGCCGCAATTAAAGCCTGTGAAGCGGTAGATGCCTGCGTAAAAGAAGTGGTAGAAGCGGCTCTTGCCAACGATTACACCACGATTGTTATTGCCGATCACGGAAATTGCGAAACGATGATTAACCCTGACGGAAGTCCAAATACAGCACATACCACCAATCCGGTGCCGATTATTTTAGTGGATAAAGAGTTGAAAAATATTCAGGATGGTGTTCTGGGTGACATCGCTCCTACTATTCTGGAATTAATGGGCGTGCCTCAGCCAAATGCTATGACTTGCCATTCGTTGCTGTAGTACGTAGTTTTTAGTCGCAGTATTCGGTCGCAGTATACAGTCGCAGTATACAGTCGCAGTTTTCAGTTTGAGTCGCGATAGTATTGGATCCTCAAAATAAATAATCCCGGCAGGTTTTTAAAAATCTGTCGGGTTTTCTATTTTAAAACGAGAATGAAACTGAATACTATGACTGAGACTGTGACTGTGACTGTGACTGAGACCGTGACTGAGACCGTGACTGAGACTGTGACTGAGACCGTGACTGAATACTAAAAAAAACAAACATAAATAATAGTTAAAATTTCTTAATTAATAGCTTTACTATTATCTTTGCAAAAAAAATGTTTTTTCATGCAAATTATACTATCAAATATAAAAATGCAGATCAACGAAAAGATCTATGTAAAAGATCCGGAAACATCTGCGTTGGGAAAAAAAATAATTGAGCAGAGTATTCTTCTAATTGACGATATTGGTTTTGATAATTTTACCTTTAAAAAGTTAGGTGAAAAAATAGGTTCAAACGAAAGTTCGATTTATCGTTATTTTGAGAACAAACACAAACTGCTGGTGTATCTGTCATCCTGGTACTGGAGCTGGATCGAGTATAAATTAGTTTTTAATACCACTAACATCACCGATAAAAAAGAAAAGCTTAAAAAAGCCATCACGATTGTAACCGAAAAAATATCTGAGGATATTTATACCGATCATATTAATGAGTCTATTTTAAATAAGATCATAATTGCTGAGTTCACCAAAACACTTCATACCAAAGAAGTTGACCAGGAAAACAAAGAGGGCTTTTTCTTAATTTACAAAAGAATGATTAATCGAATTGTTGAGATTGTAAAAGAAGTAAATCCCGATTATCCATTTGCCAAATCACTGGTTTCAACCATTGTCGAAGGAAGTTTACATCAGCATTTTCTAACCGATCATTTGAAAACAATTACAGATTGTAATGAGACGGTTACGACAACTCAATTTTACCTAAACCTTGCAGAAAACGTTTTGCGCTAATTATAACAAAAACAGTATGACTCCTTTAAAAAGATTTTACCATTTACTTGAACTGGACAAAAAAGACATTTACCAGATTTTTTTCTATGCCATTTTTGCCGGGTTAGTCAGTTTATCGCTTCCACTGGGAATTCAGGCCATCATTACTTTTATACAATCCGGAAGAGTTAGTGTTTCCTGGATTGTACTTATTATACTTGTAGTGGGCGGTGTGGCTCTTGTTGGAGTGCTTTCGTTTATGCAGCTGCGTATCACAGAGAACTTACAGCAAAAAATATTCGTACGTGCTTCTTTTGAATTTGCAGCCCGTCTGCCTAAAATAAAATCAGAAGAATTGTATGGCACTTACCCACCGGAACTAACGAACCGATTTTTTGATACCCTAACGATTCAAAAAGGAACTTCAAAATTATTAACCGATTTTTCTGCCGCTTTACTGCAGATTACTTTCGGAATTATTCTGTTGTCCTTATATCATCCCTATTTTATTGTGTTTGGACTTTTACTGTTCCTTCTTTTGTATTTTATTTTTAAATTCTCGTACAAATCAGGTCTAGAAACAAGTTTAAAAGAATCCAAATTCAAATACAAAGTGGCGGGATGGTTACAGGAAATGGCCCGTAATAACTTTAGTTTCCGCAATGAACTGAATTATGACTTTGCGCTTCAAAAAAACAATTCGATCGTAGCGGGTTACCTGAATTACAGAGAGAAACACTTTAGCGTAATCAAAAAACAGTTTACCCAATTGATTATTTTCAAAGTCATTATTACCGCCAGTTTGTTGTCTATCGGAGGGTATCTGGTACTAAGCCAGGAAATGAACATCGGACAGTTTGTTGCCGCTGAGATTATCATTTTACTTGTGATTACATCGGTAGAAAAAATCATTCTGGGGCTTGAAAGTTTCTATGATGTTTTAACTTCTGTTGAAAAAATCGGACAGGTAACGGACTTAGCTTTAGAGGAAAACTCCGAGTCTGATTCTCTAAACGATCACTGCTACAACAGCATCTCTTTAGAAACAGAGAATTTAAAATTCAAATTCCCGGATTCTCCAACCAATGCCTTAGATTCTATTACGTTAAAAATCGATCAGGGTGAAAAAATTGTCATTGAAGGTGAAAACGGATCAGGAAAAACAACGCTTATTCGATTGTTATCAGGCTTATTAAGACAAAGTTCGGGAGCTTTTTACATCAACGATGATACTTTTAGAAAAATAAATCTGAAACAATACCGCTCACAAATTGGCAGCATCATCCACAACGAAACACCATTTGAAGGCACTATTTTAGAGAACATCACTTTTAATGATCCGATGATCAGTACCGAAGATTTGAAATGGGCTCTTGACGGAGTTCAGCTTAGTCCGCTGATTAAATTATTACCTAAAGGCCTGAATACTCATATTCATCCGGAAGGAAAACAGTTATCGTCTTCTAATGCTCAAAAAATCCTGTTGGCCAGAAGTATTATCCACAAGCCAAAAGTGCTCTTTTACGAAGATCCAACAGACACCATGGATGAAAAAGTAGCGAATGAAATCATCGATTTTATTACCTCGGATAAGAACAAATGGACGATTATCGTTTCTTCCAAAAATCCATATTGGAAAACCAAATCGACGCGAAAAATTACAATGCAAAACGGTCAAATTATACTGGATCAAAAAAAACAATAAGCCATGTTAAATATCTCTGACAATAAAACAAAATTACAGCCGCTTGATCGCTATGAGACTGTAAGAAACCTAAGCAACAGGCCACATTATAAAATTTTAAACCGAATTATAATTGCATCTTCCATACTAGGAATTATTGCACTTTTACTGCCGTGGACTCAGAATATTTCGGGTTCAGGAGCAGTAACCACTTTAAAACCCAACCAAAGGCCACAATCAATTCAGAGTGTGATTTCAGGACGTATTGAAAAATGGTACGTGCAGGAAGGTGACTTTGTTAAAAAAGGAGACACAATTCTGTTTATTTCTGAGATCAAGGAAGATTATATGGATCCTAATTTGGTTGAAAACACCAAAAATCAGGTCGATGCGAAGAAAAATTCCTTAGAATCTTATGGCGAAAAAGTTACCACGCTTTCCGGTCAGATTCAGGCGATTGAAAACGAAAGAAAACTAAAACTGGAACAAGCCAGAAATAAAGTCAAACAATCGCTTTTAAAAATAAAAAGTGACAGTATCGATCTTGTAGCAGTAAAAACACAATTGCGAATTGCCAATACACAGTACAATCGTTCGGTGCAATTAAACAAAGAAGGTTTGAAACCACTTACTGATGTCGAAGAAAAACGTCTGAAACTGCAGGATGTAGATGCTAAAATCATCACGCAGGAAAACAAATACCTCACCAGCAAAAATGAATACATCAATGCCAGAGTAGAGATTAACAGAATTACGGCTGAGTACGGTGAAAAAGTAGCCAAAGCAAGAAGTGATCAGTTTACCACGTTGAGTAATAAATTTGATACGGAAGCACAAGTGAGCAAACTGGAGAATCAATATGCCAATTACAGCTTGCGTAATGGTATGTACTACATCAGAGCGGTACAGGACGGTTACATCAACCGCGCTTTGCAGGCAGGTTTAGGTGAAACGATAAAAGAAGGGACACCAATTGTAACAATAATGCCTTCTCATTACGATATCGCAGTAGAAACCTATATCAGTCCAATTGACCTCCCTTTGATCCGAAAAGGAGAAAAAGTACGCGTTTGGTTTGACGGATGGCCTACCATTGTGTTTTCAGGATGGCCGGACATGTCTTACGGAACTTTTGGCGGTACCGTTGTAGCAATAGAAAACTTTATCAGTGATAATGGTAAATACAGAATCTTAATTGCTCCGGACCCGGATGAGACGAAATGGCCAAAACAACTAAGTATTGGATCGGGCGCTCAAACTATTGCCCTATTAGACACCGTGCCAATTTGGTTCGAAATCTGGAGAACCCTAAACGGATTCCCTCCTAATTATTATAAAAGTACCCAAAAAGTAACTAAAGAAAAAAAATAATGAAACCAATACTTATCGCTTTTCTTTTTCTGGGCTGTACTGTTTTTGGCCAGCAGCCCTTCTCAAAAGAACTCACCTACAATGAGTTTTTGGGGTATGTAAAAAAATACCATCCATTGGTTAAAAATGCCAATTTGGAAGTCAGCAAAGCACAAGCCAACCTGATGATGGCACGTGGTGGTTTTGACCCAAAAATTGAAGTTGATTTCAGTCAGAAAAAATTTAAAGACAAAGAATATTATTCGATTCTAAACAGCAGTTTTAAGATTCCGACCTGGTACGGAATTGAACTAAAAGCCGGATTCGATAATAACGAAGGGGTTTATCTGAATCCTGAAAATACTACTCCCAATCAGGGATTAACTTCTTTTGGGATCAGTGTTCCAATTGGACAGGGATTGTTCATCAACCAAAGAATGGCAGATGTGCGAAAAGCTAAAATTCAAATCAAACTAAGTCAGGCTGAAAGAAAACTTCAGGCGGTTGGCATTTTGTACGATGCATCACTGGCTTATTTCAACTGGAAGAAAAACTTCGAGGAAATGAAGCTTTATGAAATGTACAACAACAATGCTGAAATTCGTCTGAAAGGAATCAAATCACTCATCGAACAGGGCGACAAACCAGCAATAGACAGTATTGAAGCTGGAATTATTGTCAGAAACAGAGCCTTAAGCCTGGAAGATTCTAAATTAAAATTAACCAAAGCCAAGCTCGAATTATCGAATTATATGTGGCTGGAGAATAATATCCCATTGGAAATTTCAGACGAGTTAGTACCGGAAACAGCGCTTGAATCAACTTTACAAGAAACGCTGAAAACAAACGATCTATTACAAGGCGATACCAACTTAGAAACACATCCGAAGCTGAATGCACTGCAAAATAAAATAGACCTACTCAAGGTTGAAAAAGACCTGAAGCAAAACATGCTGTTGCCTAAAATAAACGTTGGGTATTCTTATTTATCTGATCCGAGATATATTGACAATTATAAATTTGACGATTACAAAGTTGGTTTAGAATTTTACTTCCCTTTGTTTCTTCGAAAAGAACGTGGAAGTCTGAAACTGGCCAAATACAAACTTCAGGAAAATGAATTTGCTCTTGCTTTGGAACGAACACAGCTGACCAACAAAATAAGTGCACAGAAAGTAGAAATCAATTCGCTGATCAGACAAAAGAAACTGGTGAAAAATTTAGTAGAAAATAATGCCGCGATGTTAACCTCAGAAGAACGATTGTTCTCTTTCGGAGAAAGCTCATTATTTCTGATCAATACACGCGAAAACAATCTGGTTAGTGCAAAACTGGCTTCAATTGCTCTGGACAACCGATTCTACATCTCGAATTCAGAATTATTCAAAATCATGGCCAATCCGGATTAAATTTCTCAAATCCTATAAGTGATCTAAGTACTCGACAGCGTTATAAAGCGTTTGTTTGAATAAGCTTAGGTCACTTATAAGATTAAATTCGGCATCATTACTTTTAACACATAGAAACATAGGTTCTGCATCTGTAAAAAAGACGTTTCACTTTAAATAAAACGCAGAGGGCAATGAGGGCGAAACATATTTATTTTGGATAATTTTCTCTCGCAGATTGTGCAGATTGTGCAGATTTTTTTAAATCTTTTTAATTCGTTTAATCTGTGGCAAGTATTTTAATACCTCTACACCAATAATCCATTTTATATATATATCCTTCTACGCAAAAGAAATATGTTTTTTTACGTATCAAGTCTGTGTTATGTGATAAAACAATCGCTACCGGTTAGAAAGATTAAAAAATCTGCTAAATCTGCGAGAAAAACATTTACCACACAAAAGCATAACTCTTTATGTGCCAGAAAAGAATATCTATAAATCACATTCAACAGGCTAAACCAAATAATGATACGTCCATTCGACGGCATAAATTACAAGTCCGATCAGACCTCCTACCAAAGTTCCGTTGATTCGGATGTACTGAAGATCTTTCCCTATTTCCAGTTCTAATTTTTCTGAAACCTCCTTCCCGTCCCAGCTTTTCACGGTAGACGAAATCAAATCTCCAATTACTTTTTTATTGTTTAGCAGCATCGACAGCAAATCGTTCTTGATGAAATTATTGATCTTATCGATCATAACAGCATCTTCTTTTAATCCATTTCCGAACCCCTGAATCAAACCCGAAATATTTTTCTTAATTGACGATTCCTCACCCTTTTCCAAATCAGCTGAAATCGATCTTTTTATTTCATCCCAAATTCCGTTGACATAATCCTGAACCTCTTTTTTTCCGGCAAAACCCAGTATCACAGTATTAATCTTCTCCCGCATCTCTTCTGAATGCTTTACTTTATCCAGAAAATTATACACATACTCGTCTATCTTAATTCGGATTGCACTTCCGGGATGTTTTGCTTCGTTTAAAAAATCAGCAAGCCCATTAAAAACTCCCTCTGTAATGCTTTTATCCGCCAAACCAAAACTTAAAAATGGTGTCGATGCTTTCACTTTTTTCCGAATCAGGTCTTTATTATTGGCAAGCTCTGTACTCATCACATTCAGCACATTGGTCAGCAGCTCCTCTTTCACATTTCCTTTTTGCAAAGGCTCTAACGCCAGCGCTACCCAATCTCCAAAGTTGATTGCTTCCAGTTTTTCTTTGAACTGAACCTGAATGAATCGCTTTACATCTTCATCTTTTATCGTTTTTAAAACTCCGGGAATAATATTTAAAGCTACAACACTGGCAATTTTATTGGCATTTTCCTCCTGTGAAAGCCAATCAGCTGCTTTCGTAGCAAAATTAAATTCTTCGAGTTTTATTTCCAGTTTCTCCCGATTCAGAAATTCTTCCGAAACAAAACTCCCTAAATTTTCACCAATTTCATTTTTCTTAGTCGGAATAATGGCCGTATGCCAAATCGGAATTCCTAAAGGATGACGAAATAAGGCCACCACTGCAAACCAGTCGGCGATACCACCCACCATCGCCGCTTCACTAAAAGCCTGAAGCATCGGAATCTCAAAATAAACCGCTACTACAAACAAAAGCACTGCGATACCTAAGAGTCCCAATGCATTATTTTTCATCCGCTTCAGGGCTTTCTTCTTTACTATATTTTCATGATCTACAGACGTCTCCATAATTTAATTCATTTCAATGATTACTAATTTACGTTTTTTCTCTGAACTAATAATTCCTCTTCATTGTCCGTTCGCCACGACCCGAACGTTAGCGAACGGACGAAGTAATTCACAAATTTCTATTGGCGAACTTTATGCATAAATAGTAATTCGTTATTTTTAAACGCCTGTCATTCCTTTTAATTCGTGAATTCGTGGCGAAAAATTTTTAAATAAAAAGATAATATTAAAATTTGTACTTTTGCGAACTGAAAATCCGAAATTATGATTATTGTAAAATCACGTGAAGAAATCGAATTAATGCGCGAAAGTGCTTTGATCGTATCTAAAACATTGGGAATGATTGCTTCTGAAATCAAAGAAGGAGTAACTACATTATATTTGGACAAACTGGCTGAGGAATTTATCCGTGATCACGGTGCAGTTCCAAGCTTCTTAGGACTGTATGATTTCCCGAATTCACTTTGTATGAGTCCAAACTCTCAGGTTGTACACGGAATTCCGAACAATACACCTTTGAAAAACGGTGACGTTATTTCGGTAGATTGTGGTGCATTCAAAAATGGGTATCACGGTGATCACGCCTATAGTTTCGAAATTGGAGAAGTTGCTCCTGAAGTTAAAAAACTTTTGAAAGTAACCAAAGAATCTCTTTACGTAGGAATCAGAGAATTTAAAGCCGGAAATCGCGTGGAAGATGTTGGAAATGCGATCCAGAAATATACAGAAGCTCACGGATACGGAGTGGTTCGCGAGTTGGTAGGACACGGATTAGGGCAGAAAATGCACGAAGAACCAGAAATGCCAAACTACGGAAAACGCGGTCGCGGAAAACTATTTGTGGAAGGAATGGTTGTAGCCATCGAGCCTATGATCAATCTTGGAACCCGAAACATCAAACAACACAAAGACGGCTGGACTATTACTACCGCAGACGGAAAAGCAAGTGCTCATTTCGAACACGACGTTGCTTTAGTGGATGGTAAACCAGAAATCTTATCGACTTTTCAATACATCTATAAAGCCCTCGGAATCGAAAGCAATGAGGAAGATGAATTCCGAAAAGTGCCGCTGGTATTATAACACAGATTTCACGAATTAGCACGAAATAATAAGTTACTTAAAATTTCACTGAAGGAAGATGATGAATGAGCTGTATTTAAAAGAAGAGTCTTATAAAATTATAGGAATCTGTATGGAAGTCCATAAAATTTTAGGAAAGGGACATAGTGAAAAGGTTTATGGTGATGCTTTAGAATATGAATTTCAAAAAAACAATATCCCGTACAAACGGGAATTAAGATATTATCGTTTATAAAGATATTATATTGCCAAGTTACTATTTTGCAGACTTTGTTATTTTTGACGAAATTATTCTAGAACTAAAAGCAATTACTGCTCTAACAACAAGTGAAATAAAACAAACATTAAATTACCTGGCCGCATCACAAAACAAACTGGGTCTACTAGTTAATTTTGGAGAAGACAGCCTTAAATATAAAAGAATAATACTTTAACCCAAATCAAGGTTCGTGAAATTTCACCACAACATTAATCCGTGTTAATTAGTGAAATTCGTGTTCAAATACATTTACCGTGAAGAAACTTTTTAAATTAGTACTTAATACAATACCCCGTCCAATATTAATTCGTTTAAGTTATGTGGCACGTCCTGTTTTAGCTTTATCATTAAGAGGAAGCAAATATACTGATCCGATTGACGGGAAAAGTTTTAGAAGTTTTTTACCTTATGGATACGGGAAACAACGTAACAATGTGCTTTCGCCAAGTACACTTTCGTTAGAGAGGCATCGTTTGCTGTGGCTGTATTTAAATGATCAGACTGATTTTTTTACAGCACCTAAAAAAGTATTGCATTTTGCTCCGGAACAGGCTTTTTACAAAAGATTCCGCAAACAGAAAAATCTGGATTACACGACAACCGATTTGTTCTCGCCTTTGGCAGATGTAAAAGCAGACATTTGTAATTTGCCTTTTAAAGACAATGAATACGATGTTATTTTATGCAACCACGTTTTAGAACATATTCCGGACGACACTAAGGCCATGCAGGAGTTATTTCGCGTTTTAAAACCAGGCGGAATGGCGATTCTTCAAATCCCGCAGGACTTATCAAGAGCGGTTACTTTTGCTGACGATACCATCACCGATCAAAAAGAACGTGCCAGAATATTTGGTCAGTACGACCACGTACGTATTTATGGCCGTGATTATTTTGACAAGTTAAGAAGCATCGGTTTTATCGTTATCGAAGAAGACTATACTCATAAAATTTCTCCTGAACTGGTAGAAAAATATTGTCTGGCAAAAGGCGAAATCATTCCGCTTTGCTTCAAACAGGAAAACTAATTCTTTCACCCTATAAGTGATACAAGTTCATTTAAAAAGAGTTTTCAAATTATTGATATTTTGAAAACTCTTTATTTTTTTGCCCAATCTCTAAATTATAAGCCAACCAAATCCCTAAATCTTGGAACCTACAAAATCATTTCAGTTCTGCTTTGACATCAGTTTTGAAAAAAACCTGAATATATATATCCCAACAGCTTATATCATTGAGAATACCGATGATATCAAATATCTGGACAAAAAAGCGAGTACAGATGTACTTGAAAGTTTTGGAGTTCTTTTTCAAAATTTAGATTCCAATACAAAAAAAATACTGACGGCTTGCGACTCTTTAAAACCTGATTTTATTTTCAAGAAATTCAGCGCCAAAATCAAATCGGCTAAAACAATTGCCGATTTACAAAAAGACTCCAAAATTGAATTTGCCATTCGTCAGCATTTAAAATTTAACTTAGAATCCTTTTACAATCTAATTGTAAAAGAACAATTTCCATTCTCTGCTAATATGAGTGCGGAAAAGGATTTTTATCGTTGGAGAGTCGATACAAATCCGTTAGAATTTGAACCTCAGATTCAATTTGACAAACACGCCGAAGGCATTACTTATACTTTATCTTTAAAAGAAGGCGAAACCACATTTTTACCAATGGATAAAAGTGTGGATATTCTTTTGGACGAACCAAGCTGGTTGATCATCGACAAAAAACTTGGGCAATTAAAAGAACTTAATTCTAAAAAACTGCTGCCTTTTTTAAAGAAGAAATCAATCGAAATACCGTCAAAACTAGTTGACAATTACTTCAAGAATTTCATTCCGGAAATAGCCAAAAAAATCGACATCGAATCTACCGGCTTTGAAATTGAGCTTCGTGACACCATTATCTCCTGCACGATTCAGCCTGTTTTTGATTTCTTTAAAAACTGTTATTACCTCAACCTTTTTTTTGACTATAACGGCTATTCGTTTGATGCGGGTAAAACTAAAAAAACGCACTCTTTTGTTGATTTTAGTGTTGCAAACGAACCTAAAATTATTCAGTTTAAACGAAGCGCTAATGAGATTTCCTATACAGACAAATTACTCCGTCTGGGTTTAACAAAAATCAAAAATGAATTGTTTGGATTGAGTTCAGATGTTGAGACTTCTGATCCTTATGTCAATATTCAATTCATTATTGACCATAAAGAACCACTCGAAAGTCTGGGTTTTACCATTCAGAATCTCAAACTCGAAAGCAAAGAAATCATCACCGAAAGCAACACCATTTCAATTGCAAAAGAAACAAAAGCCGATTGGTTCGACATTAAAATAATCATCACAATTGGTCCTTATAAAATCAATTTCAGCGAAATCATTCCAAACATAAAAAGCAAAGAAAGACTCTTTATGTTGCCTGACGGAAATTACTTTTTGATTCCGCTGGAATGGTTTAGTAAATACGGTTCTCTGGCAAAATTGGCAAAGACAGAAAACGGAACTGTTTTGTTGCGTAAAAGTAATTTTACTGCTTTAGACGGAATTTCAGAAATCGCCAATGATCCGGACCAGATTCATAAAGCTGAATTTACAGCTTCCGATTTATTAAAAGCAACCTTGAGACCGTATCAGATTGATGGTGTAAAATGGCTTTTGGGTCACTTTAATGCCAATCTTGGCGCGTGTTTGGCCGATGATATGGGACTTGGAAAAACGCTGCAGACTTTAGCAGTTTTAGTTGCGGTACAGGAACAACTGGGCTTTACGACCAAAACGACCAATTTTGATTTATTCTCAAACGATACGACTATCGAAAGAGAACCACTGAAGGCCTTGATCGTTCTCCCTTCTTCTTTGGTTTTTAACTGGTACAATGAAGCAGGAAAGTTTACACCTCATTTTTCAAAAATGCAATACGTGGGCAATGACCGAAAATTACTGGCAAGTAGATTAAATTCGACCGATTTAATTTTTACGAGTTACAGCATTGTTCATCGGGATATTTCCATTTTAGAAAAATATGATTTCCGTTATTTGATTCTAGATGAAAGTCAATACATTAAAAACAAAGATTCTAAGATTTTCAAAGCCATCAATAAAATCAGCACGGGGCATAAAATTGCATTGAGTGGTACACCTATTGAAAATTCACTTGACGATTTATGGTCGCAGATGCAGTTTATAAATCCGGATATCTTGGGCAGTTATGCTTTTTTCATGGAAAATTTCAAAAATCCTATTGAGAAAAAACAGAACGAAGAAGTTTTAAATGAATTAAAAAACCTAATCCAGCCCTATATTTTAAGAAGAACTAAAGAACAGGTTTTAAAAGATTTACCTGAATTGACAGAGCAGGTTTATTACTGCAATATGGATACTGAACAGGAAAAACTATACGAAAAAGAGAAATCAAAAGCACGTAACTTTTTACTAAAAACGGATGGGTCAGGTCCTGATAAAATTAGCATTATCAACACTTTAATGAAGCTGAGACAGCTGAGCAATCATCCCAAAATGGTTGATCAGGATTCTGAAGTAGATTCCGGAAAATACATTGCCGTTACGAATTACCTGAAAAACTTAGTCAAGGGAAAACAAAAAGTCATCATCTTTAGCTCCTTTGTGACCAATTTGAATTTTTATACGGATTGGTGTAAAGAAAACAAAATAGAATATTGTGAGATTACCGGCGAAACTCCGTCACCAAAAAGAGAACAGCAGGTAAAACGATTTCAGGAAAAAGAAACCCCTTTGTTATTCTTCATTTCCCTTAAGGCGGGTGGCGTTGGTCTCAACATTACCAAGGCTTCGTATGTCTTATTCCTTGATCCCTGGTGGAATCCTTTTGCAGAGAAACAAGGAGTGGGAAGAGCACATCGTATCGGACAATTGAACAAAGTAAACGTAGTTCGTTTCATTTCAAAAAACACAGTCGAAGAAAAAATCATCAAGTTACAGGAAAACAAAAAACTGCTCTCGGATTCGCTTTTGGAAGAAAGTCATATCAGCGACGAAATTGAAGCTAATCTCGAATACCTGCTGGGTTCCTGATCAATTGTTTTCAAAACCTGCAAAACGGCATCCTATTACGTTCTATAAAATTGTTATATTTACAATCTTACAACTTAATAAGATGCCAAAAAAATTGTTTAGAAATCTCCTTATATTTTTCATTTTTGCTTCGGCTACTGCTCAGGAAGTACAAACGGAAGTAAATCCGCCTTACAATATTAAAACCGTCTCTTTTGTTCAGAACGGTAGTAATGTGATTCCGATCTTCGAATTGGGGGAAGCCTTTCAATTTCAATTTGACGATTTATTTGGTAATGAAGCCAATTATTATTTTGAAGTGATACACTGCGATTACAACTGGAAACCGTCTGATATTCCGAAAACAGACTACATCAGCGGTTTTGACAATCAGCGAATTACTGATTATTTAAATTCGTTTAATACACTTCAAATCTATTCACATTACAGACTTCCTTTCCCGAATCAGTTTACCAGTCAGCTGCGTATTTCCGGCAATTATATGCTTCGTATTTTAAATGAAGACAGAGAAGTTGTGCTATCCAGAAAATTTATCTTATACGAAAATCACTGTACTGTAGCAACTCAGGTAAAAAGAAGCCGGGATTTGTCTAACATAGAACACAAACAAAATCTGGATTTTAACATCAGCTCTAATGATATTGTTTTTCAGACTCCGCTGCAAAATGTAAAAGTGCTGCTGCTACAGAATGGCAACTTTAACACTTCTATTAAAAATATTGTGCCTCAATACACCATTAGGAATCAGCTGGTGTACAAATACGATAAAGAAACTCAGTTTTGGGGTGGTAATGAGTTTTTGTATTTTGAAAACAAAGACATACGTGCGGCTAGCACCAATGTAGCCAAGGTAGGAAGCAGCGGCGACATTTATAACTCTTATTTGTTTACCAATCTGGCAAGAGCCAATCAGATTTACTCGAACAATCAGGATGTAAACGGAAATTTCGTAGTGAAGAATATCAATGCTTCCAACAATGAAATCGAAGCTGACTATGCCTGGGTATATTTCAGTCTGTCGGCCCCAACTTTCAGAGCCTCGAATAAGGACATTTATATCAGCGGGATGTTCAACAATTACAGCCTGTCTCCGGAATACAAAATGGATTACAATTCCGATAAAGGTATATTTGAAAAAGCCGTAATGATCAAACAGGGTTTTACCGCTTTTCAATATACAGTTGCCGATAAAAAAGGAGTGATTGATTATGAAAATGCCATAGACGGTAACTTTTATCAGACTGAAAATGAATACACCATCCTGGTGTATTACAGAAAAAGTACAGATCGATACCAGAGAGTGATTGGCAAAGGAAATGCAAGCTCGATAAACATCATAAATTAAAACATTGTTAAGGATTTAGGCAGAAAGATTTTTTTTCGTAGCTTTGCACCTATAACGCACACATATATACTACTTTAGTATGGTTTCTCAGATAACAAGAGGCATAAAAATATCTGTTTTGACTAGTTTTGAAGGTACTTACTTCAAGAACTATAAGATTCACTTTGCTTTTAGCTATGTCGTTACAATCGAAAATCACAGCAAAGATTCTGTTCAGTTAACTTCTCGTCACTGGGAAATTTTTGACTCTTTGAACGACCTTGAGATTGTTGACGGTGAAGGTGTTATTGGGAAAAAACCGGTTTTAAAACCCGGCGAAAATCACACTTATAGTTCAGGCTGTTTATTGTCATCTCCTTATGGTGCAATGAAAGGTCATTTTAATATGATCAACTTTACCACTACCAAAACATTCAAAGTAATTGTTCCAACTTTCAGAATGTGTGCTCCTTTTGCTTTAAACTAAAAATTAGGTTTAAAACTCCCTTTTTTATCGTTATCTTAATCACAAATTTGTCAAATTATTAATTTATCCTTTGTACTTTTGTGCAGCGTTAGATTATTCGTAACAATCAAATCGTCTAATTCTTAAATTGTCTAATTATCTAATTTTAAATAACATGCTAAAAGGATTCTTTCACGTACCAAAAGCGGTAAACGAACCGGTAAAAGGATACGCACCTAATTCACCAGAAAAAGCAGCAGTTCAGGCAGCTTACACTACTTTATGGAACTCTAAAATCGACGTGCCGTTATACATCGGAAGCGAAGAAATCAGAACTGGAAATACAAGAACAATATCAGCTCCTCACGATCACAAACATATCGTAGGAACCTACCATTTAGCTGAAAAACAACATATCGAAAAAGCGATTGCCAACGCTCTTGAATCAAGAAAAGCATGGGCAAATATGGCATGGGAACAACGTGCTGCTATTTTCTTAAAAGCTGCTGAGCTTATTGCAGGACCATACAGAGCCCGCATTAATGCAGCAACAATGATCGGTCAGTCTAAAAATATTCATCAGGCAGAAATTGATGCTGCTTGTGAGCTAATCGACTTTTTACGTTACAATGTAGAATTCATGACTCAGATTTACGGAGATCAGCCAAAATCAGATTCTTCTACGTGGAACCGTTTAGAATACAGACCTCTTGAAGGTTTCGTTTACGCGATTACTCCTTTCAACTTTACTGCTATCGCTGCTAATCTTCCTGCAAGTGCTGCTATGATGGGTAATGTTGTGGTTTGGAAACCAAGCGACAGTCAGGTTTTCTCTGCAAAAATCATTATCGATATTTTCAAAGAAGCAGGTGTTCCTGATGGAGTTATCAATGTTGTTTTTGGTGATGCCTTAATGATTACAGATACTGTTTTAGCAAGCCGTGATTTTGCAGGAGTTCACTTTACAGGATCAACTCATGTATTTAAAGACATCTGGGCTAAAATTGGTGCTAACATTCACCACTACAAAACTTACCCAAGAATCGTTGGAGAAACTGGTGGTAAAGATTTTATCATTGCACACCCAAGCGCTAACGTAAAACAAGTGGCTACAGGAATTGCCCGTGGTGCATTTGAATTTCAGGGACAAAAATGTTCTGCAGCTTCAAGAGCTTATATTCCGCAAAGTTTATGGCCAACAGTTAAAGAACAATTAGTTGCCGATGTAAAATCAATGAAAATGGGTTCTCCGGAAGATTTCGGAAACTTTATTACAGCGGTTATCCACGAAGGTTCTTTTGATAAATTGGCGAGCTACATCGACCAGGCTAAAAAAGACGCTGATGCTGAAATCATCGTTGGTGGAAACTACGATAAATCAGTTGGTTACTTTATTGAGCCAACAGTTATCGTAACTACAAACCCAAAATATACTACAATGGAAACCGAATTATTCGGACCTGTAATCACTATTTATGTTTACGAAGATGCTAAATGGGAAGAAACTTTAGAATTAGTAGATACTACTTCTGAGTACGCTTTAACAGGAGCGGTATTTAGCCAGGATCGTTATGCAATTGAAGTAGCTACAGTAAAATTACAAAATGCTGCAGGTAACTTCTACATCAACGATAAACCAACAGGAGCTGTTGTAGGAATGCAACCTTTTGGTGGAGCAAGAGCTTCAGGAACTAACGATAAAGCAGGTTCTGCACTGAACTTATTGCGTTGGGCATCTCCTAGAACCATTAAAGAAACCTTTGTAACTCCTGAAGATTACAGATATCCTTTCTTAGGATAGTCTTAAAGCTGGAAAGTCAAAAGTCTTAAAGTTAATACCAAAAAGCCAAATCTAAAAATTTAGATTTGGCTTTTGCTTTGTTTAACCTATTGCTTTTTATTTCTGAACAGGATTTATAATTTAAAACTGGAAATAGTATGAAAACGATCTGCTTCTTTGTTTTTTTCTCCTTCAAAAGTATCATAGTTCACAACTAACAGTTTTCCTTTATAAACAATAGTCTCACAAGGATTATCCAATTGCCCGTCAGAACCGTCAGCATTATCATTTTCCCAAATTAAAGAAATAGTATTTGTATCTAAATTTAATTGGTGCACGCTATTATTTTCATAATTGGCAATGAAAATAGAGTTTCGCTTTTTATCATAAAAAAAACCATCGCAACATTTTAATTTATCCGAATCAAAAACAACCTTTTTAGATTTTACTTTTCCATCACTATAGAATTCTATTTTAGTAATTACTCCATCACCAAAATTTCCTGCATATAGATTTCCCTTTTTATCGAAAGCAATTCCATCAATCCCAATTGTTCTCTTGGTAACTTCAGGTTTTAAGATAAAAGTTGCAATCCGATAATTTTTCTTATTTGATGAATCCAGGACAATCTTTTTCTTATTTAATTCCTCTAACGAAAAACTATAAATTCCGCTTTCTCTTCTGTTTTCAAACAAAGCATCCGTTATGTAAATTCGGTTTTTAAACCATCTTATGGCTTCTCCAAAATTAAATCCTTCGGCCAAAACCTCAGCATTTATTGGTTTTCCGTCTTTTACTATAATTCTAATTAATCTCGAGAAATTCTCTTTTCCAGCAAAAAACTGATTGTCCATAATATATAGATTCCCATCAGGGCCAAACTCCATTCCCATCGGATGTACTTTTTGTGTAACAGGATGCAATGGTAATTTGTCGAACCAGGTTATCGGTTTATCATTTTTATCGAAAGTTAAAATTTTACTGCCGTACTTTTCAAATGAAATTGCATTTGTAATCGAAAGAAATAAATTTCCTTTCTTATCAAGAGCCATCCCGTCCGGAGTTTGGCAAGTTTCGCCTAAGTCTGCAAACAAAGTAGGCCTGATTGCTCTGGAAGCCTCGTTGTATTTAATTTCTTGTTTTTTTTCTTGCGAAAATAAGTTTAAAGAACTTATTAAAATCAGAATACCAATTGTGTGTTTAATCATTTTTTTCATTTCGTTTTAGGTCCGTTTATTATTTTAAGGCGATTTTACTTCAGCATGTCACTCAGAAATAGAATCAATACAAGGATAAATTTGATCCTAATTATTTTTAAGCGAATATAATTGGAAGAACTTCTGATCATTACAGGCGCAACTGAAAAGGTAGTTTTAGCAATCAAATAATGAATAATTCAATTCTGTTGTATTCGTATGCCGAACTGCTGTTATTGAAGGCAAAATCTTATTATTTATAGTCCTAAACAAAGCTTATTTCTATATTTTGTTATCTTGCTCCTATTTAAAATATCCTATGAATTTCATCAAACAAATTGATTTAAAAAGAGCAGCTCTTCATTGTTTCTACTGGATTTTCTTTTTATTTTTTTATTTTTCGAATAAATCTGACAACGAAAATTCTTATGCTTTTCTATTTATATATTCCTGGAAAATTGGAGCACAGGCAGCTGTTGGGTATGGTCTGATTTATTGGATTATTCCCCACACACTAAATAAAAAGAAATATTTACTTTTTACAATTTCCGCATTGGGCTGGCTCTATTTCATTTTTGCCCTTTTAATGATTTTAAAATTTTATTATCTCGAACCAAAATTCCCAGGTTTCTTTGATGATTGGCTTGGGCATAAAATGACCGTTATCGAAAGATTAACTTCGGTTAAATTGATGCTGAGAGAATTCTCGTTCCTTACCTATCCTGTTATTATTTTAGGTTTTATAAGTTTTAACCGTAAACAACAACGCCTTTTAAAATTAGAAGAAGAAAAAAAATCAATGGAACTGAAGATTCTAAAAAATCAACTGAATCCACATTTCCTTTTCAATACATTAAATAATCTATACACTTTAACTTTAAAAAAAGATGAAAAAGCGCCTGAAGTTATTGCTAAATTATCTGAAATTTTAGATTTTGTTCTCTATCGCTGCAACGAAGATTATGTATCGATCGAAAAAGAAATTGCGTTAATTGAAAATTATATTGGTCTGGAAAAATTACGCTACAGCGAAAACAGATTGACTATTTCATTTACTAAAAACATCGAAGTAAGCAACAAGATATCTCCTCTAATTCTATTAACTTTTATCGAAAACGCCTTTAAACATGGGGTAATTAACGAAACCGAAAAAGCAATGATTTTTTTGCATTTAGAAAGCAACAAACAACAAATCATTTTTAGCATTGACAACACAAAACCTAAAAACGATTTTAATAAAATCTCGGATAAATCTAAAATTGGCTTAGAAAATGTTCGAAAACAATTGGATTTATTATATCCCCAAAAACATCAATTAGAAATTGAAGAAACGGAAATTACTTATGCCGTTAAACTTTACCTCAACATTTAATTTTAAGATCACAAAATGAAAACTCCTAAGATTTTTTAGAGCTATAACCAAAACTGACTCAAAACCCTTAACTTAGATTTTCTAAAAAATATTCTTTTTTTGAATGAAATACAAATGCATCATCATTGACGACGAACCTTTGGCAAGAGAATTAATTGCTTCTCATTTAGTGAATTTTGAAAATTTCGAACTTATCGATTCTTTCGAAAATGCACTTAAAGCTTATACTTTTTTAGAAACAAACACAGTCGATTTAATTTTTCTGGATATAGAAATGCCACTCTTAAAAGGCAATGAATTTTTAAAGAAATTAAAAAATCCGCCTAAGGTAATTTTCACGACTGCTTATCGGGAATATGCCATAGAAGGTTATGAACTTAATGTCATTGATTATCTCTTAAAACCTATAACTTTTGACCGTTTTTTTGTCTCGATAGAAAAATTCAAACAAGTACAGCCTTTGAAAAAGGAAACAAAATCAGACTCTGAAAATCATATTTTTGTAACCAGCGGAAGCAGAAATATTAAAATTGTATTTGATGATATCTTATTTGTTGAAAGCCTAAAAGATTATATTACCATTCATCTCGAACACGGAAAATCACATCATATTAAGCAGAATATTTCTGTTTTTGAGAAACAATTAGATGCTAATTTTGTCCGTGTTCACCGCTCTTATATCATTCAGATCAAAAAACTAACCGCTTATTCTAAGAATGAAGTTGAAATAAATACGGTCGAAATACCAATAGGAAATAGCTATAAAGAAAACTGGTTACATCATTTAGATACCGCTTTACTGAAATAAAAAAACCAATCTTAAAATGAATAAGATTGGAATTTTTAGTTTTATTTCCAAACCGGAATTTTTACAAAACTATCATTGTACCATTTGATTTTCAGAGGCACTTTAGCATCTTTAATAGTCTCGCTGCTGACCTCCTTCCCCGTTCCATAATTCAATTCCGAAAATGAGTTTTTGTTTACATTCAAAGTAATCAACAATCTACTTCCTTTACTCAGTTGTTTGCTCACCACACGAGTATTTGAAAAAGGAATACTTTCTATTTTATTGGGCTGAAGCAAATTTCTTTTTGTAATATCCTTCGCATAACTTGCCCTGCCTATAAAATAAGACAGCTCAAAATATTTCCCATCTGGCGTTACTTCAAACAAGGTAACTCCAATATCCATATCTTTTTTATTGATACTCGCTTTTATCTCCCCAAAAAATGCCCCATTTACCACTATCGGCTGACTAAAAGGTTCGCTTATAAAAACATAACCATTGGACGTGTCTACTTCGTTATCAATAATAGGATCGGGATAATAATCGTTATTAATGGTTTGTCGGTCTGCAAAATCAACTTCCTGCGGCAAATAACTTTTCTTAACCGGTTTTATGGCATTCAACGAGTAAAATTTTCCTTTCTCTATCGGATCATTGGCAAGATACAACGTTAACACACTATTACTCATTTTAGCAATAGACGGAGCGCTTCTCCATTCATTAGCCCCCATTACCTCATAATTGACTCTGTCTTTTAAGATTGCCGGTTTGGGTTTACCCTTCAAAATATAATCAAACCATTGATAGGTTATTTTATAGGTATTGATTAAAGCCACCTCATCTACTTTGTAACCGTTCAGAACAGCATCACCCCCTACTTGCGCACCAAAATGACCATACGGACCAATGATTAAATAAGTGTTAGCTTTAGGATTGTATTTCTCCAATTCTCTCAAATAATACAACCCTGAATTTTGAGAATCATTATAGTAACCGTCAATGGCTAAAACCGGAATATTGATCTGCGCAAAATCTTTTTCGTACGGTGCCATTTTCTGCCAGTATTTGTCAAATGACGGGTGTTTGATCCACTTTTGAAAGGACTGGTTCGGACTACCGTCAATGCTATCCATTTTTTTGTAAGCCACACCGGTTTCCCACCACTTAAACTGCATATTCCTGAAGCGCTGTCTGTCATTTCCCGCAACCGTATCCAGATATTTGTTATTTCCAACATAAAACGTCCATTCGTAATTAGGATTTATAAAAACGTTATTTTCCATAGGCAAACCCATTCCCGGTCTGGAAGCAACATACGGAACTATCGTTTTAAGTGCAGGATGCATTTTTTTACACGCTGCCCATTGCGTAAACCCGTTATAACTTCCGCCATACATCCCGACGCTTCCGTTGCACCACTCCTGTTTACTAATCCAGTCGATAACATCATAAGTATCATTAGTCTCGTTTTCATAAGGCATTATTTCGTCAGGACTAAATCGTTTCCCGCGTGAATACGACATGACTCCTATATAATCCTTATCTGCCGCTGTTTTTAAAGATTTGAGATCTCTGCCTTTTTCTCTGGCATAAATGGTATGCTGATAGATAACCGGCTTGGGAGTTAAATCTCCCTTTTTCCGAACAACGATTGCTGATATTAAAGCACCGTCTCTGGTTTTAATCATCACACTATCCTGAATGTCATAAGCGCTTTCCTGATCTTTTGATCTCGTCGCCATAGTCTGCTGCGAAAATGTCTGGATTACCGAACAGACAAAAAATACAAAACTTAGAATTAATTTCATTGTGTTATTTTGTTTAAATGGTTTTATTAAAATTTTAAAATGATTGAAAAAAGAAGTAATCATGCGGTATCTGAATTTATTTTCCGGAGCTTTATTCCAAATACAACACACTGCGTCCGGCTGTTTTTAATAAATTTAAAAACGGCCTGATTTTTTATGACTTCTTCTTTTTGTTAAAGCGATTTAAAAAGAACGGACATCTCTTTTTAAACCCGTTCGGTGTAATTAATAAATAAATCATTTAACACATAAAAACATGTTTCTTACACATAGGCTACCTCTGTGCGTTTAAAATAAGTGAAACGCCTTATTTAAGAATGTTACTTCTATGTTTCTATGTGTTAAAAAATAATTACATCTAACAGTTTTTTTTTAAGTTAAATCCCATTAAGATTTTTAAATTTCACGGCCTGACGGTTTGAAACTTCTAAGAGTTCTCCCGTTTTTAACTTTACTTCCAGTTTGCCGCTAGCGGTTCTGTTAACTTCCCGAATGTGATTAAGGTTGATAATTTCGGTTCTGTTTATTCTAAAAAAAACATTCACATCCAGCATTTCTTCCCATTGGCGGAGGGAACGTCTTTGAAGAGCTTTTTTATCCTGAAAAAAAAGTCTGGTGTAATTTTCAAGAGATTCGATCCGATAAATTTCATCCAACTGAATAAAGAATCTTTTCTCTCCATCTTTAATGAAAATCTTACGGTCTTTTACTGCAACATCTCCCAAAGAATACTTTCCGGATAAAGTATTTCTTATTTTATCGATTGCTTTTGCAAAACGTTCTTCCCTAATCGGTTTCATTAAATAATCTAAAGCATTTACTTCAAAAGCCCGCACAGCATATTCATTATAAGCTGTTGTAAAAAGTACTGCCGGTGCATTATCGAGAGATTCCAGTAAATCGAAACCGGATTTTTCAGGCATCTGAATGTCCAAAAAGATCAGATCCGGCATTTTGGCTTCAATCAGACTTTTGGCTTCATCAGCATTTCCTGCTTCTCCTACAAGAACAAAATCTTCATGCGGTTTTAGTGCCCTTTTTAGTTCTTCTCTGGACAAACGTTCATCGTCTACTATTATAACTTTTATCTTTCTCATTCTGATGGGAATAAAATAGTTGCCAAAACGGTTTCGCTCTCCATTTCTTTAATTTCAAAAGAAGCTCTTCCTTTGTATTGCAACAGTAATCTCTCTTTCAGATTACTCAATCCAATACCTGAAAAATCTTTAATCTCTTTATGAAGCTTCCCCGAATTTTGAACACTGATTTTTATAAAATTGCCCGCCTGCTCTATTTTTACGGTAACAGCTCCTCCTTCTTTTCTTTTTTCAATTCCATGTTTTATCGCATTCTCCACCAGTGTCTGAATACTTAAAGGTAAAACTAAATGATCAGACAGCTTTTGATCTACTTCAATTTCCACCTGTAGACGTTCTTCAAATCGAATTTTTTCCAGCTCCAAATAATCCCTAACCAGACTGATTTCATCGTTTAAGGCTACTAAATTTCCTATATTATTGTTTAAAGAATTCCGAAGCAGATCAGATAAAAGGTCAATCGCCCGTCGCGCTGAATGCGGATCTTCTAACACCAAAAACTTAATACTGTTCAGTGAATTAAAAAAGAAATGCGGATTAAGCTGTGTACTCAGATTATTCAATTGTGCTTCTTTTAATATAATAGACAATCTGGCATTTTCTTTTACGGTTTCAATCTCTAATCTTGAATAATGATACAGATGATAAGCCAGCACCCAAATAGACATTAGTCTGGTACCTGTAATAAAAACCTGCAACTGCGTGGATTGTAAAAACGAAATAAATGAAATTGATGTGCTTTTTAAAACAAATAGCCGAACAAGGTAAAGTTTCCCCACAATCAAAAGCATGTACAACACAGAAAGTATAAGAACACTCAACACTATTCTTGGAACCAATTTTTTCAGACTGAACTTATTCCAACCTCTTATCAAAGCAAAATTTCTGTAAAGATGCGTTAATGAAATACCGATAAACACATCTAACACAAAATCAGCTATCCCAATTGTCCACATAAAACTGCTTCCAAAAAAAGCTGAAATCCCCCAATACAAGGAGGTTACCATCCATCCAACGAGCTGAATTTTCCAATATGCAGATAATTTTACCATCATTCTCAAGTCAAAAACTGTTATGCTGTAGTAAAGATATTCCACTAACAGAGATTGAGCAAATAAAAGTACATAAGCGAAAGATAACTGCGGACGAATGACGTTCTTTCCTGAATTAACACATAAAACAGACTAAAACCGGATCTTAAATCGACCCTACTTGTATCTGTCTTTTAAAACCTTATAAAAATAGATGTTTTTACTTACAAAAAAAATCAATGCTAATGATAAAAATACGTTTTTTCCTTCATTTATATTTAGAATCATTCCAAATTACAACTTTGTCTTATCATGTTATTTATATATCCTATCGTTACATTAAAAGAGAAAAAACCAATATAAATTTGCAGTATAACCCCAAGAAAAAACATAAATTTTAACCTCAAAAAAACGAGAAATAAACTTCATAAACAATTACTATACAATCCAGTTTCAACAAAGGAATCAACTAAAAAATCAACAATTGACTTATGAAAAGCTTGAAAAATGCTCCGCAGATTATTCTAAACTCAAAACATATTGGGCATCCAATTGATTTCAAATGGAATAAAAAGAAGATGGAAAAGTTCTTAGATCCTCTGGATGAATACAAAGAACTCGAAACTGCATTGTTAAATATTAATCATAAAGCAACGGTAGGACTTAGCGCTGCTTTACTGGAATGGATCTACTGGCGTTTTATAGGCCATAATACAAGTATCACTGATACCGAAAAACGCATCGAAGCACTTTGGTGTTCAATTAAAGATCCGGAGTTATCAAGTCCTTTATTATTTGACCCTAATTTTGACATTCCGGCTTCAGGGCCTATAGATGGGCCATTATGGGTGGCACATATGACCGTGAGAATGATCGATGTAAGATATAGAAAAGGGTCTTACTTTTTACAAAATGAAATTACAGGACTGGTACTGCTTGCCCGTCATATAACGCCTAAGAGAAAAAAATTTGACAATTGGTTCAACAATATTCTTATACAATTAACTTATCTGTATCCGTGTCCGTATACAAATGAAGATCTTGATGAAACGGATGAAAAGGTATACGATTCCCATAACGAATCAGTAATCTGCCGAGATTTTTTCTTTAATCCTAAATTTCGCTATACCATCATGGCATCAGAAAAAGCGGTGAATAAATACATCCAAAATTCAGATCAAAAAAGTAATCCGTTCCTGCAACTATCACAAAAAGTTTCCTAATTATGATTTACTAATACTATTTTAAATGCAAAACCCAATAATGCTCTGAAAACAGACAAGCATTATTGGGTTCTTTTTTATAGCTTCTAAACAGTGAACTTTAAAGGCAAATGGACCACCTTTTTAGTTTCAAAGAACTCGTCTTCAAAAATAGTCGACAAATCATATAAAGTAGCTTTTGGAAAAGCTGCCAATTCTTCTGTTAAGTCTCCTCCCTTTAAATATAGAATTCCATTTTTCAAAGTGTGCTTATGCTGCTTCTTTATTTTACCTTTTACCCAAGAAACAAAATCCGGCATATTGGTTACTGCGCGACTTACAATAAAATCAAAATCACCTTTCACCAATTCAGCACGCTTTTGTTCTGCTTTAACATTTTTCAATTCTAACGCATCTACAACTCCCTGAACCACCTTAATTTTTTTTGCTATCACATCGATCAGATAAAAACGGGTTTCAGGAAAAAGAATGGCCAACGGAATTCCGGGAAACCCACCTCCGGTACCCACATCCAAAACCGTTGCCCCCGGTTCAAACTTCATAATTTTAGCAATTCCAAGCGAGTGCAAAATGTGTTTTGTATATAAAGCATCAATATCTTTTCTTGAAATAACATTGATTTTTTCATTCCAATCGTGGTATAAAAAGTCTAACTTTTGAAATTGCTGGATTTGAAGTTCAGTCAAATCCGGAAAATATTTCAATATCTCATCCATTGCTCTAATTTTTTTAACAAAAGTAGTACTTTACGATTGAAATATTTAACTCAATTTTGCAAATTGAAAATTTATAATAATTACCTTTGAAACCTATTTAAATTAATTATGAATAACACTGCGCCTACATTTGCGAAGCAAGACAATCTGAAGTTCTTCAGAACGCTTAACTCACGAGTAAACAATTACTTCAAAGAGAACAATATTCAGAAAACAGGAAACTGGAAGCTGCATTTAAAAGCCATTATTCTTTTCGCTGTTTTCTTAACACCATACTTCTTAATATTAACGCTTAACATGCCTTTCTGGGCACAATTACTCCTAAATATCCTTATGGGAGTTGGTATGGCCGGAATTGGTATGAATGTCATGCACGATGGAAATCACGGGTCGTACTCTTCTAAATCATGGATCAACAAAATCATGGGGGGAAGTATTTACGTATTAGCCGGAAACGTTCACAACTGGCAGGTACAACATAATGTACTTCACCATACCTATACGAACATTCACGGTCATGATGAAGATCTTGATGCCGGAAGAATCATTCGTTTTACCCAAAATGCAGAATGGCACCGTTTTCACAAATTCCAACATTACTATTCTTTTTTCTTATACGGACTTTTGACTTTTAATTGGGCTCTAACAACCGATTTCAAGCAAATGAAAAATTACCTGAAAAGAAAATTATCCTACGGAGCACCACAAAGTCCAACTAAATTATGGACCGTTCTCGTAATCACAAAAATCATCTATGTTTTAATCTGGATGGCTTTACCAATGATTTTAGGTGTAATATGGTGGAAAGTAGTGATCGGATTTTTCGTTATGCATTATACTGCCGGATTAATTTTAAGTATCGTTTTTCAATTGGCACACGTAGTAGAAGAAACTTCAAATCCGGTTCCGAATGAAGAAGGGGAAATGGAAAACACCTGGGCCATTCACCAATTGTATACCACTGCTAATTTTGCACCAAAAAACAAAATAATCAACTGGTTCACAGGAGGTTTAAACCATCAAATTGAACACCACATTTTTCCAAATATCAGTCATATCCACTACGGAAAAATTGCCGAAATTGTAAAACAAACTGCCATCGAATGCAACTTGCCTTATCATGAATTCAAAACGATGAGAGGAGCTGTATTAGCACATTACAGACACTTAAGAGATCTTGGAATAAAACCCGAGCTAGCATAAAATAAGAAACTATTAATCATTAACCGTCTTTAATTAAAGTTGAAATTAAAGACATTCAAAAATTTTATAATGAATCATATTCTTTCAGACAGAATCAACAACTTAGCGACATCACAAACTTTAGCAATGGCTGCTTTAGCACGCGAATTAAAAGCACAGGGAAAAGACATTATCAGTTTAAGTTTAGGAGAGCCGGATTTCAATACGCCGGATTTCATTAAAGAAGCAGTTAAAAAAGCAGTAGACGAAAACTACAGTACTTATTCTCCGGTAGAAGGTTATTTAGAATTGAGAGAAGCAATCTGCAAAAAATTCAAAAGAGACAATGCATTAGAATACAAACCATCTCAAATTGTGGTTTCTACAGGTGCAAAACAATCTTTATACAATATTGCCCAAGTAATGTTAAACGATGGTGACGAGGTTATTTTACCGGCACCTTACTGGGTTTCTTACTTTGAAATCGTAAAACTTTCAGGCGGAGTTCCGGTTGAAGTTCCTACTTCTGTAGATACTGATTTCAAAATGACGCCTGAGCAATTAGAAGCTGCCATCACACCAAAAACAAAAATGATGTGGTTCTCTTCTCCTTGCAACCCATCCGGATCTGTATACAGCAGAGAAGAATTGACAGCGCTTGCAAAAGTGTTGGAAAAACATCCAAATATTTATGTAGTTTCAGACGAAATTTATGAGCACATCAATTTCTCAGGGACTTTCTGCAGCATCGGATCAATTCCGGGAATGTTAGAAAAAACGATCACTGTAAACGGAGTTGCAAAAGCATTTGCTATGACAGGATACAGAATTGGTTATATCGGAGCTCCTGAATTCATTGCAAAAGCGTGTGTAAAAATCCAGGGACAAGTAACTTCCGGAGCAAATTCTGTAGCACAACGTGCCACAATTACAGCTGTAGAAGCCGATCCGAGTGTATTAAACCACATGGTTCAGGCTTTCCATACTCGCAGAGATTTAGTTGTTGGATTACTTAAAGAAATTCCTGGTGTAAAAATCAACGTTCCGGAAGGAGCTTTTTATGTTTTCCCTGACGTTTCTTCTTTCTTCGGAAAAACATTAAGAGGAACTGAAATTAAAGATGCAAACGATCTTTCGATGTATCTTTTAGGAGAGGCCAACGTAGCAACGGTAACTGGTGATGCCTTTGGAAACCCAAATTGTATCCGTTTCTCTTATGCTACAAGCGACGATATCTTAAAAGAAGCATTACGCAGAATCAAAGAAGCTTTGACGGTATAACGACATACAAACAATAAAAAAAAGGGTGTTTTCCAAAGAAAACACCCTTTTTTTTATCTAGTCGATTAAAAATGAAGCAATCTCTTTTGTAATTGCAGTCGGCGAATTGCAATCGCAATTACTCAATCCTACTACATAAACCTGTTCTGTCGGTTCGTAAACCCCCATCGATTTAAAGCCAAAAATACTTCCCCCATGCTCGCGAACAATTTTATCCTTTACTTTTTCTAAATGCCATCCATATCCATAATCAATATTTGTTCCATCATTTAGCTTATAATTTACAAATGCTTTCTTTGTAGAAGCGGGATTTAATAAGGTATTCGCATTTATTGCATATTGCCATTTCAACAGATCATCAACATTTGATAGTATCGAACCCGAAGCATACGGAATAGAGAAACTGATATAATTGGCATTAATAAAACCATCCCTCTCTCGATAACCCGAAACCCTGTTTTTAATCATTTTATCATGGCTCGCGTAATAGGTATTTTCCATTCCGATTTTCTTAAAAATATGCTGTGTTATAAAGGCTTCATAAGTCTGTCCGGAAACCATTTCAATGATATACCCCAAAAGCACATATCCCGAATTACAATATTTATATTTTTCACCCGGCTTAAAATCGATGGGTTCATTTTTAAAAAAATCTACCAGTTCTTTTGGAGACAAATCTTGTCTGGCAATATCTTTTATAGCTTTCATACTCGTAAAATCTTTAATTCCTGAAGTATGCGTTAGTAAATGATGTACAGTAATCTTATTCCCATTTGTTGGATAATCGGGAATAAACTTCGTGATTTCATCATCAAGTTTAAGCTTCCCCTGCTCTGCCAGCATCAAAACAGCAACTGCCGTAAATTGTTTGGTCATGGATCCGATTTCAAAAACAGACTCGGGTTTCATTTGAACATCCATTTCTAAATTGGCCATTCCAAAAGCTTTTCGATACACTACTTTTCCTTTCTTAACCGCCAGAAAAACAGCCCCGGGATTTTCAGGTTGAAACTTTGAGGCAATTAAATTATCTATTTGGATTTCTAAACTCTGAGCCGACAGTCCCGAACAGATAATTAGAAACAGAACAATAAACGATTTTAAGAAGGCTTTCATTTTGTGATTATTTAGTCTGATTGATAAAAGCTTTGACGACTTCTATCTGCTAAAGGTTACAGAGAGTATATTTTTAGAATTTACGGGGGATTTCGCCGCGGCGAACCGGGCTATTCGCTGTATCTTTTGCTTTTTAAAGAAAAAAGCAAAAGGATATCGCTCCTATCCCTAACCCAAAAAATAAGCTGCAGCAGAACAAATTACATTTTAGCACTCCCCTAACAACCCCATATTTTTAAATCATTTTATTAGTATTTTTAACAAATCAATAAAAAAATTATTGAATCTGTTTTTTACAAGGTTCTCCTTAAAAACAATAAACATGAAAAATATAATTGCTACAATCGTATTATTGCTCACAATAGGAATGTTCATAACATCCTGTACCGTAACCAAAAAAATAACCATAACCGAATCAAAACCCTATACACCGATATCTAAAGAACTATTTGATACCATTGTAAAAATGGACGGAGTTGTTTTTGAAGCTGCTAACAAAGGTGATTTAGAAAAATTAAAAACTTTATTCGCAGAAGACCTTGAATTCTTTCATGATACGGGAGGACTAGACGACTATACAAAAACAATGGAAAACTTCCGACGAATTTTCACCAATTATGGATACACAAGAAGAGTTCTGGTAGAAGGAAGCATTGAAGTTTACCCCATTAAAGATTATGGAGCCATACAAACCGGATTGCATAAATTCTGCCGACTTGAAAAGGGAGAGCTCATCAACTGTGGTACCTATAAATTTACTCATATCTGGAAAAACACCCCTATAGGCTGGAAAATTACCCGAGTCATTAGCTATGGGCATTAAAAAAGATAAAACTAATTAAGTACTTATAACTAACTACTAGCAAAAGTACTTTGACTACAATTAAAGCAAAAAAATTATCTTAATATTTGAAACTTCCTTTTCGAGAAAGAAAACCACTTAGTCAGTAAACCAAGTAGTTCTTGGTTTATCAGAATTTAAAAATATTTTATTATTTTCGCGCCAACCAAAAAATATTTTATGAATCTAACATTACGCAATTCTTTCTTAATTACAATCCTTAGTTTACTTTTTAACAATGAGGCAAAATCCCAAGCAACAGGTAATGCCATTAAAGGTTCTATAGGCTTTGCCTCAAGCAGTTCTTATTATATTGAAAACTATGGTAATCAAGAGGAAGTCGATGTTATGGGAGGAGGTTTTTATTTACAGGGAGAATATATCATTGGAGTAAAATCATGGTTTAGTATACGTCCATATGCAGGAGCTATATTTACATCAGTTGATAAAAATCAGAATTTACAAAATCAACCGCAATACAAAGTAACAACCAATGCTTTTTTAGTCGGAACAAAAGTACGTCTGTGTGCACCAATTCCTTGGGTAGCCCCTTTTATTGAAGGGGGAATTGGTACTTCGATAGGTAAATTTGAAACCTTTACACCAGGGGTTAATTTCAACAAAAGCGACATGTTATTACACATTCCCTTTAGTCTTGGATTAGCCATTGGCCGAAAAAATAATTTTGAAATTGCAATTTCGGGATACTTTCACCCAGCAGCTAAGCAATCGTCTGCGATATTAGGCTTAGGATATACTTTCCCTTTAGATTAATAAATCAAAAAGTATCTTAGTTCAAAAGATTACTTATTAAAAACCATCCGGTGATCTTTTTTAGTCCCTAACAAGTAATGAACAGATTAAAATCATCTGAAAACAAATAAAAACAACAACCTTAATCATCATCATTCCATATAAGTTAACAATTCCAAAAAAAACACCTCAGCATTAGCAAACTCGAAATATTTATAAGAACTTTGCAAACTTTTTTGCGTGAATACCACAAAAGCCTAAAGTACTTAAAATGAAGAAGAAGATTGAAATATTAGCTCCTGCCAGGGATTTAATTGGAGGAATGGCCGCCATAAACAGTGGCGCCGATGCTGTTTATATTGGTGCACCGCAATTTGGAGCACGCTCAAATGCCAACAATTCTATCGAAGATGTAGCAGCATTGGTACAATATGCACACCTTTTTAATGCACAGGTCTTTGTGGTTATGAATACCATTTTGTACGATAACGAACTCGAAACCTGTCGCAAAATGATTTGGGAATTGTACGACATTGGTGTTGATGCCCTGATTATTCAGGACATGGCGATCATGGAAATGGACTTGCCTCCTATCGTACTTCATGCCAGTACACAAGCCAATAATCGTGATGCCGATAAAATTAAATTCCTTAAAGATGCCGGAATCAAACGTGTGGTTTTAGCCCGCGAATTGAACTTACATCAAATTAAAACGATATACGACGAAGCTGATGTTGAATTAGAATTTTTCGTAACCGGTGCATTATGTGTATCCTTTAGCGGAAACTGTTACATGAGTGTAGCCAACGGAGAACGCAGTGCCAATCGCGGTTCTTGCGCACAAAACTGCCGTTTACCCTACAACTTAATTGACGGAAACGGAGAAACCCTGATCAGAAACAGTCACTTGCTTTCGATCAAAGATTTAGACATTTCAGATCAGATTCCGAATCTAATTGAAGCCGGAATCGTTTCTTTCAAAATCGAAGGCCGTTTAAAAGATGTGGTTTACGTTAAAAACAACGTTTCTTATTTACGTCAAAAACTAGACAGCTACTTAGAAGGCGCAGGAAGTGATAAGTACATGAAAGCCTCTTCAGGAACATGTACCTATACTTTTGATTCTTCTTTAAGCAGAACTTTCAACCGTGGTTATACGGATTATTTCGTAAACGAAAGACACAGTTCCATTGGTTCCTGGGAAAGCCCAAAATCAAAAGGCCAATATATCGGTAAATTAATCCGAACAGTTGGAAACGCTTACGAAATCGAAAACGGCGAATTACTAAACAACGGTGACGGACTTTGTTTCATCAACGAAAACAATGAAGCTGACGGAATCTATGTAAACAAAGCCGAAAACGGGAAAATTTATCCAAACGTTTTAAAAGAAGTAAAAGACGGAACTTTTATTTACCGTAACAACGATGCCGCTTTCATCAAAATTGTTGAGAGAGAGGATAGTGCTGTTCGTAAATTGAGCACTACTTTATTACTTACAGAAACCGCAACAGGTTTCGAATTAATCGCTACTGATGAAGACGGTAATGTAAGCACTGTTAGCTTGGAACATGCGAAAGAGCAAACTAAAACGGGTGAATCTATCGAAGAAAACATTAAAACTCAATTGGCTAAAACAGGTTTTACGCCTTACACCGCCGATGAAATCAATGTAATGTTCTCTCAAAACTGGTTCCTTCCTATTTCAAAAATCAACGAAATGAGAAGAACCGTTTACGATCAGTTGACTGAAATTCGTCTGGCCAATTACAAACGCGAAGAACACCAACTCGTTAAAACATCTCATCCGTATCCGGAAACTAAATTGGATTTCATGTACAATGTTTCCAACAAAACGGCCCGTAAATTCTACGAGCGCCATGGTGTTACCGAAATTGAAAAAGCATTCGAACTACAATGGGATCCGGGAAAATCACGTGTGATGACCACTAAATATTGCATCAAATACGAATTGAAAAAATGTCCGATACACCAAAAAGATATCGCAGGTGTTAAGGTAAAAGAACCCCTGGTTTTAAAACAAGGCGAATTAGAATACAAACTGAAATTCAACTGCAAACCTTGTGAAATGGAAATCTGGGAAAAAGATGCAGAATTCGAAATAGAAGAAGATCATTTTCATTAGAATTTTAACCGCAAAGAACGCAAAGATATACGCTAAGGTTCGCAAAGATTCATTAATCTTTGCGAACCTTTTCTTTTAACTGAATATTAAAAAAATTTGCGTTCTTAGCGTAATTCCCTGCGGATTTTGTGGTTAAATTCACCCCGTTATTTCTCCGTTTTATCATTTAGACATAAGGAGAAATCACACAAGAAACTCAAACCCAATTGTCGTCAATCTTTATCGAATTACGAGTGTGATTTTCCCCTTGGATCGAAATGACAAACTACACGGTTACTTTATCTAAAAGACAAAAACTTAGCGCTCTTTGCGTAATTCTTTGCGAACTTTGCGGTTAAACTCTTTTTTCGCTACTTTTACTTCTCCAACAACACAATTAATCCAAAATGAAAATACTACTCCTTGGTTCGGGTGAACTGGGCAAAGAATTTGTCATTGCCGCTCAACGAATCGGACAAACTGTAATTGCTGTCGATAATTACGAAAATGCTCCTGCCATGCAGGTAGCACACAGCTTTGAAGTCATCAACATGCTCGACGGCGAAGCACTGGACCGAATCGTAGCCAAACACCAGCCCGACTTTATCGTTCCTGAAATAGAAGCTATCCGAACAGAACGTTTTTACGATTACGAAAAACAAGGCATTACCGTTGTTCCATCTGCGAAAGCAGCCAACTTTACCATGAATCGAAAAGCGATTCGCGATCTCGCTTCGAAAGAACTGGGATTAAAAACCGCAAAATACCAATATGCAACTTCGGCAGAAGAACTTCAAAAAGCTGTTCAGGAAGTTGGAATTCCCTGCGTAGTAAAACCTTTAATGTCTTCTTCCGGAAAAGGACAATCTACTATCAAAACGGAAAGCGATATTGAAAAAGCCTGGCAATATGCCGTTGCAGGTTCACGTGGTGATGTCATCGAAGTTATCGTGGAAGCTTTTGTAGATTTCAATTCTGAGATTACACTTTTAACCATTACTCAAAATAACAATCCAACACTTTTTTGCGCTCCAATCGGGCACCGCCAGGAACGCGGTGATTATCAGGAGAGCTGGCAGCCTGCAAAAATTTCTGATGCCGATCTATACGAAGCGCAGGATATGGCCGAAAAAATTACCGAAGCTCTGGGAGGAGCAGGCCTTTTTGGTGTTGAATTTTTCTTAACCAACGAGGGTGTTTATTTCTCCGAACTCTCCCCACGCCCACACGATACCGGAATGGTAACGCTTGCCGGAACACAAAATTTTAATGAATTCGAATTGCATTTGCGAGCTATTTTAAGCTTACCCATCTTCGAAATCACGCTTGAAAAAGCTGGTGCGAGTGCCGTGATTCTGGCCTCAGAAGACTCGACAAACCCAACTTTTACCGGAATTGAAAAAGTAGCCGCTTTACCTAAAACTGATTTCAGAATTTTCGGAAAGCCAACTTCAAGACCTTACCGTCGAATGGGAGTTGTTTTAAGTCATGACTCTCTCACAACACCAATCGACGAAATCACAGAACGTGCCAAAACAACTTCAAAACTAATAACCGTAAACTCTTAAAAAATGAAAAACGCATTATTTGCACTGTTCCTGCTTGCCGGAATTTCAACTCAGGCTCAGGATAAGAAAACAAACGAAAAACCTGTAATCGTAGAAACCGCTTGTGGCGAATGTCAATTTGGAATGAAAGGCAAAAGCTGTGATTTAGCCGTTCGCATTGACGGCAAGACTTATTTTGTAGACGGAACAACAATTGACGAACATGGTGATGCACATGCCGAAGATGGTTTCTGTAATGCTGTTCGCAAAGCTTCAGTTATCGGAAAAATAGAGAATGATCGCTTTAAAGCAAACTCTTTCAAGCTGATAAAAGAAAAATAATGGCATTAATTCTTGAAAATATAGCCAAACACATTTCATTGACTCCTGAAGAGCGGGCTCATTTTTTATCCAAAACAGAAACCCATTTTTACAAGACAAAAACCATTTTACTGAATGCCGGCGAAGTTTGTACCCATTCGTATTTTGTAAATTCGGGAATTCTAAGAAGCTTCAACATCAATGATAATATTGTCGAGCATGTTCTGGCATTTGCTTGTCAGGGCTGGTGGATGAGTGACATGTACAGCTATTTTTCACAGAAACCGGGAGAACTTTTTATAGAAGTTTTAGAAGAGGCAGAAGTCATTTCTTTATCCAAAGAAAATCAGGAGCAATTGTATCTCGACATTCCTAAATTAGAACGTTTTTTCAGAATTTTAATTGAAAATTCTCTGGTTGCCAATCAACAACGCTTAATGGATAATTTAAGCCTTACGGCAGAAGAGCGCTTTGAGAAATTTTGTGCTAAATACGGCACATTGGTTCATAAAGTACCTCAAAAGCAAATTGCTTCTTTTATTGGTGTAACACCTGAATTTTTCAGCAAAATGAAAGCCAGACTTTTAAAAAAGTAAAATTAAACCATTAAGATATTAAGATACATTAAACTAGACTTAATCTTTCTTATTTTTTAAGAACATAAAGCTTAACTTTCTTAATATCTTAATGGTAAAAACAAATAGTTAAAACTGCTCAACCTCTGTTGAATGTTTCATTGCTGTAGTGGAAGACCTCCCTATCGTTACTGTATTTTGAACCGCATCAAAATAAGAAGTCCCAACAAAAGCCTGATGTTTTACTGCTCTGAATCCGTTTTGTTGCAAAGCAAATTCTCTTTCCTGCAATTCAGAATATCCTGCCATACCACGTTCTTTATACGCTTTAGACAATTCGAACATACTGGTATTTAAAGCATGGAATCCTGCCAAGGTAATGAACTGAAATTTATACCCCATAGCCGCCAGATCTTCTCTGAAAGTTTCCATTTCTGCTACTGATAATTTAGCGGCCCAGTTGAAAGACGGAGAACAATTATATGCCAGCATTTTACCCGGAAACTCTTTTTTCATTGCATCCGCAAACTTCTTCGCATAAACCAAATCAGGATTACTGGTTTCCATCCAAATCAAATCAGCATAAGGCGCATAACTTAATCCTCTTGCAATTCCCTGATCGATTCCGCTGTTTACATAGAAAAAACCCTCATTGGTCTTTTCTCCGGTAATAAATTTTGCATCTCTCGGATCAGCATCACTGGTTAGCAAATTAGCTGCATCAGCATCTGTTCTGGCAACAATTAATGTCGAAACGCCCATAACATCAGCAGCCAAACGAGCTGCGATCAATTTGTTAATCGCCTCCTGAGTTGGCACCAAAACTTTTCCGCCTAAATGTCCGCATTTTTTAGCAGAACTCAACTGATCTTCAAAATGAACACCAGAAGCACCCGCTTCAATCATCGATTTCATCAATTCGAAAGCGTTTAAATTTCCGCCAAAACCGGCTTCTGCATCGGCTACAATCGGAACCAAATAATCTTTTTTATCTTCAACCTGGTTTACCACCTGAATCTGATCAGCTCTCAACAAGGCACTATTAATTTTTTTTACCACCATCGGCACGCTATTCACCGGATAAAGCGATTGGTCAGGATACATTTCTCCTGCCAGATTTGCATCGGCAGCCACTTGCCAGCCACTCAAATAAATCGCTTCTAAACCAGCATCGACTTCCTGAATCGCCTGATTTCCTGTTAAAGCACCTAAACCAGCAACATAATCCTGACTTTTTAACTTTCTCCATAATTTCTCCGCCCCCATTTTAGCAATAGAATGCTCAATATGATAAGAGCCCTGAAGCGTCACCACCTCAGTAGCAGTATACGGACGTTCAACGCCTTTCCATCTTGGGTTTGTGATCCAATCGTTAATCAATTCCTGAATTCTGTCTTCTGTTGTTTTCATAAAAATATAAGTTAAGTTGGTTAGTAAGTAAATAGTTTGCAGTCGCAGTTTACAGTTCTGACTGTGACTTGTAAAAGGTTTATTTTTCACGCCGATTTTTAATGATCAGCGCAACGTTTTTTTATAAATATTTGTAACATGGAAGGGTTAAAAAATCAACGAAATCGGGATTTACAACCAGTCTTTCCAAAACTTTCTCCGCTAACGGGAATTGACGATTTTCGTAATTTTCCTCTCCCAGCTCGTCTTTAATTTTTTTGAATTCCTCTAAAGCCAACTCGTGATAATACGCCAGATTTAGTATTTGTCCGTTATCCAAAGTCACCTTATTCTGAAGCCACTGCCACAATTGCGATCTTGAAATCTCGGCCGTAGCAGCATCCTCCATCAGATTGTGCAAGGCTGCGGCACCTTGTCCGTTTAGCCATGAAGCCAAATACAAAACCCCAACATTAATGTTTTTGCGAACCCCATTTTCTGTTATAATTCCAATTGGCGGCTCTATCAAATCGGCTTCTGTTATTTTGCGATATTCTTTTTTAACATGAATTTGATTGGGAGTTGGCATTCCGGCATCGAAAACATTTTTAGCCAGAGCAACCAAATCCGGATGCGCTACCCACGTTCCATCGTGACCATTCTTTACTTCACGTTCTTTATCGGTTTTTACCTTTGCGAAAGCAATTGCATTTGCCTCCTCATTATTTTTAATCGGAATTTGAGCAGCCATCCCTCCGATAGCATGAATACCTCGTTTATGACACCTTTGAATTACCAGATTCGAGTAAGCGTTCATAAAAGGCGAAGTCATATTGACCTGATCGCGGTCCGGAACAATAAACTTTGAATGCTTGCGGAATTTTTTAATGTAAGAGAAAATATAATCCCAACGCCCGCAGTTCAATCCAACAATATGATCCTTCAATTCAAAAATAATTTCGTCCAGCTGAAAACTTGCTGTTATAGTTTCAATTAAAACAGTAACCTTTATCGTTCCTCTTTCTAACTTCAAATAATCTTCGGTAAAATCAATTACAGTATTCCACCAGCGCGCTTCCAGATAATGTTCCAATTTTGGAATATAAAAATAAGGTCCTGAGTTATTTTCTAAAAGTCTCTTATGATTATGAAAAACATACAAACCAAAGTCTACCAAAGAACCTGAAACCGCATTTCCATCAATCGAAAGATGTTTTTCTGGTAAATGCAATCCACGTGGACGCACGATCAATGTCGCAATCTTTTCATTCAGGTGATACGATTTATGCTTAATCAAATCGGTATAAGAAATCGTCTTGTTAACCGCATCAATCAAATTCACTTGTCCGTCCATTAAATTTTGCCAGGTCGGAGAAGTACTGTCTTCAAAATCTGCCATAAAAGTTTTCGCTCCTGAATTCAACGCATTGATAATCATTTTGCGATCAACCGGTCCCGTAATCTCAACTCTACGATCCTGTAAATCTTTTGGAGTTTCTCCTGCCACCCAATTACTTTCTCTGACGGTTTTTGTTTCGGAAGGAAAAGACGGCATGACGCCCTGATCAAAAGCGGTTTGTTTTTGTTCGCGTTGCAGTAACAATAATTTTCGTTGTGAATCGAATTTTCGATGCAGTTCGGTTATAAAAACAATTGCCTCTTCTGTCCAGATCTTTGGATAAGAAAGCTTCTTTTCGGCCAAAAACTCCATAGCCGTCTCGGTAATCTCTAATTGGTTTTTCATCGTTGTTGCTTTTGATTAGTTCTCCATTATTCGTCATTTTTTGCTAATAAAAGATCTTTTCTCTTATAACAATCTGACCGTTAATATTTTCTACACCACAATATTAGAAAAAAGTTTTTTACAAAACAAGCGAACGTTCGCTAAATTTACAAAAAACTTTTTTGGCGATTATTTTTAGATTACTTACATTTGATATTATGGATATCGAAAAAGACTATATAAAGCTGATTTTTGGGCTAAAACTCAAGCAGGTTCGCACTCAGAAAAACCTCTCTCTTTTTGGTTTGGCTAAACTGACCAATCTTTCAAAATCGTATTTGAACGAGATTGAAAAAGGAAAGAAATATCCAAAAACAGATAAAATTTTGCTTTTATGCGAACATTTGGATGTTACGTACGACCAAATGGTTTCTTTAAAACTGGACAACAACCTCGCTCCGATTGGAGAAATCTTAAAATCAGGAATTTTAAAAGAGATTCCTCTGGAGCTTTTTGGCATTCAGGAAGCGGACCTAATCGACATTATTGCCAATGCACCCGCCAAAGTCAATGCGTTTATCAGCACCATTATTGAAATTGCCCAGCATTACAATCTGAGCAGGGAGAGTTTTTTCCTCGCCGCCTTACGCTCGTATCAGGAAGCACACAGTAATTATTTTGAAGATCTGGAAGATAAAGTAATTGCTTTTTCTAAGTCCTTTCAGATTAATTTAGATTCAAAAATCACTATTAAAGAACTCGAAGCCATTCTTAAAGAAGAATTTGACTACACTATCAAAGAAATTGCCTTCACGGATCAGGAAGCCTTAGAAGATCTCCGCTCTATCTATGTCCCAAAAAGCAAAACCCTCTTACTTTCAACAGAAATCGACGATCCGCAGAAAGCTTTCATTCTGGCCAAAGAAATCGCCTATAATTATCTGAACTTATCGGATCGCTTACTGACTTTCAGCTGGATCAAGTTTGAGAACTTCGATCAGGTATTGCATAATTTCTATGCCTCGTACTTTGCAGGTGCTTTATTACTGCCAAGACAGTTGCTAGTAAACAGAATCAATGACTTTTTAAATAACGAAAAACCAAATCCGGAAGAATTTGTAACGCTGATCGAAAGTTTTGAAGTTTCTCCAGAATCCTTTTATCAAAGATTAACTAATTTACTCCCTAAAGATTTCCATCTGAAGAACTTATTCTTTTTAAGAATGTCACATAAAATTGGTTCTGACGTTTATCAAATCAAGAAAGAACTGCACATCACCAATCAGCAGGAACCACATGCAAACGAAACCAACGAGCACTATTGCAGAAGATGGGTTTCGGTAAAAACCATAGACGAAGCAATCAAACAGAACAAACCACATTTTTTTGATGCTCAGATCTCAAGTTATGTCCATAGCGGAAATGAATACCTGGTTTTTTCATCAGCCACAAAAGATCCTTTCATCAAAGACAACATAAGAAGTATTTCGGTTGGTATTTTAATCAATCCAACCATGAAAAAGAAGTTCAAGTTCATTGAAGGAAAACCGCTTGTCAAACGAATTGTAGGGGTCACCTGCGAAACCTGCGACGTAAAAGACTGCCTTGAAAGAGCCGCTCCGCCTATCGCATTGGAAAAGAAAAAACGCCACGAGAATACAGATGCTGTTGTGCAACAGTTTATTGCGCAATACAGCTAGTCTTTTTTAGATTGTTAGACTTCTTAGATCGTTAGACTTCTTAGATCTTTGGATTATTAGATTATTGGATTGCTGGATTATTGAATTATTAGACTGTTTAGATTGTTAGACTTCTTAGATCTTTGGATTGTTAGATTATTGGATTGCTGGATTATTGGATTGCTGGATTATTGGATTGCTGGATTATTGGATTATTAGACTGTTTAGATTGTTAGACTTCTTAGATCGTAAACATGAAATCCAGCCCATCTCAATCGCTGCAAAAGCCTCTGTACCTTTGCAACTCTGAGCCTTTGCACCTAAAAACCTCAGCAACTCAGAACCTCAGCCCCTCAGCCCCTTTTTCTTAATCTACATTAAGTGCTTTTCAGGCATGTTGATCGTAAATTTGTACTATAAAAAATAACAAAACAATTATCATCATGGAAAATATAGTAATACACAAAGCAGAAACAAGAGGAAACGCAAATCACGGATGGCTTAATGCCTATCACAGTTTTAGCTTTGCGAGCTGGTACAATCCGGAAAGAATTCAGTTTGGAGCGCTTCGAGTTCTAAATGACGATACTATTGCGGGCGGAATGGGTTTTGGAACTCATCCTCACGATAATATGGAAATCATTACCATTCCGTTAGAAGGTGATTTAGCACACAAAGACAGTATGGGGAATACCGAAATCATTAAAAATGGTGACATTCAGGTGATGAGTGCCGGAACCGGAATCCAACATAGTGAGTTTAACCCAAATGCCGATCAGCAAACGAAGCTGCTACAAATCTGGTTGTTTCCTAACCAAAGAAATGTAACGCCGCGTTACCAACAAATCACTTTAGATGTTGCCGACAGACACAACAAACTGTCTCAGGTTTTATCTCCAAATGCTGATGATGAAGGAGTCTGGATCCATCAGGACGCCTGGTTTCATATGGGGAATTTCGATTCCGGCATCGCTACAACCTATAAATTAAAAAAAGAAGGAAACGGAGTCTACGTTTTTATCTTAAAAGGAAATGTAACGATAAACGGTCAGGAATTGAACACTCGTGATGCTATGGGAATCTCTGATTTTGAAACTTTAAACATCAAAGCCAACACTGAGGCCGAATTCCTGCTAATGGAAGTTCCTATGAATTATTAATTTGTAAGACACTTCACATACATTTCAAAAGAAGCGATAATTATACTGAATCACAGTACGTTATCGTTTCTTTTTTTTCTCAAAGCACAAAAAAACCAAAAAGAAGTATTAAATTTATTAATAGAAAATTGGTCTGAATTTAAAACTAAAATTAACCGCAAAAATTTTCAATCATGAATCCAAATGACCTTACGAAAGAATATAGCAATGGAGAAGTAACCATTGTATGGCGGTCCGGGAAATGCATTCATTCTGCCAATTGTGTAAAAAACAATCCCGATGTTTTTCACCCAAAAGAAAAACCATGGATCATTCCTGAACGCTCTACAACAGAAAAAATTATTTCAACCATTCACAAATGCCCGTCAGGAGCATTGAGCTTTTACATGAATGACAAAAGCTAATTTTCTTGCCACAGATGAAAGAAATTTTTTCTGAATTGAAATATATTAATCCATGAAAATCATTTAATGCGTAGCAAAAAACTAAGACTCTTCCCTCTAACCGGGGGACTCTCAGAGCAACAATAAAAGATGCGATACTCCAAAAGTCATCGCATTTTTTATTTCTTAATCTAGGTTAAGTCCCTTACACTCACTACCACCGTAACTTTGTCCTATCAAAATGAAATTAATTATTTAAAAGATAAAATTATGGCAACTACAAAATGGTCAATAGACCCAACACATTCAGAAATTGGTTTTAAAGTTAAACATATGATGTTTACAAATGTTTCAGGTAAATTTGGTACTTACGATGCAACAATCAACACAGACGGAGACAATTTCGAGAATGCTGCAATCGAATTTTCAGGAGACATTACTTCTATTGACACTGCAAATACAGATAGAGACAATCACTTAAGAAGTGGCGATTTCTTTGATGCTGAGAATCATCCAAAACTAACTTTCAAAGGTTCTTCTTTCAAAAAAATAAATGAAGGGAGCTATGAATTAACCGGAGATCTAAACATCAAAGGTATCTCAAAATCAGTAACTTTTCCGGTAGAATTTAGTGGAACTATGACTGATCCGTGGGGAAATACAAAAGTCGGATTAAATATCGAAGGAAAAATAAACCGTAAAGATTGGGGTCTAAACTGGAACTCAGCTCTTGAAACCGGTGGTGTTCTGGTTGGAGAAGAAGTAAAATTAAACATTGAATTACAGTTTGCAAAACAAGCGTAATCCGATTTTAAATTAAATTTAATTGGTGGTTAAAAGGGCTTCGACTTCACTTAGCCGGACATTTGATAACTTTAAAGCTCAAGTGCCGGGCTGAGCGAAGCCGAAGCCCAACTCTTTTTTACTTCTTATTCCTAAATTCGGTTGGCGATAATCCCGTTTGTTTTTTAAAGAATCTGGAGAAATACGAATAATCTTCGTAGCCTACTTTAAACGCTACTTCGTTAACCGCTAAATGCTTGTCAATCAACATTCTTTTTATCTCCAAAATCACACGATCCGTAATCACTTCTGTGGCCGTTTTTTGCAAAATTTCATTGCAGATGCGGTTCAAATGTTTTAAAGTAATACTTAACTTTTCAGCATAAAAAGACGGTAATTTTTCTTGTTTGAAATAGTGCTCCAAAAGCATTTCGAACTTGTCAATTTTAATGTTATACGAATGCGCCTGATGTGAATAGGTTTCGTTGTATTTGCGGGCTATTTCAATATGAATACAATCCAGCAAATTCAACATTTTATCCAGTTGATATCGCCCCTCCTGAATACTTTCCTGAATTAATAAGTCAAAATAAGGTCGGATTTTAGTGATTCCTTTTTCTTCAAAAACCATTTCCGGCCGATTGTGAATCGAATGGTAAAAATTATATTCGTTAATATTCTTCTGTCCGAAATATAAATTATACAACTCCTGTGAAAAAATAATCACAAAACCCTCAATATCTTCGGATAAGCTCCAATGATGCATTTGTCCCGGCTGTAGCACAAACAGGCTTCCCTTTTTAATTTCAAACTGATCAAAATCAATTTCGTGCTGTCCCGAACCTTTCGTAAAAAACACCATCAAATACGAATCATGCCGGTGTGGTTCTTCTACAAAACTGTGACTTTTTAAATGCTCTTTGAAGGTATTGACATAAAAATCACGATGAATATCATTACAGCTAAAATTCTGAACACTGTAAACCGGGTATTTTTTCATATCTGTAGAATTTATTTTTTATTGGTCACATATGCGATTGCCCAATCCTCTTTTTCGTTTACAAATTCGCTTAAGGCAGGCGATTTTACAATAAATGTCTTTATTGTGCTATAAGTAGCGAAGATATAAAAAAGACTTTAATCCTGTTCTGAATTACCTTTGTATAAATAAAAAACAACAAGATCATGTCAAGTGCATTAACTCATATTTTAAGCAACGAATGTCCTATTTGTCATAAAGGAAAGGTTTTTACAGATAAAAATATTTTTTTCACTTTTGGCCTTCCAAAGATGAACGAATTTTGCAGTCACTGTAATTATAAGTTTCAAAAAGAGCCTGGTTATTTCTTTGGTGCTATGTATGTAAACTACGGATTAACAGTCGCTCAGGGAATTGCAACATACTGTATTGCACAATTTTTCTTCGAAAAGAATTTCGATTTAAGGATTATTCCAATTATCGCTGTCGTCATTACCCTACTCACTTCTTTCAATCTTCGATTTTCGAGATTAGCATGGATTTACATGTTTAAGGATTATACGAAGTAAAAAAATGCTACTTTTGCCTTTCAATTGAAACTAATTTTCAATTCAAAAAAATTCAATCTTTAAATTAGACAAATGAAAGCATACGTATTTCCGGGTCAGGGCGCACAATTTACAGGAATGGGCAAGGACTTATATGAAACATCGGCATTAGCCAAAGAATTATTCGAAAAAGCTAATGAAATTTTAGGTTTTAGAATTACAGATATCATGTTCGAAGGTACTGCCGAAGAACTAAAAGAAACTAAAGTTACACAGCCTGCAGTATTTTTACACTCTGTTATTTTAGCTAAAACTTTAGGAGACGATTTTAAACCAGAAATGGTTGCAGGACATTCTTTAGGAGAATTTTCAGCCTTGGTTGCCAACGGAACTTTGTCTTTTGAAGACGGTCTTAAATTAGTTTCTCAACGTGCTTTAGCTATGCAAAAAGCTTGTGAAATCACCCCATCAACAATGGCTGCGGTTTTAGGTTTAGCTGATAATATTGTAGAAGAAGTTTGCGCTTCTATTGACGGAATAGTTGTTGCGGCAAATTACAACTGTCCGGGACAATTGGTAATTTCAGGAGAAACTTCGGCTGTTGAAAAAGCTTGTGAAGCTATGAAAGCTGCCGGTGCAAAACGCGCTTTAATTTTACCTGTTGGAGGAGCATTCCACTCTCCGATGATGGAACCAGCAAGAGAGGAATTAGCTGCTGCAATTGAAGCCACTACATTCTCAACTCCTATTTGTCCGGTTTACCAAAACGTAACCGCAAATGCTGTTTCGGATGCAAACGAAATCAAAAAGAACTTAATCATACAATTGACTGCTCCGGTAAAATGGACACAATCCGTTCAGCAAATGATCGCTGACGGCGCTACTTTATTCACTGAAGTGGGTCCGGGTAAAGTGTTAGCAGGTTTGATCAACAAAATTGACAAAGAAGCGGTTACTGCGAATGCATAATTAGTATTCAGTCTCAGTAACAGTTTTCAGTTACTCACTACATAAAAAAAAATCCTCATGAACAAGATTGTTTATGAGGATTTTGTTTTTTATAACCCTTTTGCTTCTGCACAATAATTATTTACAATTCCTGTAATGAGGTAATTTTGATCTTTTTCATCAAAGAAGATATACCAGGTTGTCCTGACATTCGGTTTGTAAAAAACATAGTTTGAACCTAAATATTGAAGTGATTTTGGAGCTTTCTTATGGGAACAATTTTTTATTCTTTCGGGAACTGCTCGATAAATATTAGAAACATATTGTTCTGCAGATGCTATAAAACCAAAGTATTCATTTTTATACAATGTCATAACTAAATCATCAAGATACACAATCACCGAGAGTGTAAAAACAACTTCTATTTTCCCCACCATTCTCTAATCCTTCTGATTGATTCTGCTTTTGCTTCTTCCAGCGTTAATCCTTTTGCAAACTCGGCATCAAAATCAAAAGTTTCCCGATCGATTCCTTTAAATTTAGATTTTTGAACTTCATATTCTACAGTAGGCTCTTCCACCTTGCTAGCTCTAGCTTCTTCTTTTTTCTTTTTCATAATTCCTACAATTTATTCTTACAAATTTATAAAAATAAATTAAGCCAAAAATAAAAATCCCAAATAATCTAAATAGATCATTTGGGATTTTTATCGCTTACTTTTCAAAAGGATTTGTTTTTACAGCTCTTTTGCTTCTGCACAATAATTATTTATAATTCCTGTAATCAAATAATTTTGATCTTTTTTATCAAAGAAGATATACCAGGTTGTCCTGCCATTGGCTTTATAAAAAACATAGTACAAACCTAAATACTGAAGTGATTTTGGTGTTTTCTTATGTGGAAAACTTGAAATACCTGAAATAACAAAATCAACTATTTTGCCTACATAATTCTGAGAAGACTCCAGATAACCAAAATACTCCTCTTTAAAAAGTGCAAAAACTAAATCTTCAAAGGAATTAAGAACTTCTTTTTCAAATATTATTTTTTCCACGAATAAGCCTCTATTCTTTTAAACATTTCGGCTTTGAATTCTTCCGGCGTTAATCCTTTTGCAAACTCGGTATCAAAATCAAAAGTTTTTCGGTCTATTCCTTTAAAGTTAGATTTTTGAACTTCATATTCTACAGCAGGCTCTTCCACCTTACTAACTCTGGGTTTTTCATTTTTCTTTTTCATAATTCCTACATTTTATTCTTACAAATTTACAAAATAAAATAAACCAAAAATAAAAATCCCAAATAATTTTTAGTTTATTTGGGATTTTTCTTATGTTTTATTTTCGTCTGAAAAAAATTAAGAACGAACTTTCTGTTCCCATTTCCAGGCACTTGCCATGGCTTCGTCTAAACTTAATTGGGCTTTCCAGCCTAAAACATTATTTGCTTTATCTGTATTTGCGTAAGCTTCTGTAATATCACCTTCACGACGTGGCATAATCTTATAAGGTAATTTTTTATCGCTTACTTTTTCGAAACTATGAATTACTTCTAAAACCGAGCTTCCTTTTCCGGTTCCTAGATTGAAAGTTTCAACTTTTTGTAAATTCTTTTTAGCCAACAAACGTTGTAAGGCAATTACGTGCGCTTTTGCCAAATCTACTACGTGAATATAATCACGAACTGCTGTACCATCAGGAGTTGGATAATCATCTCCAAAAACCGATAATTCCTGACGCAATCCTACGCCAGTTTGTGTAATGAAAGGTACTAAATTTTGAGGAACACCAATTGGTAATTCGCCAATCTCAGTCGTTGCATGAGCTCCAACCGGGTTAAAATAACGCAATAAAATTGCACTGATATTGGTTACTTTAGCTGTATCAGCAATAATTTCTTCCCCTATCTGTTTCGTGTTTCCGTAAGGCGAAATCGCCACCTGTACCGGAGCATCTTCAGTAATTGGCATTTTTTCAGCCTGACCATAAACGGTACAAGACGAGCTAAAAATAAAACTCGCTTCAGGTTTTTGCTGCAATTCCTGCAATAAATACACTAATGAAGCAATGTTGTTTTCGTAATACAACAATGGATTTTCAACACTTTCACCAACTGCCTTTGAAGCTGCAAAATGAATTACTCCGGTAACATCGTTATGCTTTTTAAAAAACTCCCGCACCGACGCTTTTTCTCTTAAATCTAATTTTTCGAACAAAGGTGTTTTTCCTGTAATGGTCGTAATCCCTTTTAAAACGTCTTCTGTAGAATTCGAAAGGTTATCAATAATGACTACTTCAAAACCTTCATTTTGCAATTCTACAACGGTGTGAGAACCAATAAATCCTAATCCTCCTGTTACTAATACTTTCATTTTGCGGTTATTTTGTGCTGTTGTTTATTTGGTTTAATCTTTATTATTTATTCAAAAATTCCAAAACAGAATCGGTTATAAATTTGATTTGCTCATCATCCAGTTCTGTATGCATTGGCAAAGCAATTACTTCTTTTACCAATTGGTTGGTCACTGGAAACTGCTCTTCTTTGTAACGAGAATCAGCATAAGCTTTTTGTGAATGCAACGGAATCGGGTAATAAATCGCACACGGAATTCCTTTATCCAATAAATGCTGCATCAAAGCATTACGATCTGCATCAATAATTCTCAATACATATTGATGAAAAACATGATCATTTTGACTTGCATCAAATTCCGGCGTAATAATATGTGTATTTCCGGCAAAAGCTGCATTGTATTTTGTTGCCGCTAAACGACGTGCTGCATTGTACTCATCCAATAATGGCAATTTTGCATTTAGAACTCCGGCCTGAATACTATCCAAACGTGAATTCACTCCTACAACATCATGGTGGTAACGCTCATACATTCCGTGATTTACGATCCCGCGAATGATGTGCGCTAATTTATCGTCGTTGGTAAAAATTGCTCCTCCATCTCCATAACAGCCTAAGTTTTTAGACGGAAAAAATGAAGTTGCCGCTACATGACCAATTACCCCTACTTTGCTTTTTGCTCCTGATTTAGAAATATAATCTGCTCCAATTGCCTGTGCATTGTCTTCGATTACATATAAATTATGTTCGGCAGCAATTTCCATAATAGCATCCATATTTGCTGCACGTCCAAATAAATGTACCGGAACAATTGCTTTTGTTTTTGGTGTAATCGCTTTTTTAAGCGCTTCAATATCGATGTTCATATTTACAACATCAACATCTACTAAAACCGGCGTCAATTGTAACAAAGCAATTACCTCAACCGTAGCTGCAAAAGTAAAATCGGCAGTAATTACCTCATCGCCCGGTTTCAAATCCAATCCCATCATGGCAATTTGCAAAGCATCGGTTCCGTTTGCACATGGAATCACATGTTTTGCCCCCAGATAATCTTCCAGATTTTTTTGAAACTGGTGTACTAAAGGACCGTTTATGTAAGTATTGGTATCCAAAACCTCCTGAATAGAGGCATCAACTGTAGTTTTTATTTTTTCGTATTGACTTTTTAGGTCAACCATTTGAATTTTTTTCATTTTCAATATATTTTAAAATTAAAGACTTGCATTTCATTCAGCGTCTCTAAAAGGAGGAACAAAAATAGTTATTTAATACCTTCAAACCAATGAAAATAATCGAAAGAACCGTAATTTAGCCACAAAAACAAACAGATGCTTTTTCTCTATAATTTAGTTATTTCTATTGCTGGCTTTTTTCTGAAAATTGTAGCACTTTTTAGTCCGAAAATTAAGCTTTTTGTCGAAGGTCGTAAAAATGTTTTCGCGATTCTTGAAGAAAAGATAAGTCCTTCAGATAAAACCATCTGGTTTCATTCGGCCTCGCTTGGCGAATACGAACAAGGCCTGCCAGTAATCGAAAAAATCAAAGAAAAATATCCTTCCCACAAAATCATCGTTACTTTTTTCTCTCCTTCAGGTTATGAAGTACGCAAAAACAATACTGTTGCAGCTGTTACGCTGTACCTTCCACTGGACACTAAAAGCAACGCCAAGAAATTCTTAAAGCTAGCTCACCCTGAGTTGGCATTTTTCATAAAATATGAATTTTGGCTGAATTACCTAAATGAATTAGAGAAAAGTCAAATACCGACCTATTTAATTTCCGGAATTTTCAGAGACAATCAGATGTTTTTTAAATGGTACGGCGGTTTTTACAGAAAAGCATTAAAAGCATTCACTTACTTTTTTGTTCAGAACGAAAATTCAAAAGAAAAAATAAAGAGTATCGGCTTTGACAATGTTATTGTTTCAGGAGACACTCGTTTTGATCGTGTAAATGCTATTTTAGAAAGAGACAATACTTTGGATTTTATCGAAAAATTCAAAAACAACACCCCAACCATCATTATAGGCAGCTCTTGGCCTAAAGATGAAGCATTAGTAGCAGAATACATCAACCAGGCATCCGAAGATGTAAAATTCATCATTGCACCTCACAACATTAAGAGTGATCAGATCGCAAGCCTGAAAGCGCAAATTACTAAATCAACAATATTATTCTCCGAAAAAGAAAATGCCGACTTGTCTAATTACAATGTCTTTATTATAGATACTATTGGATTGCTGACTAAAATTTACAGTTACGGGACAATTGCTTATGTTGGCGGCGGATTTGGAAATCCCGGAATCCACAATATATTAGAACCGGCTACTTTTGGAATTCCAATTGTAATTGGTCCCAACTACTCGAATTTCGCCGAAGCAATTGAACTGGTAGCCCTCAAGGGATGCCTTGTAATCTCGAACAATCAGGAATTAAAGCAAAATCTTGATCGTTTGCTTCAGGACAAAGCGTTTTTAGAAGAAAAGAGTCAAATTTGCAAATCGTATATTCAGAACAATAAAGGAGCTACAAACAGCATCATGAATATCGTCGCGTAACCTTTTTATACGAATCGTACGTGATTCAGAAACAACATTACTCACAAAAGGGCTCATTTAAGCTCTTTTGTTTTTTTTCAGCACCACCTAATATTCTAAAAAAGATAAAACAAACTGCAACCAAGAGGATAAAAACCCCCAATTCTCTTATTGAATCTTCAATAAAAAATAATTTAGACAAAACATACCGCAATTTAACATATTTTTATTAATTTGGCACATTATTTGATAAATAAGATAATCGTGAGCAATGAAAATATTTTAAAAAAAAAATAAAAAAATATTTTACATATTAAAAAATTTATATCTTTGCCACGAATTAATAATTAACCTTTTATAATAAAGTAAGATGAAAAAAGTATTTTTAAGTTTAGCTGTTGTTGCTGTTTTAACTGTTGTATCTTGTAAAAAAGCTGACGCTGCAGCTACTGAAGCTGTAGATTCTACTGCTGTTGCTGTTGATTCTGCTGCTGCTGTAGTTGATTCTGCTGCTGCAACTGTTGATTCTGCTGCTGCAAAAGTTGACTCTGCTGCTGCAAAAGTTGAAGAAGCTGCTGCTCCTGCTAAAAAGTAATTCTAAATTACTCAAAAAAATAAAAAGCTATCTCTCTGTAGATAGCTTTTTTTTATGCTTTATGCCCAACAAAACCACAACACCTTTCCCAACCATAACACACGTTATAAAAAAAATAAAAAAACCTGATAAGTCTTCAAAACTCACCAGGCTCTCATACAATTACCCAAACTCACAGAAAACAAAAGACACTCTTTCACCTCCTAATCCTCTACTTCCACTTCCTCACCCACAACTTCATCTTCAAAAATAGATTCACTTGAGGAAAAATCCAAAATCTCAGCCCTCGAAGCATAAGTCACAATTTCCTTGATTCCTTTCTGTAAAAGCAATTCCGTCGTATATTTTCGACTCGTAGCAAAATGAAGCTCTCCCAACATCAATTTAAAAAAATATCTCCCCCCAGCCCCTTTAAATTTTAAAAACCGAGCCATCTCTATATTCATCTTAAACTTCTCGATATCCTCTTCACACTCAAACCTCAATTCATAACTAAGACTCGTAAATATCACCTTGCCCTTTCTCGAAGTAAATACGAATTTATATTCATCATTAAAACGCTTACTAATTACAAAGGCACCCATATTATTATTTTAGATTTTAGATTGTTGATTCTAGATTGTTGATTATTGACTTTAAACCCTTAGATTCTTAGATCCTTAGATTCTTAGATTCTTAGATTCTTAGATTCTTAGATTCTTAGATTCTTAGATTCTTAGATTCTTAGATTCTTAGATTCTTAGATTCTTAGATTCTTAGATTCTTAGATTCTTAGATTCTTAGATTCTTAGATTCTTAGATTCTTAGATTCTTAGATTCTTAGATTCTTAGATTCTTAGATTCTTAGATTCTTAGATTCTTAGATTCTTAGATTCTTAGATTCTTAGATTCTTAGATTCTTAGATTCTTAGATTCTTAGATTCTTAGATTCTTAGATTCTTAGATTCTTAGATTCTTAGATTCTTAGATTCTTAGATTCTCTAAAATAAATCTGCTTCGCAGATTTATTTTAGAACTCCTGGATTTACACCATAAAAAAAGCCTCTTCAAAAGAAGAGGCTTTAGTACTCAGAGCGGGACTTGAACCCGCACGAACATTGCTGTTCACTGGATTTTAAGTCCAGCGTGTCTACCAATTTCACCATCCGAGCATTAGATGATATAGAGCGAAAAACGGGGCTCGAACCCGCGACCTCGACCTTGGCAAGGTCGCGCTCTACCAACTGAGCTATTTTCGCATTTCAAATTCTAATTAAGAACTGCAACACTTGATTTGTTCTGTATTGCGAGTGCAAATTTAGGACATTTATTCAATTACACAAGCGTTTTTCGAAAAAAAAATCTACTTATTTTATAACTTTCTGATAACCTAAACTTTAAATATGAAATTTATTTTCGTACCAACATTCTTTTAATCTCATTAAGTTTCATCAACGCTTCAACTGGTGTGATCGCATTAATATCAAGCCCCAGAATTTCTTCTTTTATCTCTTCCAGCAAAGGATCATCTAAATTAAAGAAGCTCATCTGCATTTCATCATTCTCAGACTTCACACCATTTAACGCTTCACTTGAGTGGTTTTTCTCCAGTTTTTTCAACATCTTTTGCGCCTTCAAAATTACAATCTGAGGCATTCCGGCCATTTTTGCTACATGAATTCCAAAACTATGAGCACTTCCTCCTTTTACCAGTTTACGAATGAAAAGCACATTGTCTTTTAACTCTTTTACCGCAACATTATAATTCTGAATTCTTGGCAACGATTCTGTCATTTCATTCAATTCATGATAATGCGTTGCAAACAAGGTTTTAGGTCTTCCCGGGTGTTCGTGTAAAAATTCGGCAATCGCCCAGGCAATCGAAATCCCGTCATACGTACTGGTTCCTCTTCCAATTTCATCCAGAAGCACCAAACTGCGATCTGAGATATTATTCAAAATAGAAGCGGTCTCATTCATCTCTACCATAAAAGTAGACTCTCCCATCGAAATATTATCCGAAGCACCTACTCTGGTAAAAATCTTATCTACAATCCCCATTCTCACACTATCAGCAGGAACAAAACTTCCCATTTGAGCCAACAATACAATTAAAGCCGTTTGTCTCAAAATAGCAGACTTACCCGACATGTTAGGACCGGTAATCATAATCAACTGCTGCGTCTCTCTATCTAAATAAACATCATTAGCAATATAAGGCGTTCCAACCGGCAATTGCTTTTCAATAACAGGATGACGTCCGTTTTTGATCTCCAACTCAAACGTTTCATCAATTTCAGGGCATACATATTGATTTTCTACAGCCAATTGTGTAAACGAACACAAACAGTCCAGCTGCGCCACCAAATTAGCATTCATCTGTACCGGCTTGATATAAGTTCCAATCCAGATCACCAATTGCTCAAAAAGCTCTGTTTCTATCTTGTAAATCTTCTCTTCTGCTCCCAGAATTTTAGTTTCATATTCTTTTAATTCCTCAGTAATATATCGCTCTGCATTAACCAACGTCTGCTTGCGAATCCACTCTTCAGGAACTTTATCTTTGTGCGTGTTTCTAACTTCAATATAGTAACCAAAAACATTATTAAACGAGATCTTAAGCGAAGAGATTCCGGTACGCTCCGATTCTCTTTTTTCAATTCCCTCCAGATATTCTTTTCCAGAAGTAGAAATAGCACGCAAATCGTCCAATTCCTCACTGATTCCTTTTGCAATAGCATTTCCTTTAGCCACCGCAACAGGCGCATCCTGATTTAAAGTATTTTTAATTTTTTCTCTTAACAAATCACAGGCATGCAGACTGTCTCCGATCACCTTCACCGCTTCCTGCGGACTTTCAAGTGCCAGGGTTTTAATTGGAATAATCGCATCCAACGATTCTTTCAGATATACAATCTCACGTGGCGAAACTTTTCCTGTTGCTATTTTAGAAATCAAACGCTCTAAATCTGAAATTTGCTTGATCTGATACTGAATACTTTGTAAAACTTCCGAATTGTTTTTTAAATAAGAAACTACATCATGACGACTTTTTATCCTGGCACTGTCTTTCAAAGGCAAAGCCAGCCAACGCTTCAACAAACGTCCTCCCATTGGCGAAAGCGTTCTGTCAATCACATCCAAAAGGGTTACCGCATTTGGATTGTAGCTGTGGTACAATTCCAAATTCCTGATGGTAAAACGATCCATCCAGACATAAGCATCTTCGGCAATACGCTGAATCGCCGTGATGTGCTGCACACGATTATGCTGCGTTTCCGACAGGTAATACAAAATTGCTCCGGAAGCAATAATACCTTCTTTTAACTCTTCTACTCCAAAACCTTTTAAGGAAACCGTCTGAAAATGTTTCGTCAGCGTTTCCAAAGCATAATCTTCCTTATAAATCCAGTCTTCTAAATAAAAGCTATGAAAATCATCTCCAAAAGCATCTTTAAAATCACTTTTATTTTGTTTCGGAACCAAAACCTCACTCGGATTGAAGTTTTGCAGCAATTTGTCGATGTACTCTGCATTTCCCTGAGCCGTTAAAAACTCTCCTGTAGAAACATCCAGAAAGGAAACTCCGATATTTTTGTTAGCAAAATAAACCGATGCTAAAAAGTTATTTGATTTGGATTGTAAAACTTCATCGTTTAAAGAAACTCCAGGAGTTACTAATTCAGTTACCCCGCGTTTCACAATCGTTTTAGTCATTTTTGGATCCTCTAGCTGATCACAGATAGCCACACGAAGTCCGGCTTTGACTAATTTTGGCAAATAGGTATTGACAGAGTGATGCGGAAAACCAGCCAAAGCAGTTTCTGTATCAGAACCGGCGCCTCTTTTGGTTAATGTTATTCCCAGAATTTTTGAGGCTCTAATAGCATCTTCTCCAAAGGTTTCATAAAAGTCTCCTACTCTAAAAAGCAAACAGGCATCAGGATATTTTCTCTTGATTTCATTGTATTGTTTCATTAAAGGTGTCTCTTTAACCACTTTCTCTTTCGCTGCCAAATTATTGTATTTTAAATGAAAAAATTAAGACAGCGAATTTATGACATTTTGGAGGAATATCTAGGTGGTGCAAAAATTAAAATATTTTAAGCTTTTTTTAAGTTGAGATATAAGAATTTTACATAGATTTGTGTTAATTAAAAAAGACTCTAAAAAAGATGAAAAAAATAATTTTAATCGCTATGTTAGCTGTAGTTGGAATTACAGCTTCTAATGCTCAAAGCACTAAAAAAGGTAAAATTGCCAAAGTTGAAGGTGCAGGAATGGCTTTCGAAACAGAAACCATTGATTATGGAACTATTGCTCATAATGCAGATGGAAAACGTGAGTTTGTTTTTGTAAACAATGGAACTAAACCTCTTATCATCACAAACACAACCGGATCTTGCGGTTGTACAGTACCAACAACTCCAAAAGAGCCAATCGCTCCTGGTGCTAAAGGTATTATTGGTGTAAAATATGCTACTGACAGAGTTGGTGCTTTTACAAAAACTGTAACTGTAACTTCTAATGCTGAAGGACAACCAACAAAAGTGCTTACTATTAAAGGTACTGTTTTACCAGATCCGGTAAAAAGCTAATCTGAAAAGTAAAATAGAATAATTCAAAAAGCTTCCTTAACTTTGGAAGCTTTTTTTATGACCTGAATAAACCTATGAGAAAACTTGAAAATAGCGAACTGGACCGTAAATCGATAGAGGATTTTAAAAAATCAGACAAAACTCCTTTAATTTTAGTCTTAGATGATATTCGCAGTCTGCACAATATTGGATCTGTGTTCAGGACCGCTGATGCATTTTTAATTGAAAAAATAATCCTGTGCGGTATTACCGCCACTCCACCCAATAAAGAAATTCACAAAACGGCTCTTGGCGCTACTGAGACTGTGGCCTGGGAACATCACGAAAATGTATTGGAAGTAATCGAAAATCTTAAAAAAGAAAATATCCTGACGCTTGCCATCGAACAAGTTGAAAGTTCTATTTTCCTTCAGGATTTTAAAACGGAGAAAAATCAGAAGTATGCATTGGTTTTTGGCAATGAGGTTTACGGAGTTGCTCAGGAAGCAGTTGCTCTTTGCGACGGCTGTATTGAAATCCCGCAATTAGGCACCAAACACTCTTTAAATATTGCGGTAAGCGCCGGAATTGTGGTTTGGGATTTATTTCAGAAATTAAACTGGCCAAAATAAGCAATGTGGCAATTTGATAATTAGATAATGTGATAATTGCCCCATTATCTAATTTTCTAATTAAAAATCTTCTTCTGGATTTCGTCCAAGATAAAAAGGTAATCTTTATGGTTTTTCACGAAATCGCGATCGGAAACATCAATAATCAGCACGTTTAAATCAGTTTGGGATTTAATATATTCTAAATAGCCATTATTAATTTTATCAAGATAACCCGCCTCAATATTCTGCTCATAGTTGCGTCCGCGTTTTTTGATGTTTTGCAGCAGCCTTTCAGAATTCTGATACAAATAAACATACAAATCAGGTTTTGGCATTTCTTTATAGATAATATCAAACAAGTTTCGATACAATCGATACTCGTCTTCGGCAAGGGTAATTTTAGCAAAAATCAAGGATTTAAAGATATGATAATCGGCTACAATAAAATCTTTAAACAAATCAAATTGTGCCAGATCATCCGATAACTGCTGATAACGGTCTGCCAGAAAAGACATTTCCAACGGAAAAGCATACCTGTTCTGATCTTTGTAAAATTTTGGCAAAAAAGGATTGTCAGCAAAACGTTCTAAAACCATTTTTGCATTAAAATCCTCCGCTATTTTTTGCACCAAAGTGGTTTTCCCTGCCCCGATATTTCCTTCGAAAGCAATGTAGTTGAAGTTCTCCAATGCAATTTCGCGTATCGGATTTTTCAATTCCTGAACTACTTCACAAACACTATCGTCAGGCGAGATTGCAATTAATTCTGTAATGGATTTTTGAAAAACAGGATGTTCCCAGTCTAAACCTAAATCCTGCATAGGAAGCAGCACAAACTTTCTGTTTTGCATTAACGGATGTGGAATCTGCAATTTTTCGGACTCGATAGTTTCATCATCGTAAGTAATCAGATCAATGTCGATAATTCGGGACTGATACCCTTGTTGCTCAGATCTGATTCGGCCTAATTTTTTTTCTACTTTTAGAACCTGACTTAATACTTTTTGCGCCGATAAATAGGTATGCAAAACCAATGCGCAATTATAAAAAGCATCACTTTCAAACCCCCAGGCAGGAGTTTCATACAGTTTTGAAACCCTGATTACAGTCCCCACTTCTTTATGTATCAAATCGATACACGTTTCGATGTTTGTTAACCTGTTTCCCTGATTGCTGCCTATTGATAAAACGATTTGATGCTGTGACTTCATAATTAATGCAAATTAACTAAAACTATTTTAGAATTAACTACATTATTTGATTCAAGACTTAGAAGTTTCCAACTATTTCAAACTCTTTCTTGTTCTCTTTGTTTTCTGAAACCCTCTTCAAAAATGCACTTAAATTGCTTGTTAAAGGTAGTTGGTTCTGGCTTTTCCAAAATTGTTCTGAGTAAGGAAATTTCACTTTAAAAATATCCTTATCCATCGACAAATTCGACTTTGCTTTTTCAGCAATAAAACTATTGGTTACAAAAAAATTGGTACTGTAATCATAAAAAGCTTTTATATTTTTTTCACTTACAAGTAATTCTACCCTAACATCCGATTTTGCGTTATTCAAATAATATTTATTGGTGCTGGCACTCTTCTTATAATTTGAAGTGGTTTTAAAACTCGTGGTTCGATATTCTACTTTGTCCTTTTTTTGAAATGGTACTTTTTCTCCATTATCATAAAGATCAAAATAGGTTTCTACAATAGCATAGTCATTCTTATTAATTATAAAATAGCCACTGGTTTTTTGTTCAATTGTATTTTCTGACTTTTTGATAAAACTAATTTTAAAAAAATCACCTGCTACATTTTTTTCCTTAGTAAGTTCGAAATCTTCCGTTTTGATAGAGATCATAGCATTTATATCAAATAATTTTTCGAAACTCTGAAATTCGAAATACACAAAATCAGCCTTATCTTTTATCCCAACTTTCCTCATATTCAAAATCTCAACTTCACATTTATTGTCAGGTTGTGTTTTGGTTTTAAAGATGCTTTTTCTCGATACTTTACCATAAATATCCTGTAATCTTTCTAATTCATCATTTCGTTTCAAGACACATCGCAAGAAGAAGTTTTCATTGTAAGGTTCGAATATGTAATTCTCTTTCATTTTGGCATATACTTTTTTCATTATAGCCATTTCTTCTCCCACTACTACTTCATCAAGTTCAATGGTTTTACTTTGCAAAAAGATCGTATCCTGTTTGTTTATTTCGGCAAAGCTGAGTTTCAGATTTTCATATCCAATCAAACTAAAATTCAATTCATCCTGATCGGAAATAAAAGAAAAAACACCTTCCTCATTCGTTAGTGAATTGTCCTTTTGATTGTAAATATTTACTTTTTCCAGAGGAAGCTTTGTCAATTTATCGACTACCACTTTTTTAGTTTGGATTTTTTGAGCCCCGGCATAAAAGCCAAAGAGAAAAAAACTCCACAGAATTACTTTATCTTTCATATTTAAGTATTTGGTTTCCTCAAATATAAATTATTCCGGACTCAAACTATATTTATCTTACAAAATATCTTATCTTTAGTTTAATGCACTAAAAATGCAGAGGCTACAACCATTTCATCCGATCTGATATTCGAATTAATTTGTTTTTAGATTACTTTTGTAACAAACCAACCTTTTTAGATACTTATTAAAAAAATATACTTATGAAGTTTTTAGGAAATGTAATTGCCACTGTTATTGGTATTTTTGTATTTATTATCCTCTTCTTTTTTGGGGTCATTCTTATTGGAGCAATTTTTGGAGGAGACGATGCAGTTTCTGTGAAAAGTGATTCTGTTATTGAATTAAATTTAAAACAAATTCAAAACGATTATGCCGGAAAATACAAAGACCCGTGGGTAACTGTTTTTTCAGATAAAAAAGGCATCGGCTTAACAGATGTAATCAATGCTATTGAAGCGGCGAAAACCGATGATAACATTAAAGGAATCTCTATTTTAAATGATGAGTCATCTTTAGGTCTGGCACAATACAAAGATTTGAGAAATGCACTTGAAAGTTTCAAAAAATCAGGAAAGTTTGTATGGGCATATGCCAATACGTACTCGCAAAAAGAATATTATCTGAATTCTGTAGCCAATACTATTTATTTGAATCCTGCCGGAGATTTAGATTTCAAAGGTCTTTCGTCTGAGGTGATGTTCTTCAAAGATTTTCAGGAAAAATCGGGCATTCACATGGAAGTGATTCGTCACGGAAAATACAAAAGTGCTGTTGAACCTTTTCTGGAAAATAAAATGAGTGATGCCAACAGAGAACAGGTTACTGCTCTTTTAAACTCCATCTGGACTACGGTTACGACTGATATTTCAAAAAGCAGAAATATTCCGCTACCGAAACTAAATGAAATCGCCAATGGATTACTGGCCAGAACTCCGGAAATGGCAAAAGCACAAAATCTGATAGATGTTATTGCCTATGAAGATGTGTACCATAACGCGATCAAAAAAGCGCTAAAAGTAACGGGTGATGACGATTACAATAAAATTTCGATTTTAGATTATACTCAAAACAACATTACAACTGCCCTGACCAATACTGCAACTGACCAAATTGCTATTATTTATGCACAGGGTGAAATACAAGGCGGCGAAGGAGATGTTACCGTAATTGGTGAAGGTTCTATGCGACGTTCTTTACAGGAGGCACGTAAAAATGAAGACGTAAAAGCAATCGTACTAAGAATAGACAGTCCGGGAGGAAGTGCTTTGACTTCTGACCTGATCTGGAGAGAAATCGAGATAACCAAAAAAGTAAAACCGGTTGTGGTTTCTATGGGAAATTATGCCGCATCGGGCGGTTACTACATTGCCTGCAACGCCAACAAAATTTTTGCAGAAAGCAATACGATTACAGGTTCTATAGGTGTTTTTGGAGTATTGCCTAACTTCACTCCTTTAGCCCATAAATTAGGAATCAACACAGAGCAGGTAAAAACACATGAAAACTCTGCAAATTACAGTCCGTTTGTACCTGTTGACGAAAAATTTAAAGCCTTTACTTTAGAAGGAGTTGAGCATATTTACAAAACCTTTGTAACACATGTTGCGGAAGGCCGAAAAATGACTTTTGCTCAGGTGGATTCGATCGCACAAGGAAGAGTCTGGTCAGGAAGCGAAGCTTTAAAAATTGGATTAGTAGATCAGATTGGAGGTTTGAATGACGCTATTGCTGAAGCTGCAAAAATTGCAAAAATCAAAACGTACAGCACACAAAACTATCCTGAATACCAGAAAACATTCAATGACCTTCTTTCCAATCTGCCATTTGCGCAATCAAAAGAAGCATTTATCAAGGAAGAAATTGGCGAAGAAAATTATATGCTTATTGAGCAGGTTAAAAGACTTCAAAAACAAAAAGGAGTTCAGGCCATGCTTCCATTTGGAATAAACATTAAATAGTTTCCTTTTAAAAATGAAGAATTTATTTGTCCTCGCTGCTATTCTGTTGCTGAGTTTTGTGAATGCTCAGAATAAAACTGAAGTTGCTTTTACAGAAACTCCTATTGTTTTAAAAATTAACATCGATCAGCTTTTTGGTACGTTGACCACTCCGAATTTAGAAAAAAGATACCCGGTAGCTTTACTCATTTCAGGTTCGGGGCCTACGGATCGTAACGGCAATAATCCGATGATGAAAAACAATTCTCTGAAAATGCTGGCGGAAGCACTGGCAAAAAACGGAATTGCATCATTACGATACGACAAGAGAGGAATTGCAGAAAGTAAACCGGCTGCTATCTCCGAACAAACTCTTGTATTTGAGAATTACACCGAAGATGCCAAAAGCTGGATCAATCTGTTAAAACAAGACAGACGCTTCTCTGAAGTAGTTGTAATTGGTCACAGCGAAGGTTCTCTGATTGGAATGATTGCCGGAGCCAAAGCCAATAAGTTTATCTCAATTGCAGGTGCAGGAGAATCTGCCGACCAATTGATCAAATCGCAAATTGCTTCTAAATCAAACAAACAAGTAGAGGAATTAACCTTCCCGATTATTGATAGTCTGAAAAGCGGATTCACGGTAAAGAAAGTAGACCCAATGCTTAATGCTCTTTTCAGACCAAGCATTCAGCCGTATTTAATTTCCTGGTTCAAATACAATCCGCAAAACGAAATCAAAAAACTAAATGTTCCTATTTTGATCGTTCAGGGAAATCAGGATTTACAAGTGACCGTAAAAGATGCTGAACTCTTATCGAAGGCCAATAAAAATGCCGAACTCCTGATCGTTGATAAAATGAATCACGTCATGAAAATCATCGACGGAGATCATCAGGCCAATCTGGAAAGTTATAAAAATGAGAATCTGCCCCTCTCAGAAATCATGGTCAATAAGATTATTTCTTTCATTAAAAAATAATCGGCAATCATAAAAACTCTAAAAATCCGTTTGAACTTATATTCAGGCGGATTTTTATTTGGAACAAACAGAAGTATATTCTTAGGTTTAACAAAAACTTTATTTATGAACTCCATCAAAAAAAACTATTTTTGCAACAATCAGTTAGCAATTTAACCCCTCAAATTTATTTATATGGTAAAGAAAATTTTAAAAATAACAGCTATAGTTCTTGTAGTCCTTGTAGCGGCCTTATTTGCCATTCCGTATTTCTTTAAAGATCAAATAAAAGCTAAAATCTCAGAAGCGATCAACAAAAGTGTTGATGCGAAGGTAAGTTTTACAGATGCCGATCTAAGTTTGTTTAAAAACTTTCCAAATGCCACTGTGGGAATCGAAAAACTGGTGATCATCAATAAAGCCCCATTTGAAGGAGATACTTTGGTTTCATTAGGCGAGCTGAATTTAAAAATGAGCATTAAGGAACTTTTCAAGGGAAAAGAAGAACCTTTAAACATACAGGGAATCAGCTCTACCAATGGTCTGGTGAATATTATTTTCAACAAAGACGGTGTTGGTAATTTTGACATTGCCCTAAAAGATAAAGAAAAGGACGTGAAAGACGACAAAAGCAAACCGCTTTCACTGAAAATTCAAAATTATAAAATCGAAAATTTCACTTTCAGATACATCGATCAGGGATCTAAAATAAAAATGGTCATTGACAGTTTGAACCATGAAGGAACAGGCGATTTTACCAATTCAAAATTAGATTTAACAACAAAGTCAGTTGCTAATGTTTCTTTGGATATGGATAAGATCAATTACATGAAAAATGTAAAACTGACTTTAGACGCTGTATTGGGAATTGACCTTGAAAAAAGCAAATATACCTTTAAGGAGAATAAAGCTTTAATCAATCAATTGCCTTTGGAATTTGACGGGTTTATTCAGATGGTGGATGCCGGACAAATTTATGATCTGAAGTTTAAGACTCCCACTTCATCCTTTACGAATTTCTTAGGACTGATTCCTTCTGCTTATGCTTCAAGTCTGGACGGTGTAAAAACTACCGGAGATTTTACTGTAGCCGGTTTTGCTAAAGGTGAATTAACCGAGACTACTGTTCCTAAGTTTAATGTAGCAATTGCTTCCAACAATGCTTCGTTTCAATATCCAAACCTTCCAAAATCGGTTCAGAATATTGTGATTGACACGAAAATCATCAACGAAACGGGAATCCTGAACGATACTTATGTTAATTTGGATAAACTTTCCTTCCGAATCGATCAGGATGTTTTTAACGCCAAAGCTAATATCAAAAACATCACGCAAAACCCTATCGTGAACGCGGCCTTGAAAGGAACCATCAATCTGGCGAATCTTTCTAAAGCTTATCCAATTAAAATGGACAAACCTCTTGCCGGTATTTTAAAAGCTGATGTGACTACACAATTTGATATGGCTTCTGTTGAAAAAAGTCAATACCAAAATATTAAAAATGCCGGAACCATGAGTCTGTCCGGATTTAAATATACGGACGAAAACAATAAATCAATGAACATCAGTACGGGATTGGTCGAGTTCAATCCGAGTACCATCAACCTGAAAAAATTTGACGCCACAACCGGAAAAAGTGATTTAAGCATTAACGGAGTACTCGAAAATTTCTATGGTTTCATGTTCAAAAAACAAGAACTAAGAGGAAACTTCAATATGAGTTCAAATCAGCTGGCAGTGAATGATTTTATGACTTCAGGAACTCCTGCTACAGAAAAGGCAGCTGCAAAACCTACTGAAGCGATGAAGATTCCAGCCTTTTTAAATTGTACTTTAAATGCTAAAGCTACAACGGTTTTATACGACAATCTGAAACTAAAAGACGTTTCGGGTCGATTAATCGTTAAGGACGAAAAAGCTACCTTAGAAAACTTTAAAACTTCTATTTTTGGAGGAACAATTGGTCTTAACGGAGCTGTTTCTACCAAAACAAAAGTGCCAACTTTTGACATGAATTTAGGTTTCAATCAGGTGGATATTGCGCAGACTTTTACGCAATTAGACATGATGAAAAAAATTGCTCCTTTGGCAGGAATCATCAACGGAAAATTAAATTCGACTATAAAATTAAACGGAAACTTAGACGATAAGGAATTGACTCCGGATCTAAAATCAATCTCAGGAGATCTTTTGGGACAGCTACTTTCAACTACTGTAAATTCTAAAAATTCAACCGTTATCAATGCCTTAACTTCTAACCTGAAATTTATTGATCCTAATAAAATAAACCTGAATGATATTAAAGCGGCTCTAACATTTGATAACGGAAAAGTGAGCGTAAAACCATTTGACATCAAATATCAGGACATTAAAATTACAATTGGCGGAACTCATGGTTTCGATCAAACGATGAACTATAATTTAAAATTAGATGTTCCGGCAAAATACTTAGGAAATGAAGCCAATGCCTTCCTTGCTAAAATGTCTCCTGCAGATGCTGCAAAGCTGCAAAACATCCCAATAAATGCTATGCTTACGGGTAATTTCTCGCATCCAAAAGTATCAACGGATATGAAAAGTGCTGTGACCAGTCTGGCTACGCAGGTTGCGAATCAGCAAAGAGACAAACTGACTCAAAAAGGAACTTCAGCTCTTAATGATTTTATCAATAAAAACACTAAAGCTAAAGATACCACTAAAGCTGCCGCTACCGAAAAAGAGCAAAAAACTCAAGAGGTTACTAAAAAAGCCAGTGACTTAATCAATGGCTTGTTTAAGAAGAAAAACTAAATAAAAAAAGGCATCTACGGATGCCTTTTTTTTGTTTCTTATAATTTTAAATTGCTTGTCCTATAGTATTAAGTTTTCCATTGTTCAGGATGGAGTTTATGATTTTTACATAATCCTTTTTAGTCTGCAAATTAATATCTATTCCGATACTGCAATTGTCGTAAGGTTCATATTTTTTAAGGTTTGAGACCGAGAAAAGCCCAATCGTTGGAGTCTGAACCGCACTGGCTAAATGCATGATTCCGCTATCAGCTCCAATAAACAAATCAGTATTGGCAATTACCGACCCTATTTCGCGAATATCTTTACTGTAAAATGTAGGTGCCTGAAATGCAATTTGCGAAACATTTTCTACAGGCAGGATCTCGATAATATTATAGTCTTTATATTCCTCTTTAAGTTGCCTGTAAAAGTTCTCCCACCACTCTTCCGACAAGCATTTTGCTCCTGTCGCATACGTAAAAATACAGATGGTTCTTTTAGAATCAGGCACTAAGTCATTCAAAATTTTCTTTCCGTTAGCAATTTCGGCAGAAGATAGTTTAAGGTCAATCGGGGCTATTATTTTGTTGCTTTTTGCTAATCCAAGTTTCGTTAAATAATTTCGGAAGTTATAAACGGGATATTTCGCAATATGATCGTAGTCTTTTTTTACAAGTTGAGATTCATCATTTAAATCTCCGTAAAATTTATATTTAGCATTAGAGAATTGGACTGCTAAACGTCCTGAAGAAGAGTTTTGATCTACGTTGATCGCAACATCGTATTTTTGTGTTTTTATTGAAATCCAGACATTCAGATATTCCAATAAGCTTTTGAACGGTTTTTTAGGCAAACCAATAACCTTATTGATGTTTTGATAATTTCCAAAAATGACCAGAGCTAAAGCTCCCTTAACAAACAAATCGACTTTACAATTTGGAAACATATCGTTGACTTCCTGAACAAGCGGCGTAATCAATAATAAGTTTCCGAGTCTGGCATTTGGCCTGCAGATCAGGACCCGCCTAATTTCTGTTTTATCCACTAAAACAATATGCTGCTCTGACCTTGGCTTTCCGATGTTCTTAGTGAGACGGTGCATTACGCTGCGCCTGACCACATTTATTCGTTTTAAAACACTCATCTTTATAATCCATTTATTAATTAAATATTTGTCCTTGGAAATTCAAAAAAAAACTTTCATTTCGCTTTTTGCTAAACTAGGTTCTCTTTAGATTTAAAATTAAAATCTTCTAATAAATAATTATTATAAAATTGTAATCAAATGTTTCAACATTCAAATTACAATTTTACTAAAACAGTATTATAAATATACTAAAACACTAACAAACAATTCCTTATATAGTGTTTTTCTTTCTTTAAATGTTAAACGGCAATACTAACCACATAACCTTCCGAACCTCTGACATTAAAAACAGTTCCGTTCTCAAAGATTAAATATTGTCCTTTGATTCCGGTTAATTTCCCCTGAAAAGTTGGGGTTTTATCCAGATTCAGACTGGTTACTTTAGTCGGATAATTTAAAACGGGATACTGCAATTCATACAGATCATTTTTTTGGGTATAAAAATATTCCTGTACTTCTGCCGGAATCAAACTTTCTACTTTTGCCTTTTCAGCCAGCAGGTCGAAACTTTCACCTGTATTTTGAAGCATCTTTCTCCAGTTTGTTTTATCAGTATAATGGTCTTTTAATGCCACCTCAGTAATTCCGGCTAAATATCGGTTTGGAACCTCAACAATCGCAATAGCCTGCGTGGCTCCCTGATCGATCCAGCGTGTTGGAACTTGAGTTTTACGCGTTACCCCAACTTTTACCTCACTTGCCAAAGCCAGATATACCACATGAGGCTGAAGCTGTACTTTCTGTTCGTACTCCAAATCACGGTCTGCAATTCCTAAGTGCGCAGTACTGAGTTCCGGTCGCATAATCCAATCTCCAACAGCAGGGCTTGAGTAAAAACACTCATAACAAAATCCCTGACGGTAGATCTTTTTCTTCTTGTGGCAATTCAGACATTCAAACCCGACGAAATTAATCTCAATTTCTTTGTTCAGTAATTGATTCATGTTTAAAAAACTGTCTTCAAATACCAAATAATACTGAATTGGAGCCCCCATTTCAGTTTGCATTTTTGTAAGTACGCCTTGATATGTCATTAGAATTTAGATTGCTGATTGTAGATTTTAGATTTGTCGGTCTGAATTCTGAATTTTAAGAGTTAAAATTCAGCCGAACCGGAATGTTTAATAAAAATAGCATGTTATTTTTTACAAAAAAACACTATTTTTGATACAACGGCAAAGTTACTATTTGTCTTTCGATATTCAAATTTTAAGGTTCCTGATTTTACGCGAATTGTAAAATCTAAAATCTACAATCAGCAATCTAAAATATAAATTTCACCCATGCCCTTATCAATAATCAACTCTTTCGCTTCGTGGGTCCTAAAACAAAGGATACATCAAATAGAACTTTTTCTAAAATATCCGAATGAAGTTCAGGAAGAACTGTTGCACAATTTGCTGACCGCTTCAGAAAATACTATTATAGGGAAACAGTATGATTTTGAATCGATTAATTCGTATCAGACTTTTGCTGAAAGAGTACCGATTGCTACTTATGAGGAGCTTCAGCCATTGATTGAACGTACGCGTCAGGGGGAACAGAATGTATTTTGGGAAACACCAATAAAATGGTTTGCTAAATCGAGCGGAACTACGAATGCCAAAAGTAAATTTATTCCTGTGAGTAATGAAGCTCTCGAGGATTGTCATTATAAAGGAAGTAAAGATTTGCTTTGTTTGTACCTCAACAACAATGAGGATTCAGAATTGTTCCTGGGCAAAAGTCTTCGTCTGGGCGGAAGTTCTCAGATCTACGAGAACAACAATACGTTCTTTGGAGATTTATCCGCTATTCTGATTGAAAACATGCCAATCTGGGCCGAGTTTAGCAGTACTCCGAGCAGTAAAACTTCGCTGATGAGCGAATGGGAATCTAAAATTGCTGCCATTATAAATGAAACAAAAAACGAAAATGTAACCAGTTTTGCGGGCGTACCGTCATGGATGCTGGTTTTAATGAATAAAGTTTTAGAAAATACAGGAAAAGAAAGTCTCTTAGATCTCTGGCCTAATCTGGAAGTTTATTTCCATGGAGGTGTAAGCTTCTCTCCTTATAAAGAGCAATACAAAAATATTTTACCAAGCAAAGATTTCAGGTACTACGAAATATACAATGCTTCTGAAGGCTTTTTTGCCATTCAGGATTTAAACAATTCGAGTGATTTATTGCTGATGCTGGATTATGGCATTTTCTATGAATTCATATCGATGGATACGTTTGGAACTCCAAATCAAAAAGTAATTCGTCTGGCTGATGTTGAACTAAATAAGAACTATGCAATTGTCATTACGACGAATTCCGGTTTATGGCGTTATTTGATTGGGGATACGGTTCGTTTTACTTCTCTAAATCCATACAGAATCAGAGTAACAGGCAGAACGAAACATCATATTAATGTTTTCGGCGAAGAATTAATGGTCGAAAATACCGATCAGGCCATTGCCAAAGCCTGTCAACTGACTCACACCGAAGTGATCGATTACACCGTTGCGCCTATTTTTATGCAGGACAAGGAAAAAGGAGCCCACGAATGGATGATCGAATTCAAGAAAAAACCTGCCGATGTGGGGCTTTTCCAAAAAGTGCTGGATGAAACACTACAAACTTTAAATTCGGATTACGAAGCCAAACGTCATAACAATATGACTTTAAATCCGCTAGTGATTAACGTGGCACGTGAGAACCTGTTTTACGACTGGCTAAAAGAGCGGGACAAATTAGGAGGACAACATAAAATTCCAAGACTTTCGAATCAGAGGGATTATTTGGAACAGCTGAAAGAGATGTAAAAATGCCTACCATAAATTTTCACGAACAAATTATGACAGAAGTAGATTTATTGCAAAAGAGAGGAATTAACTCTCGAAAATTTATATTGAAGGATAACAAAATAATTGTAGATGTAAAGTCACTTCGGAAAAATGATAAATACGAAGTAAAACTAGATCAATTGGGATTTGATATACACTATAGATCAGATAATACTATTCCTGGAAAACTTTTTTTTTGCGTTTGCATTACTCTTATAATTGCTTTGACAATTTTATATATTTTCACTACTCAAGTTAATCAAGGAACCTTAATATTCAATTATATAATCTGGGGGACAATAGCTTCAATAGCATATTTTAAACAACATCAAGACGACATATATTTAACCGGAGGACAAACAACTCTTGTTTTCTACCGGGATATACCTCAGGAGAAAAATGTTTTAGAGTTTATTGAAAAGATTAAAACAAATACAAGAATTTATCTTAAGGAAAAATATACAAATTTTGATAATATCTTTTCAGAACATGATTTTTATAATCGGATTAATTGGTTAAAAGACATGGAAATCATTAACTCTTCTGAATATGCGGAGTATAAATCAAATTTTGAAATAAATAGACTATTGTAATTAAAAAGCTAATAGAATTACCCAATCTCGATTGACACAAGCTTTAGATAGTGGTACAAAATATATCTAAACTTGGCTTTAGCCAAATTCTACTTTGCTAAACATATTTGGCTAAAGTCTCAACTTGTTTCAATCTTTATTTCTCCAACTAAAGCAGGAGGCTAGTCAAAACAAAACGACTTATAAAAGAAGAACCTCAATCAAAAACCGCGTTAATTCGAATGAAATCAATAGAAAAAATCCAGAATTTACTTCCAATAGGTTATCTGTTTCTTGTCGTGCTGGGAATTTTAAAAGAATGCGTTTTCTTTTTCCAATTGAAAATAAACATTCTGAAATATTCAACCATTATGGATATTCTTGTCAGCCCCATTGCTGATCTAACAGCGAATCCAATTATCATTTTAAGTCTAATTGTTTTTGCTGTTTTTATCATACTTTTTATCAGCTTATGCTACAAGCATCGCAACAAAAGCTGGGCAAAAAAATAATCGGCACCAAACCGGATGGCAATAAATTCTCAGACATAGAGATCAAGAGCAAGCTGAAACATTTTTTTTTAATTTCGATTGGAATTGGACTGTTAAGTTTTTTCCTTGGTTTAGGAATTGGTGAAGGGTACAAAATCGCAGAAAAAATTAAGTCGAATAAACTGCAATACGAACAAAAACTCACCTTTAACACAGGAGAAACAGAAACCATTTTTTTGATCGATGTTAATAGTGCTTACTATTTTTATCTTACTCCAAAAAACAATGCCATCAAAGTTGCCCCTCTGGGAGCCATTAAGAATATTGAATTAACGTGCTTAGAATCTACAAAATGAAAAATGCCATTCTGATTCTACTTTTTATTTTTATTTCTTGTACCAATACAAAAGAGCAGCATCAAAAAATAATCGTTATTCAACCTTTAGGAGATTTCAATATTGAACAGGCAAAAAGTGTCTTCAATAAAATCAAAACGATTAACCCTAATGTTGTTTTAAGAGCCAATATTCCCTTCCCGAAAAATGCATTTTACCAAGCCCGAAACAGGTATCGTGCCGACACTATAATTAAAACCATCAAAGAGAATGTGGGCAAAGATTCTGTAATTGTGGGCTTATCCAACAGCGACATTAGCGTTACCAAAGGTAAAAACAAGGATTGGGGCGTTATGGGACTGGGGTATCATCCGGGAAAATCCTGCGTCGTTTCTGATTTTAGGCTCAGCAAAAGAAATAAAGAAGTACAATTTTACAAAGTTGTTTTGCACGAATTAGGTCATACCGAAGGTCTGCCTCATTGTCCTGTAAAAACATGTTTAATGAGAGATGCTGAAGGAAAAAATCATTTAGATGAAGAAACCAATTTTTGCTTAAAATGTAAAAAGTATTTAATAGGAAAGGGGTGGAAACTAAACCATCCTGCGACCTAAAATCTCAAAATACGCTATTCAATTAACCCAAAACCAACATAAAATGAGCAACAAAAAATTTAGTGAAATGACTACTGAAGAGTTACGTAAAAGCGAAAAAGTATCAAAATCAGCCGCGTATGCATTTGCCGTAATTTTTCTTTTATTAATTATCGCTAACATCTACCTTGTATTTTTAAAAGGATTTAGCGCTGTTCAAATTGTTCCTATTGCCTTGCTACCGCTACTTCTTTTAATTTTTAAGACTTCAAAAGACATTAAAACTGAATTGAAATCCAGAGAGAAATAAGAAACTGTAATTCCAATGCAACCCATGAGGGATAGAAGAGAAAATCCTTTTGTGTCCGCCGCGACGGACACAAAAGGATTTTCTCTTCTTCAGTTCGCTTTGCTCGTGCGCAACGGAGCTCAATCCGCTTTTTCAGCGGAGCATGCCCATAGCTTCGACTTCGCTCAGCCTGACCAAAATGATCAAAATCAAAGTTCCTTTCGGCATTAAAAGGGCTTCGACTTCGCTCACGACAATAGATTTACATCATATCGATATACCTGTCATGGTAGCCTAATAAATACAAAACTCCGTCAAGACCCAAACTTGAAATTGACGTTGCTGCATTTTCTTTTACTTTTGGTTTGGCATGAAAAGCGATTCCCAAACCTGCTAAATTGATCATTGGCAAATCATTGGCACCATCTCCAACCGCAATGGTCTGGTTGATGTGAATTCCTTCTTTGTCGGCGATTGCTTTAAGGTATTCGGCCTTCTTTTGACCGTCTACAATATCGCCTATATATTTTCCGGTAAGTTTACCGTCTTTTATCTCTAATTTATTGGCATGAACATAATCGATGCCCAATTCTTTTTGAAGATACTCACCAAAATAGGTAAATCCTCCGGACAAAATTGCGGTTTTGTATCCATAATATTTCAGGGCTTTCATTAAGCGGTGCGCTCCTTTTGTAATTGGTAAATTGAGGGCTACATTCTGCAAAACATCTTCGCTCAATCCTTCGAGCAATGCCATACGCTGTTTGAAACTTTCGTTGAAGTCAATCTCGCCATTCATTGCTGATTCTGTGATAGCTCTAACCTGATCTCCCACTCCGTTCAGCTCAGCCAGTTCGTCGATTACTTCGGTCTGAATTAAAGTCGAATCCATATCGAAGCAAACTAAACGCCTGTTTCGTCTGTAAATATTGTCTTCCTGAAAGGAAATATCCACATTTAAAGTTCTGGAAATTTCCATAAAACTTGCTGTCATGTCAATCTTATTTACGATCTCTCCGGTCACGGACAATTGTATGCAGGAACGAGGATATTCTTCCAGATCTACAATAGAAGTTCTTCCTGTTAATCTTATGATAGAATCAATGTTCAGATTTTGGGCCGACATTATTTTGGTTACGGCAGCCAATTGAGAAGCAGCCAGTTTTTCGCCCAAAATATTGATAATATAACGTTGTTTGGATTGTGATTTCACCCACTTTTCGTAATCCTCGATAGAAATTGGAATAAATTTTACTTTAATTTCTAATTCATAAGCTTTGAACAATAAATCTTTTAAAACGGGGCCGGAAGAGGAACCTGCCTGAATTTCAAATAAAATTCCCAGAGAAAGTGTATCATGAATATCAGCCTGACCAATATCTAAAATATTTGCATCATAAGTTGCCAATACAGCGGTTAAACCTGCTGTTACTCCTATTTTATCATGTCCTGAAACTTTTAATAAAATAATCTCTTTATCTTCTGTTGCCATTTTATGTTTATTGATTTTACGAAGCGACAAAAATCGGCAATCTAATGTTGATAAAAAAGGATATTGCTTGTTTTTTAAAAACAAAAAACACCTAATACTGTGCTTTTTGGAGTAATTTAACAATAATGTTCAGGGATTGGAATAACCTAACTTTTTCGATCTCTGAATTGTTTTTTTATCACAGATTTCAAGGATTAAAATGGTGAATCCCTGAAATCTTTTGTATAGTGATAAAATATAAGAAGTTGTTTTTAACCTGCCTGGTTTTCATCAAAGTTAACCATCCAGCTTACATCAAACTTATCTTTGAACATTCCAAAATAAGCTCCCCAAAAGGTTTTTGCCATCGGCATATAAACAGTCCCTCCTGCCGAAAGTCCGTTAAAAATACGATCTCCTTCTGCTGCACTGTCCACATTTATGGAAATGGAGAAATTACCTCCAAAGGTTACATCTCCGGATTGCTCACTGCTGTCGCTTCCCATCAGGATGGTGTTTCCAATTGGCAATGAGACGTGCATGATTCGGTTAGCATCTTTTTCAGATACCGGAGCACCACATCCTTCCTCGCCTTCCGGCATTTCATTAAATCTTCCGATATACGGAAATTCTCCTCCAAAAACGGATTGATAAAACAGAAATGCTTCTTCGCAATTTCCGTTAAAAATTAAATAAGGGTTTACTGCTGTTGCCATGATATTTGTTTTTTTGTTTGTTGTTTGTTTTTTATTTTTCTGAGAGTTCTTTAGCGGTCTCCAGTCCCTTTGGAAATGCTTCCTTAAAATAATCGATGTATTTTTCGACTACATCTACCTGAGCTACCAAATCAGTAAATTCGTCATCGGCTGTCAATCGATACGTTTCCATAGCACCTGTCCATTTTTTGGTTTCTTCGTCAAGAGGCAATTCTTTAAAGTCTTTAATTTCGCCTATATGTTTAAAAGCCATATACTCATTTGGAATTTTCGTTTCAATGACACTGTTCATTCCTTCTCCATTTGGAGACAAGAAATGTATTTTATCGCCCTGATTCCATTTACTTATGGCATATGAACCTTCGCAAAAAGATCCTGTCCACTTCTTATACGTTTCCTCGTCCCATAAAACTGCCCAAACTTTTTCTATCGGGGCTTTAATTCTAATTTTAAATTCTAATGTTTCCATACTCATGATAGTTTACTAAAATCCATAAATAAAACATTCCATCGATGACCGTCTAAATCTGCAAAACCGCAGCCGTACATCCATCCTTGGCTTTCTGACGGTGGAGCAAAAACAGTTCCTCCGGCTTGTTTAACTTTCCTTGCCAGTTCATCTACTTCAGCAGTACTTTCAGCATCAATCGAGATCAGAACTTCTGTACTTGTTTTAGTATCTGTTAGTTGATTATGAGAAAAACTGGTAAACAATTTTTCTTCAAAAAGCATTACTACAAATTTTCCTTCTCCAATCACCATACAAGTTGACTTTGGTGTGTCGTGTTCTTCATTAAAAGAGAATCCTATTTCCGAAAAAAAAGCCTTTGATTTTGCCACCTCTTTTACTGGCAAATTCAGCCAAATTTGTTTTGTCATTGTAACTCTTTTTAAAATTAAATTCTATCTCTGTGGTGTCAATCAGTGCCTTTGTCACTTTGCTTCTTTGAACCTTTGAGCCTAAAAAAACTAATTACTTTCGGTATAACTTTTAAAATTATCCATGATGGCTTGCCAGCCTCCACGCTGCATTTCTTCAGAGTTTTCTGTTTCGGGATCAAATTTTTCAATTACCTCAACTCCGCTCGGTGTTTCTTTAAAAGTAATTTCAACTTTTCTTCCATCTTCTAAAATGTATTCAATCGCTTTATTCTGCTCTACTACAGTGTACTCTCCTCCAAAATCGAAACTCATACTGCCGTCTTTTGCTGCCATAGTTGATGTAAATTTCCCTCCAACTCTCAGATCATTTTCAGCATGAGGTGTATGCCAATCCGGAGAAGCAAAATTCCATTTTGTAATGTGTTCCGGTGCTGTCCAAAATTCCCAAACTTTGTCTACTGATGCATTAATCGTGTTTTGTACTGTTATCATTTTGTTTCTTTTTTTTAAATTATATTTTTAAAATTGGTTCTTGTTTCGTTTTTTATTTAGTTATTCTCAACATACTCTTTAAAACAGTCAATCACAGCCTGACACCATTGCTGCTGCATGTTTTCAGGGTTTTCTGTTTCAGGTTGAAATACTTCTGTGAGAATTACTTTTTCATCACTTTCTTTAAAATGAACACTTCCGGTTCTGTTATCGGATAGTTTATACTCTATTAATACAAAAGTTTCTACCCGGATATAAACTCCTTCAAAATCAAAAGTGGCAGTTCCGTCTTTCGCAGCCATCGTATATTTGAATTTACCTCCAGCCTTCAAATCATTTTCGGCATGAGGGGTGTACCAGTCCGGAGAACCAAAACTCCATCTTACAATATGTTCCGGCGCTGTCCAAAATTTCCAGACTTTGTTTACAGCTGCGTTAATCGTGTTTTGTACGGTTATCATTGTTTATTTATTAAAATCAAAGATCTTTCTTTATAAAATTACAAATTATTTAAAGCAAATTTAGTTTTTTAGCATTAGCTTTAAGTTACATTAAAAGTCATTTTTAGGGTCATTTAAGACAAAATACTTACTTTTGTAACCTCTCATTTTTCCAAAAACCAATGCAATCATGACTAAGAAAGTAGGATTAATTGTTCCGCACGACTATAAATTACTAAGTATAGCGGCCATTTTAGAAGTTTTTGAAACTGCCAACAAACTTGCTAAAGAAGACGAAAAGCCTTTTGAGATTATGGTATTTCAATTGACAGAACAGATCAAAGAAGCAAATTTGTTTGGCTATAAAGTAAATCCGATTGAAGGTTCTGCAACTATCCTTGAACTTATTCTAATTCCGGCTTTTACTACGGATAATATGAGCGAAATGATCACAAAAAACAAAAACTTTATTCCATGGCTCAAAAAGCACCATCAGTCCGGTGCCGAGTTGGCCAGTTTTTGTACGGGTGCCTTTTTGTTTGCCGCATCCGGTTTGCTTAACGAAAAGTTGGCCACAACTCATGTCGATGCCTGCAGTGCTTTTACCAAAGCGTTCCCACTCGTAAAATTGAAGCCCGAAGAAACTTTAACGGCCGACGGTAGTTTGTATACCAGCGGAGGCTCTACCTCAACATTTCACCTGTTGATTCTTTTGGTTCAGAAATATTGTGGAAATGAGATTGCAGTTCAGATTGCAAAGATTTTTTCGATCGACCTAAACCGATACAAGCAGAGTTATTTCAGTACTTTTAGACCCAACCATTTGCACAATGATGCTTTAGTTGCCATGCTGCAGCAAAAAATAGAAAGTCAGTACCATACGATCGAAAAACTGGAAGAAATCACCAAAGACATTCCTACCAGCACCCGAAATATGACGCGACGCTTCAAACAGGTTACCGGCATCCCGCCTATTGAATACCTGCAAAATATAAGAGTCGAAAGTTCAAAGAAATATCTAGAACAAACGCAACTTTCGATTTCTGAAATTATTGAAAAAACCGGCTATAATGACCCTAAAGCCTTTAGGAAAGTTTTTTATAAAATGGTAGGCATGAAACCTATTGAGTATCGGGAGAAGTTTAGGGTGCAGTAATGATTGTTTTCTACTGTATTATAACTTTACTGCTAATCTTTTTAGCCAGTAAATCAGTTATCATTAATGGTAAATACAATTATTTCAAATTTGTTTTCGAAAGTTTTCCTGGCATATAATTATCCCAATCATAAACCTGATTCTTAAATGAAGAATCAATTCTTGCTGTAGGCTGATACAGTTCCAACCAAAATTTTTCTTTGTCAACAACAATAAATTTCTCCATTTTTTCCTTTTCTTTCTTTTTCATTAAAAGCCAATGAGTGACCAACATCGGAAGCCCCAAAACAATTAGAACAATGGCAAATTTTTTAATATCCTTCACACAAATCCATTTTTGCAAATGTAGGAAAAAAATTATAATAAATAAATTAACTTAGAAAGTTCTTTTCTTCACCAAAAAACCTGTTCGAATTAACAAACAGGTTAAGAAACTTATAAATAAGAGTTTAATATGTTATAAAAACCCCCTCATCTCCTTTAAGAATATAATCAAAAGAGAGTATTCTGCCGTCTATTAAATAGAAATATTCAACTGGTTTATTTTTACTTATTAAAATAAAAATTTTATCGGTATCTCTAGAAAAAAAAACTTTATCATGCTTATAGTCTTTATAGCCTACCACATAAAAATCTTCTGAATTTAAGAGCACTTTTTTATCTTCTTTTATCTTTTTCAAATGTTTACTAAGTATCTCTATTCGGTCATCTAAAGAATACTTTACATCAGAGTTTACTGTTTCAAAACAGATAAAATTATCTGCAATAAATCTCGTCGATCTCTCTTCAAAAAAAACAGATTTCACAAAATTAGTTACCATGTCAGTCTCATTTATTTTATTCTGACATGCAATAGTCGGTGTTTTTAATAGTAATACGACAACTAAAAACATACATTTATTAATTTTCATTTAGCAACCTCCTTTCTTTTTTGACGAAATTCTCTTTCTACAATATTACATTACTAAAAAACTATAAAAGTATAATCTTCGGAACCAGCTTTTTGGAACCCAAAAAAAGATACTATTTTATCTTTTTCGATTAAAAAATACTGAGGAGCACCATTCCTTAGATCAACTTTATAAATCTCCTTCCTTTTGTCTCCTGCTAGATTTTTGAATTTAATTTTATCAGTCTCAGGAAAAGAATTATAAGAAGAGATAAAAAAATTATTCTCCATTATATCTTTTTTTAATAAAAAGAAATTTCCCTTTTCTTCATTAGCCAGATTACGAAAGTCCATCACCATATATGCACCTTTTTTACATTGATCTGCATCAGAACATTTAATATATCTAGCAACTATTTCTTCTGGATCAATATCATTAATATATAATGCTTTATAAAAATCTCTTATCAGCTTTATTTCATTATTCTCTTGACCATATGAATCTACCGAATAACCAAGAATCAGAACTAGTACTAAACTTAGACATTTCATTTGTTATAATTTAAATTATCAATTACAATATCCTTTTCTCTGTGGAGCATTGCTTTTAGTTGTCGTTTTTGTCGTATTTAGAAAATTACCATTTCTAACATCATCGCCTAAATTCCCTGGAGATGTACCATTAAAAGTAAAACTGGAGGCCTTTGTTGAAGGAAGATTAATCCCTCCTAATTTACCAACAGCAATACCAAAATCAGTACAAGCATATCTATTTTGCATAATCTTTATCGCTACTTAAAAATATTAACTTTAAGTAATTGGAAAGTTCAGATATCAAGCCCATTTATTACTTACTTTCTTACAAACTATTACTGTAGTAGCACCCCATCCATCATAATTGCAGGGGTTACTGAAAAAAATAAAAACCACTTTTTTGTCTTTGGAATAGATTGGAGGTGAGACACTAAACCTAATAGCTTCATAAGGTGTCGATTCACTATATTTTATAAAAGGATATTTGAATTTAGTTAAATTCCAATTTACTTCTTCTCTCTTTTGATTGGCTAAATATTCAAAGTTCATTGATTTAATTAGCTTTTTTATTTTTACAGAATCTATCGGTGTATAAAAATACTCTTCAAAAGCTTTTTTAGTGAAGAATCTTTTTTGATCTTTAAATACCAGACTCTTTTCATAAAGAGCTACAGCTGTATCGTTATCCTTTACATATAACTGTTTTCTACCCTCTATTAAACTATTTGTTATTTGGTTTATTACCTCATAATCTTCGTTATCAACTTTGCTGCTTGTTTGACCAATAGCAACATTAACTAATAAAGAAAAAAACAAAAAAATGAAGTGCGCTCTCATATTTTTTAATTTACGTTTTTTACTTTCTCTTCTTTTTTATAAACTTTATCAAATAATATACACACCCTAATACAAACACTAATAAAACAGGGAAAAAATAGCTTACAAGATAAAATGTATTGGAAATACAAAAATTAAAATTGTACTCGAAGAAGTAAAGAAGAATTAACAATAATCCGGTAATTGCCAGAAATATTAAAAAATCACTTTTCATTTTCTTTGATAATCACATTATTAAAAAAAGCAATAAACATCGTAAAACAGCCAAACTCTGTATCTTGAAAACTAATATCTTCAACAACTGAATTAAGTATTTCTTTTGGAAATTTTTTGTATAAAAATTTATCCTCAACTACTGCTTCAATATCCATAACTAATTCATTTATAGTTCTTATTTCTATATTTTTTTCTTCTAAATTAGTTACTTCTGATTTGGAGAAATACAAGTCAATTATATTTCTTTGAACTTTAATTACATAATATGGTACTATAATGCTAATAAATAATGATATTGTATATAACTCACCATCTTCGATTACACTCACATTAAAAGTCATACATCTATCCCCTAAATCAAGCAAGGTGTGGTCATTTAATTTATTTAATGTGTAATCATGTTCAAACTCTGCAGCAATTCTCTTCCTAAAGACCTTACTCTCTTCATTATTAAAATCATTTATTATTTGAAGTAATCTCTTATACTCCTCGGAAATAAAATACATGTCTTTTTCTGTATAGGCACATATATTTCGCGGATAGAGTAAATAAATTAAATTTTTTAAAACCTTTTCAATCATACTAATCGATTTAAATAGTTAATTACAGTTTCCTGAAGTCCATGTATTTGTTTTATAATTAGTCGCGGGAAGTTTTTCAGTTGAATTAAAATTTACCCTACCTCCACTAACGTAAAGAGGATAATTGTGCACTAATCTCTCTCTAAAATATCGATCAAGTATCAAATCTGACACGTCTGTTCCTCCATATTTATCTATTACGTCCTGCATTGATTGTTGAAGTGCTCAAGCAGAAACATTTGCCGCAATTCCAGGTGTCATATCTGTATTACCCACCTGTATATTTGTTGGTGTACCAAAATATATTGCTTGCGGATAACTAAGAACATGCAATATTTCAATTCCTTTTGGACTCAATCCTATAACTCTAAAATTAATATTTTTGACCATCGCTACTTGCCAATTAGCCCCTTTTTTTGATGTAAAGTTAAAACTTTCACAACTAGGCGGAATAACTTTAGTCACCGTTGACTCTGTAGAACTACTACTTCCCCCACCTCCCGGAGACTTCACATACCCTTTCGGACTATTACCCTTTGATCCTGCATTTAAACTGCCTCCATAAGCTCCTCCTCCATACTCCTGCTTATTCTCGGATTTTTCTCTGCGGATGATTACTTCATCTAACTCAAAAGGATCAGATTTAGATGTCGATTTATTGAGGCGTTCTGATTCCTCCGGAGAGATTACTCTAAGTCCCGTTAGCCCTGCTGTCGTATTGGAGTTTTCAAATTTTGCCCCATTTACAAATCCTCTTTCTAAATCCCAGGCAATGATGTATCCATTAAAGTTAACTAAATCTCCTGAAGTTTTTATTTTTTCTAAAGATTCTGATAAAGGGAGTATTTCATATAGTGTGGCCGAAAAATCTTTTTTATTTTCTAAAGGGTATAAATAAAGTACTTTCTGACCTTTATAAGCATCACTAAGATTATTATCTCTAACAGGAACTACAATGGCCTCAGACCCATTTTCAAAAGTTTCCGTGATTGCATTATCCCAATTATAAACCTGACTTTTAAACGATGAATCAATTTTTGCCTTTGATTGATACTGTTCAAACCAAACCCTCGCTTGACTAACCTTAATAGATTGCTCTATTTTTTGTTCACTTCCTGCTTCTTCTGAAACACAACGACCTGTTAACACTGCAACTCCTAAAACCATTAAGAGGATTGCCATTTTTTTAATATTTTTCATACAAATATATTTTTATAAATATAAGAAAAACATCATGTTAGACAGTTTAAAAATATAGGTTTTATTTTACAAAAAAAACTATTCGAACTAACGAACAGCTTTTTTACTATTTTCCTATATTCAACTTCTTCTTTTCCTAAATTGGAGCGATCTAAGAAAATAAAGAATAGTACCAATAAGCAAAAAAAGAATAACAAAATAAAAATAACTTATAAGATAATAAGTATCATAGAGACAAATTGTATAGAAACACTCAGAAAAGTAGGAACAGATCAATAACAAAATACATAAAGCTAAAAAAATCAAATAGTTTCTAGTTATTCTTTTCATCGACGATTATTAAAAAAAACATTATACATTTTAAAATGACCTAAGTATATATCCTGAAAACTAATATCTTCAATAACAGTATGAATTAATGTTTCTGGAAATTCTTGATACAGTAGTTTGGTTTCAACAATTGATTTAATATCCAAAACCAAATCTTTCATTTTTCTCGGATCTAAATTTTCTTTCTCCAATTCTTCGATCCTAGATTTCGAAATTATCATTTGGTTCTTATGAATTAACGTCTCAATCACATAATAAGGAACCAAGATACTTAAGTGTAAAGTAATGGAGCACAATTCACCTCCTTCAACAATATTCAAAAAAAAGGTATAACAGCGATCTTCCCAATCCAGTCTCGAAAAATCTTCAAAACCCCTTAAAACTAAATCTTTATCAAACTCGATTCGAATACTATTTCGTAGTTTCTGATTTACTTCAGAATCAAAATATTCAATTAATACTTTCAATCTTTTATATTCTACAGTTTCTAAGTACAATTCCTTTTGAGTCCAGGGGCATATATTTTTAGGGTAATATAAATATGCTAAATTCATTAAATTTTTTCCAATCATAAATATCAATTATCGGCAATCAGTTGAAAATATGGCAGTCGTTTTGTGCTCAGTTGCTGGTAAAGCAGTAGTTGAGTTAAATTGTACCCTTGCTCCGTGTATTCTTAAAGGTATTTCTTTTTTCAATTGTAATTTATTATTAACTATACCACTTAGTTTATAAATTACCGTACTTTTTTATATAAAAAATGTACCAAATAAAGCAACAAAGAAAACAATAATACTGCTGTCGCTACTGGCCTGTAGCTAAACACATAATAGGTATCATGAATGTTGATATCCAAACAATATTTAGTCGGATAGGTATAACCATAGACCAAAAATCCTATACCAAAAATTAAAAAAATGCAAATAACGTATTTCATAATCTTGTATAATATTCATCTAAAAAGAATGCGTTGAAAAATGTAAATTCTCCAAAAGGTATAAATCCCCTACTAATTTCCGGAAGTCTATAACTTAATAATTCTAGCGGGAATTTTGTAATCCTATATTTTTCCATTAATGCAGTAATTTTATTAATTTCAATGGCGTAAACAATCTCTAAATCTTCATTTTTATTAGGTCTTTTGATCCATTTTACATTTTCTAAGTCAACTAATATATCCAGAACATAACATGTGAAATATAGAGACAAAACACTAATGTTTAAACAAATCGATGAAGGCGGTTTCCACTCATCTTAGTTAGCTGTAAGTTGAAAGCTCTATTTGGTTTATTACCTCATAATCTTCGTTATCAACTTTGCTGATTGTTTGACCAATAGCAACATTGGCGAATAAAGAGAAAAACAAAAAAATGAAGTATGCTCTCATATTTTCTAATTAGTATGTTTATATTGACAAGCTTTTTTTCCTCTAAGATTGAAACTATTATTCCCTAATTTTTATACTCCGAATGAATTCTGTCCAATATTCTTTCTTGGTCAGCTTGAGGAAGATTTTTAAAGGCCTTTGTTTCTGCTAAACCACCCCATGCCATATAGAGATAACTTTGTTTAATAAAACGAAAAAAAAAGTTTTTATACTCAATATTTAACCCATAAACTAGTAATAAACATAATCTCCAATCTCCTTAACCACAATCCATTTCCCTTTTTCCTTTTTCATAATAATAATGGAATTAGGTTCGATAAACTGTTTTTTAGTGCTAGTTTCAGATTTTGCAAATATTACATACTTTGAATTTTTATAAAAAATTGGTTCTGAAAATGAGAATACAGAAAGTTCTCTTTTTTTTGCTGTCATGTACTCATTATAAACATATGGTTTTGGAAAAGCATCTTCTCTTATAAACTTGATTTTAGTATTTCTAAAATCCTTTCTATTCCAAAGTTCAGTTTTAAGCCAAACTTTATCTGTGATCTTATTCCGATATCTTCGATTCATAATATCCCAATATTCTTCTTTATACAATGGAAATTTCAGACCAGTACTACCTTCAATCGTATTATTATCTACTCTCACAACAGAACTCCTTTTTAGAAAATCTATTGCAAAATTGTTATTAATCTTATTTTCAATGACAATAATTGTATCATTATCATTAAGTTTAGAACTTAAATAGGTATTTAAAGGAGATAAACTTTCCTTAACCGAAGAACAGCTCTGAATAAATATTATCACTATAATTAAACTAATAAAGTACTTTCTCATGATAAGGGTATTATTTTATGGCACATGGTTTTCCTTTGGGAGTTTGTCCGTTTATGGTTGAATTAACACTCTCTCCATTATATCTTCCAATAATTCTATTATATTCTAGACTTCCTTCTGGAAATTTTTGCTTAAATATTGGTGCTTCCTGTAAACCTCCCCAAGCTAAATCCCTATATATTTGATTAGGAACTTCCCCTTTAGAAACAGGTAGTCCTGTTTGAAATTCTTGCAATGCAGCTCCAATTGCATTTACATACGTGTTTGCCATCTCGTCATGATGGGCAGAATCTTTAGAACCAGGGTATTTTTTATCAACAAATTTTTGAAACAACATTGGAAAATCATTAAAAATTGCAGGATCATTTTTAACTGTATATTCGTCAACTAAACTAAAAAAGTAACAATGTATAATTTCATGTAATAAATTTGAAGCTCTAAATAATTGTGTGGCACTAGTATAATTTGAACTTACCTTAATATTATAATTATTTGGAACATTAGTCGTAGAAGCCGATGCAGGCCTTGTAATTACCGAACTTGACTCTATTTCAACAATAAACACTTTACTTGACCCTAATTTACTAAGTACAGCTGCTATATCAATATTTTTTACCTTCTTTAATCGTTCTAAAACATCTTTAGGACAAGCATCCAGTTTGTCTGCACTAATTTGCTCTTCTATCTTTTGAGCATTTGGAGAAGTTGTCGAGCCTGAACTTCCATTTCCACCACCGCCAGGAGCACTCACATAACCTCCCGTACTACCCTTCGATCCTGAATTTAGGCTGCCTCCATAAGCTCCTCCTCCATACTCCTGCTTATTTTCGGATTTTTCTCTGCGGATGATTACTTCATCTAACTCAAAAGGATCCGACTTAGCGGTCGATTTATTGAGGCGTTCTGATTCCTCCGGAGAGATTACTCTAAGTCCCGTTAGCGCTGCTGTCGTATTGGAGTTCTCAAATTTTGCCCCATTTACAAATCCTCTTTCTAAATCCCAGGCAATGATATATCCATTAAAATTAACTAAATCCGCTGAACTTTTTATTTTTTCTAAAGATTCTGATAAAGGGAGTATTTCATATAGTGTGGCCGAAAAATCTTTTTTATTTTCTAAAGGGTATAAATACAATACTTTCTGACCTTTATAAGCATCACTAAGATTATTATCTCTAACAGGAACTACAATTGCCTCAGACCCATTTTCAAAAGTTTCCCTGATTGCACTATTCCAATTATAAACCTGACTTTTAAACGACGAATCAATTTTTACTTTTGATTGATACTGTTCAAACCAAACCCTCGCTTGACTAACCTTAATAGATTGCTCTATTTTTTGTTCGCTTCCTGCTTCTTCTGAAACACAACGACCTGTTAACACAGCAACTCCTAAAACCATTAAGAGGATTGCTATTTTTTTAATATTTTTCATACAAATACATTTTTATAAATATAAGAAAAACATTATAATAAATAATTTAAATTATAGGTTTTGTTTTACAAAATAAAAAAAACCTGTTCGTTAAGCCGAACAGGTTTTTTCTACATTATTAAATCTTATTATAGAAACTTATGAAGCGATTTCCATACGTTTCAATAGATTTTTATTCAAAGTATGTTTTGCATAATCTTTATCGATACTTAAAACTTTATCGTCTGAACTTGGCAATTCGTACATGGCATCGGTTAAGATTGCTTCGCATAACGAACGCAATCCACGTGCTCCTAATTTGTACTCTAATGCTTTGTCTACAATAAAATCTAATGCCTCATCTGTAATGGTGAATTCAACTTCATCCATTAAGAATAATTTTTGGTATTGTTTTACCAAAGCATTTTTAGGCTGTGTCAAAATTGCACGCAGGGTTTCTTTGTCTAAAGGATCCATGTGCGTTAAAACCGGTAAACGTCCAATAATTTCAGGAATCAAACCGAAATCTTTAATATCTTTTGGAATAATGTATTGCAATAAATTGTCTTTATCGATATTGTCTACATTTTTAGAAGTCGAATATCCAACAGCCTGACGGTTCAAACGTTTAGAAATGATACGCTCAACGCCATCAAAAGCACCTCCTGCAATAAACAGGATGTTTTGCGTATTTACTTCCACAAATTTCTGGTCCGGGTGTTTACGTCCTCCTTTTGGCGGCACGTTTACGACGGTTCCTTCAAGCAGTTTCAATAAAGCCTGTTGTACTCCTTCACCGGAAACGTCACGGGTAATAGACGGATTATCACTCTTACGGGCAATTTTATCAATCTCGTCAATAAAAACGATTCCTCTTTCGGCTTTGGTTACATCATAATCGGCAGCTTGCAGCAAACGTGTTAAAATACTTTCAACATCTTCTCCTACATAACCTGCCTCGGTAAGTACGGTCGCATCAACGATAGCCAAAGGAACGTCTAACATTTTAGCAATTGTTTTTGCTACCAGTGTTTTTCCTGTTCCGGTTTGTCCCACCATAATGATGTTACTTTTTTCAATCTCAACTTCATCGTCTAATTGCTGTTGCATTAAACGTTTGTAGTGATTGTAAACGGCAACCGACATTACTTTTTTCGTCTGATCCTGGCCAATAACATATTGATCTAAGAAAGCTCTGATTTCTTTTGGTTTCTTTAAAATTAAATCCCCAACTAGTTTTGCGCTTCCACTTGATTTTAATTCTTCTAATACAATTCCATGTGCCTGCTCGATACACTTATCACAGATATGTGCATTGATACCTGCAATCAATAAATTAGTTTCTGGCTTTTTTCTTCCACAAAACGAACATTCTAATACTACTTTTGCCATTCTTTATTTAAGTTACTAAGCTGCAAAGATACTAAGTTTTAAAGTTTTTCAACTAAAACTTTAAAACTTAACTCTTTACAGTTTAAGAGCCTGTTTAAATTTTAAACAGGCTCTAATATTTTTATTTTTTTTATTTAAAATTTTAAATCACAAAGAACACTTAGAATCTTAGCGTCTTAGCAACTTAGAAGCTTTAAAAAAAATTAGCTTCTTCTTAATACTTCATCAATCATTCCGTATTCTTTTGCTTCATCTGCAATCATCCAGTAATCACGCTCACTGTCTTTGTGTACTTTATCAAAAGTTTGTCCTGAATGTTGAGAAATAATATGATACAATTCATCTTTCAATTTCAACATTTCACGTAAGTTGATTTCCATATCTGTTGCAACTCCCTGAGCTCCTCCAGATGGCTGGTGAATCATTACTCTTGAATGTGGTAAAGCCGAACGTTTTCCCGCTGCTCCTGCACATAATAGTACTGCTCCCATAGAGGCTGCCATACCGGTACAAATTGTCGCTACATCCGGTTTGATATATTGCATGGTATCATAAATTCCTAATCCTGCATAAACACTTCCTCCAGGAGAATTCAGATAAATCTGAATGTCTTTTGAAGCATCAGCACTTTCTAAAAATAATAACTGTGCCTGAACAATGTTCGCGATCTGGTCGTCGATACCTGTTCCTAAAAAGATAATTCTGTCCATCATTAATCTGGAAAAAACATCTAATTGAGAAATATTCAACTGACGTTCTTCAATAATATATGGAGTCATATTGGTTGGGTTCATTGCCGCTATAATTTTGTCATAGTACATGGCATTTACTCCCTGGTGCTTTGTAGCAAATTTTTTGAATTCTTTACCGTAGTTCATATTTTTTCTTAGTTTAAAGTTTGAAAGTCTAAAGTCTGAAAGCGACTTAAAACAAAAGACAAACTTCATACCTTTTTAGAAAGGATGTCAATTTGTCTTATTTTATAATTTATTTCACGTTTCAAGTTCTAACATTACGTAAAAAAAATTGAAACCTGAAACCTGAAACAAAAAATAAGCGTCAATAGAAAAAACTTCCATTGACGCTCAAATATAACTATTTTTTATTAGTTCATGTTTGTAATAAATTCATAAAGTTTGAAAGACTTTACAACTTTTGACTTTATGACATTACAGACTAAAAAATTATTCTCCGTATGAAGCGGCAATAAATTCTTCGTAAGTTACTTCTTTTGTAGTTGGATTTGCTTTTTCTTTAAAGATTTCCAATAACTTCTCAGCTACTACCTGCTCAGAAAGTCTTTTCACTTCTTCCTGGTTTGATAAAACTCTTGCTACAATTGTCTGAACTTCTTCGTCAGAAGGATTTAACTGTCCAAATTGAGCCATTTGTTGTTTGATTGCATTTGTTGTAAAAGCTTTCAAATCTTCAAAATTAATCTGGATATTACTTTGTGCTAAAGCTTTTCCTTCGATTAATTGAAAACGTAATCCTTTTTCAGATCTTGCATATTCAATTTCAGCTTCTTCTGCAGAAAGTTTTTTCTCTCCAACAGTTTGCAACCATTTTTTAAGGAATTCAGCCGGTAAATCAAATTTTGTACTTTCGATCAAGAAGTCCTGAACGTCTAACAATAATTTTTGATCTGCTTGCTGCGCGAATTGAGCTTCAGCATCTTCTTTAATTTTAGATTTCAAATCTTCTAAAGAAGCTACTTTTCCTTCACCAAAAAGTTTATCGAATAACTCCTGGTTCAATTCAGCCAATTCAGCTCCGTTGATAGCCTCGATAGTAAAGTTTACTTCGATATCTAAACCGTGAACATTATCATGACCTACTTTTAGGTAGTCCATTAATTGGTGATCGTCTTCAAATAAACCTTTTGTGCTTACTGTTACAACATCACCCACTTTTTTACCGATGAATTTATCTCCGGCAGCTTTGTTGAAAGTAGCTACAGCGATTGTAGTTGTATTGTTGATTCCGTTTTCTTCGTTAGAGAAAGTTCCTGTCAAATCAGAATCAGCTACTACCACTTCTTGTGGAATTGCTTTTCCAAATTGTTTTTGGATACGCTCTACCTGACCGTCGATTAATTTATCATCAGCAGTCACGATGTATTTTACGATATTGTTTTTAGCTTCTAAATCAATTTCGAAGTTTGGCACTAAACCAATTTCGTACTCGAATGTTAATTCTTCAGCATCCCAGTCAAAGTTTTCGTTTACTTTAGCTAGCGGAGTTCCTAAAAGATTTAATCTTTCAGATTGAACAAAACGCTCTAAAGCCAAATCAACTACTTTTTTAACTTCTTCCTGCTTAATTGCTTTTCCGTATTGTTTTTCAACCAGGTCTTTAGGAACCTGTCCTTTTCTGAAACCTTTTACAGTAGCCAACGGCATTTTTTCGTTTATTCTTTTTGCTACCTGACCTTTATAATCCATGTGAACAACTGTCATTACAATAGTTTCATTCACAGCGTCTATTGCTACTCTTTTAATATCCATTTTCTTCTTTGATTTACATAATAAAATTGGGTCGCAAAATTATAAAATTTTTGCAACCCAACCAAGTTTTTAATCTATTGTATTTGAATACGTTTTAATCGCGCTTTCTCTATTTGTTTTATTTGTCGTCTCCTATAATCTTATAGGTGATCGATTGAAGGATAGACAAGATAACACTAAAAAACAAGGCTGTCCAGAACGAATCGACGGCAAAGCCTCCAACAATATTTGTACAGAACAAAATAATAATTGCATTAATTACTAACAGAAATAAACCTAAAGTAATAAGTGTAACCGGTAAAGTCAAAACTACTAATATTGGTTTTATAAAAATATTTAACAACCCTAAAACTACCGCAACAATTACCGCGGTGGTAAAACTGGCAACATGAACACCAGGTAAAAAGTGGGCAATTAACAAAACTAAACCTGCCGTAACAAGAAGTCTGAGTAGTAAATTCATAATGGTATGGTTTTAAAAATTTATTTAAAAGTACTAAAATTTAATAATATAAACCTTTGCTCAAAATTGCATTGATTGCTTTTTTTTCGTGCTCCAGTAATTTCTTTTTTTCACTATCGGAAATATCATGTGTTACTCCGACATATTCAATCTGATCAAATCCTAAAATTTCATCAAAAATAAGTTTCACTCTTTCAACATGATAATCAGACGTAATGACCACAACCGAATTTAAGTTGTGATTGAGCACTATCTTTTTTGATACAACCGCATCTTCGACGGTATTGGCAGACAAGGCACACTCCAGAAAATTTTCAGCACTAAGTCCTTTCTCTTTTAAATATTTCACAGCATAATCGGCATGTGGAAGCGGCGCTGTATTAAAGTGCTCTCCAAAACCTCCTGTACAAATAATGCAATTGTCCTTTGATTCAAAAATATCTAAACAATACTTTAACCTGTCCAGAGCTACCTGCCCCAAATCTCCTGTTTCTGAATTTGGAGATCCCAAAACTATTAAAACTTTCATCTTTTAAACTAAATAGAACTAGTCCTTTTAAATCAAAACTTACTCTTTTAAAAATCCTGCTGTCAGTTCAAAAAACATTTTTGGATTTTCGGCGTGAAGCCAGTGTCCTGCATTGGGAATGGTTTCGAATTTCGCTTTAGGAAAATGTTCGCGTATTGCTTCAAAATCTGCATCTAAAATATAGCCGGAATCCCCTCCTCTTATAAACAAGGTCTCTTTATCGAAAACTAAATCATCGGCCAGCGCTTTTCCGATAGCATCCAGATTATCATTAAAAACTGCCAGATTGAATCTGAAAGCCAGCTGTCCAGGTTCCTTCCAATATAAATTCTTTAATAAAAATTGTCGTGTACCAAAATCGGGAACGTATTGCGCAACAATTGCTTCAACATCATTTCGACTTGGTTTTACCGAAAAATCAACGGCATTTAATCCTGCCAAAATATCCTGATGGTGCTGTTTGTAAAATCGAGGGCCAATATCGGCTACAATTAATTTATCGACTATTTCAGGATGTGTAGTAGCGAAAAGCATGGCCACTTTCCCTCCCATTGAATGTCCTAACAGCTCTATTTTATTTAAATGATTGGCCTGACAATATTCAAACACGTCTTGTACCATCGCCTCATACGACCATTCGTCTGAATGAAAACTACGGCCGTGATTTCTCAAATCCAGAAGATGAACCTGAAACCCCGCGTCGACATATTGACCTGCAAGTGTTTTCCAGTTGTCTGACATTCCTAAAAATCCGTGCATGATCACGAAAGGTTTTCCTTCTCCTTCTATTTTCGAATATAACATTTGTATTGGGTTTTAAAAACTATCCGCAAAGGTAAAAAAAGTTATGCACCAATTCTTAAACTAATTAACCTCAACAAAGCTCCTTTATTTAAAAAAACTTAGCGCCTTTACGGCTTTCCGTAAAGAAAGCACAGATACAAACCGTAACTTGCGCCTTTAAAAATCAAAATAAAATTTTATTTAATTTAAACCTCAACCATGATTAAAAAATTATTTTTAGTATCCTTAGTTGCTTCTCAACTTATGGTTTCCTGTTCTAGTGACGACAGTAAAGAAGAAACTCCAACAGAACAAACTCGTGATGAACAAATTGCAGCTATTCTAAAACAACCTTATTCTAAATTAACTCCTGCTGATCAAAAAATAAAATTAGAGGCAGAAGCTAATGAAATGTTCGTTCAATTAGACAAATCTAAAAGTTCTGGTGCTATTGAAGCAACACAAAACTTAAACAGATTATTAGAGATCAGTGAAGTTGACGTTACTAACGGAAAAAACAGCAATAAAATAGAAGACATTTTAAACGTTTCCGGAGTTTACGGTATTTACACTTGGGACAATACCGCAAAAACCTGGGTAAAAACAGCTTCTACAACAGAACTGAAATTCGTTTTCCCGGCTAAAAAAACACAAACAACAAACAATGCAATTCTTTCTGTAAAAGCTGTTGCTTCTGATGTAAAAGTAAAAAGTATCGACACTTACGGAAAATGGACTTATGATGCTGTAAAACAACAATATATCCAAAGCCCATCTGTGTATGATTATTTCTTTTTACCAACATCTACAGATGCTATCTTGACCATCGACAATACAACAGCGGCGACTTTTACCCAAACTGCCAAATATTCTTCAAAAAACCAATCTCCTGATGAGTTTTCTTATAAAATGGTTTTAAATGATGGTTATACTTGGGAAATGAATGGTAAAAAAGGAACTGAAAACACTTCAAAAGCCCTTTTTACCTACAACGGAAAAACTTTACTTGACTTCAGTGCAGGAAGCTCTGCTAATATTGATGCTCTTATCAATGATGATAAACTTGTTCAATACAGAGGCAAAGCAAACGGACTGATTAAACTAATGGACAATTTTATTATCGTTGCTGAAACTGATTTAGCTACTGAAGCTGCTGATGACGCGGCATTAGAGAAAAGTATATCATACCCTGCTTACCCAGACTCATACAACGCTAAAGCTAACTATAAAGAATATTACACTGCAGTAAATGCATATAACAAAAAATATTCTGAAGGCACAGCTACTATTTTCAACAAAAACATAAAATTAGTCTTAGTTTCTAAGAAAGACGGAACTAAAATTGCAGATATTGTTCTGCGTTCCGAAAAATCAGACTATGATTACACTACCACTTTACCTGTTTGGGATACCAAAAACTCTTACTGGTCACACAATGGTACGGGAGAATCATTTACAAGAGCTTACTATGAAGAAGAATATTATTTAAAATTCAATGATAATACTGAAGTTTCTTTCAGCACTTACTTCTCTGTAGGATTCGAAAAACTTGATGCCAAGTTTCAAGATTTCATCAAAGCTTTTGAGAGAAAATAAACCTCTTAAAATATAAACTTAAAGCCGTTTTGAAACTATTTTCAAAACGGCTTTATTTTTTCCGCGGTCTTTACAACAACGGTACTTTGACCATAGCCTGCCCAGATTCCTATTCCGCCTTTAATATTTGATTTTAAACTTGTGTTTGCCGGATAAATAGGATTTCTGCTGTTTACGATTTCGTTTTGCCAGCTGTTCCAAAAATCTAAAGCTTCTTTATTTTGAGTTCTTAATTTTACCAGTATTAAATCTCCATCTGCAAAATAAGGGGTGAACTTAGTTTTAGGAAAAAGTAAAATGCCTCTGTTAATTTGAACGGATACAGCGGCTGTAGTAAAATTTTTATCGTCTAAATTGCCATAAAACGCAGGAACAAAAACAGGCTCCTGTCCTTCTATTCTGGTTGCAATCTGATAATAGTTTTTTTCGTTTACCGGATCATCAAATTTCACAAAAACATAACCGGTCGTATCGGTGTCAGCCTTCTTTATGTACGCTGCACTTTTTATGGCTACCGATCTTGGAATTTTGGTTGTCGCTTCCACCACGCGGTTTAAATACTCTATTTTCAAAAAATATTCTTTCCCTGCTTCTCCTTTGAGAACCGAACCATAATACACAAACGGAGGCACTCTGTTTTTATCATTCTTAACCCTTAAAACCTCTGAGGTCATACCATCTGAAATTGTAATTTTTGCAGAACGTATAACATGATTTAACACATTAGTCGAATCTATTGTATTGGTAACCGGAATACTGCTCGATAGCAAAACCTGAGCGTAATCGCCTTCTTCAATCCAGCCTTCTACTACAATTTTAGATTCTGTCCCTAGCTGACCAAAATCATCTTTGGAACAGCTTGTCACTATCAGAACAGCAATCAGCAATAAATATTTTTTCATCTTTTTTTTAAAATTTAAACCTCCAGCTTACGGAAGGCAATATGCGATACAAAACCTTTTCTTCCTGTTTTACAATTACACTGTTTTTGTCCTTATTCTCTTTTACACTCAATACTACATAAACCGGATTCTTGATATTGAACGTGTTGTAAATCGAGAAATTCAGTGCACTTTCTTTTTTATTCGTTTTCACAAAGAAATAATTCACCGAAAGATCGGTTCGGATATAATTAGGCATTTGTGCATTGTTATAACCTGAATACTCTTTAACCGGATTATTATTGATGAAATACCAGGATGTTGGCATAGTGAAGCGATTCCCGGAACCAAACAGTTGTGTAACTCCGAAATTCCATTTGGTATTCAGATCGTACATCCCAACAATCGACAGATTATGACGTCTGTCGTACTTGGCAAAATACGTTTTTCCATTATTAAGCTCCTCAAAATTACGATCTGACCAGCTTAGTGTATAACTCAGCCAACCTGTAAACTTTCCATTGCTCTTACGAAGCATCACTTCTAATCCGTATGCTTTTCCTTTTCCTGTCAACAAGTCGTTTTTGAATGTGGTAACCTCATTAAACTGTGTGATTCCGTACGGATATTCAAGCAGATTTTTCATCGAACGATAAAAACCTCCCAAAGAAGTACTGAAATTTTTCGAAATATTCTGATTAGAACCAATCGAAAACTCGTCTGACGATTGCGGTTTTATGCCGTCTGAACTGGCAATCCAAAAATCAGTAGGAATTCCAACACTTGAAGTAGTTATCAGACTTAGGTATTGATATTGTCTGTTATAAGATCCATAAAAAGAATATTTTTCGTTTAACAGATAATTCAATAAAACTCTGGGCTGAAAATGCAAATAAGAATCACGGGATCCTGAAGTATAATAATTAACCCTAACACCTAATTCGGCGCTTAAACGATCTGTAAATCTTGGCTTTACAGTCGTAAAAACAGCCGCCTCATTGGCATTAATTGTGCTATTTTGAAAAGTATTGCTAGCATCTGTCAAATTCTCGACATTCACTTTTTGAGGCTGCAAATTATGATGTACGTATTGTATTCCCGATTCTACAGGAACATTTTTTATCTGATATTTAAGAGCATTATTAAATCCAAAATCTTTTACATACGACGAAACTCCAAATTCAATTGTTGCCTGTTCCATATTCAGTTCATTAGAATATTGACTAAAATATAACGCATTTGACATGCTTACATTTGGAGAAATTGCAGTAACCAAAGTTGGAGAAATGGTGACGTTGCTCCACTTTAAGCTAGTATTCAAAGCTAGATTTCCGTCCTCGATCTTCAACTCATCACCACTAACAAAAGCATCAACAGAAAGCAGATTATTTTTAGAAAGCTGAGAAATAAAAGTCAAATTTCCATCTGAGAAGCCATATTTCATATTCTGAACATCATTGCTTTTTGAACCGGAACGCAATAATGGCGCAACAATTTCATCAATATATGTTTTCCTTCCTGAAATGTACAAACCTGAGTTTTTACCAACAGGAGCGGTCAATGTAAGCTGCGAAGCTAAAATTCCAACATTTCCCTGGATCCCTAATTCTGAAGGTATTTTTTTATTCGGTATCAAGAGTGTAGTTGAACTCAAACGTCCTCCATATTTTGCATTCGAACTTGATTTATCAAACTCGACACCTTTAATATGATCGGTATTATAAAAAGGGAAAATCCCCAGCAAGTGCGACATTCCATATACAGGAGTTCCATCGTACAAAATGGCATTGTGTCCCGGATCTCCACCTCTAACATACAAATATCCGTTTGCATCTCCTGAATTTTGCACTCCTGGTGTCAGCTGCAAAAGTTTTATAATATCAGTAGTTCCTAAAACGGTCGGAACTGAAGACAATTCTTTTAAATTAAAGGCTAATTTCCCCCCTGACAAAGACGTTATCGGACTCTTCTTATCATTGTTTACTATAACTTCTTTCAGATGAGAAACATCTTTGTCCGGCACTATCAAAAGCACCGTATCTTTTTCGAGGTTAAGATTAATGATTTTCGTAAGATAACCCAATTGGTTGATTGCTATTTCTACATGTCCCGGCGGCAGCTGTTGCGAGAAATTACCAATAGAGTCAGACAACGTATAATATTGTTGGATCGCTGTTTTTAGAGAAATACTTGCTCCAACAAGATTCTCGTGTTCAGAAGATTTTAGATTTCCACTTATACTGACTTTAGATTGTGCAAATACATTGGAAAAACAGAATAAAAAAAGGAGGACAATTGGTTTTGGCACTTGATTTTAATAAGAAAAGTGCGAAAATAAGCAATTATAAAGTGTTTTCTAAGAGTAATTATGGTTTTATTTTTATACGCTTAACTTTCAGAATCTAACTGAAATCGCTGAATATCATTCTCTATCAACGCTTTTAATTCCTCTTCTTTTGGCATGTATAGTAAATACTGGCTTGCAAAAACACTTTTCTTATCTGCTAAAACAGAATATTTCACTATCGTTTCATCTTTTTCCGAACACAATAGAATTCCAATCGTAGGCTGATCTGATTCGCTCTTCTTTAAATCATCATACATTCGGACATACATATCAATCTGACCAATATCCTGATGAGATAGTAATCCGGTTTTTAAATCTATAATTACAAAACATTTTAAAATGTAATTATAAAAAACCAAATCAATATAAAAATCAGACGTATCCGTAACAATATGCTGTTGTCTCCCTACAAATGCAAACCCTTTTCCAAACTCCAATAAAAATTGCTGTAAATGATCTATTATAGATGTTTCTAAGCTTCGCTCAGAATTTTTAGCTTCAGATGACAATCCTAAGAATTCAAAAATATAAGGGTCTTTTATTAAATTTTGAATAGTATCTGATTCTGCTTTGATACTTTTGTGCTCCACAACACGTTCAAATGCTAATGAATTTATTTGCCTTTGAAGCGTCCTGCTGTTCCAGTTGTTCTGAATACTTTCGTTCAGATAATAATTTATTTTTTCCTCCGAAACCAATCGCGACAGTAGTCTATAATGTGTCCAACTCAATTCGTGACGCAATGCGTCACGAATTGGAAAAACTTTGTAAAAAGCGCGCATATTTCTCAGATTACTATCATCAAACCCTTTTCCAAACTCAAGTGTAAGCTGATTAGCAAGATTCATTAAAGTAGCTTTACCATAATCAGCGCGATCTTTCCCTCTTTGTTCGTCTTCAACAATTACTCTCCCAATTTCCCAATAGGTTTCCAACAAAATAGAATTTGCCATTCTAAAGACTCGTTTACGAGACTGGAGAATAATTTCTTTTACTTCTGAAAACAACGGGGTCTGATTCGTGATCATTATCCAAATATTTAAGTCATCTAAACCTTAAAACTTACTTCAATTTATTCAGATACATGTTTACTACGTTATCCAAGCCCAGATAAAGAGCTTCTGAAATCAAAGCATGACCAATAGACACTTCTAACAATCCCGGGATATTTTGTTTGAAGAACTGAATATTATCCAAACTTAAATCGTGACCTGCATTAATCCCTAAATCCAATTCATTAGCCAGTTTTGCCGCTTCAACATAAGGATCAATTCCGTTTTTATTCCCTAAACCGTATTGATGTGCAAAAGCTTCCGTGTACAACTCAATACGATCTGTTCCTGTTTTTTTTGCTCCTTCTATAACTTCCAGCACCGGATCGACAAAAATTGAAGTTCTGATTCCGTTTCGTTGAAATTCCTGAATAACTTCCGTCAGATACGATTGATTGGCTACAGTATCCCAACCTGCAGAAGAGGTAATCGCTCCAATTGCATCAGGAACCAGAGTCACCTGTGTTGGCTTACATTCTAAAACCAAATCGATAAAGTTATGCTGAGGATTTCCTTCAATATTATATTCGGTATATACAATTGCTTTTAAATCGCGGGCATCCTGATAGCGAATATGACGCTCGTCCGGACGCGGATGAATTGTGATTCCCTGGCTTCCGAAATTCTGAATATCTGTCGCAACTTTTAATAAATCAGGAACATTTCCGCCGCGTGCATTTCGCAACGTTGCAATTTTATTGATATTTACACTTAACTTTGTCATATAAATAGATAATTAATTCTGGTAACACTATATTTGTTACGACAAAAATACAAAGTAAAACGTAGCGTTTTTTGCTATTTTTTGATTATTTTGCATGAAATATCTTCAATAGATTTATGACAGAAATTACAAACTATATCACCAATGATTTCAGAGCGATTGATAGTCAGGAAACGATAGCATCGGTTCAGGACTTTTTTGCTGATTTGAGTTTTTCGCATTTTCCGGTTTTGGAAAACGGAATTTTTATTGGAAGTATCGCCGCCGATGATGTCGAAACTTTTGATACAGACAAAAAAGCCATTGACTACAAATATACCCTGGAACGTTTTTTTGCCCGAAAATCTATGATTTGGCTTGACGTACTGGAAGTATTTGCTAAAAATCATACCAATACAATTCCCGTTCTTGACGAAAACAACACCTATATTGGTTATTATGAAATGGAGGATATCATGAAGTTTTTTCAGGAAACTCCTTTTTTAAAAGAACAAGGCGGAATTATAATCGTTCAAAAAGGACTTTTGGATTACTCTATGGGGCAGGTTACTCAGATCATAGAAAGCAATAATGGTAAAATCCTGGGCTGTTTTGTCTCTGAAGCTGACTTAGAAAATGTTCAGATCACCGTAAAAATTGGTGTAGGCCCCATGAATGAAATCATCCAGACTTTTAGACGATACAATTACGAAATCATATCCGAACATCAGGAAGACGCTTATATCAACAGCTTAAAAGAACGTTCTGATTACCTGGACAAATACCTTAACATATAAATTATTAATGTGTCAATAAGCAAATTAGTTGATTAGATAATCTTCGCATTGACAAATTATCTGATTAACACATTGACAAATTATCTAATTAACGAATGAAAGTAGCCATTTACGGGCAGTATTACCAAAACAGTACAGGCCCCATTATTAAAGACATTTTTATTTTTTTCAATTCCAATAATGTCGAAATGGTAATTGAAGAAGACTTTCTGAAAATGCTTTACGAAAAAGAACTCGTTAAAAAGGAATACAAGACCTTTTCTTCTTCTACTTCGTTAGACGATAGTTATGAAATGCTCATTAGTATTGGTGGTGACGGAACTATTTTAAGAGCCGCAACTCTGGTTCGCAACTCCGGAATTCCAATATTGGGTATTAACGCCGGAAGATTAGGGTTTCTGGCAACAGTTCCCAGAGAAAGTATTGATAATTTTTTACAATACATCATCGACAAAAATTACACCATCTCCGAAAGAACTTTATTAAGCTTAACCTGTGATCCTAAAAATGACGCCATCGAAGACGATTTAAACTTTGCAATGAACGAAGTCACTGTTAGCCGAAAAGACACCACGTCTATGATTACAGTTGAAACGTATCTAAACAATGAATATTTAAATTCATACTGGGCAGATGGCCTAATCATTTCAACGCCAACTGGCTCAACAGGGTATTCCTTAAGCTGCGGCGGTCCTATTCTGACCCCAAATGTTGAAAGCTTAGTGATCACTCCTATTGCGCCACACAATTTAAACGCAAGGCCATTAGTTATCCCGGACAATACCGAAATCAAACTTCGCGTTACCGGAAGAGAAGACCAGTATTTAGTTTCTTTAGATTCCCGAATCACCTCTGTAAAAAATGATTCTGTTCTAAAAATTAAAAAAACCGATTTCAAAATAAAAATGGTGGAAATACCGGGCGAAACTTTCCTGAAAACACTGAGAAAAAAACTGCTCTGGGGAGAAGACAAGAGAAATTAAGCGGTTTTCTGAATTACCACTATACGATAATACTACATTTTCCCGTTCTGCATATAGCGAATCATCACCAAATAGCTCAAAATCATATTGTAAATTGAAAAAAAAGCACATTTAGCTAAACAAACTTTGATTCGAATCGATAATTATTATATTTGCACGCAATTTTGAATTAAATGAAGAAAATTTTTAATTTATTGTTATGTTTTTTCCCCTTTATCACACTAAATGCTCAAATTAATGAGATTGGTGTTTTTTTAGGTGGAATTAACTTTGTAGGAGATGTAGGCAAAACTACCTATGTTGCACCGGAAAAACTGGCTTTTGGTGTATTGTACAAATGGAATAAAAGTCCGCGTCACTCCTATCGTTTCTCGTATACACAATCAACCGTTACCGGAAACGATTTCGATTCATCTGAAACAGGAAGAAACAGAAGAGGCTATAGCTTTAAAAATAATGTAAAAGAACTTTCGGCTGGTCTGGAATTCAATTTTTTCGACTTTAATCTGCATGATTATCACAGAAAAGTAACTCCGTATATTTTCTCTGGACTTAACTTTTTTATGTACGACAAATTGTATCGCTTTACATCAAGTCCAACCGTAACACAATCCATAAGTTCAAGTTCGTTTGCCATACCTATTATATTAGGTATAAAATCAAACATAACACCAAGTATTGTTCTGGGAGCTGAAGTTGGAGCACGATATACTTTTACAGATGCTATGGACTCCAGCAATCCAAATACAAAAAACACAAACATATTACAGTTTGGAAATTTAAATAATAATGATTGGTATGTCTTCTCTGGTATTACTTTAACGTATACCTTTGGAGAAAAACCTTGCTATTGCGCAGAATAATAAAAATGAATTTACTAGAATCAATAGATAAAACAAATTTACCTCAACATCTGGCCATTATTATGGACGGGAATGGCCGTTGGGCAAAACAACAAGGTTTTTTAAGAGCATTTGGTCACGAAAACGGAACAAAATCTGTAAAAAACACCATAAAAACATGTGCTAAACTTGGTATTGAATACCTGACGCTATATGCTTTTTCGACAGAAAACTGGAATCGTCCGAAACTGGAAGTCGAAGCACTTATGAAAATTTTGATCAATTCCTTAAAAAAAGAACTTGGAACCCTACAGGAAAACAACATCAAACTTAATGCTATAGGGAACCTTGAAAAATTACCAAAATCAGCTCAAAAAGAGTTGTTGGATGTAATAGAAAAGACCAAAAATAACACCCGTTTGACCTTAACTTTAGCATTAAGTTACGGATCAAGAGAAGAATTGGTACAAGCCGTTAGAATCATCAGTGATAAAGTTAAAAATAATATAATTTCAATAGACTCTATTGACGATTCAATTATAAATGAGCATCTTTACACGCAAAATTTACCTGACGTAGATTTATTAATAAGAACAAGTGGAGAGCATAGAATAAGTAATTTTTTGCTATGGCAAATCGCCTATGCAGAACTATATTTTACTAATGTCTTATGGCCAGACTTTAAAGACCAAGATTTATATGAGGCTATTATTAGTTATCAAAAAAGAGAACGTAGATTTGGAAAAACCAGTGAACAAATTAAATAATTTTTTAGTGTTGCAAAAAAGAATACAAATAGTCTTTACCCTACTTCTTTTGGGTAGTTTTTCACAAATTAAAGCGCAGGAAAGAGTTCCTTTTGATCAGGGGAAAAAATATATTCTTGCCAAAGTTTCTGTTGTTGGTAAAATAAGCTTTAACGAACAAACAGTTGTTACATTTTCAGGTCTTCAAAAAGGACAGGAAATTGCCGTTCCGGGTGAAGAAATTAGTGGTGCTATTAAAAAATTAGGCAAACTTGGCCTTTTTGACGAAATCTCTTTTTATGTTAACAAAATCGACAACGACAGTATCTATTTGGATCTGAACATTGTCGAACTCCCTAAATTAAACGAAGTTAAATTCGTTGGGATCAAAAAAAATAAAATCGAAGGCTTAATTAAGGACAATAATCTGACCAAAAACAAAATTGTCAACGAAAACTTAATCACGACAACTAAAAATTATATTGAAAATAAATATAAAAAAGAAGGGTTCTACAACACTAAAGTTACTATTACCAATACTCCTGATAGTACTGCAGGTAATCATGTAAACATGCTTGTACGGGTAGATAAAGGAGATAAGGTCAAGATTAGCAGTATCGATTTCATCGGAAACAAACAGCTTAGCGGAAATCAGTTGCGAGCTGCTATGAAAGATACCAAACAAAAGAACATACTCCGTATCTTAAAATCTTCTAAATTCATCCCTGAAAAATACAAAACTGACTTAGAAAAAGTCGTTGCCGCTTATAAAGAAAAGGGATATCGTGATGCCCGTATTATTTCTGATTCTGTTAAATACGAAAAGAAGAAAAATATGCTGGCCATCAAAATTAATGTGGAAGAAGGAAACAAATACTACTTCGGAAATATTAAATTCTTAGGAAATACAGTCTATTCAGATCAATTATTAAACCGTTATTTAGGAATCAAAAAAGGTGAAACTTACAACGGTGTTTTACTGGAAAAACGTATTGCCGACAAGACAAAACCTGATGCTGAAGACATCACAAACTTATACCAAAACAACGGTTATTTATTCTCTAACATTAATGCTGTAGAGGTAAAAACAGTAAACGACACCATCGATTTTGAGATCAGAGTTACAGAAGGTCCGATCGCATACTTCAACAAAATATCGGTTGTAGGAAATGATAAAACAAACGACCACGTTATTTATCGTGAATTAAGAACTAAACCGGGAGAAAAATACAGTAAAGAACAGTTAGTTCGAACAATTCGTGAAATTGGACAATTAGGATTCTTTGATCCTGAAGCCATTGATCCAAAATTCAAAAATGTTGATGCTGCAGCAGGAACTGTTGACATTGAATACCATGTTGTAGAAAAAGGATCCAGCCAGGTAGAACTTCAGGGAGGTTACGGTGGTGGAGGTTTCATTGGAACCCTTGGATTATCATTTAACAACTTCTCAGCAAGAAACCTGTTTAATAAAGAATCTTACAAACCATTACCAATGGGTGACGGTCAAAAAGTAGCACTTCGTTTACAGGGAAGTACTTATTTCCAAACCTATAGTGTGTCATTTTCAGAACCATGGTTTGGAGGAAAGAAACCGGTACAATTTAGTTCTTCTATTTCATACAGTAAGCAATTCCTAAACAATTTCGCTACCAGAAATGTTGACAAAAGCAAAAGTTTCAACATCTTGACCTTGCAGGTTGGTTTAGCTAAAAGACTTACTGTGCCGGACGATTACTTCGTATTATCACAGTCTGTAAGTTACCAACATTATGATTTGAACAATTATAACACAGGATTGTTTACCTTTGGTAACGGAGCATCAAGAAACTTAGCGTATACTATTGGACTTTCAAGAAGCAATAAAGGGGTTAACCCAATATTTCCAACCTATGGTTCAGACTTTAGTATTTCTGCAAAAGTAACTCCTCCCTATTCATTGTTTAACGGAATTAATTACGGTGATCTAAAAAATCAAAAAGAATATAAAACACAATACACAGGAGATCCAAGATCTGGTGCAGATGGCAAGCCGATGAATACCGGAGATTATACCAAAACGGAAATCATAAACGGACAAGCAGGAGTTGTAAGTGTTGGTTCTGATTACGCAAGTGCAGATGTTGACCAGGGGAAAGTGGATCAAAAAAGATACAATTGGCTGGAATATTATAAAATTAAATTCAAAGGAGAGTGGTTTACCAAACTTTATGGTAAATTAGTAATGCGAACTTTAACAGAGTTTGGATTCCTTGGAGCATACAACCAGGAAAGAGGAGTGGTACCATTTGAGCGTTTCTATTTAGGTGGAGACGGAATGGCAAACTACTCGATGGATGGTAGAGAAACGGTACAGTTGAGAGGTTATGAAAACAACTCTTTAACTCCGGTAAATGCAAATGGAGAACAGATTGGAGCCACAATCTATAACAAATTCTCTATGGAGTTACGTTATCCGATTACATTAAAAGCTTCTGCATCGATTTATGCATTGGCGTTTTTAGAAGCTGGTTCATCATACCCAACTTTTAAAGCTTATAACCCATTTGATTTGAACCGTTCTGCGGGTGTTGGTCTACGTGTATTCATGCCGGCATTTGGATTATTGGGTATTGACTGGGGTTACGGTTTCGATCCTCAACCAGGAGAAACTAAGGCACATGGTAAAGAGATTCACTTTATCATCGGGCAACAATTCTAAAAAAACAATAGTTGGTTAAAAATTTTCAAATAAAGTAATGTTATGAGAAGACAATTTTTATTTATATTTTTAGCCCTGATTGTAGCAAATACAAGTCAGGCTCAAACAAGAACGACAAGGATTGGCTACATCGATATGGAGTATATTTTGGAAAATGTTTCCGATTACAAAGAAGCTAAGGCTCAATTAGAGCTAAAGGCCCAAAAGTGGAAACAGGAAATAGAGACCAAAAAACTGGACATCAATAATCTTAAAGAAAGCCTTAAAGCCGAAAGAGCTTTACTGACAAAAGAGCTTATTGATGAGAAAGAAACCGAGATTAAATTTCTCGAAACTGAAATGATGGATTATCAACAAAAGCAATTTGGTGTTGACGGAAATCTGATGCATCAGAAAGCAGGTTTGGCAAAGCCAATACAAGATCAGGTTTTTACTGCAGTTCAGGATATTGCTGAAGCAAAAAATTACGACTTTGTCTTTGACAAATCATCTGATTTAACAATGCTTTTTAGTAATAAGAAATTTGACATCAGCGATCAGGTAATCCGTATTTTAAACCGTACGGACAAACGTGAGCAGCTGACTAAAAAACAATTAAAAGATCAGGAAGCCAAAGAAAAACTGGAAAATGCAATTGATGAAAATCCAGCAATGGCGGACCGACAAAAAGCTCTTGATGACAAAAAAGCAGCCAGAGCAAAACTAATTGAAGACAGAAGACTTGAGCAGGAAGCCAAGAAAAAAGAATACGAAGACAGAAGAAAAGCATTAGCCGCCGAAAGGGATGCTAAAAAAAATGGCACGGTTTCTGAACCTGCCAAAACAGAGCCTGCTAAAACGGATGGCACAACAGCTAAACCAGCTGCTGTCACACCAACCGAAGGAACAGCACCGGCTCAGCCTGCTGTAAATAAAGCTGAAGAAAGGCAAAAGCTTTACGAACAGCGCAAAAAAGAATTAGAAGAAAGAAGAAAGAAAATTTTAGAAGAAAGAGAAGCGGCGAAAAAAGCAAAAGAAGCCGAAACACAAAAAACAAATACGACCAATAATTAATTAATATTTTTAAAAATGATGAAACAAATCAAAACTTTACTAATTGCTGCAATACTAGTTTTAGGAGCAAGTAACACGATGAACGCGCAAGCTAAGGTAGCTCACGTTGATGTTAGCGAGATTATGTCGAAAATGCCTGCAATGCTAGACGCTCAAAACCAACTGCAAAAATTAAGTGGTACATATGATGCTGAATACAAAAAAATGGTTGACGAATATCAAGTAAAAATCAAAAAATACGAAGGTGAAGCTGCAACTGTAACTGACGCTGTAAACGGAGAACGTTCTAAAGAAGTTCAGGACATGCAAAAAAGAATTGTTGACTACAGAGACAACGCTCAAAAAGAATTACAACAAAAAGAAACTGACATCGTAAAACCATTAATGGAAAAAGTAAAAGCTTCTATCCAAAAAGTTGGAAAAGCTAAAGGTTTCCAATACATTTTAGACGGTTCTACTTTATTATTAGCTGATGGTCCAAACATTACTGCTGATGTAAAAAAAGATTTAGGATTCTAATAAACGAATTCCTTACATAAAAAACGGTCCGTACACTTTAAAGTACGGACCGTTTTTTTATGCATCTCCCCGAAATAGGATAAATGCTTCTCTTTTGAGATCAGGCTTGCACCCTTTCAGGGCTTTACAATGATTATTCTTATTGATAGTGCGTTGCACTATGCTATTGCTGAGGCTCTTTCAGAGCAAGAGATCAAAACAATCTTACAGCGAACTACTATCTGCAAAAGAATAATAATCTTCTGAACTGATAATTAAATGATCGATTAAAACAATATCCAAAATAATACCTGCTTCTTTAATTTTTTGTGTAATTAACCTATCCGCTACAGAGGGAAGTGTTTTTCCTGAAGGATGATTATGAATTACAATAAGAGCCTTAGCATTTGCCTTGAGAGCAGCAGAAAACAACAATCTAAGATCAACAAAAGCTCCTGTTGTGCCACCGGATGAAACCTCATAAATTCCCAGAACCTTATTGGATCTGTCAAGCAAGAACACCTTAAACTGCTCAAAAAAATCTATTTTACCCAAATCCCAAGTTCTCATCGCAAGTTCATATGTCGATCTCGAAGACTTAATTTGAGGCCGCTCGGAAGCTCTTACTCGGGTTTTATAAATCAGTTCAATTTCTGATGCGATTTTCCAATTTTGTGTTTCTTTTATGGTTTGCATGACACTAAAGGTCTATAATTAATTCTCTATTTGCTAATACAAAATTTGAAGACCACACTTCAAGTTTCTTCTTCCTAAATTACATCATTAAATAAAAACAAAGGCACACATATATGTTTGGCAATTTTTTTATTTCCTTAATGGAATCCATCTACTCTTACATTTTTTTCAAAACTCTAATAAAACGAAAAATAAAGGGCTGAAAGCCCAAAAGCACAAGCATAGTACAACGCACTATGAACTAAATTAAAAGAATCTAATGCCCTGAAAGGGCAAAAGCAGATAAGATTTGCATAGATTTTTTAAAATATCCTAAAAACCAAATACCCTACTCTCTTTGTGATTAGGCTTTCGCCCTTTTAGGGCTTTTACAATGATCATCCATATTCATAGTGCGTTGCACTATACTATTACTGAAGCTCTTTCAGAGCAATGAGTTTCAAATAATTCAATCTGAGAATCAAACCGTAAACCAAGTGCTTTTTAAAAAGGATTCTGGAAAACTTCTCTTTCAATTACTACAATATCTAACTCCCAATCCACAGAAACATAGCGAACCTTGCCGAAATCTTTGTGGTCTTTGCGGTTAAACCGTCACAGTTTTACTCGAGTTAAAATGCCGTTAAAAAACAAAAGCATTTAAAGATTTCCTTTCAATTGGGATATGCATTTATATCAAAAAACATTAAATTTGTCCTATGACAAACAACAATCCTATAGGCGTTTTTGATTCCGGTATTGGAGGAACTTCCATCTGGAACGCCATTCATGATCTGCTTCCTAACGAGAAGACTATTTATTTAGCCGATAGCAAAAATGCTCCTTACGGTCAAAGAACAAAAGAAGAGATTGTTACTCTAAGTAAAAAAAATGTAGACTTTTTACTGGAACAAAACTGCAAACTGATCGTGGTTGCCTGCAATACAGCTACCACCAATGCGATTCGCGAACTTCGCGCTGATTATGATATTCCCTTTATCGGAATTGAACCGGCAATTAAACCGGCTGCCAACAATTCGAAAACCCAGGTTATTGGAATTTTGGCCACGCAAGGAACACTGAACAGTGAACTGTTCAATAAAACAGCTGAGATGTTTCAGCATACCACTATTATCGAACAAGTAGGTCACGGGCTCGTTCAGCTTATTGAAGACGGGAACTTATATTCTCCGGAAATGACTCAGTTACTGGAATCCTATTTACGCCCTATGATTGATGCCAATATCGATTATCTTGTTCTGGGATGCAGTCACTACCCTTACCTGATTCCTCAAATCAAAAAAATACTTCCGGAACACATTCACATTATCGATTCAGGAGAAGCGGTTGCCAGACAAACACAAAATATCCTGCGAGAAACCGTTGGTTTTACTGCCAATCCGAAAAGCGAACCCGTATTTTATGTCAATTCAAATCCCGAGGTTTTAAAATCTATTTTAGACCATAAATACCCTGTTATCGAGAAGGATTTTTAATTCGTTACTCAAATTTTCGCTTAACGAACCAAATTCCGTCCAAGGATAAATTAAGGGATATTTTATGATAATTTTCTTTGATCAGGTTATCCGAAACCCTTCCTCTTTGTCCGTACGAATAGGAAATATTTAAAGACGAATAGGTGTTTTCCAGAGGTAAATTAAGTCCTATTGAAATTGCGGCATTATGGATTCTTTTGCCATCAATTTCCAGATAACCGGTGTCAAAGTTTGCACCGGCGGCATACTGAACCCTATCCCAATATTTACGGATATTTTTCCTTCCTCTGTATGTGAATCCCAGGGCAAACCGATCCTGATTTACGAAATTGCCGTACAATTCAGATTGATTGGTACTGCCCCACAAGCTTTTTTCGTAATCCAGCGTCATGTTTAAGTTGTTCTTAAAGCGTTTACTGATCCCGATACCCATTTCTAAAGGCATATAATAATCGTCTGTGTCTGAAGCCACATCAGACTCTATAGTTGTGACAACATCATCGGCAATAGTTTGAACGGTTTGCACTTTGGATGCTCTAATCTGGGTCGGCACTTTAAATGTTGTCGCAATGGTAAGAGTAGAATCCACCTGGTACTGCGCACCTACTGTTGCCCGAAGACCATTGTAATGTGTCTTTTTCTGAATACTTGTAATGGAATTCATAATTAAGAAGCTTCTGTTGTCTTTTGTATTTCCAAACAACACAGAGGCCGAAGCTCCAACAGACCATTTCTTACCAAATCGGTAGCCGTAAGACAAATCCAGATTATTTAATCCTCCGGAACCAGTCGCCGTTAAATAGTAAAAATCCTGGCTGTTTTCGATCGGTAATTTTAAATTCGAGATTTTAAAAGTAGCACTTGAATACGGGCGTATTCCGATACTAAATCCTGAGTTTTTAGTCACCGGAAAAGCAAAAGCCAAATGGGAAAACTGAAAATTATTGCGGCTTTCACTTCTTGAACTGCTTTGATAAGTAGTCGAAATAGCTTTTCCTCCAATATCAAACATAAAATGATTCTGCGGCAAATATCCCAGTGATGCCGGATTTAGATTGTTGATAAAAGTGGCAGAAGGCAAAGCAATTCCTGAAGACCCAATAGAAGGAATGTTTCCAAAATCAGAATCGTACACACTTCCTAAACCATACAGCGAGTAAGGAGAACTTGAAATACTTTGAGAAAACGACGTTAGCGACATCAAAATGAGGCAGCTTAAACAGGCAATTTTACTTTTCATTTAATAAGAGATATAATAAATTTTAAGCAGGAGTTTATTGTTCAAATGTTTCTGATCGCCTAAAACAATCCGGTTAACTGTCTTAGAAATCCCTGGCAAAGTGAGGATAAGAGAAGATCTGGAACTAGATTGCTTCAGCATTTCTTTCTGCAGAAAATAACCAATTGGGACCGAGTATCCAACATTCTCATTGAATTCATCCTTCTTTTTGTTCAGAATACCAAATACTGCCGTTCCAGCCGAATTGACCAACGAAGTACTGATCCGGTTTAAATTATCGCTAACATAAACTTTTAAAGAATCTTCCAGCGGATATTTTTCTGAGTACGTATTGTTTACAGGCTTTAAAAACAATTGCGCATCTACAATCGCACCATTAGCCGAAATACGTTTCAATTGTTTGATGTTCGGGAAATCAATCCGACAGGCAACTCCGGTACCGGACTGAATAAATCCCTGACGATTGGTTAATGCACTGGACAGCTTGCTATTCGAGGCAGGCAGATTTTGAATTATAGTTCCTGTTTTATCTAACGAGACTGCATTAAATTGCTTTTGTACATCCGAAATCTTAAAATCTAAGATATATGGAACTTCTTCCGTATTCGCCTGATATTTGGAATAATACAGCCGTACCTTACTCGACGCAACATGAAAGCCAATAACGTTTGCTGAATTCGAAACAGAGGGAACCAGAACAAGTCCTTTTAAATATTCGCTGAAACTATCAAAATCTGTGATTTCTCTCTTTTTTAGTTTCTGAAAAAGAGCGACTCCAAAAGCATTGTCCATCTTAAGACTAATCGAATCTTTCCCTACTGGCCTGGGTTTGTATGAAATGGTCCCCAGACTTTCATCACTATAACTTAAAACCGAATTATTGTAAAAATTCTTATCGTTTATGTTTGGTTTTACTTTTTGATTTAAACGATGAATATTGAAGGTCTGTACTCTAGTGGTATCTCCGTAATAATATTTATCATATTTCAAAATCATCGAAATAGAATCAAAAACATAATTGGTGGATTCTGTATCAGATCCGTCATTTTTTAAAGAATAAGAATCGGAAGCCAACTGAAAATAACTGTTCGATTTCACTTTTCCATAAATAGGATCTTCATAATTGCCAATTAAAATTCGGTTTTTCCCGGAGGTAATCAAAGAGTCAAAATTTATGGTTGACATCTCCACAGTCATCGTATCAATCAAAATAACTTTATTGCCCACGGCCAGATAATCAGACCCCACTACAAACTCACCCGTATCCGAATCGGTTCCGCATGAAAACAGAGTCATCGCCAAAAATAACATTCCTATGTACTTGTGCATATTCTAATTTTTTGAACAAATATAAATGGCACTCTTTCGCGCCACATCATAACATATACCGTCATGCTTTTTTACACTATAAACAGCCAAAAAATATCTATAACAGATCTACATCATCAAATACCTCGTTCGGCTTTGAAATCGGCTGTTTAGTCTATCAAAAATCGCCATACATATATCTTCTTTTTTTTAAAACCACTAGCCTCCTACTTTTGAACCAATAAATAAGTAATGAAAATAAGAATACTAATTCGTTCGTTTTTTTTGATTTCGTTTTTCAGTATGGAAGCTCAGGAGACTATTGGCATTAACCTGGATTTAAAAACAGAGCCAACTGCAAAAGCTGATTTTACAGAAAGTAGTATTGTTCTATCCTACAGCAAAAAGACTGACACTAAAAACAAAATAACAAACACGTTAGCGTATTCGAATTTAAACGTGAATTACGAACCAGGCAGCTACAAAACACGGGAGAACCAGGAGCATTTCAATCAGATTAAAAACAATTTTAAAATTTCACATGATTTCTCCAATACATTTAATATGAGTTTTTCGATTGTTCCCACAGTAAATTTTCAAAGCAGTCCGGGTCTGGATGACACTTCTCTTTTGGGAAGTTTGGAAATGAATCAGCAGTTCAATTCAAAAGCCAGACTTACAATTGGAATTTCGAGATCAGCTGTACTGGGTAATCCTAAGTTCTTACCTGTAGTGTCTTTCAATTATAAATTCAGCAATGAAAGCAGTTTGCTAATTGGCTTCCCGGATTCAAAGATTTCGTACTCCAATAATATTCGCAACACTTTTAATCTGACCAATAGCTTCAACGGTAATTTTTATCATCTGGATGAGGCAAAACAAGGAATTGATAACGCAGCGAAAGCTACGCTGTCGCAAATGACTACAGCATTCGAATATGAAAGAAATGTAGACCAGAACTGGTTTCTAAATTTTAAGGCCGGCTATGATTTTGACAAGAAATACAGTAGAACAGACAAAGACAATCATAGAGTTTATGATTTTAATACCGGTAACAGCTATGTCTTAGGAATTGGCATCAAATACAAACAATAAATAAACTTAATACATTATGAATAATTTAAAAAAAGGAATACTATTCGCGACGCTGTTTTCTGGTCTCTTTTTTATAAGCTGCAGCAATGACAGCAGCGAGGAGCTAATAGGAAACTGGGTTAAAAAATCGGCATTCGACGGACCCGCAAGATCCAGTGCGACCAGTTTTGTCATTGGCGATTTTGCTTATGTCGCAACAGGTTATACCGGAGATGTTTATCTGAAAGATTTATGGTCGTATAATTCAACGGGAGATTACTGGGAACAAAAAGCGGATCTTCCGGGTATTGGAAGAAGTTCTGCCTCGGCTTTTGCCTTAAATCAAAAAGGATATATTGGTTTGGGTTATGACGGAACTAATAAATTAAAAGATTTTTATCAGTACGATCCCAGCAGCAATACCTGGGTCCAAAAGACTGATTTTGCCGGAACAGGCCGCTACGCAGCGGTAGGTTTTCAGGCGGGTGGAAAAGCCTATTTTGGAACCGGTTATGATGGAAATTACCTGAAAGATTTCTATCAGTACAACGATCAAGCCAATAGCTGGACGCTTGTAAATGGTTTTAGCGGAAATAAAAGACGTAATGCCACTGCTTTTGTAATTGCCGATAAAGTTTATTTGGGAACGGGAATTAATAACGGAGTATATCAGGAGGATTTTTGGGAATTTGATCCCGTGACTGAGGCATGGACCAGAAAACGAGACATTGATAAAGATACTGAAGACGACAGCTCCTACAATGATGATTATGCTGTTGTTCGCTCAAATGCCTCTGCTTTTGCCATGAATGGTTTGGGATATGTTGTAGGAGGAGATAACATCAAAACCATCTGGGAATATAACCCCACCACGGATTTATGGGCAGAAAAAACACCTATGGAAGGGGCGACCAGAACAGATGCCGTTGGCTTTGCCATCAACAATCGTGGTTTTTATATGCTGGGAAGAACGGGTTCAACCTATTTTGATGATGCGTGGGAATTTAAACCGTTAGAAGCACAAACAAGTAATGACAACTAAAATAAAAATACCGTTCTTCTGGAGTAAAATCCGCAAGAATGTATTGCTTATGGCACTTATTTTACAATTTTTAGCCTGTGCGAAAAAGGAACCTTTTACGATCGAAGCCTTCAAAACTACGTCAGGTTGGGGTTATTCGATTGCTTTAAAGGATAAAATCATTATCAAGCAGGCTATTATTCCGGTAATAAACGACTCTAAAAGCTTTAGTACAAAAAGTGATGCTCTAAAAATGGCTCAGCTGGTAGTAACCAGACTCCATCAAAATAGATCCCCCACAATAACCAAAAATGACTTAATTTTATTAAAAATAAAATTATAAATGACAGTAGATACGATTAGAAATACCAGTTCAAACAAAATTCTATTTCATGGTATCATTTGGATTTTCTTTATTCTGACTTCATTAATTCAATTTTATGAAAGTCCGTTTAAAGTTAGTCCTGATTTTTATGTGCAGTGGGGTACAGGAATTGTTTTGTTTTATCTGAACTATTTTTATCTGGTTCCTGTTTTGCTGTTGGAAAAAAAGTACTGGCTGTACTTTGTGTTTGTATCTGCCCTGATTTTACTTTTTATGGTTATCAGACTCAATTATTTTATTCCTGATTTTGCTCAGACACGAGTCGTAAAAGCTTTACCGCCGCCGGAAGTTCTTAAACTGATCCATAAAGGCGGGAGACTAAAGACTTTTGTGGCTACAAAACAGCCCTTATTTTTTAAAATCGGTCCCTCTTTTTTTTATATTTTGATCATTACCATTAGTGCAGTTATCAGAACACTGACCGAATTTTACAACAATCAGCAAAACAAATTAATCGCCGAAACACACCGAACCAATACAGAGTTGATCTATCTGCGCAAACAAACCAATCCGCATTTTTTATTCAATTCATTAAATAGTATTTATTCTCTGGCACACAAAAAATCAGATTTAGTTCCGGATGCGATCGTTACCTTATCAGAATTGATGCGCTATATGCTGTATGAAACCGATAACAAAACGGTCGATTTAGAAAAAGAAATCAATTACATCCAGAACTACATTGAATTGCAAAAACTCAGATTAAACAATATTGAAGACATCGTAATCAATGTTCATGGAGACACCAGAAACAAATTTATTGAACCTTTATTATTGATTTCCTTTGTCGAAAATGCGTTCAAATACGGAACCGATTACAAAGGTGCTGCTCACGTAAAAATTAAAATATTCATTCTAAACAGCAGTCTGGATTTCTGGATTGAAAATACGATTGAAGACTATAGTAAAGATCCTGACAACTCAGGAATTGGACTGGTCAACATTCAAAACCGACTGGATCTACTTTATCCCAATGCGCATAAACTTGATATCACACAAGACGACGAATTTTTTCGCGTGCATTTGAATTTGGAATTGGATAAAATTCAAACCGCGATAGATTAAACCTTTTTACATAAGGTTACTTTGTTATAAAAGCCAAAAGTTCTTCTACGTATTTTTATGATAATTTTAAAACTTATTTTATTGGTTAAAAAGTACTTTTGGCGCTAAACAAAACTTTAAAACTAAAACTTCAACAGATGAAATGTGTAATTATAGACGATGAACCTTTAGCAGTTGAATTGCTGGAAGATTTTGTTCAAAAAGTAGATTCTCTCGAATTGATCCATACTTTTAACAATGCCATTGATGCCATTTCTTTCATCAATCAAAACAATGTTGATTTGATTTTTCTGGACATCCAGATGCCGCATTTCTCAGGAATCGATTTCTTAAATACGATCGAGAAAAAACCATTGGTTATTTTCACAACTGCTTTTTCTGATTATGCTGTTGAAGGTTTCAACCTCGGAGCAGTCGATTATTTGGTCAAACCCATTCCGTTTCACCGGTTTTTAAAATCGGTCGTGCGGGCACAGCAGGTATTAAATCCGACCACAACGGTTCAGGTTATTTCAGAACACACTACTTCGCCGGAACTGGAACAGGATTTTATGTTCGTAAGAGCGGAGTACGAAAATGTAAAAATGAATTTCTCTGACATTCTATTTATTGAAGGACTAAAAGATTACGTAAAAATTTATACTATTGATAACAAATTTACTCTCACACTAATCAGTTTAATTAAGCTTGAAAATCTGCTTTCGAACAAAGGTTTTTCCCGAATTCACCGCTCTTATATCATCAATATAAAACACGTGAAATCCATTCAGAAGAATAAAGTTTTGATTAGTGATAAACGTATTCCTATTAGTGAAAGCTATAAGACTTCTTTCTTCGAAAGAATCAACCTTTAGATTAAATTTCAAAAATAAAATTCCAAATTCCAAGGTTTGACACTTTTGGAATTTGGAATTTTATTTTTGAAATTTTTATTTTTATTCTTCGTTTTTAAACCAGCCGGAATACATGACGTAATTGTTTGAAATACGCTCAATTTCGCCTGCAAAATCAGACTGATCAATGTCTTTTACTTTTTTAGCCGGGACACCTGCATAAATACTTCCTGAAGTTATAACCATATTCTGAGTAACGACAGCACCGGCTGCAATAATCGAGTTGCTTTCAACCACACAATTATCCATAACAATAGCCCCCATACCAATCAAAACATTATCGTGAATCGTGCAGCCATGAACAATGGCATTGTGTCCTATGGAAACATTGCTGCCTATAATAGTAGGGTGTTTTTGATACGTACAATGGATGATAGCACCATCCTGAATGTTCACCTTATTTCCAATAGTAATGAAGTTAACATCACCACGAATAACGGCATTAAACCAAACACTGCAGGAATCTCCAAAAGTCACATCGCCTACAATTGTAGCATTTTCGGCCACGTAACAATCTTCTGGAATCAAAGGTGTTTTTCCGTTTACAGATTTAATCAGCATAATAAATTTTTAATTAATGGCAGGGCAATTACAGTCGTAACGTTCCTTTTTACAAAATAAATTGATTCCCAGTGTAATTTGGTGGTAACCACCCGTATCAAATTTCACATCACCGGTAACCTGAGAGTAGGTATAGGCAAACATGAAATTTTTATAATTCACCCCAACGATTGGCGTGATATACTGTAGTTTTTGCGCAGCTACTCCACTATTAGTGCCGTACTGGGTACCATTAAAACCTTTTCGATAAGACAAGGCAGCCCAAAGACTTCCAAAATCCATATTTTTATAAGCCTTAAGGTTTAAATCGATAGTCTTTTCTTTTGTTTTATCGAACACCTGAAACAATACAGATGGCTCCCAGGTCACTTTACTTCTTTTTCCAAAAACATATCCCGCGCTTAAAAGAAGCTTTCTCAGATTATTACTTTCATATTCGGTGTACAATTCTCTTCGGGTTTCCAGAACGCCCTGAACTGTTGCATGGGCATAAAAATCAAGATAGTTGTACGATGCTCCAATATCTAAATTAAAGTACGAATCTTTTTGAATAGAACCAAAAACGATAGGGTCAAAAGTAGTTCCAAATTTAGTTTCATCCAATTGACTCTGAATCACTCCCCCACTAATACCAAATGAAAGCTGATTTAAATCGAGTTCATCTCTGGAAAACAAGATATGATGAGCATAGGTAAGTTTTACCCCTTTTTGAGAATGGTAACCGTTTTTATCGTTAAAGATAATAATCCCGGCTCCTGAACGCTCTCCTATCCTGCCATTAAAAGTCAGGGTTTGCAAAGACGGAGCATCCTCCTGACCAAACCACTGTTTTCGGGCAGTCAATCTAATTTTGGCACAATTTGCCGCTCCCGCCATAGACGGATGAATGAGGTAATAATTATCTGACAAATAGTCCGAATAAACTGGTATCCCTTCTTGTGAGTAAGAGTAGGTTGATACAATTAAAAAAAACAATAAAACTCTGATTCTAAACTTCATAAAAACATCATATTGATCTAATAAATTTGAGGCGCCACAAATTTAATAAGATTTATTGGAAAAGAGTCTTAATTCTTTTATTAAAAAATCAAATAGTAGGTATTAGCAAAAAATAACTTTACTAAATTTGTAAAAAATTACAACTCATGACAAAAATCACCATAAAAGAAACTCAAAATCCAACAATCTTAAAGTTCGAATTTGAAGATTTTATTACTCAAAATCAAAGTTTCGAATTCAAAAATATTGACGAAGCACAAGCCTCCCCTTTAGCACAGCAATTGTTTTATTTACCGTTTGTAAAAACCGTTTATATTTCAGGAAACTTTATCGCCATCGAAAGATATAGTATTGTAGAATGGGAGGATGTAAAAGATGCCGTTGCCGAACAAATTACTGCATTTGTAGACAAAGGTGGCGTAATCATTAATGCGGATGAAACCAAAGCTAAAAAACAGCCGATCACCGTTTATGGAGAAACAACTCCAAATCCTGCAGCTCTAAAATTTGTGGTGAGCAGAATGCTGACAAGAAATGCGGTTGAATATAAAAATATCGATCAGACTGCTTCTTCTCCACTGGCCAAAGAGTTGTTCAAATTCCCGTATGTAAAAGAAGTTTTTATTGATGAAAATTATATTTCGGTAACCAAATACGACATCAACGACTGGCAGGAAATCACACTTGAAGTACGAACTTTTATCAAGCAGTTTATCGAAAACGGAGGAACTGTTTTAGATGAAAGTCTAATTGAAGTGGCTACAAAAAATGATATCACAAAAGACGAAGCATTTGACAAACTGGATGTTACTTCGCAACAAATCATTAACATTCTTGAAGAATATGTAAAACCGGCAGTTGCTGCTGACGGTGGAAATATTGCTTTTGATTCTTATAATGAAGAGGACAAAACGGTAAAAGTAATTCTACAAGGAGCTTGTAGTGGCTGCCCGTCTTCAACTTTTACTTTAAAAAGCGGAATCGAAAATATGCTAAAAAGCATGTTAAATGACGAAGCCATAAAAGTAGAGGCTGTAAACGCTTAATTTTTTATCCTTTATAAAATACCGAAAGCGTCTGTCATTGGCAGGCGCTTTTTTAATTAAAACATATATCTCACTAATTATCAGCAAATTATTAATCAAATAACGCTGTACTATTTTAAAAATAGTTAATATTGTATTCTAAACCAATCAATATCAAGACTATGGGATTATCTTCATTCTTTAAGAACTTATTTGGCACAGCCAAAGATTCTGCTACTGATCTGGCACATCAGGCCGAAACCACTTTTGAACAAGCCAAAGAGGCCGCTGCTCCTTATATTGATAAAGCAGAAACCTTCGCCGAAGAAACTTTCGCAAAAGCCAAAGAAGCATCAGAACCGCTGATTGAAACAGCAACGGATTATGCGCATCAGGCGAAAGATATTGTTAGCGAGTATGTTGAAAAAGCATCTGATTCTATAAGTGATGTAATTGATTCTGTAAAAGAAAAAACCACCGAACTAACCGGAGAAACTAAAGCAATTGTTTCAGAAACCGTAACGGATAGCAGCGAAAAAACGCTTACTAAAGCTGATGATGTTATTGATGGAACTACCAACAAGGAATAAAACTCCTTTTTCTTATACCGGGAAATATTTTTATATTTGCAAAACTAATATACCTTCTCTTTGGGAAGGTTTTTTTATTCTAAAAATATGTACAATTCAGAACAGATTAGCAATTATGCTGCTAAATTTATTAACGTATTAATTGATTATTCTCCAAAATTAATCTCGGCATTCATCATTTTATTTGTCGGAATCTATGCCATCCGATTAATCAGCAGAATCATCACAAAAATAATGATCCAAAGAAATCTGGATCCCACATTGACCCGATTCCTCTCTGACATATTGATTTGGGCACTTCGAATTTTATTGTTTGTGACCTTTATTTCAAAATTGGGTATCGAAACCTCCTCTTTTGTTGCCATATTAGGAGCGATGGGTCTTGCCGTAGGTTTGTCTTTACAGGGCTCTCTATCCAATTTTGCAGGAGGAATGTTAATTATCGTATTCAAACCTTTCAAAGTAGGCGATACGATTGAAACACAAGGTGGAGTTATTGCAACAGTTGTAGAAATTCAGATTTTTGTAACCAAGATGTTAACCGCTAACAATCAAACTGTTTTTGTTCCAAATGGAGCTTTATCAAACGGTACCATTATCAATTATTCAATGCAAGGAGAACGAAGAGCCGATTTGACTTTTGCGGTTTCGTATGATTCTGATATAAAAAAGGCAAAGGACATTCTTTTGAACGTTTTAAACAACAATCCAAAAGTACTTAAAAAACCTGCTCCTGAGGTTTTTGTAAAAAACTTAACCGCAAGTTCTGTAGAGTTTGCCGTACGTCCATGGGCAAAAAACGCTAATTATGGAGCTGTTTTTTCTGAGACTTTAGAGAATTGTAAAGCGGCATTAGATGAAGCCGGAATTTCGGTTCAGCCGTATACTCTTCAAAAATAAAAAGGTTTATGCTTTTTTTGATGGAGGAGCCATCATAAAATCTTTTAAATAATAAGGTTCAAAATAAGCGACATCAACAGTGTCGCTTTTTTGATATTTATCATAACTGATCTTACTCATCGCAGCAGCCGAAGGATATTTGATCTCTTCCAAAAACACAAAATTTGATTGGGTTAAAACTGTTTTGCATTTTTCGGCACAATCACCTACAAAATACACAGTCTCTGTATACCCCTTAAAAGAATCCTCCGTAATAATTTCAGCCTGAATTGTTCTTTCCACTTTTAAATCAGCTGCAAATATTTCGCTATACACTTCCATTCTTCTGGCATCCAGCATTGGAATAATTTTCCCTTCGGAAACCTTAGCCTGTGAAGCTAATGTTTGTAAAGTATCAACTGCAATCAAAGGAATATTTAAGGCAAAACACAATCCTTTCGCGGCCGAAACCCCAATACGCAGACCGGTATAAGACCCTGGTCCCTGACTCACGGCAACAGCCACTAAATCCTCAATCGCGACACCAGCTTCAGCAATTACCTCTTCGATAAAAACGTGGAGTTTTTCAGCATGTGAATAACCTTCTTCGGCGATTTCCCTGCATATAATGGTTTCTCCGTTTTTAGCAATGGATACGGAGCAATTTTTGGTAGCGGTTTCAATATTGAGAATAAAAGACAATGTATGTAATTTTAAATTTTTATTATGACGCAAATTATTTCTTAGAAGTATCTGCTTTTTTGAGTTTTACTTTATCTCCGGAATTCAAATCTTTAGAGACAGTGGTATAAGGTCCTGTAATAACAACATCTCCTGCTTTCAATCCTGTCATTACTTCGATATTCGTATCGTCCTGTATACCGGTTTTAATTATTTTAATTTTGGCTTTGTTTCCTACTTTTACAAAAACGCACTCAAACTTTTTATCGCTTTTCGGAGCTGCTTTTTTATCCTCGTTTGGATCTTCTACCTTAAAGTCTTTTACCGCAGCTGTATCAGATTTAACCACAACCGAACTGATTGGCACTGCCAAAACATTGTTTTTAGTTTTGGTACGAATATCAACCGTAGCCGTCATTCCAGGTCTGAAAGGAGAATAAGTACTTGGTTGTCCTTCCAGTAAATCCTGATACGATTCTTTCAGTATACGTACTTTAACTTTAAAATTTGTTACCTGATCAGAAGTTAATGCTGTACTGGCCGAATTAGAAATACTGGTTACGATACCTTTAAATTTCTTTTTCAGATAAGCGTCAACTTCCACGTTAGCTTCGTCACCAATTTTCACCTTAACGATGTCATTTTCGTTTACGTCAACTTCAACTTCCATATTGTTTAAGTTGGCTACACGTAAAAGCTCCGTTCCGGCCATTTGCTGCGTTCCTAAGACACGCTCTCCCAGTTCCACATTTAAAACCGAAATAGTTCCGTCAGCAGGAGCATAAATTAAAGTACGCCCTAAGTTGTCTCTGGCCTCTGTAACCGATGCCGAAGCACTTTTAACATTGTAATACGCATTTTGCTTGGTGGCCTTGGCTACTTCATAAGTCGAAATTGCCTTATCCCAATCTGATCTTGAAATTACTCCTTTTTCGTATAACGTTTTGTTACGGTCGTAATTTGCTTTTGCTTCATTATAACTAGCCTCAGACTGCGTTAAACCAGCCTTAGTTCCTGACAGATTAGCCACAGTACGATCTAAACCGGAGGTGTACAAATCAGGATTTATTTTTACCAATAAATCTCCTTTTTTAACCACCTGCCCTTCTTTTACATTTAACGCAATAATTTCTCCCGAAACCATTGACGAAAGCTTCACTTCAATTTCAGGCTGGATTTTTCCTGTTGCCGAAACTGTTTCAACAATTGTTGAAGCTATTACTTTTGAAATTTCTACTTCTGTTCCTTCATCCTTATTCCCAATAACTCCTGCTTTCGAAAGACCAACTAAAACTGCAATAAGTGCTACTGCGCCACCTACTAAAAGATAAATCGTTTTTTTAGACATAATAAATTATTTTGTAACAATTGGAACAATTGGAATTCCAAAGTAGAATTCTAATATTTTTATTTTAAATATATAATCGTATTTTGTTCTGATCACATCGGACTGTGCATTGGTTAACAATGTTTGCGCCTGAGTAAAATCAAAAGAATTCATTAAACCTACATCATACTTTTCTTTCGCATAGTTATAGGCCTGCTGTCTTGCTTCTAATGTTACGGTAGACGATTCGTAAGTATTTAATGCTCCTTTTGCATTTGTAAAAGCTGTATAAACATTACGTTGCAAATCTAAACTTTTTTGCTCTAAATCTATTTTAGATTTCTCTAAACTTACTTTACTACGCTCTACATTATTTCGAACTGAAAAACCGTTAAAAATTGGCACATCTAAACGAAATCCAAAACTATGTCCCTTATTGTCACTAAACTGTTGAAATATTGGATCCGGCCCTACTAGGTATGGTTTATTATTTTCATCCAATCTGGTTCGGTCACTGTAACTCGCTCTAGTATCGAATCCATAGAATCCTCTTAATGTTGGCTGATAAGCTCCTTTTGCAATGGTAACACTTTTCTGTGCAATTTCAAGATTGGTTTGTGCCAGTTTTAGTTCAGTTCTTGTTTCTTTTGCTTTATTGTAAATCTCATCGGGAGTTTGAGCCATAATGTTATTTTCATCTTTTGCGTTAGTATCATCTACCACATCAAAATCTGTAAATTCTTTTAGTTGTAAAAGTTGGGCCAAACTCAATTTTGAGATTAAGAAATTATTCTCTGAAACGGTGATATTTTGTTTATCAGTTGCTACAGTTGCTTTTAAATCAAACAAATCACCTCTGGGAATAGTCCCGGCATTAACCATTTCCTCTGAACGAGCCAAACGTTTTTCATCAATCGTTAGCTGTTCTTTTTTTATTTTTAAATCTTCTTTATTCGAAAGGATCTGAAGGAAGGCATTGGCCACATTCAGCGAAATATCTTCCTGCATTTTCATCAATTGATACTGTGAAGCTATGATGGCAAGTTTTGTTCTTCTATACGTATTTTGAATTTGCAAACCTTTATAAATATCGACTCCCGCACTTAAACCTACAGAAGAATACTGTGTTGTTTGATTACGCAAAAGACCGGTTGTAAGATCCTGATTCAAACCAATGTTCCAGGAATGTGATGCATTGCCGCTTACTGACGGAAGATAACTTCCAAAGGCAGCCCTTTTGTCAATCGCTGCATTTTGAACATCCAGTTCTGACAACTTTATTGTGATATTATTTTCTAATGCATAACGAACACATTCTTCCAAAGTCCATTTCTTGGTTTGCGCCTGACCAGACAAGCCAAACCCGAATAACACCGCAAAAACCAGACTATTATATTTATTTATTTTCATATATTTTGAATGAAAGCATAGTAACCCTACTACACAAATTTAACATTTTTTAAAAATCAAAAATTCTTTATTTGCTCAAATTACTTATTTTCTTCTTCATTGATCAAACCCTGATTCCAGATTTTAATTTTATCCGAAGCTTTGATTCCGCTTTTCACCTCGACATAAATTCCATCACTTACTCCTAAAACTAAATCTCTTCTTTGAAATTTCTGAGGGTTAGTTTCAATCTCAACATAGGGTTTTTGCGTTTTTTTATCGAACTGTACCAGTGATTCTTTTATTGCCAAAACTTTATCTGCTTTTTCTAAGATAATTGAAGCGTTTGCACTTAAACCTGCTCTGATAAAAGTAGCATCTCTATTCACCAAAGCTGCTTTAATTTCAAACTGAATTGCTCCGTTCTCTACCACTCCCTTAGGCGCAATATCGGTCAGAGCAGCTTCAAATTTTTTATTCTCGATCGCTCCAACGGTAATTTCAATTGGCATTTTTTCTTTGATTTTCCCCACTTCAGATTCATCAATTTTTCCAATAAAAATCATTCTTCCCACATCAGCTACGCTCGCAATAGTAGTTCCTTCATTAAAATTGTTACTCTCAATAACCTGATTTCCTACTTTTACCGGAACTGCCAGTACCATTCCGTTTACTGTTGAACGGATTAACGTATTGGCATAACTTCCAAGTGAAGTTGTTGTTCCAGTTTTAACAATATCTAAACTTTGCTTTGCTGCCAGATAGTTTTGTTTGGCCTGTTTGTACGCTAATTGTGCTGCATCAAAATCATTTGCTGAAATTACGTCCTTATCAAACAATGTTTTTTGTCTTTGATATATTTTTTCCTGATTGTCTAAAGCAATTTTGGCAGTCTGTACCTGATTCTGTGTACTGCTTACGTTAGAAACATTGGCTACAACTCTAATTTTGGCAATAAGATCACCGGCTTTAATTTTCTCTCCCGCTTTGATATACACTTCTTCGATAATACCTGAGATGTTTGGTTTGATCAGGACTTCTTCATTAGGCTGAATATTACCGGTTGCAATGGTATTTTTGATAATGGTTTTAATCTCTGCTTTCTCCGTTTTAAATACAATTGGAGACTCTTGATTCTTAGCGTACAGGTAATACAGTGCGCCAAAGAAAACTATAGCAATAAAGATTAAAATGGTTACGGTTACTCCTTTTTTCATTGTGTTTTCAGTTTAATTCGATTATATTCTGATTGATAATTTATTCTGTTCGTAAAGCATCTACAGGCTTCACATTAATTGCGGTTTGTGCCGGAATAAACCCTGCCAGCAAACCAGATCCTACTAATATTATTAAAGCTACAAATACGACTCCTAAATCGACGCTTGGATTAGCAAACATCGTGTTACTATCCGGTGGCATCGAAGCTAAAGCCATATTTAAGAGCGCGATAATTCCGGTAGCTACAGCAATACCCAGCATTCCTGAAATAATCGTTAAAAATATAGATTCAGATAAAATTTGCCCACGAATCGCTGCAGGAGTTGCTCCTAAAGCTCTTCTGATACCTATTTCTTTGGTACGTTCTTTCACTACAATAAGCATAATATTCGAAATACCAATTACTCCCGAAATCAAAACCAAAGTCCCTACAAAATAGGCAATAATTTTTAGGATGTTAAATAAACTTTGCACTTTATTGTACTGTTCGTATAAATCAAAATTCCCAACCGCTCTTTCATCAGCAGGATTAACGGAGTGAAGTGCTTTTATTTTTTCTAAAATTTTTGGTTTTAAATCGGTAATAGATGTACCGTCTTTTGCGGTTAGTGCCATCCACCCTACTTTATCTCCAAAATTAAAAGCCTGCTGAAAAGTAGTAAAGGGAATAAATATATTTTTTTGCTCCTGCTCTGCATTCCCCCCTTGCTGTTTTGATTTATAAACCCCCACCACCATGAAATTGATCCCGTTGATTTTCACATAAGTTCCAATCGCTTCTTCTTCTTTTCCATAAAGTTCATTGGTCACTCCTTTACCAATTACCGCAACTTTTCGTCTTTCGAGAATGTCCTGCTGATTGACAAATCGCCCTTTAATGATATCCATCGGCTGTTGTTTAATCAACTCCGGATAATCTCCGTAAATGGTAAATGCAGAAGTTTTGGTACCACGAACTACATTATTGGTTCCGTTAAAATCACCCAGCTGATTTCGTGGAGACACGTACACCAGATCCGGTAAAGCTGATTTTAATGCTGCAACATCGCTATTTCTGAAATCATAACGGCGTACTTTAGGCAAACCTTTGTAGGCTTTGGTTGTGGTTTGACTCCACATAAACATCGTATTTGTCGCAATCCCATCAAAACCTTTTTTCACACCATTCTCCAGGCCATTACCAGCTGCCAATAAAATGACCAAAATAAAAATCCCCCAAAACACTCCGAATGCCGTTAGAATGGTTCTGAAAACGTTGGCTGTCAGAGCCTGTAAAATCTCGTCCCAATTATCTTTTTTAAACATAATTATTCGTCTCTAAGTGCTACAATCGGTTTAATTTTGGCTGCTCGATATGCCGGAAAAAACCCTGCCATCGCCCCCGCAAATACAAGCAGTACAAGCGTGGTTAAAGCTACACTAAAGTCAACTTCAGGATTTCTAAAATATTCACTTTGTACCAGCGGTCCCACAAATTCCAATAACGCTAAACTAGCCAATAAGCCTATAAATCCAGCAATAGTGGTTATAAAAATAGATTCATGAAGGATCATCGAAATAATTGAAAAAGGGGAAGCTCCAAGTGCTTTTCGTATTCCAATTTCCTTTGTTCTTTCTTTTACGATGATTAGCATAATATTACTTACTCCCACAACTCCGGCAATGATCGTACAAATACCAACCCACCAAAAGAACAATCTGATATACAGATTTAAATCATAAAATTGTTTCGCTTCTTCCACTGAATTAAAAACACCTATGCCGCTATTGTCATCAGGTGCAATAACGTTTTTGCTTTTCAACAAGGCTTTTACCTCTGCTGTGAATTTTCTTGATTGCGCCAGTGCCTCTTCATAATTCATTTTTTTATTTAAAACAAACTGCATTGCGTCTATTTTATCACCAGCTCCATAAGCGCGCTGATTCGTCGTCATAGGCATATAAACCCTTGATTCTTCACGCTCTCCTGAAGGATCTGTAAAAACCCCAATCACTTTAAAATTAATATTATTGACTAAAATCTCTTTTCCTAACGCTTCTTGCCCTTTAAACAGATCTTGCTCCACCTTCAAACCAATAGCCGCCACTTTCGCATTATGTATCATATCACTATTATTAATGAAGCGTCCTTTAACAATAGTTGCATTTTCAAGATAGACATAATCCGAACTAATCCCTCTAAACAGATAATTTCCTGATTCTTTCCCGTAACTCACAATCCCGCCCCAGGTACTACGTACAGGTGACTTTTTATCAATCTCATCATCAAACTTTTTAACCGGAAGATCATAATCACTATTTCTTAACTGAATTTGCCTTCCCGGATTTAGTCCTTTATATTCTTTGGTTGTTGCTTCAGACCAGACTTCAATTATTCCTTTTGCATCATTTTCAAATTGTTTCTCGATTCCGTTCTGAAGCCCTTTTCCTGCTCCAAGTAAAATCACCAAAATAAAAATCCCTGACGCTACAGAAACTCCGGTCAGAAATGTTCTCAACCGGTTTTTAGAGATTGCCTCAAATATTTCCTGCCAACGCTCAATATTAAACATAAGATGAAGCTCTAACTTGTTCTACCTTTTTATCATCGATAATTAATCCGTCTTTCAGGACTACATTTCTTTTGCACATTGCGGCAATATCAGGTTCGTGAGTTACGATTAGGATTGTTTTTCCTTCATCGTTAATCCCCTGAATCAGTTCCATAACCTCATAAGAAGTTTTAGTATCCAATGCTCCTGTTGGCTCATCTGCCAATAAAACTTTCGGATTTGAAGCCAAAGCTCTTGCAATGGCAACACGCTGTTTCTGACCTCCTGAAAGTTCATTGGGTAAGTGATGAGAATGCGAACCAAGTCCAACTTTCTCTAAATATTTCATCGCGATGTCATAACGCTCTTTTCTTTTGATTCCCTGATAATACAAAGGCATTGCAACGTTATCGAGAGCGGTTTTATAGTTGATCAGATTGAAAGACTGAAATACAAATCCTAAAAACTTATTGCGGTATTTAGACGCTATTGTTTCGTTTAACTTTTTGATCGGGGTTTTATCCAAAATATAACTACCGGAATCAGCCTCGTCCAGAATTCCTAAAATATTCAAAAGCGTTGATTTACCTGATCCTGACGATCCCATAATTGCAACCAGCTCACCTTCTTCAATATTAAAATTAATTCCCTTTAACACATGTAACTCCGAACTACCCATTTTATAGGATTTGTGCAAATCTTTGATCTCAATCATGGTGGTTATTGTTAAATTTTAAAACAATAATAGCATTTTTCTTAACTATTTTATGGTAAGAAAACGTTAATAATTATCTCTTCTTCTTTGAATAAGACTCACTTGTTTGCTAATTGTTACACATTTTTATAATAATATAATTGTTTTATTAATTTTGTCAGACTAAAAAAAATCATAACGATGAAGTTTTCTTCCATTATCTCCTTATTCACCCTACTTGCTGTACTTGCAGGCTGCTCTACAGCCCAAAAACTGGAAACCCTAAAACCGGAGCCGGATGACGCAAGTCCGTTAGTTTACGAAGCAAACCCCTCCTTTATCAATTTACCAATTACAGTAAAACTTAGCGATATTGAAAATCAAACCAATACACTTTTAAACGGATTGATTTATGAAGACAATACGATCGACGACGACGATATCGAAATGAAAATCTGGAAGCAGGCGCCTATAAAAATTCAAAATGACCCCGCAAACCCAGACAAGAAGATAAAAACAATCCTGCCTTTAAAAGCCACTGTTAAATACCGAATCGGTACCAAAAAACTGGGCGTTGAACTTTACGACATCAGAGAGTTTAATCTGAATGGTGTGATTACCCTGTCCAGTGAAGTGGCACTGACAAACTGGAAATTAAACACTAAAACGGAGTTTAAATCATTAGACTGGAGCGAAAGTCCGACCATGCAGATTTTTGGTAAAAGCATGCCTATTACCTATCTAATAAACCCTGCAATTTCTATTTTTAAATCAAAAATTGAAAAGAAAATAGACGAGGCTATCGAAAAATCAATGGATTTCAAACCAAATGTTTTAACTGCCTTAGAAAAAATCTGCACTCCTTTTCAACTGAGTGACACTTACGAAAGCTGGCTTAGAATTGTTCCTGTTGAAGTGTATTCAACCAATGCCAAATTAAAAAATGATCAGTTTTTACTGGACATGGGAATGAAATGCAACATGGAAACCATCGTAGGCAAAAAACCTGAATCTAAATTCAGTGCCAATAAAATCATATTGAAACCTGTCGCTAAAGTTCCGAATCAGATTTCAGCAAACATTGCTGCCATATCTACCTATGTTGATGCTTCAAAGATTATGACGAAGAATTTTGCAGGTCAGGAATTTGGTTCGGGCAGCAAAAAAGTGACGGTAAAAAATGTATCCATCTGGCATAAAAACGGAAAGATGGTTATTGCTCTAGATGTTTTAGGCTCTGTAAACGGAACGCTTTATTTAAACGGATTTCCTCAATACAATCCTCAGACTAAAGAAATTTACTTTGAAAAACTGGATTACGTTTTAGATACCAAAAGCAGATTAATGCGCACGGCAAGCTGGTTGGGTCAGGGGTATGTTTTAAGAAAAATGGAAGAGAGCTGTCGTTATTCGATACAACCCAATTTAGAGGAAGGCAAGAAAAACATGGCGGCTTATCTTAAAAACTATTCTCCATTGCCAGGTGTTTTTGTCAATGGAAAAATGGAAGACATCCAGTTTGATAAAATTCAACTAACCAATCAGGCCATTATTGCCTTTATCAAAATAAACGGTACCGTAAATGTCTCGGTTAACGGTTTGAAATAATAATTAGGTAATGAGATAATTAGATAATGAGACAATTAGATAATGAATGAATTACCACATTATCTAATTGTCTAATTGACTAATGATCTGTTTTTTTCTTTTTTGACTGGTACATTCTGTAAATCAGAACACCTATTACTGCCACCAATAAATACGGAATAACCATTAAATATACGATTCCATTATTTACTGCTTCTGCTTTTTTAACATTTGAATCTCCACCAAGCGCTGCACGACACATGGCACATTGAGCATTTGCGCTTAGCGAAAAGAGAATAGATGCAAGAATATAGAAGCATTTCGTTGATAAAAAATTCGCAAACCTACTTCTAATTGCTTTTCTATTTTCTTTATTCTTTAATCTATTTTCCATTTTAAGCATAATAAGGAGAAATCATTAAGTAAACCACAACACCGGTAACTGCAACATACAACCATAGCGGAAATGTTATTTTAGCAATTTTTTTATGTCGGTCAAAGCGTTTTGCCAATGCACGTACGTACGTTATTAATACCAATGGAATAATGGCAATAGACAATAAAATATGAGTCACCAAAATAAAGAAATAGATATAACGAATTGCTCCTTCACCGCCAAATTTAGTAGAATCGGAGGTCATGTGATACGCCACATACATTACTAAAAAAGCTACCGAAAGCCCAATCGCTAAAGTCATTAAGCGTTCATGGAGCTTACGTTTTCCATTTTTAATGGCCAATACAGCCCAAACTAAAACTACAGCGGTAATACCATTTGTTGTTGCGTAAATTGGAGGCAGAAACGAAAGCGGTTCAACTTCAATTCCTAAGTCTTTCAATTTTACACCAAATAAAATGGCTACCACAAGTGGAATTACAATTGAAACCGCAACAATAAACTTACTGAATTTTTTCTCTAATGAATGATCTTCCATTTCTATTCTTCTAATAATATTTTAATATCTTCCTGTATGTCTCTAACTCCTTTTTTATCTAATCCGTCATAATAGATATTTGGATTTCCGAATTCATCTTTTCTGCAACGAATATTTCCTTCTTTATCAATTAAAGCGAACAAACCTGAGTGTTCAAAACCACCGCTCACTTTTTCATTCTCTCCGGCATATAAATTGAATCCTTTATTAGACAATTCCATGATCGTATTTTTATCCCCCGTTAAGAAATTCCAGGTAGAAGATTTTACTCCTAATAACTTAGCATGTTCTTTTAAAACCTGCGGCGTATCATGTTTAGGATCGATTGTGATGGATACGATTCCGAAATTTGGATTTCCGAAAAAAGTCTTTTCGATCTCCAGCATGCTTAAATTCATTTTCGGACAAATTGACGGGCAAGTTGTGAAGAAAAATTCTAACACATAAACCTTTCCTTTGTAAGTATCATTCGAAACTTTAGCATTGTCCTGATTGGTCAATTCAAATTTCGGCGCTGGTCCAATTTTCATCAATTTACCATCAGCCTTTGAAGTTTTCAATCCTACATTGTCCAGACGGTTTCCTTTTACAATGTCTCCGTTTTTAACTCTGTCAACAATTTTAGGAACGGCATAAATTCCAAAAATTAAAATAATAAACGAAATACCGATATATGATTTATTCTTAAACATGATAGAAAGATTAAAGTTGTTTAGTTGCGTTGTGATTCTTTTTTAGAGCAGCACGATATTCGTATAAAATGATTTTAAAATCATCCAGCATTTCATTGCTTAGCTCTGAAGGATGAAAAGTGTCATACCCTTCTTTGTATTCAGCTGCATCTTTTCTTCCTCTAAGATTTCTTTCTTTATCGACGATAAAAACATTCGGAGTTCCAAGATTCTGATCTAATTTTCCTTTTAACTTTAGCTGATCGTAAAATGCCTGAATTTCCTCAGGTGAAGCGAAGACAAAGTTCCAGCCTTTCACGTCTGTAAAAGGTTTAAGAGCATCTACTACTTTTTGTGCATCGGCTTCGGTTCCCAACGGGCAAAGTATTACAAACTGGAGATCTTCAAAACCGTTATAGCGCTTGTAAATTTTTTCGTTTAAGTTAAAGTAATTCCCTCGATTGCTTAAAATTTCAGACCCTGAAAAACCAAGAACCGTGATCTTTTTATCCAACAAAACTTTCTTTCCATTCAGGGATTTCCAATCACCGAAATCTTTAATTTTTGGCGTTATAACAGGAAGTGTAGTAAAGCTGTTAACCCCTGAAGCAAAAAACAAATAGGCTACAATTGGCAAAACAAAAAGAGCAAAGAGAACTATATTTTTTTTCATTATATCTGTACAAGTTATTGAGGTACAAAAATAAAAAAATCCCGATGTTATCGGGACTCTTTTCGAATTAATATCATGTTAAAAATTCCATTTAATAGTAGAATCTTTAAAAACCCCATAAATATAATGCCCTTCTGTTAACAGAATAAACAATAGATATAATACCAGGAAAATAACAGGTGCTACAACAGACCATCTAAGGCTGCTTTTTTCACCTTCCATGTGCATAAATGCCCATACTATATAATAAGCTTTAAAAATTGTAAGGATGTAAAAAATCCAGTTCAATAAGTTCAAGCCAACAAAATGATTAAACTCTAATGATGCAGGTTTGTAGATACCTAAAATAACCTCTACTGTAGTTACTACTGATAGTAATGCAAAAACAAACCAGATTCTTTTTGTATTTGATACGTGCTCGTGTGACATAATAATTAAAATCTAAAATTAAACTAAGTAGAAAACTGTAAATACAAATACCCAAACTAAATCGACAAAGTGCCAGTATAAACCAACTTTCTCTACCATTTCGTAGCTTCTTCTTTTTTCATAAGTACCTAATAATACATTAAAGAAGATAATGATATTAATGATAACTCCTGAAAATACGTGGAATCCGTGGAATCCTGTGATGAAGAAAAAGAAATCAGCAAATAATTTATTTCCGTATTCGTTTCTAATCAAATTAGCACCTTCAACCACATATTTAGCACTTGCTAAACGAGCTTCAGACTCTTCTCTTGATAAAACTGTTTTTTTCTTTTTATCTGTAAGTTGTTCTGTTCTGATTAAAACTTCAGGATGAGCTTTAAAACCTGCCTGAACTTCTGCAACTGTATAAGTTGGCTGTGCCTGAGCATCTTCCATAAACCATGTTGAATGGCTCCTTGTTAAAGCTTCTCTTTGTTCCGGTAATTTAACCGCAAAATCAGCAAGAGCAACTCTTTTACCATCTTTATCAACAAACTGCAGTAAACTTCCTCCTGCTGTTTCAACTGCTCCATACTCTCCTTTAATGAAGTTTTTCCACTCCCAGGCCTGAGAGCCTACGAAGATAAAACCTCCAATAATCGTTAAGAACATATAAATTGCAACCTTTGTTTTTTTCAATTGGTGACCTGCATCAACGGCCAAAACCATTGTTACAGATGAGAAAATCAAAATAAAAGTCATTAAGGCTACATAATACATTGGTGCCGCAACGCCATGCATAAAAGGAAAGTGAGTAAACACTTCATCAGCCAAAGGCCAGGTTTCAATAAATTTAAATCTTGAAAAACCATAAGCAGCAAGGAATCCAGAGAATGTTAAGGCATCTGATACGATAAAAAACCACATCATCATTTTACCATAACTTGCTCCTAATGGCTGGATCTCATGACCGCCTCCCCAAGTTTTTTCGTCGTTGTTTGCAGTAGTAACTGTCGCTCCCATAAAAGATATTCGTTAAAAAGTTCCCAAATTTACGTTTTTTTCTTATTTAAAGAAATATAAAAATAAAAATAAATACAACCATAATAAATCCAAAAAGTGCCAATACATCGCACCTAGTTCTATACCAAGAGTTTGAGTCGAATTGTATTTTTGTTTAAAATGATTATAAATTATAATTAAAAGTGAAATTAATCCTCCAGCCAAGTGTAACAAGTGTGTCACGGTTACTACATACAAAAATGTTGTAGTAATTGAACTACCTTCTCCTGTAAAATAATACCCGCTTTCTACGATTTGTCCAAAACCTGCAAATTGCAGCACCACGAACAAAATCCCTAAAGCTAAAGTTCCCAAAAGTAAAGCTGTAGTAGCGCTTCTATTGTCTTTCTGAATGGCTTTTTTAGCCAGGTAAAAAGTAACACTACAAGCCAAAATAACTGCTGTACTATAATAAAATGCCGTTGGCAATTCAAAATTCTTCAACCAGTCGGCTCTTGATTTACTTACCACAAAAGCACTTGTAAGTCCGGCAAACATCATGGTCATACTTACCATTGCAAACAAGAGGATAAGTTTTGCCGATTTGGCTTTCCTTAGCTTCTCTTCCGCTGCCGTTTCTGTTTTTGTCATTGTCATTTCCATAACTATCTTAAAAATTTATCTACTATAAATACGATTTGCAGTAACGAGATATACGAAACACTTACCAACATTAATGTTCTCGCTGCTTTTGGTGTTCTTAACTGATACAAACGTACTGCATAAAACAACATCCATAAACCTAACAAAAACACTAAAATTGCTGCTATTGGCGAAATAAACAATTGCCCTGTATATCCTAAAACCGGTAATAACGAAGCAACAATCAACCAAACTGTATATAAAATAACCTGCAAAGCGGTTCCTTTATCTTTTTTCCCTGTTGGCAACATGAAGATTCCGGCTTTCTCATAATCTTCATACAAAAACCAGCCAATTGCCCAAAAGTGAGGAAATTGCCAGAAAAACTGAATCAAAAACAGCGTTCCGGCCTCTATACCAAATTCTCCTGTAGCGGCAACCCAGCCTAACATGAAAGGAATTGCCCCCGGAAAAGCACCAACAAAAACAGACAACGAAGTTACCGTTTTCAAAGGGGTATAAATACTGGTGTATAAGAATATGGAGATTGCGGCAAACATAGCCGACTTAGCATTTATAGTGTAAAGCAAGGCAATACCAATAATAGTAAGCAAACTTGCTACAAACAAAGCCATTTTTGGAGACATGCGTCCTGAAGGAACCGGGCGATTTTTGGTTCGGTCCATTAAAGCATCGATATCTTTTTCGATCACCTGATTAAATGCATTCGAAGCTCCAACCATGCAATATCCACCGATTGCCAAAACTGCCAAAACACTCCATTTAAAAGGATGTTCCTCATTAACTCCCAATAAATATCCGGCCACAGAAGAGAACAATACGCTGATTGCTAAACCAGCTTTGGTAATCTCTTTGAAATCGGTAAATATTGATTTTAGTGAAAATGTATTTTTAGTCGCGTTCAATACAGTAATTATTTGTATGTTTTTTTTGAGTGGTGCAAATGTACAAATTAGATTGTAGAATTTAGACCTATAAAATTAGATTTTTTTCAATAAAACCTTTACAAAATAAGGACTTGCAAATCTTTAACACTATTATATCAAAAAATCTTATTAAAAACACTAGTAATCAAAATACCAATTGAAGATATCGGAACGCAATCCGATAGAAAACCAGGTGGTACTTTGCTTAAAAGTTGTGGGTGTATTTTTCGTGGGATCAAAATTTCGATATAAAAAACTTCCGAACAGTTTCAGATTCGTCATCGGGTTTATCAGGTATCCCCCTTGTATATCTGCTATAAAAACATTTGTTTTATTCCCCTGTCCTACTTTTACACCTTTATCATACGGTCGTTTCTCATCATAGTTTTTATAAATGTTACCTCCGTAATTAAAGCTATCTTCAGCGGTATCAAAGTCCAAACCTCTTTTTCCAACGGTAAATTTCGCATCAGCAAAATAACGCCCTTTATGATAACGTCCGATTGCCACCAGTTCCGAAAAATTACCTCCCCATTGGTGTCCTACACTCTGATTGTTGTGCCCATAATTGGTAATCACCGCACTGTGCGCATATACATACGGACGCACATGATTGTATTCTAACTGCAGCAGCAAATCTTTTACTTCAAATGCATTGAAATATTTTGCTCCCAATTGGTATCCGAATTTATTTTTCCAGCTGCCGTCTCCGCTTTTCATATCTCCTAATGAAAATTCATCCAATAAAAACTGAGCATACAAATTAACAGTATTGCTCCACTTGTATTTAGACGTTACTCCCAATAATGCATTTCCACTTCTTGATGATGATGCAAACTCGACAGAACGGTAGAAAATAATTGGATTCACAAAATTAATATCAAAACCTCTATTATTTGTATCGGTCCAGACTACTGATTCAAAAAAACCTAAGTTCAACTTATTAGACACGTTCCAACTTAAGTAATGATTGGCCATGAATTTTGTGGCATAAGTTCTCTCCAGGGTCACATCCGGACGAACATCTTTGAGCCACATATAGGTATTGGTGTATTTTATTTTCCAAAAGGTCGTATTGATTTTAAAATACGGATACGGACTTGCTCCGTCACTTTCGAGCAATGAACGGTATCCATCACCAATAAAATTTCTTCCATAACCCAATTGCAGATCAAAAAATTTACTTGGCGCGTAGGTAATATTTGCTTCTGCTAAAGGAAAATCATAAGCATCCGTTTTGAATCGTTTGGCAATTCCCATTCCCGGAAGAATAGCCGGATTTCCTCCCGACGGTTTTAGTGTCTCGGCAAAATCATTATAATAACCCGCAAACCGCCCCTGACTTTCAAAGATAGTTGTGGTAAAATTGATTTGTTTTCCTAATCCTCCTCTGAAATTTAAGGCACGTGTATTTACGTAGGTATAGGAAGCATCCAAATCCGAAGCTTTTCCCATTTGTAGATCCACAATAGGATTTAAGGACAGCCAATAATCTTCTCCCTGAATCTGAACCATATTTTCATTCCAGAATTTTCTCCCCAGCCAACTGGAGACATTTTTCTGAAGGGATTGATTTACTGCTTTTAAATTATAATATTTTGAAACTTCAGCATACGTATACGGCTTTGATGCGGTATGGTTATTACTTCCCACCTGATTCATTGCTTTATCAAATTGTGCATAATAACTGTGTGAAAACGGAATATTCAAATGACTTTCAAATTCCGGATTGTTGTATTTTTTATACACAATACTATCCAGTTCTGTCATTGGCTTTTCCAGAGGCTTTAAAATTTGGGCAGCAGCCAATGCTTCCTGAGCAATCTGATCGGCACTTTTTAAAGGAATATCGATCGAAATTGTGTATTTAGAATAAGTTGGTTTTCCGTTATAGGTAGAAGGCTTGATCTTGGGAAACTTCTTAAAAACACGTTTAGCTTCTTCTGATAACGCATCGTTTAACGCGTTTACATAAATCACTTTAAACTCGCCATTTGCATCTACTTCAAATAAGACTTTTACTTCCCCTTTATAATTGGCTTGTTTTAGATTTTCAGGCACCTGATAATTCTGAAATACAAAATCCTGCACTTCTTTATAAAAACAATTTTCTAGTTGCTTGGATTGAAGATTTTCACAGTTTGGAAAAACCGGAAACTGTTCTGCAGCGAAACCAGGTTTGATTGAAGTATTGTTACTTTCCTGCGAAAAAGCAAACAAAGCGGTTAAGGTTAAAATAAAAGACAGGGCAATCTTATTCACGTAAATTTAGGTTTTTATTTAATATTGATTTGAGGTATTCCCTCCATCCGCAATTGTTTTTGCAGCAGAGGTTCCGATTCGTTTTACACCTAAGCGAATCATTTCTATGGCATCCTGATAAGACCGAACTCCTCCGGCAGCTTTAACAGGCAAAGGTGATGCGTTTTCTAACATCATTATAATTGTTGGAAGGGTAGCTCCGTTTGGCAAATCGTTTTCGGTTTTATAAAATCCAGTGGACGACTTCACGAAAACTGAAGCGTAGTTTTCTTCTTTAAAATGAGACATCACTACATTTTTGATCAATGCCGAAAGCTGAATGATCTGTGTATCATTTAAGGCCGCAACTTCAATAATCCATTTCACTGTTTTATTACTTGCAAGACCAATTTGTGTTCCCACTAAAATCTCTTGTCTGACCAGGTCAACATCTCCTTCTTTGAATGCCTTATAATTGCAAACAAAATCCAGATCATCTGCTCCGTCTTCTATTGCTTTGTTGGCTTCTTTTAATTTAGACTCTAAATCTGAGTCCCCTTCAGGAAAATCAATGACTGTACCGATCAGCAAAGTCGAATTGGCTTTATGAATCATTTCTTTTGCCAAAACCACCTGTTCAGGCCGAATCATGATTAGTTTAAAGCCTTCGCGAATCGCCTCTTCAATAGCATTTTTAACCACAAGGGTATTTTCTGCTTCCGAAAGTCCTGCCTGGGAGGCTGTTTTTAAATACGTAGAGTCCAAATATTGCTTAACATTCATGATTTGCGCGTGTTCTGAGAATTCTGCAAAAGTACATTTTAAATTAGAATGAACTGCAAAGGCCGGGAAGATTTACGTAAAGTAGCCACGGGTTTCTTTTAAAACAAAGGAACATCATTAAATTAGATGATTTTAGAATGAAGATTAACGATTGCTGAGTTTTGATTTAATGCTGCTCAATAGTTCAATTATCAATTTTATATCCTTTCAAACATCTGACATCAAAAATCGTTAATCAAAAATATTAAATCTTTTTTTCATTTTTTCCGGACTAAATAACATTGCTCGCGAAGCCGCAAAGCTTTAACCAGCCTTGAAAGTGTTAAGATTAGAGCACAAAAAAACCCACCGAAGCGGGTTTTATATTCTTAAATTTTATCGATTTGTTTTTTAAAAACTATAGCGGCAAAGATGCCAAAAATAGCTCCAAGTGTATTGGCTAAAACATCTGTTACATCTGATGCTCGTGTAACCGTTAAAACACCTTGCAGAATTTCGATTGTAATTCCGAAAAAAACAGAAAATATAAATGAAATTAAATAGGCTTTGTAATCGTCTGGTGCTTTTCCTTTCAGCTCTTTTTTGAAAAACAAAATCCAGGAAATTGTAAATCCAAAATGAAAACAAAAATGGACAATCTTATCTATACTCGGAAAATTTACCGCCGGAATATTACTGGAATCTGTTAAACAAAAATAAGTAATGATTCCTGAGCAGATAATTGCCCAGATTAAGAGCAATTGTTTAGGCACCTATAAGTTCTTTATAAGCGTCAGCAGACAATAAAGAATCAATTTCTGATGCATCAGCAATTTTAATTTTAATCATCCATCCATCTCCGTAAGGATCAGAATTCACAGTTTCAGGCTCGCTTTCAAGATTTTCATTGAAGGCAATGATTTCTCCTGTTAATGGTAAAAACAAATCTGATACTGTCTTTACAGCTTCAACTGTTCCAAAAACCTCGTCTCTGTCAAGTTTTTGATCTAAAGTTTCTACTTCAACATACACGATATCTCCTAACTCTTTTTGTGCAAAATGAGTAATTCCTACTGTTGCAACATCTCCTTCGATGCTAACCCATTCGTGATCTTTTGTGTACTTTAAATTTGCTGGTATGCTCATAATAGTTGTGTGTTTGAAAATTGATAGTTTAATAATTGAGGCACAAATGTAATAATCTTATAATAAAATCCTCTTTAGAAATTCAAAATTAATTCCCAAAATTATATCGAAGTGTAAATCCTGATCTAATATTCGTTAAAGGGAATGATGTCGAGATTACCGCTTTCGAAAACGAATGATCGTAATAGAATATCGCCGTCAGGTTTTTACTGAATGCATAGTCTGCCGTAAGTTTTAACGACCATATATTTTGTCCTGCCGCTAATTGATTGTTGTCATAATCTAAATAGCGCACTAAGGTTTCATTATTTCGATACGAGAAGTCACACTTAATATTGATATCACTTTTTATAATTCCCGTTGGTGAATCAGCAAGTCTTGAGGAGAAAATTACATCTTTAAAACGATAGCCCAAACCTACCACATATTCCATTCCTTTTACTTCGGTCAATAAATTATTATCAAAACTCATAGACAAAGCTCTGTCTTTTTTAATCTCTGTCAATACACGTAATGAGCTTTTCAATTCAAAATCCATTCTAATTAACGGACTGAATTGCTCCACGAGGTTAATATTAGACATGATGGTTTTGTTAAAGAAATTGGTATTCACATCCTGTCCATTAGGCTTCTCTATATAGTCAAAATTAGATCTGAACTGATTGATGGTATACGATGCTCTGTAATTATGCTGCAAAGAAAAACGCTTGAATTTGTCTTTGAAATATTTATAACGCATTAAACCGTTGTACTTAATACTCCAGTTTGGAATTGGAAAACTTCTAAAAATATCTGTCGAGCTGCTTGATGCATTACTACCTGTATAGGCTGCTAAAAATGCTGGTAATAAAACCGCCTGATTGCTTTTGGTAAATCCTATCGGATACCCTTCATTAGCAGTATATACTTTATAATTAGGATCTGTAGGAGCCGGAATCGGGTTATTAGCATCTCCATATCTCGGAATTGGCGCTCCTGCACCATAACGCTCCTCTGCCAGACGGTTTGCTATAATCATACGGTTGTTTCTGAAATCATCAAATGCGGCAGACTCTGTTGCAGTGCTGGTCGAAAATGCTGTTTTTATAAGCACTGTTGAAATAGAGAACATCCCATAATTATACGGTGACAAAGCCTTATAATCTAAATCTCCGGTCACATTATTTTTAACAACACTATACTGCTCTGAATTATTTTCAGAATAATTACGATCCATGTTCAGGTCAATTTTCAAATCAGGCAATAAGTCGATGTTCGCCGTTACTTTCAGAAGCTTATTGGTTACCTGAGTAAAACTTTGATTAAAATCCTGGTAAGAGGTTAACCATCCTCTTTTCGCCGCTTCAAAACGAATGTCGTCCTGACTTCCGAAAACAAATCCTAAAGTAGGTCTCGATGTTCCGAAGAAACCAACACCCGGTGTATACCCCGGTAAAACGGTTCCACTATTCACGGTATAATTTACCTGAACATTTTTTATACTGGTCAGAACACCAATCATGCCATCATAGAATGGACTGCTAGTGGTAGCCGGTTTTGCCGTATTTACAATCTTCTCCCCCGGTTTTGGCGGTGCTGCCGCTTTAGGTTTTGCTCCTGTTTTTGGACCTGGAGTTAATCCTAAATACTTGTACAGCATGTTCATATTAAGCGTTGTCGTAAGTGTATTCGAATTGGCATTCTGAATAGTGTTTCCTAAATCAAAAGTACCTCCGCTGACAGGATCAACATATTCAGATAATGCAGTCGAAGCGCGCTGCCAGGTATAGTCGGCGGTATACGAATAATTTGCTTTGATAAAGCTTAAAACCGGAATTTTATGAATTGGAATATCATAGTTCAACACTAACTGTTGTACGTGCTGATTTGGTGTTCCAATATCAAAATAATCGTCCCAGATATTAAAATCCTGTTTTGGTGTATTGTCATCATTTAGAAAATTCCTTACGATATTATTGGATGCAGCTGTATAGTTAATTTTTAAAGATTTCGTTAAATTGAAACCAAAACCGTACTGATAATTAAAGGCAAAGTTTCGTCTGTACAACGGATCAAGACCAATTCCCTGTACCTCCACTTCTCTAAATTGCTGGCGGTTACTTTGTCTCAAAATATTCGTGTTAAAGGAAACATTTGAAGGCAAATAATTAAAATTAAAATCACTCAGCATTTTCCAATACTCACTTTTCTTCATGAATTTAGTCTTCTTGAACGGAACCACTTCTTTTGGCTGGAAG